>CAVTWR010000010.1:0-68984 GCA_963738505.1 uncultured Actinomycetes bacterium | reverse complement strand
CGAACCGCTCGCGCACCTCGTCCAGCGCCTCGTCCAGCGCGCCGCCCGCGGAGGGGTCGAGCGGCAGCGCCAGCTGCACGGCACGGTCGTCGTCCAGGTTGGTGACCGCGACGCCGACCAGGGTCAGGCCACGCTGCGCGATCAGCTCGCGCTCCTGGGCCAGCAGTCCGCGCAGCGCCATGAGGATCGGACGGGTCTCGGCCGTCGGCCACTCGAGCGTGCGGGAGCGGGTCGCCCGGGTGTAGTCGTCGAAGCGCAGCCGTAGCACGACGGTGCGTCCGACGCGATGGGCTGCCCGCAGCCGCCGCGTGACCCGGTCGGCGAGCGCGAGCACCGACTCGTCGATCAGAGCCGGAGTCTTCAACCCGCGTCCGAGAGCACGCTGTGCGCCGACCGAGCGTCGCCGCCGGCCGGTCTCCACCGCGCCGCGGATCGCGGTTGTGCGACAAGGCGTGCAGATGGCGGCCGGCAGCCTCTGCCCAGCCACGTGATCAACACCTCCTCGTCCACGCGCGCGACATCGCCGACGGTCGCGACGCCGCGAGCACGCAAGCTTGGCGGCGGTAACGTGGCCCACGCCCCACAGCCGCTCCACGGCGAGTGGGTGCAGGAACTCGAGCTCCCGTTCGGGCTCCACGGCGAGCAGCCCGTCCGGCTTCGCCACGCCGCTCGCCACCTTGGCCAGGAACTTTGTCCGCGCCACTCCCACGGTGATGGGCAAGCCGACCTGCTCACGCACGTCGAGGCGGAGTTGGGCAGCGATCTCCAGCGGTGTCCCCTGGATCCGCTCCAGCCCGCGCACGTCGAGGAACGCCTCGTCGATGGACAGCCCCTCGACGACCGGCGCCGTTCGCCCGAAGACCTCGAACACGTCCTTGCTCGCCTGCACATACGCGTGAAAGCGCGGCGACCGGACGACGGCCTGCGGGCACAGACGGCGCACAGTCCCTCCGCCCATCGCGGTGCGGATGCCGAACGCCTTGGCTTCGTAGCTGGCGGCGAGCACGACCCCCGCTCCGACGATCACCGGCCGCCCGAGCAGGCGCGGGTCGTCGCGCTGCTCGACGGAGGCGAAGAACGCATCGAGATCGGCGTGGAGGATCGTCGCGCCGGACACGAACATATGTTCTCATAGGTAGCCGGTCGCGTGCGCCGTGGGTTCCTTCAAGGCCCGACGGGTGGCCGGCACAGCCATCACCAACGCACAAGGAGTTCGTGCCCCAACAGGAGCGGAGTGAGGCCCTTCAGGGCCTCACAAGAAGTTCGTGCCCCAACAGAGGCAGAGGGTCGACTACAACGGAGGGCTGGACACGGCGTGGGGCCTACCGCCTACGACGCGTAGGCTGGTGGACAGCAGAACGTCTTGCGAGGCCCTGAAGGGCCCCGCTCCAACCACCGATTGCACCCGCCCGCGGGTGGCCGGCACGGCCATGACCAACGCACAAGAGAACTCACCGGACTCAACCGGTCGTCACAAGACACGGGTCCGTATCGACGCGAAGCCGGCCGGGGTGACGAGGCGCACGCCGTCATGGCGGAGACAGGCTCACAAGCCCTCCTGGCCCGTTCCTGTCACCTCGAGCAGGTAGGCCACCATGACGTCCTCCCTGGCGAACCGCAGATGGTAGGCGTCGGATAGCTCCTCCACCCGTTCGATCTGCGCCCTGTTCTGCTGGAACACGGAGCCGAACGGGAAGAAGCTGAAGTCGACGACACGAACCTTGAACCCATTCGCTTCGAGGAGCCTCGTCGTCTCCTGCTGACCGACGATCGAGAGCTGCATCACGTAGGCGATGCCGTCCTCGGCGAGCAGTCGTGGCAGCAGCCGGAGGAAGTGGTCGAGGATGTTGCGCCCCCAGTAGTCGAGCGGCCGATGGCCGGTCGGCTCCTCGTAGGGGTCGACGGGCATCTGGTAGAGGCTGGCCACGACCAGCTCGAACCGTTCCTCGGGGCGCCAGTGGTAGAGATCGAGTGCCTCCCCCGTGACCCGGTCGACGACACCGTTGCGGAAAGCGTTGGCCAGGGTGTTGGCGACCGCGTTGCCGTCGATGTCCACCGCGTGCACGCGCTTGGCGCCGTTCAGGGCGAGCTGAACGGAGAGAATGCCGCACCCGCAGCCCACGTCGAGGCAGGTCTTGCCCTCTCCCAGCTTCCCGTCGAACAGCACCTTCCAGACCAGATAGCTGCCGGTCGTCGGGACGAACACGCCATCGTCCACCACGAGCTCAGGGAAGGGCAACGGGTTGACGACGCGGCCGGCCTGGTCCCGCCAGGGCTCCACCCGGGCCGGCAGGCGATCGGTGAGCACGCCGTCGTCGACCTCGGGGCGTCGGGAGCCCGGCTTCGTCCCTGCCAGGGCCCGAGCTGCAGCCGCGATGTGATCCGGTGTGACGCCGCAGCAGCCGCCGACGATCTGGGCACCTTCCGCCCGCCAGGAGAGCGCGAGCTCGGCAAACCGCTCAGGTGTCGTCTCCTCGTCGAAGCGCCAATGCGCCCCGCTCAGATGCCCGAGGTTCGGGTACACGCCGAGTGGGAGCGCCGTGAAGTCGCGGAGCCAGGACACGATGCCCGGCAGGTGGTCGGCAGGGAGACAGTTGATCAGGAGCGCGCCAACGCCCATCTCCTCGAACCGCCGCGCCGCACGCCCGAAGGTGTCGCCCTCCGGCGGGCCCCAGTGCTGTCCGAAGACACCGCACACCCCGTGGCGGCAGCGACGGAACGAGAGCCACACGGGATGGCCCAGCTCGAGCAGCGCCTCGACGGCCGAGAAGGTCTCCGGCTCGCGGATGAGGGTCATCGTCTCCAGCAGCACGAGGTCCGGCGGCTCCTCCTCGAACACCCGCTCGAGCAGCGCCACGGTCGCCAGCTGCTGCGGGGAGCTGACCTCACCGGAGATCGCGAAGGCAACCGCACACTCGTCGGCGCGCCCGCCTTCGTCGATGGCGCGCCGGGCGAGCCTGATCCCGCGCCGCGCCGCGTCCATCCAGTGGCCGGGGCCGCCTCCGGGTGCTGCGGAGACCATGACCCGATCGGCGTGCGGCGCGTCGAGGATCGACCACGTGTCAGTGGAGATGACGTGGCACCCGGCCTCGACGTACGAACGGTGCACGTCGAGGACGACCTGCGGGTTGTCATACAGCGCCCAGGTGCCCCAGAGACCGGAGGCGCCCGCCCCGAGGCCCGCCAGGCGCTCGATCTCCGTGGCCACTCCCCCGTCGAGGATCACGCACTCGTCGGCCGCGAACATGGCCTCGAGACGAGCCCGCACGTCACGGGTGCTCCTGTCGGCGACGCCCACGCCGGTCTTGTACCAGCTCCCGGTCTGCCTGGGGGCTGCTCGAAGCCCGATCTGCGTACGTCCTCATCGCCAACCGGCGGCAGATGCGCGGTTTGTGGCGGCGTCACGAATGCGGATCGCTGGGCTGAACCCTCGCGAGGCCCTGAGCCTGAAGGGCTCCGCGGTTGACGCGGATCAGACGAGCGTCAGCGGGGCGTCCAGCGAGACGGCCCCGAGGGTTGCGGTGAAGGTGTACGCACCGGGCGGGAGGCCGAGTTGATCGCTCGCCAGCGCGCCTGACCAGCTCGCTTGCCCGGCGTCGACGACGATGTCGCCTATCCCCGTCCCGTCCACACTGATCGCGACCGCGACCGGCGCTGCGCCAGGCTGGTCGAGCTCGATCGTGAACGTGACCTCCTCGCCGGCGGCCGCCGTGTCAGGGCTGATCGTGAACGAGACCAGGGCGACGGTTGGCCCCGGGTCAGGGTCAGGACCGGGATCCGGCCCTGGCGACTGCGCAACCCGGGGTAACTCCCAGGTGTCGGAGAGGAGATTGGCCTGCGTGGCGGTGTCCGCCGGTGCCCCGAGGCCCCCGAACAGGACGATGCGTCCCCGCACCTTGTCGAAGCACATCGCGTGCCGGTGACGGGCTGCCGGCCCCATGTCCTGGCGCTCCGTCCAGTCGCCTCCCTCCAGCTCCCAGGTCTGCCGAGACAGATCGTCTTCGGGACCGATGCCGCCGAAGAGGACGGTGGTCTGCCCGATGCACACGAGCCCACTTCCCTGGCAAGGTTGGGGGCCGATCTCGTTGAGCTCGGTCCAGACGGCCCCGTCCCAGGCCCATGTGTCGGAGCCGGCCGAGCCGCCGAACAGGATCGTGCGAGCAGCGGCCGGCTCGTAGCACATCGCGTGACCGGCTCGAGCGGCCGGCCCGGTGTCGGCGAGCTGAGTCCACTCGTCTCCGTCCCAGGCCCAGGTATCTCCGAGCAGTCCTGCCTCCGCGCCCTCGCCGCCGAAGAGAACAACGCGCGAACGGGCTGCGTCGTAAGCCAGGGCGTGACGGCTGCGGGCGGCGGGACCCGTGTCTTCGAGCTGCGTCCAGCCCTCTCCATCCCACTCCCAGGTGTCGGCGAGCGCTCCACCGTCGCTACCTCCGAAGAGGACGGTGCGTGAGCGGGCAGTGTCGAAGGCGAGGGCGTGACCGGAGCGTCCTGTAGGACCGATGTCCTCCACCTGTGTCCACGCCTCACCGTTCCAGATCCAGGTGTCGCGGAGGAGACTGCCGAGGGCGTTCCCGCCGACGAGGAGCGTCTGGCCGGCGGTCTCGTCGTAGGTGAGCGCATGACCGAAGCGCGCGCTCGGGCCGATGTCCTGACGTTGTGTCCAGAACAGGCGCGTCACGTTATTGCTCCCAGCACGGCCAGCGTCACCACTCCTTCGCGTCGATGCCGATGAGGCCGTCGCAGCTTCCGCCCCGCCGGACACGATCGATCGCAGATCAGGGTGCCACGCGGCCCGCCTCCCGTCTATGACACGAACGAGGGGTCTCTCCGGTCCCACCTGACCAGCAGTGCTCTCACCGGGCCATCTGCCGGGAAGGCGCTCAGGAACTCACAGTCCGAGGGTGAGCTCGACCCGCTCGAGGCCCCAGATCACGAACGCGGGATTCCGCTTCGGCTCGGCCGCGAGCTGCAGGTTCGGGCAGCGCGTGACGAGCGTGCGCAAGCCGGCCTCGAGCTCGATCCGGGCCAGGGGTGCGCCGATGCAGACGTGGATCCCGCCGCCGAAGCCGATGTGGCGGTCGGCGTGCTCGCGGCCGACGTCGAAGGCGTCAGGGTCGTCGAAGACCCGCGGGTCGCGATTCGCGGCGCCGAAGAGGAGCGACAGCTGCTCACCGCGCGGGATGGCCACGCCACCCACCTCGAAGCCGTCCTCCAGGACCCAGCGTTCGAACAGCTGCAGCGGTGGATCGAACCGGATCAGCTCCTCCACCGCGGCGGTACAGGCAACCTCGCCCGAGACGAGTCGCTGCCACTGCTCCGCGTGGTGCATGAGCGCCCGGATCCCGTTGCCCAGCGTGTTCACGGTTGCCTCGTGCCCGGCGTTCAGGAGCAGCACCACGGTGGACACGATCTCGTCCCGGCTCAGCCGCCCGCCGTCCACGCGAGCTTCGACCAGCGCCGTCACCATGTCGTCGCGCGGGGCGCGGCGGCGCTCGTCGATCAACTCGTGGACGTAGCCGCGGAAGTCGGAGGCCGCGCGGTTGGCCGCCGCCGCCTGCTCCTCCGTGGTGTTGAGCTCGTACATCTTGACGATTGCGTGCGACCAGTCGAGGAGATCTCGCTGCCGGTCGCCGGGCACCCCGAGCATCAGGCAGATGAGGCCGATCGAGAACGGCTGCGCGAAATCCGTGAGCAACTCGACCCGGCCCTGCTCGAGGACCGGCTCGATCAGCGCTGCGGCCAGGCTCTCCGCCGGCTCACGCAAGGCCTCCACGCTCCGCGGCGTGAAGGCGGCGGCCACGAGCTTGCGCAGACGCGTGTGGTCGGGCGGCTCCAGCCAGAGCAGGCTGTGGCGCTCGACGTCCCAGAACGCAGCGAAGCGGCTGTCAGGGCGCTCTGCCTTGAACTCGTCGTACCCGCCGACGTGCGCGAAGGCCCGGCCCAGTCGCCGGTCGCGAAGGCACGCCCGAACGTCCGCGTGCCGTGTGACGAGCCAGCGGTCGAGCCCCGCGTCGTACAGGACCGGCGTTGCCTCGCGGAGCGTGTTCAGCGTGGGGTACGGGTCCGCGAGGAACGCGGCGTCGCCTGGGTCGAAGCGGCGCGCATCGCTGTCCGCGGACGCCGTCATGCCTCCGGCCTCGGGGTCAGGTCTCGCCCTTCCGGTAGCGCTGGCCGTCCGCCGCCGGCATCCGCAGTCGCTGCGCGAAGAAGAGCAGGACGAGCAGCACGATCACGAACGGGAGGATGTTGATCCACCAGTCGGGGACGCTGTCGGATGTGAAGTACCACGTGGCCGCGAGCCCGCCGAGCACGAACGCGAGAACGGTGTCTGTGCGCCGTCGGCGGCGGAGCGCCCACGCTGCGATGACCACGAGCGCGATCGCGTTCACGAGCAGCAGCGAGTGTGAGGCATCACCGCCGAGGTCACGAAGACCGAGGCCGAACGGATACCCGAACAGCAGCGCCCCGCCGAGCACACCGACCGGGATCCAGTTGCCGAAGATGAGAGCGGCGAGCCCGATGTAGCCTCGGCCGGTGGTCTGCCCTTCGAGGTAGATGCCGGAGAGTTCGGGGCTGGCGATGAACGCTCCCGCGAGGCCGGCGAATGCTCCGCTGATGATCACGCCGATGTACTTGTAACGGTAGACGTCGACCCCCTGGGACTCGCCTGCCTCGGGCCGCTCACCACAGATCCGCAGACGCAGTCCGAAACGGGTGCGCCAGAGAACCCAGGTCGAGATGGGCACGAGCGCGAGAGCGATGATCGTCACATACGAGACCTGGGTGACGAGGCCCCGCCCCAGGTTGGCCACGTCCGAGGCGAAGAACCAGTCCTTACGGCCGAGCCAGCCGAGCACATCCGGCGAGCTCCAGCCCCCGACCTCACCGCCCGCCACGACGGGGAACGTGAAGCTGCCGACCCCGGGCACGCGAGGGGACTGGGTGATCGACCCGCCGGGGTAGTCGGCGAAGACCTCGGACGAGAGGAACCGGGTGACCCCCGGGGCGAGGATGTTGATGGCGACGCCGGAGATGATGTGGTCGACGCCGAAGTGGACGGTGGCAACCCCGTGCAGGAGCCCGCCCAGCGCGCCGCCGAGGAGACCCGTCAGCAGACCCACCCAGGCGCCGTAATTGATCGCCCCCCAGGCACCGAACCACGTCCCGAGGATCATCATCCCCTCGAGCCCGATATTGACGATCCCGGCTCGCTCGGCGAACAACCCGCCCAGCCCCGCCAGCAGGATGGGTACCGCCCAACGCAGCATGGCCTGCCACGAGCTGACCGCGGTCAGCCGGTCGGTGTCGTCGAAGCCCTGCACGAGCGTGAGCACGAACACGCCGACCGCCGCGTAGAGAGCCCAGCGCGCCCAGGTGGGAAGACCGTTGAGCCGGCTCACGACGACGCCCCCGCCAGCGCGGTTGCGGCGCCTCTCGCCTCTTCGCGCTCCCTCGCCCGGCGCGCAACTTCGTACGCGATCACCGCTGCGAGGATGATCACGCCCTGCATGATCACCACGATCTCGCGCGGCGCCGCGCCGGTGAACTGGAGCACGCCCGACGAGACGTCGAGGAAGGCGAAGATGAGTGCCGCGGCGGCCACGCCCAGCGGATGGTTGCGACCGAGCAGCGCCACCGCGATGCCGACGAAACCGAGCCCCTGGATGGGGTTGGAGGGGAAGTAGCCGGACTGCATCAACTCGGTCATCCCCACGAGTCCGGCGACAGCGCCCGAGAGGATCATGGCGACCAGGATCATCCGCTTGGGCGGGACGCCGCCGACCCGCGCTGCGAAGGGGTTGATGCCGCTGGCCCGTAGATCGAACCCGAACACCGTCCGTTGCAGCAGCAGGTAGTACGCGAGGCCCACGAGAATCGCGATCGCGAGCACGCCGGTCAGCTCCTTGCTGCGGCCGACCTCTCGGGTGAAGAGCTCGAGCACGCCGGTGAGGGAGGGCAGCAGGCCCGAGTCGTCGATGGGTTGGGTGCCGACCCGGGTCGTCGTCCCGGTGCCGATCCCGCCTTCGGCCTGCCACTTGCGAAGGAGCCAGGCCACGAGACCGGAGATCGCGATCGCGTTGAGCATGATCGTGGAGATGACCTCGTTGACGCCGCGCGTGACCTTGAGCACGCCCGCGACGCCCGCGTAGGCCGCGCCGGTGCTCATGGCGACGACCAGGATGAGGCCGATGTGCAGGACGGCCGGGAGGCTGACGAGCGATCCGACGTAGGCGGCCATGAGGAAGGCCAGCAGGAACTGCCCCTCGACGCCGATGTTGAACAGGTTCATGCGGAACGCGATCGCGCAGGCGATGCCCGCGATGTAGAGAGGCGTGGCTCGGTTGAGGATGTCGACGATCGTCTCGAGCTTGGCGGCGTGCGAGAACATGTCCCCGTAGGCGGCCAGGGGGTCGCTACCCGAGATGAGCAAGACGATCGACGAGGTCACGACCGCGAAGACGACCGAGACGACCGGAGCGGCCAGGCTGAGCAGGATGCGGCGACGGAGCGTCATGCCGTTCCGCCGCTCTCCGCTTGACCGGCGCCGGTCATGTACGCGCCAAGATCCCGCGGCGTGAGGGTGGCCGGATCGAGCGTGGCCACCAGGCGGCCGCGCGTCATCACGACGATCGTGTCCGAGAGACCGATCAGCTCGTCGAGGTCGGCCGAGATCAGCAGTGTGGCGAGCCCTGCCGACCGAGCCGCCCTCACCTGGTCCCACACGGCTGCCTGGGCGCCGACGTCGATGCCCCTCGTCGGATGGGCAGCGACGAGCACGACGGGCTCCGCCGTCATCTCGCGCCCCACGATCAGCTTCTGCTGGTTCCCTCCCGACAGGGCATGCGCGGACACGTCGACGTTCGGAGTGCGCACGTCGAACTCCTCGCGGATCTCCTCCGTCCGCGCCCGGGCGCCGGCCCGGTCGATCCACGGCCCCTTCGCGAACGGCCGCCGGGTCTGATGGCCGAGCGAGGCGTTCTCCCAGAGCGGTGCCTGCAACAGCAGGCCCTCGCGATGCCGGTCCTGCGGGATGTAGCCGATTCCGTTCTCGCGCCGATA
This sequence comes from uncultured Actinomycetes bacterium, assembly GCA_963738505.1. Classification (GTDB taxonomy): domain Bacteria; phylum Actinomycetota; class Thermoleophilia; order Gaiellales; family Gaiellaceae; genus Gaiella. Next base: position 59,924 of record CAVTWR010000010.1, on the reverse strand, counting down.
CCGCACGGAGGCCCGGGTGATGTCCTCACCGAGCAGCGAGATCGTGCCGCCGGCCACCGGCAGCGTGCCGATGACCGCCTCGACCAGCTCGGACTGCCCGTTGCCCTCGATGCCGGCGACACCCACCACCTCGCCCTTGCGGACGGTGAGTGAGACATCCTTGACCAGGACGCGCTCGTCGTGGTCGAGCACGGTCACGCCCTCGATTTCCAGCGCCACCTCGTCGGTCACCGTGGAGCCGGTGGTGGCGGGCGTCGGCAGCTCGGAGCCCACCATCAGCTCCGCGAGGTCGCGGGCGGTCACGTCCCCCGGCTTGACCGTGGCCACGGAGCGGCCTTGCCGGAGCACCGTGATCGTGTCGGCGATCTCCAGCACCTCGTCCAGCTTGTGGTCGATGAAGAGAATCGTGGTGCCGGCGGCCTTGAGCTCGCGCATGTTGCGGAACAACTCCTCGACCTCCTGCGGCACGAGCACCGCGGTCGGCTCGTCGAGGATCAGGATCTTCGCGCCACGGAACAGCACCTTGATGATCTCGACCCTCTGGCGCTCGCCGACCTCGAGCGACTCCACGAGGTCGTCGGGCGCCACCGTGAGGCCGTACGCCTCTCCGACTTCCTGGAAGTGCGCGCGGCCCGCGGCGAAGTCGATCCGGCCGCCCGAGCGCATCGGCTCCGCCCCGAGAATCACGTTCTCGAGCACGGTGAGCTGGTCGGCCAGCATGAAGTGCTGGTGCACCATCCCGATGCCCGCGGCGATCGCGTCGGTGGGAGAGCTGAAGCGCACCTCGCTCCCCATCACGCGCAGGACCCCCTCGTCGGCCGGCTGCATGCCGTAGAGGATCTTCATCAGGGTGGACTTGCCGGCCCCGTTCTCGCCGCAGATGGCGTGGATCTCACCGGTCTCGACGGTGAGGTTGACGTTCTCGTTCGCGATCACCCCGGGGAATCGCTTGGTGATGCCGATCAGCTCGATCGCGGGCGCCACTAGATGTTGATCCCTTTCTCGGGATGGCCGTCAGCGGGACCGGGGCTCGGCCCCGGTCCCGCCTGGTCTGTCAGCCGCACTCAGCGCCGATCCGGGTCAGGCGGTCGCCGGATCCGTCGGCACCTCGATCTCGCCGTCGATGATCTTGGTCTTGAACTCCTCGAGCTGGTCGGCGATGTCGTCGACGAACCCACCGGAGGTGGAGTACCCGACGCCGTCGACCGAGAGGTCATACCGCGTCTCGCCCGCAGTGAACGTGTCGTCCACCCTGGCCTTGATCGCCTCGAATACGGCCACGTCGACGCGCTTCAACATCGAGGTCAGCACGTACTCCTGGACGGCTGGGTCGACCGTGTTGTACTGGTCGGAGTCGACGCCGATGCCCCACACCTTGGAGCCGCCCGTTTCGCTCTGCTCCTTGGCGGCCTCGAACAGCCCGGCACCTGAGCCACCGGCCGCGTGGTACACGATGTCCGCGCCGTCCTCGTACATGGCGAGTGCGATGTCCTTCGCGCGATCCGGCGCGTTGAAGCCGTCGAAGTTCGGTGCCTCGGTGATGTACTCGGACAGGATCTTGATGTCGGGGTTGACCGTCTTCGCACCGGCGATGTATCCCGCCTCGAACTTCTCGATCAGACCGCCGACGCCCTTGACGCCGCCGATGAACCCGATCGTGCCGCTGGTCGACTTGAGAGCCGCCGCCGCGCCGACCAGGAACGAGCCCTGCTGCTCGGCGAACACGAGCCCTGCGATGTTGTCGCCGTATGGCGCAGGCGGATCCTTCTCGAAGTCGAGCATGGACGAGTCGATGACCGCGAAGCTCTTCTCCGCGTTCTCGACGCCGACCTTGGCCGCGTCACCCTCGAACAGGAAGCCCACCGCAATCACCAGGTCGTGCGAGTCTGCGGCGAGCTGCAGCAGCTCCCCGCGGTTCGAGCCATCGTCGTTCGGTGAGGCCTCGGTGAACGTGATCCCGAGCTCCTCCTCGGCGCGCTTGATCCCGGCGAACGCCGCATCGTTGAAGGACTGGTCGCCGCGTCCGCCGATGTCGTAGACCAGGCCGACGCTCACTTCGCTCGAGTCGCCGCCCCCGTCTCCACCTCCGCAGCCGGCGCCGAGGAGCGCGAGCACCCCGACCAGGATGGGCAGCACCTTCCATGTGTTCCGCATGTTTCCCTCCGTTTCTCGAACCAGTCGACCGGTACGGCCCGCCAGGTTGCCGCGATACTAACCCGGACGGCGAAGTGACGCTATCCGCGCTTGGTGCCCGCCGGCGACACGAGAACGGGATGATGAGTCGACTGGTTCCGGGTGCGAGTGCCGGGACGAACTGCTTGTGAGTCCCTGAAGGAACCCACTTTGCAGAGCGGGGCCGTTCAGGGCCTCGCAAGGCCCTCAGCCCGCTGAATGGCCATATGGGCGCGCAATCCAGCGCGGGGAGCGGGGCCCTTCAGGGCCTCGCAAGGCGTTCAGCCCGCTGAACGGCCCGATGCGCGCGCAATCCAGCGCGGGGAGCGGGGCCCTTCAGGGCCTCGCAAGGCGTTCAGCCCGCTGAACGGCCCGATGCACGCGCAATCCAGAACGGGGAGCGGGGCCCTTCAGGGCCTCGCAAGGCCCTCAGCCCGCTGAATGGCCATATGGGCGCGCAATCCAGCGCGGGGAGCGGGGCCCTTCAGGGCCTCGCAAGGCGCTCAGCCCGCTGAACGGCCCGATGCACGCGCAATCCAGAACGGGGAGCGGGGCCCTTCAGGGCCTCGCAAGGCGCTCAGCCCGCTGAACGGCCCGATGCACGCGCAATCCAGAACGGGGAGCGGGGCCCTTCAGGGCCTCGCAAGGCGTTCAGCCTTCTGACCGGCCATCGGGAGCGCCGCGACGACCGCGCAGTTGCCCATTCGCGCAACGAGGCAGCAAACAAGAAGGGGGCGCCACGGCTGAGCCGTCCTCCGCACCCCGCGACCGCTCACGGATACGCGCTCCAGCGCATCGACGCCGCGACGGCCGCCGCCGCCAGCAGCGCACCGAGCGCCGCGAGCATCCAGGTGACCTCGGTCAGCTGCTTCTGCGTTGCGACCTCTTTGGGGAGATCGGCGAACACCTTTCGCAGCTGCTCGGCATCCTTGGCGCCGTGGTAGGTGCCACCGGTCCCCTTCGCGACCGCCTGCAAGGTCGGCACGTCGGCGGCGCGCCCTCGCAGCCCGCCACCCTGGAACCCCCCGCCGCCGAAGCCTCCGAACCCACCGCCATCGAACACCTCCCCACCGAGCTGGGCACGGGTGCAGACAGGGGGCGCCGGGTTGGTCGTCCCGAAGCCGATCGGGAACACCCGCACCCGGCGCTCGACCGCGTACGGCACCGCGTCCAGCGGCTCGATCCCCCGGTTGTTGGCGCCGTCGGTCAGCAGCACCACGATGTCGGGCACGTAGCCGTCGGCACCGGGCTTCACCGGGGTGGCCCCGGAGGCGGTCTCGGGAGCGTCGCCGACCGGGGGAACCGCGGGGTTCGCCTCGGCGATGGCGTCGAGGCCCTTGAGCATGGCCGCACCGATGGCGGTGCCGCGCCCGGTCGTGAGCGACTCGATCGCGGCGACGAGCGCAGTGCGATCGGCCGTCGGCGGGATGGTCAGCTCCGCGAATCCCGAGAAGACGACGAGGCCCATCCGTACGCCCTTGGGCTGGTTCTCCACGAAGTCGCGGGCCGCCTGCTGTGCCACGACGAGCCGGTTGGGCTCGACATCGGTCGCGCACATCGACCGTGAGACGTCGAGGGCGAGGATGATCGATGTACGCCCGTACGGAACGTCTCGCTCCACCTGGGGGCGACCGCTGGACAGGGCGAGCGCCACGAGGCTCGCGAGCAGCATGGCGATCGGCAGGTGCCTCTGCCAGCGCTTCCGCCGCGGCAGCACGGAGCGCAAGAGCGCCACGCTCGAGTAGCGAACGGCCTGCTTCCGGCGGCGCCGCAACATCCACCAGTACACCGCGAGGAGCGCCGGGGCGACCGCCAGGGACGCGAGCGCGAGTGGCCAGGCGAACGACATGATCTAGATCACGCGTCCGAACCAGGCGATCGAGAGGAGCGAGCCGAGCGCGAGCAGGAGCCCGCCGGCGGCCCCGAACAGCGCCGTCACCTCGCGGGGCTCTTTCACGCGCTTGAACTCGAGGTCGATCGACTCGTAGATCCCCTCGAGCGCGGCTGCATCGCCGGCCTGTTCGTAGGTGCCGTCCGTGACCTCGGCGATCTTCGTCAGCAGCTCTTCGTCGAGCGCCGTGGCCACGTTGAACCCGTCCACCTCGACGACCGCGCCCTGCGTCGTGCCGACTCCGATCGCGTGAACGCGGACGCCGGCGGACGACGCCACCTCGGCGAGTTTCAGCGGGTCGGGGCTCGACGTGTTCTCCCCGTCAGAGAGCAGCACGATCGCGGACGAGCCGAAGAAGCCGATGTTCACGGCGCCCGCGTCGCTGTCGAGTGCCGACTCGTCGATCTGGAGCGGCTTCCCCGCAATCGCCGTGAGAGAGGTGAACAGGCCCTGGCCGAGCGACGTCCCCCCGCTGACCGAGAGGCGCTTGATCGCTGCGATCACCTCGGTCTTGACGTTGGTCGGCCTGAGCGCCGTGACGGCGCTGTCGCCGAACGACACCACGCCGATGCGGATCGTGCTCGGCTGCCGCTCGGCGAAGGCGGTGGCTGCGGCCTTCGCCGCCTCGATCCGCGTTGGCTCGAGATCTTCGGCGCGCATGCTGTTCGAGACGTCGAAAGCGAGGATGACCGTGCCTTCCCGCTGCGGCAGCGCCACGCTCCTCGTGGGGCGAGCGAGTGCGAAGCAAACGAGCAGGAGCGCGGCCGCGAAGAGCGCGAAGGGGATGTGACGCCGCCGGCGCACGCGCTGCGCCGCCGCGGTCGGCACGAGTCCCTCGGATGCGAGCCGCGCGGCCCGCTGGGCACGCAGTCGCAGCGCCCGGGCATACGCGAACACGAGACCCGGGACGCAGGCCAGGCAGAGCAGCATCCAGGGGGAGCCGAGCGACATCAGCGGCGCCGCCGCTTGCGCGACTCGATGATCCTGACGAGCACCTGGACGAGGTCGTCGGCGGTCGACACCTCGCAGATGTCGACCCCTGCGCGGCGCGTGATCGCCCGCAGCTCAGCCTCCCGGTGCTCACCGGCCTCGCGCAGGCGATGGCGGAACTCGGCGTCGCTCGAGTCCACGACGAGCTGCTCCCCGGTCTCCGCGTCCTCGACCACGATCACGCCGGCGTCGGGAAGCTCATATTCACGCGGGTCGAGGAGGCGGATGGCCACGACCTCGTGACGCTCGGTCAGCTGTAGCAAGGGGCGCTCCCACCCGGGTGCGGTGATGAAGTCGGAGATGAGCACGACGAGCGAGCGGCGCCGGAGCGTCCCGAGTGCCGTCTCGAGGAGACCGGTCAGGTCGGTGATGGCGCCGTTCGACCGCGCGGGTCGGAGCAGGTTCCTGGTCAGTGCGAGCACCTGGTTGCGGCCGCTCCGCGGCCTGATCGTGTCCTCGATCTCGTTGTCGAAGAGGATCGCCCCGACCCGGTTGCCGCCGCGGGTGAGCAGACGGGCGAAGGTGGTCGCCAGCTCGCACAGGACGAGCTCCTTGGGCCGATCGATGGGACCGAAACCCATGGAGGGCGACCGGTCGAGGAGCAGCCAGGCGGTCAGCTCGCGATCCTCCGAGTATTGCCGCACGAACGGCGTGTCCATGCGCGCGGTCACGTTCCAATCGATGTGGCGGACGTCGTCGCCCGGCTCGTACTCGCGGAGGTCGAGGAAGTCCGTTCCGACCCCGCGAAACGCGGTGCGATAGTTGCCCTGGAGCTGGCCGTCGAGACGGCGGATCACCTGCCACTCGAGACGGTGGAGGAGCCGCTCGGGCGTCGGGGCAAGGGTGTTGGTGCCTTCCATGTGCGGGTGGGTCAGGCTCCGCCGCGGGTCATTCGCTCGCGAAGCGCAAGCTCGGGGACGGAGACCGCCGTGAGGATGCGGTCGATGAGGTCGTCCGCGGTGACGCCGTCCGCGAGGGCCTCGTACGAGAGCACGAGCCGGTGGCGCAGGACGTCGTGGGCGATCTCCTGGAGGTCTTGCGCCAGCGCGTACTCGCGACCGCGCACGAGCGCGAGGGCGCGGCCGGCGAGGATGAGGTTGATGGACGCACGTGGGCTCGCGCCGAAGGTGATGAAGCGCGCCAGATCGCCGAGCCCGACGGATGAGACGCTGCGCGTGGCGTTGGCGAGCCTCACCGCGTACTCCACGAGGGCGGGATCGACGAACACCGCGTCGGCCGCTTGCTGCAGCCCGATCAGCTGCCCGGCGTCGAGCGCCCGCCCCGCCGGGGTGTGCGCAGCGGTCATGCGCTCGACGATCACGAACTCCTCGGTGGGTGTCGGGTAGTCGATCAGCACCTTGAGCATGAACCGGTCGACCTGCGCCTCCGGCAGCGGATAGGTCCCCTCCGACTCGATCGGATTCTGGGTCGCCATCACCAGGAAGGGGTCGGGCAGGGCGTGCGTCTCACGGCCGATCGTGACCTGGCGCTCCTGCATCGACTCGAGCAGTGCACTTTGCACCTTGGCCGGGGCGCGGTTGATCTCGTCGGCCAGGACGAAGTTCGCGAACACAGGCCCGAGCGAAACCTGGAACTCCCCCAGTTTCTGATTGAAGATCCGTGTCCCGACGATGTCGGCGGGGACGAGATCGGGCGTGAACTGGATGCGCTGGAACTCCCCACCGATGGCCTGGGCGAGCGTCTTCACGGCCATCGTCTTGGCCAGCCCGGGAACGCCCTCGACCAGGAGGTGACCGCGTGCCAGGAGGGCGACGACCATCCGTTCGAGCAGCGCGTCCTGGCCGACGATCACCCGCTTGACCTCGTACAGCACCTGCTCCAGCGACGCGTCGAGTGTGGCTTGTCGATTCATGGCTCCTCTGTCATTTCGATGGGGCGTTGGCGGCACCGCCCGCGGTGCCGATCGGAACCGCGAAGCCGATGCCGATGAAGTAGCCGTCGCGCGACGGGTTGGCGAGAGCCGTGACGATCCCGATCACCTGCCCGGCGCGGTTGAGCAACGGCCCTCCCGAGTTGCCGGGGTTGACGGCCGCGTCGAACTGGATGAGCCCGTGCAGGGTCTTGCCGTCGGGTCCCTTGACCGAGCGCTCGAGGCCGGAGATGACCCCGGAGGAGAGCGAGGCGAAGTAGCCGAGCGGATGCCCGACCGCGTAGGCCTCCTCGCCGACCTGACCGGCACCCCCGAGCACCGCCGGCACGATCACTTCCGGTGTGCGCTCCGGCAACAGCACTGCGATGTCGTTCTCGGGATCGGTGGAGGCGATCGCGGCCCTCGACCTGGTGCCGTCGACGAAGGAGACGCGGATGGACGTGGCACCGTCGACGACGTGGAAGGCGGTGAGGATGGCGCCGCGCGCGTTGACGATCACGCCGCTGCCGAGCCCCTCGCCCTCCTCCTCCGAGGTGGACCTCGTCGTCTCGATCTCGACGAGCGACGGCAGGATCTGCTGGTACACGATCGCCGAGGTCGCCGGCGCCGCCTGCTGATCCTCGATCGCCTTCTTGACGACGGCCGACGCGATCGTCCCGACCTGCGCGGGGTCGAGCGAGGGCGGCGACGAGTCTCGCGTGACGAGGACTGCGCCGACCGCCACGGCTGCGGCTACCAGCAAGGCCGCGAGCACGAGCTGGGTCCGCCAGCCGAGTCTTTCGCGTCTCCGAGGCGCATCTGCGTCGGGCGCTGACCGGCCGGAAGACTCCTTGGTCAGGCGCACCCAGCCATCGTAGTGAGCCATCGTCCCCAGGCCGGTCGCCCCGCGTGCCTTAACCCGTGCTCAATCTGCTTCCCTGGCGGACGCCTCCGGGCACGGGCGATCCGACTACTTCATGAGCGGCCGGGCGAGGATGGTGCAGTCCCTGTTCTCTAGCAGCGAACGGCAGCAGCCACGACCCATCACTGCCACCAGACGAAGCAACCGCCGACGCCGGAACACGATCCCGAGCATACGACTTTCGGCCCAACCCGGTCTATCCTTGGCCGTGTGAACCTGCTGGAGCGGGAGGGAGCGTTGGCGGTGCTCACCGAGGCTCGGGCGGCGGCTGGGCGGGGGGACGGCCGGGTGGTCTTCGTCACCGGCGAGCCGGGGATCGGCAAGACGGCGCTGGTCACCCGGTTCGTGCGCGACCTGGAAGCTGATGCGAGGGTTCTCCTCGGAACCTGCGACGACCTTTCGATCCCGCGGCCGCTCGGCCCGATACGTGACCTCGTAGGAAGCGTTTCAGTGGAGCTCGAGGACGCGCTGTCCGCCGGCGCAGCACCGCACGACATCCAGGCCCTACTGATCGCCGAGCTCGAACTCGCGCCCCTGCCCACGATGCTCGTGCTCGAGGACGTGCACTGGGCAGACGATGCGACGTTCGACGTGATCACCGTGCTCGGGCGGCGGATCGGCGCTCTCCCGGCATTGCTCGTTCTCACCTTCAGGGGCGGCGAGGCGCCCCCTGGTCATCCGCTCCACACGGCCGTCGGCTCGATCCGGCCCGCCGACTCGGTGTTCCTCGAGCTCGCACCCTTGTCGGATGCCGCCGTCGCCATGCTCGCCGGCGACGATGCCGTCGCGGTCTATGCAGCGACCGGAGGCAACCCGTTCTACGTGACGGAGCTGCTGGCGGCCCGAACGGCCACCGCCCCACCGCCATCGGTCGCGAACGCGGTGCTGGGACGTGCGTCGCGGCTGGCGGTCACCGAACGCCATCTGGTGGAGCTCGTCTCCGTCGTGCCCACACGAGTCGAGACGTCCGTGCTGGACGCGGTGATGCCGGGCTGGCATGGGGCGGCGGTGGAGCCGGAGCGTCGCCAGCTGCTCGACGTGGATCCCAGGTACGTTCGTTTCCGCCATGAGCTCGCCCGGCACGCGATCAGGGCGAGCATTCCGGTATCGGCGCAGAGCCGCCTCCACGCCGTGATCCTTGAGGCGCTGCTGGCCGCGGACGCCGACCCGGCCGACATCATCCACCATGCGGAGGCCGCGGGCACCGAAGACGTCGTCGCCGACCACGCGGTGGTCGCCGCGCGGAGGGCGGCGGCGCTCGGTTCGAATCGCGAGGCGCATTCCCATTACCGGCGCGCCTCGGACTTCCTCGAGCGACTGGCCCCCCGTGAGCGAGCGACTTTGCTCGAGGAGTTCGCCGCGGCGGCGTACGTCGTCGGCCGGCTCGATGATGCCTTCCCGGCGATCGAGCGCGCGATCACGGCCTACGTCGAACTGAGTGACGAAGCGGCAGTCGGGCGTTGCACGCGAATCCTCTCGCGATTCCTCTGGTTCGCGGGCGACGGGGACGCCGCGCAGCGGAAGGCGCAAGAGGCGATCACAATGCTGGAGCCGCTCGGTGAGTCGGTCGAGCTGGCCCGCGCCTACAGCGCACTCTCTCAGCTGGCCATGGTTGCCGAGGACGCCGAGCAGGCGTTCGCCTGGGGCGAGCGAGCGCTCGAGCTCGCCACCCGGCTTGGCGACGCAAGCACGCGGGTGCACGCTCTGATCAACATCGGCAGCGCCAAGGTCCAGCTGGATCACCGTGAAACCGAAACGCTCCTCGAGGCGCACGCCATCGCCGACGACACCGGTGACCGCTACGAGGCAACCCGTGCGCTCGGCAATCTGGCATACGCCCTGATGCTCTGGGTCGAGCCGGGCGCTGCGCTTCGGTATGCAGAGCAGGCGCTTGCCTATGCCCATGGGCACGAGATCCACGCGCTCGCGTCCTACAACGCCACGATGATCGCCTGGTTGCGGCTTCGTGCCGGGGAATGGGACGAGGCTGAGCGGCTGACGCGAGGCGAGATCGAGCGGGGCAGCAGCGTCCCCCAGCTGCTCGCCAAGACGGTCCTGACCGAGTTGGCCGTCCGCCGGGGCGATCCGGATGCCGCCGAACAGCTGGCCGACCTCGCAGCGCTCGCGGATCGTACGGACGAGCTGCAGCGTCTGGCACCGGTCGTCGAACTGGAGACCGAATGGGCGCTGACGCACAAGACGCCGATGCCGAGCGAACGGCTCGCCAAGGTCGTGGAGAAGATCAGGCCGAAAGGCAGGCTCACCGACTGGGCCACGTTTCGCGTGGCTGCCTGGGCAACCGTGGCGGGTATCGACACCTTGTCGGACCAGGAGCCGGCTTCGTCCCTGTTCGCCGCCATGGCCCGACGCGATTGGCTGGCCGCGGCCGACGCGTTCGGTGAAGTGGGCTGGAGCTACGACCGGGGCTTGATGCTGTCGCTGCTCGACGACGAGGAATCGCTGGCCGAGGCGATCGGGATCGCCCGAGCGCTAGGGGCGGGACCGCTGACGAGGCGTGTCGCGGGCCGCATGCGCGGGCTCGGGCTGAGCGTCCCCCAGGGGCCACGGCAGACGACGCGTGCGAATCCGGCCGGCCTCACCGCCCGCCAGCTCGAGGTGCTCGCGCTCGTGGCGGAGGGTCTCACCAACGTCGAGATCGCCGACCGGCTCGTGGTGTCACCGCGAACCGTCGAGCACCACGTGGCCGCGGTGCTGACGAAGCTCGGAGCCACGACGCGCCGGGACGCCGCGCGTCGTGCCTCGGAGTTCTCGGTCGCCCCACGCGGCTGAGCCGGGGTACGCCGGGCCGGGGCTGATCGAGCAGGGTTCAGCCCCTTGTGGCCGCGACGGACTAGGCACCAGCTCGGAGCGGCAGGCGAAGGACGCCGGCGAGCCGCTTGCGGCGCCCGGGCTGGCGAGCCGTTGGGGGCGGTTCCACAGCCCGGAAGCGCCGGGCAGAGTGAGCGAGACGCTCCGTGTGTTGACGGTGGAGCAGTCGCGCGACTTCTGGTGTGTGGATGAACACGATCCTCCTTTCACGGATTGATGGTTTGCCTCAGGTCGCCCGTACAGCGAGCGACCTCATGCGCAGGTCGGCGGTCGGAACGCCGTCCCTGGGGCTCCTGCGGATCAGCGGGTGATCGCCACCGCCTCGGTGTAGGTCGCGGGGATTGCGATCGCGTCTGTGCCGAGCCGGTCCCAACGCCGCGCGAGTGCGACGAGATCGTCCTCGAGCGCATCGCGCGCATCGCCTTCGAGTGCAGCGAACGCCTTCACGGTAGGCCCATACCAGAGCCGGAAGAGCGCGACGAACTCCTCGGCCGACCGGAACCTCCACGTGAACGTCCGCTCTGTGACCTCGAGCGCGGTGATACCCGCCCCGAACAGCTCGCGTAGATGACCCTCGGTGCCCCAGAGCATCGGCGCCGGCACCCCGGCCGGTGGCGGTACGTGCATGCCGACCGTGCGGAAGAGCTCGCCGATGAAACCTTCCGGAGTCCAGCTGGCCAGGGCAACGGTTCCGCCGGGCCGGCATACGCGGAGCAGCTCGGTCGCCGCCCGCGCGTGATCTGGTGCGAACATGGAGCCGAAGACCGACGTCACCGCATCGAAGGACGCGTCCGGGTACGGCAACGCCTCGGCGTCGCCCTCCACCAGCTCGACCTGGAGCCCTTCCGCGGCGGCCCGGCGGCGGCCACGCTCGAGCAGCGCGGGCACGTAGTCGACGCCGACCGCAGTGCAGCCGAGTCGCGCTGCCGCGATTGCGGCGTTGCCACTGCCCGTGGCGACGTCGAGCACACGCCAACCGGCGTGGAGGTCGGCAGTGTCGCAGAGGTGCTCTGCCACCAGCGTGATCCAGGCCGCCACGACCGCGAAGTCGCCGGCCGCCCAGGTCGTTTGCTGGCGCTGCTTGATCGCACCCAGATCAGGCTTGGGTGCGTCGAGTGTGTGCGTCATGAGGTGTCTCCTTCGTGTCTGCCGAGCGACCATTCGCTCGGCCACGGTCGAAGGTACGCCCGCGCGTTCCCGGCGTCATCGGCGCCGGCCACCCATCTTCTGGCGTCCGTCTACCTACGTTGGGACGGCGCTCCCTGTGGGAACCAACGCGCCGAGCGCGTCGGTTGCGCTGTCGACCTCGCCGCTCGCGCTGATCCCGACGCGAGAGGCAGCGCGGGGCCCTTCAGGGCCTCGCAAGACGTTCAGCCCACCGATCGGCAATCGCGAGCGCCGCGACAGCGAGGATGGCGTCTACGCTGCGTAGCGCGACTCCCCGACCGTTGGCGAGACGCCGAGGTCGCTGCGGTACCGCGCAGCCACCTTGGCCTTCCAGGACGCAGAGCCCGGCCGGCCGGTCCGTAGATCACCGCAGGACCCCGGGGGTGGCGTCCGATGCGGTTGCGGATCTCGGGGAGCACCGTGGCGGACACCCATGGCTCTCGTACCCCCGCCCACGTCGCAAGATCCGCGTGCGCCGGCGGCGCGATTGCTGGTGGAGCTGGGTACGCGCGCAGAAGGCATCTCCGAGCGCGAGGCGGCCCGCAGGCTGGTCGCGTACGGTCCGAACGAGTTGCGGCGGCGCCGGGGGGTGGACTGGCCGCGGCAGGTGCTCGGGCAGCTGACGCACCCTCTGGCACTGCTGCTGTGGGTGGCCGCGGCGCTGGCGCTGGTTGCGTCGACACCGATCCTGGGCGCCGCGATCGTCGTCGTGATCCTGCTCAACGCGGTGTTCGCGTTCGCGCAGGAGCGTCAGGCCGGCCAGGCAGTCGAGGCACTCAAGCGCTATCTGCCGCAGCAAGCGACGGTCGTACGAGACGGGCACGTCGGTGTGGTCGATGCCGTCACGTTGGTTCCAGGCGATGTGATCGTCGTCAGTGAGGGCGATCGCGTCTCGGCTGACGCGCGCCTGCTCACAGGCGGGGTTGAGATCGACCTCTCGACACTCACAGGAGAGTCGCAGCCGGTCTATCGCGCCGCCGGTTCCCCCGAGGCGGACGGGCCGCTTGTCGAGTCACGACAGATCATCTTCAGCGGCACCACGTGTGTCGGCGGCGAGGCTCGGGCAGTCGTCTACGCCACCGGAATGCGCACCGAGCTAGGGCGGATCGCCGCGCTCTCGGAGGGCGTTGCAGCGGAACCGAGTCCGCTCGAGCGGCAGGTGCGGCGGGTGGCGTGGCTGATCTCCGCGGTCGCCGTCGTCGTCGGGGCGGCCTTTCTTCCTCTCGGCTGGCTCGTGGCCGGCCTGCCACTCGGCGACGCTGCCACGTTTGCCGTCGGCTTGATCGTCGCGAACGTGCCTGAGGGCCTGCTGCCCACGATCACGCTCGCGCTTGCCATCGGCGTGGCGAACCTCGCGCGCCGCGGCGCTCTCGTCAAGCGGTTGAGCGCGGTCGAGACACTCGGCGCCACAGCGGTCATCTGCACCGACAAGACCGGGACGCTGACCGAGAACCGCATGCAGCCGGTGCGTGCCTGGACGGCGGACGGAGAGGTCGATTTCGAAGCCGAACGCGACCCGGCTGCCCATGTCGGAGCCGACCCGGTGCTGGCGGAGCTTTCGTTCGCCCTGGCTGCGTGCGCGACAGCGGACATAGACCGTCAGCGCAGCGGCAAGTCGCGCGGCGAGGCGACCGAGGTCGGACTGCTGCAGGCAGCCGGCCTGCTCGGTGCGAACGTCTCGGTTGCGCGTCGCGATCGCCACCGCCACTGCCTGTTCCGCTTCGATCCTGCGGTGCGGCTGATGTCGACTGTGGACGGCGATGCAGGCAAGCTCACCGTCAACGTCAAGGGCGCGCCCGAGGAGGTGCTCGCGCGCTCGGTCGCCGTGCTGCGCGCAGACGGCTCGAACGAGGCGCTGGACGAGCACGGGCGGGCGAGGGTGCTCGCCGTCGTCGAGGGGTACGCCAAGACGGGTCTACGCGTGCTCGCCGTTGCACGCCGCGAGCTTCCGGACGGCGGCGAGGTGCCACGGGCTCGCGAGGATGCGGAGTGCGACCTTGTCCTGCTCGGGCTCGTCGCCCTCTTTGACCCGCCACGCCCCGAGGTGGCGGACGCGGTCGCCAAGTGCCATGAGGCCGGCATTCGCATCATCGTCGTGACCGGGGACTACGGGCCGACGACTGCGGAGATCGCCCGACGGGTCGGCATCGCTCGCAACGGCGCCACGATCGTGACCGGGACGGAGCTCGACGAGATGAGCGAACGGGAGCTCGACGCGCTCCTTCGGGGTGGTGAGGAGCTCGTCTTCGCGCGCACGTCCCCCGAGGCGAAGCTCCGGATCGCCGACGCCCTTCAGGCCGAGGGCCAGGTCGTGGCGATGACGGGCGACGGCGTCAACGACGCACCTGCGCTGCGGCGCGCCGACATCGGAGTGGCGATGGGGTTGACGGGAACGGATGTCGCGCGCGAGTCCGCCACGATGGTGTTGACCGATGACAACTTCGCGTCCATCGTCGCCGCGGTCCAGGCCGGACGCCAGGTGTTCGACAACGTGCGCAAGTTCATGCTCTACATCTTCGCGCACGCAACTCCGGAGGCCGTTCCGTTTCTCGTGTTCGCACTCTCGGGCGGCACGGTGCCGCTACCGCTGACGGTGCTGCAGATCCTCGCCATCGACCTCGGCACCGAGATCCTGCCCGCCCTCGCGCTCGGCCGCGAGCCGGCCGAGCCGGGCCTCATGAAGCGCCCGCCGCGACCGATGTCGGAAGGCGTCATCCGCCGCTCCATGCTTGTTCGCGCCTGGCTCTGGCTCGGGCTGCTCGAGGCGGCGCTCGTACTCGCAGGCTTCTTCATCGTGCTGCGGCACGGTGGGTGGAGCCCGGGCGACCCCGTCGGCGCAGGCTCTGCCCTTCACCACACGTACATCACGGCAACCACAATGACGTTCGCAGGCATCGTCTTCTGCCAGATCGGGACAGCCCTTGCGGCCCGCACCGACCGGGTCTCGCTGCGATCGATCGGCTTCTTCTCGAACCCGCTGCTCCTCTGGGGCATCGCCTCGGAGATCGCCTTCACCGCCGCCCTCGTCTACGCCCCACCCCTCCAGCACCTGTTCGGCACCGCGGCGCTCGGGCCCGTGGAGCTGGCGCTGCTCGCGCCAATGCCGCTGATCGTGTGGGGCAGCGACGAGCTCCGCCGAGCGGTCGCGCGTCGCCGCGCCGGCAAGGCAACCGGGGATCCCGTAGACCTGTGACGGGTTGGTCGTTCTCCGCTGCAGTGATCTGTGCCGAGTGTGTCCCCGCCTTAACCGCTCGTCAGGCAACGGCAGCGGTCGCACGAACGACCTGAGGGCCCGGCTCCGAGCGGGCATACGGGGCACCACGGTTCGCGAGTACGCGACCAGCCCCTGGAATTCTTGACCGGCCGTGTCGAATGTGGAACACTCTGGCCAGCAACCAGGGGATCCGGGTGAAGTCCAGGACGTCTGTTGCTGCGGCCCTCTGCCCGCCAGGTGTCCTGGTGCTGGTAAGCGCGTGTGGGTGCTCACGCCCTGTCTGCACACGAACGCGAGGGCCCCTATGAGCATGTTGCTGTGCGCCAGTGCCGCGTCAGCTATCGGAGAAGAGGTGCATCGTGGCCGGACGTGAACCCCCGCCGATCAGCGTGCGACTGTCCGAGGAGTCGGCGAATCGGTTGGCCGAGAGCGCCAGGCTGGCGGCTGCGAGCCGCATCCCGGAGTCGGCGGCCGGTGATGTGACCCGGGGATCGGATCTCCTGCGTGGCCAGGTCGTGCGCAACCCGGTCGACAGCCTCGACCTGGAGGATCTGGGCCTGGACATCGAGGTGTCGCCTGCTCAGCTATCGGCGTTGCTGGATCGGCGCCTGGAGTCGGTGACTCAGGTCTTCAGCACCATCGACTTCCTCAGCAAGGACCTCACGCTCTACAAGCCTCAGGTTCCCGAGAACCTTCCCCCCGTGCTGACGGGGCGTCTGGTCAACCCGGACGGGAGCGCGGCGGCGCAGGTGCGGGTGAGCGCCAACCAACCCGCCGGAGACACCACGACGCCGGATGGGTCGACGTACGCTCCGGCCCTGCCGTGGCCGAACCCGGAGGCGCTGACCGACCAGCGCGGAGGCTTCCGGCTCTCCCTCCCACCCCGCCCGATCCCCGATTCCGGGCTGGCCCTGACGGTCACCGGCGGCAATCGTGTGGTCGAGTACGCCCTGAGACGGACCGACCTCGTGGCCGGCAACGGCGCCCTGGGTCTGCTCCCTCTGGACGAGGCGGTCACGCCCCTGGTCCGCAGTGTGCTGAGCCAGCTCAAAGACGTGGTCGTCCCGACCGGCGACGACGACCTCGTCAGCGATCCCGCGGAGTTCGCCGCGCCGGTGCCCGTGCTCACCCTCGGTCAAGGTGACTGCGCCCGCTCCTTCCGCTCGAACTCCGGGGTCATCGACAAGTTCGGTTTCTCGATGCTGGTGCGACTGGTGGCTCCCGAGCTCAGCGCGCGGCGGCTCGGTGCCCGTTTCAAGAGCGGCCGGGGCACCGTGATGCTGTCCGCGAGCAGCACCGGTCTGACCAAGTACATCGGCGCCGGCAACCTGATCGAGGCGATGACCAAGCTCGGGTCCTGGGAGATCGCGGGCCGGATACCAGTTGAGTCGCCCATCGACATCGAGGCGTTCCTGGGCGGGATGGAGCGCAACCCACGTGGCATGCCGAAGGCGGCCACCTTGGGCATGGGCTACATCGTGAAGATGCACCAGCTGTGGATCCCGACCGGGCTGTCGCTGGGTGATCTGGTCTACTCGCTCCCCCTGGCGCCCGGCGAGCAGCAGCGCATCGCCTTCGCCGACGAGCGCGCGTCGCTCTCGGTGCGCGAGCAGGAGTCGATGACGGCCGAGGAGTGGCAGCGCTACAACGAGAACGCCGACAGCTCCACGAACGCCGTCTTCTCCAGCGCCTTCAACGAGGCTGCCGCCGGCGGCAGCAAGATGAAGACACGCACCGAATCGGGCAGCTTCGGCGGTGGACTGGGTGTCGGCGGCTTCTTCGGCGGCATCGTGGCCGGGCTCGGCATCGGCGGTGGCTACGCCGACTCCACCACCACCGGCTCGAGCTCCAGCTGGCAGAACGCCAGCCGCGACTACGTCTCCAACGCCTCCCAGGACTTCCATTCGGCCCTGGCCCGCTCGGCTGCTGCCAGGCGAACGGCATCGCGCACCAGCGTGCGGCTGGCCACGGCCTCCGAGCGCCGCGAGGTTGTCACGAAGGTGATCACCAACCACAACCACAACCATGCGCTCACCATGCAGTACTGGGAGGTCCTGCGGCACTTCGGCGTGACCAGCAGCGTCGACGACGTCCAGCTCGTCTGTTTCGTGCCGTTCGAGGTCGTCCAGTTCCTGCCCGGCGACACGCCGAGGACGCTCCCCACCGGGGACTACAGCCGCGACTATCTCCTGTACCGGTACGGCGCCCTGCTCCGGCACCACGACGTGCTCGCCGGCCGCGTGTGGTGGCGGTCGGAGCTCAGCCATGGACTGCGACTGTTGCAGTCGTTTGCCGGCAACCCCACGATGGCGGTCGAGTCGTCCTCGGGCAGCGCGCAGGACATCGTCACCGTATCCCTCTCCGGTTCCTTCATGCCCTTCGAGGACATCTACGTCACGGCCGTCTCGACCACCGGAGCCCGGGTCGGCCCCATCCGCATGACGGGCAGCAGCGCCGACGTGGCCACGGGCGCCGAGACCCGCGCGGGCCTGCTGCAGCTGCTCCGCTCCCGTCGCGCCGGCACCAGCGAGACGAGAACTGCAGCCCTGGCTTTGCCCGACTACGTGTCGCGGAGCAACCTGGCCAGGTTCGAGTTCAGCCGCAGCTTCCGGACCTTCTCCTACCGGCTCACCCTGCCCACCGGGCTCGGCCTGGGCGACCTGATGGCGTACCTGGCGAACTCCAAGTCCCTCGACGTGACGATGAGCCCCGATGAGCTGGAGCGGGAGCTCAGCGGCCCGATCGTAGCCGACCCCGGAGCGACGATCGGCGGCACGCTGAATCTGCTCGAGGCCTACAACGGCGTCGGAGGCACCGAGGTGATGCCGGTCGTGATGCCGGTCGCGGCTAGGCGGCTCCCACCCGTGCTGAGCTTCGCCGACCTGCTCCGGATCGAGGCGTTGCTCCAACACGTCGTGCAGAACACGGTCGAGTACTCCAAGGCGGTGTGGCAGTCGCTCACCCCGGAAGAGCGCGCGATCCTGCTGGAGCAGTTCACCATCGGCGTCCCCAGCGGCGGCCTCCCGGACGCCACCGACGAGGTACCGCTCCTCAACTGCGTCGCCAACCAGGTGCTGGGGTACTTCGGGAACGCCGCAATCATGCCCTTCTTCATCCCGGCGCCCCTGGCGGAAAAGGTTGGCTACACCTCGCGGGACGTGCAGGAGTCGCTGCTCCGCTTCCACCGCCAGGCCTATCGGCCCGCGCAGTCCTCGATCACGCTTCCGGCGCGCGGTGTCCTCGGAGAGGCAGTACTGGGATCCTGCGAGTCCAGCGAGAAGATCGACCTGACGCGGTTCTGGAACTGGCAGGACTCCCCGCCCGACGCCGCAACCGACCCGGCCACGCTCGCCGCGGCTCTCCTCGGCGCGAACGAGCTGGTGGGCCCCGGCGGTGCCCAGGCGCCGGCCACGCTGGAGAACGGGTCGATGGTGACCATCAACCAGGGGCCGGCCGCCATGACACCCGCAGACCTGGCGGCGGCGCTGATCAAGGGTCAGCCGGAGTCGAACCTCCCCAAGGACCTCACTGGTATCACCCAGCTGGGCGCACAGATGAAGGTGCAGACCGAGACGACCGCGGACAGCCTGAACAAGACCATCGCCGAGGCCAGCGGGCTCGCCAAGGCGGCGATGACCGCCGTACCCGAAGCGATCAAGGCCAAGAAGGGCGACGCTCCCAAGGAGGGGAAGGAGGGGACCGGGCAGGGTGGCGGTTCAGGCAGCGAGGGCGGCGGCACGGGGGGTGGCACCGGCACCGAGGGCGGTGGCACCTCTGTTCCAGGCCCGCCCGTCGACGCCGGCTCGGCTCCGACGCCATGACCAGCACACGGACCATGCACAGGCCGCGTAGCAGCTCACTGGAAGGAGAGCGTGATGGCTGAATCGACCGGGTCGGCCGAGGACCGGGCCATCGATGCCCTGACCAAGATCCTCGAGTCGGCGATCTCGCCGGACATGCTGCAGGCCCAGCAACTCATCCTGCGCCGGCTGGCCCTGGCCGGGGACCTCTTCCCTTCCCGGATCCCGGCACCGCTCAACATCACCCAGGTCGGGGGCTACCTGAACCTGATCGAGAGCGATCCGGTGCTCCGTGCTCAGGTGCTGTCCTCCGCCCTCGGGGTGGCCGGCCCGAATCCCGCTCCCGGGTTCGACGCGACGCTGCCGCCGTTGTACTTCACCAGTCGCGCGAACGATCGGCCAACCGGAACCGCGGCAACGGCCACGCCGGTCTCCATCCGGGTGCGCAACGACCTGGCGGGGCCGCTGGACGCCGCTCTGGCCGCCCTGCACGAACAGGGAGTCACCCTGCCTGTGTTGGCAACCGATGCCCCGTTGCCACCTGTCACACCGGGAACTGCACCGCCCGACGATCTGTTGCCGTACCTGGGACGCGCGCTTCAGCTGGTGCCTGCCGCCGGACTCAGCAATCCCGTCCTCGACCCCCTGGCCGTCGGTCAGCTCGGTGGCACCGGGCCCCAGCTGGTCGTAGCCCGACAGCTCGATCCGACCGCACCCGCGGCGGGCTCGGTCGCTCCCCAAGCCTGGTCACTGTGGACCTGTGACAGCACGATGTGTACGCAGTCCACAGTCACCGACGCTTTCGTCGATCTCACTGCTCCCCTCAACACGGCCGGGTGGTACCGGGTCGATCCGCTGCCGGCGCCGACGTCGCTCGGCGCGGACGGCGGCTGGACCCGCTGGAGCAACACCACCGGGTTGGTCGCCGGGCGGTCGACCTTCGGGGAGGAGCTTCGTCTCCTGTACAGCCTGGGCCAGATCGCCGCCTCCAGCGTGCGCGAGCGCCAGGACTGGGTCTGGGACGGTACGACCTTCGTGGCCCCGGTGTAGCTGGGTCATGGCAACCGACGAGCGCGACGCCGGCTCACCGCCCCCCTCTCTGGCCGAGGCCGTGCCCGACGACGGACCACGCGCCTGGCGGCTCACGTTCGTCCACGACGAGAACGGTGTCCGGTTGGTCGAGCGCGAACAGCTGGAGATGGTGGCTCCGCCGGACGATTCCGACCTCACCTATGCGGCCCGGAGCGGCTACTGGGTGGAGCTCAAGGATGCCGAGGGTCACGGGATCTACAGGCAGATCCTGCACGACCCTCTGCGCACCGAGATCGAGGTGCACTCCCCGGATGCCGACGAGCAGCCGCATCAGGTGGCCATGGAGTCGAAGGCCAGGACCTTCGAGGCGGTCGTGCCCGACCTGCCCGCCGCCCGCACCGTGGTGCTCAAGGGCCGGCCGTCCGAGGCCGACTTCGCGGCCGGTGAGGCCGTAGCCCTGCTGACCGAGCCCCTGGACCGCGAGCCCGAGGACGCCTGATGGGCACCGCCGACGGCGCGGTCGTGAGCACGACGAAGATCGTCGATCACGGGCCCAACGCCTCCCGCTGGAACCTGCTCATCCTCTCCGAGGGCTACAGGGCCGCCGAGCTCAACCGTTTCCATCTCGATGCCGAGGCCTTCGTCAACAAGCTGTTCGCGACCCAACCGTTCACTCAGATGTGGTGTGCCCTGAACGTCCACAGGGTGGACGTGTCGTCGATCGAGAGCGGTGCCGATCACCCGGCCACCTGCGCGGACGGCATCGCTGGCAGTGGCACGAGCGCCAGAACCTACTTTGACGCCTCCTTCTGCAAGGACGGGACAACCCGACTTCTCTACGGCGACGAGGATCTGGCGATCAAGACCGCCAGGGACGCCCTGCCCCAGGTGTCCGCGACGATCGTCATCGTCAACGACCCGCAGTACGGCGGAGCGGGCGGTCGCGCAGCGTGGTTCTCCACCGACCCGCGCGCCAGCGAGATCGGTATTCACGAGTTGGGGCACACGGCGTTCACCCTGGCCGACGAGTACGGCGAGAACGTCAACACCTACACCGGTAGCGAGCCACCCGAGCCTAACGTCACCGCGGACACCAACCGGGCCACGACCAAGTGGGCCTCCCGGATCGCCGCGGGCACCGCCGTCCCCACGCTCACCAATCCCAACTGCGCCGTCGTCAGCACCGCCCCGAGCCCGGTCCCCGCGGGCACGATCGGTCTCTTCGCAGGCGGCAAGCGAGCCAACTGCGGCATCTTTCACGCGGAGTACGAATGCGCGATGCGGATCCTCGGACGACCGTTCTGCGTGGTCTGTCGCGAGGCCATCAAGCGCAAGCTGAGTCCGCACCTGCCGAAGTTCTCGGGGCCGGTCACGGGCACGCAGTTCCGCGGCACGCTTGCCGCCCGCGGGACCACCCGCTACTTCACCTACAACTGGCCGGTCTGCTGGCACGTGATCTGGACCGTCGTCCCCACCTCCCCCGTGAGCAGCGGACCGGGCCTGCAGTGGCGGGTGAAGGTGGAGCGCAGCAGCCGCGAGCGCCTGACGTACTGGCTGGAAATCACCAACCTGACCGATTCCTCGCTGGATCTGGAGGGTCGCTACGAGATCGTCGCGCGGGTGTGAGCACGGCCCGCGCGGGACAGGAGCAGCAATGAGGGTAGGGACACAATTCAGCGGAACCATCGCCGCGGGTGCGACGGGACGCTGGTTCACCCACTCCTGGTCGCCCACCGAGCACGTGGTGTGGACCGTGATTCCGACGACTCCCGGCCCAGGTGCCCCGCAGCTGGAATGGTCGGTGCAGGTGCAACGTGCCTCGGCCGGCGCGCTCACCTACTGGGTCACCGTCCACAACCTCGTTGCCACCCCGGTGGACTTCGAGATGCGCTTCGAGGTCATGAACTGACCCCTCACCAACGCGTCCGCAGGCAGCCCATGAGCGTGATGGGCTGTCCCTCGTTGCCATGCAGGTCCAGGACTCGACCGCCACCCTCGACCCGATTGCGATCGGAACGCCCAGCCGCGCGTCGATCTCCGACTGTGTCGCGGTGACGTCGCGCCGGTAGCCTCCAGGACGCGCAGCTACGTCATCGTGGCCCGCGGGCCGAGTGCACGCGCGGTCTACTCGTTCTTCAGGTCGAAGTGCGGCTCGTGCGGGCCGGCATCGAGCCTGAACGGCGGGTACTCACGAGTCATGAACGCCGCGTAGGCGACGACGCGCAGCACCCAACGGTCGAGGCCGAGCACGAGGTCGAAGATCTCCTTCGGGTACCGATCCCTGAACAGCAGCACGACGCCGGCGACCAGAACGAGGATGCCGACGAGCCCGGGCCCCGATCCGGCCGACGCGAAGATGCCCGCGATACAAAACTGCGGAACGCCGAGGAGCCACCACCCGATGAGAGGGAGGCCGCGGCGCAGGTTCTCCGGGTACTCGATCTCGAGCCGCGCCGGGTACTCGGGCACGTCACTGAGGGTGAACGGCGGATACGTGTCGGTGCCCAGGGCGCCGAAGGTGTAGAAGGAAACGCGCCACGACCAGCGCAGCACTCCCACGTTGAAATCGAAGATCCCCCGCGGGTAGCGCCCCGTGAACAACACCGCGAAGAACGCGATCACCGTCAGCACGGAGAAGGCAACCCAGAGGAAGAACAGCACGATGAAATGAGGGATGGCCAGGAGCCACTTGACGAGCCACAGCCAGCGGCTCAGGTGCGGCGCCAACTCACCCTCGAGTGCAACCGATGGCCCTACCGTCGTAACTTGCATGACAACCACCTCCTGAGTCCAGGTTCTCCGCCGAGCGCCTCTCGTGCATCCGGGCAAGCACGCGTCGTGGTGCGGTGAGCTACGGAGCCCCCCTGATCAGTTCATTCAATTCACTGGCTACCCGCCATTCCCAGGAGGGAGCAACCTGGGCAGCGTGTGAGCGCCCGCAACCGGATGGCGCCGTGGGCGAGCTCGTAGCGCTGTGGGGCTTCCCACAACACCAACGGGAGTTCCAGGTCGAACGTTACGAGGTGCCGCACTAGATGACGCGCCTGGATGTCGTTCGTCACGGACCGATCACGATGACGACGGAGAGCCATTGCGGTGCCCCGAGAACGGCGAACGCAGTCATTCCCAACCTCTCTTTCGGTGTGGATCGTGTCCTGGCAGATGTGGGACGCCGGGTCGGATACCCGGCGCCCGGTATGGCTATTGCCCTGGCGAGACGTGGAAGGAGACGAGCCGGCGGGAGGAGATGCCCTTGCCGGCGAGCGGCCCGCCGCCGCGTCGGCGATCATCACCACCCGGGCGCCCGGGGAGCGGACGCCCGACACGACCTCGTGGCCGGCCGCAGCCCACTTGCCCCCGAGCGTGCGGCCGAGGTCTTCCCGCCCCGATCACCGCAACCGGCCCAGCGCCGTGACTGCAGGGTCGCCCAGCCGTCCGCACCGGTCGCCTGCTCGTTGGCCCTGGCGAACTGGCCATACGGCACCGCCGTCACATAGACGAGAGCACCCTCGACCGAGCCGCCACACGCCGAGACGTGGAAGCGCCCGACCAGGGAACGAGTACCGAAGCTGACCGTGCTCGGACTGATCTGCGTCTGATCGATCGTCAACCGCGCAGGCGCCGAAACACCACCGACCGGCACCGTCCCACCCGTCTTCGCACACCCGTTCGACACCGGCGGCGGAGGCTTCGCGGCGGCCGCTCTGACGAGGGCCGTAGCGTTGGAGGCAACGGTCGTCGACCCAGTGGCGTTCGTTGCGGTTACCCGCACGCGCAACCGTTCACCGACATCTGCGGTGCCGGGCACGTAGCTGTTCGTCGTGGCGCTGCTGATGGTGGCGCAGTCGGAGGCGTCAGGGGCGCTCCCCGACGCCGGACAGCGCGTCCAGCGGAGCCGATAGGAGCTCGGGGAACCCGTCCACGTTCCAGTCGTCGCCGTGAGCGTCGAACCCACCAGTGCCGTCCCGCCGATCTTCAGTTGACTGTGTTCCTCGGCAGCGCGCCGACGGCCGTTACCACCGCAGTCGCGTTGGAGGCGTCGGTCACCGGGCCATCGCCGTTGGTTGCCGTGACCCTCACGCGCAACCGTTTACCGACATCTGCGGTGCCGGGCACGTAGCTGTTCGTCGTGGCGCCTCCGATCGCGGCGCAGTCGGACGCGTCGGCCTCACCTCCCAGGGCGGGGCAGCGCGTCCACTGGAAGCCATAAGAGTTCGGAGAGCCCGTGAAGGTACCCGTGGTCGCCGTCAGCGTCGAGCCGACCACTGCCCTACCGTTGATCCGGGGCTCGGTCGTGTTGGTTGGTGCGGCACGGGTCGTCGCCGAGCCGGCGCCTACCAGAGTCGCGAGTCCGACCAGAGCCAGCGCCGCGACCGCCATTCGGCCGTGTAGCCGCCTACCTGGTGCCATACGCTTCATGAGAGATCCCTTCGGAATGTCCGGCCAACAAGCTGTTGCCGACAAAATCCGACCGGGGGCTACGGGCGGTGGAAGGGGGTCACACGAGCTGAAACCCCGGGCATCTGCGAAGACGCAGACACCTCTACGTAGAACATTCTAGCAGAACATCCCGCGCAGACAGTCTCGGCCACGAGCGACACATCCTCGCCGAGGGCGGCAACGGGTCGCGCCCGGGGCAGCTCAGGGGCCCAACGGGGGCGAGACCGCGACAGGTGCGGCCGGCAGCAGGAGGGTGTGGCTTTCAACCACGGCGGCGGCGACGTCACTGAGCTTGCGCCCGTTGTGCTGCGAGTGGTCGCGCAGCCGCTCGAACGCCGTGCGGCCGCGGATCGAGTGGCGCGCCATCAGGATCCCCTTCGCCTGCTCGATCAGGGCGCGACGCCCGAAGGCCCCCTGCAGGCTCTGATACTCGGAAAAGCGCTGGAGGGTGATGTCGATCGCGCTCTGGAGCTCGTCGGGGGTGCCGTCGATGATGTACGCGAAGATGCCGCGCTTGGCCGCTTCGTGGATGTACGCCGGATCGTTAGCGTGCAGTAGCGCGATCACGGGACACGAAGCTTCCCGCACGATCTCGGCGATCAGCTCGAGAGCGTGGTCGGATGAGAGCCCGAGGCCGACGGTGGCACTTCCGGATGCTGGCGACCGCCATCGTCGTCTCGCATCCTTGACGTAGATCTCGCGCGCGATCACGTCGTGCCCGAGCCCGATCACGACCTGAGCCAGAAGCTCGAGCCGGTCACGCCTCTCGTTCGCAATCAGGACGCGCAGATGCTGCGTCTCGTCGACGTCCAAGCGGGTCACGGCGACGACCGTTCGCTGACCGTCATCGGTCGGGGCCACGGCCCCAACGTGCTGGGTCGGACGGCGCTCTTACCGAGATGAGGCTTCACCACGGACCTCTCCAAGATCACGGCCAATCCCCACCTCCACGGCGAGCCGAACGAA
Organism: uncultured Actinomycetes bacterium; assembly: GCA_963738505.1. Classification (GTDB taxonomy): domain Bacteria; phylum Actinomycetota; class Thermoleophilia; order Gaiellales; family Gaiellaceae; genus Gaiella. The sequence continues at coordinate 34,631 of CAVTWR010000010.1, read as the reverse complement.
CCGAGCCTGCCCGCTGAGAGGAACCTTGCGTAGCCGACTTCTCAGGCTGCTCCGACGGAGTAGGCACGCGTACCTCGGCGTGAGGAACGGATCAGCGGATTCTATCAGGGCAGCGACCCTTCTCGGGACCAACGATCGGTGAGCGTCCGGCGCTGGCTGCCTCCGAGCCGAGGGCCGGACGGGAACGGCGGGCCCATCCCGAGGGCAACCTCGCCCACGTACGAGCGAGGCGCCGGCAGCTCCATACGGGCTAGTGGACTGTCAGGCCGGGCGCTCGAGTTCGGGCGAAGCGCTCGAACCGACTGCGGGGCGACTCGCCAGTACTCGCTTGAGGACTGGCCGCGCCTGAGGCTTAGCTTCGCGGCTGGGCCGCCCGAGTACTGCTGCCGCCCTGTGACGAGGAGCCCGTCGCGGACGGCGAACGGTTTGAACCTGCCGCTGACGACGAAGTTGGTGTCCTGGAGCTTCTTGGCCTCCCCCTCGATCCGGAACGGCTGGATCCGCTGCCCGACGAACGCGTCGGCGAAGTCCTCTTCGCTGTCTGCCGAACCCGGTCCACGAGTTGGGGAGGAGGGGGGCTCGTAGAAGGGGAGATCTCGGAGGGGTGTCGAGAGGTGACATCGGCGCTGACCGCCAACCAGGAAGATCGCGTCGTAGTCCGCCGGGTCGAGGTCGGCGAGCGGCTTGCTCTGCTCGACCAGGGCCGCATGCTTCGGCGAGGCGATGAAGCCGAGGCTCAGGATGTCGTGTGCCGAATAGCCTGACTCGTCGCATGGATCCGACCACTGATCGGCGACGAGTGACAAAAATGTTCATGTGCCGAATAGCCTGACTCGTCGCATGGATCCGACCACTGATCGGCGACGAGCGCTCCTCCGTCGAGGCTGTAGATCTCGACCTCGTAGCCGACGCCGGTACTCGCTTGAGGACTGGCCGCGCCTGAGGCTGCCGCCTCGCTGGGTGTGGGCAACGGGAGTCCGTCACACGTTGCACCACGCCTGGGAAGCTCGCCCGTCAGGAGGTAGCGGTCGATGTACCCATCGGCGCATTGGTTCCCCAAGCCGTAGATGGTGTGACGGCTTTCGTTCTTGACGACGAGGAGTCTCGCTGACCCGAGCATCTCTGCGGTTCCGCGGGCGCCGTCGAGGGGCGTGAGCGGGTTGCGTGACGCTGGTCGCTGGCCGGCCGGCTCGACGCCGGCGCGCTCGTCGCGGCTCGCCACCACCGGGTCGCTACGTGAAGATGATCTGGCCCCCTGCGGCCTTCTCGTAGAACTCGCCGACGGTGATGATCTCGTCCACCTGAGGCACGAAGTCGCCCATGGTCAGCCCGAACATGTCGACGGTCGCCTTGCACGCGTAGAGGTGCGCGCCGGAATCGGCGAGGAGCTCGACGAACTCCGGGACGGGCGGGATGTCGATCTTCTCCATCTGTCGCTGCATCATCCGTGTGGCGAGGGCAGAGAAGCCGGGGATCGCTCCGATCCAGGTCGGCATGTGCAGGCCGGGGTTGCCGACGGTCGAGACCTTGAGCTTCGCGTAGCGGTTGGTGCGGACCGCGTCGAGGCCGAAGAACGTGAAGAAGACATCGGCCTCGATGCCCTCCATGCGGGCGCCGTTGGCCATGATCAGCCCCGGGTAGACGCCTTCCAGAGAGCCCCTGGAGATGACGATCGCCACCTTGTCGATGGTGCTGGGCTCCGGCTTGACGGTCTGAGGGTGGTCGAGCAGCTCGGTCATGACGAGGCTCCTTCTCGTGCGGCCCCTCCAAACGTTTGACCTGTACCTCTCCTTGGTGTTGTGGGTGCCGCACTAGCTTTTTGGGGTCGGCCGCGGAGCGGCCGGCTGTTTCTGTGGCGATCAGGCTCCGCTCCGCGGAGGGCCACTCCGTGGCCGGTGATCGCGTCTTGCAGTTCCGGGTGAACCGTTAGGAGACACCGCATTAGATGCAGCCTTTGGGCTTGGGGATGCCGCCGATCTTGGCGGCGAGCTTGGCCGGCCCCTTCGGGAAGAGCTGATACAGCTCCTTGATGGGGACGCCGGACTCCTTGCCGAGCGCGCGGATCGAGGGAGCGTTACCGGTGGAGAGATAGCGATCACGCATGAAGCGCACCACGAGCCAGTGCCGCTCGGTCAGCTCGGGGACGGCGTTCTCGGACGCGATCGCTTCGGCGATGCGTTCGTTCCACTGCTCGGGATCGGTCAGGAACCCCTCGGCGTCGACGTTGACCGGAGTCTCGGCGATCAGGGTCATGGTCATCTGCTCGTTCTCCTCTCTCAGGCGTGGGCGGCGGCAGGCTTTTTCCCGGCGTGCGGCATCGTCGGCCCGAGGCCCGGAATCTCGCGACCGGGCAGGAGGGCGTGCCAGTAGACCCACTGGAAGGCGAGCTTGCCGAGATGGTTGAGTCGTGATTCGCGCAGAAGCGGCAGACCGAACGCCGACGGGAAGTGGCCTGGCAGCGGCTCGGTGTCGTAGTTGAAGTCGATCAGGAGCGCCTTGTGGAACCCCGTCTCGATGAAGCAGTTGGCGTGCCCGTCGTAGCCGGCCTCGAGATCCGCCCCGCCGAGGTAGTGCGAGATGTTCTCGCACAGCACCTCCGCTTCGAAGTGGGTCACGGAGCCCGCCTTCGAGGTCGGCAGATCGGTTGCGTCGCCCAGCGCGAACACGTTCTGCCTGGCCGTCGAGCGCAGCGTACGCTTGTCGGTGGGAACGAAGCCGAGCGCATCCCCGAGCCCGGGCGAACGTGCGACGTACGGGGCGCCGCCGTGGACGGGAACCGTGACCAGGAGGTCGAAGTCGAGAGACCTGCCGTCATAGGAGGTCAGCGTGCCGCCGACCCCGTCGACCTCGCCGGTGTTGAACTCGGTGACGAGCTCGATCTCCTTGTCGTCGAGCAGGAAGCCGAGCTGCTCGGAGGCGGTCGGCTTGGTGAAGGCACCGTCGAGCGGCGTGGCGTAGACGAGTTCGGTCCGCGCCCTCAAGCCGCGTTCGCGCAGGTGCCAGTCGGCCAGGAACGTGAACTCGAGCGGTGCGACGGGACATTTGATGGGCATGTCGACCAGGTTCACGACGAGGCGTCCGCCGTCGAACGCCTCGAGCGCTCGCCGGAGCGATTCGGCTCCTTCAGGGGTGTAGAACGTGAACGCGCGCTCGTTCCACCCTGGCCCCGTGAGCCCGTCGGTCTCCTCCGGCTGGAGCTGCACGCCGGTGGCGATCACGAGCACGTCGTACGGGAGAACCGTGGCGTCGTCGAGCAGCACCTCGTCGCGCTCGATCCATACGGACTCGACCTCGTTCTCGTGGAAGACGACGCCGTGACGCAACTGGCGCCGGCGCGCCCGAACGATCTCTTCGACGGACGAGAGGCCGAAGGGAACGAACAACAGCCCCGGCTGATAGACGTGCCGGTCGTCGCGATCGACGACGTGGATGTCGACACTGCTCTCGGTGAAGCGGCGCCTCAGCCGGTTGGCGGTCATCGTTCCGCCGGTACCGCCACCGAGGATGACGATTTGCGTCCTGCGCACCAGGCACCTCCTGTGACGTCAGCGTGCCTCCATGGCGCAGCGGTGTCATCGGGTGTCCCGCGAGAGGCCGTACGGGCAACTACGTAGCCGGTCTGTGCCGGAAGGGGCCACGATCCAGACCGCTCAGCGGTCTCCAGCACGCCCATCTCACGTGCGCGCATGATCCCGCGCCCCTACGGGGCGAGCCGCGTCATGAAGGTGCGCGCTGCCTCCGGCATCCGCGCGAGCACGGCACTCCGGATCGACTCACGCCACCTCGCCCAGCGCAGCCCGACGAAAATCAGTGCGAGCCCGACGACTGCGATCACGAGGGGAGCGATCCCTCCGAGCAGGCCCATCGCGGACGCCGTGGCCATGAGCACGCCCAACGCACCGATCACGGTGAAGCTCCAGTGCCGTACGAAGGCGGAGAAGAACAGCGCGACGGCGCCGAGCACGCCGATCACGGCGAAGCCCGGCACCGTCTTCGGCACCATCGAGACGACGGCCGCGCTCGTGAGGAAGAGCGCGGCCCAGTGAGCCCACGTCGCGAAGCCGCGCCGGCGGGTGACATCGAGCCAGAGCCCGATTGCGATCCAGGCCAGCCCGAGCGGCAGGAGGAAGACGCCGCGCTGGCGATCGCTGAGATCGTCGATCCCCTTGCCGAAGACGAGCTCGGCCAGGTCGACCGCAAGCACGCCGGTCGCGAGCGCGAGCGGCACGAGGAGCAGCGGCTCGGGGCGAAGAGCCAGGAGCAGCAGCGCGGCCGCGAGGCCGACGACGGCGATCGTGGTCTGCCCGACATGAATACGGCCGAGGTCGCTGGCGCCCTCGGGCCACACACCCGCCAGCTCCTGGACGGCGTAGGTGGCGAGGCCGACCCACGCGAGGGTAACCGCTTCCAACACGTCGGCCGGCAGGGCGAGGTCGCGGCGGCGCAGGATCTCGCTCGCAACGAGGTATCCGATCAGGTAGGTGACGGCGAGCGCGAGCACACCCCACGCACCGAGGCTGTGCCAGTAGATGGCGATGAGGGAGACCGACGCGGCGACGACGAGGAGAAGGCCGAGGTACACGGCGATGACCGGCCCGAGGCCGAGCAGTCGCGCCGGCGGCGGAGACTCCGGCTCCATCGCCGCGAGCTCGTCCCAGAGGTGGTGGATCTCTTCCGGGCTGTGCCCGTGGGCGGCAAGCCGGCGCTCGAACTCCCGGGATGTGAGGTCGATGTGCGAGCGGTTGGGGCTAGTCGGCGGTTGCTCGGCGGCGGTCATCGCAGCCCTCCTCTACTCGAACGAACCTCACCTTCATCAGGCCAGGTATCGCTGCGCGGTGAATCGGGGTTTCGTGCACCGCCGTAGCGGCTTTCCCACGAGCCCCATGCCCCCGGTCTCAAGGGTCGTGCAGGAGCTCGGCCATCCGCGCCAGGTTGAGCGTGTGGGCGCATGGAGCGCCGATGTCCCCACGCTCCAGGGACGTCGTAAACGCGAGCGCAACGCGCGGGTCACGTCAGGACACCCTGCTCACCGATCACCCGGGCGAGGTCGAGCGTCGAGATCACGCCCACAGGCCGCTCGCGAGCGACGGCGAGAACGACGAGGTGCGAGACCCCATGCTGGTTCATCGATTGCGCCGCCTGCGCGAGCGACGCGTCTTCCCGGATCGTGACCACAGGCGTCTGCGCGCTGCCGAGAGCCGAGCCGGCGCGCAGATCGCCGCGGGCAGCCGCGGCGACGACGTCGAGATCGGAGATGATCCCCCAGATCCCCTGCGAGTCGTCCTCCTCGTCGCCCCAGACGACGACGGCGTGGATGTGCGCCGTGGCCATCATGCGCGCCACGTGGCGGAGAGGCGTCTGCGCGAGGCACGTGATCACTCCGGGATGCATCGCCGCCGCGACGGTGAACCGCTCGAGCGCCTCGCGCGGCGCAGGCCCGCCCGGGACCGGGAGGAAGGTCGCGAGGGCGAACTCCTCGCGATGCTGCTCGTACCACGGCGCGCGCTCAGCGTCGTAATCGAACGCGGGCAGAAAGCTCGGCTCGGTCTCGCTCCGGGCGAGCGGCCCGCAGACGCCGCTGACCATTCCGTCGTCTAGACGAACGGCGAACACCTCGGCCGTCGCCGTGCTCTGCCAGTACTCGTGTTCTCGCATCGGTCGCCTCGCCTCCACTCCGCCAGGTCCGATCAGACGATCGGCGCCGGCAGCATCGTCGCCGCCTCGCGACGTGACATCGGCGCGCCGACGGATTCCGCCGTGGCCAAGTGCGTAATTCCGCCGTCACGGGGCCGCCCCCGGAGCCGGGCAGAGAACGTTGCGGCGAATCGCCCTCCCAGGCTGACGACGTTTTCTCGAGACCGTCAGGCGGATGGAGGCGGCCTGCGGGTTGCGCCCGGAGTTGTCGGCGCCGGCTCGTTGGCCCGGGGTTGTCAGCCTGCGGTTGGTGCATCCGGCGGCACTGGCGGGGCGCGTGGGCAGCACGTTGAGGTCCGCGGTGGCGGTCTGGCAGAGCGAAGGCAGCCCTTCCCTGTCCACCGCGGAAAGTACGTCGTGGCAACGTGGCTCGCACTGATGACCGCGCTTCGCTGACCGTCGAGAGTTCCGTCTGGAGTCCCCGGGAAGGAGTCCGGCACTGGACCACCGAGCACGGGAAGCGTCGAACGAGAAGGGCGCCACGCCGGACCGCGAGTGCGCAACGGAGGTCATCGACGAGATCGCGGTAGCTGCCGGCGACGCTCCCGCGGAGATCGGAACCTGCACATGAGCAATGGTGAGCAGAGAAGTGCCGGGCGGGGTTCGAGTGATGGAGGCGACGGCCTTGAGAGTTGACGCCACGTCTGTTCCGCCGTCCGGTGGTCGGGCGCCCAGCGTGCTGGCGGTCGGCTACAACGGTGCGAACAACACCGGCGCCGAGGCGTTGCTGCTGACGGATATCGCGGATCTGCGCGAGGTGCTGGGGCCGGATGTTCGCATCACCGTGCCGACGTTGAACGCTGCGAACCTTCGACGCTACGTCCAGGAGGGCCCAGGTCTGGCGATCACGCCGGTGCCCACGATCTTCTTTCGTCGGGTGCGGGACCTCGTCGCGAAGAACGACGTGACGTTGCTGGTCGAGGGTAGTTCGTACATGGATACGTGGACGCCGGCGCTGCTCTGGTACTTCCTGTGGGCGACGCGGTGTGCCCACAGGCTTGGCAAGCCCTGCCTGGCGTATGCGGTCGACGCGGGCGAGATGTCGAGCTTCGACCGGCGGCTGACGCGGCGACTGGCGAGCGAGACCGATCTGATCGTCACGCGATCGGCCGGGGCAGCGAATCGGCTGCGGTCCTTGGGCGTGACGGCGCCGATCGAGGTCACGGCCGACAACGCGCTCAGGTTCGCGCCCGACCCCGCGGACGCGGGCTGGCTCGAGCAGGACTGGCCCGAGGGCGCCGCCTCGGGCGTTGTCGGGCTCGCGCTTGTCGATTTCCATCTGTTTCCGGTCGTGGTGCGGCCGTGGGGTCGTTCGGCCGACTGCTACCGCTGGCCCTACTACTTCTCTCGCTCCCGGGAGCGCCGCCGGGCAAGCGAGGCGCTCGCCGTCACGTATGCGACGCTCGTGGATCGGATCGTCGCCGAGCACGACCGTGCCGTTGCTCTGATCTGCATGGAGCAGCTCGACGAGCCCCTCGCCCATGCGGTCGAGCGCCGGCTCGCGAACGCGACCCGCGCGCGGGTGTACTCGTCCCGCTCGGTGAACGCCTCGAAGATGACCGTGCTGCTACGCAGCCTCGACGCGCTCGTCACGTCCCGCTACCACGCGAGCATCCTCTCTCTCGCCGCTCAGACACCGCAGGTCGCCGTCGGTCATGACCTGCGCCTGCGGACGCTGTACGACGAGCTCGGGCTGTCCCACCTGTTCCATCCCGCAGGCGAGCAGAACCTGGTCGAGGCCGTCGCTGAGGACGTCCGGCTCCTGCTCGGGGCGCCCGCGACAACAACGGAGGCGCTGCGTCGTGGCTACGCGGAGGAGCTTGCGCGGGCGAAGCGAAATCCCGGACTGCTCCGGGAGTTCTTCGCCGAGCGCGGCTGGCCGGTCGAGCGATGACCACCACCGTCTTCCTCACGGGCGCCACCGGCTTCCTCGGCACGCAGATCGCAAGGCGCCTGCTCGCGCGGCCCGACCTGCACCTCGTTGCCCTCGTCCGCGGCAGCAACGATGAGGAGGCGGCGTGGCGCCTCGCCCGGGCGTGGTGGGACTGGCCGGAGCTCGTGCAGGAGCTCGGCGGGCGGGTGGAGCCGTTGGCGGGGGACGTCTCGGCCGCGCGGCTCGGACTTGCCCCCGACGCCTACCAAGGTCTGGTTCGCCGTGTCACCCATGTCGTCCACACGGCGGCCGACCTGCGGGTCGACGCGCCGGTCGAGGAGCTGAGACGGACGAACGTCGAGGGCACGGCGAACGTGGTCGAGCTCGTGCGTGCCACCGCGGGCGATCACCGCGTCGAGCGTCTGCTGCATGTGTCGACCGCCTACGTCGCCGGGCGGCGGCGCGGAGCGATCACGGAGAGCTCGCTCGCGGCCGAGCGCGGGTTCGCGAACGGATACGAGCGTACGAAGTACGAGGGCGAGCGGGTCGTCCGGAGCGCCGGCAGCGAGCTCCCGGTCTCGGTCGTGCGGCCGGGGATGATCGTGGGCGACTCCCGGACAGGGCAGATCAAGACGTTCAACACGGTCTACGTCCCGCTGCGCCGCTACCTGACGGGTGCGCTGCGCCTGATCCCCGGACGCGGACGCGCCAGGGTCGACATCGTTCCGGTCGACTACGTTGCCGACGCGGTCGCGCGACTTCTGTTCGAGCCGGCCGCGGCCGGGCTGACCTTCCACCTGACGGCGCCGACGCAGGCTCTGCCGACTGTGGCCGAGCTGACCGGGCTCGCACGCGCTTGGGCTCGCGACCGTCACGCTCTCCGGCTGCCGCGGCCGCTGTTCCTGCCGTTCGCACGCATTCTCACGCGCGGTGTCGACCGGCGGCTCGCTCCCTACCTCGAAGGGCCGCCGCGGTTCGACCGGGCGAACACCGACCGGTTGCTCGGTCGCTACGAGCTCGATTGGCGTGCGTTCCTGCCGCGCCTGCTCGAATACGCCGTCGACGCCGGCTTCATGCACCGCTCCGAGCGAACCGTCTACGAGCAGGCGCTCCACCGCCTGGCGAGCCATTCACGTCCCGTCACCGTCTACGACCTCGAAGCCGGCGCGGTCCGCAAGCGCAGCGGGGCCGAGGTGCGTGGCGACGTCCTGACCTGCCTGGGCGCCCTCAGGCAGCTCGGCGTCCGCGACGGCGACCGGGTCGCGATCGTCGGGTGCAACAGCAGCCGCTATCTCGCGCTCGACATCGCCCTTGGCCTCGCCGGTGCCGCCAGCGTCCCGCTCTACGTCACCAGCCCGCCACCGGACGTCGACGAGATCCTTGCCGCTACCGGAGCCCGGCTGCTTCTCGTCGGTACGCGCCGTCTGCTCGAGCGGCTCGATGAGCTTCGTACGGATCTGCCGACGGTGTCCTTCTGCCCGGGGCGACCGCCGGCGGGACTGCGAGCGTCCCGTCATCGCGTGGGACGACTTCGTCGCTCTCGACGAGCGCCGCGACGCCGAGCCGTCCGCGCGGGTGGGGTTCGACGCCATCGCCACGATCCGCCACACGTCGGGCACCACCGGGCCACCCAAGGGGGTGGTCTTCCACCACGCACACCTCCGCTGGCTGGCCGAGACGATGGCGTCGCTCATTCCCTGGAAGGCGCGCAGCGATCACGCGCGCTACCTCTCGTTCCTCCCGATGAACCATGTCGTCGAGGGTCATCCTCGCCACCTACTCGGCCTACTACCTCCCCGCCCCCGTCGACTTGTACTTTCTCGAGGACTTCCAGGATCTCGAGCCGGCGCTGCGGCGCGCGCGCCCCACGGTCTTCTTCTGCGTCCCCCGCTTCTACGAGAAGGCGTGGTCCGCGCTTGCCCGCAGCGGGCCTGGCCGCCGCTACCTGCATGCCGCAGGCCCCTGGCGACGCATCCTGCGGCCGCTTGTTCGGTCGGGCTTCCTGCGCCGCGCGGGGCTCGACCGGTGCGCGATGCTGATCGCGGGCTCTGCCCCCTCGCAGCCGAAGCTTCTCCGCGATCTCCGCGAGCTTGGCGTCGAGGTGCACAACGCCTTCGGGCTGACCGAAGCGCCTCTCGTCACCCTCAACCGGCCCGGCGCGAACCGCACCGACACGGTCGGGCCGCCGCTCCCCGCGACCGAGGTGTCGATCGCCGAGGACGGCGAGGTGCTCGTGCGTGGCCCGCAGGTCATGGCCGGGTACTTCGGCGACGCCATCGAGCAGCCGTTCCGCGGCGACTGGCTCCTCACCGGCGATCTCGGCCGGCTCACCACCGAGGGTCATCTCGTCGTGTCAGGACGCAAGAAGGAGCTAATCGCGACCGCCTACGGCAAGAAGGTGCAGCCGGCCAAGGTCGAGCAGAAGCTGAGGACGGTGCCCGGCGTAGCCGAGGCGATGCTCGTCGGCGAAGGGCGGCCCTTCTGCGGCGCGCTCGTCTGGCTCGACCGCGCGGACCGCTCGCAGCTCGGAGCACTCGACCTCGCGATCGACGAGGTCAACCGCGGCCTCTCGCACCCCGAGCAGGTGAAGCGCTGGGCGGTGCTGCGAGAACGACCTCTCCACCGAGCGCGGCGACCTGACCGCGAACCTCAAGCTCCGGCGACAGGCGGTGACGGCGAGGTTCGCGGACGTCATCGCATCGCTATACGAAGAGACCACGCCGCCCAGTCCGGTCGTCCACGTCGGACACGCCGAGCTCGACTCGGGTTCCCGGGCCCACCCGGAAGGAGCGGTGCGTTGACATTGCTGCTGCGGGTGCTCGGGCTTCCGCTTCCCGCCGGGGTCAAGAGCCGTGTGCTCGCGCAGCTGTTCATCGCAACCGCAGACGCGTTCGACCGCCCGCCTCCCGACCTGCGCGGCCTCGCCTACGAGGAGCGCCTGCGCCGCTACGCCGGCTTCACGCGCGACGAGGCCGAGCGCTGCCTGCGCTCCCGCGACGACCTCGACGACGTCCGCGCCCGCCTGCACGAGAACGCGCGACGGCTCGGGGCACGGCTGCGGCGCGGCCTCAGGATCACCGGCATGGAGGAGGCTTTGCTCGCCGGCCAAGCGCTCTACCGGATCGTCGGCATCGATCTCGAGCCTGGCGCGCACGGAGCGATCACGATCAGCCGCTGCTACTTCGCCGACTTCTATACCGGCAGCGTCTGCCGGCTGATCTCGGCCCTCGACGAGGGGCTCTTCGACGGGCTCTCGGGCGGCGGTCGACTCGAGTTCTACGAACGTATGACCGACGGCTGCGACGCCTGCCGGGCCGGCCTCCAGGAACACGAGGCCGCCCGATGACCACCGCACTCGTCGTCGGCAGCGGAGCCGGAGGTGCCGTCGTCGCCAAGGAGCTTCAGGGTCTGCTCGATGTGAGCATCGTCGAGGCCGGGAAGGAGTTCCGGCCCTTCCGCTGGCCGCTCCCGCGGCTGGAGCGTCTGCGCAAGACGCAACTCCTGATCGACGAGCGCGAGATCAGCTTCTTCTTCCCGGCCATGCAGGTGCGCAAGGCCACCGGCGGCATGGTGCTCGTCAACGGAGCCACCGTCGGCGGAACGACGACGATCGCGACCGGCAACGCGGTGCGCATGGACGCCGACCTGAAGGCGATCGGGATCGATCTCGATCGCGAGTTCGACGAACTCGCCCTGGAGATCGCGATCACAACCGCGCACCAGCGCGGCTGGCACGACGCCACGAGAGAGCTCTTCGCCGCCTGCCACGACCTCCGGCTTCAGCCGCAGCCGACGCCGAAGATGGGTGTCCATGAGCGGTGCGCGCACTGCGGCCGCTGCGTCCTCGGCTGCCCCCTCGGCGTCAAGTGGGACAGCCGCCGCTTCGTCGACCAGGCCGTCGCCCAGGGAGCACGCCTCATCCAGGGATGCCGCGTCGAGCGACTTGTCATCCAGCACGGACGAGCGATCGGCGTCGAAGCGCGCGCCGGCAGCCACCGCCGCTTCCTCCCCGCCGACCTCGTCGTCCTCGCCGCCGGTGGACTCGGTACCCCGGCCATCCTCCAGCGATCTGGCATCGCCTGCGAGCCGCGCCTCGCCGTCGATCCCGTGCTCTGCGTCGCCGCCAGGCAACCCGGCAGCGCCCACTGCCATGAAGTCTCGATGCCCTTCATCGTCCAGCGCGACGGCTACATCGTGTCCCCCTACTTCGACTACCTGAGCTTCTTTTTCAACCGCTCCTGGCGCCACCCCGCCACCGACCTCGTCTCCCTGATGGTCAAGATCGCCGACTCGAGCGCCGGCAGCCTCGACAACGGCCGGATCCGCAAAGACCTCACCGACGAGGACAAGCGGCGCCTCGATGACGGCGTGCGCCTCTGCCGCACCATCCTCGAGCAGCTCGGTATCCGCCCCGAGCACACCTTCCTCGGGACGTTGAACGCCGGCCATCCCGGCGGCATGCTGCCGCTCGGCGAGCGCGAAGCCGAGTCGCTGCACGATGAACGACTCCCACCCAACGTCTACGTCGCCGACGCCACCCTGCTCCCCCGCGCCCTCGGCAACCCGCCAAGCCTGACGATCATGGCGCTCGCCAAACGCGTCGCCAAGACCAGCATCCACACCCTCGGCAGCGGCCGCACGTCGGCATGACTGTCGTTCCCCGATCCTTGCGATCACGGAGGCCCGAGATGGACACCGATACAGCAGGCCGAATCTCAAAGTTCAGCAAGGGGCTGGTTGAGCGCCTCGATCCGCCTCACGACTACAACCTCCGCCACTTCCGCCTGCGCCACATGGCAGCGGAACTGCTGCGAACCGCGCGCACCGACGGCGTGCTGCCCGGACATGAGGCGCCAGACTTCGAGCTCGAGTCCACCCACGGCGACCGTGTCCGGCTGCGCGACCTGCGTGGCCGGCCCGTTCTGATCCACCTCGTCAGCTACACCTGACCGCTGACCCGCGGCGGAGTTCTGCCGCTCAGAGAGCTCCACGGCCTCTACGGCGACCAGATCCAGTTCCTCGACGTCGTCGTCCGCCAAGCCCACCCCGGGGAGCGCCACGGCGGCTACCGCTCCTACACCGAGAAACTCGACGACGCCCGCTGCTACCAGGAGGAGGAACAGATCGTCTGGCCCGTCCTCGTCGACGCCCTCGACGGCACCGTCCAGCGCGCCTACGGCGGACTGTCCGCCTCCGCCTATCTGCTCGACGCCCAGGGCCGAGTCGCGTTCTACGCCCTTTGGGGCCAGGCACCACCACTCCGCCAGGCCATGAAAGATCTGCTCGCCCGCGGCGGCACGGGAACCCCGGCCGGCCAAGGCATCGATCGTGTCCCCCACCTCGCCGCTGCCATCGTCGCCGGACAGGGTGGCCCCGCACGCGGCGGTTTGATGTCCTTCGTCGACCTCGAGCTCGGCTTCCCCGGCGCCGGCCTGCTGATGAGCGTCGGCTGGCTCGCCCGACCACTCCTCAAACCACTCGTGCTACGCACCACGCCGGCACCCGCACGAACCGGCGCACTCCTGCTGGCGGGCCTCTCGGCCGGCACGGTCGCGCTCATCTGGAAAGCCGCTCACCACCGAAAGGAGCCCGACATTCACAGACGGTGCTGGGCGTGGAAGGGGTGTTCGTGACGCCGGTGGTCGAGAACGAACGTGTCGGGACGGAAGCCGCGGGGCGTCCGGCCGCAGCCATCGTGAACGGAGCGGCGAGCGTTGACGGGCTCGGCTGCCGCCACCTGAGCAAGCAGTTCGGTTCGGTGCAGGCGCTCGACGACTGCTCGTTCGCGGTGGCGCGCGGGGTGATGCTTGGCTTCCTCGGGCCGAACGGCGCCGGGAAGACAACCGCGATGCGGGGGGTCTTCGGGCTCGTGCAACTCGACGTCGGCGAGGTGCTCTGGGACGGCCGCCCGATCGGGCTGACGGAGCGGCTGCGCTTCGGCTACATGCCGGAAGAGCGCGGTCTCTACCCGCGGATGCCGGTGGGCGAGCAGCTCGAGTACTTCGGCCGTCTCCATGGGCTCACCGCGAGCGCGGCACGCGCCGCGGCGTCAGAGTGGCTCGAGCGGCTCGGCCTCGGCGACCGTGCCCGGGCGAAGGTCGAAGAGCTCTCGCACGGCAACCAGCAGCGCGCGCAACTCGCGGCGGCGTTGCTCCACCACCCGGAGCTCCTCGTGCTCGACGAGCCGTTCGCCGGGCTCGACCCTGTCGCCGTGCGCACGCTCGCCGAGGTGCTGCGCGGCGAGGCGGCCCGCGGCGCGGCCGTCCTCTTCTCGAGTCATCAGCTGGAGCTCGTCGAGGACATCTGCGAGGAGGTGGCGATCATCGACCACGGCCGCATCATCGCGACCGGGAGCGTGGACGCGCTTCGCCGTCGCTCGCAGCGGCGGCGGATCGAGCTCCAGCTGGACGGGGCGGCGGCGGACTGGCTACCGGCTGTCGTGGGCGTCGAGCTCGTCGAACGCCGCAACGGCGTGCTGCGGCTGCTCGCGGGCCAGGATGTCGACCCCAGGGACGTGCTCGAGGTGGCGGAGCGGGAGGCACGGGTCATCGGATTCAGCTACGGGCCGCCCTCCCTGGCGGAGCTCTTCCTGGAGCTGGTCGGGCGATGACCGGGCGGCGGACGATCTCACTCGTCGCCGGGCGCGAGATTCGCGAGCGGCTGCGCAGCCGCGCGTTTCTGGCCTCGACGCTCGTCATGCTCCTGTTGGTGGGCGGGTCGACCGCGCTGAACGGGGCGCTTTCGCGAATGGAGACGTACCGCGTGGCGGTGACTGCGCCGGCGCCGCCTGGGCTCGAGTCCGCTCTCGAGCGCGCGGCGAAGCCGTTCGACGCGAACGTGCGGCTGCGGGTGCTCGATTCGCCGGCGGCCGGGCGTAAGGCGCTCAGAGCAGGGGATGTCGACGCGCTCCTGCTCCTCGGCGACGACCGGATCGTCTTCCGGGCAGACGTCGACACGAAGCTCGCCGCGGTCACGGACGCAGCGGTGCGCTCGCTCCGCCGCCACCTGCCGCCGGCGCCGGAGCTGACGACTGCAACGCTCGAACCTCCTGACGCCAAGTCCACCGACGCCGCGACCCTCGTCGCGGTACTGGCTTCCCTGCTCCTGCTCACGTCCCTTGCCGTGTATGGGCAGTGGGTGATCAGCGGAGTCGTCGAGGAAAAGAACAACCGCGTCGTCGAGCTGATCCTGTCGGCGGTGCAGCCGAGCCACCTGCTCGCCGGCAAGGTGATCGGGATCGGGCTGCTCGGGCTCGCGCAGCTCGCGCTCGTCGCCGGGCTGGCCGCCGCCCTGCTCGCCGCCGGCGTCTTCGACGCTCCGACGGCACTCGGCGGCAGCCTGGCGCTGGTCGTGCCGTGGTTTGCGCTCGGATTCGCGCTCTACGCGGTCGCCTACGCCGCAGCGGGCGCGCTCGCCTCTCGGCAGCAGAGCGCGGACACCGCCGGACAACCAGTGACGTACACGCTCGTTGCCGCCTACTTCGCCGGCTACGTCGTCGTCTCCGCCGACCCCGGCAGCACCCTGGCGCACGCGCTCACGGTCTTCCCGCTGACCGCGCCACTCGTCCTCCCCGCCCACAGCGCGCTCGCCGGCGTGCCGCTCTGGGAACACGCGCTCGCCGTCGTGCTCGTCCTCGGCTCGATCTATGCGCTCGTCCGCTTCGCCGGCCGCGTCTACGCCCACGGCCTGCTCCGAAGCGGCCCCCGTCTCGGAGCTCGTGAGGCGTGGCGCCTCACCCGCAGTTCGTGACAAGCCAAGGCCGTTCGACGGACTCGAACCGTTGCCCCCCTCGGCGGACTGTCCGTCTCCGCCTGGCCACCGGCGATCGCTATGGCTAGCGGCGTCTATTGCACCGTGATTGTGAGGTTGAACTTGCCCGCAACGGCGTCCGGCTCGAACGGCTTGGAGTAGGCAAGCCCCAGCGAGGTCGCTCCGCGGGAGACGGACTCGAACGTCCAGACCTCGGTGCCTCCCTCCCCGACGAGCCCGCCTTCAGGCGCCACATACTCCGACGACACGAGCCGCAGCACCGCGGCGTCAGGTCTGCCGACGAGCTGCCAGCGGAATCCCGTTGTCCGATTTGACTCGAGCGTCAGGGTGATGACCTGGGCCGGAGCGACCTGAACGGCGGTGCCGCTGTCCGCGCGCGTCAGTGTCACGGCGTTGGTGCCGTCACCGCCGCAGGCGCCGGCGAGCACCGCCAGCGCAATGAAGATCGTGCCGGCGAGAAGGGCGGGTCGTCGCCCGCCC
Source organism: uncultured Actinomycetes bacterium (assembly GCA_963738505.1). Taxonomy (GTDB): domain Bacteria; phylum Actinomycetota; class Thermoleophilia; order Gaiellales; family Gaiellaceae; genus Gaiella. Next base: position 18,814 of record CAVTWR010000010.1, on the reverse strand, counting down.
TTCTCAGCTGCGCGGTCGAGGCTCACGGGATCGACTGCTCCGACCGGCGACCGACACCGCCGTAGATCAGAGCTGTACCCAGCGCGAGCAAGATGCCACCGCCCGCGAGAACACCGACACCGATCCAGAAGAGGTGCGGCAGCTCCGCGCCCACGCGCAGCTCGGCCTCGACGGCTCTTGTGCCGTCGAGGTTCATGAGCACGACGCGCCAGCTGCCGTTCTGCGCGTTCCAGACGAGGCTGCGATCGCCGCCCCCGGCAGTCGAGGCCGCCCAGAACGTCTGTGCCGCCGGCTCGGCCGGGGCCGCCGTCCCGGCATGGAGCTTGGTGTCGCGAGGGCTCTCCCCCAGATTTCGGACCATCTCAAAGCTCGACGAGGCGAGATACGCGTCTAGGGCGGCGGCGGGCGCGATCCCGACGAACACCGGGTCGCTACTCGTGCTCCTGATCCGGACCGAGCCCAGCAGATCCCGGGCGTAGGCCCAGTCCGGGCCTTCGAGCTGCGTCTCGAATGTCTCGGAGACGAGCGCGTACGTGCTCGTCGAGAACGTCCTCGCCGGGCTCATGAGGAAGCCATCGCCGTCGCGCTGCGTCTGGTCGACGATCACACCGGCAGCTCCGACGGCGAGCAGAGCCGTCCCCACGAGCGCCGCGAGGCTCCCGAAGACAACAGCGAGCACCCGCCCGACGGTCCAACGGCTCTCGTGCGAGACGGCGCGGAAGTGCGGTGCAGGGCCGATCACCACGCCGGCAGGATCCGTCCCGCCCAGGTCGAGCCGGAACGGAGGATAGCGATCCGTCATCAGACCGGCGTAGGCCGCCACGCGCAGCACCCACCGGTTCATTCCGAGCACGAAGTCGAAGATCGACGTCGGGTACCGGCCGGTGAACAGCAGGATGACGGCCGCGATGAGCACGAGAATGCCGATGAGACCCCCGCCGAAGCGGAACGTCTCGCCACCCTGCCACGCGACCCACATTCCGCCCCCGGCGAAGATCGCGACGACAAGATAGTGCGGCAGCGCGAGAAGCCACCACTTGACGAGCACCAGACCCCGCGACAGCTGCCCCGGATAGTCGACCCGGAGCGTGGCGGGATAGTCGGTCTCGGCCAGCGTGAAGGGTGGGTAGCGGTCAGTTCCGTTCGCGGAGAACGCGTAGAACCCCACCCGCCACGTCCAGCGCAGGACACCGACGTTGAAGTCGAAGATGCCGCGGGGATAGAGACCCGTGAACAGGATCGCCACGAACGCGGCGACGGTGAGAACGACGAACACGAGCCACAGGACACAGAGCACGATGTAGTGCGGGATCACCAGCAGCCACTTGACGAGCCACAGCCAGCGCGAGAGGCCCGGATCGAGCCGCCCTTCAACGTGCACCGGATAGGACGGCATAGTCGCCATCGATACACCTCCGTTCTGATGTCCTCCCCAGTGTCGAGCCCCGCGGGCAGGTGCGACATCGGGAAGCACCAGGGTTCAGGCTGGGTGAAGTACGTACGAAGCGCCGGCGCGGGAAGGCCGCAGCTGATCTCGAACGTGATCGGCGACCACGAGACGCTCGGCGTCGACCCGGTCAAGTGGTGGACCGGGGCGCTACTGCTCGCGGTCGCGCTCGACCTTGGACGCCAGCACGCCGTCCCGGGATCCGTCACCCGATCGCGCAAGGGACCGGTGGAGTGATCCCGCCGAGGCCGCTTCGTCACTCGAGCCGTCACCGGAACTTGCCGCCAAAGAGCGCCGGAGGTTGAGCGGGACGCTCTCACCAATCGGCGCGGCGGATGAGCGACGTCCACAGCAACCGGCTTGCGCTGCTCCGCAGGCCGCCCGCCGAACCGAACACGCCACCGGGCTGGGCGGCACCGCCGGGTCGTCGAACGCGTACTCGCATGGCTCCACAACCGCCGCGGCCCGCTCGGCCGCACCGACCGCCAAGACGACATCAACGAGGCTTCCTCGCCCCCGCCTGCTGCCTCATCTGCTCGAACCGGCTGGAACCACATCGAGTTGGAGCTTCTAACGGACTCGTGCCGTTGGCCCCCTCCACACCATCTCAGTACCGCCAGGCCTGCCCGGTCGGCGTCACGTTCAGGTCGTAGCCGCCGACGAGCAGCACGCTGCCGTCGCCGACCAGGGTCGCGGTGAGGAACAGCCGGGTCGTGTCGATTCCTCCCTGCACGGGTTGGAAGCGAGCGGCAACGGGATCGAAGAGCTCGGGCGTCTCTGCGCCGCCCGCGACGAAGACGCGGTTGTCGGGCAGCAGCACGACCGAGCCCGTGAGCTTGTAGCGCGCGTGGCGCATCCTGGGGCCTGAGCGAAACCGGTTCCAGCGCGGGTCGTAGATCTCGGTGGTGCGGTAGACGATCGTGCCCTCGATGTCTGCGGAGCCACCGATGATGAGGGCGCGGCCGTCAGCCAGCGTGATCGCGGCTGCCTTGTAGCGGGGCACCTTCAGCGAAGGGCCTCGGCTGAAGCGTCCGGTTCGTGGATCGAACAGCTCGGTGCTCGCGACGACCCGTCCGTTGCTGAGCCCGCCCGCGATCAACACGCGACCATCTGACAGGAGGGCCGCGACGTGTGCGCCGCGCGGGATGCTCATCCGCCCGACCGCCCGGAACCGGTCGCTCCCCGGCACAAACACCTCGGCTCCCGCGACCGTCGGTCGGTTGTCGGTGAAGCCGCCGGCGATCAGCACCCGGCCGTCGCGGAGCACCGTCGCCGTCGCACCGGCGCGCCGCGAGCGCATGCGCGGACCGAGAACGAACGTGCGCCGGGCCGGGTCGTAGAGCTCGCTCGTGGCGATCACCCCGTTCGCACCCCAGCCGCCAGCGACGAGCACCCGCCCGTCGCGGAGCAGGGCGGCCACATGGTCGTCCCGCCATTCGTGCAACTCGCCTGCCCGAACGAACTGCTGGTCGTGGGCGTCGAAGATCTCCGCGGTGCGGCCGTCGTCGCCGCCGAGCTCGCAGCCGCTCACGGTGCAGCCTCCCACGATCAGGACGTCGCCCCCGGCGAGCCGCGTTGCGGTGTGCACCGCGCGTGGCACGTGCATTGCGCCTGCCGGCAAGACCGCCCGGGACGGCGCACCTCGAACGGCGTGGGTCGCGCTCGCCGTCAGGGCGGCCAGCGCCAGGGACAAAGCGAGGAGTGCGCGCATCGCACTCCGCCTACTCCGCTGACGGCCAATAGGTTCCATTCGATCCGCCCATGCAACAAGCCAGGCTACTGTCGGGGTCGCTCCCGTTCAGTCGCGATTCCACACGACGACGTCGCACAGAGCCACGACAGGCTCGTTCTTCAACGCCCGCATTTTGCAGAGATTCCTGCGGTGCCGACCTTGACGGCGCCCTCCTCTGACCCGTAGGTTGGCCGAGCACCGAGCACGGAGTTCTCGCAGCCGACGATGACGCAAGTCGACGAAGGCAACGGAGCCCGGAGACCAGGTGGCAGGACGCTTCGGCGTCAGGTCAGCTGGTTACCAGGCCGAGGCGGGAGCAACCGACTCGGTGCTTTTTCGTGGTTCACCGCCGCGCCCAAGGCAATGCTGCTTCGAGTGACTTCTTAGGACGGCGTGGTTGCCGTCGATACACCTCCGTCCCGATGTCGAGCCACGTGGGCAGGTTCGGCATCGGGAATCACCAGGGTTCAGGCTGGGTGAAGGCCGTACGAAGCGCCGGCACGGGAAAGCCGCAGCCCGGGACGGGATGCTCACCGATGCCATCACCTCGCCGCGCTGCGAACGATGTGTGCCCACGAGGTTGAGGGCGCCGAACGCTGGTCAGCCGAGGAAGTCCTGGCACGGCGGTGCTGCCGCGTGTGACCATCGGCTATGCGCGTCAGCGTCTCGGCGGGGCCGAGACCGACGGGAAGGCCGCACGTGACGGAGCAGCCGCTCCGCACCCGCAGAAGACAAGAGAAAGGAGGTGGGTCATGACCCTTGTCTGGTTCATCGTCTGGCTGATCTCGAACGTGATCGGCGACCACGAGACGCTCAGCGTCGACCCGGTCAACTGGTGGACCGGGGCGCTACTGCTCGCGGTCGCGCTCGACCTAGGACGCCAGCACGCCGTCCCGGGATCCGCCGCCCGATCGCGCAAGCGACCGGTGGAGTGATCCCGTCAACGCCGCTTCGTCACTCAGTAGGAGAGGATCCTGCAGAAAGGGAGCGCACATGTCCGAGGCCAACACCAATCCACGACTTCCTCCTCGCAGGTTCATGCGGCTTGCCTGGCTCACCCATCGCCGCCTGTACCGCCTCACCGCTGGCCGTCTGGGTCTGTGGCGGCCAAAGCCCAACGGTTGGGGCGCTATGCGTCTCAACACTGTCGGGCGGCGGACCGACCTCGAACGTAGCGTCATGGTCGGCTACTTCGAGGATGGGTCGAACCTCGTCACCATGGCGATGAACGGCTGGGGCGAGGGCGAGCCGGCATGGTGGCTGAACCTGCAGGCGCACCCCGACGCTCGGGTCGACCTTGCCGACGGGCCGCGCCTGGTCACCGGCCGAGCCGCGCTGGGCGAAGAGCGGGAACGGCTGTGGTCACGTTGGCGAGAGATCGACAAGAACCTAGACGCCCACGCCGCACGCCGCTCCACGGAGACCGCCGTCGTCATCCTGGAACCGCGGCCGTGACGTGCCGGGCCATGGACGCAAGTGCCTGCCGAGGCGAAAGCCGCGGTGACACACACCGACGACCGGGGTATCGAGCGCTCCAATCGTGCACGCGGCCTTGCTCAACCGCGGCCTGGCGACAACCAGGCTGACCAACGAACCAGACAGAACCACCCGCCGAGTCTTATCGTCACCTGAGAGACGATTCCCGCTCGCCTAGGTCGAGCCCGCCACGGACGCGTCGCCTTCCTCGCGGCGGACGAGACCCGCAAACTCCCACACCAAGCCGCGGTGGTGGCTTGCCCGCTCGAGACCGTGTGCGCGGGCGACGGCGACCACCGCTGCGGGCGGGTGGAGGTACACGCGAAAGGAGCGGCGGCGCATCCGTTCGAAAAGGTTCATCAGCGCGAATCCGAACCGCATCCACACGACGTCGCGGGGGAAGGTGAGGACGAGCTCGTGCTTCGCGTGCCTCGCGGCTTCCCCGACGAGCGTCTCGTAGTCCGGGTAGCAGCAGACAACCTTGTGCAGGACGACGACGTCGGCAGTCTCGATCTCGTCCCCCTGCCTGGCGAAGTCGAGTAGGCGCCGCTCGCTGCGGCCGCCAAGCCCAGCCTCGTCTGCGAGTTCGACGGCATAGGGCTCGTAGGCGGCCGAGAGCTCGGCGTTGACGGTGGCGGCGGCTCCAGCGCGCAGGAGTTCGAGCTGGATCGCGCCGACGCCGCCGCCGACCTCGAGCACCGTCCTGCCATCGACGCCCTCGCGTCGCAAGAAGTCGACGAGGCGCTGCGCGTTGGCGTCGAGCCCGCGGCGCCGGTACCGGCGAGCATCACGCCGGGCAACACTGTCCGTGAAGAACTCGTCACACCCTCTCGTCGAGCAGCAACCAGACATGTCGAGACCAGTATGAGCGACTGCTGACCCATCCGACTCGTAGGAGTGCGCTGCACCGTGCGCCAGTGATGCTTCAAGTTTGTCAATTCTGCACTGGAGCTCAGCAAATGGACGAGTTGTGCCACTCGTGATCCAGTTGCCTCTACTGACAAGACGCCGAAGAGCGCCCGCAACCTGCTGCGTCACGGGCGCGCTCGGCGGGGGAGCCGTTCCGTGCGCCAGTTACAGTTGCCAGAACTGTCCGTTGAGACCGAGCCGGTCGAGGATCGTCTGGTTCTGCTCGCGCGTGCGGGGCTGCCAGTCCGGCGTGAGGCGATCGCTCCACCAGGCGTGCGCGAGTTCGCTCAGCTTGCTCACGGTGATCGTCGCTCCGGGGGTTCGCCCGCCGAGCCACCGCTCGATGTGCTCCTCCGACCGGAAGAGATTCATCGCGCTTCAGGTGAAGACGATGTCGTCCCACCAGTGGGCCGCCGGAACCAGGCAGTGGAAGAGCAGGCTCGTGTCGTCCGGTTGCTCGTCGCGTACCTCGACGTTCACGGCTTCGCCGCAATCGGGGCACGAGGTCTCGATCCTGCCGTCCGCGTGAAGGGCTGCGCAGATTCCGAAGGCGTCCCAGGCGCAGTTCGCGTACCAACAACGGCCGTCCGCGTTGACCCGGTAGGCGGTCGGCACAGCGGAGAACGGGTTCGCCATCCGGATCTCGGACGTCGCCGGGTTGAGGACGATCGCGTGCTGCTCGTGCAGCCGCTGCCATCCGCTCATGACCTCGGCGGCGGTCAGGTCGCAGGAATCGGCCATCTCATGGGCCGTCGGCGCGCGCCCGAGCTCGACGAAAAGGCTATACGTCCGCGACCGGAGGTCGAGATGGCGTTCATCCATAGCGAGACCCTTCCAGACGGCGTGGGACATGTCTACGCCGCGGAGCAACGAGCAGAGCCAGACGATTCACGGTCTGCCTGGGATGCTGATAGCCAGGCGTTCGGGGTCGAGCAGGAGCGTCCGTCTCCGGTCAGCACTCTCATATGGCGCATCCCTTCGGCGCATTGAGTTCGCTGCGTCGGCCGATCCGGGCGGTCATACTCACGCCGGCTAGGGCGATTCGAGGAGGTGGGAACATGCGGTGGTGGCTTCGAAGCCTTGCGACCGGTGCGGTGGTCGGCTTCGGCGTGGGTCTGGTTGTCGGGGGCACGCTGGGTCGGGTGTTCATGCGCATCCTCTTCCTCGCGAAGGAGGACGCGCTCGGGTTCCAAACGGCGATGGGCGCGGTCGTCGGTGAGTTCACGGGCCACGGCACGACGACGATCTATGCCTTCGGCGCGATTGCGGGCATCGCGCTCGGCGTTGCGTACGCGGTGGGGCGCGCGCTGCTCCCTTCCGGAACGCCCCTGCGGACGGTTGCCTTCACGGTCGGAACCACCGCGTTCATGCTGGGACAGATCGTGCGCGGCAACCGTGAGGATTTCTCGTTCCTGCCGGTTACCTTCAGTCTCGTGCTGATCGTCGGCTCGATCGCATTGACTGCTGCGCCGGTGCCGCTCCTCGTCGAGCGCCTTGCCCCCGACCGGCAACGTCGACCCGGCCGCATCGCACACGGTGTCGTGGCGATCAGCGTGGCCGGATTCACTGTGTTCGCGCTGACGGGGATCGTGACGGCTTACGCCGTATAGCCCCGGTCCCGACTCGTTGGTGGGACCCGCTGGATCAGGGACCGACGGACATTCCCGCTCCAAGGCGGGGCGATTGTCTCGAATTGGTGACGCCGATGTACCCTGGTCGTGCCAAGCCTGTCCGGACACGCGATCACCGGCCACGAAGTGGCCCTCCGCGAAGCGGAGCCTGATCGCCACACAAACAGCCGGCCGCTCCGCGGCCGACCCGAAAACGCAAGTGCGGCACCCACAACACCAACGGGAGTTCCAGGTCAAACGTTTGGAGAGGCCGCACTAGCGCAGGACGTTGACGGCGCGGGCGGCGACGAGCAGGAGAGCGCCGATCGAGACGATCGTCTCGCAACCCATGAGCAGCTTGAGCCGCCGGGTGAGGGGCATCGCGTCGGTGGGACTGAACGCGATCGAGTTCGTGAGGGACACGTAGACGTAATCGAGGAGCCGCGGGTGCCAGCCGGGCGCCGCGAGCTGAGGGTTCTCATCCTGAGGGAACTGGAGCTCGATCATCGTTCGCCCGCCAGAGCGTCGAACCGGGCCGCCACCATCGATCTCCCACAACCACAGGCCGAAGGTGACGACGTTCGCGAACCACACCGCCAGCGCCTTGACCAGGAGCTCGGGCCCTGTCGGCGTTTGCGTCAGAAGCGAGCCGACGACGGCGACGAGGACAAGCCCGTTGGCGAGCACGACGAGCGCGAGGAGGAGGAACGCGAGGCGGCGATGGCGCCTGCTCTCGCGCGCCGGCGTCAGCGCGAACGACACTGCCAGCACGAGCATCGGGCCGGAGAGCACGAGCCACACCCACCAGGGCAAGACCCACAGACCCCAGCCCTTCTGGTCGCTGAGCACGGCAATGCCGATCTCGAAGAAGACGACCAGCGCGACCGCCGGGGCGGCCTCGAAACGCGCCTCGGAAACCGCCTCGGAGGCCTGATGCCCGATCACGCATCACTCGTTCTGCACGCGTGCGCCCGGCCCTCTGCACGCGTCGATACCAGTCGATCGATCATCGGCTCCTGTGGGCGACGGATCATCTGGCAGAGAGAACCTGTGGGCAGCTACTAGGCCTCACGCTGCGGTCAGCGCCAGTCGAAATGCTCGCGGTGGATGTGCTTGGACGATACGCCCGCCAGCCGCAGGTCAGTCTGGAAGCTCCGCAGCATTCCGCGAGGGCCGCACATGAAGACCGACAGGCCCTTCGGGTCGCCCTCAGCGGAGGCGAGGACGCGCTCGATCGTCAGCCGTCCCTCGACGCTCGAGTCGATCAGGTGGGCGTGGAGCGTTCCGTGGCTGTTGGCGATCTCACGGATCTCGCGCTCGAACGGTGGCTCGCCATCGGCGGTGTAGAAGAACTGCACCTCGTGAGGCAGATGACCGTCGAGCGCGCGGAGCCAGCTGAGGAACGGTGCCACCCCGACGCCGCCGGCGATCCATACCTGCCGGTCGGTCCCGCGCCAATGGCTGAACCGTCCGTGGGGGCCGCCGATGACGGCGGGCATGCCGGGCTCTATGTTCTGCTGCAACTGCGACGTGTAGTCGCCAAGCGCCTTCACGGTGATCCGGACGACTTCCTCATGCGGGGCGCTGGAGATCGTGAACGGATGCCGGTGCCATCCGTCCTTGGCCTCGAGATAGACCATCGCGAACTGCCCCGGGAGGAAGTCGACTGGCCGACCGAGGGGCCGCATCGCGACCTCGACCAAGCCATCGGCAATCTGACGAACGGCGTCGACCTGGTAGTCATGGAGTGAGAGGAAGAACCGCGCCAGCAGCTCGCGGTACACGTAGAACCCCAAGCCGACGGCACCGACCGCCACATAGCTCCAGCGCAGGGCCGGCGCGTCTCCAAACGGCGTTCCGTCAAGCAGGCCGTGCGCAAATCCGGCGGCGACGAAGAGCCCGGTGGTGCGATGCAGCGCCCGCCACCGCTCATAGCCGCCGAAAACACGCCGCAGGTCACGCAGCACCGGCGCGTCGCGCAAGGTGAGGACAACGCCACGTAGCGGTCTCGGCACAACCGACTGCCAGCGCGGCAGGATCGCCCACAGCGCCAGCGCGGCCAGGCCAATCACCCCGATCAGACCGAGCGGTCCTCCAAGGGCAGTTCCGGCGCGGTTGGACGAGAGCAGTATGTGCGGCGCCAACAGGAGCAGACCGATGACCGCAACGCGGCGGTGCCAGACTGCAGCTCGGTCGATCCCGTCAAACCAGTGCTCTACCCACGGCAGCGTGCTGATCAGCACGAGACCGATCGACAACAGGAGGATCGACTCGGCACCCAACAGCTGCCCGACGAAAGACGACGTCGACTCCCCGGAGGGCCGTTCGACAGCCCACAAGACACCCTGGGCAACGATGAGAACACCGATTGTGCCCGGCCCTACATCACGAGCACCGAACCTACTCTGCACCGGGCAACCCTACCGTCTGCCTCTGATCCGGCCATCTAGCTTCGCCTCGACCGGCACCTGGAGCGTCCCCACCTCGCCCCCACTGGTGACAAACCGCGGTGCCGAAACCACCGTCTGAACCGCTGGCGCCAGTTCGGGAGTCACTCAACAGGACGCGCGCTGGGGGCTGGGCTCAAGCCGGTGTCGGAGGGCGTCGACCCGCATGCACGGTGACCAAGACGAAGAACGCGACGACGAGGACGGGCATGACCACCGTCCAGGCGGTCGCAAGCAGTCCGAGGAACGCGCCCCCGATCACGAGCACCAACGACAGCGACGGTCGCGTGGATGGTCCGAACACTCCGACCAGAACGAGCGCACCGGCGCCCCAAAGCGCGGGCAGCCAGAAGAAGAGGGAGAGCGGATCATCGAGATGCGTAACGAGCTCGACAACGCCGAGCGCGAGGAACACAGCGCCGATCGTTGCCCCGAGCGCCCGCACGGCTCGCGATAGCCGATCCCTTCGCATCCGAGGACACTACAGCGAGCCGTGCGCAGGTCGGGAAGTCCCCTGAACGAGTGAGGCCCCGGTGTCAGGCTGATGACGTGGGTCCGCGTCCGTGCCCGACCCGCTGGGCGAACGTCACGAGGTCGCGGCTGAAGCGCACTGTGTCCTCCCAGCGCGGGGTATGTCCGACGCCGGGGTAGATGAGGAGATCCGCATCGCGTATCGAGCGTACGAGGTGGTCTTGCATGTCGCGGGAAACCAAAGCATCGGCGTCGCCCCAGACCAGGAGCGTCGGCGCCTCGATCAGCGGAAGCTCGGCGATGTCGTCGTACTGCAGGAGTCCCGCGAACGTTTCCTTCCAGACGTGCGCCGGGACCTTGAGCAGTTCCGCCACGAGCAGGTCGACCACGTCAGCCGCAACGTTTTCGGATGACGTATCGCCGACGAACGACCGCGCGAAGTCCGGGCTGATCGGGTCGTCCAGCTTGGAGACGACGGATTCGACGAAACCGCACAGCTGCTCGTCCTCATGAAGCGTCGTGGGAGACGCTTCAAGGATCAGGCCCGCGACCCGACCCGGATGATCGATCGCAACCCTCCGGGCAACGAGGCACGAACCCGAGTGGCCCGTCAGGACTGCACGTTCGATCCCGAGGGCGTCGAGCAGCGGAACCACGTCGGCCGCGAAGTCTTCGACGCCGTATCCGGTGTCTGGCTTGTCAGACTCACCGTGCCCGCGCTGAGACGCGGAGATGGCGCGTATCTCCTGCGGAAGGAGATCCAGGACGGGTTGATAGGAGCGCCACGAGTCGGTTGGCCCAGGGAGCAGCAACACGGCCGGCCCAGACGCATCACCCCGGTCCACGTACGACAGCGTCAGACCGGACGCGAGCCTGACCCTCGGCATGCCAGGACTGTACGTGCGCGTTGGCACCCTCGACTACCGATCCGGGGCCACGCCAAGGCCGTCCAAGCCACAGCGCCGGTCGGGCAAGTCGTCTCGCCAGACGCACCCCGCGCGCGGGCGCGGCGTGTGGCACCTTCGCCGCGCTGGACCCGCTTCCGGCACGAGCCTGAACGGCGCGATCAGCGGCGTGAGACGGTCACCGAAGGCGTGACCCGGTAGACGTGATGCCACACGAGAGTGAGAGAAGGCTCCTGTCTCCCGAAGAAGTTGCGTCGTTCTGCGGCCTCAGCCGGCGGTCTGTCTACCGCGCGATCGAGCGCGGCGACATCCCGGCCTCCCGGGTTTGCTCCCGGCTCCGCGTTCGACAGGACGACCTCGACACCTGGATCAACGCCTCGCACGATAGGCCCTGCGGAGGCTGCTACCGTCGAGCTCCGCAGGAGCACGTTCCTGAGCGTCGAGAAAGAACACAGCAAGCCACGGGGCCTGAAGCAGCGGGCGACCGAGCGCGATCATCGCGAGCCGGTCGAAGCCTGGGCTCCTCTACTGGAGGCCGCAGAGACGGAGTTCCACTGGCCAATCCGGTACTGCCCTGAGTGCCGCACCATCCTCGAAGGCGACGCGCTCAACCCGCCCATCGACGCCCCACTTGAGACTGTCATTGCCTGGGACAAGTGGCGCTCCCGTTGGTTCAAGAAGGGACGGCCCAGGCGTGCCGTCCCGCCGGACGACGTCGCCTGGCCCGACGCGGCGTAGGCGCAGGCGAAGACGCGCTACGCCATCGAGGGCAGACGCCGACACCACATGGGCCACGCGTCGAGTGACATTTCCCGAACACCGGGGCAGGCAAGCGCGACGAGCCTCGCGGGCGACCCCCGGCTCGCCACAGAGATCAGTGAGCGGGCGCCTCCGCTCGACCCGCCACAGCAGGCAGGGTGCTTCCTTGCACGACGAGCGATGCGGCCGTTGCAACCAGGACGGTCGCGGCTACCGTGGTCGCGTCGTCGAACTCCTCAAGTGCTGGATAGGCCGCCAGCAGTAGCGGCACCGCGCCTTTTAACCCGCCCCAGGAGACAAGGGCGCGATCCGGAGTGCTCAGACCGCTTCCGATCAGACACAGGCAAGCCACGAGAGGGCGGACGACGAACACCGTTACGGCCATAAGAAAGATGCCGCGCCAGATGTCGTCGATGCCGACGAGAGGTGCGAACGCCGCCCCGAGTGTCGCGAAGAGCAGGATCTCGGCGGTTGCCGACAGCGCCTCGGGCACCGCATGGCTAGTGCTGTCCTCCCGAGCCCACGAGTCGGAGAGCAGCAGCCCGGCGATGTAGACGGCGAGGAAGCCGCTGCCGTGGAGTGTCGCCGTTACCGAGCCAAGCAGGACTGCTCCGAGGAGAACCGCGACCGCCTGAAGACCGTGTCCAAGGTTTCCGACGGCTCGTAGACCGGCGAGCAAGATCAATCCACCAGCTACACCAGCGGCCGTTCCGATCCCCAGTTCCTCTACGAACCGAAACGCTGAGTGCTGGAACGACGTGTGGGCAGTTGCGACGGCGGCAGTTACGGCCACCATGAGCGCGATGCCAGCGGGGTCGTTGAATCCCGACTCGCCTTCGAGAACCGTTCGTGCACGGCCTGAGCCGGAGCGGCCGCGTAGTACCGCGTAAACGGCCGCGGGGTCGGTGGGCGCGAGCGCCACGGCAATCAGGGATGCGACTGACCAGTCAAGTCCGAGGACGTAGTGGCCCGCCACGGCGAGGCCCCCGGCTGTCAGTGCGGTTCCGATGATTCCGAGAGCAAGGATAGGACGCGCAGCCAGGCGGGCTTGGCCGAAACCAGTCCCGAGGCCGCCCTGGAACAAGATCACGAACAGCGCGACAGCCCCAATCTGCTCAAGCGTTACGACAGGCAGATCCCCTGTGGGAGAGACCCCCAGTAGCCCCGCAGCGATCCCAACAGCCAGAAACGCAGCTGGAGTCGGCAGTCGGAGGCGCTCAAGGATCGGCGCAGCAAGAAGAGCTGCCAGAAGCAGCGCAGCCCCGAGAGCGAGTATTGGGAAAAAGTCGGTGTATTCAGCCACGGCGATACCTCGCCGACCAGACTTCCCGGCACACCACCAACCAGCCTACCGAGATGAACGAGCCAGCGTGTTCCTAGTGGCCATGGCGCTGCACCGAGATGAATCCCCGCCGGTCTCAGGGAACATTCCCGCACGCTCGCGGAGACGAGGGCCGGCGCGAGCGAGCTTAAGTCGCTCGCGCCGCTCTCGTCCCGAACCGACTAACGCTGAACAACTCTGTGGACATCGAGGTATTCGATCGCGGGTGGCCCATCTCCGAAGCCCGCCTCCGTGCGCACCGCCATCACCTTCTCGCCCCAGGCCTCAGCCTGTTCACGTGAGTCCCATACCTCAAAGACGCGAATCTTTCCGTCTTCCCCGACCGCGGCCGCGTGGAACACGCCCCCAGCCGGTGGGGCGTCGCCGACACCGAGCTTCTCGCGCATCTGGTCGTACTCGTCGGGTGTGATCCCCGTCTTGACGAACCTTGCTGTCGCCATACCAACCTCCTCGCTAGACGCCTCGACAATACTCCAATGCGGCGCGTCAAACCCGTCCCGCTCAGGCGTCATTGCCGAAGGCTGGCGCAGGCCCTGTCGCCCGCTCCACGGCGTCCATGGTTGGTCACGGCAAGAAAGGCGCGGCGGTGCTTCCCGCGAGGGAGGCACGGGATTCCCGACGACGTCGGCCAATGAGGCATGCGGGCTGCACGACTGAACTCGGCACGTACACGGGAGTTGTCGCGCCCACCTCGCGCTCCAGACGTCGGGTGCTAGATGTCGACGCCCAGCTTGCGCAGGTCGACGATCGCCGCTCTGCGCCACCGGACCGTGTCGGGGGAGAACGGCAACATGAAGGGCATCCCGTTGGTTCTCCGGAGCGGCTTGCCGTCGCGCAGGACGCGGTAGTGGCCCGGCGTCGACTCGACGCTCAGGCCAGCGGCCTCGAGCCGGCGGATGAACTCGCGGACGTCCTTCCTCATTCCAGCAAGCCGACAGCGGACGCCTGTTTGCGATCCCCTCGATTCACGAGGTGGGTCTGTTGCCGGATCGCTCGGCCCAGTCGCGCTTCGCCTCTTCTTCCATCTGCCCCAGGCGTGTGTAGTAGTCCGGGAACTCGTTCAGGTGGGCGAGCGCGATCTTGGCGGTGACGTGCGGGTCGTCGTTGCTCACGTTGGTACGAGGGTCGAGCAGACCGTGTTCGAGCTCGACGTTCATCCCGATACGGAACTGCTCGACGTCGAAGGGCGAGGCGGCCCAATCGATCCCGATCTCCTGACCGATCGCGCGGGCCTCGTCCGCGGTAAAGCTCTTGCCGGTCTCAGACACGTGTCTCCCCCTTCTCTTCGTCGGCGAGGCCTTCGGCACGCCGCTTGATCCCGCGCAGCATCTTCCGCTCCATCACGAGCGAGGCCGGCTCCATCGGAACCATCCCGATCTTCGCGGCTAGGGTCGGGAGCCCAAGTGCATATGTGCTCGTGACTCCTCCTTTCTGTACCAGCATTGCGCCGCGACGCAGATCGGCCATCTGTGGCGGCACGCACGCGGATGCGGGTTCTCCGCAGGCCAGCGGCTACTCGCTGGGCTGGGCGATCTCAACTTGCAGCGTCCGAGGAGCGGTCCCGAAAGCGAGCTCGCGTTCCGCGACCGCGTGCTCGTTGCGCCACGTCATCGCGTCCGGCCAGAACCTGTCCCCGAGAGGACCCGTGAAGACCCTCCTGGCCAGCTATCGGAGGCGTCGGAGTAGCATCCCCGTTCGTGGTGTACGAGCCGGTTGAGGTTCCCTGGGCGAATCGAAGATGATCTAGCCGTGCCGGTCAGACCCCTGAGCGACGTGCGAGCGATCGCTGCCGCCGCGGTGGGGCTCCTGCTGGTGTCACTCGTGGCGCTGGCCAGCGGCGGGTCACCATGGCACGCCGGCGGTCGGCAGGACGTCCCGGTCGGCGTCGTCCGCGCGCTCGCCGCCGCCGCGGGCGCGCTTGTCGTCGGGTTGCTGCTCCTCGTCTGGGCGGGGACGCCCTCGGTGGAAATGCGCCGGCGACGGAGGCGACGGCTCGGCGCGAGAGACCTCGAGGGGGTCGGGGCGTCGTTGTCGGCGGCCGGGAAGGCCGCTGCGATCGTCGGCGGAGCGATTGGCTTGTTCCTGCTGCTCACTCTGCCGTTCCTCGTTCCCAATGCGGCGACACCGCCCGGCGCCACGCCCGGGAACGCCGTCCCGCGCGGCCACACGAGCACTTCCGCGCCGGCGGGACACCCAACCTCGACCGCGCTGACGTGGCTCGTCGTCGGCTCGGTGGCCGCACTGATCCTGGTCGCGCCGGCGGCAGTCGCCGTCCGTCGTCGGCGCGCGCGGCGCGCACGTCAGGCGGTGGTTCCCGATGCGGCGGCGCGGGTCGGCTCCGGCCTCAGGCGGTCGCTCGCAGACCTGGAGTCCGAGCGAGACCCGCGGCTTGCCGTCCAACGCGCCTACGCGCGCATGGAGGAGTCGCTCGGCGCGATCGAGCTCTCGCGTGCGCCGGACGAGACCCCGACCGAGTTCACGGCCCGCGTCCTTCGAGTGCTCGGCGCGAGCGCTGCAGCAGCGTCCGACCTCACCGGCCTCTTCGAGATCGCCCGGTTCAGCGACCACCCGATGGACGAGGACGACCGCCGGCGCGCGATCGCGTCGGTGCGGCGGGTCGAGGCGGAGGTGGCGCCGCGGTGACCGCCCGCCGCCCTCTGCTCGTCGTCACCGCCGGTTGTTTCGCGGCGACCGCCTTGGGTCTCGTCTTCGGGCAGGGCAGCACGGTCGCGCTCGCCGCCGCGCTGGCGCTCGCCACCGCGCTCGCCGCCGCGGCCGCGCTGCAGCTCCGACCCGCGCGGAGGCAACAGCCACCGCCGCGTGCGCGGGACGACAAGATGCCGGCGCGGTTGCGCCAGATCGCGGACGACCTGCGGCAAAGCGAGCAATCGGAGGTCGGCGTCGACCGGTCGCTGCGACCGCTGCTCGTCCCGATCGTCGCCGCACGCCTCGGCCGCCGCGGCGTCGACATGGCGCTTGCGCCACGGCGGGCGCAAGAGCTGCTCGGCGACGTGCTGTGGGGGATCGTCCGCCCTGACCGTCCGTCGGCTGCGTACCGCGTCGGCCGGGGTCTCGCCGCCGACGACCTGCGAACGGCGATCGAGCGGCTGGAGCAGCTGTGACCGACGGGGCGAAGGCAGGCGTCGCCGTCCAGGAGCTGGCGACCGCGGTGGCAGACGCCGTCGAGCAGGCGATCATCGGCAAGCGAGAGGCGGTGGAGCTGGTGTTGTTCGCTCTGCTCGCCGACGGCCACGTGCTGATCGAAGATCTCCCAGGGCTGGGCAAGACCCTGCTCGCCCGCTCCTTCGCGCAGGTGTGCGCGATGGACTTCGCCCGGATCCAGTTCACCCCGGACCTGATCCCGAGCGACATCACCGGGGCCTCGATCTACGACCGCTCCAGCGGCAGCCTCACGTTCGAGCGCGGGCCGATCTTCACGAACATCCTGCTCGCCGACGAGATCAACCGCGCGCCGGGCAAGACACAGGCCGCGTTGCTCGAGGCGATGGAAGAGCGGCAGGTGACGCTCGAGAACGTGACGCGGCAGCTCGAGGCCCCCTTTCTCGTCCTCGCAACGCAGAACCCGATCGAGTACGAGGGGACGTACCCGCTGCCGGAGGCGCAGCTCGACCGTTTCCTCGTCCGCATCGCGATCGGCTACCCGTCGGAGGACGCGGAGCGCGACATCCTCCTCGAACGCGCACGTCGACGGCGCGAGCGGATCGAGCTCGAGCCCGTCTGCGACCAGCAGGCGCTGCGGGCGATGCAGGCGGCGATCGAGGAGGTGCACGTCGCCCCGCCGCTGGCCGAGTACGCGGTCGCGATCGCGCGCGCGACGAGGGACTCGCCGCAGCTGGCCGTCGGGGCCTCGCCGAGGGGCTCGCTCGCGCTGATGAAGCTGGCCCGCGCCCGCGCCGCGTATCTCGGCCGCGACTTCATCACGCCGGACGACATCAAGGCGGTGTCGATCCCCGCGCTCGCGCACAGGGTCACGCTGGCGCCGGAGCTCTGGGTGCAGCGGATCGATCCGGCCGAAGCGGTGCGGGCGGCCGTCGCGTCCGTTCCGGTGCCGGTCCTGGACGAATCGTCGTGACGTTCGAGCAGCGCGCCGTCGTCTGGTTCGTCGTCGCTTCTGCTGGGCTCCTCGCCGGCCTCGCGACCGCGCAGCCGGCGCTCGTCGCGGTCGGGGCCGGTTTCCTGCTTCCGCTGCTCTTCGGGCTCGCGGCGCCGCCGCCTCGGCTGCCCGAAGCGACCGTCCGGGTCTCGGCCGATCGCGTGATCGAGGGCGGGCGGGTCGAGCTCGAGCTGACGCTTGCCGCGTCGGACGCATGCCCCTGGCTCGACGTCGAGCTGCGGCTGCCGGAACGCCTCGATCGGGACGGAGCGCCCACGCGGCGCGTGCTCGCGCTCCATGCCGGCGAGACGCGGACGCTCGAGTACTCGATCAACTGCCCTCGCTGGGGCGCCTTCCGCATCGCCTCGATCCGGCTCTCGGCGCGCGATCAGCTTCACCTCCGTCGCGCCGAGCTCGTCGTCGAGCCGACCCCGACGCTGCGGGTCTACCCGTCGGTCGAGAGGCTGCGACGGCTCGCCGGGCCGCGGGCGACACGCCCGGTAACCGGCAGCCGTCCGGCTGCGGTCGCCGGCGAAGGCATCGAGTTCGCGGAACTCCGGTTCCTCGCCCCCGGCGAGCGCGCCCGGAGGATCAACTGGCGTGCGAGCGCCGCCCGCGGCCGGCTGCTCGTCAACGATCGGCTGCCCGAGCGGAGCTCCGACGTGGTCATCTTCCTCGACGCGCTCGGAGCCGCCGCGACGAGCGCGGCGAGCACGCTCGACCACGCCGTGCGCGCGGCCGCCTCGCTGAGCGAGGCCTATCTCCGTCAGCGCGACCGCGTCGGGCTCCTCCGCTTCGGCGGCGACATCGAGTGGATCATCCCCGGCTCGGGCCTGCGCCAGCAGTATCGGATCGCGGACGCCTTGCTCGAGAGCGAGGTCGCGCGATCGCACCGCTGGCGCGACACGAGCCTCATCCCGCGCCGGATCCTCCCGCCCCAGTCGCTGATCGTCGCGCTGACGCCGCGGCTCGACTGGCGCGTCACGCGCGCGCTCCTCAATCTCCGCCGCCGTGGCTACCAGGTCTCGATCGTCGAGATCGATCCGCTCCCGTACCTCGCCGACGCCGAGGCCGCCGCCGGGCCGATCGCCTGGCGAACCTGGTTGCTCGAGCGGGACGCCGTCCGAACGCGGCTCGCCGGCGCAGGGATCGCGCTCGCGTCGTGGGGACCGGACGAGCCGATCGCCGCTCCCGTCGAAGCCCTCGCCGCGACACGATGAGCGGGAGGCGATTTCGGCGCGCCGCCGCAGCTGCGGCGCTCGGCCTCGGCGCCGTTCTCGGTGCGCTCGCGGTTCTCTACGGCGAAGACGCCCCCGTCTGGAGCATTCCGCTCCTCGCCGCCGCCGTCCTCATCGTGTGTGAGCTCGTCTCTCTCTCCCGGGGCCCGGCGCCGGACGCGGCGGTCGAGCGACCGGCCGTCACCGCCGTCCTGGTGGGGCGCCTGCTCGTCGCTGCGCTGCTTGCGTTCGCCGGCGCGACCGTGGCCCTCCTGGCGGCCGCTGTTCCCGCCCGACACGGTCTCGCCACCGGGCTCCTCGGCGCAGCAGCCGCAGCGGCGCTGTTCCTCCTCGTCGCGGCGGTCGCGAGGCGGGGCGGCGAGGC
>CAVTWR010000009.1:0-30499 GCA_963738505.1 uncultured Actinomycetes bacterium | reverse complement strand
AAGCCGTTTCCAGCTGAGGCCCCATCTCCCTTTCCTCGCGGATCGCTGCCGCGTACAATGGGCACAAGCGTCGGGGGGACGCCGTCACCAGGGGGGTTGGTCATGGGGAGTTGGCGACACGGTGTGGAGTCCTTTGCGCGACGAGCTCGGAAGCGCGCGCTCTACGCACTGCCCGAACGCTGGCGATCCCGCCTGCGGAGGGTGTTGCCCGCCGGCTTGCTGCTGCCCGAGTGGCGCGGGCGGAGCTACTGGGACGCCTTCTACGGCGGCGCCGATCGCGACCCCTTCGGCCTCGACCGGCTCCCCGAGGAGCGTGCCAAGTTCGAGGCCGCTCTGCAGCTGTGCGGCCCCGGCCCGTTCCAACGCGCCCTCGAGATCGGCTGCTCGGTAGGAACCTTCACGGAGCTCCTCGCTCCTCGTTGCGGCTCCCTCCTTGCGACGGACATCTCGTCGCAAGCCGCGGCGACGGCACGCAAGCGCCTCGTAGGCATCGACCACGTGAGAATCGATGCGCGGGACGTCACGGTCGACTTCCCCGAGGGCACGTTCGACCTGATCGTGGCCTCGGACGTCCTCTACTACTGGACGCCCGAGGAGAACCTCCGCGTGCTCCGCGCAGTCGAGGCTGCACTCCGACCTGGGGGCGCCTTCGTACTCCTGCACTACGCCCCGCGCATGGGCAGCCTGCTCAACGGCTCCGAGGTGCACGACCTGATCACCGCGGAGACGGCGCTCGAGCACGCGGTCGCGGAAACGCGGGAGTTCGGTGACGGCAGGTTCTACCGCGTCGATAGCTTCAGGCGAGCGCCGGATCTGGCGGACGCGCTGCTCGACGAGACCCGCAGCCGGCACGCATTGGCCGCGCTCGCGGGCGGCAACTCAAGGGCTCATCCCCGATAGGCATCGGAACGGCCTGCCGGGGCGTATTGCGAGGCCCTGAAGGGCCCCGCAGCGCGCCCGGAACACCCGGGATCGGCCCTGAGCCTGGATCCACCCATTGGCGCTTCCGGTGCATCCAGGCGAAGCCCTCTCAGGCCACGATCAGGATCGGCGTTCCCAGCTTCATCAGCGAGCGCAGGGCAAGAGCGTCCCGGTCGTGCAACCGAACGCATCCGTGCGAGACCGCCTGGCCGAGCAGCCAGGGTGAGTTCGTGCCGTGCACACCAACGATGCCGCCACCGGGCCAATCGGTGAGCTTCGAATAGGCGCTGGTCTCGAACGCGAAGGCCCCGAGGATCGGGGCCTTGGGCTTGAACCGCCAGGTCACATAGAAGAGCCCCAGGGGGGTCTCCGCGCCCGGAGCACCCACGGCGACTCTTCCTGAGCGTACGATCCTGTCGGCGACACGGAACTCGAAGCGGCGCTTGTCGCGATACACGATGAGTGCACCTGCGACCGGCTCCAGGTCGATACTGGCCGCAGGCACCCATCCCGTGCGACCGTTCGGGCGGCCGGGAATGCTGATGCGATACCAGGTCGGGGTGCCGTCGGCCGCTGTCTGTGAAGAAAGCGCCATCACGACCTGAGGTCGGTAGTCCGCGCGGAACTGCTTGAGGACGGTCACGCGGGGAGCAGTCGCCGACGGTTGTGTCCGCGGGGCGACCGAAGGCCACACGATCGTGCCCGAGCCGACGATCGATGGTGGCGCCACTGTGGCCAGCCGATGCGCACCGGCGACACCTGCGAGGACGGTCGCGGCGAGGAGGCCGAGCACCATGACGACGATCCGGAGGCGCATCTCTCACACTGTACGCACCGAAGGCCGACCATCCTTCCCTCGAGCGAGGGAGCGCCGACCACCGGAGACACAGCCGGCGCCCCATTGGGGCGCCGGCTTGTTCAAGGGAGATGGGACGGCGGTTAGCCGGTGACGGGTGGTTCGAAGGCGCCGAGCACCCCGACGCGCTTCTCCGCGCACTTCGCCGGGCTGGTCAGCTTGATCGAGATGATCCCCGCTTTCGCGGCCCGAACCGTCGTCACGACCCGACCCTGACCGTCAGCGGTCACGACCTTGTCGATCCCGGGGCCCTTGATACGGAGCTTCGCACCCGGCACGCGCTTGCCGCCGGAGACCACCGTGATCGTGATGTTGCTGCGGGAGCCGGCCGTAACCGTCTTCTGCTGGATGATGAACACCGCGCAGGTCTTGGCCTTGGGCTTCGGCTTGGGCTTCGGCTTGACCTTCGGAGGCGTGGCCGGGCTTGTGACCAGCGTCTCGGCGTCGTCCTTGTTGTTGCCCATGTTCGCTTCCGAGCCACCGCCGGCGGCAACGGTCGCCGTGTTCACGAACGTCCCCGTCCGCGTGGCCTTGGCCAGGACGGTCACCGTGAACGAGGCGCCGGCCGGGAACGAGCCCGGGCGGGAGCAGGTCACGAGACCGGTGGTCACGATGCAGCTGACGCCGGCCGAGGCCGTCGCACTCTGGTACTCGATGCCCGCCGGAGCCGGGTCGCCCACCTGGACGTCCGTCGCCGTCGTCGTGCCCACGTTCCGCACCGTCAGGGTGTACGTGACCGTCCCGTTGAGCGGAGTCGGTGACGTCGCATCCTTCTGGATCGCCACGTCGATCACCACAGGCGGAGGTGGCGGAGGTGGCGGAGGTGGCGGAGGTGGCGGAGGCGGCGGAGGCGGCGGAGGCGGCGGAGGCGGCGGAGGCGGCGGGGTCGTCTGCTTGGTGTTGGTGATCGTGCAGAGCGGACCCGGGCCTTCCACAGCCGGTGCGAGCGCTGTGCAGTTGGCGTAGCTCGTCGTGAAACCGGCCGCAGCAGGTTCCGTCACGTTGTAGGTCGTCCCCAGTGGCAGCGTCACCGAGTTCTCACCATCGGCCTCGAAGGCGACCGTCTGCCCGTTGACCGTGAAGGAAAAGGCGCTGGTGGGTGTGTTAGCTCCGACGACGACCTTCTTCACACGGATCTTGCCGGTCTCGTCCTCTGCCTTGGTGTTGGTGATGACGCAGAGCGGCGTCTCCGTCTGCCCCTGAGTGACCGCGACCTGCGAGCAGTTCGCGTAGGTCGTCGCGTAGCCGTTCGTGTTCGCTTCGACCTCGACGACGTCATAGGCGCCGGCCGGCACCGAGACGAGGTTCTCGCCGTCGGTCTCGAACCGGTAGGTGGTGCCGTTGACCGTGAACGTGAACGCCGTCGGGCTGTCGTTGCTGCCCGCGACGACCTTCCGCACACGAAGCTTGGGTGGCTCGTCATGGCCGGCCTTCTGCTGCAGGCAGAACTGGACACGGCTGATCGCAACCTCACCCGGCGCCGTCAGACCGGAGTCGGCGTCGTCCGCGCCGCCGTTCAGGTAGTCGTAGGTGTAGAGGACGGACGATCCGCCTCCCGAGACGATGACGATGGCAGGGTCGGTGTTGTCCGCACCCGCAGAGGTCAGGGCCCAGTCGAATGACGTGCTCGAGGCGTTCGAGATCGTGATCCAACCGTTGAAGAACGTGCCATTGGCAGCGTTCCACGACTCGATCGTGAACGACCCGGCACCCGTCGTTCCGTCCGGACAGGGCGGCGTGCCCTGGACGACCAGCGTCGAATCGGCCGAGCCGTCATAGGCGGCGGCGACCGACGCGCCCACGGCGGCCATCAGCGCGGTGGCCACGGCGAGCCCGACAAGGGCCGAAGCCCGTCGTCCTCTCAACCGTGCTCTGAATCCCATCATTCCCTCTCCCTTGTCAATCGATCTTCAGGACCAAGCGCCCCACCCCGGCGCCGATGATAGCGCCCCGCCAGGTCGGTATTCGACCGATCCTGCGGGACTTGAACTGACTGTATGCCCCGTTCGGGGCACTTGCCATCCCTCGATCGAGGCACCCTACTGTCCGTCATGCCACCCGTTCGGGCGGTATTCGCCTACCCGACCGGACACTGGCACCTGCGGGTGACACCGAGCGCGAGCTGGGTATGGTGAGAGGCATGAAGGTCTTCGTCACAGGCACAGAGGGGTACGTCGGCGCGGTCGTCCCTGGGGCGCTGATCGACCGCGGGCACGAGGTCGTGGGGTGCGACACCGGCTTCCACAAGGCCGGCTGGCTCTACCGCAACGGCTCCGCGCAGACGCCTCGCACGCTCGCCAAGGACATCCGGGACGTCACGATCGACGACCTCGAAGGGGTCGACGTCATCGTGCACATGGCCGAGCTCTCGAACGATCCGGTCGGGCAACTACACCCACAGATCACGTACGACATCAATCACCTGGGCTCGCTGCACCTGGCCCGGCTCGCCAAGCAGGCCGGCATCCAGCGCTTCGTCTACATGTCGTCCTGCAGCGTCTACGGGGTCGCCGAGCAGGAACTGGTGGACGAGACCTCGGAGACACATCCGCAAACCGCGTACGCCGTGTGCAAGACGCTCGTCGAGCGCGACCTCGCGCAGATGGCGGGAGACGACTTCTCCCCTTGCTCGCTACGCAACGCCACCGCCTACGGGGCCTCGCCGCGAATGCGCTTTGACATCGTGCTCAACAATCTGTCGGCGCTCGCCTGGACGGTGAAGGAGATCAGGATGGAGAGCGACGGCACGCCGTGGCGGCCGTTCGTGCACATCCGCGACATGGCGCGGGCCATCGCCTGCGCGGTCGAGGCTCCACGCGAG
Source organism: uncultured Actinomycetes bacterium (assembly GCA_963738505.1). GTDB lineage: Bacteria > Actinomycetota > Thermoleophilia > Gaiellales > Gaiellaceae > Gaiella. The sequence continues at coordinate 25,901 of CAVTWR010000009.1, read as the reverse complement.
CTGATCCACAACGAGATCTACAACGTCGGCTCCAGCACCGCCAACTACCAGGTACGCCAGATCGCCCAGATCGTCGCCGACGAGTTCCCCGGCTGTGCGCTGACGTTTGCCGAGGGCGGCGGGCCGGACACGCGGAGCTACCGTGTCTCCTTCGACAAGATCAACTCGCGCCTGCCCGGGTTCGCCTGCGACTGGGACGCCGTCAAGGGCGCCGCGGAGCTGCACGAGGTGTTCGAGCGCATCGCGATGACGGAGGACGACTTCGGCTGGCGAGGCTTCACCCGGCTCAAGCAGATCCGCTACCTGCTCGACACACAGCAGATCGACGCGAACTTCCGCTGGCTCGACTGATGCGCTTCGAGGAGACCCCGATCGCGGGCGCATTCCTCGTCGACCTCGAGCCCCGCGGTGACGAGCGCGGCTTCTTCGCGCGCGCGTTCTGCGCCCGTGAGTTCGCCGACCACGGCCTCGAGCCGCACGTGGTCAATGCGAACCTGGCGCACAGCGTGTCCGCCGGCACCACCCGAGGACTTCACTACCAGGACGTGCAGGCGCCGGAGGCGAAGTTCTTCCGAACCATCCGCGGTGCGACGTTCAACGTCGTGGTGGACATGCGGCCCACCTCCCCGACCTATCGGAGCTGGTTCGGTGCGCAGCTCGACACGGACAACCGCCGCGCGCTCTACATCCCACCCGTCTGCGCCGCCGGCTACCAGACGCTCACGGACGACGCCGAGATCCTGTATCTCGCGTCCGGGTTCTACTCGCCGACAGCCGAGCGAGGCGTGCGCCAGGACGATCCGGCGGTCGGGGTCGCGTGGCCTCGTCAGCGCGCGATCGTGTCCGACAAGGACAGGGCCTGGCCGCTGCTCGACGCGTGAGCCGCGACCCCGGCTCTACAACGCGACGACATCGGCGTCGAGGCCCAGCTCCGCGATGCTCGCGGCGATCTCCTCCAGGTACGCCGGATTCATCACGACGACGACATCCGGACGGATTTCCAGCAGCCGCTCGGGCGGAACGATCTCGTGCCCCGTCCCGGGCAGGTACATGCCGTGCTTCGAGGGGTTCACGTCGACCGCGCACGCAACCTCGGGCCCCAGCCCGAGCGCGGCCATGAAGCCGACGCCCTTCGATCCCGCGCCCCAGATCGCGCTCGTCTTGCCCGCCTCGTGCAGAGCGCCGAGCCGGCCCACCCAGTAGGCGCGCTGCTCGTCCAGCTTGCCGGCGAAGATCGGCGCCTCGACATCCATCGCAGACGCAGGCTCCTCCAGCGGGAGCGTCGCCCCACCCTCCCCGGCCACGGCGCTGACCAGAGCGTACTGGTCGTCGAAGCCGAGCTCGAGCCCGGTCGGCCGGAATCCGGCGTGCCTGAAGGCACGCGCGAGCGACCCGGGCGTGAAGTAGGAGCAGTGTTCGTAGTAGATGTCCCAGAAGGCCACCGCCCGCAGGATGCGCGCGGTCTCCGGGATCTCGAACACCACCGGAGTCTGCGGCCACGGGGCGAGCGCCTGGCGCAGCTCCTGGAGGAACCAGCGGACGTCGTGGACGTGCTCGAGCGTGTGCCGGCAGACGACGAGGTCGGGCCGGGTCCGGATGGCAGAGCGGTCGAAGAACGCTCGCGCCACGGAGATGCGATCGCGCCACTCATCCGGAAGATCGGACGAACGCCAGCTCGGATCGACGGCCTCGGCTGTCGCGCCGGCTACGTCGCAGAGGATGCGTAGGAAGTCAGTCTGACCGCACCCGATCTCGAACACGTGGCCGCCGCGGAGGCCGTGCCGCTCGGTGAGACGCTCGGCCAGGTCGGTGGCGTAGGCCACGAAGCGCGGGGAGAACGCCTGCACCTCCTCGTAGCTGGCCGTGTAGTCATGGCCCGGTGCGTCGAAGGTGGTGTTCATGAGCAGCCCGCACTCCCCGCAGGCGGAGATGGCGATCTCGCCGGTCGGGTAGGCGATCGCCGCTTCTCGGTCGGCGAGCAGCTTCGACGTGTGCACCGGCCCGCGCATGCCCACCACCGGGCGTAGCTGCGGCGAGCGACACGACGGACAGAGCCCCGGCGGGGGCGAGGCAGGCACTGGTCCCGCGATCGGCTGCGCACTCATGCGGCGCCTCCGGGCGCGAGCCGGAGCTTGCGCCCATAGAACCCCTCCGCGAACCCGGTCTCAGCGCGCGCCTCCACCCCGCGCACGCGCATCAACCCGAGGAACAGCTCCTCGGTGAACCAGTACTTGCTGCGCTGGGTTGCAAAATGCTCCATCAACAGCGAGGCCTTGCGCCTGGCGGCGTCCTCCGAGACCGGCACGAAGACGTTCGGCGCTCCGAGGTCGCCGTCGTACTTGGGGATCTCGAACTCGAGCACGAGATGGTCGCGGAAGGTGTTGCCCACGAGCTCCGAGACCACGCGGTGATCCTGGTGCAGATCGTGCCGAGCATGGCAGAGGATGAGATCCGGCTCCACCGTCTTCAGCGTCTCGAAGTACTCCTTGACGGCCGGATCGTGCTGGAAGAACGCGTCGCGGAACTGCCCGAGACGGACCTCCGAGGGGATCCCGTGAAGGAAGGCGTCTGCGCTGGAACTGGCCTCGACTGCCCGCTCCCGGCCACCGCTGAGCACGACCCACGTGATGTGGACTCCCGAGACGGTGCGGGCGAGATCAAGCAGCGTGGCGCCACAGCCGATCTCGATGTCGTCCGAGTGGGCGCCGATGGCGAGCACACGGAGGTTCGGGCGGCCGATCGTCAGGTCGAGCACGATGTCAGCTGTCCGTGCCGGGCTCGCGCTCCCACACCGTCCACGGTGCTGCGCCGCTCTCGGCGAGCGACTCGAGCGTCTGACGATCCTTGAGCGTGTCCATCGGCGCCCAAAAGCCCTCATGACGATAGGTCATCAGGAGGTCGCGCTCGATCAGCCGCTGAAAGGGCTCGTGGACGAGCTCCTCGCCCGGGTTCATGTAGTCGAAGACATCAGAGCGTAGGACGAAGAACCCACCGTTCACCCAGAGATCGGCGGTGCGGATGTCCTTGATCGCATCCACGCGCCCCACCGCATCCGACTGAACCGTGTGAAAGGAGTAGTTGGTCGGGCGGATACTGAGGAAGGTCGCCGCCTTCCCCGCCTCCTTGACCGAGGCGATCATCTGGGGCAGCGGGGCGTCGGTGACCGTATCCGCGTAGTGGGCCAGGAAATAGTCGTCTCCTCGCACGTGCTCCTGGACACGCCGCAGCCGTTCGCCGACGTTCGACTGGAGGCCGGTGTCGACGAACGTGATCCGCCAGTTCGTGAGGTCGCTGCTGACCAGGTCGATCGTGGCGCCGCCGTCCGAGAGCGTGAAATCGTTCGCCAGGGCTTCGTTGTACGTGAGGAAGAACTGCTTGATCACCTCCGCCTGGTGGCCGAGGCAGATCACGAACTCGCGATGCCCGTAGTGGGCGAAGTACTTCATCACGTGCCACAGGATCGGCCGGTTGGCCACCCGCACCATCGGCTTGGGGATGCGCTCGGTCATCTCGCCCATGCGCAGGCCGAGCCCGCCGCAAAAGAGAACGACCTTCATAGCCCGCAGTCTACGACGCAACGTCGCCGACGCCAGGTCTATGGTGCAGCGGTGAGACGAGCGATCCCGAGACGGGCGGTGATCGCCGCCGTTGCCGTCCTCGCCCCTGTCCTCGCGATCGTCGGCTTCATGCTCGCGAACGACCGGAAACCGCCCTCGCTCCTCCTCCCCGCGCCGCGGGACCCGGTGCTCCCCGACCTGCGTATGGCGCGTCTGAACGATCTCATCGTCGGCCGGAGCCGGTCGGGAGGCAAGATCGCGCTGCTCTTCACTGCGTCGATCGCCAACGTCGGCCCCGGGTCGTTCGTCCTGAGGGCGGTGTCAACGGGCTCGGGCGGGTGGAGCGTCACGCAACGCCTCCGCGAACGGGGCGGTGGGCTTTCGGAGATCCCGATCCCGGGGCCGATGGTGTTCGGGGGCCACGGCCACGAGCACTGGCACATCCAGCTGGGCGCGACGTACGAACTGCGGACCCTCGCCGGCGGCAAGGTGGTCAGACGCTACGCCAAGGTGGGCTACTGCTTCTTCGACCAGGTGCGGATCGCCAAGACCGCTGCACCACCACGGTTCCCGCGAACAACGTGCGGGACGAGGGACACACGTGTCATCACGATGGGCCTTTCGCCCGGCTGGTCCGATCCCTACCAGTGGACGCTCCCGGATCAGAGGCTCGACCTCACGGGTGTGCCCGCCGGCCGGTACCGGCTCTATGCCAAGGCCGATCCGGGTGGGTGGTTCAGCGAGACCAGGGAGGAGAACAACGACACGTGGCTCGACCTCGTCCTGACGCTGGGAAAGGACCTGCCGCAGGTGAAGGTGATCTCGGTGGGCCCGCACCTGCGACCGGCGTGACCCGCACGGGGGTCGAGCAGCCCGGCATCATGACCGATGCCATGGCGATGCTTCGCGTGTCTCTCATCGGTGCCGTGCTCACCGTGCTCGTGCTGCCGGCCGCCGGACACACCTCCGAGCTGATCGCTCGCGACGCCACATCGATCAAGCTCCGCGTCGACCGCGGCGGCCAGGCCCTGGTCGAGTACACGGTCCGCGGGAAGCGCGTCCATCTGCTGGCCAAGGGGGCGATCAACGCGCGCCATCCCAACCCGAACCGCCGGCAGGTGGCGTTCAGCCTCGACTACTCCGGTGGCTGGAAGACGAAGAAGCAGGCCGTCTGGAAGGGCTTTCGCAACGTCTGCGGCCGGTACCGGGGCCCCCGCCTGGCCTGGTTCGTAAGGGGCTGCACGATGCCGGACGGGAGCCACTGGGCGCTTCAACGCTGGCAGCGCACGCTTCCCAACTACGGCCTGCCCCCCAGTCGCACGCAGGCAGCCTGGGAGCTCCGGCTCTCCCACTGGATAGGGCCTACCGCCCAGCTCGAGATCCATCAGAACTGGGCGTACCGCCGCTTCGATCACCTCTTTGGCCGGCTCACCTATCTCGGTACGCCCGTGCACGGGTTCAACTCCACCTCCCGAGGTGCGCCGCTCGACTCCTACGGGCGCAACATCTACCTGGACACGCTCGACTCGGCGTACGGCCCCGGCTGGCGTCGGGAGAACAGCTTCCTGGCGCACGTGGGCAGCGGTGCCTTCTGTTACGGCCTCTACGCCCACGGGCCACGACCTGCCGGAAAGGGTGTCCGCTACCGCGCCACCGTGATCGGCCCCGGTGTGACTCCGGACATCGGCTGGAGGGGCGCGGCGCCCGGCACGTACGACCCGGCACGGGACAGCCAGCTGGCGCAAGCGCAGCGTCAGCTGTACGGCTCAGATCGCCTCTGCCGGCCAGTCTGACCCCAGTACCGTGCCGGCTCGATGATCGAGGCGGTCGTGTTCGACATGGACGGCGTGCTCGTTGAGACCGAGGGTCTCTGGGACGAGGTGCGGCGAGAGCTCGTGGTCGCGTGGGGCGGCGTCTACCCGGAGGGGACGGCACGGGCGCTGATGGGGATGAGCTCGACCGAGTGGTCGGCCTACATGGCTCGGCAGCTCGGTGTGCCGCGCGCCCCCGCAGAGATCAGCGACGAGGTCGTGCGCCGCCTGCGATCACGCTACGCCGAGCGGCTGCCGCTCATCAACGGCGCCGTCGGGGCCGTCCGCGCGCTCCACGCCGCAGGGCTGCGTCTGGCCGTGGCCAGCAGCTCGAACCGCGAGCTGATCGACGACGTCCTGCTGGTCACCGGTCTCTCGAACGTGTTCCTGGCCAGCGTTTCCTCCGAAGAGGTGGCCCAGGGCAAGCCTGCGCCCGACGTGTACCTCGCGGCTGTGGCGGCGCTCGGGCTGACGCCGGTGGCGTGCGCGGCCGTCGAGGACTCCTCGAACGGCATACGCGCCGCGCACGCCGCCGGTCTCGCCGTGATCGCGGTACCGAACCGCGAGTTCCCGCCCGCCGAGGAAGCCCTGGCGCTCGCTGACCTCGTCGTCACAACGACCTCGGAAGTCACGCCGGCGCTCGTGGGCCGCCTTGGGGAACTCGTGAGGGCCGGGCACAGGTCAGCGTGAGGGCTGTCTGCCCTCGTGTGGTGCTCGCTGCCCAGCTGCCCAGGGTCGCGCAGACGTCCCCCACAACGGGCAACTCCGGGTTCGGCAAGCCACAGCGCAGCAGCCGAGGAACACCGCCGGAGGCGGAGCCCTCACCCATCCGCCCGCCCGAACACCACGCAACCGTTGTGCCCGCCGAGGCCCATGGCATTCGACAGAGCCACCTCGACCTGCACCTCCCGCGCCACGTTCGGCACGTAGTCGAGATCGCAGTCCGGGTCGGGCGTGTGGTAGTTGATCGTCGGCGGCAACACGCCGTGGTGGAGCGCGAGAGAGCACATCATGGCCTCGATCGCACCGGCAGCGCCGAAGCAATGGCCGGTCACGGACTTCGTCGAGGAAACGGCAAGCCGGTCTGCGTGGTCGCCGAAGACCGCACGCAGCGCTCGCGTCTCGGCGGCGTCGCCCAGCGGCGTCGACGTGCCGTGCGCGTTCACGTAGCCGACGTCCTCGGGCACCACGCCTGCCCGCGTCAGCGCGGCCCGGATCATCGCGGCGACCCCGACCGACTCCGGGTCGGGCTGCGCCATATGGTGCGCATCGTTGGAGGCGCCGTAGCCGAGAACCTCAGCGTAGATCCGGGCCCCGCGAGCACGCGCCCGCTCGGCGTTCTCCAGCACGAGCACGCATGCTCCCTCGCCCATCACGAACCCGGCCCGCGCCGCGTCGAAGGGGCGTGACGCGCGGGCCGGATCCTCCTCCTCGGCAACAAGGCCCCGCATCGCGCAGAAGCCGGCGAGGACGACGGGATGGATGCAGGCTTCGGTGCCGCCCGCGAGCACGAGATCGGCGTCGCCGCGACGGATCAACTCGGCCGCCTCGCCCACGGCATGCGAGCCGGTGGCGCAGGCAGAAACAGGAGCGTAGTTCGGGCCGCGCAGGCCGAGCTCGATCGCGATCTGCCCGCTGGCGGAGTCCACGAGCACGCTCGGCAGGAAAAATGGCGAAACGCGCTCCCAGCCTCGCTCGCGCAGGGTGTCGACCTGGGTCGCGATCCCGGGAATGCCACCGATGGCGGACCCGAAGAGCACGCCGACGCGCTCCGGGTCGATCTGCCCGGCGTCGGTGTCGGCCCACGCCTCCCGGGCAGCAGCCACCGCGAGCAGGACGTTGCGTTCCAGGCGCCGCGCCTCCTTGGCGGACACAGCCATCTCCGGATCGAACCCCTTGACCTCACCCGCGATCCGCACCGGGAACTCCGAGGGGTCGAACGCCTGGATCCAGTCCACCCCGCTTCGCCCGGCCACCGCCGACTCCCACGTGGCCGGCGCAGTGAGACCGAGCGGCGAGACCGCTCCCAGACCGGTGATGGCGACGCCGCGACGCATGGAGCGATCAAGCGTACTTCGGCGGGCTGCCCCTGGCTGACGGTACGGTCCCGCCATGGCACGCCCTCGTAGCCGGAGCCGCGGCGAGCCTGCCGAACGCCCGACCGAGCTCGACGCGCGGATCCCCTTCCCGCCGCAGGAGGCGGAGCTCGTGCGCGAGCTGCCGGAGGGTGAAGGCTGGCAGTACGAGCCGAAATGGGACGGATTCCGCGGCCTCCTCGAGAACGGCTGCGGCGACCCCCGCCTGTGGTCGAGAAACGGGAGGCCGTTGCTTCGCTACTTTCCCGAGCTGGCTCGACTCGGGGAGCTGCTCCCTCCGGTCTCCGCCCTGGACGGGGAGATCGTGATCGCGCGGAACGGCCAGCTCGACTTCGACGCGATGCAGACGCGCCTCCACCCGGCGGAGAGCAGGGTGCGGCGTCTCGCGGCCGAGATCCCCGCCACGTTCGTGGCCTTCGACGTCCTGCTCTGGGACGGGGACGAAGTGTGGCGACGTCCGTTGAACGAGCGACGGGCCTTCCTCGAGGCCCACGTGACCGGCATCCCCCTCTCCCCCGCCACGAGCGAACGCGAGGAGGCTCTCGGGTGGCTCGAGCGGTTCGAGTCGATCGGGCTGGACGGGGTGATCGGCAAGCGGACGGCGGCTGCCTACGAGCCCGGCTCGCGCAACTCGGTCGTCAAGGTGAAGCCCGAGCGGACGGCCGACTGCGTCGTCGTCGGCGTGCGGTTCAAGGCCGGCTCCGAGCGCATCGCGACCCTGCTGCTGGGGCTGGTCTCGGACGAGGGGGGCTTCGACTACGTCGGCACGGCCGCGGTGGCACCGGCCCGTCACGACGAGATCGCCGCCCTCGTACGGCCGCTACTCCGGGACGCACCCGACCGGCGGTTCTCCGAGCCGAGCCGCTGGGGTGGCGGCGAGCTGGAGGAAGCCCCGATCAGGCCGGAGCTGGTGGTCGAGGTGCGCTACGACAAGGTGCAGGGCATGAGGTTCAGGCACGGCACGAAGCTCGTGCGCTTCCGGCCGGACAAGAACCCGGCCCAGTGCACGTGGCACGAGCTGCGCCCCCCGGCGGACCCCGACGCACTCGCCAGGATCCTTGCGGGGTGACGGAGCTTCGGGCCGACCCTGCCTCCGCGGGGCCCTCAGGCTTCGCAAGGAGCCCGCCCGCGAGGCCTCAGGGCCTCACAAGAAGCCAGCCTGCGGGGCCCTTCAGGGCCTCGCCAGGAGTGCGCCGAGAACGGCGCTCGCTGTCCTGCCGGGCCGCTCCACCTTCGATTCCTGCCTGCCACACCATCGGTATGGTCGCGCGACCGTGACCGCGGCGGCGATGGCGGATCTCTTGGGCGCACGCCTGGCGAGGCCCTGAAGGGCCCCGCTTGCGCCTCTCGCGTCGGAATGGCAGGCGGCGACTTCGACCGCGTGGCACGTCGGAGCCTACGGGCGCCTTGGCGGCTCCAGGCGGAGCCCGAGCGCGCGCAACGGTGCCTCGGCCTTCAGCTCCATCTCCGCGATTTCCTCCTGCGGATCCGACTGGCTGACGATGGCGCCACCGGTGCCGATCGAAATGCCCTCCCCGTCGCACACGATCGTCCGGATGACGACGTTGAGGTCGGCAGTCCCACCAACTCCGAACGTGCCGATCGCCCCGGAGTAGACGCCGCGCGCCTCACCCTCGAGCTCGTCGATGATCTCCATCGTCCTCCGCTTCGGCGCACCGGTCATCGACCCGGGCGGGAAGCACGCACGAACGCAGTCGGTCGCATGCAGGCCCTCGCGGAGCCGGCCACGAACGGTGGAGACGAGCTGGTGGACGGTCTCGTACGACTCGACCGCGAACAACGAGGGCACCTCGACGGTCCCGATCTCACAGACCCAGCCGAGGTCGTTGCGCAGTAGATCGGTGATCATCAGGTTCTCCGCCTGCGCCTTCGGGTCAGCCCGTAAGCTGTCGGCCAGCGCCGCATCCTCGGCCGCGTCGCCGCTGCGGCGAGCCGTGCCCTTGATCGGCCTGGCCTCGACCCACCGGTCGCGGCCGATCCGCAGGAACTGCTCGGGCGACGAGCACACGACCGCACGCTCGCCGTCGCGGAAGAGCGCAGCGAACGGCGCCGGGTTGATCCGGCGCAGCCGGAGGTGGAGCTCGACGGGATCGGGCCGCAGGTCGGCGTCGATCCGGTTGGTGAGGCAGATCTCATAGCTCTCGCCCTCGACGAGCTGGCGCTGGCAGGCGGCGATGTCGGCCAGGTACTGGGCGCGCGGGCGGGCCCACCGCGGTTCGACTGATGGGTCGGCCACGACGCCGGCCGGCACCTCAGAGGCGGCCGCAGCCTCCACGAGCCGCATCTCGACGCCGTCGAGCCACGCCTCGCCGGCCGCAGCCGAACCGTCGTCGACCAGCGCCATCGCCGTCGCCGTTCCGGATTGATGGTCGAAGGCGAGCACTCGATCGACGAAGCGGAACACCGCGTCCGGGAGCGGGGAAGGATGGGCCGCCGCCCCGCCGCAGTCGGCCTTCACCTCGTAGCCGAGGTAGCCGACGAAGCCGGCGACGAACCCGAACGGGACGTCCGAGACGTCGAAGTCGAGGCGGTCGAGCTCCAGCCGGAGGTGATCGAGGATCGTGCGGTCGAAGGTCTCCACCCGGCCTGGCCGGTTCACCTTCACACATCGCGTCTCCACGTCGTACTCGACCCGGGCGGCGAGCGGGCCGCCGTCGCTTCCGCCCATGTAGGAGACGGTCGGGCCGTCGATCCTGGGTCCGCTCGAGTCGAGCCACCAGCTCCCCGTGTCGTCGCGATAGAGCTCGAGGTAGGCCCGCTCCGGCCGGGGTACCCTGTTCAGCCGTCGCGTCAGCAGCCGAAGGCCGGCCCCGGGATCCGCCCGCCGGGAAGGCCTGACCCGGACGATCGAGCGGCCCGCAGCCCCGCCCGCTCGTCCGTGGGGCCTGCTGCGCCTCGTCAGGTCCCGGAAGTTCGCGAGCAGTGCCCGGCCGTGCTCGGTGCACACCGACTCCGGGTGGAACTGCACGCCGTAGTGCGGCCTCGATCGGTCGCGGAGACCCATGAGCACACCCTCGGCGCTCCGCGCAACCGCCTCCAGCCCGGCGGGCAGCGGCTCGGTCAGGCACAGCGAGTGGTAGAGAACCACCTGGAAGCCTTGCGGGAGGCCTGCGAACAGCGCCTCACTGTCGTGGCTGATCGTCGTGACCCGACCGTGCGCCACCTCGGGCGCGTGCGTCATCGTGCCGCCGGCGAGGACGCCGAGGAGTTGGTGACCGAGGCAGACCCCGAGCATCGGCACTGTCGTGTGACGCACGAGGTCGGCGCAGACGCCGATGTCGGAGGCCCGCTCCGGTGTGCCGGGCCCGGGCGAGATGACGACATTGTCGAAGGTCCACCCCGCGATCTCCTCCCAGGCGGCGTCGTCGTTTCGCACGACGATCGGCTCCTCACCGTTCACCTCCCCCACCAGCTGGAACAGGTTGAAGGTGAAGGAGTCGTAGTTGTCGACGATCAGCGTCTTCATGCGCCGTGCTGAGGACGGTCTAGCAATGCGGTGCCTCCCAAGCCAGTGCGGCCCCCAACAACACCAACAAGTTCCAGGTCAAACGGTTGAAGATGCCGCACTAGCTAGCCCTCCATGCGCTTGCGCGACGGCTGCACCCGCGGCGGCTCCCCGGGCATCTTGGGGAAGTTCGGCGGGTACGGCGCCTCGCCCAGCCCGCCGGCTTCGTCGCGTTCCACCCACGCGAGCAGCACACGCAGGTCGCACACGTGGTCGTCGATCGCGTGTTGCACGTCGCCTTGCGCCGCGAACCGCGCGGGCATCGTGCGTAGCGTGAAGTCCTCGGTCTCCACCTCGGGCAGCTCGTCCCAGGTGACGGGCGCTGAGACCGCCGCGTCAGGCCGCGCGCGCACCGAGTAGGCGGAGGCGATCGTGCGGTCGCGGGCGTTCTGGTTGTAGTCGATGAAGACCCGTTCGCCACGTTGCTCCTTCCACCAGGCGGTGGTCACGAGGCCGGGCGCGCGCCGTTCGACCTCGCGCGCGAACGCCAGCGCGGCACGGCGCACCACGGGGAACTCCCAGTTGGGCTCGATGCGGCAGGCGATATGGATGCCGCGGTTGCCAGAGGTCTTCGGCCAACCGACGTAGCCGATCTCCGCGAGCACTTCGCGCACCAGTGCCGCCACGCGCTTCCCGTCGCCGAAGTCCGTGCCCGGCTGCGGGTCGATGTCGATCCGCAGCTCGTCGGGATGCTCGGTGTCCCGGCGCCGCGAGGGCCAGGGGTGGAAGTCGAGCACGGCCAGGTTGGCACCCCAGATCACGTGGGCGAGCTCGGTCACGCACAGCTCGTCGGCATGCCGGCCGGAGGGGAACGTGACCCGCGCCACCTCGATCCAGTCCGGCCGTTTCTCGGGCACGCGCTTCTGGTAGATCTGCTCGCCCGCGATCCCGTCTGGGAAGCGCCGGAGCTGGGTGGGTCTCTCGAACAGCGCCCGTACGATCCCGTCACCGACGGCGAGGTAGTACTCGGCGAGGTCGAGCTTGGTGATCCCCGCGTCCGGGAAGAGCACCTTGGCGGGATTGGAGAGGCGGACCGCCCTGCCGCCAACGTCCAGCTCGAGCGCCTCGGTGGCCACGGCTGCACGGTACACCGTGGTAGCCTCGATCCCCTCTTTCGTCGTCGTCTCCGGAGGGTTGAACCAACGATGCGCAAGGCACTCCTTTCCACCGCAGTTCTCGCCGCAGCGGTCGGGCTGTTCGTAGCCGCGACTGCCTCGGCAACCCAGTCCAAGGCCGCAGCCATCCCCGGCTGCGCTCCCGACTCGCTACAGCTCGTCGGGGGCGACGTGCTCACGATCGGCGCCGACAACCCGGCCTTCCCGCCCTGGTTCGGCGGTGATGAGAAGAAGCCGTGGAAGGTCAGCGATCCGACCTCCGGGAAGGGCTACGAGTCGGCGGTCGCGTATGCGGTCGCCCGGCAGCTCGGTTTCTCGGGCCCTGACGTGAAATGGATCGCCGTGCCCTTCAACAACTCGTACCGACCCGGGAAGAAGCCCTTCGACTTCTACATCACCCAGGTCTCGTACACGCCCGAGCGCGCGAAGGCGGTCGACTTCTCGAAGTCGTACTACTTCGTCAACCAGGCCGTGGTCGGTCGGAAGGGCCAGCCGATCGCCAGGGCGAAGTCGATCGCAGCGCTCAAGGGCTACAAGCTCGCCGCCCAGGTCGGCACCACGAGCTACGACTACATCGTCAAGCACATCAAGCCGAGCTCGAAGCCGCTCGTCTACGACACGAACGATGCTGCCGTGCAGGCGCTGAAGAACGGCCAGATCGACGGCATCGTCGTCGACCTGCCGACCGCCTTCTTCGTCACCGCTGTGCAGCTCGACGATGGTGTCATCGTCGGCAAGCTGCCCACGAAGGGCACCAAGGAGCGCTTCGGCATGGTGCTGCAGAAGGGCTCCAAGCTCACGGCGTGCGTGAACAAGGCGCTCGACCGGCTGTGGGCCACCGGCGCAATCAAGAAGCTGCAGAACACCTGGCTCGCCAAGGCCGGCGCGCCCGACCTGAAGTAGACAGGCCTTCCGCTGGACGGCGACCGCCGCTCCCGGATCCTCGGCAGCCCGACCGTCCGCGTCTCCAAGGAGGCGCGGACGGTCGGGATCGCCCTGGTCTCGACCGTCGTGTTCGTCACGGCCGTCGCTCTCGTCGTCACCCGTTCGCCGGGCTGGGACGAGTTCAAGGCCTACTTCTTCGACTGGGGCTACTACCGCGACCAGTTCCCCGAGGTGGCCGCCGGGTTCTGGGTGAACGTGAAGCTCTTCCTCGTCGCGGAGGCCTTCATCCTCCCCGCCGCGCTGCTGCTGGCGGTGCTGCGCAGCCTCCCAGGCCCCGTCTTCTTCCCGCTCCGTGCGCTGGCCATCGGGTATGCGGACCTGTTTCGCGGCATGCCGACGGTGCTCGTGATCGTGATGCTCGGCTTCGGGATGCCGGCGCTGCAACTCGACTGGGTGCCGAAGTCACAGTTCTTCTGGGCAGTGGTGGCGTTGGTTCTCGTCTACACCGCGTATGTCTCGGAGGTCTATCGCTCGGGGATCGAGTCGGTTCATCCGAGCCAGGAGGCGGCGGCGCGCTCGCTCGGTCTTCGCCGCGGGCAGGCGCTCAGGCATGTCGTCCTGCCGCAGGCCGTCCGCCGGGTGATCCCGCCGCTGCTCAACGACTTCATCGGCCTGCAGAAGGACACGGCGCTCGTGGCCACCCTGGGCGTGGTCGAGTCCTTCCGCCAGACGCAGATCAACAACGCCGCCACCTTCAACGGGACGCCGTTCCTCGTGGGCGCCACCTTCTTCGTCATGCTCACCATCCCCCTGGCACGGTTCACGGACTGGCTGGTCGCGCGCGACCGTCGCCGCCAGCAGGCGGGGCGCGTCGGATGACCGCCGCACTTGCCGTCCAGGGCGTCCACAAGTCCTTCGGGAAGCTCGCCGTGCTGCGCGGTGTCGATCTCGAGGTCGCCGAGCACGAGGTGGTGTGCCTGATCGGCGCCTCGGGGTCGGGCAAGTCGACGCTCCTGCGGTGCGTGAACCTGCTGGAGCCGATCCAGGCTGGTCGCATTGTCGTCGCGGGCGAGGAGATCACCGCTCGCAGGGTGGACATCGATCGCGTCCGCCGCCGCATCGGCATCGTCTTCCAGTCCTTCAACCTCTTCCCGCACATGAGCGTGCTCGGCAACGTCACCATCGGGCCGCGGAAGGCGCTCGGTCTTTCCCGGACCGCCGCCGAGGGGCGCGCGGACGAGCTGCTGGAGCGCTTCGGCCTCGCCGACAAGCGCAATGAGTATCCCGACCGCCTCTCCGGCGGACAGCAGCAGCGGGTGGCCATCGTGCGTGCGTTGGCCATGCAGCCGGATCTCCTGCTGCTGGACGAGGTGACGAGCGCGCTCGACCCGGAGCTCGTGGCGGAGGTGCTCGACGTGGTGCGTGAGCTTGCCGCGGGCGGGATGACGATGGTCATCGCCACGCACGAGATGGGCTTCGCCCGCGACGTGGCCAACCGCGTGTGCTTCCTGCACGAGGGCCGGATTCTCGAGGACGGCCCGCCCGCCGCGATCTTCACCAACCCTCGCGAGGAGCGGACGCAACAGTTCCTGCAGCGCATCGTCGACGCAGGACGACTGTGAGAATCTCTACGCTTTCGGTGTGGAGAACACCAAGAGCATCGACGTCAACCTGGAGCCCCTCGACGAGTACCTCGTCATCCAGCCGGTGACCGACGAGAGCGAGACACGCTCCGGCCTGATCCTGCCCGCGAGCGCAGCAACGACCATCGCCTGCCGCACGGGGATCGTGACCGCGATCGGGAGCGAGTGCGAGGGCGTCGATGTCGGGGACAAGGTTCTCTACCCCCGCGAGGAGGGCTTCGACGTCCGCATCGGCGGCTTCGAGGTGAAGCTGCTCAAGCGCAAGGACCTGATCGCCCGGGTTCACGACTGAGGTTCCTCGCGAGCCCCTGAGCCTGGATCCACCGATTGGCGTGATCGCGGGGCGCCTGCCAGGGTCGTCAGGACGTGCGCGGACAGCGTCGGGCAGGCTGGTTGCCTGTTCGACGCTGTCCGTGCGCGGAGCGCACCGACCGGGTGCAGGCCCTCCACGCTCTTTCGGAGGGGTTGCACCCGGTCGGGGAGCGCCCTGGCGGGCCTGGCAGGATGCACCGCCCACGCCAAGCGGTGGATCCAGGCTGAAGGGGCCCGCAGGCGCGCTCGGCGCCAGGGCCCTCGGCGCCAGCGGATATCCTTGCCCCACGGAGAAGTGGCCGAGTGGCTGAAGGCGGCGCCCTGCTAAGGCGTTAGGTGGGGTATTCCCTGCCTCGAGGGTTCGAAT
Source organism: uncultured Actinomycetes bacterium (assembly GCA_963738505.1). GTDB lineage: Bacteria > Actinomycetota > Thermoleophilia > Gaiellales > Gaiellaceae > Gaiella. The sequence goes on along the minus strand of CAVTWR010000009.1, from coordinate 10,589 downwards.
CCCTCCTTCTCCGTCTCATCCCCGCCCGTTCGCAGCCGATCGGCATAATCAGCAGGCCCCGGAGGGGTGCCGGAGCGGTCGAACGGGGCGGTCTCGAAAACCGTTAAGGGTGCAAGCTCTTCGAGGGTTCAAATCCCTCCCCCTCCGTTTTTCTCGACGTTGGAACGCCGGCGGTTTGCTGGCGTTCTCTCGTGTGTCGTGCGCGGTGTCTGGTTCGTGGTGGTGTGGGCACGTCGCGAGGTCGTCGGGGTGTCACTCCTTTGTGTTCCCGCGTTTGGGTGATAGACGCTAGTGCTGAGCGGTGGGAACCTCTCGACTCCTGTTGTCACGCACGCTCGGGAGGGTCGCTGCCATGTCAACCAGGGTCATGTCTGCGTTGCTGTCGTGTGTTCGCCGGCGGGTGACGCTGGGCGCGGTGCGGGTGGCGGTGATGCTGATCGGGACGATGGTGCTGCTGGGGGTTCCGATCGGCTCGTTCGGGCGGGCGCTGACGGTGCAGATGCTTCCCGGTGATCTGCTGGTTGCTGGTGTGAGCGGGACGGTGGCGCACTACAGTCCGGCCGGGGTCTTGAAGAACACGCTGGTGGTGGCCGCGGGTGGCTACCAGACGGGGATGTGTCTTGATGAGGCCGGCTCGGTGCACACGACGAACTGGTCGTCGAGCACGCTCAGCAAGTTCAACAATGGCGGCGACCCCGTGTTGAATCCGTGGATTACGGGGGCGAGCGCTTCGCCTGAGTCGTGCGAGATGATGGCCGGCGGTGACTTCCTGGCGGGTTTGGCTGATGGTGCGAGGACGCTGCTCAAGTACGACGCGGCGGGTGCGCTGCTGGCGACCTATACGCCGACGATTCAAGATCGCGGCATCGACTGGATCGACCTGGCGACGGATGACTGCACGGTCTATTACACGTCGGAGGGATCGACGGTGTTCCGCTTCAATGTGTGCGCGAACGCGCAGCTTTCGGCGTTCGCGACCGGCCTCACCCGTCCGTGTTTCGGGTTGCGAATCCGCGCGAACGGGGAGGTGCTGGTCGCCTGCCAGTCGCAGGTCGTGCGGTTGAGCGCGGCCGGCGCGGTGCTGCAAACCTATTCCTCGGCGAGCCTGGGCGGGATCAGGCCGTTCTCCTTGGATCTCGATCTTGATGGCACCTCGTTTTGGGTTGGTGACTTCCTCAGCGGCGGATCGAGTAACGGTCTGATCGCCCGCGTGGACATCGCCAGCGGCTCGGTGGTGCAGCCGCTCACGAACCCGGCCGGGGCAACCGGGCTGCTCGTCTATGACGGGCCGGCCACGCCGCCCCCTCCGATCCCGGGCGAGACGATCGCGACCTGCAACGAGGGCGAGCTCAAGACGATCGGCGGCAAATGTGAGGCCGAGCCGGTAAGCATGCTCACCGGCTCGTTCATGACCCACGAGATTGATCTGTTGACGCCAGGTGTCGGTGTCTCGTTCGAGTGGGCACGCAGCTACACCTCAGGCGACACCTCGAGCGGTCGTCTGGGGCCGGGCTGGGTGGATTCCTACTCGGCCTTCTTGGATGTGCAGGGCAATGGCGATGTGATCGCGCATGCCGGGTCGGGGCAGCAGGTGTTCTTCGAAAAGCAGGCAAACGGGTCGTATCTCGGTTCGGCAGGCACACGCGCGACGCTGACCCTCGCCAGCGGCACCTACACGCTGGTGCGCAACAACCAGACCAAGTACACCTTCAACACGTCCGGTCGATTGCTGACGATGGTCGATCGCAACGAGCAAGGACTCTCGTTCGCCTATGACGGATCGGGCAACCTGACCACGGTCACCGACGCGGCCAACCGTGCTGCCACCGTCGCCTACAACGCGGCTGGGCTGGTGGCGTCGGTGACAACCGCGGACGGCCGCTCTGTCTCCTACGGGTACGACACGGCCGGCCGGTTGACGTCGGTCACCGACGCTCGCGGCAAGGTCTGGACATACGCCTACGCCGGCGCCACCAGCCTGCTGACGAGCGAGCAGGACCCCGTCGGGAACTTCCCGGTTCGTAACACCTATGACCTCGTGACGGGCAGGGTGGTCTCGCAGCTGGACGCGCTGGGCAACCAAACCATTTTCACCTGGGACGAGGTGAACCTGATCGCGACCATGACGACGCCGGGTGGCGGGGTGTGGTTCTACGACTTCGACTCCAACGGGCGGTTGGTCGAGGAGATCGATCCGGAGGATCACAACACGCTGTACGACTGGGACGCCGATGTGAACCTGGTCTCGACGACGAACGCGCGTGGTCACGAGACGACGATGAGCTATGACGCGCGCGGGAACATGCTGAGCAAGACGGGGCCGACATCGCAGTCCTATGCGGAGTCATGGACGTACACCGCCAAGAACGATGTCGCGACCTATACGGATCGGCGCGGGAACACGACCACGTTCGGCTATGACGGTGACGGCAACCTGGTCTCGGTCACGGGACCGAACCCCGGGGGTGGCAGCCCGGTCACCTCGTACACACGCAACGCAACAACCGGGCTGGTCACAGCGATCCGCAAGCCGAATCAACAGGGCGCGGGCTCCCCAAAGGACACCGTGTACGTGTACGAGACGGGCACCACGGGGAACGTGTTGTCGGTCACCTCGCCGGAGGGGAACAAGAGCAGCTACGGGTACGACAACGCCGGCCGGGTGACGTCGATGGTGGAACCACGCGGCAACGTCACCGGCTGCGGCTGCGCATCGCAGTACACGTGGAACTACACATACGATGCCACCGGACACCGGACGCAGGTGAAGTCCCCGGATCCCGACGGGGCGGGGCCGCTGCCCAGGTTGCAGACCGATTTCGCCTTTGACGACGTGGGCCGGTTGGGCTCGGTGACGAATGCGAAGGGCAAGACCTGGTCATACACGTATAACGCGGCGAACGAGCGCACCCGGGAAACGGCGCCCAACACGTCGCACACGGATGTCGAGTACGACACCCGGGGCAACACCACGGCGACGGTCGATCAGCTGGGGAAACGCACCACCTTCACCTATGACTTGGCGAACCGGCGGACGTCGATGGTGGAGCCGCGCGGCAACGAAGCCGGTGCTGATCCCGATGACTTCAGGTGGTCGTATCAGTACGACCAGGTGAACAACCAGACCGGGGTGTTCGCCCCTGATCCGGACGGTGCGGGGCCGCTTGCTCGCCCGTTCACCGAGTTCAACTATGACCATTACAGCCGGGTGGAGTCGGTGTTCGACCAGACCGGGTTCCAGCAGGTGCTGTACGCCTATGACGGCAACGGCAACGTTGTTTCGGAGACGGCGGAGGATCCCGACGGGTCAGACCCGTTGACGGGCAGCGTCACCCAGTACGGCTATGACGTGCTCAACCGGCGCACCTCGCTCACCGACCCGTTGAACAAGATCACCGGCTTTGTCTACGACAAGAACGGCAACCTCACCTCCTCCACCACCCCGCTCGGGTTCAAGACCAGCTACACGTATGACGCCGACAACCGCCAGCTGACCCGCTCCGACCCCCGTGAGAACGTGGCCGGTTGCAGCTGCCCAGGCAAGCACACCTGGACCTACGCCTACGACCCGGCCTCGAACGTGTTGTCGGAGACGGCGCCGGATCCGGATGGGGCGGGGCCGTTGACGGCGAGTGTGACGCAGTACGTCTACGACAAGATCGGGCAGCGCACCAGCCGCACCGACGCATTGAACCACACCGTCAGTTGGAAGTTCGACGAGCTGGGCAACCTCACCGCCACCACCACCCACGACACCAAGACCACCGCGCTTGCGTTCGACGCCAACACCAACGATCTGCTCTCGCGCACGGACGCGCGCGGCAAGGTCACCAGCTGGGTCTACGACCTCGCGCACCGCACGACGACGATGAAACGTGCCGCCGGCAGCCCGCTGGAGAAGACCTGGACCTACACCTACGACCCCGCCGGCAGGTTGCTGACCACGGTTGATGCGAAGGCGAACGCGGCCTCCAACCCGGCGCTCGGCACCACCAGCCGGGCCTATGACCCGGTCGGCCGGCTCACCGGCATTGACTACTCGGACGCGACCCCGGACATCACCTACAGCTACAACCAAGAGAACGAGTTGATGTTGATGCAGGACGGGGCCGGTGATCACGAGTACGCCTACGACAACGCCGACCGCCTCGTCTACGTCAACGAGCCCTTCGGCGCCTACGACTACGAATACAACCCCAGAAATCAGGTGACGAAACGGTTCTACCCCGACTTCGTGACCACCGCCGACTACAGCTACGACGACGACGGGCGCATGAGCAACGCCAGCTCCGGTGGGCTCACCACCAGCTACGCGTACAACCCCGTCGCGCAGCTGCTCACGACCACGCTCCCCTCAGGGAATGGGCATGTGGAGACCCGCAGCTATGACAACGCGGGCCGGTTGAGCGAGGTGAAGAACACGAAGGGCGCGGCGACGCTGTCCAAGTACACGCTGACCCGGGACAAGGTTGGCAACCCCACGAAGATCGCGAACACCGGCACCACCACGCAGACGTTCCTGTACGACGTCAACGACCGGCTGACCGAGGTTTGCTTCAAGGCCAACGGTGCCGCCTGCACGGCCGGCAGCGACCCCTACGTCAGGTTTACCTACGACGGTGTCGGCAACCGCCTGACCGAAGCCCGAAACGGTGCTGCCACGGTCACCTACACGTACAACGATCTCAACCAGCTCACCCAGCGCGGCACGACCGCCTACACGTACGACGACAACGGCAACCAGACCGCGGCCGGCACCCGGTCGTTCGCCTGGAACAACGCCGGACAGCTCACGTCATCCACCCAGGCCGGCACGACCGTCACCTACACCTACGACGGCAACGGCAACCGCCTCACCGCCGCCACCGGGCCGGGCGTGAACACGGTGCGGTCGAGCTGGGACATCAACAACCCCTTGCCGATGCTGACGATCGAGCGCGACGGCAACAACACCCTGCTGCGCCGCTACCTGAACGGGCTCGACACGATCAGCATGACCACCCCGGCCGGGGCCTTCTACATGCACTACGACAACCAAGGCTCCGCCACCAACCTCACCAATTCGACAGGCGTCACCCAGTGGACGCGCACCTTCGAACCGTTCGGCGCGAAGCGCACCGAGACCAAGAACGTCGGCAGCGCCCCCACGCTGCCCGTCCAATACACCGGCGAATACATCGACCCCACCACCGGGCTCTACAACCTCCGCGCTCGTCATCTCGATCCTGCGGCAGGGCGGTTCACTTCCTACGACCCGGTCAACCAGGCAGCTGCCGTACCGTACAGCAGCGATTACGCATACGTGGCGAATCGGCCGACGAGGTTCGCTGATCCCAGCGGCATGGACTTCTGCGACGGCGGGGGCTTCTTTGACCTCCGGCCATGCGCGTTCATCAAGCCCTGGGTCGACGCATACAACTTCGGTCAGGGCGTAGCTGACGCGGAGCTCCGCGTCGAGGACCAGGCAGCGTCGATCATCTCCGGCTATATCCGCATGTGGTACGACATGGATTACAACCAGGCGATGAGCGACCTCTTCTGGAACGCGGTCGAAGCATGTGATGCAGACATAACCGGGTGCGCCGTGGCGATCGGCGAGGGAATTCTCGCCGAGGTAAGTGGCTGTATCAAGGCACTCGGAGGCACCGACGCACGGGCAACAGGCAAGCGCTGTGCAGGACTTGTGATTTCACTCGGCGGCACAGCCGGCGTAGGGAAGACAGCCGCTGAATCTCTCGCCAAGTCCCTGGGGCGTCAGGCGCAATCCGTCGGGATGCTCAGCGTCGCTGGACGAGAGGTCTGGGCGCTGTCGCCGCTCACTCGCGGCGTCGCGATCGAGGACGCCCTGGCTGCCACGGAGTACGCGAGTTGGTACCACATCGGCGCCGAGATGAACGGCTACTTCCCGTTGGTTGACTTCCAGCTAGGCAACAAGCTGGTTTCCTTAAAGACCGTGGATCCTGGGAGTCCGACGGCCATCTCTCGCATGGAGAACGAGATTCGGAACTTGGCTGACAGCGGTGCGTTCGTCGACGGCGTCGGATCGCCCACCCAACTGATCATGGACATACGTGTTCCTCCGGGCCAGGAGCAGCTGCTCGCGTCACTGGTGAAATTCGGTGAGGACTTGGGGGTTGCTGTTACCATCATGTCCTTCCCGTGATTCTGACGTATGTGTGTTTCCCCTCGCAGGCACTAGACGCAGCGACGGTCGCCGACCTACTTAGCGGCTGCGATCTCGGATTCGCGCCGAAGACCATCCGCACGGATCAGTTCGGTCGGCCGAACGGGGTCGCCTTCACGTCACGCGCGCTTGACCGACTCCGCAACGCCGACGAGCTGAGGCACGCAGACGTCAACGGTGAGGACGACGCGTCGTTCGCGATAGCGTCTGTCAGGAACTGGTCAATGCAGCTGATCATCGTCAGAACACCGCAGTGGCCACCCGGGGATCTCATCGAGGCGACCAGCCGACTTGGCGGCTTCACGTCTGCGCTGGTGGGCGACGACGACGATGTGTTCTGGCAAGGCCAAGAGCAGATCGACGTCTACAAGCGAGCGGGGCGACCGTGGCAGCACTTGCCGACGGTCTGGGACGACGCCTTCCGCACAGACCGCATCGACGTGTCGCAGAACCCAGGGCGAAAGACACACGCCCCAGGCATGTGGCTCTGGGCCGCCGCCAAGATGTGGTTCGGGCCACCTGCATTCGAGCTCCTCGACCGCGATCTGCTACTCACGCTGCCGATCGGACACGTCACCGAGCGCGACGACGGTGTCATCGCGGTCGACCTCTACTCCCTCGACGACCCCGAAACCGCACGTCGCGAAGCGCAACGGCGCTTCCGCGAATGGATGCAATACGACAACCTGGAACCCCGCCTCAGCGAACTCGCCCGAGAGAAAGCCGACCCAAAGGTCATGTTCGCCGAAGGCGTATTCGAGAACGGCGCCACCCGCCGTGTCACCGAGTGGCTGACCGCCGAAGGCGAACCCACATACCGCTCCCGGGCCACCACAAGACGCGTCAGCTACCTCGACGCCGCCGGCCAGCTCATCACCACCGAAACCGCGCCGACCGACTGACCTCCTCTGAAGCGCAGAGGCACGAGTGCCGCCACATCAGGGCCCGAGAAGTCGATCAAGCCTCCACCACTGACTCTCGGGGTTCGAACGTTGTTCCACTAGGCCCGCTGAAACTTGGCAAACCCGGCCGGGGAGCCTCGCGGGGCTCCCCGGCCGTCGTTCAGGACGGAGAGGGCGGGATTTGAACCCGCGACGCAGCGATTAACCACGTACGCGATTTCCAGTCGCGCTCCTTCGGCCGCTCGGACACCTCTCCGGGCCGCCGCCAAGGGTAGACGATCCGGGCGCACGGAGACCGAAGGCAGGGCTTCGAGAGCCGCCTTGAGGGCGGAGCCCTCACGATTGGTCTTACGCACCGGCGACAGAGGAGACGTACGCGGCGACGTCGACGATCTGCTGCTCTTCGAGCGAGGCGCCGAAGGCGGGCATGGCGCCCTGTCCGTTGGTCACGCGGTCGACCACGAACTCGACCGCCGGCTTCGCTTCGTCGAGGTTGGGGCCGACGCTACCGCTCGCGCCGGCGTCGGCGAGCGTGTGGCAGGAGCCGCAATTGGCCTCGAACACGGCTTTTCCTGCCGTGGCGTCACCTGTCGGCCCGGCCGGGGGCGTGGTCTCCTCCACGTGGCCTGCCACCTCCTCCTCGACCTCCTGCGTGCCGGTGACCCACACGACCGCAGCCATCTGCGCGACGAACAGGAGTGCCGTGACAAGGATGTAGAGATTGAGATTGCGCGGGAACTCCGGGTCGCGCTTCGGCGAGCGCATTGCCGTCCACAGCGCCCACAGGATGAACGTCCCCGCGGCGAGCGCCAGGACGGTCTTGCCGAGCCCCGTGATGGCGGCGACGGCGTCTGGATGCAGTACCGCAGGCACCGGCGCAACCTACCATGGCGACCTGCCGGATTCCCGTCGAGCGGTCGCTGGACGGGCAGCGCGAGGGGCGGTGTCGTGGGCTTCGCCATCTCCGGCGCGGCGCTCGCGGCGTTGCTCTCGGGCGACGGGCACGAGGTGACCGTCTTCGAACGGACATCCGCAATGCGGCCGGTCGGCGCCGGCCTGTCGCTACAGCCGTCCGGTCAGGCGATCCTTGCCCGCCTGGAGTTGGCTGGACGGGGTGGCCGGGGAGGCGCACCGGATCGACACGATACGCGCCGAATGCCACGCGCCGTGCGGGCGGAGCCCGCACGATCAGGGCCTATCCCGCTAGGCGTCCGAACGGCGTACTGCGGGGCCCTTCAGGGCCTCGCGAGGAGTGGAAGCTCGACCAGCCATTGGTCATCCGCAGCGGTGGATCCAGGCTCAGGGCCTCGCAGCGCGCCCGGCCTACCGGGATAGGCCCTTAACCCGGTCGCGCGCTCCGACGTCGAACCAGCGCCACCGGCGGAATCTGCGTCGCCGACTCGGAGCGGGCGGAACCGCGGCACCGGAGAGGGAGTCCTTAGCGCTGCTTCCTTCCGGACCTGACGCGGTTCGAACGCTCCCCGTGCGCGGGACCCGATCTGTCAACGCCGCGTGCGCAGACCCAATCCCAACGACGCCGCCCTCGGACGGCATTCGGCCCCGCTAGAGCGGATTTCGGGTGCAGGGAACCGCTACCTCCCCGCCTAGCGCGACCGGGCCAGCCGATGGTAGCAGCGCCGCGCTGCTAGCCTGGACGACTCCCGGGCGCATAGCTCAGCGGGAGAGCGCTCGCTTCACACGCGAGAGGTCCCTGGTTCAATCCCAGGTGCGCCCATCATTGGGCGAGAGGTCTACCATCGAACGGCTGCGTTGCGCCGCATCGCAACTCAGCGGGCGCTGATCGCGCGAATCTCACCGAGGTTGCCGGCCAGGTAGTACAGCTCGCCGGCGCTCGACACCTCGAACGAGAGCGGGCCGCCCGCCCCTTCCGCGAGGGTTGCGAACGACGCCGACGTCTCGCTCTCTGCCAGATAGAGCCGGTTCACCCCCCAGTCCGCAAACACGTAGAGGCGCCGGTAGCGGTCGGGTAGCGAAGCCGCCCGGTCGAGCCTGACCCCGCCGATCACCGAGAACCCCTGATCCGGGTTCGAGAGCGCGATCCACGGCGCCTTCGGGTGGCCGTCGTCTCCCTCGCACGCGTCGAGATCTGCGTAGAAGTCGTTTGCTTCGCCGCCCTCCCGGCAAGGCCAGCCAAGGTCGTCTCCCCGCTCGACGAGGTCGACTTCCTCCCAATGCCGCCACCCGACATCGCCGACGGCCAGCCGCACGGACTCCCCCTCGAGAAGCGACATGCGAAACGGGTTGCGAAGCCCCGTCGCCCACACTTTCGAGCGGTTCGCCTTCGCATCCCCGCTCCAGTACGGGTTCGTGGGAAGCCCAAGACCGTCGCGGTCGAGATGGAGGATCTTGCCGGCGAGGCTGTCAACGTCCTGCGCCACCCAGCCGTGCTGCTGGTCGTCCTCCGCCCCGCCACCGTCTCCGGTCGAGACGAACAGCGTCCCGTCGGGCGCGAAGACGATGTCGCCCCCGATGTGATCGACGTTGGCGGGCAGGCAGTCGGCTGTGGCCGGAAGCGAGTCGCAGGAGAGGCTCTCCGACAGCGACCCAGCCGCGCCCAGGAGCACGCGCTCGCTGTCAGGATCGGCGGAATCCCCATTCACGGAGAAGCGACCAAGCCGGACGGTCGTGGCACCGGTCGAGCCTGCACCGCCGCCGCGGAGCGAATACATCAGGTAGACGAACCCGTTGTCGGCGAAGCTCGGGTCGACGGCCACGGCCACGAGCCCCCTCGAAGCCTTGGTGCTGACGAACGGTCGCAGGTCGACGAACGGACGAGGACGGACGCGCCCGTTCACCGCGAGGCGGACGACGCCGTCCTTCTCGGCCACGAGTACCCGTCCGTCAGGCAGCAGGGCGAAGTCGGTGGGATAGCCAACGCTGCGAGCGACAACTCGCATCTTGAGGTCGTCAGGCAGGGCGAACGTCCCTCCGGCAACGCCGCGGAAGTCCTCAAGTGTCGTCGACGACCCGATCCCGCAATCGAACCGCACCTTGCAGAGCGCGGCGCCGCCCGCACCGAGGACGAGCACCACGAGGACGACCGCGAGCGCGGTCGCCACGACGGATGCCCGCCTGGGGTCACGCAGCCTTCTACGCCTGACCATGCCAACCACCCCTTTCCCCGGGGAACCTCGCTCACCGTACTCGGCCTGCGCCGGCACACACGCACGATCCCGCTGCGGTGAGGCGCTCGATCTCGGAGCGCACCGCTTCGACCTCCTCCCGCTATTCCGGCCGGTTGCCGTCGTACTCGACAGCGGGCCAGCGCAATCCGGTGCCGAACAACGTCGCCCTCATCGGCGTGATCGGGGTCGGGTGAGAGCCGGCCCTAATAGAGCCTAGGGTGCGTCCTTCTTGCCTGCTAACCACAGGGAACCACCCGGTAGTCGTGCATGTGGCTTTTCCCACATTCCTGGTTCAATCCCAGGTACGCCCATCACACTTGTCGACGGCGACGGCGAGAGCGCACCTCCTATTTCTTC
>CAVTWR010000008.1:0-165695 GCA_963738505.1 uncultured Actinomycetes bacterium | reverse complement strand
TTCTAGGTTGGCAAGCCACTGCTCGTCCTCCACATAAGGCATCGTAATGTGGAGCAGGGAGAACTCGGAGTCATGAGTGACACCGGGTGGGAACCAGAAGACAGCCGAACCATCAGCGTCGACGGCTGCCCGTCGGCTTGGCATAGGGCGAGGGCTGGCGTACCGGCTGGCGAGGAGCGGCGAGATCCCAGCGATCCGGCTCGGGCGCCGGTTGGTGGTGCCGGTCACACAGCTGGAGGTGCTCCTGTCGAGAGGGTCTCGACGGATCAATGGCGTGAAGCAGGCTACAAATGACGACGGCTCGGTAGGCCCCGAGCCGCGCGTCTCAAAGACAGGCCGCGGATGAGGCCCGCGGACATGAGACATTGTAGACCGGAACCGAGCGAGCGCCCTGGCCGGACCCGGGAGGTTGATCCTGGCGGCGTCGAGCGACTCACCGATGCAACCCGAAGTGACCAAGGACCGATGGCCGCCCCGACCATCCAGCGGCAATGGGCGCGGCGGGGGTGAATGCCACTCCACAAACACGTCCTCGTGCGCGCGCTCGTGCGCGCGCGCAACCCAAGTGCCGGAATCCGTGCCGACGTGAACGGGTCGCCGCCGGTCGCCCAGCTCGCGGAGCAGCGGGGTCGCCGCCGAGGTCAGCCAAGAACCCACCCCATCATCGGAGAACCGGTGACGGTCGCCGACGAGTCGGGAAAAGGCCCGGTCGGGGGAGCCCTGCTCGCCGCTGACTATGCCGTCGGCGCTGAAGAGCACGTCTTGGGGGCGATGCTGCTCTCAGGGCGCGCGGTCGTTGAGGTGACCGGGCGCCTCGGTGCCGACGACTTCTACCGTGAAGCGCATGGCGTGATCTATCAGGCCGTGCGTGACCTCGCCGCTGCTGGCGCCCCCGTGGATGCGGTCACGCTCTCGGACTTCCTAGATCGGAGGGGCAATCTTGACGAAGTCGGTGGCAGCGCGAAGATCGCTGAGTTGGCGGCCATCGTGCCTGCCGCGGGGAATGTCGCCCACTATGCGGAGCTCGTGTATCGCCACGCTTACGAGCGGCGTGCGCGGAAGATCGGTATGTGCTTGGTGCATGGCGAGATCGATGTAGGCACTGCCTGCGAGCGGCTGGCGGCCCTGAGGTCGTCTGACGTCTTGAGCCAACGCATCGTGCGGGCCCCGATCGAAGAATTTGCCTCGGAGCGTGAGGCATCTGCCGAGTCGTTGCTCGATTGCGGCACCGAGACGGTGCTTGCTGCGGGCGGTACCTGCCTGATCTTCGGGGAGGGCGGCTCGGGCAAGACCACGATGGAGATCGACCTCGCCTTCCATCTCGCCTGTGGCATCGACTGGCTGGGCCTGCACGTTGAGCGGCGCGTGAGGGTGCTCTTAATCGAGGCGGAGGGGCCACGGGGCAAGTTCCGGATGAAGATGGACGCGAAGCTTGCTGCATGGAAAGGACCGATCCTCGACGGCTATGTCGAGATCACCGTCGAGCCGTGGGCGACGCTCACCTTCGCTGATGTGAAGCACCGGACCGCACTCGCGCAGGCGATCATCGACAGCGGCGCCGAGGCTTGCTTCGCTCGGCCCCGTCAGTGCCCTCGGCCTGGAGGGCGGCGGCACGCCCGCCGAGGTGCGCCTGTTCGTCGCCCATTTGGAAACACCTGCCAAATCGTGTCGGCCGTCCCGTCGCGTTTCTGCTGATCGCCCACACGAACAAGGGTGGGCAGGTGGCGGGCGCGTGGGAGGGGGCGACGGACACTCTCGTCCACGCGCAGCGCCAGGGCGCGGGCCACAGTCGGCTCTACTGGCAGAAGACTCGCTGGGCATCGGGACTCCAAGGCACGAGCTGGAACCTCCGTTGGTGCGAGGCGGGAGGACTTCCAAGTTGAGGAGGATCGCTCAGCGGTGACCGAGGACTCGATCGCCGAAGGCATCATGGCAGCTGTCCGCGACCAACCCGGCGGGTCATGGACGACGCTGCGTCAGCTTCGCGACCGCGACGACCGGAAGTACGTGACGGGCAGCCTCGACAAAGCTGCCGCTGTCCGCGACAGCCTTCTCGGAGATGGCCGTCTCGTCAATGCGGCGCCCTTAGAGGGCAAGTTCCCGAGTCTCTGGGCGGCCGACGATCCCGCTGCGCCCCGTTCCGACCTTAGAACGGGCGTAGCAACGGACCACGTCCCCCTTCGGTGCCGGGGAGGTCGAACCCACACCCAGAAACCCGTTCCTTTCCTTATAAGGGAACGGGGACGGGAACGGGTGAGCACGGCACCGAAACGGAGGCCACCGACGAAACCGGCGCACCGCGTGCCGACCTTCCGGCCGACTACGACCCCCGAACGCAGCAACCCTCTCGAACCGCGGGCCGCGCAATGACGGTCGCTGAAGCCCATCACACCATGAGAGTGGCAATAGTCGCGAAGACGCCACCGATTTCTGGCAACGGAGTTGAAGTCGGCGGCGCGACCGGTACTCGCCACGCCGAACCCTTTGCATGGGCAGCCGGGCGATGACCGATCGGCTGCTTACCGCGGACGAGGTTGCGGCGGTTCTCTCGGTGCCGGCTTCGTGGGTGTATCGGGCGGCACGCGAGGGCGTGGTCCCGAGCGTGACCCTCGGGCGCTACGTGCGCTTCGACAGCGCCGACATTGCCCGCTGGATCGCTGGTCAGAAGACCGTGAACCGCTGATGCAAGGGACATCGAATCCCCGGGCCTGGCACTCAAGTCCGCATGTGCGCCCGGATCATCGATGGCGTGTCCCACAACATGTCCTGACAAGCTCTATAATCGACGGAAATAGCCCCCGCGACGTTGGCGCGTCCGGGGGCGTGACACCAGGAGGTGAGTCCTGATGTACGGCAACCCTACTGCCGCTCATGCGAGCGGCCACATCTACACAGTCAAGCGTCAACGTGGCGTCCAGTGGTACGCGAGGTGGCGGACACCGATAGGCACCGAGGGCAGGCGCCAGACGTACGTGGAGCTGAGGCGTCGGCTCGGGCCAGCCTGGACGGAACGCAGTCTGCCGCCTGTGGGATTCTTCACGAAGAAGACAGCAGAGGCGGAGCTTCGCCGCATCTTGACAGCGGCCGAAACGGAACCGCGGTCGATAGCCAAGTCCTCGTCGATGCCGACGTTCGGTGTCGCTGCGGCGCGGTGGCTCCGCTTCATCGAGCACGACCGAAAGCGAAAGCGGTCGACAGTGATCGGCTACCACTCCACGCTGAAGTGTCGGCTTCTTCCAGCCTTCCGCGACCTCACGATCGATGCGGTCACGTCGCGCCAGGTCGAAGAATGGCGCGTCCGACTTGTCGAGTCGGGGCTTTCGGCCCGCTCAGTCAACAAGGCTCTGATCCAGTTGCAGTCGGTGTTCGCATGGGCCTGCGATGAGTACGATCTTCCGTCGAACCCCGTCGTCAGGGTGCGTCGCCAGCCGCAGATCCGCTCAGGCGATTTTGACGTACTGTCCCCAACCGAGGTATCGGCACTCGCCCGCGCCGCTGAGAACGAGCAGGACGCGGCCCTGTTCACCGTTGCGGCCTTCACAGGCCTGCGATTGGGCGAGCTTCGGGCGCTACGATGGCGGGATCTGGACTTCGCGGGCCGCATCGTCCATGTGCGGCGGAACTACGTAGCTGGCGAGTTCACGTCGCCAAAGGGGAAAAGGGTGCGGTCGGTCCCGCTGATCGACCAAGCATCAGCCGCGCTCGATCGCCTGTCGCGACGGCAGCGATTCACAGGCGATGACGATCTTGTCTTCCCGTCCGTGGTAGGAGCGCCGTTCGACGACTCGCACCTGCGTCGGCGGTTCACCGATGCGCTGTTGAGAGCTGGGCTTCAGCGGATTCGCTTCCATGACCTTCGTCACTCGTTCGGGACGTTGGCCGTGCAAGCGTTCCCGCTCTCGGACGTGCAGGCCTACATGGGTCACGCTGACGTGCAGACCACGATGATTTACGTGCACTTCGTGCCGAAGGCGCATGCAGCCCAGACAACTCTTCAGGCGCTCGTCAGCGCCGAAACCGCTCATGGCGCGCGATGGATGGAAGCGGACTCTTCCCGAGTAGGGGGTGGGCTGCCTCGGCGAGCATTCTCGCTCAGTAGCGCTCGTCTGGGCGCACGAGAAGTGTGGCCAGTCCCCTGGTGTTGAGACTGAACAGACGCAGCCGTTCGCCGAGAGCGTCGACGTCCCGTGGTCGCGGGACGACGAAGAACGCAACGTGCGACGTCACAAGCGCCATCACACGGCTTGAGCCAGTCGCCTCCTCGATCCTTTCGACGACCCGTTCGAGAAACACCTGCCGCCGTACACGTGGGAAGTGTTGGTAGACGACTTCAGAGAGAAGCCCCTGAGGTAGGCGTCGGCTGCTTCATCCCAATAGAAGTACTTCGACGAGTTCCGGCCCCCGCGCGTCACGCTGGCAACCTCGAAGCCGTTGTCAGGGTCGAAGAAGAGCAGTTCTCGTCCCGTAGCCGCTTCCCAGAGAGATGGGCGAAGTATGCGTCTCGCGCGAGCAACGAGTCGGCCGTTCCTCGGATACGAACGTTTAGCCCTAAAGGCAATACGGCAGCCTCCTCGATCGACCTCACGTTGCGCTCGCCTGTCGTCACGATGCCACTCAACAGGTCGAACAGTTCCGGGTCGAGATACCTGAACCTGTCAGGTTGCTCTAAGTACCGAAGGCGACTTCCGTCTGCGCGTTCGTCTGCTGCAGTGAGCATCCAGGCGACGGTCCAACTCTCCCTCTCGGCTCAGGGCGCGCAAGAGCGCGTACTTCAGGTAGTCGTTGACGTCGCCGACGTACTGATGCTTCAACTTGCGTCGCTGATCCGTAGAACGATCGCTCGACGAGCGGCGATAGAACGAAGATCGGCCACGATGTCGACGTAGCCTCCTGCCTCCAAGACGGCCAGCGACGCGTCCCCTGCCACGTCTTGTCCGGCGAGGACACCCTTCAAAGCTTGGTGGATGCGGTGACCCAGAGCGGTCGCACGATACGTGACCGGACGAGAGTCGTCTCGCTCCAGCAGGAGATCGCGGCAGAGGCCATCGGCGTAGGTTCGGCGAGCGTTCCCACTCCGAGCCGAGAGCCCAGCGATAGTCGCGGCTTCTGTGGCGAGGAATGCCCCACCTCCACCGCGTGTGACAGCAGTTGCCACCGGTGGGACTCGCTCGCTGCGTGGACGGCCGCTAGTGAAACCCGAGCGATGGTGTCCGCCACGTCTCCTATTATGCGGTCCGGGACCGCCAAACGCGGTCCGGGACCACGAGTCCGCAATCAGATTTCGCTCTTCGAGCAACTTGTAGTGTGATGAGAAAAGTGGAGATATGGGCGTCACAGTCGTAGTCGGAGGCCAGTTCGGCTCTGAGGGGAAGGGCAAGGTAGCTCAGTACCTAGCTGCTGAGCGCGGAGCGTCTGCGGTCGTTCGAGTCGGGGGTTCGAACTCCGGCCATCCAGGATTCGGCCCAGGGGACACCGTGCGCGTCCTGCGCCATCTGCCAACGGCGGCGCTACTCCCCGACGTCACCTGCGTTCTCGCCGCGGGGACCTGTGCGAGCCCCGGACGTTCTGCTCGCCGAGATTGCTCCAACGCAGCTCCCGCCAGAGCGTCTGATCGACGAGAAGGCGTTCATCATCACGGACGCTGACCGCGTCGCAGAGTCCGAGCTGCGCCTGCAAGACCGCATCGGGTCAACTGGAAGCGGAACAGGCGGCGCTGTCATGAGACGCGTCGCCCGGCAAGGTGGCGGCCCACTGGTAACAGATGTTCCTCAGCTTGCTCGGTACATCGGCGACAGCACGACGGTGCTTCGGAAACTCATCTCCGAGGGCCGCCGGATCATTATCGAGGGGACACAGGGATTCGGCCTCTCGCTGTCTCCACTCCGACCACTACCCCAACGTAACCAGCCAAGACGCATCGGCTGCCGGTTTTCTCTCCGAAGTTGGCCTCAGCCCTCTCGATGTCGATGAGGTGGTCATGGTGATCCGTGCCTATCCAATACGGGTTGGAGGGAACTCGGGGCCGCTGCCACACGAATTGGACTGGGAGACAGTTACGGCTCACAGCGGTTCGGCAGTGCCACTGGCCGAATTCCACATCGTGACGGGGAGGTTGCGCAGAGTCGCCGAATTTGATGCGTCCGTCCGTCAGTGCGATCGCGGCAAACAATCCATCGCTGATTGTCTTGAACCACGTTGATCACGTCGACGTGCGATGCCGAGAGAGCGGCAACCTCACACCCGACGCGGCGGCCTTCATCGAGAAGGTGGGCAGAGCGATCGGCTCGCCTATCCGTCTCGCCGGGATCGGACAGTCGGCCTTGGTCACCTCATCGGCGCTGCTCAGAACAACCTGGCGTCGTCGACGTCGAGCCGGAGCCGAGGGCGACGTTCCAAAGTACTCCGGAGGCTGGAAGCGGTACTTCGAGCTGGCGGAAGGCGTACGCGGTCCTCGGACGTGCAAGGGATGCTCTCGTCTGACCTGATCACTTTCTACAACGACAAGGTCGGCGAGCCTGGGATGATCGATCCGTTCGTACCCAAGAACGTGAAGCCGGCTGCGTACGAGTTGACATTGGGCCCGATCTGTGTAGTCGATGGAGTTGACCGGATCCTCTCGGGAGACGATCCGTGGCTAGAGATCCCACCGAATTCGATCGCGTTTGTGTCGATGCAAGAGCGCCTGATGATCCCGCACTACCTTGTCGGACGGTTCGACCTGGCTATCGAATTCATCTACAAGGGTATTCTCTTGGGAACCGGGCCTCAGGTAGATCCTGGGTTCCAGGGCGTACTCAGTACGCCGCTACACAACATCGCGAGCGAGCCGATCCACATCCGGTTGGGCTATCCGTTTGCGAAGATCGACTTCACGAAGTCCGAGAACCTTGCCGCGGCCCTATCGAATGGCAGTCTCGATGCGATCGAGACGGAGGAGGCCCTTTACAGCGCGGCGGCGACCTTGCCGTCGCATGTGGGTGCGGGCGTCACCCTCTTCAAGACGACTAACAGATGGCGCGAGCCGATTTACTCGACCGCGTACGCAGGTCAGCGCCGTGTCAAGACTTCCCTCGCCGATCTCGAGGGTCGGATTATCGGATTTCGTAGCGAGCTTTCCGGGCTTGACGAGGAGATCAGCAAGATACGACGGTTTGTCTCGGCGCGGGTCTTGCGATCGTGCTGGCCGTCATCACAGTCTTGATCGCCCTCGCTCAGCTTGATCGCTCCTACACCGACGCCAAGGTGGATGGGATTGACACCACCCAACCCGCCCTGTCGCAGTCCGTGAACGATGCCAAGAGTGAGATCGCGGCGCTCCGCGCCGAGATCAGCCGATTGACGAACCGGGTTCTCGTGTTGGAGCGCGCCCGGAAACCCTAACCTGCCCTCCGGCCTCCGCGCCGGTCGATTACCGACCCTGGGGTAACGCTCCAGCCAAGCAGCACGCCAAAGCACAGCACGAGGGGAACGAGAATGGCGAGCGCAGCGGCCCACCGGTTCGCCCCGCTAATCAGTGCGACCGGAGCCACGCCAAATGCCAGACTATGGCACTGACGGCTAGAAGGCCCAGTGCAATCCGGAAGAGCGCGTACCGCAGCCGTCGGCGCGCCTTCTTCCAGGAGACGAGCAGTCGAACTCGGGCGGCCACGACGCTTTCTGGATAGCGCGTGTTCGCTTTGATGTCGGCGTTGTCGCCGAGGTCGCTTATCGCGGACTCTGTGCGATTGGTCATCACCGCTGGTACGACTCGAGTTCGGTCTCAGCGTTCTGCATGCGGCGTGCTTCGTACCTCCGCTCGAGAGTTCGAACGGACGCGTCGACGTGGATGTGGATCACATCGGCGTCTAGCGAATCGCTCAATGCCTCGATCTGCGCCGCCCTACGGACAGAATCGACGATCAACGGACGACGAGGGGCGGCGAACCGGACTTGCCTCTCTGCTGCGGCTGCAACCCACCTGCCACCGGTTTCCTCGTCCAGCGTCTCTCCGAGCTCCTGGAGCCATTGGCGCAGCTTCAGGCGTGTCTCAATGAAGTACTGCTCTTCCAGGATCGGGCGAGTCTTGAGGACGTCCGCCTCTAGCGCCCTGCTCAGCCTTGTGGCGAGCGTAGACTTCCCCGACGCGACCGGGCCTGACAATACGATCACAAGTCGCCGCTGAGACCGCGCTCCAAACATGCTCACTCGTTCGGCGCGACGGCGACTTCGCCTCTCCACGGAGGGCCAGCCAAGTCACCCTCGAAGCACTGTTTCAACGAGCCGTCCTGTCTGGTCGTGTTCAATGAGCCGTCCTGTCTGGTCGTGTCTGTCGACGCCACTGCGTGTCCCAACCGTGTCCCGAACTGCCGTGATCTCAGCGAGCTGAGAGAACCTCGCAGCACCTGAGAACGGCTTAGAACAGCGGGCTCGCCTCGATCGACCGGTCTCTTAATCCCAAGGTCGAAGGTTCGAATCCTTCACGGCCCATCGTTTCGTCTGGTGGGTCAACCATCGGTTGACCCACCAGACGAAACGATGATCGTGGCCAACGCGAGGCGCTTCAGCGTTCTTGCGGTGTTTCTTGGGCCGGCTCTGCCCAATCTGCAAACGGGAACGTCTAGCGCACGTTAGGCTCTCTGAAGGTGCGAAGGCGATCGCGGCTCGGGCTGACACGACAGCAGATCCTGGCGTTCCGGCGGAGGGTGGGCGGGCTCGATACGCGAATGCCCGAAGGCTCGGAGTCGCTGCGGCGGGCGGCCTGGGCCGGCTTGCAGGACAGCATGCCAAGAGCCGCGCTGCTCTCGCTGCACGCGCGAGTCGAGGGGGTTGACCCGTCGACGTTGGAGGATCCCTCGCTCGCCCAGCTCTGGGGGCCGCGGTACAGCACCTACGTCGTCGCCAAGCGCGACTTCGCGTTGTTCTCGCAGGGAAGGCATCCCGAGGACGCCAAGGGTCGCCTGCGGGCCGAGCGCGTGGCCGAGCTGCTGCACGCCCATCTGGGCGGCGTGCCCATGACGGATCGGGACGTTGGCCGCGCCCTCGGCGCCGGCCCCAGCCTGAGGTACGCCGCAACCACGGGCACCGTGGCGATCCGCTGGGACGGCGCGCGAGCGCCGACCATCTGGACCGTTGCCGCGGCCCAGGTCGACCCGGCCGACGCGTGCCGCGAGCTCGCGCGCCGCTACCTCCACATCTTCGGGCCGGCGACGGCCGACGGATTCGGCCGCTGGGCAGGGATCTCCCGGCGCACCGCGGCTACCGCATTCGCCTCACTCGAGGGGTCGCTGCTGCCGGTCCGGTCACCGCTCGGCGACGAGTGGCTCCTGTCCGACGACGAGCCGGCCATGCGCGCTGGCGAGACCGCCGCCGCGCCCGCGCGCCTGCTGCCGAGCGGCGATGCCTACTTCCTGCTCGACGGAGCGGAGCGGGAGCTCCTCGTGCCGCGGGCCGACCGCCGGGCGCTGCTCTGGACGCCCCGCGTGTGGCCGGGCGCGCTCCTCGCCCAGGGTGAGATCTGCGGAACCTGGAGGCGTGCGAACCACACAGTTCGGATCGATGCCTGGGGACGCCTGCCGCGTGGCGCGCGCGAGGCAATCGAGGCCGAGGCTTGCGCTCTGCCCCTCCCGGGAGCCAACCGGCCGCTCGAGGTGGTCTGGAACCCGTGAACGGTGCGCTACGTGCAGCAGTTTGGGCGCTTGGTTCGGGTGATGGGGCGTCCTCCGCGGATCGAGCAGGTTGGCGGTGTCTTCCGTGTCGGTGGAGGACGTGACTCCGCACCCGGGCGTGGTTGGAGTGCCGCCCCCAAACCTTGATGTTGGTGATGATATGATTCGTGCATCATGCGCACGACACTAACGCTTGACGATGACGTCGTGGCTCTGATCGAGAGCGAGCGGGCTCGGACCGGGGAGTCGTTCCGGACGGTGGTCAACAGGCTCCTCCGCCGCAGCTCGCGGCAGGCCCCGCCAGCAGGCTCGGCGCCGCTGCCTGTGCTTCCGGGGCGACCGCTGCTCGACGTCTCGGACGTGTCGGCGCTGCTCGCAACGCTCGACGACGAGCGCCGCGCAGAACGCGATCTCACGTGAACCTCGTCGACACCAACGTTCTGATCTATGCCACGTTCTCAGATGCCCCCGAGCATGCAGCCGCCCGCGCCTGGCTCCAGGAGCAGCTCGGCGACGGCGATGAGGTGGTCGCCTTCTGCTGGCCCGTGCTGTACGCCTTCGTCAGGCTGATCACGAGCCCGAGAGCCTTTGGGCCGAACGCGGTGTCGGTGAGCCGCGGCTGGGCGACGGCCGCGTCGTACCTCGCGCAGCCGGCTGTCCGGATCGTCACGCCCGGGCCCGGGCACGCAGCGATCGCCACAGAGCTCGCTGCCACGCCGGGGCTGCGCAGCGACGACGTCCCGGACATCGAGCTGGCAGCGCTCGCGATCGAGCACGGGCTCGTCCTCGCTTCGCACGATCGCGGATTCCGCCGCTTTACGGGCCTGCGAACGATCGACCCGATCGGCTGAGCGAAGCTGTTCACTCGCTGTCGCGGGCGTCCGTTGAGGCAGACGACGGAATCCTCGCGACACAGGAGCTTGCGGTTGCCCCGATAGCCTAGTGGCCGTACCCTTGGCGCATGATCCTGCGTCCGTTCTTTGTCGAGAGCACCTCCTGCGCGAGCTACCTGTTCGGCTGCACCTCGCACCATCAGCTCGCCGTCGTCGACCCTCACGTCGAACTCGTCGACCGTTACCTGGAAGCCGCTTCCGCGATCGGATCGCCGATCGTGGCGGTGTTCGAGACGCACGTCCAGGCCGACCACATCTCCGGCCTCCCGGCGCTCGTCGAACGCACAGGTGCGACGGCCTATCTTCCCGAGCAGGCAGGCGTGGAGTTCGAGCACCGGCCGCTCGCCGACGGTGACGTGGTGGAACTCGGCAATACCCTTGTGACAGCGGTCTCGACGCCGGGCCACGCACCGGCCCATCTCGCTCTAACGGTCGCCGACCGGCGCCGCGGCACCATTGAGCCCTGGCTCGTCTTCACCGGGGACTCGCTCCTCGTCGGCGACGTCGGCCGCCCCGACCTGCATGCGCAGGGCGACCCGACGCCGCTCGCCCGCCAGCTCTACGGTTCCGTGCACAAGCTGCTGCGCCTCGATGACGCGGTGATCGTCTACCCGAGCCATATCGGCGGCTCGGTCTGCGGGCGGGGGTTGTCGAGCAACCCGTTCTCCTCGATCGGGTTCGAGCGCAGACACAACGAGGCGCTCCAGCACAAGACCGAGGACACGTTCGTGCAGGCGTTGCTGGTCGACGTGCCGCCGGCGCCGGCAGATCAGGCTGAGATCGTGGCGGCAAATCGCGGCGGGCACACACCGCAGCCCGCGTGAGCGACATTCAGCTCGGCCTGCGCGCCAACGCGGGCCAGTTCGCCCTCCTCGTGGGGATCAACGCCCTGGTCGGTGCGATGGTCGGGCTCGAGCGCACGGTCCTGCCTCTGATCGGCGAACAGGACTTCGGCCTCACCTCGAAGACCGCGATCCTCACCTTCATCGTCGCCTTCGGCCTCACGAAGGCGCTCACCAACCTCGTCGCGGGAACCCTCGCCGACCGTGCCGGGCGTAAGCGGCTGCTCGTACTCGGCTGGCTCTTGGCCCTGCCGGTGCCGCTGCTGATCGGGATCGCACCGGGCTGGTGGCTCGTCGTTGTCGCGAACCTGTTCCTCGGCGCCTGCCAGGGACTCGCCTGGTCGATGACCGTCGTGATGAAGATCGACCTCGTTGGCCCCAAGCGCCGCGGCCTCGCGCTCGGCTTCAACGAATCGGCCGGCTACCTCGGCGTCGCCGCCGCCGCCTTCCTCACCGGGCTGCTTGCCGCCTCGGTTGCGCCGCGCACCCTGGTTTGGGTCGGTGGTGCCGTCATTGCCGGCGTCGGGCTGGTCGCGTCCGCCGTGTTGGTTCGAGACACACACGCGCACGTCACCGCCGAACAGCAGGCTCACGGCGGGCGCACCCGCAAGATCTCGTTGCGGGAGGCGTTCCCGCTCGTCACCTACCGTGACCCTGCCCTTCGTGCCTGTTCTCAGGCAGGGCTCGTGAACAACCTGAACGACGCGCTCGCTTGGGGCCTCGCACCGCTCTACCTCGCAGCCGACGGCGCGAGCGCCTCGCAGATCGGCGTGGTCGCGGCCGTCTACCCCGCGGTCTGGGGGGTCGGGCAGCTCGGCACCGGCTGGCTCTCGGATCACGTGGGCCGCAAGCCGCTGATCGCGAACGGCATGCTGCTGCAGGGCCTGGCGCTCGCCCTACTGGTCGCCGGCGGCGGCGCGTTCGTGCCGGCGCTGGCCGCGGCCGCCCTGCTCGGGGCGGGCACGGCCATGGTCTACCCGACGCTGATCGCCGCGGTCTCCGACGCCGTCGAACCACGCGATCGCGCCCAGGCCGTGGGGATCTACCGCTTCTGGCGCGACACGGGCCTGGTCGCCGGGGGCCTCACTGTCGGCGTCGTCGCCGATCTCGCCGGCAACGGTGGCGCCGTTGCCCTTGTCGCCGCCCTCACGGCCGCCAGCGGCCTCTGGGTGGCTGCGACCCGCTGGCCGTTGGCTCCGGCCGTGTGACGTGTGGACGGCCCGCGCGAGGCAGCACATAATCCAGCCGTGGCGGCCCCTCCCGACCGGCGGACCCTCGACGAGCTACTCGCCGCTGCCGAGACGCGGATCGTGCGCTACACCCCGCCGGAGGCACGGGCCGCGACGCTGGCAGGCGTGCTGCTGATCGACATTCGCTCAGACACGGATCGCGAGCGCGACGGCATCGTGCCCGGCTCGCTGCACATCCCCCGCACCGTGCTCGAGTGGCGCACCGACCCGGACAGCCCCTGGCGCAACCCACACCTCGGCGGCCTCGATGAGCAGATTATCCTGCTGTGCGAGCACGGCTGCTCCACGATCCTCGCCGCCGCCACACTCACCGACCTCGGCTTCACGCGCGCAGGGGACGTGATCGGGGGCTACGCAGCCTGGCGCGACGGCGGGCTTCCGACGGGCCCAGCGCCACGACGCTACCGCGAACCGCGCGAGCCGGCCGGAATGAACGCGCCGGATACGTAGAAACCGTGGGCAGGAGATCGAGCGCCCCACGGAGCTCCCATCCGCCGTCGCCGACCATTGCACCCGTCCCAGGCGCTCGAGGCCGATCGGTGGGCTCAACGCCTTGCGAGGCCCTGAAGGGCCCCGCTGCGCCGCTTGCGAGGGGTGGCTCTTGACCGCACCGGCGTGGCTCTGGGCTCAACGCCTTGTGAGGCCCTGAGGGGCCCCGCTGTGCCGCTCGCCTCGGGACCCGCGCGCGAGCGGCGAGCTCTTGAGCGCACCGCGTGGCTCCTTGGTGTGTGGGTTCCTTCAGGGCTCACCAGGAGTTCGTCTCGCCACTCGCATCCGGGATCAATTGTCCAGACGTCGAATCCATCATCTCTACCGGTTTGCGCGCGTTTGCGGCGATCCCGAGAGCGCCGCTTCGCGGGGCGGCAACCGCGTCAGCCCGCAGACGCGTGAGGTAGGCTCGCGCACATGATTCGGCGCGGCGCGCTCGCGAAGATACTGGTGATCGCGCTGCTCACCGCCGTCGCGGCGACCCTGATTGCGCTGCTCATTCCGTGGCTCCCGGACCCCGCGTCCGAGCAGATGGAACGCATCGCCTTCGCCTACTGGTTCGCGACGGTGATCTCGATCGCCATCTTCTCCCTCGTGTTCGCGGTGATCGTCTACAGCATGATCTCCTTCCGCGCCGCGCCGGAGGACGACTCGGACGGGCCGCACATCCACGGGCACACCGGACTCGAGATCGCGTGGACGGCGATCCCCGCCGTTCTCGTGATCGCCGTCGGCGTCATCTCAGCCGTCGTCGTCTCCCGGAACAACGAGACGGGCGCGGATCCGCTCCGCGTCAAGGTCTTTGCGCAGCAGTTCGCGTGGCGCTTCGAGTACCCGGACGCCGGTGGTGTCAGATCCTACGAGCTCGTCCTGCCCGTCGACCGGGCCACGCGCTTCGAGATGACCGCATCGGACGTCATCCACTCGTTCTGGATCCCGGAGATGGGGCAGAAGCAGGATGTGCTGCCGGGCGTGGAGACGAGCATCGTCGTCACGCCGAACAAGCTCGGCCCCTTCAGAGTGGTGTGTACCGAGTTGTGCGGGCTCGGCCATGCGACCATGCGGGCACCCGCGCGGGTGCTGTCCCAGGCCGCCTTCGCGGCGTGGATCGAGGAGCAGACCAAGCCCGCGGGGCCTGTCGACGGTGCCTCCGTGTTCGCGGAAGCCGGTTGCGGCGGCTGCCATACGTTCGCGCCCGCGGGCTCCGACGGTGAGATCGGCCCGGCCCTCGACGATCTTGCCGCCGCGGCCGAGAAGGCCGGGAAGCCGCTCGACGAGTTCGTGAAGGAGTCGATCGTCGATCCCGGTGCGTCGATCGCCGAGGGCTATGCGGACGGAGTGATGCCCGGATCGTTCGGCCAGTCGCTGAAGCCGGAGGAGCTCGACGCCCTCGTGACGTACCTGACGGAGGAGTAACGAAACCGTGAGCACCGCCACCGACCACGCCACCGGCCACGGCGCCCAGCACCAGGGCGGTCCTGACGCCCCGCGGCGACGAGGGTTCTTGATGCGCCCGGGCCTGATCCGCGCCGCCTGGGTGGCCTGCGTCTTCTTCTTCCTCGGCATGTACATCGTGGTCGGGCTGCGCTGGCTCGCCGGCTGGGACCCCGTCTACGACTGGACCGTGATCACGGTCGTCGCCGCCCTGACCACCGCGCCCATCGGCTTCCTGCTCGGTCTCGGCGCCTTCGACTACTGGCTGCACTACATCTCCGGCCGTCCCACGCAGGCCGAGGACCACTCCGGCCACGGCGCCTACTCGTGGAAGGACTACTTCCGGGTCAACACCGACCACAAGGTGATCGGCGTCCAGTACGCGGTCATCACCTTCATCTTCCTGGCCATCGGCGGCCTCATGGCCATGCTGTTCCGCGCCGAGCTGGCCAAGCCGGGCCTGCAGTTCATGAGCGGGCAGGACTTCAACGGCTTCGTTTCCGTCCACGCCACCCTGCTCATCTTCCTGTTCATGGTCCCGGTCTTCGCCGGGCTCGGCAACTTCGTGATCCCGCTGATGATCGGCGCCCCCGACATGGCGTTCCCGCGCCTGAACGCGCTCTCCTTCTGGCTTCTGCCCATCGGCGGGTTGATGTTCCTGGCCAGCTTCCTGGCACCGGGCGGCGCCTTCGGAGCAGGCTGGACGGGCTACGCGCCACTCGCCACCGAGACGCCCATGGGGAACCTCTTCTTCAACATGGGAGTCCAGTGGGCTGGTGCCTCGTCGATCCTCACGGCCCTCAACTTCCTGGTCACGATCATCGCCATGCGCGCCCCCGGCATGACCTTCTGGCGGATGCCGCTTCTCGTGTGGGCCAACTTCACCACCTCGATGCTCGTCGTGCTCGCCACGCCGTTCATCGCCGGCTCGCAGTTCTTCGTGATGTTCGACCGCATCATGCACACCTCGTTCTTCGTGCCGGAGAACGGGGGATATGTGCTCGGGTACCAGCACATCTTCTGGTTCTACTCGCACCCGGCCGTGTACATCATGATCCTGCCCGGCTTCGGGATCATCTCCGAGGTGATCGCGGTGATGTCGAGAAAACCGGTGTTCGGCTACCGGCTGATGGCGATCTCGCTGCTCGGCATCCTCGTGCTCGGGTTCTCGGTCTGGGCGCACCACCTGTTCGTGGCGGGCATGGCCGACTGGCTGCGCACGCCGATGATGATCTCCACGTTGCTGATCGCGGTGCCGACGGGAGTGAAGGTGTTCAGCTGGCTGGCCACGCTGTGGGAGGGGCGGATCAAGCTCAACACACCCATGCTGTTCGCGCTCGGGTTCATCTCCACGTTCGTGATCGGCGGTCTCTCCGGTATCTACCTGGGTTCGGTGGCCATCGACATCCACGCCTCGGACACGTATTTCGTGGTCGCGCACATCCACTACGTCTTCTTCGGCGGCTCGCTGATGACCGTGTTCGCCGGCGTCTACTACTGGTATCCGAAGATGACCGGGCGCATGTACAACGAGGCCCTCGGTCGCGTCCACTTCTGGACGACCTTCATCGCGCTCAACGCCACCTTCTTCCCCATGCACTGGGTCGGGTTGCAGGGGATGCCGCGTCGCGTGTTCGACTACGACGAACGGTTTGCGAACGTGAACCTGTTCATCACGATCGCCTCCTTCATGCTCGGCGCCTCGATCCTCGTCTTCTACTACAACATGATCGTCAGCTGGGTGCGCGGGAAGCCGGCCGGTGACAACCCGTGGAACGCGATGACGATCGAGTGGCAGGTGTCCTCGCCCCCACCGGTCTTCAACTTCGACCGGATACCGACAGTGGTCGGCGGCCCGTACGAGTACGGCGTCCCCGGCGCCCGTCACGCGATCATGGGCCCGGTGACCACGCCGGTGGTGGCCCAGGAGGCGCACCGATGAGCGCGCACGCAGAGCCGCTCGCCGGCCACGGGCACGGCGACGACCACGAGCACCACGGTCCGCCGCCGGCCAACCAGAGCACCAGGATGAACATGCCGACGCTCGGCATGCTGCTCTTCATCGCCTCGGAGGCGATGCTCTTCGGCAGCTTCTTCGCCGCCTACTTCTTCGTACGGGTCGTCAACCCGGGCGCCCCCGAGTCGTGGCCGCCGGAGCCGTACCACTTCCCCGTCTTCGTGGCGCTGATCAACACGCTGGTGCTGGTCACCTCGAGCTTCACCATCCACTGGGCCACGCAGGCGATCAAGAAGGGCAACCGCCGCGGCCTGCAGGCCGGGCTCGTGGCCACGATCATGCTCGGCCTGGCCTTTCTCCTCACGCAGGCCATCGAGTACGCGCACATCGGCTTCAACACCGGCGACGGCGCGTTCGCCTCGGCCTTCTTCGGCCTCACCGGCCTCCACGGCGCCCACGTCTTCATCGGGCTCACGCTGCTCACCATCTCCTGCGTCCGCGCCTTCCGAGGGCACTTCACCGCCGAGCATCATCACGGCGTGGAGATCCCCGGGATCTACTGGCACTTCGTGGACATCATGTGGATCGTGGTCTACGTCACCGTCTACCTGATCTGAACGCTAGTGCGGCACCTCCAAACGTTTGACCTGGAACTCTCGTTTGTGTTGTGGGTGCCGCACTGGCGTTCTTGGGGTCGGCCGCGGAGCGGCCGGCTGTTTCCTTGGCGATCAGGCTCCGCTTCGCGGAGGGCCACTTCGTGGCCGGTGATCGCGTGTTGCAGTTCCGGGTAGTGCGGTCTCTTCGCGGGGCCGATCGGGCGTTGTCTCTGGTCGCGCAATCTGTCACGCTGTCTCCCACGTAGGAGATGGCAAGGATGAAGAACCCACTGCAGGACGAGGGAGCGGCCTTCCGGGTCGTGCTCGGCGCGGTCGTCTTCTTCGCCCTGGTCGCACTGGGCTCGTGGATCGACCGCTGGCTCGGGCTCGGCGTGTTTCTCGCGCTCTCCGCGGCGCTCCTCGTCTGGCTTCGCGGCGGTCGGCGCGAGCCACCGTCCCCGATCGAGATCGCCTCCGCCCCGGGTGAGTATCGGGTTCTGGTCGTCGCCAACGAGACGGTGGGCGCGCCCGGCCTCCGCCGGACGGTGCTCGAGAGGGCGTCGCGCCCCAAGGCGTCGGTCTTCGTCCTGTGCCCTGCGCTCAACTCGCGGCTGCGCACCTGGACGTCCGACGAGGACGGAGCTCGCGAACAGGCGCAGAGCAGGCTGGACGAGACCCTGGCGGGGCTCCGCGAGCTCGGTGTCGCCGCGACCGGCGCCGTCGGTGACGGCGATCCGGTGCAGGCCGTCGAGGACGCGCTGCACTCCTTCCCGGCGGACGAGATCATCGTCTCCACCCATCCGCCCGGCAGCTCGAACTGGCTGGAACGAGGCGTGGTGGAGAAGCTGCGAGCCCGCGTCTCGGTGCCGGTGACGCACCTCGTCACCGACGGGTCGACGGTGTTGGCGGCTCAGCCGCCCGCAGCGGTCGAGACGTAGGCCGCGACCGCGTCGATCTGCTCGCCGGTCAGCTGCCCGCCGAACGCCGGCATGCCGCCTCGCCCGTTCGTCACCCGATCGACAACAAGCTCTTCGGAGGGCTTCGCGGTATCGAGGTTCGGGCCGACCGTGCCGCCGGCATCCGCGTCCGCCAGGGTGTGACACCCTGCGCACCCCGAACTGAGGAAGAGCGACTTGCCATCCGTCTCACCGCCACCCCCGCCGTTCCCTCCCCCGCCCTGCACAGGGACGCCGGCGACGACCGCCACGTAACGGGCGACATCGTCTGCGTCGGAGCCGGTGACGAGGTCGTTCGGCATCCCGGGGTTGTCGGTCGGCGGATCGACCACGGAGTAGGCGATCTGGCTGCGCACGACCTGCTGCACCGTGTCCTCGGTCATCCCGTCCTCACGCGACTGCTTGAACGCGAAGTCGAGGTCGGGGCCGATCGTGCTCGTGGAGCCGGCGTCGGCGAGCGAGTGGCAGCTCGCGCACTTCTGGCTGAACAGCGTCTTTCCGTTCCCGCGGTTGCCGCCCTCCGAGTACCCGACGCTGCCGCAGCCGGCGAGGAACAACACGGCGACCGCGATCGCGGCCGGTGCGGCCACGACCAGAAGCCGCCGTCTGCGTGGGATCGTGGTGGTCGACACGCTGCGGCGCGAGTGTAGATGATCGATCGGTAATGGCGGTGCGGTTCGGCGGCGGTCGTCATCCGGCCGTGCCGGAATTGCCGATCGAGCGTCTCAGCCGCCGCTGCTGCCGGACGCGCCGCCAAGCGGCGTCACCCCGGCGTCGCGCAAGCTCTTGATCTCCTGCCGCACCAGGGAGGCGCTCGGATCGTCCGGTGCAAGCTTCAGAAACGTCTGATACGCCCCGAGCGCGACCCGGTCGTTGGCGGCCTGACGGGCCGTCTGGGCCAGCTCGAGCTGCACCGTCGCGTCCGCCGGCTCCAGCCTGGTCAGCCGCTGATACGTCGTCACCGCGTCGTTGAGCGCGTTCTGCACGAGCACATTGGCCTGGGAGACCTTGATCGCGGCAGCGTTGCTCACCGCCTCCACGACGGGATCGTCGATCACCGGTGCGCCGTCCACGAGGAAGCCCTGGAAGGTTTGACCCGGGGCGGTGAGAACCGAGTCGGCCTGGGCCCGCTGCGCGTCGATCTGCCGCTCCGAGGCGAGCGCGAGCTGCATACCCGCCAGCTCACGCAAAGCGTCGCCGTCCTTGGGACGGAGCTTCACAACCTCGCGTTGCGCTTCGACCGCGCCCGCGTTGTCGCGCTCCGTCTGCAGGGCCGCTGCGAGGTCGCGCCAGGCCTGCGGATCCTGCGGCGCCTCCTCCGTGGCCTTGCGCGCCTCGTTGACGGACTGCGTTCCGTCCGAGCCGCCGCCGCGGAAGACATCGCCGACACCGATCCCGCCCGCGCCCACGCCGAACAGCACGAAACCGAGGCTGAAGAAGACGCCGAGCAGCACGATCACGACCTTCGCGCGCTTGCGGATGCGCGTGAGGAAGAGCGTGTCCTCGAATGACCGTTCGGAGCGCTTCGGCGCCTTGCGGGCCTTGGCTACGGGAGCATCGCCCGCCGGGCTGCTCTTGCTGCTCTTCTCAAATCGTGCCATCGGTCGGAATCTCTCCTGTAGCGGTCCTCGCCACCTACGAGAGTAGCGATCACGCGATCCGGGGACCCGGCATAGACGGCGGCGGCAGCCGGGTCCTCCACCGGGTCGAACGACGACCCCGCGACGGAGAGCACCGTGACGTCGGCCTGCTTACCCGGCCTGAGCGAGCCGACGCTCGGCTCGAGACCGAGCGCGCGGGCGCCGTCCAGCGTGGCCATGCGCAGCACATCCGCCGCCGATAGCCCCGCCGGTGTCTGCTCCCGCGCACGGGCGGCGAACAACGCGGCCCGCGTCTCCTCGAACATGTCGAACGACGGTGTCGACGCGGGGCTGTCGGTGCCGATCCCCACCCGGATGCCCGCGGCGCGAAGCTCTGCGACCGGCGCCACGCCGCAGCCCAGCATCGCATTCGAGCGCGGGCAGTGGGCCACCGCCACCTGATGACGAGCCAGCAACTCGATCTCCTCCTCGTCCACGTGCACGCAGTGCGCGGCCACCAGGTCCGGTCCGAGCAGACCCGCGCGGGCCAAGAGCCGTGTGCCAGTCTCCCCCGGCGAGGCCACCAGCAGGTGCGCGATGGCGGCCCACGGCCCACCGCCGGTGGTCAGATACTCGACCTCCGCAGCGCTCTCGGAGAAGTGCGTGATCGCCGGCAGACCGAGCGCCAGCGACGTCCGGTACAGCTCCTCGGAGACCGTGTACGGCGCATGTGGGGAGATCCCGAGGCGCACGCGGTCGGACAGCGCTCCGGCGATGCGCTCGCGCATCGGCTCGAAGCTCGACGCGACCGCGTCGGGCCCGAGGAAGTCGAAGACCTCGAGACAGACGATGGCGCGAAGCCCGAGCTCGTGGCAGGCCACCGCTGCGGCACCCGAGAAGCTCGCGTCGGCCACCGTCGTCACCCCGGAGCGCAGACACTCGGCTGCGCCGAAGCGGGCGTGCGCCAGCATCCCCTCCTCGTCGAGACGATCTTTCCGCGTGACGTGCACCCCGATCCAGTCGGGGAACTCGAGACCGTCGCCGAAACCCCCGTAGCCTGCGTACTCGAGATGGGAGTGGGCGTTGACGAAACCGGGGAGGATCACGGCGTCGTCGAAGCGCTCGCCGACGCCAAGCTCGGCGCTCGCCCCCACCGCCTGGATCAGGCCGTCATCACCGATCACCAGGGCACCGTCGCGGATCGGCGCACCGTCCACCGGGACGACCCAATCGGCGGAGAGGATCTTCACGGCGCGTTAGGCCGGTGGCTCAGGTGGCGTCCCAGGCCTCGGCGGAGGCGCGATCCCAGCGTTTCTCCATGAAGGCCGAGAGCCAGATCGAGGCCTCGAACAGCAGGA
The DNA here is from genome assembly GCA_963738505.1 of uncultured Actinomycetes bacterium. Lineage (GTDB taxonomy): Bacteria > Actinomycetota > Thermoleophilia > Gaiellales > Gaiellaceae > Gaiella. The sequence continues at coordinate 144,696 of CAVTWR010000008.1, read as the reverse complement.
GCAGCGGGATCGTCTCCAGCGCCAGCGACACGGGATCGACGGTGGGCAGCAGGATCGCGAACACGACCATGATCAGCACGCCGATGCGGCGGTTGTTGCGCAGCTTCTCCGAGCTGAGCGCCCCGATCCGCACCAGGGCGAGGATGAAGATGGGCATCTCGAAGGCGATTCCCGTCGCGAACATGCACAAGGTGACGAACGAGAAGTAGTAGTTCGCGCGGATCTGGTCGTTGTAGAGCTCGTCGTCGAAGTTGGTGAGGAAGTCGAGCGCGGCGGGCAGGATGATGAAGTACGCGAACGCCGCTCCGACGGCGAAGAGCACGGTCGCGACGACCACGAATACGGACATCGCACGCTGCACGGACGAGTTCATGGCCGGCGCCAGGAAGCCCCAGATCTGCCAGAGCAAGACCGGGAGCGCCACTGCGAGGGCGGCGAACATGCTCACCTTGACCGCGTTGGTGAAGGGCTCCGTGACGGAGAGGGTGAGCAGCTCCTTGCCTGCCGGCAAGGGCTCCATCATCAGGTCGATCAGGCGGCTGTGGAAGCCGAAGGCGACGGCGAAGATGGGGACGACGGCGAGCAGGCCGATCAGCAGGCGATGCCGCAGCTCGCCGAGGTGCTCCGTGAGCGTGGCCTCCTCTCCATGTTGGAGGCGCCGCGGACGCAGCCACCCGGCCTTCATGGACCGGCCTTAGGAGACGGACTCGCGCTCGCGCTGCGGCACGTCAGTCGTCTCCGCGGGCGCAGCAGGCAGACCGGGCCGGTCGTCATCCTCGTAGCGGTCGTCGTCCTTGCCGGTGACGGAGTCCTTGAATTCGCGCATGCCGCGACCCAGCTGACGACCCATCTCGGGCAGCCGCTTCGGTCCAAAGACGAGCAGCAGCACGAGCAGGAGGATGAGCAGTTCCCAGATGCCGATACCGAAGGGCATCCCGGGACCTTACCAGGACCGGCTTGTGCAGGGAATGCCCCGGAGCGCCGCGGCGTTGGCTGGGGTACGAGGTCCCCCGTGTCCTAGGGGTCCGGGTACCCTTGGAGGGACGGGTTCTGTCGGGCGAGTTCTACGTTCGACGATCCTCCGTCCTCACTGGCCAAGCGAGGAGAAGGAAACAGGAGTGGCACTGCTCGAAATCAAGAATCTGCACGTGGGGCTCGAGGACGGCACCGAGATCGTCAAGGGTGTCGACCTGGCGATCGACCTGGGTGAGAAGCACGCGATCATGGGGCCGAACGGCTCCGGCAAGTCGACGCTGGCCTACGCCCTGGCCGGCCACCCCTCCTACGCGATCACCGAGGGTCAGATCCTGCTGGACGGGGTCGACCTGGTCGAGCTCGAGGCGGACGCACGGGCGCACCACGGCCTGTTCCTGGCCTTCCAGTATCCGCAGGCGATCCCGGGCGTGACCGTGACCAGCTTCCTGCGCAGCGCGATCAACGCGAAGCGTAAGGCGGCAAACGGCGGCGAGGACGACCCGGTGCCCGTCAAGGAGTTCCGCACCGAGCTGCTGGCGGCGATGGAGCGGCTGAAGGTGCCGCGCGAGCTCGCCCAGCGCTACCTGAACGACGGCTTCTCCGGTGGCGAGAAGAAGCGCATCGAGATCCTGCAAATGGCCATCCTCAAGCCTCGCCTGGCCGTGCTCGACGAGACCGACTCGGGTCTCGACATCGACGCGCTGCGTATCGTCGCCGGCGGCATCAACGAGCTTGTCGGCCCCAGCATGGGTGCACTCGTGATCACGCACTACCAGCGCATCCTCAACTACGTCACGCCCGACCACGTGCATGTGTTCGTCGATGGCCGCATCGTCGCCTCAGGGGGCTCAGAGCTGGCGCTCGCCCTCGAGGAGAACGGCTACGACCCCTTTCTGCCCGCCGGCGTAGGGAGCGAAGCAGCATGAGCGAAGCAGAGATCCAGGACGAGAACGAGATCATCCGCGAGATCGGGGCCGAGTACCAGTACGGCTTCTCCAACAGCGACGAGGCGGCCAACTACTTCTTCAAGTCCGGTCGCGGCCTCTCGCACGAGCTGGTGGAGGCGATCTCCGAGCACAAGTCCGAGCCGGAATGGATGCGCGCTTTTCGGCACAAGAGCCTCGACTACTTCAACGCGCGACCCATGCCGAGCTGGGGCGCCGACCTGTCGGGCATCGACTTCGACAACATCTTCTACTACATCAAGCCGACCGAGAAGCAGGTCGACAGGTGGGAGGATCTCCCCGCCGACATCCTCGACACCTGGGACAAGCTGGGCATCCCGGAGGCCGAGAAGAAGTACCTGGCCGGGGTCGGCGCCCAGTACGAGTCCGAGGTCGTCTACCACAAGCTGCAGGCCGATCTCGAGGCCAAGGGCGTGCTCTTCCTGGACATGGACTCGGCCCTCCGCGACCACGAGGACGTCGTCAAGCAGTACTTCTCGACGATCATCCCCGCCAACGACAACAAGTTCGCCGCGCTCAACTCGGCCGTGTGGTCGGGCGGCTCCTTCATCTACGTGCCGCCGGGCGTGCGCATCGAGCTGCCGCTGCAGGCCTACTTCCGCATCAACGCGGAGAACATGGGCCAGTTCGAGCGGACGTTGATCATCGTCGACGAGAACGCGTACGTGCACTACGTCGAGGGCTGCCACCTCGCCGGCTCGATGGTGCGCGTCCGCGACGGGGAGAAGCCGATCGAGGAGATTGCGATCGGCGACGAGGTCCTCACGCACGAGGGCCGCTTCCGCTCTGTGCGCGACACGATGCAGCGGCGCTTCGAGGGGCCTGTCTTCAGAATCACCTTCGCCGGCGAGGGGTACCGGTCGCTGGCGGTCACGCCGCGCCATCCCTTCCTCGCCGTCTCGCGCGATCGTCCTCGCGAGCACAACCAGGTCTTCCAGCCGGAGTGGAAGGAAGCTTGGGAGCTGCGCAAGGGCGATTACCTGGGGCTGCCTGCCACGATCGAGGTCGGGACGGACGTCGGCGAGCGCATACAGCAACTGGTCAGTGTCGGCGCCGGGCGTCACGGCGTGACGCAGCACGAGGTCTCGGTGGCCGTGACGCCGGATGTCTGTCGCGTGATGGGCCTCTACGTGGCCGAAGGCTCGGTCAGTGCGAACACCTCGTACCTGTCGTTCGACAGCGCCACGCACGAAGACAAGATCCGCGAGGTCGTCGAGGACGTGATGGAGGGCGAGTTTGGGCTCGAGGGCCGGACGTATGCCTACGAGGGCCGCGAGGGGCGTTCCATCCGGTACGGCTCCGTCCGCGCCGCACGCTTCTTCGCCCAGACGTTCGGCCGGACGACCGCCGAGCTACGTGTGCCCGACTGGATGTTTGCGCTCGACGAAGATCAGCGTGCGGCGTTCGTCCGTGGCTTGTACGACGGCGAAGGGAGCTACGACTCCGCTCTCGACCTCTACCGGATCAACCAGACCAACCAGGCCGTCGCGCAGCGCCTTCGTGAGCTGCTCCTGGGCCTTGGTGTGCGGGCCTCGCTGAGTTGCAGCGAGCGTCCGGGTTCGCGTCGCGCGATGTGGCAGATCGCGATCTGCAAGGCGGACAACCCGCTCTTCGAGGAGCGTGTTCTCGGGTTCGACACCCGTGAGGCGTCGGCCAAGAAGGCTGATGTGGTGATCGCCGACGGCTATTGCTGGATGCCCATTCGCGACATCTCCGAGATCCAGGCGAACTGCACGGTCTACAACCTGAGTGTCGAGGACGACGAGAGCTACGTGTGCGAGGGCGTCGTCTCCCACAATTGCACGGCCCCGATCTACTCGTCCGACTCGCTCCACAGCGCAGTCGTCGAGATCATCGTCAAGAAGGGCGGACGCTGCCGCTACACGACGATCCAGAACTGGTCGAACAACGTCTACAACCTCGTGACCAAGCGAGCCGTCGCCTACGAGAACGCCACGATGGAGTGGGTGGACGGGAACCTCGGCTCCAAGGTGACCATGAAGTACCCCGCCATCTGGCTGATGGGCGAGGGCGCACACGGCGAGGTGCTCTCGATCGCCTTCGCCGGCAAGGGCCAGCACCAGGACGCAGGCGGCAAGGTCGTGCATGTGGCCAAGAACACGACCAGCGTGATCACGTCCAAGTCGATCTCCAAGAACGGCGGGCGGGGCGGGTACCGCGGACTGCTCGAGGTGGCCAAGGGCGCCACCGGCTCCAAGTCCAAGGTTGTCTGCGACGCGCTGATCCTCGACGAGGACTCGCGCTCCGACACGTACCCGTACATCGACGTCAAGGAGAGCGACGTCGACCTCGGCCACGAGGCGACCGTCTCCAAGATCGGCGAGGAGCAGCTCTTCTACTTGATGAGCCGCGGGCTCAACGAGGCCGAGGCGAGCGCCATGATCGTCTCGGGTTTCGTGGAGCCGATCACCAAGGAGCTCCCCCTCGAGTACGCGGTCGAGATGAACCGCCTGATCCAACTGCAGATGGAAGGGTCCGTCGGCTAGACCGACGGACCTGCGGAGGAAACCCCCATGGCACTCACTGTCGAGCGGACGGACTTCGTCTCGGTGCCCGTCACCGACCTCGAGCGCTCCCGCCGCTTCTACGGCGAGACGCTGGGGCTGCCGCTGATCCCGGGTGACGGGTCCTGGCCCGAGTTCCAGCTCGGCGAGAACGTCAGCCTCTACCTGCTCGACCCGACCAACATCGGCCAGGAGTTCAAGGGCCCGCATTCGGCCCCGATCGCTCTCCGTGTGCCCGACGTCGAAGCGGCGCGGGCGGCGTTGGAAGCGAAGGGCATCGAGTTCAGCGGCGACACCTTCGATACGAGCGTCTGCCACATGGCCATCTTCCACGACCCCGACGGCAACCAGCTCATGCTGCACCGCAGGTACGCACCCCATGCGAGCTGAGCTCCTCGAGCGCTACTCGGCACTGCCACTGCCCTCCACCCAGGACGAGCACTGGCGCTTCACGAATCTGCGCGAACTCGATCTCGAAGCCCTCGCCGGCCTGTCGGCGACGGGCGCTCCTGTACCTGCCGCTCCAGCGGCGATCTCAGTCGACGCGGCGGCCACCATCACGGTCGATGGGTCCGGCCTGGAGATCCACGGCGCGCCCGAGGGTGTGCGCGTCGAGCCGCTCACCGACGACCACCCGCTGCTCGGCACGCTTGTCCCGCCCGACGACAAGTTTCGCGCCCACAACGCTGCACTCTGGCAGCACGGGCTGCTCGTCCACGTTCCGCGGGATGTGACCCTCGAGAAGCCCCTCTACGTCAAGCTCACGGGCACGAGCGAGGCTCCGCTCTTCTGGCGGATGCTTGTGGTGGCCGAGAGCGGCAGCCGGTTCACGATCATCGAGGATCTCACCTCCACCACGCCGGACCTCGCCGGGTACGTGAACACGGTGGCCGAGATCGCGGTTGCGGATGGTGCGAAGGTCGAGTTCGTGTCCCTACAGAGCCTAGCCCGGGAGACCTGGTACTTCGCCTCCAACCACGCCACGGTCGGCGCCGATGCCGAGCTGGACTGGGTCGTCGGCGGGTTCGGGTCGCGCAAGGGCAAGGTCTGGATCCAGAACGACCTCGCCGGTCGCGGCGCCACCTCACGAGTCACAGGCGCCTACTTCGCGGACGGGACACAGCACCTGGACTACGACACCTACCAGCGGCACATCGCCCCGGACACAACCTCGGATTTCGCCTTCAAGGGTGCGCTCCGCGACACCGCCCACGTGGTGTGGCGCGGCATGATTCGCGTCGAGGAAGACGCGCAGCGCACCAACGCGTACCAGGAGAACCGGAACCTGCTGCTCTCCAAGACAGCGGTGGCGAACTCCATTCCCGGTCTCGAGATCCTGGCCAACGACGTGCGCTGCACCCACGGCGCCACGCTCGGCCAGGTCGACCGCGAGCAGCTGTTCTACCTGATGTCGCGAGGGCTCTCCCGCGGCGACGCCGAACGGCTGATCGTCCGGGGCTTCTTCCAGGACGTGCTCGACCGCATTGAGCTGGAGCCGGTCCGCGAAGCTGTCTCCGCGGCCCTCGACGCCCGCCTGCCGGCGTAGATCCGCAAGAGCGCGTGCGCATGCGGGATGCTTTGGCGTCCTGCGGTTCAGGTTCCTTGTGAGTCGCTGAAGCGACCCACTAGCCGGCTCGGCCGCGCGTGCCTCCACGCGCGGGAGCTTGCGGGATGCTTTGGCGTCCTGCGGTTCAGGTTCCTTGTGAGTCGCTGAAGCGACCCACTAGCCGGCTCGGCCGCGCGTGCCTCCACGCGCGGGAGCTTGCGGGATGCTTTGGCGTCCTGCGGTTCAGGTTCCTTGTGAGTCGCTGAAGCGACCCACTAGCCGGCTCGGCCGCGCGTGCCTCCACGCGCGGGAGCTTGCGGGATGCTTTGGCGTCCTGCGGTTCAGGTTCCTTGTGAGTCGCTGAAGCGACCCACTCTCACTATTCGCTCCAGCTCGGCCACACGCGCCTCCAGCTCGGTGAGCCGGTCGGGGACAGGCTCGCCCTCGCTGCGAATGCTCTCCTCGGCGTCCGGCATCCGCGGCTCGGCGCCGCCGAGCAACTGCCGCCAACGCTCCTCCTTCTGTCCCGGCCGGCGCTCCAGGCGGACGACCAGGTCCCGTTCGGCCAGCCGGCCCAGCCCGGCCTCCACGTCCTCGAGCGATGCGAACGGGTACAGCCGCTCCGCTCTGCTCTTCAGCTCCCCCGGCGTCTGTGCCCCGCGGAGCATGAGCACGGTCAGGAGCGAGAGCTCCGACGGCGTGAGCGAGAGCGCACCGTCCAGCAGATGCCGGTACTTGGCAGCCCGGCTCCCCGCACCGCTCGCCAGTCGAGTCCAGCCGCGGCGCGAGAGCCGCTCGAGCGCCGGGCGGAGCGTCTGCTCGTCGTAGTCCACCACGGGATCGCGGTTCGTGGCCTGGTTGCAGGCAAGCCGCAGCGAGTTGAGGCTGAGTGGATACACGTCCGGCGTCGTCCGCTGCTTCTCGATCAGGCAGCCGAGGACGCGGATCTCGACGGCATCGGGCTCCATGCCTCGCATCGTACGCCGTGGCCGACGTAGGCTTGCGGCGTGGAGGAGATCGGGTTGTTCCCGCTCGGCATGGTGCTTCTGCCCACGGAGCTCGTTCCGTTGCACGTCTTCGAGCCCCGCTACCGCGAGCTGATCGGCGAATGCCTCGAGCACGACCGGGAGTTCGGGCTCGTCTACGTGGACGACGCCGGCCTGCGGCGGGTCGGGACACGGGCCGCCGTGATCGAGGTCACCGAGCGTTTCGAGGACGGACGGTTGAACATCGTGGTCGAGGGACGGGAGCGCTTCCGGGTCGAGGATCTGACCACGGGCCGGTCGTTCCACACCGCCCGCGTCCGCCCGCTCGAGGACGGCGGAGAGCCGGCCACGCTCGAGGCCCAGACACGGGCGCACGCGCTGTTCCAGCGGCTCCGGGAGCTGACGGGCTCACGGGTGGAGCCGACGGGAGAGGGAGAGGTCGGGCTCGCGTTCGCGATCTCCGCCCGACTCGAGCTCCCGGCGGAGCTGAAGCAGGAGCTGCTGGAGCTTGAGGACGAGCAGCGTCGGCTCGATCGCGTGACGGTCGCCCTCGAGGCCGTCGTGCAGACGCTCGTCCGCGGCCAGGAGATCGCGAGTCGCGCCAAGCTCAACGGTCATACGCCGGCGTCGGGCGAGTGAAGTGGAGGCCGAGCTCTACCCGGACGGGCTGACCCGCGCCGAGGCAGCCCGTCGTCTCGACGAACGCGACGACGCGGACTGGTCGATCGGGACGAGCCGTTCGACCGCGTCGATCGTCCGCGCCAATGTGCTCACGCCGTTCAACCTCGTGCTGATCGCGCTCGGCGTGCTGACCCTCGCCTTCGCGGACTGGCGGGATGCCCTCTTCCTGATGATCGTGGTCACCAACGCGGGGATCGGCATCTGGCAGGAGCTCAAGGCCAAGCGGGCGCTCGACGCGCTCGCCGCTCTGGTCGCGCCGCACGCGCGAGTGGTGCGGGACGGTGACACGTTCGAGGTACCGGTGGGCGAGGTGGTCGTCGGTGACCTCGTGCGTGCGGAGGCAGGCGACCAGATCGTGGCGGACGGGGTCGTTCGCGAGTCGACCGGTCTGCTGCTCGACGAATCGATCCTCACCGGGGAGTCCCTGCCCGTGGTCCGCGCCGACGGCGAGCAGGTGCGCTCGGGCTCGTTCGCGGTGGAGGGCAGCGGTCTCTATACCGTGCAGGCGGTCGGCCCGGATTGCTACGCCGAGCAGCTGGCCGGCACGGCCCGGGAGTTCAGGCATCCGCGGTCGCCCCTCGAGCGGGCCGTCAACCGCCTGCTGTACAGCCTCGTCGCCGTGGGTGTGCCGATCGGCACGATGCTCGTGATCGCTCTCTGGAAGCAAGACCAGCCGATCCGGCATGCGGTCGAGACCGCGGTCGCCGGCATCGTCACGCTCGTCCCGGAAGGCCTGGTGCTGCTCGTCTCGCTCACGTTCGCCGCCGGTGCCGTGCGACTCAGCCGGCGCGGGGCCCTTTCGCAGCAGCTGAACGCGATCGAGTCACTCGCCTCGGTGGACACGCTCTGCCTGGACAAGACCGGGACGCTGACCGAGGCGGAGCTGCGGGTGGTGGAGACGCTCCCGGCTCCCGGCGTGCCCGCGGAGGACCTCGAGCTGGCGCTGACCCGGTTCGCTGCCGCAGCAGCCTCTCGCAACGGGACGCTGGACGCGATCGCCCGCGCCTTCCCCGGCGAGGAGGCGGAGGCCGACCACGAGGTTCCCTTCGCCAGCGCCAGGCGCTGGAGCGCGCTCAGCGTCGGGGGCGTCCACTACGTGCTCGGCGCTCCCGAGGTTCTCGGCGGCGTACCCGCTCTCGATCGGCACGCCGACGAGGCGCGGCGGCACGGCCGCCGCATCGTCGCGATCGGTGTCGGCGAGCGCGAGGCTGACCGCGAGGGCGGTGCGCCCAAGGCGTACCCGCTGGGGCTCGTCGTTCTCTCCGAGGAGCTGCGCCCGGGTGTGCAGGAGACGATCGGCTACCTGCTCGACGAAGGCATCGACCTCAAGGTGCTGTCGGGCGACGACCCGGCCACCGTGGCCTCGATCTCCCGCGACGCCGGCGTACCCGTCGACCTGCCCCCGGCCGATGCGACCACCCTGCCGACCGGTCGAGAGCTGGGGACGCTGGTGCGCAGCGTCTCCGTCTTCGGACGGATCTCACCCGAGGACAAGCGAGCAGTGATCCAGGCACTCGTGGACGACGGCCGCTACGTGGCCATGATCGGGGATGGCGTGAACGACGTGCCTGCGCTCAAGGCCTCCAGGCTCGCGATCGCCCCCGGCTCCGGCACGCAGATGGCGCGCACGGTCGCCGACGTCGTCCTCGTGGGCGGCGACTTCGCGGCTGTTCCCGTGATGATCGCGGAGGGCCGCCGCATTTTGCGCAACGTGCAACGGGTGACGAAGCTCTTCGTGACCAAGTCCGTCTTCGCGGCGTTCCTGATCATCGCCATCGGCCTCACGCCGACCGAGTACCCGCTCCTGCCGCGGCACCTGACCGTGATCGGAGCGCTCACCGTGGGGATCCCGGCCTTCTTCCTCGCGCTCGCCCCGAGCGAGGGACCGTGGCGCACGACCCGCTTCCTGCGCGAGGTGGCGCGCTTCTCGGTACCGGCCGGCGTCGCCGCCGGGCTCGGCGTGATCGTCGCCTACCTGGTCACGCTCAACGTCTTCGACCAGGGATTGGTGCAGGCCAGGACCGCCGCCACCTCCACGCTGATCGTGATCGGGCTGTACCTCGTGCTCGCCCTCGAGGCCACGGGGGCGCGCCGCGCCGGCTGGGTCGGCCTGCTCTGCGGCGTGCTCCTTTCGCTGTACGTGGCGATCCTGGTGGTGCCCGGTGTGCGTTCGTTCTTCGAGCTGGAGGTGCCTGACCTGGCCTCCCTGGTGATGATCGTGATCGGCTCCGCGCTCGCCATCGGCTTCCTCTGGCTCACGGACGATCGCTTCATTCCGCTCTCCTCGCGTAGAGCGGGATAGACCGGACGACATCCGCATGCAGGCGCCGCCAAGCGTACGGGCTTGCCGCATGCGAATGCCCGGGTGTGACACTCCCGCGCGCGAGCGCACGCCGCGCCGGTCGCGCGCCGCCCGCACGCTGGGACGTACCATGGGACGGTGAGCGTGACCCTGCCACCGAAGCTCGACGCGCACCGGGTGCGCGCCGACTTCCCCATCTTCGAGCACCCGATGAGCGGGAAGCCGCTGGCCTATCTCGACTCGGCGAACAGCTCGCAGAAGCCCCGGCAGATGCTCGATGCCATGCGGGACTTCTACGAGACGTCGTACGCCAACGTGCACCGCGCCGTCTACGAGCTCGGCGAGCGCTCCACCGCAGCCCTCGAGGGTGCGCGCGACAAGATCCGCGAGCTGCTCAACGCCCCGGCCGTGCACGAGATCATCTTCGTGCGGAATGCCACGGAGGCACTCAACCTCGTCGCCCAGGCCTGGGGCGGCCGGAATCTGCACGCCGGGGACATCGTCGTCGTCAGCGAGCTCGAGCACCACTCCAACTTCGTCCCCTGGCAGGTGGTGGCGCAGCGTCAGGGAGCCAGGCTCCGCGTGCTGCCTCTGGACGAGGCCGGCGAGCTCGATCTGGACGGGCTGGCGGCGATCGCCGCCGAAGGGCCGGTCAAGGTCGTCGCGCTCGGGCTCGTCTCGAACGCGATCGGCACCGTCAACGACGTCACCGCCCTCGCCGCGTGGGCGCACGACCAGGGCGCGATCTTCGTCTGCGACGCGGCTCAGGCCGCGCCGCACATGCGGGTCGACGTGCAGGCGCTCGGCTGCGACTTCGCCGCGATCTCGGGGCACAAGATGTGCGGCCCGAGTGGCATCGGCGCGCTGTGGGGGAAGACGGAGCACCTGTTGGCCATGGACCCCTTCCTGACCGGAGGGCACATGATCCGGAGTGTGGCCACCGAGCGCACCACCTGGGGCGACCTGCCACACAAGTTCGAGGCCGGAACCTCGCCGATGGCTGAGGCCGTCGGCTTCGGCGCTGCCGTCGACTACCTCGAGGCGGTCGGCTTCGAGGCCATCCAACAGCACGAGCACGAGCTCACCGAGTACGCGCTCGGCCGGCTCGAGGAGCTGCCCTGGGTGACCTCGTACGGGCCGCCGGCGGCCCGCCGTGCCGGGATCGTCTCCTTCAACGTGGAGGGGGTCCACCCACACGATGTCGCGCAGACCGTCGGGTTCGAGGGCGTGGCCATCCGCGCGGGGCACCACTGCACGCAGCCGCTGATGAAGCGGTTGGGCGTGCATGCCACCAATCGCGCGAGCTTCTACCTGTACACCCTCCCCGAGGAGATCGACAGGCTCGTGGACGCGCTCGTCCTCGTCAAGGAGCGTTTCGCGTGAGCGAATTCGAGCAGATGTATCGCGAGGTCATTCTCGACCACTACAAGTCCCCGAGGAACCATGGCCTGCTCGACCCGTGTGACGCGGTTGCCGAGGGCCAGAACCCGTTGTGCGGGGACGAGGTGACCGTGACCGTCCGCTTCGGCGAGGGCGATGTGATCGAGAGCGTCGGTTTCGAAGGTCAGGGGTGTGCGATCAGCCAGGCGGCCACGTCCATGCTCACCGATCTCGTCAAGGGCCGGACGGCGGAGGACGTGGCAGCCATGCCCAAGGACGAGCTTCTGGAGGAGATCGGGATCCCACTCACCCCGGTGCGGCTGAAATGTGCGCTGCTCGGCCTGGGTGTGCTCAAGGTGGCGCTCCATCGCACGAAGGGCACACCCCTGCCGGCGGAGTGGGGCACGGCAACGGGCGAGATCGACCTCTCCTGATGGCCGAGCTCGAGGTGTGCCCGCTCGCGGAGCTGCCGCCGGGCGCGATGAGGGTCGTCCCGGTCGTGCGCTTCCTCTCCGTCGGGGTCTACAACTGCGACGGCGAGCTGTACGCGCTCGAGGATCGCTGCTCGCACGACGACGGCCCGCTGTGCGAAGGCGAGTGGGACGTTGACACTTGCCAGGTCGTCTGTCCACGCCACGGCGCCCGCTTCGACATCAAGACCGGGGCTGCGCTGCTCCTGCCCGCGTACCTGCCGGTCGAGACCTACCCGGTAGCCGTTCGTGACGACGGCATGGTCGTCGTCACGCTGCCCTGACGCAACACCGCTGGGCCAGGTCGTAGTCGTGGCACCGGTGGGCGGGGGAGTGGGCATCCAGCGAGGTGGGCGCGCAACGATTGCGACCTGGCCCCAGGGTGTTGCGCTGGTGGGGCACCAGCCGGTACCGTGCGGTGTACCACGGAAAGGAGGTGGTCGGGTGTCAGAATCTTGCAGTACCGGCAGTGGAGGTACCAGCGGGTAGAGGCGTGTCCCCGAGACCTACGGGGAATCGCCATAGCCACGCGTAGGGGACGCGCGTTCCGCGCCGCCCGGCCATCCGGCCCGGCAGGAAGCGCCTCTACCAAATCCAACGCTGGCTACCGGATCGAGGGCCGCCCTCCTGGGCGGCCCTCATCTTTTTCGCGGGCCTGAACTGCGAGCCGCAGCTGCTCATCCAGGCCAAGCAGTCCGTGTAGCCCGAGTGCCCGCGCCGACTCCCCGCCGTCGCCGACGACGTTGTCGCCGAGTTCGAGCATGCGCAGCTGATCGCGGGTGAGCAACGGCCTGGGGAGCCGCTCGAAGAGCGCCGCCTGCGGCCGGAGGAACCAGGTGGGCACGTGGACCGCGGGGCGGGACGTGCCGAGCGTCCGCTTGAGCAGCGCCCAGAACGCGTTCCAATCGACCACGTCCGGTCCACCCAGCTCGACGAGGGAGGGCGCGTCGGTCTCGTTCTGCACGGCGAGTCGAACGGCACGGGCCACATCGTCCACCCAGACAGGCTGGAATCGTTGTGTGCCGTTACCGACGATGGGGGTCAGCGGCGACAAGCGCGCGATCTTCAGGAACAGGGGAAGCGAGCCGCCGTCCGCGCCGAACACGAAGCTCGGCCGCAGGATCGTGTGCGTCACGCCGCTCGCTGCCACAATCTCCTCGGCGTGCAGCTTGGCGCGGAAGTACGGAACCGCTTCGGCCGAGGCCTGCGACGTGCCGAGCGCGCTCATGTGCACGATCCGCCGCGCTCCCGTCTCGCGGGCCGCCCTGGCCACGTTCCGCGTTCCGTTGGCGATCACGGCGTCGAACTGTTGCGGCGCGCCCCTGATGATCCCGACCAGGTGCACCACCGTCCGACAGCCGCGCACCGCGGCGGTGACCGAGGCGAGGTCGGTGACGTCGCCGCGGACGAGCTCACAGTCCAGGCCCTCGAGCCCCGCCGCCCCGCGGGCGTCGCGCACCATCGCGCGCACTCTGCCGGCGTGAGGCAGGAGCTCTCGGACGACGTGGCGTCCGACGAAACCGGTGGCTCCGGTGACGAGAATCACGCGTTGACGCCGAAGTTGCGCCAGTACTGGCTCGGTGTCGGGCCGCGCTGGCCCTGGTACTTGGAGCCGAGGCCGCCGCTGCCGTAGGGACGCTCGGCAGGCTCGGACATCTGCACGAACGAGACCTGCCCGATCTTCATCCCCGGGTAAATGGTGATCGGCAGGTTGGCCACGTTGGAAAGCTCCAGCGTCACGTGCCCGTCGAACCCGGGGTCGATGAAGCCTGCCGTGGAGTGGATGAGCAGGCCGAGCCGTCCGAGCGAGGATTTCCCGTCCAGCCGAGCCACGTGATCGTGGGGGATGCGCAGCCGTTCCAGTGTCGAGCCGAGCACGAACTCGCCAGGATGCAGGATGAACGGCGCGTCGTCCGAAGCCTCGACGAGCTCTGTCAGCTCCTGCTCGACCTTGACGTCGATGTACGGATGAAGGTTGTTGCGGAAGACGCGGAAGAGGCGGTCGACGCGCACGTCGACGCTCGACGGCTGCAAGAGCGCCGAGTCGTAGGGGTCGATGCCGATCGCGCCGGACTCGACGAGTCGGCGGATGGCCGCGTCCGAGAGGACCATGCGACCCATCGTAGACCGTTGCGCGTCGATCCCCGCTCCCGTGCCGGCGGCCGGCATGCGGTACGCTCACAAGCCGGTGTCCATGCTCTACCCATCGCTCGATCCGAACGAGCGGTTCCGCAGCCGACGATCGGATGTGCGGAGGCGCAGACGGCGTCGCCGTGCGGTCGCCGTGGGTGTCGTGCTCGTCGTGCTTGCGGGTCTCGTCGGAGGGATGACGCTGGCCCGGAAGTCCGAACGCAAGCGGTCACAGCCGCTGCCGACGATCACGACCTCGCTACAACCGGCAGCCTCGCCGAAGCGCGAGCCACGACCTCTCCCCGTCGAGGTGCGCGGCGTGCACGTGACCGGCGCTCTCGCCTCCCTCGAGGGCAAGTTCGACGCGTTCGTCGCCTACAAGAAGCACGGGTTGAACACGATCGAGCTCGACGTCAAGGACGAGGGCGGCATCGTCAACTTCATTCCGGCCGACGTGTCCCTGGCACGGAAGTCGGGTGCGGCCCGGCCGTACTACAAGCCGCGCGAGGTGATCGCGAAGGCCCGTGCCAAGGGCATCTACATGATCGGCAGGGTCGTGGTCTTCCAGGACCCGGTGCTGGCGAGCGCCCGGCCGGACCTGGCGATCAAGCGAACTGACGGCTCGGTCTGGGCGACGGGTGAAGGGTTGGCCTGGGTCAACCCGTACGACCGCCGAGTCTGGGACTACAACGTGTCGGTCGCCGAGGCGGCCGCGCGCGCCGGCTTCGACGAGATCATGCTCGACTATGTGCGCTTCCCCTCGGATGGGGACGTCGCGAGCGCCGTCTACCCGGGGCGGACGACACAGGCTCGGGGCAGGCTGATTGCCGACTTCGTGGCGTATGCCAAGCGGCGACTCGACCCGCTCGGTGTCCGTGTCTCGACGGCTCTCTTCGGGCTCTCCGCCACACGCGACATGGGGATCGGTCAGCGGCCCCAGTGGATCTCGCTGAACGTCGACCACATCAATCCGATGTCCTATCCGGCGTTGTACGGCGGCGGTGAGCTCGGTCTGGCCAGCCCCAGTAGCGAGCCCGGCGAGACCGTCTTCCGCACACTCGCCGACTTCCGCGCTGCTCTTGCCGGGTCGAAAGCACAGATGATCCCCTGGATCCAGGACTGGAACTATTCGCCCGACCTCGTCCGCCAGCAGATCGAGGCGGCGCGACTCCAGGGGGCCAAGGGGTTCCTGCTGTGGAACGCGGCGGGTGTCTACACCCTGTCCGCGCTGGCGCCGCCGCGGTAGCTCAAGCGCCGGCGGGGGCCTGCGGGATGCTTCAGCGTCCTGCGGTTGCCAACGCTGCCGGGACCGCTACCGGGAGGCCAGCTCCCGGAGTTGCCGCCAGGTGGTGTCGTCGAGGGGGATCCCCTGCACCGATCGTTCGGCGAACGTCGCCCGCTCGGGGTCGCCGGGCATCAGCACCGGAGCTCGAGGGTCGGACGGTCGCGAGCCGAGCGCGTAGGCACGTAGGTCCTCGAGCTCGCGGGTGAACCAGTCGTCCTCGGTGAACCGGGCCGGGTCGAGGACGACGGTGAACATGCTGTTCACGATCGTGTCGCGGTCGCGCATCCCGGCGTGCCCGGCTCCTCCCCCGGGAAGCACCCCGGCGAGCAGCTCGGCGCCGATCAGCAGGCTGTAGCCCTTATGCAGCCCGAAGGGCAGCAGGGCCCCGGACTCGGCCCCGTCGGCGGGAAAGAGCACCGACGGATCGGTCGTGGGCTGCCCGCTGCTGTCGATCAGCGTGCCCTCAGGGACGTGCTCCCCCTTGCTCGCGGCGACGCGTACCTTGCCGTAGGCGGCCACACTGGTCGCCAGGTCGATCACCACGGGCGGGGCGCTGTCGGTGCCGGGGAAGGCGATCGTGTAGGGGTTCGTGCCGAACCGGGCCTCTGCGCCGCGGAAGGGAGCGACGTTGGGCGCGTGCCCGGTGACGTTGACGGCATGCACGGAGACGAGCCCTGCCGCCACGGCCTGCTCGCCGTAGGAGCCGATACGGCCGAGGTGATGGGTCTCGCGGAGGGTGGCCACCACGGCGCCGGCCTCGCGCGCCCTCGAGATGAGCGTGGTCATCAGCTCGTGACCGACGCGCTGTCCGTAGCCCATGTCCCCGGTGAATCGCATGAAGGCACCGCCGTCCTCGAGCAGGCGGAGCGGTGTGTTGGGACGGAGCCGGCCGGCGGCTGCCGAGGCGACGTAGGGCTGGAGCATGATCACACCGTGGCTGTCGTGCCCTTTCAGGTTCGCCTGTACGAGGTGGTCGGCCACCAACCGGGCCTCGTCGGGGTCGCTGCCGGTGCCGCGAACGATCTCGCAGGCGAGCTCCGTGAGCGTGTCCGCGTCGACGCGCCGCACGGTCAAGGTGCGAGCCTCGTTCGCGCCCAGGTGCCCTCCGGAAGCCGGTCGTAGCGCACCCGATCGTGCAACCGGCCCGGCCGTCCCTGCCAGAACTCGATCGCCTCCGCGCGCACGCGATAGCCACCCCAATACGGTGGACGGGGCACGTCTGCGCCGGCATGGAGTGCCTCGACGGAGGTCAAAGCGTCCTCCAGGCCCTCGCGCCCGGTGATCGGCCGCGACTGCGGAGAGGCCCACGCTCCAAGCTGGCTGTCGCGGGGTCGCGTGGCGAAGTAGGCGTCGGATTCGGCGTCGTCGATGTGGCCGACCGGGCCTTCGATCCGTATCTGGCGTTCGAGCGGCTGCCAGTAGAAGCACAGGGCGGCGCGCTCGGCCCCTTCGAGCTCGGTCGCCTTGCGGCTTTCGCGATTCGTGAAGAACACGAAGCCCCGGGCGTCGTGGCCGCGGACCAGCACCATCCGCACGGAGGGTTGGCCAGCGTCGGACACCGTCGCCAGCGCGGCGGCGTCGTGGTTTGCGGCAACCGCCACGCGTGCCTCCGCGAGCCACGCGGCGAACTGCAGCTCGGGGTCGGGATCGAGGCTCTGGAGCCAGTCGTCCATGGTGCGAGGGTACTCTGAACGGATGGCGATCACGCGCTCCATCGACATCCGCACGGAGCTTCCCGGCCCGCGCTCGCGCGAGATCCTCGCGCGCGAGGCCAAGGCGGTTGCCGGGCCGCTCGCCGAGGTGCACATACCCGTCTTCGCGGCCTCCGCGAGCGGCTCGACGATCACCGACGTCGATGGGAACACGTTCATCGACTTCGCGGGCGGAGTCGGAGTGATGAACGTCGGGCACTCCCACCCACGGGTGCTCGAAGCGATGCACGAGCAAATCGACCGCTTCGTGCACACCGACTTCACGGTGGTGCCCTACGAGGGATTCGTGCTGCTGGCTGAGAGGCTGTGCTCGCTCACACCGGTAGCTGGTGAGAAGCGCGCGGCGTTCTTCAACGCGGGCACCGAGGCCGTTGAGAACGCGGTCAAGCTCGCGCGCCTGCATACCGGCCGCTCCGCCGTGATCGCCTTCGAGGGGGCGTTCCACGGGCGCACCCTGCTGGCGCTGACGATGACCTCGAAGCCGCATCCCTACAAGACGCGCATGGGGCCGTTCGCCCCCGAGGTGTATCGCGCGCCGTTCCCCAACGACTACCGGGGGCCGAGCGCGGTTGAGGCCCTGCGGCAACTCGAGGAGATGTTCCGTACGCACGTCCATCCGGAGCACGTCGCGGCAATCGTTTTCGAGCCACAGCAGGGCGAGGGTGGGTTCGTGCCGGCCGCCCCAGCCTTCGTCGAGGGCCTGCGGGCGCTGTCCGACCGGCACGGCATCGTCCTCGTCGCCGACGAGGTGCAGACCGGCTTCGGCCGCACGGGCCGGATGTTCGCGATGGAGCACTTCTCCGTGGAGGCCGACCTCGTCGTCGTCGCCAAGTCCATTGCCGCCGGCCTGCCGCTCTCGGGTGTGATCGGGCGGGCCGAGATCATGGACGGGCCGCACACCGCCGCGATCGGCGGGACGTTCATCGGCAACCCGGTCGCCCTGGCGGCGGCGCTCGCCGTGCTCGACGTGTTCGAGGAGGAGGAGCTCGTGGCGCGCGCCTGTGTCGTCGGCGAGGTCATCCGCAGGCGCATGCTCGGCTGGCAGCAGTGCTTCGCGCAGATCGGTGACGTGCGGGGCCTCGGCGCCATGCTGGCCATCGAGCTCGTCGCCGACCCACGCACGAAGGAACCGGCGCCGGACCTGGCCGAGGCCGTGATCGGCGCAGCCCTCGAGCGCGGCCTGATCCTGCTCAAGGCGGGTGTGCGCGGCAACTGCATCCGGGTGCTGTGCCCGCTGACCATCGAGGACGGTGTGCTGGACGAAGCGCTCGACGTGTGGGAAGCCGCGCTCGGCGCGGTGCTCGGCGGGCCCCTTTAGGACTATCTCGGTAGGCCGGGCGCGCTGCGGGGCCCTTCAGGGCCTCGCCAGGAGCTCGTCCCGTGACGAGGGCCGGATTCGCCGCTGCGGGTGACCAATTGCCGGTCGAGCTTCCACTCCTCGCGAGGCCCTGAAGGGCCCCGCAGTACGCCGTTCCGACGCCTAGCGGGATAGGCTCTTAGATTAGGGGCTCGCAAGGAACTCCAACGGGCAGGCCTCCTCCAGGGGCTCGCAAGGAACTCCTGCATCCCTCCGTCAGTACTCCAGCCCGCGCCGCCTCTCGTGGCGTTCGAGGGCCAGCGCGATCAGGCGGTCGAGGAGATCCGCATAGGGGATTCCCGACGCCTCGAACAGGCGCGTGTAGAAGCTCGTGGCGGTGAAGCCGGGGATGGTGTTGAGCTCGTTCATCACGATCTCCCCGTCCGCCTCGCGCACGAAGAAGTCGGCGCGGGCCATGCCCTCGCACTCCGTGGCCACGAACGCCTGAACGGCCAGGCTTTGAGCCCGCTCGATCTGCGCCTCCGACAGCCCCGGCGGGGGGATCACCAGATCCGCGCCTCCGTCGTCGTACTTCGAGGAGTGGTCGTACCAGTCGGCGTTCTGCGCCACGACCTGGCCGGGAAGTGAGGCCACCGGCAGCGGGAGGTTGCCGAGGATGCCGACTTCGATCTCCAGGCCGGCCACGAACCGCTCGACCAGCACCTTCTCGTCGTGCCGTCGTGCCAAGGCGACGGCGGCCTCGAGCTCGTCCGCCGCGCGCACCTTGGAGATGCCCACGGAGGAACCGAGCCGCGCCGGCTTCACGAACACCGGATAGCCGAATGGGTTGCGTACCCCGTCGCCGAGGCGCAACGTGATGTTCGGCGTCACGGGAATGCCGGCGTCGCGCATCACGGCCTTGAAGAGGTCCTTGTCCATGCAGAGCGCCGAGGCCAGCACCCCCGGGCCGACGTAGGCAACGTCGGCGAGCTCACACACTCCCTGGACGGTGCCATCCTCGCCGAAGGGCCCGTGCAGTAGCGGCAACACCACGTCCACACCGCCCAGCACGGCCGGCGAGCCGCTCACGGGCACCGGCAGGCGGTCGGCGGTGTCGCTCTCGAGCGCGGCCGGGTCAGGCGCCGGCAGCTGCCAGCGCCCGCGACGGTCGATCTCGACGGGCAGCACGTCGTACCGCTCCGGGTCGAGCGCGGCGCGCACCGCAGCGGCGGAGCGCAGGGAGACGTCGTGCTCGCTCGATCGCCCGCCCGCGATGATCGCGACGCGCACCCGGCTCACGGCGCGGGCGTGGTGTCGGTCGTATCCGGTGGCAGCGTGTCGGTGGGAGTGGAGTCCGGCGGCGGCGGCGGAGTCACCGGGGGCGTGAACTTGCCGACCGTGATCGTGACCACAGTGCCGGGGACTGCTTGCGTGTCGCCGAGCGGATCCTGTGCCGTGACCACGTTGTTCAGGGTCTCGTCGTCCGTCTCCTGGGTCTGCACCTTGACCTTGAACCCGGCGGAGACGAGCGTGGCGCGGGCGAGATCCGGATCGGAGTTGGTGACGTCGGGGACGGCGATGGTCTTCGGCCCCTTCGACACCTTCAGGATCACCGTGCTGTTCTTGGCGGCGGTGGAGTTTCCGGGCGGGTTCTGCTCCAGAACCTTCTCGGCCGGCTCGTTGCTCTCCACGTCCTGGCGTCGCACCGAGAAGCCGGAGGTCTGCAGGATCGCCTCGGCTGCGTCGTAGTCGCTGCCCACGACAGAGGGAACGGCGATCGGGCGCGGGCCTTTGGAGACGTTGATCCGGACGCGCGAGCCCTCGGCCAGCACGGTGCCGGATCCCGGCGCCTGCGCGATCACCGTTCCGGCAGGCTCCTTCGAGTTGATCTGGTGAGGGTCGGCGTCCAGCCCGGCCCTGGTCAGCTCCTCGATCGCTTCGGTCTGGTTCTTCCCGACCAGGTTCGGCACCCGCACCTTGGCCGTACCGGTCGAGACTTCGACCGTCACGATCGATCCCTTGGCCAGCCTCGTGCCCGGCTCAGGCTCCTGGTCGACGACCGTGCCGGCCTCGACGGCGGAGTTCGGTATGCGGCGTACGCGTGGCTCGAACCCGTCGCGGTCGATCGCCTGGACCGCCAGCGCCTCCTCGATGCCGCGGTAGTCGTCCACAGCCACCGGTCGCGAGCTGTCGATCTGCTCCTGCACGCGGTCGTACAGGAAGTAACCGCCCGCTGCGAGCGCGAGCAGCACGCCGAAACCCAGGAGCCACGGCCACACGGAGCGTTCGCGCGTGACGGGTCCGTCGTAGGCGCGGTAGCGCTCGCTGTTCCCGTACCCGCCCGCCGCTGTCTTCGCGCCGTTGCCGGTGCTCTCGGCGCCGTTGCCGCCTGCCTCCGCGGTGGCAGCGCCGATGACCATCGTCGCCGCCTCCTCGGTCTCCCGGGTCACGTGCTCCCCGCGTCCGACGAGGTCCAGCTCGCGATCCATCTCCTGCGCTGACTGGAACCGGGCAGCGGGCTCCTTGGCCAGCGCACGCAGGATGACCAGGTCGAGGTCTCGTGGGATCTCCTCGCGGTGGGAGGAGGGCGGCTCCGGAGCCTGCTGGAGATGCTTCATGGCGATCTCCACCGGTGTCTCGCCGTTGAACGGCACGCGGGCGGTGAGCAGCTCGTAGAGGAGGATGCCCGTGGAGTAGAGATCGGAGCTCTCCTCCACCGGCGCGCCGCGCGCCTGCTCGGGAGAGAGGTACTGCGCGGTGCCGATGATCGACCCGGTTTCGGTCATCTGGCTCGCGCCGGCCCGCGCGATCCCGAAGTCGGCCACCTTGATGCGCCCCTCGTCGTCGACGAGGACGTTGTGCGGCTTGATGTCGCGGTGCACGATCCCGTTCTTGTGCGCGTAACGCAACGCGGCCAGGATCTGGCGCGCATACGCGACGGCGACGGGGATCGGGCAGGGGCCGCGAGCCTGGATCAGCTGCTTCAGCGTCTGCCCGTCGACGTACTCCATGACGATGAAGTAGGAGCCCTCGGCTTCACCCCGGTCGTAGATGGAGACGACATTGGGGTGCGAAAGCCCCGCCGCGTGCGTGGCCTCGCGGCGGAAGCGCTCGACGAACTGCTCGTCGCTGGCGTAGCGCTCGTGGAGGATCTTCACGGCGACCCGTCGGCCGAGCTCGGCGTCCTCGGCCAGCCACACGTCCGCCATGCCCCCTGTGCCGAGGCGGCGGACGAGCGTGTAGCGCTCCGCGAAGACCGAGCCTTCTGTTCGTTGTTGTGTGGCCATGGACGTGGTTTACCTATTCGACTCCGACTGGAGGATCGCCTCCATCACCGAGCGGGCGATCGGGGCTGCGGTGGCCCCACCCGTCGACGACTGATTCTGCAGCACGACTGCGATGGCGACGCTCGGCCGCTCGCCCTCACGCCCTGCGAAGGCGATGAACCACGTGACGTTACGTCCCGCCACTCCCGTCTCGGCCGTCCCCGTCTTGCCCCCGACACGGTAGCCGGGAAGCCGGGCCGCGGTGCCGGTTCCGCCCTCGACGGCGCTCACCATCATCTGGGCGAGATCGCGTGCCGTGGTCGGCTTCATCGCCCGGCCCAGACGCCGGCGCTCGAACGTGCGTCGAGCGCTGCCTGAGGCGGAGACGATCTTCTCGACCACCGTCGGGCGCAAGAGCACCCCGGCGTTGCCGACCGCACCGGCCACCATCGCCATCTGCAGGGGCGTCACCAGCAGCCGCTCCTGCCCGAAGGCCATCCGGCCGGCGTCGACGTCGCTGTTCCGCTCGGGCAGCCAGAGCGCGCCGTCGCGGTAGAGACCGCTGGCCCGGCGTTCCTCGCTCGGCGTCTCCAGCGGCGCCGTCTCGTAGAACCCGAACAAGCGACCCTGCGCGAGGATGCGCTTCGCGCCGAGGCGCTGGCCGATCGTGCAGAACACGGAGTTGACCGAGAAGCGCAGGGCCGTGGCCAGGTCGATCCGCCCGAACGGCCTGCTCGTGTCGAAGTTGTTGACGCGCTTGCCGTAGGCGAGGCAGTAGCCCGGGTCGACGAACTCCGAGGTCGGCTCGAAGCGGCCGGAGTCGAGAGCTGCCGCCGCGGTGACCACCTTGAACGTCGAGCCCGGCGGGTACAACCCGGCAGTGGCCCGGTTGAGGAGGGGCGAGGCCGGCTCGCAGTTCGCGGTGATCGCCTCGATCTCGTCGAACCTGCGCTCGGCGAGGTTGGGGTCGAAGCTGGGGGACGAGGCCAGCACGCGGACCCTGCCGGTTCGGGGGTCGAGCGCGACCACCGCACCGCAGTTCGATCCGAGCGCCTCGAGCGCAGCCCTCTGGGCGGGCACATCGAGGGTGGTGACCACGGTGTCTCCGACGACGGGGTCGTCCTTGAGGTCGCGGAGCGAGCGCTCGACCAGCGAGCCCAGGCCCCGGTCGGACGCGGTGAGGGCGTCGTTCAGGGAACGCTCGAGGCCGGTGCGGCTCCTCGCCGCCGTGGAGTAGCCGACGACGTGGGCGCCCAGCCGCCCGAGCGGATACCGGCGAAACCACAGGGTCTCCCGACCGCGCTGCTCGGCGTCGCTGCGGGCCAGGCGCACCCCGGACGCGGTGATCGGGCCGCGCTTGATCCTGAACTCCGCCACCCGCTGGATCGCGTTGTCCTGCCTGGCGGCCAGCTCCGGCCGGGCCCACAGCTGCCAGTAGCCTGTGGCCGCCACGAGCACCAGCAGGAGCGCCACCGCGAGCCGCTCGATGCGGCGGAGGTTCGTGTTCACGCGATTCCTCGCTGGCCGTCGCCGCGGTTCGAGATGAGCAGCAGCAAACCGACCGCGATCATGTTGGCGAGGATCGACGACCCACCGTAGGAGACGAACGGCAGCGTGATCCCGGTCAAGGGCAGCACCCGGAGGACGCCGCCGACGATGATGAACGTCTGGAGCGCGAGCCCGAAGGTGAGACCGGCCGCAAGCAGCTTGGAGAACCCGTCAGGCGCTTCGCGGGCGATGCGCATCCCGCGGACGACGAGCGCGATGAAGAGCAGGACGAGGGCGGCCGCGCCGACGAATCCGAGCTCCTGTCCGACCGCGGAGAAGATGAAGTCGGTGTCGAGATAGGGGATGAGCTGCGTTCCGTCGAGCGTCTCGAAGGTGCCGCGGCCAAGGCCGGTGCCGGTGGGTCCGCCGTTCCCGATCGAGTACAGGCTCTTGACCAGCTGGTACGAGGCACAGTCCTGGCGGAACTCGAGCTTGCCGTTCAGCGCGCAATAGACTCGCTCGTCCGTCCAGGGCTGCAGCCACACGGTGACACGCTGCTCGACCCGGCCGATGGCGTGATAGAGGCCGTAGGCCCCGCCGCCGAAGAGCCCGAGCCCGGTCAGCACGTAGGTGAGGCGGCCGGTGGCGACATAGAGCATGGCCAGGAAGATCCCGAAATTGAGCAGCGCCGAGCCGAGATCCGAGGTCTGCACGATCACGAGCAGCGCCGCGCCCCAGACCACGAGGAGCGGTCCAAGATCCTTGAGGCGCCCCGCGGTGAGCGCCTCGCGCTTGTCACGCAGGTACCCGGCCAGGAAGACGATCAGGCAGAGCTTGGCCAGCTCGCCCGGTTGGAAGCGGAACGGCCCCAGCTCCACCCACAATCGGACGCCGTTGACCCGCTCGCCGAGACCGGGTACCGAGGGGAGGAGCAGCAGGCCGATGGCCGCCAGGCCGAACAGGTACGGGTACCGCTCGAGACGGCGGTGATCCCGCACGAGCAGGACGACGGCGACGAGCGCGATGAGACCGACCGCCACCCACAGGAGCTGGCGCCGCGCGTCATCGGGCGCGACCCGGTGGATGAAGGTGAGCCCGAGGCCGGTGAGCAGGCCGGTCACGGGAAGCAGCACGGGGTCGGCCCGCCGCAAGGCGACCCGGACGACGACGTGGACGAGGAGGTAGGCGCCGGCGACGATCGCCGCCCAGGGCATCCACCCGCCGTCGACCGCTCCGCTCGTCTCGATCCAGACGGCGGCGAACGCTGCGCTCGAGACCGCGACGGCGGCGAGGACGAGGGCGAGCGCCGCCGGCTCGCGGAGTCGCGCTCTCACCGAACGAGGCTCCACAGGACGATCAGTGCGGCGATCCCGAGACCCCCGAGCAGCCCGAAGAGCGCGGGCCACCGGCTACCCGCAGCCGCGCCGAAGCGCCGCGCCGGCCTGCCGGGCTGAATAGCGCCCGCCGACCCCTGTGGACGAGCATCCGGCTCACGCACCACCGGCTCCTCGTCGGTGATCTCGAAGGCGACGACCGAGATGTTGTCGTCACCGCCGGCGGAGTTCGCCGCCCGCACGAGCGCGTGCGCCACCTGCGCGGGGTCCCCGTCGAAGCCGGAGACGATGGTCAAGATCTCCTCGTCTCGCACCATGTCCGTCAGGCCGTCGGAGCACAGCAGGTAGAGATCACCCGGCGCCATGACCAGCTCGCTCGTGTCGACCTCGACCTCCGGCTCGGTGCCGACGACGCGCGTGATCACGGCGCGATGGGGATGCTTCTCCGCCTCGGCGGGTGTCAGGCGTCCCTCGCGCAGGAGCTCACCGACCAGGGAGTGATCGGCCGTCAGCTGCTCGAGGGCGCCCTGGCGGACGCGGTAGGCACGGGAGTCGCCGACGTGCCCGATGATCACACGCCCGCGCTTCTCGTCGACCAGCGCGGCGGTCATGGTCGTCCCCATCCCGATCGTCTCCGGGTCGGCCAGGGCCCGGTCGAGGACGCGGCTGTTGGCGAGCTGTACGGCCCGCTGCAGTGAGGGCCCGTCGACCATCTCGGCCGCGGTCTCCTCGAGCGCCGTCGCGGCGATGCGGGAGGCGACCTCTCCGGCGCGGGCCCCGCCCATCCCGTCGGCGATCGCGAAGAGCGGCACGAGGTTGACGAGGGAGTCCTCGTTCTTGAGGCGGCGCCGGCCGGTGTCGGTGGCCGTTCCGATGCGCCCGATCCTCACGGAGCGACCTCGATCCTCGTGTCACCGACCGTGATCACGCTGCCGGGCCGTAGCCGGCTCGGGGCGCCCAGGGTCTCGCCGTCCACGAGCGTGCCGTTGGTGGAGCCGAGATCGGTGATCCACAGCTCGCCGCCCCTTCGCTCGAGGAGTGCGTGGCGGGTGGAGGCGAAGGTGTCGTCTATGTGGATGTCCGCGTCCGGCCCCCGACCGACCACGAGCTCCCTGGCGACCTCGATGCGTCTCCGGCCGTGGGGCCCCTGGACCAGCACCGACGGGTGCGGCCGCGGGCCGACCGGAGCGATGACCATCGTCTCGTCGAGCTCGCCGGTCCGGTGGCGTCCGGCTCGGAGTGCCACGATCGCGAAGGCGAGAATGCCCACGGGGACACCCACGCGAAGCGCGAGCAGCGTTGTGTCGGTGCTCACGCGAGGGTGCGGCCGAAGACG
Organism: uncultured Actinomycetes bacterium; assembly: GCA_963738505.1. Classification (GTDB taxonomy): domain Bacteria; phylum Actinomycetota; class Thermoleophilia; order Gaiellales; family Gaiellaceae; genus Gaiella. The sequence goes on along the minus strand of CAVTWR010000008.1, from coordinate 119,018 downwards.
AGCTCGGCGCCTCCGACGGTGATCCGGTCGCCGTCGGACAACCGGGTGCTGCTCGCTATCCTCGTGCCGTTCACCCGCGTGCCGTTGGTCGAGCCGAGATCGGTGATTGACCAGACGGTCGGGCTCTCCTGCACGAGCTCGCAGTGCTTGCGCGAGACGTTGGCGTCGTTGACCTGGATCTCGGCCTCGCGGGAGCGCCCGATGACGACGCGGCTCGCGGTCACGCGGTGCGTCTTCCCGTTCAGGCGCAGCACGACCTCCTCGCGTGCGACCGGCGGCGCCTCCTCGGAGTCGGGGTCGAGCGGCGCGGAGGGGCGGTAGACCATCGTCGCCGACGGATCGCCTGCGATGGGCGCAACCTCGAGCGAGGGCTCGGCGGAGGGCAGGAGCGGCGCCCGGTTCACCGCCTCCACGCTCGGCTCGCGTGGCGGCGGCAGCGTCGGGGTCGATCGTGGATCGACGACGCGTACGGCGATCCCGAACTCGCCCACGGCGAGGTCGCCGTCCGTCGTCAGCTCGACGGCGGGTGGCGTGACCAGGGCGTACCCGGCGCGATCCGCGTGGGCCGCGAGATACTGCTCGAGCTCGTCCACGAGCGACGGCTCAAACCCGGTGAACTGGCCGCGGTCGCCCGGGGAGAGGTACACCGTGTACCGGTTGGGAACGTACGTCCGCGAGACCGACGCGGCGCGATGGTCGTCCATCTCCTTGGCCAGCTTCCGGGCAAGCTCGACCGGCTGCACGTGCGACCGGAAGGCGCGACCGAACACACCCTCGAAAAGGCCCTCGATCTTGCCTTCGATCGTGCGTAGGACGGACATACGCGGCCGGGAACCGATGTTACGCGAAGGTTGCAGGGTGGCGGCTGGCCGAGACACCGTTCACGCCGCTCTCGCCGTCTCGTCACGTTGCGGAACCTCGGCTGCGGCGGCGACGCGGGCACCGGTCCTCCGCCTGCGCAGCGCGGCCGGGGTCAGCAGCGCGGCGCAGAGGACTACGGTTCCGGGCAGCGTCGCAGTGAGGGGAATGTCCTTCGCGGCCCCGGCGACGAGCGCGACCTGCCCGGCGCAGACAGCGATGACCACCACGAGGCCCCGGTCGCGGGCAGCCGGTAGCAGTACCGCGGTCAGGGCCAGCACGAGCGCCCCGGCGACGAGGCTGTCGTTGGCGACGCCGACGGTGACCAGCGCGTTCAGGACGTCGGTGATCCGGTCGGCGCCGGTGATGCCGAGGCTCGGGACGTGGGCGCCCGCGAGGGGGAGCGCGTCGCCGGCCAGCCCGGCGAGCAACGCTGCCGATCCGACTCCCGCGAGCACGTGGACGGCGCGGCGAGTGGGCGTGCGGACGAGCAGCGCGGCGAGGGGGAGGAGCGGCAGGAGCCCGACGAAGGCGAGGGCGGGGCCGAAGGCGAACGTGAGGCCCTCGCGCGGGCGCTTCCACGAGAGCACGAGCCAGGCAAGTGCCGCCGCCCCCCACAGAAGCGCCGCACCGCGTGCGGTGTTCCCGAGTGGGAACAGAGGAGCGAAGAGCGCCAGCGCCAGACCCGCTCGTGGCGTTCGCAGCATGGCGGCACCCGCCGCGATGGCGAGCAGGGCGACCAGTCCGGGAGTCCAGAACGGGAGCATGGTGGCGCCGACGGCGGTGACGCCGGCCGTGCCCAGGGCCTGGACGGCCGCGACGCCAGGCGGCACCCGCTCCGCGACGCGCACCCGTCTGGTGGGCGCGGACCGGACGGTTCTCGCCCGTACGCCCCTGGCCCGGGCCGGCTTGCGCTGCTGGTGTTCGCGCGGCTCGACGAGGGCTGAGCGAAGCTCGCCCGCCAGCCACAGCGGGTCCGGGCGCTTCTGGGGATCGAGCGCGAGAGCGGAGTCGAGCGCGTGGATCAGCCGTCGTGGCAGGTCCCGCCGCTTGGAGGAGATGTGCTCCGGCCCGGCTTCGATGGCGGCGGCGACGCGGGGGAGCGGAACCCCCCAGAAGGGATGCTCTCCGGCAAGCGCCTCCCAGAGCATGACGCCGACCGCCCACACGTCGCTTCGTGCGGTCGCCTCGCCCCCGCGCAACCGCTCGGGAGCGATGTAGGCGAGTGTTCCGGGGACATCGCCGACATTGGTGAGCGTGTCTGCCTCGTCGAACTGCGCCAGGCCGAAGTCGAGCAGGCGCGACGAGGTCTCGGCGGCGTCCTCGATGATCACGTTCGACGGCTTGACATCGCGGTGCACGATGCCCTGCCGGTGGGCGTGAGCGAGTGCCTCCAGCACCTGCGCGGCGATCTCCACGGCCTCGTCGTCTCGCACCTTGCCCTGGCGGAGCAGCTCACGGAGCGTGCTGCCCTGCACGTACTCGTACGCGATGTAGACGTGACCGCTGTCGCCGCCGAAGTCGTAGGCCCGGACACACCGCGGGTGCCTGAGCCGGGAGGCCGCTTCGACCTCCCGGACGGCCCTCTCGGCACGCTTGCCCTCGCGCGGCACGATCTTCAGTGCCACGTCACGTCCAGACGTCTCATCGCGGGCGAGCCAGACGGAACCGGAGCCGCCCCTGCCGATGGGCCTGAGCGGGCGGTAGCGATCGAGCACGAGCTCGCGATCGACAGGGGCGAAGACCGTGGTGGACACGTGTCAGGACTGGTTCGCCGCCTCTGTACGCGGTCCTCTCCCGCCTCCCTATCCCGTACACTCGAGCAACCGACGGAAAATCGCGATGCGGTAAAACCGGCTGCAAAATCACGCTATGGCTAGCAACGACGACGACATCCTCGACTTCGACTTCGTCGAAGACGCGACCCAGGAGCAGGTTCCCACACGCCGTCAGGTCGAGGGCGGCGGCGGCGACGGGCCGTCCAGACCCCGTGTTTCGCGGCCTCAGTTGCCCAGGCCGCGGTCGGCGACGCCTCTGCTCCGCCTGATCGGCCTCATCGCGTTCGCCATCCTCATCGTCGTGTTGCTCTCCGTGTGGGCCCAGGGTTGCTCCGCGGACAAGAAGCGCACGGAGTACCAGAGCTATCTACGCGAGATCGGCGACATCGGTAGTGCCTCGGCCAAGCTGGGCGAGGACCTGGTGACGCTGATGACGACCGCCGGGTTGACCCAGAAGACGCTGGAGCAGCGGCTCGGCGGCATCGTGCAGTCCCAGACCGCCGACGTCGACCGGGCCCGCACCGTGGACGCGCCGGGGCCGCTGAACCCGGCACACGAGCATGCGGTGGAGGCCCTCGAGTTGCGGGTCTCGGGCCTCCAGGGCCTGCTGCAGACCTTCAAGGATACGGCAGGGGCCAAGGACGCCGCCGCGGCCGGCCAGCGGCTGGCCGCACAGGCCAACCGCCTGCTCGCGAGCGACGTGGTCTGGGCCGACCTCTTCCGCACGCAGGCCACGCAGAAGGCCCTCGACGAGGAGGTGACCGGCGTCAACGCTCCGCCGTCCGTGTTCGCGAAGAGCCCGGTGCTGTTGCGGGCGGAGTCGCTCACCCAGATCTGGCAGCGCATCCACGGTGCCTCCACGGGCGGCACGGCCACGCCGACCGGCCTGCACGGCAGTGCGCTCGGCCCGGTGCGCGTGCTTCCGGCCGGGACGCAGCTGTCGACCACGTCGGAGACCAAGGTCACGCTCAGCACCGCTCTGGAGTTCGAGGTCTCGGTTACGAACAGCGGGGAGAGCCAGGAGGTGGGGATCGAGGTGACCCTGACCATCCCGCAGCAGCCGACCAAGATCGTGAAGAAGGCGAAGATCGACTTCATCGACCCGGCGCAGACGAAGACCGTCACCTTCGACAACCTCCCCGAGCTCGCTCCGGGCGAGTCGACGACGATCATCGTCGAGGTGGCACCGGTGCCCGGGGAGAAGACCACCTCGAACAACACGTACGAGTACCCGGTCATCTTCTCGCTATAGATGACTGATCGGCAATTAGGGCACGTCCGGATGACGGCCACGACACGGCGCATCGCGTCGCGCTCGTCTACGACCCGTACAGCACCGGTACTGGCCGCAGACGATCGCGACACGCTGCTTGGTCGTGGCCGCCCCCGACCGCACCCCAATCACCGATCAGTCATCTAGACGCTCATGGAGACTGCACTCTGGGTGGCGATCGGAGCTTCGGCGCTCGCCGGGTGCTCCGCGCTCGGGCTCGTGTGGGCGCTCCGCGCGCTCCGCGCGCTCCGCAGGGCGCAGGCCGCGATCGTGGGCGGCTCCTCACGGGACGTGGTCGACTTCACGGTCTCGCTGCAGGCCAGGATCGACGACCTGCATCGCGCGGTCGACGAGGTGGCAGCCGGTCTCGGCCGTGTCGACCGGCGGGTTGACGGTGCCGTCACCAACACCGCCGTCGTCCGCTACGACGCCTACGAGGGCACGGGCGGCCAGCAGTCCGCCTCGTTCGCCTTTCTCGATTCCAGCCGCACGGGCACCGTGGTCACCGCCATCCAGGGTCGCGACTACGCGAGGATCTACGTGAAGGAGATGGATCACGGCCGCGCCTCGCTCGCCCTCTCTCCCGAGGAGCTGGAGGCGGTCGAGCGGGCCATGGGCCGGTAGGCGTCCGATGCACCTCGCGCCCCTCACCCGTGAGGATCTCGAGAGGGTGCACGCGCTCGTCCGGCGCAGTGAGGTGGCGAGCGGCACACCGATTGCCACCCCCTTGGAGGAGATCGCCGACCTCTTCGCCAATCCGCACTTCGACCCGGCCGAGGATGCGCGTCTGGTGGAGCTGGACGGCGAGCTCGCCGGCTGGTCCTGCCTGTACCACTCACCCTCCGGCGTCGGCCAGGAGCGTGCCTTCGCACTGGGACATGTCGATCCGGCCGCACGCGGGCGGGGTGTGGGCACGCGACTCCTGGCCTGGGCGACGGTGCGCGCGACGGCACGTCTGCGCGGATACGGCAACGGGCTTCCCCTCTACCTGCGCGTCGATGCCTACACCTGGCAGGAGGACGCCCAGGCGCTTTTCGCGGCGGCCGGGTTCGCTCCCGTGCGCTGGCACGAGGAGCTGGCTCGAGACCTCACCGAGGGGGCCATCCGTGACGTCGACGGCGTGCGCATCATCCCTTACGAGCGTCGGTTCGACGAGGAGTGCCGGCGGGTCAGCAATGCTGCGTTCGCCGACCACTGGGGCTCCACGCCTCGCGGCGCCGAGGCCTGGGCACACGGCCTCGGGGAGACCGGAACCCGGCTCGATCTCAGCTTCCTGGCGATCGCCGACGATGCTGTCGTCGGCTTCACCGTCAACGGGCACTATCCGGGGGACACCGAGGTCACGGGCAGGGTCGACGGGTGGATCGGGAGCCTTGGAGTGTTACGGGAGTACCGTCAGCGTGGCATCGCCTCCGCCCTGATCGAGCGCTCCTGCGCCGCGTTCGCCGCCGCGCGGTTCTCACACGCGATGCTCGGTGTGGACACGGACAACCCCACCGGGGCTGCCCGTCTCTACCGGGCGCTCGGCTTCGAGACGCTGCACACGGCCGTCACCTACGAGCGGGAACTCTAGTGCGGCACCTCCAAACGGTTGACCTGTAACTCTCCTTGGTGTCGTGGGTGCCGCACTAGCGTTTTGGGGTCGGCCGCGGAGCGGCCGGCTGTCTGTGTGGCGATCAGGCTCCGCTTCGCGGAGGGCCACTTCGTGGCCGGTGATCGCGTGTTTGCAGTTCCAGGTGGAACGTTAGGAGACACCGCACTAGTCGCGGCCGAGGGTCTCGTACTCCGGGTTCGGCGCCCACCCGAGCCCTGAGGCCATGCGGTTCGAGAAGTTGAACATCGCCGTCACCTCGGCGATGTCCATCACGTCCTCGTCCGTCCAGCCGGCCTCCCGCAGCCGGACGACATCGTGCTCGGACATCCGGGACGGTTCGCGGGTCAGGCGGATCGCGTAGTCGAGCGCGGCCTTCATGCGGCCGGAGATCGCCGCGGTCGAGTGGTCTGCGGCGACCGCGTCGGCGAGGTCAGCATCCTTCAGGAGCTTGCGCAGTGCGGCGGAGTGGGCGGCGATGCAGTACGAGCATTCGTTGGCGTGCGAGACCACGACCGCGATCATCTCCCGCTCGGCCTTGGTCAGGCTCGAGTCTCCCTTCATGAGCTCGTCGTAGTGCGTTGTCCAGGCGACGAGGTGGCTGGGCCGCAGCGCGTACAGACGGAGCACGTTCGGGACAAACCCGAGCTTTGCGAGTGGTGGCTCCCAGAGCGCGTGCACCTCGGCGGGAACCTCTTCCGGGGTGGGAACGCGCAGCCACGTCAGTCGTTCACCACTCATGACCCGATCCTACTCACGGCGGCCAAGGGCGGGCTCACGTGATTGGTACGCTCACCCGGATGCAGCACACTCTGGTCCTGAACGCCAGTTTCGAGCCGCTCAACGTGTGCTCGGTTCGGCGTGCGCACGTGCTCGTCTGGAAAGGCAAGGCCGAGGTCGTGGAACGCGACCGGGCACCGTTGCGCTCGGGTGAGCGGACGTTCCCGCGGCCACTCGTGATTCGCCTCCTGCAGTACGTCCGCGTCCCGCGAACCGTGAAGCGACGGATCTCCCGAAGGGTGCTCTTCGCCCGCGACGGCTGGCGCTGCGTCTACTGCGGGACAAGCAACGGACGGCTCACCCTCGACCACGTGGTCCCCCGCTCGCGGGGTGGCGCCTCCACCTGGGAGAACGTGGTCACCGCGTGCGCGCCCTGCAACCTGGACAAGGGCGACCGCCTGCTGGAGGAAGTGGGTCTGTCGCTGCAGCGCACACCCCGGCCCCCCGCTCCGGTGCTGTTCATCCGGCTTGCCGCCCAGCGCGTCCCCGACGCCTGGCACGCGTACCTGCCGGACACGGCCGCCGCCTAGTGCGGCACCCACAACACCAAAGAGAGTTACAGGTCAAAACGTGACGAGGTTGCCGCACTAGCGGTCTTCGCTGTCGGCCCTGTAGGAGCCGAAGACACGCAGGTAGGCCGTCTCGGCGATCATCTCGTGCAGGGCTTCGATCAGCGCGGGATCGAGCGGATGACCACCGAGCACGCTGTCGAAGCGGTACCTGAAGGGCGTCCGCGGAATGGGCCGTGAGTGCAACTGGATCATGTCGATACCGCGGCGCGCAAGAGGTTCGATCGCGCGATGGAGGGCTCCCGGCCGGTGATCGGTGACGAAGGTGAGTGCGATGCGCCATTCGCCGTGACGGCGGTCGAGTCGCGTGTAGGGCGCGATGGCGGCGAACCGCGTGTACGCCTCTGGGTGGTCGCCGACGTTTTCGCGGAGCACCACGAGCGCGTTCAGGCGGGCGGCGCGTTGACTGGCGATCGCGACCACGGCGGGATCGGCGAGATCGGCCACCTCCTTGGCCGCGTCGCCGGTTGTCGCGGCCGCCGTGGCGGTCGCGTTCGGCAGCGAGGCGAGGAGCTTGCGGCACTGGTCGAGCGCCACCGGATGCGAGCGGATCTCGCGGACCTGGGTGAGATCGACCTCTGAGGGGCCGACGAGGACGTGCTGGATGGCGAGGACGGCTTCGGCAACGATGGAGAGCGAGGATTCGAAGAGCAGGTCGTGCGTCTCGTTGACCGGCCCGACGAGCGAGCTCTCGATGGGAAGCACACCGTAGGTGCTGGAACGAGAGGTGACCGCCTCGATCACGTCCGCCCAGCTCGGGAGCGGCACCAGCCGGGCCGCCGGGAAGAGGCGGTCGCAGGCGGCGGCGCTGTGCGCCCCTTCGCGGCCGGGGTAGGCGACTGTGGTTTCGGTGAGGTTCATGGTCTCAGGCCAGAGCGGCGAGGACGGCGTCGCCGAGCCCGCGTGTCGTCCCCGTCCCGCCGAGGTCAGGCGTGGGTGCGACCGTGATGGCGTGCTCGACGGCCCGTTCGAGCCGGTCTGCGTCCTCTGGCCGGCCGAGGCTGTGACGCAAGGCCAGGGCCAGTGAGAGCAGCATCGCGGCCGGGTTGGCGATCCCCTGTCCGGCGATCAGCGGCGCCGAGCCGTGCACGGGCTCGTAGATGCCGGCGGTGCCGTCGCCGAGCGAGGCGGATGGCGCCAGGCCGAGGCCTCCTGTGACCGCGGAGGCGATGTCCGAGAGGATGTCCCCGAACATGTTCTCGGTGACGACGACGTCGATCGTCTCGGGATCGGTGACGATGGTCATGGCGAAGGAGTCGACGAGCGCGTGGGCGAGCGGCACCTCGGGGAACTCCTGCGCTCCGATCTCCGTGACGACATCCCGCCACAGCCGTGAGGTGTGCATGACGTTGACCTTGTCCACCGAGGTCAGCCGGCCGCCGCGTTCGCGCGTGATGCGGAAGGCGGCGCGAGCGATGCGCTCGACCTCCGGGCGGGTGTACTCACACGTATCGAACCAGGTGCCGTCGTTGCGCGTGCCCTTGGCGCCGAAGTAGAGCCCGGAGATCAGCTCGCGCACGATGAGCATGTCGATGCCCTCGGCACGGGCGGGCCGCAGGTTGGCGTACACGTCGAGCGCCTTGCGCAACGCGAGCAGTCCCTGCTCCGGTCGTACCGGCTTGCCTTCGAACTCGGGGAGGCCGACCGCACCGAGCAGGACTGCGCTTGCGGCGCGGCATGCTTCGAGTGTCTCGTCGGGGAGCGGCGTGCCGTGAGAGTGAATCGCGCTGCCACCAAACGGGTGGGTGGTGTACGTGATGCCGAGAGCCTCGAGCACCCGTGCGGCCTCGGCCCCGACCTCGGCCCCGATGCCGTCACCGGGAAGCAGCGCCACAGTCATGCCGCGATCCTCTCACACGGACCCATGCGTCAGGTGGGCTGAACTTCTTGCGAGGCCCTGAAGGGCCCCGCTCTGCTCGCGGGCGCCGTCACAGCCGGGCGAGGGCACGCTCAGTGGGTTCCTCGAGGGGCTGATGGGAAATCACCGATTGTGCCCGCCCGCCGCTGTCCGGCACGGCCATCACCAAGGCACGAAGAGCTCGTGCCCCGACAAGAGTGGAGTGGGGCCCTTCAGGGCCTCACCAGGAGTTCGGCCCTGACCAGAGCAGGGGGTCGACGACAACGAACGTCTAGGCCCCGTCGGTGTGCGGGAGGCGTAGGCCCACCGTGTAGGAGCCTGGACCGCGGGGCAGCAGAACGTCTTGCGAGGCCCTGAAGGGCCCCGCTCCAACCACCGATTTCATTCGCCCGCGGGTGGCCGGCACGGCCATGGCCAACTCACAAGGAGTTCGTTCCCGCTCCCGTTTCTGACTCAGCCGCGACGGTCGGAATCAATCATCTCAGGGCCTCGCAAGAAACTGATCCGCGTCCAGCCCTCCGACCAGCACGCGCGCCACCTGGAACGCGTCGTCGAGCACGAGGAGATCTGCCGGCCCGCCCACGCGCAGTCGCCCGGCCTGCGGGTGTCTCACGAGATCGGCGGGCGCGCTCGTCGCAGCCGCCACCGCCTCCACGATCGGCACCCCCAGCTCGACCAGCGCTCGCACCCCGACGGCGAGCGACCGGGTGGCGCCGGCGAGTGTCCCGTCGCGCCGACTCGCTCGACCGTGCTCCACGATGACCTCGTCTCCCGCGAAGCGGTAGAGCCCGTCGCCGCAGCCCGCTGCCGCCATGGCATCGCTGACGAGGACGATCCGGTTCCGGGCCGCCCGCCAGGAGGTCAGCAGCGTGTCTCCCGCAACGTGGATGCCGTCCGCGATCAGCATCACCGTGACATCCGTCCGCGCGAGCGCCGCACCTACGAGGCCGGGTGCGCGGTGGTGCAGCGGTGCCATGGCGTTCCACAGATGTGTGATCGAGGTCGCACCGAGGTCGAAGGCCGCGTGCGCCTCGACATCCGTCGCGCTGGAATGGCCGAGCGATGCCACCACTCCGGCGCTCCTGAGCGCCTCGATGAGCGCGCCGGCACCCTCCAGCTCCGGAGCCAGGGTGACCATGCTCACGAGGCAACCGCTCGGTAGCAGGGCCGCCAGGGTGTCCTCCGACGCGGGCTGCAGGTGCTCGACCGGGTGTGCGCCGGCCCGTGCCGGGGAGAGAAACGGCCCCTCGAGGTGGGCGCCCAGGATGCGGGCCGGCGCCGGCAGTGCCGCCGCAGATCCGATCACGCCGAGCGCTGCAACCATCTCCTCGAGTGGGGCCGTGACGAGCGTCGGCTGGTACCAGAGCACGCCGTCCCGCGCCAGCGCGCCGGCGAGCTCGACGAGGTCGTCGGGCTCCGCGGCGGCGACGTCCACCCCTGCGTACCCGTTCACCTGGAGGTCGACGAGCCCCGGGACGGCCAGGCCGCGGCCCGAACCGGCCAGGCCGACCGCCGCCACGGCGCCGCCCGCGATCTCCACGTCTCCGCGCACGAGCGCACCGTCGATCACAGCAGCTGCTACCCCGAGGCGCATGGGGCAAGCGTACGCTCGGGGTGGTACGGTCGTTCGCGTTGAACGGGCCGAGCGACATTCCGGGGTGGCTGCTCTCGGCTGAAGACCGCCAGCTGTTCCGGCGGATCCCGCCCCTCGGCCGCGAGAGCAAACGGCTCGAGAGCGGGCACTGAGGCAACTGTGGCCGAGCTGACCGTGATCTGGTGGCGGGAGATCCCGGCGCAAGTCGTGGTCAAGGAGGGACGACGATCCGCGCGGGTGGCGCTCGACGATCGCTTCCAGACCGCAATCGACGCGGCCGCCATGAAGGCGGGTCTCGTGGGAACCGACGCCTACCTCGAGCAGTGGCGGCAGGTGACGCGACCGTGCGGAGACGATCTCGAGGGCGAGGCAGCCGCAGAGGCGGCCCGTCTTGACGCGGCCTACGATCGCGAGACGCTCGTACGGCTGACCCGCGGCGGCGGGGTGGCTGGCCACGGAGATGCCGCACCTTGAGACGGTTGATTCCGACTGTCCCGGCTGACCCCGGATGCGGACCAGGAGCGAACTCGTGAGTCCCTGAAGGAACCCACCGGGTGCGCCCTGGCCCGGCTGTGGCTGCACGAGAGGGCGAAGCGGGGCCCTTCAGGGCCTCGCAAGAAGTTCAGCCCACCTGCCCCGCAATCGCGAGACCCACGCCATGGTCGTATCCCCAGCGCGCGACAACCTCGGAATCAATCATCTTGGGTCAGGCGAGCCCATGCGCTGCCTCGTAGGCGGCGATCTCGTTCTCGAGCTGCAGCGTCAAGTCGATGTCGTCGAGGCCGTTCAGCAGCTTGTGCTTCGTCGCAGCGTCGAACTCGAACCCGATCTCGCTGCCCTGGGGCGTGACGATCACCTGCCGCTCGAGGTCGACGGTGAGCTCCGACCCCGTGTCGAGGTTGACCGATTCCATCAGCTGCTTCACCTCGTGGTCGGGCAGCTGGACGATGACCAGGCCCATCTTCGCCGCGTTGGAGCGGAAGATGTCGCCGAACGAGGGGGCGATGACCACGTCGAAGCCGTAGTCCTGTAGCGCCCATGCGGCATGCTCGCGCGAGGAGCCGCACCCGAAGTTGCGTCCGGCCAGGAGCACGCGAGGGTCCTTGAACTCAGGGCGGTTCAGCTCGAACCCCGGCCGCTCGTTCCCCTGCTCGTCGTAGCGCCAGTCGTTGAACAACACCTCGCCGAAGCCGACGCGGTTGATCCGCTTGAGGAACTGCTTGGGGACGATCTGGTCGGTGTCGATGTCCGGCCGGTCGATGATCGCCACCCGGCCCGCTTCCTTGCGGAAGGGCTTCACGCGGACACCTCAAGTGAGCGGACGTCGACGAAGTGCCCGTGGATGGCGGCGGCGGCTGCCATCTCGGGACTGACGAGGTGGGTGCGCGCCCCGCGGCCCTGCCGGCCTTCGAAGTTCCGGTTCGAGGTCGAGGCGCAGCGCTCTCCCGGGCCGACGACATCGGGGTTCATGCCGAGGCACATGGAGCAGCCGGCGCGTCGCCATTCGAAGCCCGCGTCGAGGAACACGCGGTCGAGGCCCTCCGCCTCCGCCTCGGCACGAACCTTCGCCGAGCCGGGCACGACGAGGGCGGTGACCCGTGGATCGACCTTCTTCCCCACCACGACGCGGGCGGCTGCGCGGAGATCGTCCAGCCGCGAGTTGGTGCAGGAGCCGATGAACACCCGATCGATCGAGATGTCCTCGATCCGCGTTCCTGCGCGGAGCCCCATGTAGGTGAGCGCGCGCTCGACCGCGACCCGGTCGTCGGGGTCGGCGTAGTCGTCGGGACCGGGCACCCGTCCGCTGACCGGCACGACCATGCCCGGGTTTGTGCCCCAGGTGACCTGAGGGACGAGCGCGGTCACGTCCACCGTCTCCACGCGGTCGAAGCGCGCCCCGTCGTCCGTGGGCAGGGAGCGCCACCGCTCGAGCGCTGCCTCCCAGGCAGCGCCCTGCGGCGCGCGCGGGCGGCCCTCGAGGAAGGCGAAGGTGGTGTCGTCGGGGGCGATCATCCCGCAGCGTGCGCCCCATTCGATCGTCATGTTGCAGATGGTCATACGACCCTCCATCGACAACGCCGAGATCGCCGGGCCGGCGTACTCGACCGCATGACCGACGCCGCCGTCCACGCCGAAGCGGCCGATCGTGCCGAGGATCAGGTCCTTCGGCGTGACGCCGAGCGGCAGGTCACCGACATACTCGACCTTCATCGTTTGCGGGCGCCGCTGCTGCAGCGTCTGGGTGGCGAGCACGTGCTCGACCTCCGAGGTGCCGATCCCGAAGGCCAGGGCACCGAAAGCTCCGTGCGTCGACGTGTGGGAGTCGCCGCACACGATCGTCAGCCCGGGCTGGGTGAGGCCGAGCTCAGGCCCGATCACGTGGACGATCCCTTCGCTGCCGGAGCCGGTCGGGTGCAGCTCGACGCCGAACGCTGCGCAGTTCTCCTCGAGCGCCTCGAGCTGCTGTCGGGCCAGGTCGTCGGTCACCGGTCCGTCGGTGGTCGGCACGTTGTGATCCATGGTGGCCACGGTCAGGTCGGTTCGCCTCACCTTGCGACCGGCCAGACGCAACCCCTCGAAGGCCTGGGGGGAAGTGACCTCGTGAATGAGGTGCAGGTCGATGTAGAGGAGCGCCGGCTCGCCTTCCGGCTCGCGCACCACGTGCTCGTCCCAGACCTTCTCGAAGAGTGTGCGGCTCATGACCCGATCATACGCCGCGTCTCAGGCCGGTCGACGCTGGTGCCCGAACACGACGCGCGTGGCCACGCCGAACACCAGGCCCCAGAACGCCGACCCCACCGAAAGCAGCGTCACTCCGGACGCGGTCACGAGAAAGGTGACCAGCGCCGCCTCGCGCTCCGCCTCGTCGGCAAGTGCGTTGGCGAGGCCGTTCCCGATCGTTCCCAGCAAGGCAAGACCGGCGATCGCGACCACGAGCTCCGGCGGGAACGAGGCAAGGAACCCGGCCACAGCGCCTCCGAACAAGCCGACCACGACGTAGAACGCGCCTGCGGCGATGGCCGCGAGATAGCGCCGTTCCGGATCGGGGTGGGCCTCACGACCCATGCAGATGGCCGCCGAGATCGCAGCCAGGTTCAGCGCGAACGCGCCGAACGGCGCGAGCGCCGTGGTGGCGACACCGGTGGTGGTGATGATGGGAGAGATCGGCGGCCGATACCCGTGGCTCCGCAAGACCGCGAGTCCCGGCACGTTCTGCGAGGCCATGGTCACGACGAACAACGGCACGGCGACGCCGACTGCCGCCTGCCACGAGAAAGACGGCGTCACCCAGTCCGGGCGCGTCAGCCCACCCGGAAGATCGATGTGACCCATCAGCCCCTGACCCTGGGCGACGGTGACGCCGACGGCGAGCGCAGCGAGCGCGGCATAGCGGGCGAACAGCCGGCGTCCGGTGAGGTAGGCGACGATCATCGCTCCCACGAGCCAGAACTCGTCGTCCAGCGCTGCAAAGGCGTCGAGCCCGAAGCGCACGAGCACGCCGGCGAGGAGCGCGGAGGCCAACGGCAGGGGGATGCGGTCGATCATCCGCTCGAAGAGCCCGCTGGCGCCGGCGGCCGTGATCAAGAGGCCGGTGAGGACGAACGCACCGATCGATTGCTCGAGCGGCAGCCCGGCGACGCTCGTGATGAGCAGCGCCGCACCGGGAGTCGACCAGGCGATGAGCACGGGGACGCGGTAGCGCAGCGAGAGGCCGATCGAGGTGAGGCCCATGCCCAGCCCCAACGCCCACATCCAGGAGCCCGTCTGCTCGGCCGTGGCTCCGGCTGCGCGGGCGGCGGCAAAGACGATGACGACGGAGCTCGTGAGGCCGACCAGCACGGCGATGAACCCGGCGGCCACGGCGGGCAGGGAGAGAAAGGGGCGGGCGAGGCCGGGCACGGAGCGCATTCTCACAAGATCGCCGGGCCCCGCAATGGTTGCGGCCGGTCTCTCGACCGGCCGCGGCCCGTTGGTGTGTCAGTCGGTTCCCCGTCCCGCCCGATCGTCTCCGATCGGCCGTCGCATCCGAGCGTCCCGGGCGCGTGTGCGCCTGCGTGGAGTGTTCGGCCGCACCAGTGTTCGGCCGGCTTGCGCTCGGCTTGAGTCGCGGCTCGCGGTTCGCCGCGGGTCAGGCGACGAGCACGCTGTCGAGGAACGCGTCCGCGTCCGGTGCGATGTGCACCGGCTGGAACGTGTGCTCGACGGCGTTCAGCGTTTTCAGGCCGTCGCCCGTGACGAGGAGCACGACGCGCGAGGTCTCGTCGAGCTCGCCGGCCCCCACCGCTGCCTGGAGGGCGCCGAGCGTGACCCCGGTCGCGGTCTCGCCGAACACACCCGTGGTGCGCGCGAGCTGCGCGATCTGCTCGCCGATCTCGTCCTCCGCGATGGAGTAGATGGCGCCGCCCGATTCACGCGCTGTGGCAACGGCGAAGTCGCCGTCGGCCGGGCTGCCGATGGCCAGTGACTTGCAGATCGAAGCGGGGCGGACGGGCACGACCTTTGCACCCGCCGCGAAGGCCGTGGCCACGGGCGCGCAGCCGGCGGCCTGCCCGCCGAACTGGCGCGGCGCGGTGCCGTGCACGAGACCGAGGTCGAGCAGCTCGCGGAAACCCTGCCCGACCTTGTGGTACATGGCGCCGGAGGCGATGGGGATGGCCAGCGCATCGGGCAGTTGCCAGCCCAGTTGCTCGGCGACCTCGTAGGCCAGTGTCTTCGAACCTTCGGCGTAGTACGAGCGGAGGTTGACGTTGACGAAGCCCCAGTCGAGCTCGAAGGACAACTCCACGGAGAGGCGCGAGCAGTGGTCGTAGTGGCCGTCGACGGCATAGATGGTGGCGCCGTAGGCCGCGGCCGAGGCGAGCTTCTCCTGCTCGAGATCGGCCGGGCAGAAGACGGCGGCGCTCAGGCCCTCGGCCGCCGCGCGAGCCGCGACGGCGCCCGCCAGGTTGCCGGTGGAGGAGCAGGACAGCGTGCCGAACCCGAGCTCCTTCGCCTTCTCGGCTGCGACGGCGACGACGCGATCCTTGAACGAGTGTGTTGGGTTCGCGGTGTCCAGCTTCAGCCAGAGCTCGCCGATCCCGAGCTCCTCGGCGAGCCGGGGTGCCGGCACGAGCGGCGTGAACCCCGGGGCGAGGCGTGCGTCTTCGGGGGCCGCCACGGGGAGCAGGTCGGCGTAGCGCCAGATCGAGGCCGGCCCGGCTGCGATCGACTCGCGGGTGACGGTGCGGCGCAGGGCGTCCCAGTCGTACACGGGGTCGAGCGGGCCGAAGCAGCGGGAGCAGCTGCCGGTCGCCTCGAGAGCGTGCTCCGTGGAACAGGTGCGGCAGATGAGTGCTGTTGCGGGCATTGCGGTGTTCTCCTTTGTCTCGCTCGACATCCGACCGGGATTGGCACCGCGCTCCCTTTCCGTGGAGTCGGTTGCCGAGGCGTCAAAGGGCCGGTCCCTCAGCCTCTCTCGATGTGGAGCGGGACGCGCCCGCTTCCAAAAGTAAAGTTACAACATCCGGAGTGATCGGACAAGTCCCAGCCGAGTAAAGAGGCGGCCGCTTGACCGCGCGGCGCAGGAGACGGAGACTGCTCGAGGCATGAAGCAGCTGACGACCGTCCGTGGTGCCTGTCCGCACGATTGTCCGGACACGTGCGCGTGGGATGTGACGGTGGAGGACGGTCGGGCGGTGGCGCTCCGCGGGGTCAAGGACCATCCGCTGACCCGCGGGGGGCTGTGTGCGAAGGTCAACCACTACATCGAACGCGTCTACAGCGCCGACCGTCTGCTCTACCCGCGGCGTCGCGTTGGCGCGAAGGGAAGCGGCCGGTTCGAGCGGATCTCCTGGGACGAGGCGCTGGACACGATCGCGGAGCGCCTGCGCGGGATCGTGGGCGAGCACGGTGGCGAAGCGGTCCTGCCGTACAGCTACATGGGGACACAGGGTGTGGTGCAGGGCGCGTCGGTCGACCGGCGCTTTTTCTCCCTGCTCGGGGCGACCCGGCTCGTGCGCAAGGTGTGTGGCTCCTCGGTGATCGAAGGGGTGAGCGCCACCCAGGGCGGGACGCGCGGAATGCTTCCGGAGGATCTTTCTCACAGCCGGCTGATCGTGCTCTGGGGCACGAACACGATCGTCACCAACCTGCACCTGTGGCCGATCCTCACCGCGGCCCGCGAGCGGGGCGCGCGCATCGTCGTGATCGACCCCGTGCGCACACGGACGGCTCGCGCCGCCGACTGGCATGTTCGGCCCCTGCCCGGTACCGACGCTGCCCTGGCCCTCGGCCTCATGCACGTGATCGTCGCCGAGGACCTCCACGACGCCGAGTACGTGGCCGCCCACACGCTCGGGTTCGAGCAGCTTCGGGCGCGGCTCGACGAGTACCCGCCCGAACGCGTCGCGCAGATCACGGGCGTCCCCGCTCCGGAGATCGTCGAGCTGGCACGTGCCTACGCCACGACGAGGCCGGCCGCGATCCGCACGATGATCGGGATGGGCCACCACGAGCGCGCGGCGATGATGCACCGGACGATCGCGTGCCTGCCGGCTCTGGTCGGGGCTTGGCGTGACCTCGGCGGCGGGCTGGTCAGCCTCACCGCCTGGGCAGCCTGGGGCACGCTCGACCTGGACGCGCTCACCCGGCCCGAGCTGGAGGACACAACCCTTCGCGAGGTGAACATGATCCAGCTCGGACAGGCTCTCACTGATCTCTCGCCGCCGATCCGGGCGCTCGTCGTCTACAACTCGAACCCGGCCGCGATCGCGCCGCACCAGTCCCAGGTGCTGGCCGGTCTGCGCCGCGAGGACCTGTTCACCGTCGTCATCGAGCAGTTCCTCACGGACACCGCGGCCCACGCCGACATCGTGTTGCCGGCAACGATGCAGCTCGAACATCTTGAGCTGATGCCCTCGTGGGGCAGCGTGTACGTCTCCCTCAACCGCCCCGCGATCGAGCCCGAGGGAGAGTGTCTCCCGAACAGCGAGATCTTCCGGCGACTCGGCCGGCGTCTTGGGCTCGGTGACCAGCACTTCGCCGAGAGCGACGAAGAGCTGATCAGGGCCGCGCTCTCGAGCGGGAGCCCGTTGCTCGACGGTGTCACGTTCGAGGGGCTCTCCGAGACGGGCTACGCCAGGGTGGCAGTCGGCGACGACTGGCGTCCCTACGCCGAAGGGGGCTTCGACACGGCGTCCGGCAAGGTGGAGTTCGTCTCGCAGGTGTTCGAGGCCGCCGGGCTCGACCCGCTTCCGGCACACAGCCCCGCGGTCGAATCGCCCGAGGGCGACCCTGAGCTCGCCCGCCGCTTCCCGTTGCGTCTGGTCACGGCCAAGGGCTCGCTGCACTTTCTCAATTCGAGTTATGCGAACATGCCGCGCCACCGGGCAGCGGAAGGCGATCTCTGCGTGGAGCTCGCCGCTCCTGACGCCGCCGCCCGCGGCCTGGGCGACGGCGACCAGGTCGAGGTGTTCAACGACCGTGGGCGTGTCCTGGCGCACGCGCGGGTGGGGGACGACGTGCCGGTCGGTGTCGTCTCGCTGCCCTCCGGCTGGTGGGCCTCGCTCGTCCCCGGCGGGTCGAGCGCAAACGCGCTGACACCTGCCCGCCTCACCGACCTCGGCGGCGGCTGCTCGTTCCACGACACGCTGGTCGAGGTCGCTCTCGCCGCTACGCCTGAACCGTCTTGATCGTGACGTAGGTCTTGCGGACCGTCTGGCGGATCTCCCAGGCTCCGCTCCACCCGTCTGGGAGGAAGATCACGGATCCAGGGCCTAGGGTGTGCGAGCCGCCTGCGTCGTCGGTGAGCGTCGCATCCCCGGCCACGAAGTGCATCAGCTCGGCCGTCCCCTGGCGGCGGGACGGGAAGCTGCCGGGCGTGCATTCCCAGATCCCGGTCTCGGCATGCTCGTCGTTCGAGAACTCGAGCCCGAAGGCGTGAGGGTCGCCACTGGTCGCGGTGCCGGCCGGCGGCCAGGGACCGAGCGGTTTCAGGGTTGCGGCGAGGACGTCGTCGGCGCCGATGCTCGGCAGGGGCTGCACGAGACGAGCCTATACAGGTTCCGAGGCGGTCGGCTCCGCTGCCGCGAGGCCTGTCCTTGGCGCAGACACGTCCCAGGCCCACCCGCTAACCCACGTCAAGCCCCTAGGTGACAGCGTTGCGCAGCCGTGCCAGCGTCTCCGGCACGAGCCGGTAGTACGCCCACGTCCCGCGTCGGTCCGCTTCCACGAGGCCGGCTGCGCGCAGGATCTTCAGGTGGTGCGAGATCGTCGGCTGCGAGAGGTCGAACGCGTCGTTGAGGTCGCAGACGCAAACCTCCTCGAGCGAGGAGAGCCGATTGACGATGGCGACACGCGTCGGGTCGGCAAGGGCCTTGAAGAGCGCTGCCAGCTCACCCGCCGCCGCCGCGCCCATGACGGGCGTGTCAGGTGAACAGCAGAGGGGTGGTTGGCGGACAGGAAGCTCTTTCATCGACAGTCATCAATGTATCAGCTACGCTGGCTGCATTGATGATGTTCGATGAAAGGAGGCAACGATGTCCGATCTCTGGGCGTGCGGCGACTGCTGCGACGGCGATACCGACTGTTGCTGAGTCGGCAACCGGCGGGGAGGGATCCAGGGCCCGGATCCCTCCTTGCCGACACATGATCTAGCGCGACGTCGAACGCGTCTTGTGAAAGCGGACCGGCGAGCGCATCACGATGGCTGCTTCCGCGCGACGTCCTGCGACGAGATCGTCGAGTTGCTGCGTCTCGCGGGGCCGCAGGTCGCAGGCGGCGGCGCCGAGCAGCTTCACGATCCCGTCGGCCCGCTGGGCGAGCCTCGTCGAGGCCCCGGAACCGGGATCTGCTTTGCGGCCGTGTCGCCTGTCGTGCACGATCGCCCGCAGTTCGATCAGCTCACGGTCCGTCAGGTGAGAGGTGCAGTCGGCGAGCAGCGACTCGAGCGTCCCCAGGTACTCGCCGAGCTTTTTTGACGTGCTCCCGGCGTTCAACGGTGCCGATAGACGATCCGGCCTCGGCTGAGGTCGTACGTCGAGAGTTGGACACTGATGCGGTCGCCAGGGGCCATGCGAATGCGGTAGCGCCGCATCTTGCCGGCGGTGTAGGCGATCAGTTCGTGGCCGTTCTCGAGGGCGACCCGGAACATGCCGCCTCCGAGCGCCTCCAGAACTTCTCCATCCATTTCGAGCTTCTCTTCGGTGGCGATTTCGTCCTCCTTGGCTGGGCCGGCGGGCGCGGCGGCGACGGACGTCACCGCATGATGTGGGGCAAGGTGTCGACCGCTTTGGGGCCCTCGCGGGCCTCGCACTCTTCGCGGCCCCCCGAGCGTCGCCACTCGGCCGGTGCGCGAATGGACTGTTCACCCCCCGTCCTCGGGTGCGCGGCTCCCCTCAGCGTAGCTGTTTGGCGGGGACGAGAGCGGATTTCCGCCAATACCTGGGATTGGTGGCAGTTCCGTTCATGACCCGAGAAGCGCGGCCGGGACGACCCCGATCCCGTCCTTTCGACGATAGGCGTCCGTCCCGGTTGTGACGACGATCGCATCGAGCAGGTCGTCGCCGATCTCCCGGGCGAGCCAGCGGAGGTGGCGCACGTCGTGGTCGTCCACCGTTCCTCCGAGCTTCGTCTCGATGGCGACCACGCGTCCGTCGGCCCGCTCGACGATGAGATCGATCTCGCGCGCCCCGGTCTTCGTCCGAAGATGGCCGACGCGTGTCCTCGTCGCCTGTGCGTAGACGCGAACGGAGAGCGTGACGAGCGACTCGTAGAGCGTTTCCAGCAGCGGCCCGTCTCGCAGCGACCGGGCCGGACCGACTGTGGCGTCGATCAAGGTGGTCTCGTCGACGCCGAGCAGTCGCGTGGCAAGTGCCGGATCGGCGAGGTGATGTTTCGGCGCTCCGACCAGGCGGCTGAGCCGGTTGCGTGTCGGCGACCACGCCGGCACCGCGTCGAGCAGGAACAGTCGCTCCAGTGCCTCGCGGTAGGGCTGCGTGGTGGTCCGGGCGGGAGCGACACCTTCGCCACTCGCGGCTGCGAATCGGATCGTCTCGAAGGACGTGCACGTCGCCGTCGCGGCGGCGTACGCCGTCAGCCATCGCCGCAACTTCTGCGGGCTGCGGACCCGGTGACCCGCCTCGTGGAAGTCCCGCTCGATGACGCGGGCGAGGTAGCCGTCGAGGTGGGCTTCGCGCACGCGGTCGGTGGCTCCACGGAGCCCCGGGAAGCCCGAGGCGACGACTTCGGTCGTGTAGTCGATCAACCCGACCGAGGTCGCCCCCTCGAGTTCGGGCCGGCCGCCGGCGACGAGCGATCCGAGACTGACGCTCGGGGGTGCGAGGCCGCGCTCGGCGAGGGACAGTGGGCGCATGCGAACGGAGACGATGCGACCTGCCCCGGAGTGGGTGGGCTGCGTGACCGGTGCCAGGGAGCCGGTGAGCAGGAAGCGACCGGCCGGAGCCCCGTCGTCGACCGCACGTCTCACGGCATCCCAGAGGGGCGGGTAGCGCTGCCACTCGTCCAGCAGCACAGGGCCTGCGCCACGAAGGACGGTGCCGGGGTCGGCTTGGGCCAAAGCGAGCTCGGCCGGGTTGTCGAGGCGGCGCGTGGTGCCGGCCCGTTGCGTGGCGCTCGCCGTCTTCCCGACCCACTTGGCGCCTTCCACGGCGATTGCCGGCACCCCCGCGAGCAGCTCGTCGAGCTCGTCGTCGACGATGCGCCGGCGGTAGACGCTACTGTTGGACACTCTTATACACTACATAAAGTCGCTAGTGTGCGCTACATCGTGTCACGTGGACGTCCGGCGGACTCGCAGTTGATCGATCTCAACTGTCGCTCGGACGGGCACGCTGGGCCGGCCAGGGTCGAAAGGCTCAGGTAGCGTCGCACGTGTGAGGATCCTGCTTTCCCGGCCTGGGCAGCGCTTCCTCGCCTACGGCCTGGCCGGTTGGGCACTCGACTCGCTGTTCGTGTCGATGCACACGCGGCGGCGTCGTCCGAGCAGCATCCTCAACGTCCCGGTCTATGGTCTCGCGCAACCTCTCTTCGAGCCGGTGCACGACCGGATCAGGCAACGGCCTCTGGCGCTCCGTGCGGCGGTGTACGGCACCGGCATCCTTGGCGTCGAGTTCGCCTGCGGCCGGCTCTTCCGCCGGTTCGCCGGCGGCGTCCCCTGGGACTATCACGGCGCCCGCTTCGGCATCGACGGGCTTGTCCGTCTCGACTACCTCCCACTCTGGGCCGCGTATGGTCTCGGCCTGGAACGCCTCCACGACCTGCTCACGCATCGGGGTTTGGCCAGTTCGCCTGCCTGCTCGCGAACCCCGTCCTCTTAGCCAATGCCCCTCAAGAGGTGCATTGCCGCCGACGATAGGGTAATGTGGAGCAGATGCACCTGGAGCGGTGCAGATCGGAGGGACAGGCATGGCGGAGACGGCTTCTGGTGAGCTGCGGACACGGACAGCTGCGGAGCTCGGTGCCGCCGCCCGTCGCCGTCGCCGGGAGCAGGGATTGACCCAGGAGCGGCTGGCGGATCTGGTCGGCACTCACCGCAATCAGATCCGCAAGCTGGAGACCGGCCAGGGCACCATCAGCCTCGATCTGATGCTGGGCGCGCTCAACGTGCTCGGGCTCGAGTTGAGCGTGCGCACCCGCGACGCGCACCGCGGCAGCGGCCGATGAGCGCCGCCCCGCAGTCGCGCGGCTCCCTCGATGTGTATCTGGCCGGCGCGCTGATGGGGCGGTTGCACGATCGTACGCTGGGCTACGTCGCCTTCGACTTCGAGGAGGCAGCGATCGAGCGTCTCGGCCCCGGTTCGCTGCTGCTCTCCCTCGCGATGCCGGTCTCCTGGGACACAGTGGATCCCTTCGTCGCCACCCCGTTCTTTGCCGGGCTGCTGCCCGAGGGGGCCGGAAGAGAACGGCTCTGCGCGGAGTTCCGAGTTGCGATGGAAGACACCTGGGGCTTGCTGGCCGTGCTCGGCCGCGAGAGCGCGGGGGCGCTGATGATCGTGCCAGCCGGGGACCCGCCACCCGCTGGCACCGACGCGATCCTCCAGCCTCTCGACGAGGACGCGCTCGCTGCGGAGCTTGACGCGCTCGGCGAGGCGCCACTCGGAGTCACGGTGGAGACAGACGAGATCCGGCTATCCCTGGCAGGGGTGCAGGACAAGCTGCCGCTCGCCCGCACCCCCGACGGGCAGTTGGCACGGCCGCTGCGCGGGCATGCCTCGACCGTGATCGCCAAGCCGCCCCGGCGCACCGAGCGCTTCCCTGACCTTGTCCAGAACGAGGCTTTCTGCCTCACCGTCGCGACCCTGCTCGGCCTCCCCACGACCGGCTTCTCCGTCCAGCACGTTCGGGGCGTCCCGCTCCTGCTTGTCGAACGCTACGACCGCAAAGCGGACGGCGACGGCAGGATCGTGCGACTGCATCAGGAGGACGCCTGCCAGGCAACCGCGACGCTGCCCGGCTTCAAGTACGAGCACGCCGGCGGCCCTTCGCTCGCTCGGGTCGCTGCCCTTGTCACGGAGCACTCGAGCCAGCCCGGCCTCGACCTGCTGAGCCTGCTGCGGCTGATGGTCGTCAACGCGGTGCTTGGCAACTGCGACGCGCACGGCAAGAACATCTCCTTCCTCCACATGGACGACGGCGTCACGCTGGCGCCCGCCTACGATCTCGTCTCGACGGAGGCATACGCCCACACTGATCTGCTGGCCATGCGGATCGGCGGGGTCGAACGGCTGCGCCATCTGCGCCGCGCCGACCTGATCGAGCAGGCAGGCGCGCTCGGAATCCGCGAGCGGCTCGCCGGCCGGATCCTCGACGAGATCGCGCAGCAGCTGCCCGGTGCGCTTGACCTCGCCCTGACGAAGGTCGCCAGCGAAGGATGGGAGAGCGTTGTGATCGAAAGGATCGTTACGGGCACCCGCGTCCGCGCAGAGCAGGTGCTGACCCGGCTCTGAGCGCGGCAGAAGTCGCCGCGGCCGGGGCGTGGCGATCGGCCTCGCGGCTTTGATTTTACGAGTCTTCGGTGGAACTAAACGGAGCACGTTCGAACCCCAGACTCCAGGTCGGGGGTTCGTACGACGAACTTTTGGTGGACCTAGGCGGACTCGAACCGTGACAGCGTGACCGCGCCGTTCGACGCGGACGAGACCAGCGTCGCGTAGTTCGCGAGCACGCCACGCCGGTAGCGCGGCTCCGGTTCCACCCAGTCCGCCAGCCGCGCCTCGATCTCCTCGTCGGAAAGCTCGACCTCGACCACGCCGCGCTCCACATCCACGATCACCGTGTCGCCCTCGCGCAGCGCCGCGATCGGGCCGCGCTTGGAGGCCTCCGGAGCGACGTGGCCGACCATGAAGCCGTGCGTCGCGCCCGAGAAGCGGCCGTCCGTGACCAGGGCGACCGACTCGGAGAGGCCCTCGCCGACGATGGCGCCGGTGACGTGCAGCATCTCGCGCATGCCGGGGCCGCCGTGGGGGCCTTCGTAGCGGATCACGACCACGTCGCCCTCCTTGATGCGGCCGGCCTTGACCGCGGCGAACGTGTCCTCCTCGGAGTCGAAGACGCGCGCCGGGCCGCGGTGGACGAGACGCTCATGCCCGGCGAGCTTGACCGCGCAACCGTCGGGGGCGAGGTTGCCGTAGAGCACTGCCACGCCGCCGCGCGGCTTGAGCGGCGTCTCGATCGGGACGACCACGGTCTGGCCCTCGGTCTCCACCACCGCGTCGGCGATCTCGCCCATGGTTCTGCCGTCTACCGTCCGTGCGTCCGCGTGCAGCAGGCCGGCCTTCTTCAGCTCGCGCGCGACGAGCGCCACTCCGCCCGCCTTGTACATGTCGGTCGCGTGCCAGCGGCCCCACGGCTTCATGTCCGCCACGATCGGCGTCTTCGCCGAGATGCGCTCGAAGTCGTCGATCGTGAACTCGATCCCGAAGTCGCGCGCGATCGCCACGAGGTGCAGCACCCCGTTCGTCGAGCCCCCGGTCGCCGCCACCGAGGCCACGGCGTTCTCGAACGACTCCTTCGTCACGTACGAGCGGGGCGTGAGGTTGTCGCGGACGATCTGCACGGCCAGCTTGCCGATCTCATAGGCCGCCTCCTCCTTCGAACGGTGCATCGCCGGGATGCCGTTCGCTCCCACCGGGGACAGCCCGAGGAAGTCGAGGATCGTGGACATCGTGTTCGCCGTGAACTGGCCGCCGCAGGCACCCGCGCCCGGGCACGCCTGCGACTCGAGCTCGTGCAGCTCCTCGGCCGTCATCTTCCCGGCTGCGTGCTTGCCGATCGCCTCGTACACGTCACCGATCGAGACCTCGCGGCCTTGGTAGAGACCAGGCGCGATCGAGCCCGTGTAGTAGACGACCGCGGGGATGTCGAGCCGGCCGACCGCCATCGCCGCCCCGGGGTTCGTCTTGTCACAGGCCACGAGGCAGACGAGGCCGTCGAACAGATGCCCACGCGAGACGAGCTCGATCGAGTCCGCCACGACCTCGCGCGAGACGAGCGACGCGCGCATGCCGGACGTCCCCATGGAGACGCCGTCGGAGACGGCGACCGTGTTGAACTCCATCGGGGTGCCACCGGCGTCGCGGACACCGCGCTTGACATGGACGGCGAGGTCGCGCTGGTTGAGGTTGCACGGCATCGTCTCGATCCACGTCGTGCCGACACCGACGATCGGCTTCGCCAGCGCCTCGTCGTCGAACCCGGTCGCCTTGAGCATGGCGCGCGCGCCCGCGCGGTCGGGGCCGTCGGTGAGCGCGGCGCTGATGCGCTTGGCGGGATTGCTCGGGAGGTCGTACGGAGTCGTCACGGCACTCAGCCTTTCTCGATCGGATGGCCCTCGCGCCTGCACCACTCGCTCCACGAGCCCGGGTACAGGCGTACATCATCTCTCCCCGCGAGCACGAGGCGCTGCGCAACCACACACGCCGTCACGCCGGAGCCGCAGTAGGCGACCGGCTCGGACGCCTCCAGGGTGCCGTCGGGTAACGGCCGCTCAAAGAACGCGTTGCGGGCGCCGGGGATGCGCCCGGCCACGGGATCGAGCGGCTCCTCGTCACCGCGCCAGCGGGCCGGCGAGCGTGCGTCGAACAGGGTCAGCCGCGGATCGCCGAGGCGGGCGAGGATCTCCTCGGCGGCGATCAGGTCGTCGGTTCGGGGCCGTGGCGTGAAGACGGGGGGACAGTCCCCGGGGAGGACAATCCCCCCCGGGGACTGTCCCCGTTCCAGCGGCCCGACGTAGGCACGCAGGTCGATAGTCCCCGCCGCGTCGTGCCCGAGGTGGCGCAGCAGCCACCAGCAACGCGCGGCCCAGCCGGTGCCGGCGTCCACCGCCAGCACGAAGGAATCGTCCCCGACACCCGCACCCGCGAACACCTCGACCAGAGCCTCCAGAGACGGCAGCGGGTGCCGCCCGCCCACCGCCGCATCAACCACCGGCGCGCTCAGCTCCGTCTCGGGATCGACGTGCGCGGCGCCGGGCAGGTGACCGGCCTCGAACGCCTCGCGAGGCCGAACGTCGAGAATGACCGTTCTCAACCGAGGGCCCCCTTCGGCGACACCGGCAAGGCCACCACGTCATGGTCTGCGAAACGTCCCTGCAGCTCCGTTACG
This sequence comes from uncultured Actinomycetes bacterium, assembly GCA_963738505.1. GTDB lineage: Bacteria > Actinomycetota > Thermoleophilia > Gaiellales > Gaiellaceae > Gaiella. Next base: position 93,117 of record CAVTWR010000008.1, on the reverse strand, counting down.
CATGCCTCGGCGGTCTCCGTCCAGACGAGGACGGTCGGCCCCGACCCGGAGAGCGTGGCACCACGGGCGCCCGCCGGGGGGTACGAGCGCACAAGGTCGAGTATCCCCGACGGCCGGTACGGCTCGTGCAGCGTGTCGTGCAACGCGGCCGCGAACCAGTCGGCATTCCCCGCCGCTGCCCCCGCCCCGAGCAGCGCAGCACGGCCCGAGGCGACCGCCGCGTCCGCATGCGGGATGGACTCCGGCATCGTGCCGCGCGAGCTCGCGGTGTTCGTGCGGACGCCGGGGATCACCGCCACCGCGTGCAGCGGCAGCGAGTCGGCCACCTTCACCACGTGACCGTCCCACGCGAGCGTGACACCGCCGAGCAGCGCCGCGCCGAGGTTGTCCGCGTGATCCTCGAGCGTCAGCCCGGCGGCGAGCAGCTCCTCCGGGTCGCCGTCAGGGCGCGCGGCTACCAGGCCGAGGGCGATCGCGGCAGCCGAGGAGCCGAGGCCACGCTCGAGCGGGATGCGGTTGGTGAAGCGAAACTGCTTGCCCGCTGGGTCCCCCAACAGCGCATAGGCACGGACGGCGAGGTTGGAGGCGTCGGCCGCAAGCTCTCCGGCGCCGACACCCTCGATGAGCACGCCTTCCCCCTCGGTCAGCTCGAGCTCGTTCCACAGCTCGAGCGCCACCGCCGCGCAGTCGAACCCCGGTCCGAGGTTGGCCGAGGTCGCGGGCGCCCGGAAGATCATCGCGAGGCCGCCGCGATCGCGTCCGGATCGGGGTCGACGTGCTGCACCTGCGGAGCATGGGCCTCGGCGGTCGCCACGTCCTTGAGGCCATGACCGGTGATCGTGAGCACGAGGCGATCGCCTTCGACCGCGCCGCGGCGGACGGCCGCCAAGCCTGCCGCCGAAGCCGGTTCACAGAAGACCCCCTCCAGGGCAGCAAGCTCCTGCCAGGCACCGATGAGCTCCTCATCGGTGACCGAGAGCACCACGGCACCAACCTCGGCCACCGTCGCCGCGTGGACCGGTGTGGCGATGCGGATGGCGGAGCCGACGGTGTGCGGCCGGTCGGTCGCCTCGACCGACACGATCGGGGTGGTCAGGCCGAGCTCACCCCGTGCGATGGCGTAGGCCGAGGTGTTCCCGCCACCACCGTAGGGGATGACGAACGCATCCGGCGCGCCGCCCAACTCCTCCACGATCTCGTACACCGCGGTCTTCTGACCCTCGCGGCGGTGCGGGTTCAGCGAGTTCACGAGCGCATGAGTGCCGCGCGCGGCAAGCTCGCGCGCCGCGGCGAGCGCCTGGTCGAAGTCGCCGCGTACCTCGAGCACACGTCCCCCGAGCATCCGTGTCTGCGCCAGCTTCGGCCCCGCCACGGCGCCTTCGGGCGTGAGGATCACGGCCGTGATGCCCGCTCGCGCCGCGTAGGCGGCGGCGGAGGCAGCAGTGTTCCCGGTGGAGGCGCAGATCACCGTGTGGGCGCCCTCCTCGAGCGCTTTGGAGACGGCGACGGTCATCCCGCGATCCTTGTACGACCCCGTCGGATTGGCGCCTTCCCACTTGAGCCAGAGCTGCTTGCCGTACCGCGCCGAGAGCCGCGGTGCGGGCACGAGCGGCGTCGAGCCCTCACCCAGGGAGATCACCGGCGTCGCCGGCGACACCGGCAGGACCTGCCGGAACCGTTCGATCAGAGAGGTCACCGGCGTCCCACGCGTCAGGCCCAGCCGAGCTCCTCGACGCCGCGTGTCGAGACGACGGGAAGCGCGCTCGCCTCCCCGCGGGACAGCTCGAGCGCGCGAATCGAGGACAGCGCGGCCGCAACCGAGCCTGCGGCCGCCTCGTGGGTGACGACGTGGAGGACGGCATGCCCGGCTCCCGGCTGCTGCACGAGCCGCGCCACGGAGACGTCGTTGACTGCCAGCTCCTGCGCCAGCTTCGCCAGGACGCCCGCCCGATCTTCGACCTCCAGCCGCAGGTACCAGGGTGAGCGGATCTCCCCGGCCGGCAGCCGCTCGAGCTCACGCCAGACCGGGTCGTTCTGGAGGAAGCCAGTCCCTGTCGTCCCGACCACTGAGACCATGTCGGCGACCACGGCCGACGCTGTCTCGAGGCCGCCGGCCCCTGGGCCCTCGAGCGTGATCTCGCGGATCGCGTCGCCCTGCAGCATGACGGCGTTGAAGGCCCCTTCGACGGCGGCCAGCGGATGATGGGCGTCGACCAGAGCAGGCGCCACGCGCACGTCGACGCGGCCGTCGGAGAGCGTGGCGCGTGCAATGAGCTTCACCTTCATGTCCAGGGCGCGCGCTGCGTTGACGTGATCGAGCGTGACCCCTGCGATGCCCTCGACATCGACCCAGTCGAGCGGCACCCTCGAGCCGAAGGCGACAGTCGCCAGGATGGCGATCTTGGCGGCCGCATCGAAACCGGCCACGTCGTCGGTCGGATCGGCCTCCGCATAGCCGAGCCGCTGCGCCTCGGCGAGCGCGTCCTCGTACGGCCGGCCGCTCTCCATCGCGGAGAGGATGAAGTTGGTCGTACCGTTGACGATGCCGAGCACACGATGCACGTTCGTCACCACGAGCGACTCGCGGAGGACCTTGATCACGGGGATCGCGGCGCACACCGAGGCCTCGAAGCGCAGCTGCACACCGGCCTGCGAGGCGGCCGCGAAGAGCTCGGCCCCACGCCGAGCCACCAGCTGCTTGTTGGCGGTCACCACCGACCGGCCCCCGCGGAGCAGATCGAGGACGTACTCCCCGGCGGGATCGACACCTCCCATCACCTCGGCCACCACGCGGATCTCCGGGTTGCCCAGGATGTCGGCGATGTCGGTGGTCAGCAGGTCCCGATCCGCCCGGCCGCCGCGTTCCTTGGAGGCGTCGCGCACGAGTGCGCGAACCACGCGCAGCCGATGCCCGGTGGCGCGCTCGATCTCGTCGCCCTGGTCTTCGAGCAGGCGATGCACCGCCGAACCGACGGTGCCGTAACCGAGCAGCGCAACCGGGACGTCGACCGAGGTCATGACCGCACCCACCTGGGCTGGAGTTGGCAGCTCCTCTGGCTTCGCTTGGGTGTGGCAATCCCCTCGAAGGACGGCCGCTTCACGGCCGGCTCCTGGCTGACGACCTTGCTCCGCTGCGCGGAGCAGCCGCTTCGCGGCTCGGGGGTCGCGGGCGGCTCACCGTGACCGTGACCTGGCATCAACCGGCGCGATGCATGAGAGCGCGGAGCTCCTTGCCGACCGTCTCCAGGTTCGACTCGGCGGCCTTCGCGCGGAGCGAGCGGAGCTCAGGCTCGCCGCCGTCCATGTCCGCGATCCAGCGCCTGGCGAAGGCACCGGTCTGGATGTCCTCGAGGATCCTGCCCATCTCCGTCTTCACCGAGTCGTTGATCACCCGGGGGCCCGACACGTAGTCGCCGAACTCGGCGGTGTCCGAGATCGACCAGCGCATGTGGGAGAGCCCGCCCTCGTAGATGAGGTCGACGATCAGCTTCAGCTCGTGCAGGCACTCGTAGTAGGCGCACTCCGGCTGGTACCCGGCGGCGACGAGCGTGTCGAAGCCGGCCTTGATCAGCTCTGCGGTGCCGCCGCAGAGCACTGCCTGCTCGCCGAAGAGATCGGTCTCCGTCTCCTCCTTGAACGTCGTCTCGAGGATGCCCGCGCGCCCGGCGCCGATGCCGGTCGCGTAGGAGAGCGCGAGATCACGTGCGTTCCCGGTCGCATCCTGGTGCACCGCGATCAGCGCCGGCGTCCCGTAGCCCTCCGTGAAGAGCCGCCGCACGATGTGGCCCGGGCCCTTGGGGGCGACCATGATCACGTCGCTCTCGGGGCCGGGGGCGACGCGCTCGTAGAGGACGTTGAAGCCGTGGGCAAAGAGCACAGCTGCCCCGGGGGCGATGGCCGGGGCGATGTGGTCGGTCCACACCTGTTTCTGCACCTGGTCGGGCAGCAGGATGGAGACGAGCTGCGCGCCTGCGACCGCGTCGGAGACGCTCTTCACCTCCAGGCCCGCCGCCTTCGCCTCCTCGCCGGAGGGAGAGCCGTCGCGGAGACCGATCTCCACGTGGACGCCCGAGTCGCGCAGGTTGAGGGCGTGCGCGTGCCCCTGGCTGCCGTAGCCGATGACCGCAACCTTGCCGTCGAGCAGCGACAGGTCGCCGCCCTTGAGAATCTCTGCCACGTGGTTCCTTTCTCGTGGGTCGTTCGTCAGTTGATCGCGGTCAGCCGCCGTCGGCCCTGCCGCTTCGCAGATGATGCACGGCTGAGCCCGACCCGGCCGGTGCGAACCGACTCCTGGATCCCGTACGGCCGGCACAGCTCGTTGAAGGAGTCGAGCTCCTCCGGCGTTCCCGTGATCTCGAGCACCACGGCGTCCGGGCCGAGATCGAGGACGTGACCGCGGAAGGCCTCCGCCGTCGCGATCAGCTCGGCCCGCCGCTCGGGTGCCGCGCTGACCTTGATCACCATCAGCTCGCGCTCGACGGCCGCGCCGGGGACGAGTTCGACGACCCGCAGCGTGTTCACCAGCTTGTGGATCTGCTTCTCGATCTGCTCCAGCGTGTGCTGCTCACAATCGACCCGCATGGTGATGCACGAGACCCCGGGGCGCTCGGTGGGACCGACGGCGAGCGACTCGATGTTGAAGCCGCGCCGCGCGAACATCGTCGTGATGCGGGTGAGGGCGCCCGGCCGGTCCTCGACCGTGACGGAGATCGTGTGCTTCATGCCTCCACCTCCGTGGGGTCGGTGTACTCGATCATGTCCATGGCCGCTGCGCCAGCAGGGATCATCGGGAAGCACTGCTCGGAGGGATCGACCCGTACGTCGACGACGACCGTGCGACCGAGCCGGATCGCCTCCTCGAGTGCGGGTCGCACCTCGTCCGGCTCCGTGATCGTCATCCCGACGCCGCCGTAGGCCTCGGCGAGCTTTGCATAGTCCGGCACGGACGATGTCAGGTGGACGTGCGAGCGGCGCCCGTCGAAGAACATGTCCTGCCACTGCTGGACCATGCCCAAGTAGCCGTTGTTGACGAGGACGACCACGATGGGTAGGTCCTCGAGCACGGCTGTGACGAGCTCCTGGGCCGTCATCTGGAAGCAGCCGTCGCCGTCGATGCAGACGACCGTCGCCTCCGGGCGGGCTGCCTTGGCGCCGACCGCTGCCGGGATGCCGAACCCCATCGTGCCGAGACCGCCAGAGGTGATGAACGACCGCGGCTTCTCGGAGAGGATGTACTGCATGGCCCACATCTGGTGCTGGCCGACACCGGTGGTCACGATCACGTCGGCGCCCGCCGTCACGGCCTGCAGCTGCTCGAGCAACCACTGCGGCTTGATCCAGTCGGTGCTCTGCCCGTAGCGCAGCGGGAACTCGTCTCGCAGCTCGGCGATCCGCGCCAACCACGCTTCGGGAGCGGGCGCCCCGTCGGCGCGCAGGCGCGCCACCTCGCGCGCCAGCTCCTGCAAGGTCTGGCGCAGCGGGCCGACGACGGGGATGTCCGCGTCCCGCAGCTTGGAGATCTCCGCAGCGTCGATGTCCAGGTGCACGATGGCGGCGCCCGGCGCGAAGGCCGAGAGCTTGCCGGTGACGCGATCGTCGAAGCGGGCACCCACGGCAACGAGCACGTCGCTCGTGTTCATGGCGATGTTCGACCACTTGGGCCCGTGCATGCCGGGCCAACCGAAATGCAGCTCGTGGCTCTCCGGGAAGGCGCTCTTGCCCATCAGTGTCGTGATCACGGGTAGGCGGCCCGCCTCCGCGAGCTGTCGCAGCTCGTGCGTGGCGTCGGCGTTGAGCGTGCCGCCACCCACGTAGAGCACCGGCTTCTCGGCGTTCGCGATCGCTCTCGCCGCCTCGCGGACCTGCATCGCGTGGACCTTCGTCGGCGGCCTCCAGCCGGGAAGATCGACCTTTTCCGGATAGTGGAACTCGAACTCCGTCTCCTGGATGTCACGGGGAACGTCCACGAGGACGGGGCCGCACCTGCCGCTGGTGGCGACATGGAACGCCGCCTTCAGCACCGCAGGGATCTCGGATGCGCTCTGCACGAGCCAGGAATGCTTGACGATCGGCATCGTCACGCCCGTGATGTCGCACTCCTGAAAGGCGTCGGTGCCGATCAGCGAGCTGCGCACCTGGCCGGTGATGCAGACGAGCGGAGTGGAGTCCATCCAGGCGTCCGCGATGGGGGTGACGAGGTTGGTGGCACCGGGGCCGGAGGTGGCGATGGCCACCCCGACCTTGCCGGAGGCGCGCGCATACCCCTGCGCCATGTGGCCTGCACCTTGCTCGTGACGGGCGAGAACGTGACGGACCGTGGTGCCTCGGGCCATCGCGTCGTAGGTGGGCATGATCGCTCCGCCCGGAATGCCGAACATCACCTCGACACCCTCGGCCTCGAGGCAGCGGAGGATGGCGTCTGCTCCTCTCATCTTCATGTCGTCACCTTTCTCATGCCGCTTCCCTGTCCCTGCTTGCGATGGCTGTCGTCGGTGGACACACGTGTGGTGTGTCGAGGTCGGTGTGGGCGCCGGATGGCGCGTGAGCGATCTCGTCTCCCCTAGGGGAGAATGAGGAGCGTCACGATGCCGGCGCCGCTTCCTACCACGGAGCGCGATACCACGACGCGGTCTGCGCGTACGGGTACAGCTGCTACGGCGCTCAAGAACATCCTTGCCAGTGTGCCCGGACCAGCCGTGTTGTGTCAACGCGGGTGCGGCGGCGGTCGCGGCCGGGGTCAGGCCTCCCACGTCCCACCGGGTGGCCCTGGCGCACGCGACCGAGCCGGAGCCACGCCGTGCGCCTCCCGGGTGTCCGGCAGGTGGGACGTGGGAGGCCTGACCCCGATCATGGTACGATCGCCCCATGACCGGCCTCACGTGCTTCGCTGGCGCCCCGCGCCCGACCGTGACCCCGGCGCCGCCGAGGCGCTAGCCGGCGATCCCCCGCTCCCGCCCTCGCCGGACTAGGAGACAGACCCGGCGGGAGGGTGTCGAGCCGCCGGCCCGGCCACCATTATCGCATACAAGGCAAGGATTCTGCATACTATGCAAGAGATGGCCTATGTTTCGATCATCGGCGCCGCCGGGTACACCGGCCAGGAGACGCTCGACCGGGTGCTCGCCCACCCTGAGCTCGAGGTCTACGCGCTCGGCTCCAACTCGCTGGCCGGCCAGGACGCCTCCGCGCTCGATCCCCGGCTCGGCCGTAACGGAGGACGCCGCCTGCCCACCTTCATCACCAACGAGGCCGCTCTCGCGTCGCCGGCCGACATCACCTTCCTCTGTCTCCCGCACGAGGAGGCCGCAGCGGTCGATCCCCCCAGCCGAGGCGTCGTGGTCGATCTGTCCGGCGCCCACCGTCTCCGCGACGCCTCGCTGTACGCCCAGTGGTACGGCTTCACCCATCCTCAGCCGTCTTCTCTCCCCGGCTGGTCGTATGGCCTGCCCGAGCTGAGCCCGCCGCAAGGGCGGCTGATCGCCAACCCGGGGTGCTACGCCACCGCGACGCTGTTGGCGCTCGGCCCGATCCGGGAAGCCGTCGATCCCGGCTTTGTCGTTGTCGACGCCAAGTCGGGCATGACGGGCGCGGGTCGAACGCTCAAGGACTCCACCCACGCCGGCTTCGTGCTCGAGAACTTCTCGCCCTACCGGGTGGGCCGGCATCAGCACGTCCCCGAGATCGAGCAGCTACTCGGCTTCCCCGTCGCGCTCACGCCGCACCTCCTGCCCATCCGCCGCGGGCTCGTCGCCACCTGTTACGTCCGCTCACTCGGCGCCGACCTGCGCGAGTTGCTTGCCGAGCACTACGCCGGGAGCCGCGTCGTGACCGTCCTCCCCGAGGGCGTGGCACCGGAGGTGGCCCGGGTGCAAGGCACGGACGGCGCCGAGATCGGTGTCTTCCAGGACGGCTTCACGGACACCACCATCGTCATCTGCGCCATCGACAACCTCGGCAAGGGCGCCGCCGGGCAGGCCGTACAGAACGTGAACCGGCTGTACGGGTGGGACGAGACGGTCGGGCTGCGGCTCTCGGGGGTACGGGTCTGATGTCCGTCACGCGAGCCAAGGGGTTCGTCGCCGCCGGTGTCTCGGCCGGCATCAGACCGTCGGGGAAGCCCGATCTCGCACTCGTCCGCTCGCTGCCGGCATCGGTCGGCGCCGCGATGTGGACGACGAACCGCGTCCAGGCGGCGCCCGTGGTCGTCTCCCGCCGCCACCTCGACCTGGCCGACCCGCAGGCCGTGATCATCAACGCCGGCAACGCCAACGCTGCCACCGGGGCCCAGGGGATCGCAGCCGCGGAAGCCACGGCTGCCGCCACCGCCGAGGCGCTCGGTGTACCCGTCGAAGGTGTGCTCGTGCTCTCGACCGGCGTCATCGGCGTCCAGTTGCCGGTGGACAAGGTGCTGGCCGGGGCGCGCGACGCCGCGTCGATCCTCTCTGCCGATGGGGGGGACGCTGCCGCGCGCGCGATCATGACCACGGACTCGGCCCCGAAGACGGCGGTCCGAGCCCGCGACGGGTTCACCGTCGGTGGCATGGCCAAGGGCGCCGGGATGATCCACCCCGTGCTGGCGACGATGCTGGTCGTGATCACCACGGACTACCCGCTCGCGCAAAGCGAGGTCGACCGCTTCCTGCGGCCGGCGGTGGCGGGCAGCTTCAACCGGATCTCGGTGGACGGCGACTGCTCGACCAATGACGCGGTGATTCTGCTGGCCAACGGCGAATCCGGGGTAACCAGGAGCCGCGAGCTCGATGCCGCCTTCGCGGAGGCGCTCGTCGCGGTCTGCGGTGATCTCGCGCGGCAGGTGGTGGCGGACGGCGAGGGCGCCACTGTCGTGCTCGAGATCGGTGTCACCGGCGCTGCCTCAGAAGGGCAGGCGGACGCCATCGCCTGCCGCATCGCCACGTCGCCCCTCGTGAAGACGGCGGCTTTCGGTCGCGACCCCAACTGGGGCCGTGTGCTGATGGCTGCCGGCTCGGCTCCGTGGAACGGCGGGTTCGCCGAGCTCGACCCCGAGCGGCTGACGGTGTCGATGAACAGCGTCCAGGTCTACCTGACCGGGGCTCCGACGGGAGCCGTGCCGGATCTGGCAGGCCCGTCGTGCGCAATCGATCTCGACCTCGGGCTCGGTGAGGGCAGCGCCCGCTACCTGGCCTCCGATCTCACCTATGACTACGTCCGCATCAACGCGGACTACACGACGTGAGTCGCATCGTGCTCAAGCTCGGCGGTCGCGTGGCGGCCGGGGCCGCACGAGAGGTACACCGTCTGCGCGCAGAGGGGCACGAGGTCGTCGTCGTGCATGGGGCCGGCCCGCAGATCACGGCCGAGCTTGAGCGTCGCGGTCTCACGCCGCAGTTCGTGGCCGGGCGACGCGTGACGACGTCGGAGGTCCTGCAGGTCGTGTGTGAGTCGCTGCTCGAAGTGAACCGCGAGGTGTGTGCCGAGATCGGGCCGGACGCGCTCTCGCTTCGCGGCGACGAGATCGGCCTGCCCGCGACGCGTGTCCCCGCGCTCGGCGAGGTCGGCGACCCTGTGCCCTCGAGCCCCGCGGCGATCACGGACGCGCTCGCCGCCGGGCGTGTGCCGGTGGTCGTGCCGCTCGCGGTCGGCCCCCTCAACGTGAACGCGGACGAGGCGGCGGCGGCGCTTGCGGTGGGCCTCGGTGCCGCGCGCATCGTCTTCCTGAGTGACGTCCCGGGTGTGCTCGTCGACGGTGAAGTCGCCGTCCGGCTGGAATCGGGGCCGGTCACGGAGATGCTGGCCGCCGGCCGCTTCGAGGGCGGGATCGTGCCCAAGCTCACCGCGGCCATCCTGGCCGCCCGCGGTGGTGTACGCGCCACGATCGGCGAGACGGAGGTGACGGCGTGAGGAGCTCTCCCGCCGCGCACCGCGACCGCGTGCTGCCCACGTATGCGCGGGCCGACATCGACATCGTGCGGGGCGAAGGATCACGGGTGGTCGACGCGTCCGGACGCTCCTATCTCGACTTCTGCACAGGCATCGCCGTGGTCGGGCTTGGCCACTGCCATCCTGGAGTGACCGCGGCGGCCCACGAGCAACTCGACCGGCTCTGGCACGCCTCCAACCTGTACTGGACCGAGCCGATGCTGCGCCTCGCAGGCCTGTTGTCCGAGCGCCTCGGCGGAGCGCAGTCCTTCTTCTGCAACTCCGGAGCCGAGGCCAACGAGGCAGCCATCAAGTACGCGCGCAAGGCCACGGGCCGAAGCGGCATCGTCGCCCTCGAAGGCGGCTTTCACGGACGCACCATGGGCGCGCTCTCGGCCACCGGCCAGCCGGGGAAGTGGGAGGGCTTCGGCCCACTCGTACCGGGAGTCTCGTTCGTCCCGCCCAACGATGTCGAGGCGCTCGAGCGGGCGGTCTCACCGGGGAGCGGGGTCGCCGCGATCATGCTCGAGCCGGTGCTCGGCGAAGGTGGCGTGATCCCGCTCGAGCAGGGGTTCGCGCAGGCCGCCCGCGAGCTGGCGTCGGAGCTCGGCAGCCTCCTCGTCGTGGACGAGGTCCAGGCCGGCATCGGCCGCACCGGTACCTTCCTGGCCAGCGAGGGCCTGGGTCTTCGTCCCGATCTCGTGACGCTGGCCAAGGGGCTCGGCAACGGCCTGCCGATCGGCGCACTCTGCGTCGCGGACGAGGTTGCCCGCGGCTTCGTCGCGGGCGATCACGGCTCCACGTTCGGCGGCAACCCGGTCGCCGCGGCAGCGGCGTCGGCGGTCGTGGAGGCAGTGGACGACGACCTGCTCGCCAACGTGACGGCCCGCGGCGCCGAGCTGCAGACCGGCCTTGCCGCGTTGCCCGGCGCGGCCGAGGTGCGTGGACGGGGGCTGCTGCTGGGTGTCCGCTTCGAGCGTCCTGTCGGTGCTCTCGTCGACGCGTGTCGCGCCCGCGGGCTGCTCGTCCTGTCCGCCGGGCCGGACGTCCTGCGGCTCCTGCCACCGCTCAACGTCACCGCCGCGGACGTCGCCGAGGCGCTGGCCGTGCTGCAGGCAGCGGCGGGTGAGTCGGTATGAGCAGGCGTGATCGCCAGCGCGTGATCCTGGAGCTGGTCACCGAGCAGGCGCTCTCGACACAGGCCGAGCTGGCGGCGGCGCTCCAGGGGGCCGGTTTCGAAGCCGTCCAGACGACGGTCAGCAGGGACATCGCCGAGCTCGGGCTGGTCAAGGTGCGCGCTCCCTCCGGTCGGCTGGTCTACGCCCCGCCCGGTGGAGATGACGCCGACCGCCTGCGGGCGATCGCCACCGGCATGCGGCGATATGCCATCGGTGTCGAGGCCACCGACGCGCTCGTGGTCGTCACGACGCCTTCCGGCTACGCGAGTGCGCTCGCCCAGGCCATCGACGAGGGCCGCCATCCGCGGATCGCGGGCTCGATCGCGGGGGACAACACCATCTTCCTGGCGCCGCGCCTCGGCACCTCGGCAAGCGAGTTGGAGGCCGAGCTACGCAATCACCTCGCAGAGTGAGCAGAATCACGCCATGACACTCTGGTCGGGACGTGTGGAGGGCTCGCTCGATCCGGCGGTGTGGGAGTTCCTGCGCGTCGACGATTCCGAGCTCCTCCCCTACGACTGCGAGGCGAGCGCCGAGCATGCGAGGCGCCTGGAGGGCGCCGGATTGCTGACGGCGGGGGAACTGTCCCTGATCGAGGATCGTCTCGCCGAGATCGCGCTGGATCCGTCCGGGTATCTGGCCGAGGACGAAGACGTCCACTCGTCGATCGAGCGGCAGCTGGGCGAGCTCGGGAAGAAGATCCACGCGGGGAGATCACGAAACGACCAGGTGGCAGCCGCCTTCCGGCTGTACGTCCTGGACGCCGCCGGGGAGGCGCGCGAGGAGATCGAGACGCTCGTCCACGTCGTGCTCTCGCTCGCAGAGAGCGAGGTCGACACGCTGATGCCTGGCTACACGCATCTGCAGCGGGGCCAGCCGGTGACCGTCGGGCACCATCTGCTCGCCTGGGTCGAGATGCTCGACCGAGACCGCAGCCGGTTCGCCAACGCGGCGCAGGCTGCCGTCGAGAGCCCGCTCGGCGCGGGAGCCGTCGCCGGCTCGACGTTGGAGCTCCCGGCTCCGGCCGCCCAGATGCTGAACTCGATCGACGCCGTCTCCGATCGCGACTTCGCGCTCGACTACCTGTACGCGGCATCGGTGCTCTTCGTGCATCTCTCACGGATCGGTGAGGAGCTCGTGCTCTGGTCGTCCTCGGAGTTCGGGTTCGCGAGTCTCCCGGAGACCGCAGCCACGGGGTCGTCGATGATGCCGCAGAAGCTGAACGCCGACGTCGCCGAGCTCGCCCGCGGCAAGGCGGGCACGGCCATCGGTCGCCTCACCGGCCTGCTGGCCACGATCAAAGGCCTGCCGCTGTCGTACGACCGCGACCTCCAGGAAGACAAGGCGCCGGTGTTCGCCACGCGCCGGGAGGTGCGCCTCGTGCTCCAGGCGCTGACCGTGCTGGTCGCCGGGCTCGAGCTCCGCCGCGACCGCCTGGAGGAAGCGGTCTCCGATCCGCTCCTGCTCGCCACGGACGCAGCCGAAGACCTGGTGCGCGCCGGGGTTCCCTTCCGGGAAGCGCACGAGCAGGTCGCGGCCAGCGTACGCGACGGAAGCTTCCGCAGCGAGACCACCGCGGCCGCCAGCGTGGCCGCCCGTCGCGCTCCCGGGCCGGGCGGCGCCAGGGCCGGCATCGCAGCAGCGCTGCAGCGTTTCCGCGGCGACCTCTGATCCGACCGTGTTGCGTCGGCCCGACCTGGGTGTGACGCGCGCGCAGGCGGCGGCGTATCCGTGGCGAGAATCACGCCACCAGCGGAGGTTGAGAACGCATGAAGAGGATCGCCATCGTCGCCGCACTGCTGCTCGGAGCTGCGGCGCTTGCAGGTGTGCTGCGCCCCGACGGCGCGAGCGCTGTGGGGAAGCAGGACACGGTGTCTGACACGGTCACCGTCAGCGGCTTCGGATCCGTTGACGCCGTACCGGACAAGGCCCAGATCTCGGCCGGCGTCGAGACCCGTGGCTCGACGGCCAAGGAGGCGCTGAATGCCAACGCGGCAGCCATGCGCAAGGTGATCGCCGCGCTGGAGAAGGCCGGCGCCAAGAACGTGCAGACCCAGTTCGTATCGCTGAACCCGTTCACCAGCCCCGAGGGCAAGCCCGAAGGGTTCGTCGCCTCCAACACGGTCTCCGCCGAGATCGATCTGGACGGCGCCGGCGAACTGATCGACGCTGCCGTCGCCGCGGGCGCCACCAACGTCTACGGCCCCTCGCTCTCCATCAGCGACTCCGATGCCCTGTACCGACAGGCCCTGAAGAAGGCGGTCACGGACGCCAAGGCCCGGGCGGAGCTGCTGGCCGGCGCTGCCGGGCGCGGGCTCGGCCGCGTGATCGCGATCAGCGAAGGCGGCGGCGCTGCCCCAGTCCCCCTGTACGCGAAGGCCGGGGGAGACGCCGCCGACAGCACACCGGTGGTCCCGGGCACGCAGGAGACCTCGGCCACCGTCAGCGTCACCTACGAACTCACGTAGAGAGACCCCTTCGCAACACGTGCGGCGCGCCCAACGGCGCGCCGCACGTGCGGTAGGCTGCCTCCGTGTCCTGGAAGCTGACCCGTCCCGAGCATCCGGACGTGGAGAGCTTCCACGGCCGTTTCTTCAAGATGCGGCAGGCGCTCGGGACGAACGCGTTCGGTCTCAACGAGATCCGCCTACCCGCCGGCGCCGAGGGCATCGAGCACACCGAGCTCGAGACCGGTCACGACGAGGTGTACATCGTCGTCGGCGGATCCGGCCACTTCACGATCGACGGAGACCGCGTCGACGTGCGCGACGGCGACTACCTGCTCGTCCCGGCCGCCGCGACCCGGATGGTCTATGCGGGCGACGAGGGCATCCGGTTCGTGGTCGTCGCCGGCAAGCCGCAACCCGAGTACGACGGCCGCGCGGTCTTGTAGCAGTTCGGGCCGCGTGAGGCGGGGCCTTTCAGGGCCTCGCAAGGGGTTTGGCTGTCGTGCGCGTCCTCCTGGAGAGGCAGCGGCTGAATCCACGTCTTCGCGCTTGCAGCCGTCCACGCGCGCAACCCTGTTCTCCGTGGTCAACCAGGCCGAGGCGGTCGGGCAGTTTGGCGACAACAGCGTGTGAGTTCCCTCCGAGCCGGAGGTGTGAGAGGATTCGCCTTCCCGAACCGGGGCCACGACCCATCACCATGACGCACCGATCCCCGGCAGCGACCACCACGCAGATGCTCCCGGGTGTGGAGCTCCTCGACAAGGCCGGCGCGGAGAACTTCCCGGTCGCCCTGCGCATCCTGCGCCGCGAGCAGCGGGAAGGCCTGCTCGCCGTCTACGGGTACGCGCGCCTGGTGGACGACGTCGGCGACCTTGCTCCCGGTGACCGACTCGCCCAGCTCGAGTGGCTCGAGGACGACCTGCAGCGCGCCGCCGGCGGTGCGGCCCAGCATCCCCTCGTACAAAGGGTCGCGCCGCTCATCGGCTCCGGCGCGCCGCTCGATCCCTTTCAGCGGTTGATCGCCGCCAACCGGCAGGACCAGCGGGTCGCGCGGTACCGCACGTTCGACGAGCTGGTCGCGTACTGCCATCTTTCGGCCGACCCGGTGGGCGAGCTGGTCCTCCATGTGTTCGGGGCGGCCGGCGGGGAGCGTGTTGCCTGGTCGGATGCGATCTGCACCGGCCTGCAGCTGGCTGAGCACTGGCAGGACGTCGGGGAGGATGCGGCGCGCGGCCGCATCTACCTTCCGCTCGACGACCTCGCGCGCTTCGGAGTGTCCGAGGACGAGATCACCGCGGGCGGGTCGCCGTCGCCGGCCTTCCGGGAGCTGATGGGCTTCGAGGTCGACCGCGCGCGGGAGCTCCTGCGCCTCGGGCTGCCGCTCCTGGCCTCGCTCCGAGGTCGTGCCCGGCTCGCCGTCGCGGGCTACGCCGGTGGCGGGCTGGCCGCGCTCGACGCGGTCGAGCGATCCGGGTACGACGTGCTGCGCCGTATCCCCAGGGCCTCCGGTCGCGCACGGCTCCAGGCGGCCGTCGGCTTGCTGCGAGGTGCGCGGTGACCCCTGCGGAGGCGTACGAGGAGTGCGCCGCCCTGGCGCGGGCCAGCGCCACCAGCTTCTACCGGGGCATGCGAGTGCTGGACGGGCCACAACGGAACGCCATGTTCGCGATCTACGCGCTGGCTCGCAGGATCGACGACATCGCCGACGAGCCGGGCGCGCCCGACCTGAAGCAGCAGGCGCTGGCAGGTGTGCGAGACGGGTTGGACGACCTGGCCGCGACCGGTGAGAGCGACGCCGTGTGGGTGGCGGTTCGCGACGCGTGCGCGCGTTTCCCCATCCCGCTTCAGGCCTTCCGCGACCTCGTGCGTGGCGCCGAGCTCGATCTGGAGGGACGGCGCTACCCCACGTTCGACGACCTGGTCGGGTACTGCCGTTGCGTGGCCGGCTCCATCGGCCGACTGTCCCTCGGTGTGTACGACACGGGCGACCGCCTCGCCGCGGAGCCGCTGGCGGACGATCTCGGCGTCGCCTTCCAGCTGACCAACATCCTGCGCGACCTCCGCGAGGACGCTGCCGCAGGGCGTCTCTATCTCCCGCTGGAGGAGCTCGAACGATTCGACTGCTCGCTCAGGGGCGACGAGTTCCACGGCCCCTGGGCCGAGCTCGTGGCCTTCCAGGCCGATCGTGCAGAGGAGTGGTACGCCCGTGGGCTCGGTCTCGTGCCCCTGCTCGATCGCCGCTCGGCGACCTCGGTGCGGGCGATGGGCGGCACCTACCACCGGCTCCTGCATCACATCCGGCACCGGCCGGGGAGCGTGCTGACCGAACGGATCGGCCTCTCCGGCTGGGAGAAGAGCATGATCGCGGCGAAGAGCCTCCTCGGTGTCGGAGGGTGACGAGGGTCGCCGTCGTCGGTGGTGGGCTGGCCGGGATCACGGCGGCGCTGGCCTGCGCGGACGCCGGGGCGGAGGTCACCCTGCTCGAGTCCCGGGCCTGGCTCGGCGGCGCCACCTTCTCCGTCCAGCACGACGGGCTGTGGCTGGACAACGGCCAGCATGTCTTCCTACGCTGCTGCACGGCGTATCTGGGGCTGCTCGAGCGACTGGGCGTCACGCGCGACGTCGTGCTCCAGCGGAGGATGGCCATTCCTGTCGTCCGGCCGGGCCGACCGACATCGTGGCTGCGGCGGTCTGGACTGCCTGCGCCGCTGCATCTCTCCGCGTCGCTGCTCCGCTATCGCCCGCTGCCCGCCCACGCGCGGCTCCAGATCGGGCGGGCCGCGCTCGCGCTCCGCAGGCTCCGCCTCGACGACCCGGAGCTCGACCGAATCACGTTCGCGGACTGGTTGGGCGGCAGGGGGCAGTCCCGGGAGGCGATCGAAGGCCTCTGGGACCTGATCACGCTGCCCACCGTCAACCTGCCCGCGCGCGACGCCTCGCTCGCGCTGGCGGCCAAGGTGTTCAAGACGGGGCTGCTCGAGGACGCTGACGCGGCCGACGTCGGGTGGTCGGCAGTGCCGCTGCAACGACTCCATGGTGATGCCGCCGCCAGGGCGCTGGCCGAGGCAGGCGTCCTCGTCCGGCTGCGCGTCAAGGTGGGTGCGCTCGGGCCTCCCTGCACTGTTCTCTGGGACGGGGGCGCGCTCGAGGCGGACGCGGTGGTGCTCGCGGTCCCGCACGACGCTGCGGCGGCGCTCCTTCCCCAGGGTGCGCTTACGGCAGGGGTCGATCCGGCTCGACTCGGCTTCTCCTCGATCCTCAACATCCATGTCGGGTACGACAGGCGCGTCACCGATCTCGAGTTCGCGGCCGGTGTCGGGACGCCCGTCCAGTTCGCGTTCGACCGCACCTCCTCCTCCGGGCTCGCGAACGGTCAGTTGCTCGCGATCTCCATCTCGGCGGCGGACGAGTACGCGGACTGGCCGGTGGAGCGACTGCGCGAGCTGTTTCTCCCGGCTCTGGCCGCGCTCTTCCCCCTGGCTCGCAAAGCGGCCGTGACCCATTTCTTCGTCACCCGGGAGCCTCACGCGACGTTCCGCGGGAGTCCCGGGAGCGCCGGGCACAGGCCGGCGGCGAGGACGGAGGTGCCGTGGCTGGCGCTCGCCGGGGCCTGGACGAACACCGGCTGGCCGGCCACCATGGAAGGAGCGGTGCTGAGCGGTCTCTCGGCCGCGGAGGCAGCGTTGGAATCTGGCCGCAGGGGTGTTAGGTTCGCAGGGGAGAGATGAGCACGGTCGAGTCAACGAAGGCCAAGGCGAGGGGAGCTGCGGCGGCGGAGATCAGGGCTGGGCGCCAGCCGGCGCACGCCTGCCTGGACGCCGCCGTTGACCGGCTGCTCGCCCTTCAACACCCCGACGGCTGGTGGCAGGGCGAGCTGCAGACGAACGTGACCATGGACGCGGAGGACCTGCTGCTGCGCCAGTTCCTCGGCATCCGCACGGACGAGCAGACAACCCAGTCGGCGAGCTGGATCCGTTCCCAGCAGCGTGCTGACGGGACGTGGTCGAACTTCTACGACGGCGAGGCCGACATTGCCACCACGATCGAGGCCTACGTCGCCCTCAGGCTCGCCGGTGACCGCGAAGACGCGGAGCACATGCGAGCCGCCGCCGGATCCGTGCGCGAGAACGGCGGGCTGGAGCATGCGCGCGTGTTCACGAAGATCTGGCTGTCGCTGTTCGGGCTGTGGTCATGGCGCGACGTGCCGGCCATGCCACCCGAGGCGATGTTCCTCCCTTCGTTCGTCCCCTTCACGATCTACGACTACGCGTGCTGGGCGCGGCAGACGGTCGTCGCGCTCACGGTGGTCAGCTCCTACCGGCCCGTCCGCCCCCTCTCTTTCCGGGTGGACGAGCTGCGGATCGGCGGTCGCCCGGGCACCCGCTTCCCGGTGCAGGACCCATTCGCCAAGGCGTTCCTACAGCTCGATCGCGCGCTCCACCAGTACGCGCGGTCGCCGGTCCGGGCGGTTCGCGAGGCTGCGCTGCGCCGAGCGGAGAGCTGGATCGTGGAGCGTCAGGAGGCCGACGGCTGCTGGGGCGGGATCCAGCCGCCCTGGGTGTACTCGCTGATCGCGCTCAACCTTCGGGGCTACCCACTCGACCATCCGGTAATGGCCAGGGGCATCGCCGCGCTCGACGCCTTCACGATCGTCGAAGGGAACACCCGTCGCGTCGAGGCGTGCCAGTCGCCCGTGTGGGACACGGCGCTCGCCGCGATCGGCCTGTCGGACGCCGGGCTCGATCCTGGCAACCCGGCGCTGGAGCGGGCCGCCGAGTGGCTCGCTGCGGAGGAGATCCGGCACCGCGGCGACTGGGCAGTCCGCCGGCCCCACCTCGAGCCGAGCGGCTGGGCCTTCGAGTTCGAGAACGACTGGTACCCCGATATCGATGACACGGCAGAGGTGGTGATGGCGATCCGCCGGGCCGGCGGTTCGCGAGCCTGCGACGACGCCGTCAAGCGCGGCGTGGCCTGGACGAAGGGCATGGTCTCGCGCGGCGGCGCGTGGGGCGCATTCGACGCCGACAACTGCCGCACGATCATGCGTCGCCTCCCGTTCTGCGACTTCGGCGAGGTGATCGACCCACCGAGCGTCGACGTCACCGCGCATGTGGTCGAGATGCTCGCCCGCGAGGGTGAGAAGCACACCGGGGAAATGCTCCACGGAGTGGACTACCTGCTGCGCGAGCAGGAACCGGACGGCTCGTGGTTCGGGCGCTGGGGCGCGAATTACCTGTACGGCACCGGTGCGGCGGTGCCCGCCCTCGTCCAGGCGGGAATCGAGGGAGGTCACCCGGCCGTGCGCCGTGCCGTGCGCTGGTTGGAGCGCGTGCAGAACCCAGACGGCGGATTCGGCGAGGACCTGCGCTCCTACGCCGACCGCGCATTCCGCGCGGGACCGTCGATGCCGTCGCAGACGGCCTGGGCGCTGCTGGCCCTGCACGCCGCCGGGGAGTCCCTGAGCGAGCCCGTGGACGCGGCTGTGGCCTGGCTCGTGGCCAACCAGCGGCCGGACGGAAGCTGGGACGAGCCGTGCTTCACGGGCACCGGCTTCCCGCGGGACTTCTACATCAACTACCACCTGTACCGCCTCGTGTTCCCGGTCAGCGCGCTCGGTCGCGTGCTATCCGCCCGTCGCAGCGCAGGGTGAACGGCGGCATCGTGGTGCTGGCGCCGCTTGCTGTCGAGGCGCTGGCGGTGCGGGCCGGGCTGCGTGGTGCCGGGCGGGTCGTGCGGGTCGGCATGGGCGGTGTGCGGGCCGAGAGTGCTGCGAGGCGCGCTGACCTGCACCTCGCCGAGTTCGTCGTCGTCGCCGGCGTCTGCGGCGCGGTCGACCCGGGGCTGCGTCCGGGCGACGTCGTCGTGGCCACGTCGTTGCTCTTCCCCGACGGACGCAGCGAGACATGTCCGGGTGGGGCGGCCCTCGCCGTCCGCTTACGGCAGCGTGGTCTCCGGGTCGTGGCAGGCCCGGTCGCCGGCGTCGAGCGGATCGCCGGACCCGCCGAACGCGCGGCGCTCGAAGGACGGGCGGTCGCCGTGGACATGGAGAGCCCGTGGCTGGCGCGCGCCGGCTCCGGACGACCCTTCGCGGCGGCCCGGGTCGTCGTCGACACCCGCGGGCGCCGGCTGGCCGATCCACGGACGATCCTGGCCGGTCTCCGCGCGCTGCTCGTCCTGCGCAGGGTCGGCGCGGCACTCGCCGGCTGGAGCCCACCGCCAGGGGCTACGATCGTAGGCCCATGAGCATTCCGTTCCGCCAGAACGTGAGGATCGCGTCCTACCTGCTGCGTCAGAAGCTCTCGCGCCGTGAGAGGTTCCCGCTCCTGGTGGAGCTGGAACCGCTCTTCCAGTGCAACCTCGCGTGCTCCTTCTGCGGGAAGATCCAGTACCCCGAGCACATTCTCAAGAAGCGCCTGGCGGTGGACAAGGCGCTCGCCGCGATCGAGGAATGCGGGGCGCCGATGGTCTCGATCGCCGGCGGCGAGCCACTCGTGCACCCCGAGATCGATGTGCTCGCGAAGGAGCTCGTGCGACGCAAGAAGTTCGTTTTCCTCTGCACCAACGCGCTCTTGATGGAGAAGAAGCTCGACAAGTTCGAGCCCTCGCCGTACTTCGCCTGGGTCGTCCATCTGGACGGGATGCGCGAGCGCCACGACCAGTTCGTCGAGCGCGAGGGCGTGTTCGACAAGGCGGTGTCGGCGATCAAGGAGGCCAAGCGCCGCGGGTTCCGCGTCAACACCAACACCACGTTCCTGACCACCGACACTCCGAAGACGGTGCAGGACGTGCTCGACTTCCTGAACGACGAGCTCGAGGTCGACGGGATGCAGATCTCACCTGCGTACGCGTACTCGAAGGCGCCCGACCAGGATCACTTCCCCGGTGTGCGGCAGACGCATGAGCTGTTCAGCCCTGCGTTCGCGAACGGCAACCGCAAGCGCTGGCGTCTCAACCACACCCCGCTCTTCCTCGACTTCCTCGAGGGCAAGAAGGACTTCCAGTGCACCCCGTGGGGTATCCCGAGCTACTCCGTCTTCGGCTGGCAGCGCCCGTGCTACCTCATGGCGGACGGCTACACCGAGACGTACCAGGAGCTCCTGGACACGACCGACTGGGACGCCTACGGCCGAGGCAAGGACGAGCGCTGCGCCAACTGCATGGCCCACTGCGGCTACGAGCCGACTGCGGTGCTGCACTCGATGAGCTCGGTCAAGGAGGCGCTGCGCGCCGCCTTCGCACGCTAGATGATTGATCCGGGCTACCCGAAGAGTTCGACGAGACGAGCGCGTCGGTAGTCGAAGATCTTCTTCAAGTCACGTGCTACAAGGCGCCCGACGAGTCTTCCGCCTCGTGCGGCGAAGTCGACGCGATCACCGACGAGCGTGCCCCCACCCGCCGGCTCGAACGTATGCTCGTGGATCCAGCGGCGATAGGGACCGCGAACCTGACGGTCGCTGAACCCCTGGGGCGGTTCCCAGGCGTCGATCGCGCTCGTCCAGCGCAGCGGCACGCCGTGGATCCGGAGACGGTAGTCGATCCGCGCACCACGAGTCATGATGATCGGGGGCGCTGTCTCCACACGGAAGCGGAGCCAGGGCGGCGTCAGCGCCTCGAGGTTGAGCGCATCCGCGAAGAACAGGAACACCTCGTCCCGCGCTCTCGGCACGACGAGCTGGCACGTCAGGCGGTAGTTCTCGGCTCCGAGGTATTCGATCGAGACCGATTCCGAGGCGCTGGTCAGGCGACACCCGCCCGCTTGGTGAAGAGGTAGTGGGAGACGAGCCATTCCCGTCCCTGCCGGTAGCGCCAGAGCTCCGCGCAGGCGAGGAAGAAGACCCGCCAGTTGGCCGTCCAGGCCCGCCCGCGGCCCGTGCCGTACGCCTCGTCCAGCACGAGCTCGATCTCCGCGCGGTTGCCGTCCAGACGGCCGAGCCACGCCTCCGCCGTCTGCGCGTAGTGCAGGCCGGAGAGGCGCCAGTGCCGATCGATCAGGAGGTCGTTCTGGAAGTGGAGCAACAGGTCGTGAGAGGGCATCGTCCCTGCCGTGAAGAACCGGCGCGCCATCCAGCCTTCGTCGTAGGGGTAGGCAAAGCGGTCGTGGGAGAAGACATGGCAGAAGAACTTGCCGTCCGCCTCGAGCCACGACGCGACCTTGGCCAGGAGGGCCTCGTAGTTGCTCATGTGCTCGAACATCTCGACCGAGAGGATCCGGTCGAAGCGACGGTCGAGATCGAGCCGGTTGACGTCTGCGGTCAGGACCTCCACGTTCGACAGCCCGAGCGACTCGATGAACGTACGTTGCCCGTGGGAGTTGGAGACGGCGACGATGCGCGCACTCGGGTACCGCTCCGCAAGCCAGGTCGTCAGCGAACCCCATCCGCACCCGAGGTCGAGAACCGCCATCCCGTCTTCGACGCCGGCCCGCTCGCAGGTCAGTGCCAGCATCGCCTCCTCGGCAGCGGCCAGCGTTCCCGTTCCCGGAGCCCAGAGACAGGCGCTGTACTTGAGGCGTGGCCCGAGGACCAGGCGGAAGAACTCGGACGGCACCTCGTAGTGCTGCTCGTTCGCCTTCTCGACGTGCGCGGCGATCACGCCGCCACGCAGCAGCTCGACGAAGTCGCGCCTGGCCTCGACCGGGCGGCGCCGCTCGCGGCGCAGACGTGTGGCGCAGGCCATGCGGATACCGGCGCGCAGCAGCGGATCGGGCAGGCGGCCCGACTCGATCAGGCGGTCGGTGAGCGTCTCGGGAACCATGGCACGAAGACCGAGGTCTCTTGCTGGTAGCGGCGGTAGGCATCGCCTCGCGAGCGCAGCGAGGATTCCTCCGCGGGGGGAACGCCGGTCACGAACAGGACGAGCAGGAGGATCAGCACGGGTGCGAGGAACGCGATCCAGCCCCACGGAGCGGAGACCGCGATCAATGCATAGCCGAGCCAGGTCACCGTCTGGAAGAAGTAGTTCGGGTGACGGGAGTACCGCCACAGCCCGCCCCGCATCACGCCTCCCTTGTTGGCGGCGTCTGCGCGGAACAGCGCCAGCTGGCGGTCGGCCAGCGCCTCCAGCCCTGCGGCGGCGATCCACACGCCCAGGCCGACCCACTGGACGACGGCGATCGAGGCATCCCGGTTGAAGGCCGCCAGCAGCGCCGGCAGGGAAAGGAGCACAGCCAGCAGCGCCTGCGCCTGGTAGAAGACGGCGAACGAGATCTGCTCGCGTCCGCGCGATCGCCAGCGGCGACGCAACTCCTGGTAGCGCGAGTCCTCGCCCCGGCCGAGCCGGCCGCGCACGAGCGAGGCGATGCGCAGGTTCTCCAGGCCCACGGGGATGGCGATCAGGAGTCGCTGCGCGATGTCACCGGGCGCCAGCACCGCGTAGAGCAGCGCACACGCGGCGAGGGCGGCGCCCCAGCCGGCGTCCACCGCGGTCGCGTCACGGGTCCGTCGCTGGACGGCATAGAGCGCCAGCAGCAGGGCGGCCGAGGCGGCCCAACCCAGAAGCCACAGCTCCCAGCGGGTCATGCGGGGAGGGTCTCGTTGAACGGGCGCGTCAGCGTCAATTGCACGTCCCGCAGGGCGCGGGTGCGGAACGCCGCCTCGCAGAAGGCCAGGTAGAAGTCCCACGTCCGTTCGAACTGCTCGTCGTAGCCCAGCCGCCGCACGTCCGCGATGCGCTCATGGAAGTTGGCGCGCCAGCGACGGAGCGTCTCGGCGTAGTGGACGCCGATCTCATCGACCTCGTGGATCATCAGCCGGGAGGAGCCGGCGACGGCGTGCGCGAGCGCGCCGAGCGAGGGGATCAGGCAGCCGGGGAAGATGTACCGCTCGATCCAGTCAGGTGTCTTGCGGTAGCGGGCCCAGCGGTCGTCGGGAACGAGGATCGTCTGGATACAGGCGATCCCGCCAGGCTCGAGCAGGCGGTCGATCGTCCTGAAGTACGTGCCGAACTGACGCTCCCCGATCGCCTCCAGCATCTCGATCGAGGCGATCTTCGTGTATGAGCCGGTGTGTTCGCGGTAGTCCTGCTCCAGGATGCGCACGTCGAGCCCTACCGTCCGCTCGCGGGCGAGGGCGGCCTGGGCAGCGGAGATCGTCAGGCCGGTGACGCTGCATCCGTACTCCGTCGCGGCGAAGCGGGCGAGGCCGCCCCAGCCGCAGCCGATCTCGAGCAGCCGGTCACCGGACCTCAACCGCAGGTGCTCACAGATGCGTCGGTACTTGCGCTCCTGCGCGTCGGCCAGCGGCTCGTCCGGCCGGTCGAAGATCGCGCACGAGTAGGTCATCGTCTCGTCCAGCATCAGCCCGAAGAGGTCGTTGCCGAGGTCGTAGTGGTACGCGATGTTCCTCCGTGCCCGGAGCAGCCCGTTCCGCCTGTTGGGGCGGATGCGCGCGTCGAGCAGCCGTCGCAGCCCGGGATGCCGACGGCCGGCCGCGTCCGCGTTGCGTACGAGCAGCTCGAACAGCCCGACGAGGTCGTCGGTGTCCCACTCGCCGGCCGTGTACGACTCGCCGAAACCGAGCTTCCCCCGGGTCGCCAGCCGCCGCAGGAGCGCGTGATCCCGTACCGTGAGCCGGACGGCGCTCCCCTCGCCGAAGGTTCGGGTCGATCCGGCCGGGAGCGTGACTGCGAGTGCTCCGCCTTCCAGGTGTTCGAGCGCGCGTTCGATCAGCGTCAACGCCACGCGATCGAGCAGCCGGCCACGCGCTCGTGGCTCTCGGCGCAGGGTGCGCTCGACGGTGCTCACCGCACCGACCCCTGACCCGGGACAAACGGTGGCTTGTGATGGAAGGGGACGCGCTTCAAGAACAGGCGAAGCGCCTGCCAGTGGATGAGCGAGATCACCTGCAGCGATTGCACGGGGTACCGGAGCAACAGCCTGGCGAGCGTGGCATTGCCGAGCTCACGCCGCCGGCAGTGGAGAACGGCGGTGAGGGGCCGGCTTCCGTCGTCGCTGCGAACGTGCATGCGCGCCCACACCTCGTCGCCCGGCTGCGAGAACGCGTACTCGTAGGAGTGGTCGAGCCCGAGAAACGGCGAGACGTGCAGTTGCTTGCGCTGCTCGTACCGGAGCGCGGGGCCATGAAGAACCTGAGGCAGCCGTTCCCCGAACGTGTTGTTCAGCTCCGCGACCATGCAGACGAGCGACCCGCCGCCGTCGTAGCACCAGAAGAAGCTGACGGGGTTGAACACGTATCCGAGAACACGCGGTTGGGTCAACATGAGCACGCGCTCGACGCTCGGGTCGCCGACGAGGGCGAGGACCGCTTGCTTGAGCGGTGCCGTGCCGTCGAAGTGATCCCCGTCGCGCAGTGAGACGACATTCGGCCGGTTGACGGAGAACAAGGAGAGCTCGCGTTCGAGCTGGGCCAGCTCGTCGAGGTCGAAGAGCCACATGGAGAGCGGGTAGCGGAAGACGTGTCGCTTCGGCGTCCGGCGTGAGTGCAGCAACGTGCCGGTGTAGACGGCCGACCTCATCACCACTCCACACCGAGCAGCCGCGCGGCCTCGACCCCGCTCGCCAGACCGTCCTCGTGAAAGCCGTTGCCGAAATAGGCGCCCGCGAACTGGGTCCGCCGGTCGGCCAGGTCAGGCAGGCGCTGCTGTGCCTGGAGAGAGGCGACATTGAAGACGGGATGCTCGTACGTGAACTCGGCGACCACATGTTGCGGCGCCACCCGCTCGTTGAGGGTCACGCAGTACTCGTGCTCCGAGTCGAGCGCCTGCAGGCGATTGAGGTGGTAGGTGACCGTGGCGCGGTCCCGATCTCCGAGCCGGTAGTTCCACGAGGATCGCGCGCTGCGTGCGACCGGCAGGAAGGAGGCGTCGGTGTGCAGGACGGCTTCGTTCGTGGTGTACTCGAACGCGCCGAGGGCACGCTGCTCGTGCGGCGTGGCGTCCTCGAGCAGGGCCAGGGCCTGGTCGGCGTGCGTCGCGACGACCACGTGGTCGAACCGCTCGCGGCGATCGCCGTCCAGTCGGAGATCCACGCCGTCGGGATCGCGGCGGAGCGACCGCACCCCGCACCCGAGGCGCAGGCGGCCGGCCAGCTTCTCCACGATCGCACCGACGTAGCGGCTGCTCCCGCCTTGCACGGATCGCCAGCGGAAGCGGCTCCTGCCGAGCATGCCGTGGTTCTCGAAGAAGCGGATGGTGGGCACGGCCGGGACCTCGAGCGCGCGGCCGGGAGCGGTCGACCAGAGTGCGGAGGTCAGCGGGAGCATGAAGTGGCGCCGGAACCGCCTCGAGTACCCGTTGCGGTCGAGATACTCGCGCAAGGTGCTGGTCGCGTAGTCGGCCTTGTCGAGTGAGGCCCGTGCCGTTCGCAGCCACCGCCCGATCTCCCAGGCGAGAGCGGGGAAGCCCGGGCGTGTCACGTTCCGCGCTTGAGCAAGCCGTTGACGGCTCGAATACTCGAGCCCGCACGTGGCGCAGCTCACGGAGAACGACATGTCCGATTCGTGCGTTCCCACGCCGAGCTCCTGCAGCAGGCGTGTGAAAAGCGGGTAGTTGCGTTCGTTGTGGACGAGGAACCCCGTGTCGAGCGCGAGACCGTCGCGGAGCACCGTGTTGGCGTGTCCACCGGGCCGGGTGTCCTGCTCGAACACGTGCACGTCGTGCCTGCGCGCGAGCAGGTACGCCGCGCCGAGGCCGGAGACCCCGCTACCGACGATCGCGATTCTCATCTCAGTGTGTTCGTCGGCCGCTGGATTCCGGATGAGTCGAGAGCTCATGGTGGTTCGATGCATACGCCCTGCGTGGTTCTGCGTCAAGGCGCCACCGGCCGCGGGTCGAGAACGCCGACCCTGCCGCCCAGGCAAGTGACCGCTTCGACGTTCTGCGGTCAGGGCAAGGTCAGCCCCAGCGCGCCGCCGCCCGCCGGTAGAGATTCGGCGCGACGCCGTGCACCCACACGGGCAGAGCGAGCCATGAGGGGACGATCACGCGGTCGAGGTCGCGCTCCACGGCGCGCACGATGGCCTTGGCCACCTTCGCCCCGGACACGGGTCGCGGTCGCGTGCGGGCGTACCCGTCCTCGCGGCGCTCGAAGAACGGGGTCTCGACGACGCCGGGGCTGACCAGCGTCACCCCGACGGGCGTGCCGCGGACTTCCTGCTGCAAGCTCTCGGCAAACGTCACGAGGCCACCCTTCGTGGCCGCGTACACCGCCTCGCCGCGTACGCCGACGTGACCGGCGACGGAGGCCACGATCACGATCCGACCGCGGCCCCGCTCCAGCATCTCGGGCAGTGCTGCCCGCGCCAGGGTCATGGGCGCGATCAGGTTGACAGACACCAGCTCGGAGATGCGCTCGGGCGCGATCTTGGCGAAAGGTGTCGCCGAGCCGACGCCGGCGTTGGCCACCAGCAGGTCGACCGTCCGCGCCGCCTCGCACACGTCGGCCAGCCCGTCCGGGTCGGCCAGATCGGCGATCAGCGGGCGTCCGCCGGTCTCCAGCGCGACCGCTTTCGTCCGGCGCAGGTCCCGGCCCGAGACGATCGGTTTGAGCCCCTTGGCGGCCAGCTCGGCGGCGACGGCCCGGCCGATCCCGCTCGACGCTCCCGTGACAAGTCCCGTGCATCCGCGAAGGTCCACTAGTGCGGCGTCCCTCGACGTTTGACCTGGAACTGTTGCGGGTGTGGTGGTCGTCGCACCAGGAGATGGTATGCACGACGCAGAATCGTCGGGACGCTGCTACGCTGCGCGTGTCCTCGAGTTGGGCGATGATGCCTCGGACGCGGTTTCGCGTTCCGGGGCTTTGCTGTTTCAGGAGCGGATTTCAGACGCACGCGTAGCGGAAAGAGAGGAAGAGCATGGCACGACCCAGGACAAGCGCGGTGAGCGCCCAGTCGGTACAGAGCAAGGATCGCGCCACGTCGAGCGTGGCTTCCCGCCGCGCGGTGCTGAAGCGGATCAAGGACGAGGGCGTCGAGCACGTGCTCTTCTGGTTCACGGATCTCGAAGGGCATCTCAAGTCGTTCGCGATCACCCCGAGTGAGATGGAAGGGGCGCTCAACGACGGCATGGGCTTCGACGGCTCCTCGATCACCGGGTTCAACGCGATCGAGGAATCCGACATGGTCGCGATCCCCGATCCCGCGACCTTCCAGATCATGCCGCAGCCCACCGACGATCACGGGCATTCGCTCGGAGCGAAGGTCGGCCGCCTGATCTGCGACGTGGTCAAGCCGGACGGCACCCCGTACGAGGGTGACCCGCGCTTCGTCATGCGCAAGGCGATCGAGCGCATGAAGAAGATGGGCTTCGACACGTTCAACATCGGCCCGGAGCTCGAGTATTTCCTGTTCGAGGACAATGAGTCGACGAAGACCCTCGACGAGGGCGGGTACTTCGCGATGACCGTCCAGGACGCGGCGACCGAGGTGCGGAACGACACGATCCACGCGCTCGAGTCGATGGGCATCACGGTCGAATACCACCACCACGAGGTGGCCCCGTCGCAGCACGAGATCGACATGCGCTTCGACAACGCGCTCGACATGGCCGACAACACACTCACCTACCGGCTCGTGGTCAAGGAGGTCGCCGCGTGGCACGGCTACTACGCGACGTTCATGCCGAAGCCGCTGTTCGGCGAGAACGGGTCGGGCATGCACACGCACATGTCGCTGTTCAAGGGCGGACGCAACCAGTTCTTCGACCCCAAGGATGAGCACAACCTGTCGCAGACGGCCAAGGCGTTCATCGCCGGCCTGCTCGTGCATGCGCGCGAGATGTCCGCGGTGCTCGCCCAGTGGGTCAACTCGTACAAGCGGCTGGTTCCGGGCTATGAGGCGCCCGTCTACGTCGCCTGGTCACAGCGCAACCGCTCGGCCCTGATCCGCATCCCGCTGTACAAGCCGGGCTCGGAGCAGGCCACGCGGGCAGAGATTCGCTGCCCCGACCCGGCCTGCAACCCGTACCTGGCGTTCGCCGTGCTCCTGCACGCCGGCCTCGAAGGCATCGAGAAGGGATACGAGCTGCCGGACGAGATGACCACGAACCTCTACCGCCTGTCCGCGGACGAGCGCAAGGAGCGCGGCATCGTGGCGCTTCCCGGCTCGCTGGGCGAGGCGATCGAGGAGCTGGCCGAGTCCGAGCTGATGCGCACGGCGCTCGGGGAGCACATCTTCCCTCGGTACGTGGAGCTCAAGCGGCGCGAGTGGAACGAGTACCGCATCCAGGTCTCCGAGTGGGAGCTCGACCGGTACCTGGCCGCGTTGTAGCCCACCCGCGGAACACGGGTCACGCGCTGACCGGGAGACGGGCCGACCGGCTCCCGAGAGGCGCTTTACAACACCTTCACAATGCGGAAAGATGCGCGGTGCAGGGTGGGCCGCGAGGCGAGCGGACATCCACCTTGTGTCTGACGGCCGATCGCGGGCCCCTCTGGGGCCCGTGGTCGTTGTGGACGCGAGCCGGCGAAGAAACAGGTCAGGTCAAGGGCGTAGCTCGACGAAGCCGGCAGCCGCGAAGTCCTCATCGAAGGCGAGCGCCTCTCGAATGCGGAGCGACTTCATCAATGCGAAGCTCGTCGCATCGACGAAGGAGTACCGCCGCTCATCGTGGCGGCGCAACCAGCGGAGCGCTGCGCTCTCCAGTTCTTCGTCCACGAACACCGTCCGGACGAGCGCGCTCTTCGCGAGACGGTCGAGGAACGCGACTGCGGCATCGTGACCGGCGCGCCTCCGCAGGAACGTCCACGTTTCGCCCCGGACGTGGTTCGACGTGACGACTGAAGCGCCGCCGTACGTTCGCAACAGAGCAACCGCGTCGCGATGCCGGTCGTCACCGGGCGAGAGAATCCCGACCCAAAACGATGTGTCGGCGAAGATCACGTGCTACCCGTAGACGACCTCGTCGATATCGTCGACCGCTCCGATCTCGGGGCACATCCCGACGAGCCCCCACACCGGATCGTCCTGCACGGCGGGAGCGGGCCGAAGCCGCTCGCCGACGTACCGCCTGATCAAGGCAGCCTTGGACGTGCCCTCTTCGCGCGCCTGGCGCTCGAGAGCGTCGTCGATGTCCTCCTCGATCATGATCTGCAGCCGCTTCATTTTTGAAGCATACATCACTTAGCTGACGTAGATGTAAGACGCGCGCAGGACGGAACAGGGCGCGCTGTCGCCACTGGGGAAATCGCGAATCAGGCGGGCTTCCAGACCATCAGGGCAATCACGGCCGGCATCGCCAGCACCATCCCGCCGTTCAGGGCCAGGTTGAGCGGGTCGCGCAGCCGCGCCGAGAGCTCGGCGCTGTCACCGCCCTCCGCTGCGAGGCGCTCGGCCAACTCGCGCGTCCTGCGATCCTGGCGGCCCGCAACGGCCCCGACCGTCAGCATCAGCGCCAGCAGGACGAAGGTGATCGACAGCCAGGTTGCGCCCCAGTTGAAGCCGGCCTCGCTCGTCAGCCAGGCGCCGAACACGACCGCGATCACGAACCCGCCGCCGATGAGCGGCAGCGCCATTCGAGCGGCGCCGAGTAGGGTCGCGATCTCGGACGCGTTCGAGCGGCGAAGCGCCAGCAGTCGCAACGCGGCGGCAAGCAGGCCGCCGCCCACGAAGGAGAAGGCGCCGACCAGATGGAGAAAGAGGAGCGGCGCCGTACCCACGACGGGGAGGTTAGCCTCAGGGCGTGTTCACCGCCCTCCGCATCATTCACCTCCTGGCCGCGATGGTGTGGGTGGGCGGCTCGATCGCGCTGATCGTGGCCGGGGTGCCCGCCGTGCGGAAGCTCGAGGGCGAGGCGCGGGCCACCGCGATGCGCGCGCTCGGCCTCCGCTGGCGGCCGCTCGGCTGGGGCGCCATGGGCGTCGCCATCGTTTCAGGCCTCTGGCTCACCGATCATCACGGCGGGTTCAACGAACAGGCGCTGTCCACGCCGTTCGACAGGACGCTGATCGCGAAGTCAGTGCTCGTCGTGCTCCTCGTGATCGCCTCGGTGATCCACAACTCGGTGCTCGGCCCCAAGCTGCAACGCCAGTTGCGAGAGCATTCGCCCGACGCGCCCGGCACCCGCCGTCGCCTCGTCGTGGTCGGCTACCTGAGTCTCGCCCTGACCATCGCAGTGCCCGTGCTCGGCGCCGTCGCCGTGCAGTATCTCCGCTGACAACCACGAAGACCCGTGACCAGGAGGCCGCAGTGCCCACGATCACCACGAACGACATCGAGCTCGCGTACACGATCGAAGGATCGGGCGAGGAGACGCTCGTCCTCGTCAACGGGCTCGCTGACACGAAGGAGTCCTGGGAGGCGCAGTTCCCGGCCTTCACCGAGCGCTACCGCGTGCTCAGCTTCGACAACCGGGGCGTCGGTGAGTCGTCGACCCCGGCCGGTCCCTACACGACCAGGCAGATGGCCGACGACCTGCACGGGCTCGTCGAGGCGCTCGAACTCGACACGTTCCACCTGCTCGGCGTCTCGATGGGCGGAATGATCGCGCAGGAGTACGCGATCGCCCACGTCGACCGGCTGCGCTCCGCGACGTTCGCCTGCACCTACTCGTACCCCGGCCCCTTCTGCCTGCGCATGTTCTCGTGCTGGCGCGACCTCGTGCCGCACCTCGGCGTCGGCTTCACACAGCGCGAAGTCATCCTCTGGGCGTTCACCACCGACTTCTTCGAAGAGCAGGAGGCCACGGTCGAGGAGATAGAGGCGCTCATGGCCGCCAACCCGCAGTCCGTCGAGGGCTACCTGGCGCAGCTCCACTCGATCGAAGCCCACGACACCCGCGGCCGTCTCGGCGCCGTCACCTGTCCCACGCTGACGCTGGTCGCGCAGGGTGACCTGATCATCTACCCGAAGCTCTCGCGGCGGCTCCACGACGAGCTCCCGTCCTCCACCTGGGCGGAGCTGCCGGGCGGTCACGCCTGCCTGTGGGAGTTCCCGGATGAGTTCAATCAGGCGGTTCTGGGCTTCCTCGCGCGCGTCTGAAGCGACGCTCGAGGAGATCGTCCAGCTCACCCAGGCCCATCAGGCCGTTGGGGCGGCGGTAGAGCACGGCGAGGATCAGCGCGGCCACGGTCATCTGCGTGATGCCCGGAACGCCGATCTGCTCCTCGACGCGTCGCATGATCTCGAAGACCACGGTCACCCCGACCGCGCCGAGCACTGCGCCTGAGGTTGAGGCGAGCCCGCCGACGACGAGCATGGCCAGCAGGTTGAAGGTCTGGGCGAAGAAGAACTGCTTGGGTCCGAAGGCGAGGTTGTACTGCGCCCACAGCCCGCCGCCCGCACCCATGATCGCGCCGGACAGCGTCCACGCCAGCCAGCGCAACCGGATCACGTTGGCGCCGAGCGCCTCTGCGGCGAGCGAATCGGTACGGCTGGCGCGCAGCTTGAGCCCTGTCCTCGACTCCCGGAACAACCGGCAGACCGCTATGGCGACCACGGCGAACACGAGAGCCGACCAGACGGTGGTCGAGCGCGGGATCGCGAACAGACCCGTGGCGCCACGCGTCACGCCCTCCCAGTTGTCGAAGACGACGAAGAAGATGACGAGGATGCCGATCGTGGCCATGGCCATCGCGCCTTCCTCCATGCGGGTGAGCGCGAGCCCGACCACTGCGGCCACGATCCCGCCCACCAGCGCCCCGGCGAGCACTGCCGGCACGAAGCCGACGGTGTGATCGCCGATGAAGGCGGGCAGGGAGGGTGCGAGGTCGTTCTTGATCGCCGGGGGAATCGTGAGAAGTGCGGCGACGTACGCACCGACCCCCATGAACCCGACGTGCCCGAAGCTGACGATCCCCGAGTTGCCGGAGAACGCCTGGATGGCCAGCACGAGCACGAGGGCGATCATGAAGTTGACGATCACCCTCAGGTCGGCCTGGCTGGCCAGCGTGCTGCCGAGCACCGCGATGACCACCAGCGGCGCCGCAAGCACTGCCGTCCCGCGCAACGACCGCGACCAGAGCGGAGTCATCAGCGGACCTCGCTCGGCCGGGAGAGCAGCCCTGCCGGCCGGAAGTAGAGAATCGCGACCACGATCATCAGGGCGAACGCGTCGCGGAACGGCAGCACGCTGTTCGGGAGCGAGGCGTCGAGACCGACCTCGATCGCAGCGAGCACGAACCCACCGACGACCGCGCCGGACAGCGACCCGAGGCCCCCGATCACACTCGCGATGAACGCCTTGAGGACAGGGTTGAAGCCCATGCCCGGCTCCACCGTGCCCCTGCGCGCGAGGATGAAGACCGCAGCGATCCCGGCCAGCGCGCCCGAGATGGCGAAGGCGGTCGCGATCACACGGTTTGCGGGGATACCCATCAGGCGGGTCACCTGGAAGTCCTGGGAGGCGGCGAGCATGCCGAGTCCTTGGGTGGAGCGGCGAAGGAACAGGGTGAGCACGACCAGCGCGCCGAGACAGGCGATCGTGGTCAGCACCTGCAGCCAGCCGATGGTGAAGCTCCCGACGTGGATCGTCTCATTGAAGAGGTCGGGGAGCCGGACCCCCTTCTGGCGCGGCGAGATCGCCGCCAGGAAGAAGTTCTGGACGATCACCGAGATCGCGAAGCTGGAGAAGAGGAGCGTCAGGAAGCTGGCTCCGCGCAACGGCCGGAAGGCGATCCGCTCCATGAGCACAGCCGCGATTGCGGCGGCGAGGACGGCCGACGGAACCTGCAGGACGAAGGGGACTCCCTGCTTGTTCTCCAGGTACATGGTGTACGCGGCCACGGTGACGAGCTCGCCGTGCGCGAAGTTGACGAGGCCGAGAATCGAGAAGACCATGGCCAGTCCGAGCGCCAGGAGTGCGTAGGTCGAGCCCAGGCTGAGCGCGTTGATACCCTGCTGGATCGCCTCTTCGGCCGCGGAGGCGAGGGGCAAGGAGATCGTCACGAAACGCCGATCCCCAGGTAGGCGGCCTCGATCTCGGCCGACGCCCGCAGCTCCGCCGCGAGCCCCTCGCGCTCCACCACGCCGTTGACCAGTACGTACGCGCGGTCGGAGATCTCGAGTGCGCGGTGCACGTTTTGCTCGACGAGCAGCACGGTCACTCCTTCCTCGCGGAGACGCGAGATGAGCTCGAAGAGCTGCTCGACGAGGATCGGCGCAAGACCGAGTGACGGCTCGTCGAGCAGGAGCAGCTTCGGTGAGGCCATCAGCGAACGTCCGATGGCCAGCATCTGCTGCTGCCCTCCGGAGAGCGTCCCCGCCAACTGATCGGCCCGCTCGCGTAGTACCGGGAACAAGGTGTGTACCCGGTCGAGTTGCTCCGCCGCGGACGCCCGGTCGCGCTGGGGCACGCCGCCCAGCCGCAGGTTGTCACGCACGGAGAGCCTCGGGAAGACGCGGCGACCCTCCGGGGTCAGCGCCAGTCCCTGATGCACGATCTTCTCGGCAGGCAGCCTTTGCAGCTCCTGCCCACGGAAGATCACGCGACCGGAGGCAACCGGGACCAAGCCGGCCACGGCGTTCAGGAAGCTCGACTTCCCGGCGCCGTTCGCGCCGAGCAGGGCGACGATCTCGCCCTGCTCGACTCGAAGCGAGACCTCGCGGACTGCCACGATCGGGCCGTAGCGGACAACGAGGCTCTCGACGCTGAGGATCTCCTGCATCTGCTCGGTTCCGTCTATCCCGTCGCCGGCGCGATGTAGCTGGGGACAAACGTCTTCAGCAACGTGAACTCCGTGCCCTTCATCTGAACGAGGGTGATCTCCTTGTCCGGCATGCGGGTCTCGGCGTTCATGGTCGTCGTACCCGTGAGCAGGTCGAGGTCTGCGAGACCGAGCACCGCCTCCAGGACGGCGTCCGCCTCGCTCGAACCTGCGACCTTGACGGCCTCGAGCAACCCGTAGACGTTGTCACGGCCGATCGCCTCGAAGGTGTTCGACTCCGGCGCCGAGCCCTTCCACTCCGTGTACGCGGCGACGAAATCCGCGATCGGCGAGCCGTCGGAGTTGAAGCCGTGGGTCGAGTACACCGTGCCGTCGACCGCGCTGCCCCCCGAGTCCGCGAACAGCGAGCTGTCGTTGCCGTCGGTGGTCACGAACGGCGTGTCCACACCGGCGGAGCGCAGCTGCTTCAGGAACGCACCCGAGTCGGGCACGAAGATCGGCGAGAAGATCACGTCTGGCACCGGATCGGCGTTCTGGATCTTCGTCACGACCGCACCGAACTCGGTCTGGCCGATCTTGAACGTGTCCTCCCCGACGACCTCGCCACCGCAGATCTCTGCGAAGGCGTCTGCGAAGAAACCGGTCATGTCCTTCGTGTACGGGATCTCGGGCGAGCCGAGCAGGTAGACGGACTTGTAACCGCTGTCGCAGGCGTGCTCTGCATCGGCGGACGCTTGCTGGTTGTCGCCGAAGACGAAGGCAAAGGTCCGCTCTCCGCCGTCGCGGACGATCGACGGGGCCGTGTTGCCGCCCACGCTGATCATTCCCCCGGCATCCGAGACGAGCTGAGCCACGGCCGGCCCGGCGTCGGCGGTGGTCATCACGTGGATGTTCACTCCGTCGTCGAGCAGTTCCTGAGCCGCGGTCAGGGTCTGCGTCTGGTCGCCCTTGTTGTCCTTGGACACGATCTCGATCGTGATCGGGCCACCTGCGGCGTTGATCTCCTGCGCGGCGAACTCCATGCCGTTGAGCAGTGGAACGTCGTAGGCGGCGTACGCGCCGGACAGTGCGGCGGAGAAGCCGATGCGCAGCGTCTGGGCGTCGCCGTCACCTCCGGAATCACTGCCGCAGCCCGCCGCGATCGCGGCGAGCGTCAGTGCGAGAGCCGCCCCCAGCAATGGGAGCCGACGTCGTCTCATGCGTGTTCCTCCTCCTTGTGCTCGTGCGGTTGTCATGGCTTGAGTGTGTCGATGAATTCGAGCAGCGTGGCGTCGAACCGTACGGGCTCCTCGAGGAACGGGCAGTGGGAGCTTTTCTCGAAGACGACCAGCGTCGCCTTCGGCAGCGTCTCGGCGAGGTGGCGGCCTGCGGCGATGCTGACCAGCTTCTCGTCGGCGCCGTGGATGACCAGGCTGGGCACGGTCACCTTGGTGAGCTCCCCGCGGTAGTCGCGCAGCGACTGGTCGAGCAGGATCGCGCTCGCCACGCCCGCCGGAGCCTTGGCCATCTCCTCGGTCATCCACTCGGTGTCGGCGTCGCTCGGCTCGGCGGCGAACATCAGCGGGATGAAGTGCGCGATCAGGCCCTGCCGGGCGGTTTGCACTCCTTCGTTCAGCTCGCGCAGCAGGTCCGGGGTGATCACGCCGTGCTCCCAGCCCGGCCAGGCGAAATCGGACGCAGCCTCGTCCACGATCACCGTGCCCGCGAGGCGGTCGCAGCCGAACTGGCGCACGTAGTCCCAGATCACGAAGGCGCCCATGCTCCACCCGACGAGCACGACGTCCTCGAGCTCGAGGACGCGGAGGAACTGATGAAGGTCGGCCGCGTACTCCGGAACCGTGTGGCCGTCGGCGGTCTTCTCGGACGTGCCGTGCCCCCGGAAGTCGGGCGTGATCGCGCGATGGTGGGCTCCGATGCCCTCGAGCTGATGCTGGAAGAAGCGGCTGCTCATCCACACGCCGTGCAGGAACACCACCGGGCGGCCGGATCCCCGCTCCTCGTAGTTGAGTTGCACTCCACGCACCTCGATCCGCGGCATCTATGCCTCGCTTTCCGTTGGTGGGCCGGTGCTCGCGCCCGCAGTACCGAGGTAGGCTGCGACCACGGCGGGGTCACGGCGTACCTCGTCCGGTGTGCCTTCGCTGATCGTCTTCCCTTCGGCGAGCACGTGGATCCGCTCACACAGGCGCATGATCAGGCGCAGATCGTGGTCGACGATCAGCACGGCGCAGCCCTCCTCCTCGCGGATGGCCCGGATCGTGGACAGCAGGTCGTCGGACTCCGCCTCGTTCATGCCGGCGGCGGGCTCGTCGAGCAGGAGCAGGCGCGGCGCGCCGGCCAGGGCGCGCGCGATCTCCACGCGTCGCTGCTGGCCGTAGGCCAACGTCGCGGCCTGGCGGTCGACCACGCTTGTCAGACCGAGTCGCTCGATCACGCCCTCGGCCCGTGCGATCTCGCGGCCCCGGGCCACCGCACCGACCTGGACGTTCTCCCTCACCGTCATCTCGCTGAACAGGCGGATCTGCTGGAAGGTGCGGCCGATCCCACGGCGCGCCACTTCATGGGCCCGCAGACCGGTCGCGTCCTCTCCGTCCACGGTGACCCGCCCTGCGGTTGGGCGCATGACGCCGCTCGCCACGTTCAGCAGGGTCGTCTTGCCGCTGCCGTTGGGTCCGATCAGTCCGACGACCTCACCCGTTCCGACCTCGAGCGACACGCCGTCGAGTGCGCGTAGGCCCCGGAACTGCTTGACGATGTCGGTGAGAGCGAACACCACGCGATCCTTTCACACGCGAGGTGGTACGGCTCTTCACGGCGCGGGCGACTCTTCTACGATCAGCCTGTGGATCAGGCCGAGCTCGCCGCACAGGATGTTCGCATCGTCGCGCTCGTACTCGTCGACAACGCCGGCATCGCCCGCATGAAGTGCGTGCCGGTCGATCGTCTGACTCGGGCGGCGGAGCGTGGCATCGGCTGGTCGACCGTCTGGGGGCTGTCCTGCGCCGACGACACCTTCGTGCACGACCCTGACCTCTACAGCCCGTCGGGCGATCTCCGTCTGCGAGCGGATCTCGACGCCGTCGCCCTCCTGCCGGACGACGGTTGGGCCTGGGCGCCGGTTGACCAGGTCGAACAGGACGGGGCGCCGTGGCCGGGATGTCAGCGTTGGTTCCTGCGGCGCATGGTCGAACGAGCCTCGAGTCTCGGCCTCGAGTTCCGTTGCGCCTGGGAGTTGGAGTGGATCTCGGGGCGCGACCTGGACAGCGGCTTCGAGCCTTTGCATGCCGGTCCGGGATACGGTGCGGCGACCTTCGAGCAGGTGGGCGGGGCTCTGCTCGACCTGGTCGACGCGTTCGGGCGTGCCGGCGTACCCGTGGAGCAGGTGCATCCCGAGTACGCGAACGGCCAGATGGAGGCATCGCTTTCCCCGGTGTCGGCTATCACTGCGTGCGACCACGCGATCCTGGCCAGACAGCTGGTGCGCACGATCCTCGGCCGGCTCGGCTGGCGGGCGAGCTTCTCCCCCCGGGTTGTCGCCGGATCCGTGGGGAGCGGAGCCCACATCCACTTCAGCCTCACCGCCGACGGCGTGGCCCAGTTCGCGGGAGGCGACGAGCACGAAGGGCTACGGCCCACAGGAGCGGCCTTTCTTGCGGGTGTGCTCGAGCAGCTTCCGGCCCTCACGGCGCTTGGTGCGCCCATACCGCTGTCGTATGCACGCCTCACTCCCTCGCACTGGGCGGGCGCCTACGCCTGCTGGGGGAACGAGAACCGGGAGGCGGCCCTGCGCTTCGAGGGTGCCGGCGGGGCCGACCCGGCGGGATCGGCCAACGTGGAGTGGAAGTCGGTGGACGGTGCGGCCAACCCCTACCTCGTGCTCGGCGCCATCATCGCCGCAGGTCTCGACGGGGTGCGGCGTCACGCCGCGCTGCCGGCGCCGGTCTCGGTCGACCCGGACGAGCTCGACGACGCGGCCCGGGCCGCGGCGGGCATCAGCCGCTTGCCCACGTCGCTCGGCGAGGCTGCCGAGCTGCTCGGCGAGTCCGCGATCCTCCGCGAGGCAATGGGCTCGTATCTGCACGATCGCGTGCTCGCGGTGAGCCGCGCGCAAGCTCGTTCCGGAGAGGGCCTCTCCGAGGAGGCGCTCGTCACCCGCTACAGGTGGAGGTTCTGATGGTCGATCTCTCGCACGCCCCGATCGTGGACGTCCACTGTCATCCGTGGCGGAACGACGAGCTGCTGGCCGCCGACCCGGCGGGGTTCGAGAACCGGATCACGATGGTCGGCATGTGCCTGATCTCGTCGGGCCTGGCCGATGTCGAGACCGAGCGTCAGCTCGAGCTGCTGACCGCGACGACGCCGCTCGTCCTGACCATGCGGCGTCGGCTCGCCGCGTACCTCGACTGCGAGTCGACCGCGGCAGCGGTGGCCGTCGCGCGGCATGCGCGCTTCGGCGGCGATCCGTCCGGGTACTGCGCGGGACTGCTCCGCGACGCCGGTATCGCCGGTCTCATCTACGACGAGGGCTACCCGCAGCCGACGATCCCCCGCGAGCAGTTCGTCGCGGCGTGCGGGGGGCCGGTGCACCGGGTGGGGCGGATCGAGCCGTGGATCGTGGCCCTTCGTGAGGGTGCAGCATCCTACGGAGAGCTGGAGGACGCGTTCTCGGCCGAGCTGGAACGGGCCGCGGCCGACCCCGAGCTGGTCGCCTTCAAGAGTGTGATCGCGTACCGCACGGGCCTCGACGTGGGGGCGCCCTCGGCGGTCGAGTGCAAGGCGGCGTTTGCTGCGTGGCGGGCCGACGGCTGGCGGGAGTCGCGCACGCACGCCAAGCCGGTGCGGGACAGGCTGCTCCGGCGCACTCTCGAGCTGGCGCGCCTGCACGACCGGCCCGTGCACGTGCACTGCGGTGGCGGCGACCCGGCGATCGTGCTCGCCCACGCCCGCCCGCAGGATCTGTTCCCCTTGCTCTCGGAGTTCGACCGCCAGCCCGTGGTGCTGATCCACTCCGGGTGGCCGTGGCTGGAGGAGGGCGCGTACGTCGCGTCTGTGTTGCCGCAGGTCTACCTCGACATGTCGATCACGATGCCGTGGGGCAGCCTGGCCGTGGACGGCAAGCTCGAGGTGCTGCTCGGGGCGGCACCGCCGGCGAAGGTGCTGTACGGCTCGGACGAGGCCTCCGAGCCCGAGGTGCTGTGGCTCTCAGCCCAGCTCGGCCGTGAGGCGCTCGAGCGCGTGCTGACCACGGCCATCGAGCGAAGCTGGCTGGACGCCACCGAGGCCCAGCTGATCGGCGAAGGCGTGCTGGCCGGCAACGCGCGGAGGCTCCACGGCCTCACGTGAGGGCTCTGCCCGCACGGCGTGTACCGGTCTCCGGGCCGCGGCGTGACGCTGCTCCCGGGTCAGCCGGCGACCCCACACCAGTCCCGCACGAGCAGCGCGAGGGTCTGTGCGGTCTCGACGATGGATGGGGCGTGAACCCGTTCGTCGATGGCGTGGATGTTCTCGGCGCGTGGGCCGAGACAGGCGGCGGGGATGCCCCCGAGCAGGAAGACCCGGGCGTCGGTGGTGGCGGTGGAGGGAACGGCGGGCGCGGCTTCGCCCGTGACGGCCTGGGAGGCCTGGGCGAGCGCCGTCACGATCGGGTCGTCTGACCGAAGGGCGGCGCCGTCCACGGCAAACCCGTCATAGCGGACGCGCGGGACATGCGCGGCGAGGTAGGGATGCAGCGCGGCTGTGCCCGCGACCGTCTCCTCGACCCGGCGCTTGAGCTCGATGACCGGGCGCCCGGGGTAGGTGGCGAGCCTGAAGCCGACGGTGCATTGCGCGGCCACGGTGGACGTCCAGTCGCCTCCGGTGATCGTCCCCACGTTGAGGTTGATCGGGTGCGGGAAGACGTCGTACGGCGCGGGTGGATCGACGTTCAGCTCGGCCTCGAGCTCGCGGAGCGCGGCCACGATCGGGAACATCGCCTCGACCGCGTTCTCGCCGAGCGTGGCGCTGCCGGCGTGCGCGGGCGTCCCCACCAGGTCGATGTGGAACCAGAGCACGCCGACCTGTGAGGTGAGGACTGCTCGGGGGAAGGGCTCGGGGATGACGACGGCGTCAGCCCCGCCGTGCGCCTGGAGATCGATCAGGCACTGCACGGCGCCGTTCCCGCCGCACTCCTCCTCGACCACCGACTGCAAGGTGAGGTCGCCGCGGGGTGTCACTCCCAGCGCACGCAAGGCGCGCACGACCCCGACCATCGCTACCAGCCCGGCCTTCATGTCCCCGGCGCCGCGCCCGTAGATCCACTCCCCGTCGCGGTGAGCCTCGTAGGGCGGTCGCGTCCAGAGCTCCTCGGCGGCAGGTGGCACGACGTCGATGTGCCCGTTGAGCACCAGCGAGCGTCCCTCACCTGCGCCCGCCCAGGTGCCGACGACGTTCCGCTTCCCGTCCACGGTCCAACTGAAC
Organism: uncultured Actinomycetes bacterium; assembly: GCA_963738505.1. Taxonomy (GTDB): domain Bacteria; phylum Actinomycetota; class Thermoleophilia; order Gaiellales; family Gaiellaceae; genus Gaiella. The sequence continues at coordinate 52,585 of CAVTWR010000008.1, read as the reverse complement.
GGCGAGGCCAGCGGGTGGCCGCGCAGCGCCTCCGCGTCGAGCGGGACGCTCCGCGTCTCCAGCCCCGCCGAGCGGAACGCCTCCTCCATCAGCACCTGCCCCGGCTCCTCGTTCCCGAGCACGGTGGGCGCAGCCACGAGCTCGGCGAGGTGCGCCTCCATTGCCCCGGTCTCGGCCGCGACCGCGGCGAGGACGGCTGCGTCAGTGACTCCGGTGCCGCTCACGAGGGACGACGCTACCGCGAATCCCGAAGGACGACCGACCGTGACCTTTCAGCGGTCTGTTGCACAGTCGGAGGTCCGGGGGCGTTCCTGTCCGCCTGATCTGCGCGTGGGGGCGGTTGTTCGGCCAGCTGTTTGACGTGACGCAGGACCCGCCCGTGGATCTGGTGGAGGATCCGGTCCGACCAGAAGGTCCAGTACCGCTCCGGCCACATGTGGTTGCGATACCACGTCGTCCCGGTCAGGCGCGTGCCCCCGGGCACACGGTCCAGGAGGAACTCGCCGCGCTCCGAGCTCAGGTACCCGTCTAGGTGGGGCGCGTGAACCCTGTCGTAGGGAGAGAGCTCCCGGAGAGGTTCCGGCTGCTCGGCGACAGTGAAGGCGAGGCGGCGGGCCGGCTCCCACACCGTGATCGGTTCGACGAAGTCACCCGTTGTGAATCGACAACGCCGGATGGCACCGACTCCACGTCCCTCGATAACGGCCTCGGTGGGATACGCGACGCCCAGCCGGAAAACCAGCTCCGTGGGTGGGTCGAGAGGTGGTACCTCGACGATGTACCTCCACACGATCTCCGGAGGTGCTGCGACGAAGACGGATGTGTGAACCGCCTTGAGGGCCGGACTCCGGTCGAGCGTCGCCTCGCCGGCGAACATCCCCGGAACGGCGAGGATGACGACCGCTCCGAGCGCGTCCGCTCGAATCATCCTCCGAGCTAGCCGCGCGACCAGCGAACCGATTGTGGTCAGGAGAAGCGCCAGCGGCCATGCCATTACGAGGCAGACGAGCCCTTCCGCCGCGGTCAGGACGAGCGCGCACCCGAGGGCAAGGACGGCCAACCAGGCCGCCGCGATCAACTCGTGGAACGGCGGTTCCTCTCGACCTCGCGAATGAAGGAGGGTCGCTACGAACCCCAACGCAAAGGGAACGCCGATAAAGAGGGTCAGGCCGTAGATCTGCACCGCCATGGCGCCCAGAACCGTCAACGGCAGGCCGAGGACGACACCGCTGAAGCCGGCGACGCTGCCGATCCGAAGCGCTCGCCGCCTCCTCGGCCGAGCGCCTCCCTGGTTATTGACCATGCGCTCAATAATACTTGAGCGTATGATCAATTACAAGTGGGGAGGCCCAGAGGAGACACGCGGGAGAAGCTCGTGGCCGCGGCGTTCGAGTCTTTACGGACGCGGGGGTACGCCGACACGTCGTCGCGGGGGATCGGCGAGCTGGCGGGCGTCAATCCGGCGCTCGTCTTCTACTACTTCGTCTCGGTCGACGAGCTGCTTGTGGAGGCGCTCGCCAGCTCCAGTGCGTCGCGGCTGGAGAGCTATCGCACGGCCGCGGAGGAGGCCACGACCCTGGCCGCCCTCGTCTCCCAGCTCGGCGCGCACTACGCGGAGGACGTCGAGTCGGGCCACGTGCGGGTGGTGGCGGAGCTGGTCGGCGCCAGCGTCTCGCGGCCGGAGCTGGCCAGGCGTGTGACCGCGCTGATGGAGCCGTGGTTCGAGCTCGCCGAGCACACGATCGGGCGCGCGCTCGAACGCAGCCCGCTGCGGGAGATCGCACCGGCGTCGGAGCTCGCGCTTGCGGTGATCACGTTCTACCTGGGCGCCAACCTCCTCACCGACCTCCTGCCCGAGAAGGCCCAGGTCTCCACGCTGCTCGAACGCGGCGGCGAACTGGCGATGCTCGTGGACGCGCTGACCCCTCAGTCGTCGTAGGCCCGCCTCGCGCTGTCCGGATGCGAGGCCAGGAACGACTCCTTGTGAGTCCCTGAAGGGACCCACTGGGCTTGCCCTCGCTCGGCTGTGGCCGCCGAGAAGGCGGAGCGGGGCCCTTCAGGGCCTCGCAAGAAGTTCAGCCCAGCTGTTCAGGAGGCGGTCCACTGTCGCAAGGACCGGCTCGTAGGATGAGACGATGGACACCACCTCCCGGCATCTGCGCCTGCTGACGCGCACGATCGATGCGGTGAGCTCCAGTCTCGCCGTGCAGGAGGTGCTCGAACTGATCGCGCACGAGGTGGCTGCGGCGTTCGAGACCGACGCGTGCTTCGTCTACCTCTACGACGAGCAATCGCGCGAGCTCGTGCTCCGTGCCACGCACGGTACCTCGGTCGACGACGCCACGGTCGCGCCGCGCATGCGCACGGGCGAAGGGATCACCGGGTTCGCGGCCGCGGAGCGGGAGCCGGTGATGATCCCGAAGCGGGCCCATCTCGACCCGCGGTTCAAGCACTTCCCCAACCTCCACGAGGAGGAGTACGAGTCGATCCTCGCGGTGCCGATCCTGGCCAAGGAGAAGCTCGAAGGAGCGCTCAACGTCCGCACACGCGAGCCGCGTGTGTTCAACGAGGACGAGGTCGAGCTGCTCGTCGCGATCGCCTCCCAGGTGGGTCAGACGATCGAGCACGCCAAGCTCTACGAGGCCGCACAGCGCCGGGTGCACGAGCTCGAGGCCCTGGCGCACATCTCGGAGACCGTCTCGGAGTCGCTGTACCTGGAGGAGTCGCTGGAGGCGATCGTCAAGACCACCGTCGCCTCGCTCGGTGCCACCGGCGCGGCAGTCGTGCTCGAGGACGGACGGGTGGCCTGGCCCGAGGGCCGCGCCGGAGAGCACGCGGTGCGCATGCCGCTGCGCTGGAAGGGCAGAACGATCGGCGAGCTCGTCGTCGACCGCGACACCCCGTTCTCCGCCGAGGACACCCGGCTGCTCGAGGCGATCGCCCATCAGGCGGCCGTCGCGCTCGAACACGGCCGCATGGCGTTACGCGGCGTCCTCGCCCAGGAGATCCACCATCGCGTCAAGAACAACCTGCAGACCGTGGCCTCGCTGCTCCGCCTCCAGGCGCGGGCCGAATCCGTGGATCCGCGCAAGGCGCTCACCGAGTCGGTCAACCGCATCCTGGCCATCGCCGCCGTGCACGAGGTGCTGACCGAGCAGCGCGACGACACGGTGGAGCTGCACGAGCTCCTCGAACGGCTCCGCGCGATGCTCGTCCAGGGCCTCGTCTCCGGGAAGCGCGTGACCGCCGACCTCGACGACTCCACGCTCGCCGGCAGCCGAGCCACGGCACTCGCCCTCGTCTTCTGCGAGCTGCTCGGCAACGCGCTCGAGCACGGGGGTGACAACGTTCACCTCACGCTCACCCACCACGAGACACAAGCAGTGCTCACGATCGAGGACGACGGGAAGGGGGCCGGCCGGGAGGTGCGCGACGGGACGGGGCTCTCGATCGTCCGGGCTCTCGTGCGGGACGAGCTGAGCGGCTCGCTCGAGCTCGCTGACACTCCTGGCCTGCGCGCCGTCGTCCGGTTCACGGTCTAATGGTCGTATGCGCATCCTGATCGCCGAGGACGAGTCGATCATTCGGCTCGATCTCCGCGACCTGCTCGAACGCAGCGGCTTCGAGGTCTGTGGCGAGGCGCGCGACGGCGAGGAGGCGGTGACTCTGGCGCGGGAGACCGAGCCGGATCTCGTCCTACTCGACGTGAACATGCCCAAGCTGGACGGAATCGACGCCGCGCGGCGCATCCTCGAGGAGCGGCCTGTGCCCATCGTCATCGTCACCGCCTACGGCGAAGCTGAGATCGTTTCGCGCGCCGTCGAGGCCGGGGTGTTCGGCTACCTCGTCAAGCCGTTCCGGGAGAGCGATCTGCTGCCGGCGATCGCGACGGCGCGGGCCCGGCACGAGGAGCTTGCGGCGTTGCGAGCCGAGGCTGCGTCGCTTGGTGAGGCACTCGCCGCCCGCAAGGTGATCGAGCGGGCGAAGGGGATCCTGCAGGATCGGGAAGGCCTCACCGAGCAGGAGGCCTTCGCCAGGCTGCGGAAGGCCAGCCAGATCTCCGGGAAGCCGCTGCGCGTCGTCGCCGAGGCGCTGGTGGCCACCCTGACCACCGACTGACAGCGCCGGCCCGAGCGTGCGACCCGTGGGTCGCACGCTCTTCCCGGTGTAGTCAGTTGGAGGCGAGCAGCTCGTCGTCGCTTCGCCGCCGCACCGTCCGCCGCCCGAACCAGAGGGCGGCGAGCACGATGGCGATCGGGGCCGCGATCACGGCGACGTAGAGCACCGCCAACGCCTCCCAGGCGAGGATGTCCACCGTGCGGTCGAGCGCGCGGTCGAACCGCGAGGGGACGGCCGGCGTCACGATCGACTCCTGGTCGGTGACGAGCTGCAGTTGCAGCGTGGCATAGCGCGCCTCGGAGTTGATGGCCGCCCGGCTCTGGCGGAGCGAACGCAGCTCGGCCTGCAACCGGCTGCGACGGGACTGGAGCGTGAGGCGCGTCGGATCGTCGAGCGACCCGTCCTGGAGCCGCGTGGTCAGTGCCGTGATCTGGCCGACCAGGCTCTCGATTCGCTGCACCGTCTGATCGAGCGGCACCTGGAGGTCGTCGATCTGCACCTGCTGCCCGAGGATCTTGCCGAGCCCGGTGAGCTGACCGATCGCCTCCTGTACCTTCGCCGTCGGCACCTTGAGCGTCAACGACGCGGTGCCCTCGGTGCCGGTGGCGTACTGCACGCTGACGATGTAGCCGCCGAGCGTGCGAGCCGTATCCTGGGCGCGCTTGGTGGCCGCGGCGAGCGCGTCCGTGTCCGCGACCTGGATGGTGAGGCTGGCCGAGTAGCGCTGCGCGCGGCCGGGCGTGGCATCGGGTGCTGCTCCACCTGCAGCGGCACCCGCCTTGCTCTGCGCTGCGGCCTGATCCGCGGTGGCGCCGGTCTCGGCCCCTCCGTCGCTACCGACTAGCGGCTGCCCGTAAGCGTTGGTCGGCAGCTCCGTCGGCTCTGCCGTGCGCTCACCCTGCCTGAAGTCCGCGGTCGCCGTCTGCAACGGCGCGGAGCGCCACCCGTCGTTGAGGCCGATGCCGGCCGCCGCCGCCAGCGCGAGGCTCGCCGCCAGTGGCATCGCCACCAGCAGGCGCCGCCGCGAGAACCAGCCGCGCGGCGTCGTCGTCCGCCCGGCCGCGGTGGTCTCGGCAAGTGACTCCACCTGCAGGCGGAGCACATCCGAAGCGGTCGGCCGTGCCGCCCGCAGTTCCTGGATCACGTCAACCGAGCTCATCGTGGGTCAATCCTCTCTTCGAGTCGTTTCAAGGCTCTGCTCAGCTTGGTGGTCACCGCAGTGGGACTGATCCCGAGCACGCGGGCGGCCGCCTCTGTCTCCAGATCGAGCACGACCCGGAGTGCGATCACCTCACGCTCACCCGCGGTGAGCACCGCCAAGGCACGTTCCAGATCGGGCGAGAGACCGTCGATGAATGACTCCTCCACGAGCTCCGGCCGGGCGGTCGCCTCCTCGCGCCGTCTGCGCCGCGATTCGGCGCGGAACCAATCGAGCGCCGTTGTACGTGCCATGCCGAGCAGCCAGGTCTTGGCCGAGCCCCGGCGGGGATCGAAGCGATCCCAGATGCGCAGCGCCTTCTCGAACGTGGCGCTCGTCAGATCCTCTGCCGTCTCGCGGTCGCGGCACAGGTAGAGCAGGTAGCCGAACACGTCGTCCAGGTGGCTCTGGGCCGCCTCCGCGAATGTCGTCACCCGCTCGTTGGTCGCTACCGGACGCGTCATCACCATCGTTTGCATACCCCGTGTACGCTGCCGCCGACCGGGGGGTCACACCTCGGCTGACTCGAAGAGGACCTCCCACTCGGCCAGCAGCCGCTGCAACTCGTCTCGCGCGGCCCGGTGCGCGGTGAGCGTGCCCAGGTCGGTCCAGTCGGTGGCGAGCTTCCCCTCGAGCGTCTCGATCCGCCGCTCGAGCTCGGCGATCCGCCGCTCGACGCGCTCCAGCTCGCTCGGGCCTTTCCGCACGGGCGTCTTCGCCTTCGTCTCCTTCGTAGGCCTTGCGACTGCAGCCGCAGGCTGAGGCTCGCGATCCAGCTCTCGTTCGCGCTGCAGATCTGCCCAGCCCCCGTCGTACGAGCGAAGGGCGTGATCCTCGACCGCGACGATCCGGTCGGGGACGGCGTCCAGGACGGCGCGGTCGTGCGAGACGAGCAGCACCGTCCCCGGGAAGGCCTCGAGCGCCGCCTCCAGCGACTCCCGGCTCTCCAGGTCGAGGTGGTTGGTCGGCTCGTCGAGGATGAGGAAGTTCGCACCCGAGGCGACCAGCAGCGCCAGCGCCAGCCGGCGCCGCTCGCCTCCCGAGAGCACGGAGACGGCCTTCTCGTGTGTCTCCCAACCCGAGAACAGGAAGCGGCCGAGCAGCGTCTGCGCCTGCGGTCGTTGCAGCCCCGTGGCGGCCACCGTGGCGTCGAGGATGGAGCCGGTCTTGGGCAACTCCGAATCGTGCTGCGAGAAGTACGCGGGCACGACACCATGCCCGAGCCGGATCGAGCCGGCTTCCGGGGTGCGCTCCCCGAGCAGGGTCTCCAACAGCGTCGTCTTGCCCGAGCCGTTCGGTCCCACGAGGGCCACGTGCTCTCCGCGCTCGATCGCCAGCGAGGCGCCCTCCAGCAGGCGCTTGGTACCCGCCGAGATGACCAGACCGTCCGCCTCGAGCACCATGCGCCCGGAGCGCGGCGGCTTGATGAACTCGAAGCCGAGCGTGCGCCGCTTCTTGGTCAGCGCCTGAAGCTCCTGCGCTGCCTGCCTGCGCTCCTTGTCCAGCCGGGCGATCTGCGTGAGCTTGGCCTGCGCCTGCTTGGCCTTGGACTTCTTGTAGCGGAACCGCTGCACGAAGCGGTCGAGCCGTTCGATGTCGTCCGAGACCCGATCGAGGGTCGTGGCCACGGCGGAGGCGCGGGCCGCCTTCTCACGACGCCAGTCGTGCCACGGGCCGTCGAAGAAGAACGGCTTGGGGCCGCCCAGCTCGAGCACGGCGGTGGTCACGGCCTCCAGGAACCAGCGGTCGTGGGCGACCAGGATGACCGCAGCGTCGGTGGTGGTCAGCTCTCGCTCCAGCCATTCGAGACTCTCGATGTCCAGATGGTTCGTGGGCTCGTCGAGCAGCAGCAGATCCGGGTCGCCCGCGAGCGCCCGGCCGAGAGAGGCGCGCGTCAGCTCCCCGCCTGAGAACGTCTCCAGCGGGCGGTCGAGCTCGGCGTCGGCGAAGCCGAGGCCACGCAGCACCGAGGCTGCTCGATCGCGCCACGCCCAGCCGCCGGCGTGCTCGAGCCGGGCCTGCGCCTGGCTGTAGCGGCGCAGCGTCCGCTCGTCGTGCGTTCCCGCGGCCATCGCCTGCTCCAGCCGTTGCAGCTCCTCCTCGATCGCGAGGAGATCGGCGGCGCCCGACAACGCATACTCCCGCAGGGACAGGCCCTGGTCGCGGGGCGGACGCTGATCGTGCAGGGCGATCCTCGTGTCCTTGGCGATTGCCACCTCGCCGCCCTGCAGCGACGTCTCCCCGACGAGGCAGCGAAGGAGCGTCGTCTTGCCGGTGCCGTTCGCACCGGCGAGCGCCAGCCGGTCGCGCCGGCGCAGCGTGAAGGAGACCCCGTCGAAGAGGGGGTCGCCGGAATGCTCCTTGCGGAGATTGGACGCAACCAGCACGGCCATCTAGTGCGGCCTCCCCAAACGTCGTACCGGGGGCTCCGCCAGGGTGGTGTTGGCCGCACTAGCTGTCGAACGATCGGCCGCTGCGCGGCCGGTCGTTCCGTTGGGCGCCAGGCTCCGCTTCGCGGAGGGGCCGCAAGCGGCCCGGTGGCACCGCTCGATCGTTGTCGCGTGCAAGGGAATGGACACCGCGAGAGAAGGCTACGTGCGCGGGCGGGCTGGCCTCCGGCTCACATGCGGGCTGTGCCCGCACGGCGCGCGACGGCCTCTGGCACGCACCGGCCTTCACGGAAGATGCGGCGACGCGCGGTGCGGGCGGAGCGCGCGCTCGGTGCGGAGTCGGTCGAGCAAGCGTGCGGGCTTGCCCGTAGGCGACGTTCAGCGGTCCTGTGTGTCGGCATTCGCCGTACGGGCAGAGCCCTCACGGTGGACGCGCGGCTTGCGGCAGGAAACCGCCTACGGGCGAAGCCCGGACGTGTGGAGCGCCTCGGGGAGCTCCGCTTCGAAGACGTCGAGCGAGGCGGCGTCCCCCACGGTGACGCGGATGCAGCGGTCGAGGGGTGGCGCCCCGGGCATGCGGACGTAGACGTCGCGCTCGGCCAGAGCTTCGCGCAGAGCGCGAGCGAGGTCGCCACCACCGCAATCGACAGCGACGAAGTTCGTGGCCGAGGGCAGGGCCGTCAACCCCGCCTCGGTGACGATCTGAGCGATCCGTGCTTTCGCAGACTCGACCTCGCGTAGGACGTGCGCCACATGATCGGTGTCGGCGAGCGCCGCGAGAGCCCCGGCCTGGGCGATGCGGTTGACGGCGAAGTGGTTGCGGATCGCCTCGAACCGCTCGACAACAGCGGTCGGCCCGAAGGCATAGCCGATGCGAGCGCCGGCCATGCCGTGCGCCTTGGAGAAGGTACGGAGGCGCAGCGCGCGCCGGAGGAGCGCCGCGCTCGGGGGGATCGTGCCGGGAGGCGCGAACTCGGCGTAGGCCTCGTCGAGCACGAGCAGAGTCTCCGGCGGCAGGCGCTCGGCGAACGCCTCCACCTCGGCCGCGCTCCACCAGGAGCCCATCGGGTTGTCGGGGTTCGCCAGGTACACGAGCCGGGCGTTTGTGTCGAGGACGTGCTCGAGCAGGCCGCCGAGATCCTCGCGGTCGTCGCGGTAGGGAACGGTGATCACGTTGGCCCCGTGGCCGACGAGGTGGTACGTGAAGGTCGGGTAGGCCCCGAGTGACGTCACAACCGGGTCGCCGGCATCCACGAAGCAGCGCACCGTGTATCCCAGGAGTGCGTCGATGCCCTCACCCACCACCACGTGCTCGCGCTCGATCCCCAGGTGCTCCGCCAGCGCCTCGTGCAGGTCGTGGCTCTCCGGGTCGCTGTACATCCAGCTCGCCGCCGCCGCCCTGGCCATGGCCTCGACCGCTGCCGGGCTCGGCCCGAAGGGGCTCTCGTTCGATCCCAGCCGTGCCCGAAACGGCCTGCCGCGCGCCCGCTCGAGCGCCTCGGGGCCCACGAAGGGAACGGCCAGCGGGAGGTCGGCGACGATACGGGAGAAGCGCATGGTCAGCAGTCAAGCGGACCAGCGCGGGGTCGGGCCTGCCGCGTCCCACCTGGGGTCAGGCCTCCCACGTCCCACAGGCCTGCCGCGTCCCACCTGGGGTCAGGCCTCCCACGGGCCCAGGGTCTTGCTTCCCCGGCTTGCCGGGGATGTGGGACATGGGAGGCCTGACCCCACGGCAGACCCGGGACGTGTGGGATATGGGAGCCCTGGCCCCACGGCCGAACCCCACGGCCGACCCGGGACGTGGGGGCCTGATCCCGGAGCGGTAACAATCGGGCACACCGTGTCGATCTCTATGGTTCGGTCATGACCGTCGACCCCCGCCGCCAGTCGATCGACACCATCCGCGCGCTCGCCATGGACGCCGTCCAGCAGGCGAATGCGGGGCATCCGGGCACGGCGATGGCGCTTGCCCCCGTGGCGTACCTGCTCTACGCCGAGCAGATGCGTCACAACCCGGCCAACCCCAGCTGGGCGGGTCGCGACCGCTTCATCCTCTCCGCGGGCCATGCCTGCGTGCTGCAGTACGCCTCGCTCCACCTGGCCGGTTACGACCTGACGCTCGAGGACCTCGCGAGCTTCCGCCAGTGGGGATCGCGCACGCCCGGCCATCCCGAGTTCGGCCATACCGCCGGCATCGAGACCACCACGGGCCCGCTCGGCCAGGGCTTCGCCAACGGCGTCGGCCTGGCCATCGCCCACCGCTTTCTCGCCGAGCGCTACAACCGGCCCCGGCACACCATCGTCGACTCGTGGATCTACGCGATCTGCTCCGACGGTGACCTGATGGAGGGCGTGTGCATGGAGGCCGCCTCGATCGCCGGCCAGCTCGGACTCGGCCGCCTCGTCTACGTGTACGACGACAACCGCATCACGATCGACGGCTCCACCGCAGTCAGCTACGACCGCGAGGACAAGGGGATGCGCTTCGAGGCGCACGGCTGGCACGTGCAGCACGTCGCCGACTCGGAGGATCTCGACGCCCTCGGAGCGGCGTTCGACGCCGCCCGTGCCGAGAGCGAACGGCCCTCGCTGGTCATCGTGCGCAGCCACATCGCCTACCCGGCTCCGCACGCGATCGACACCTCGAAGGCGCACGGCTCACCCCTCGGCGAGGCTGAGGTGCGCGCGACCAAGGAGGCGATGGGCTTCGATCCCGACGCCACCTTCGCCGTGGCCCCGGCGGTGCGCGAGCACATGGCGGCCGTGGCGGCCCGCGGGGCCGAGCTGGAGACCGGGTGGAAGGCCCGCGTGGCGGCCTGGGCTGCGGCGTACCCCGATCTCGCCGCCGACCGCGAGCTGGATCTGCGCCGCAGGCCGCGCGACGGCTGGCGCGACGCCCTCCCCGTCTTCCCGGTCGGCGAAGGCGTGGCCACGCGCGACGCCGGCAAGAAGGTGATGCAGGCGGTCAAGTCGTTCACGCCGACGATGATCGGCGGCGCCGCCGACCTCGTGGAGTCCACCAAGACCGAGTTCGAGGGTTCCGGCGTGTTCTCCGCAACGCATGCGGGCCGCAACATCCCCTTCGGGATCCGCGAGCACGCGATGGCGGCGATCGTGAACGGGATCGCCCTGGAGCCGGCCATGCTCTCGCCGTTCGGCTCCACCTTCCTCATCTTCTCCGACTACATGCGCCCCTCCGTGCGGCTCTCCGCCCTGATCGGGCTGCCGGTGGTCTGGGCCTGGACGCACGACTCGATCGGCGTGGGGGAGGACGGTCCGACCCATCAGCCGGTCGAGCATCACATGGCGCTCCGCATGATCCCCAACCTCTGGTACTTCCGTCCCGGGGATGCCAACGAGACCACCGCCGCCTGGCAGGCGGCGATCGAACGCAGCGACGGTCCTGTGGCGCTTGCTCTCAGCCGGCAGAAGCTGCCGACGCTCGAGGAGGTCTCCGTCGAGGGCGCGCTCCGCGGCGGCTACGTGCTCTGGCAGCGCGATCCCGCGGCCACCCCCGACCTCGTCCTGCTGGCCACCGGCTCCGAGGTGCACGTGGCGCTGGCCGCGGCCAAGGAGCTCGACGGCAACCCGCGGGTCGTCTCCCTGCCCTGCTTCGAGCTGTTCGAGGCGCAGGCCCAGGACTACCGCGACGAGGTTCTTCCGCCGGCCGTGACGCGCCGCCTGTCCGTTGAGGCCGGCATCACCTTCGGCTGGGAACGTTTTGTCGGCCCGCACGGCCGCTCGCTCGGCATCGACCGCTTCGGTGCCTCGGCGCCGGCCGAGCGCATCTTCGAAGAGCTCGGGCTCAACGCGTCCGCAGTAGCCGACGCCGCCCGCGCCCTCACCTGAGTTCAGAACAACCGAGGAGGTTCCCTTGAGCCAGTCCCGTCTGCACACCCTGTCCGAGTCCGGCGTCAGCGTCTGGATCGACTCGCTCTCGCGCGAGATGATCCAGTCCGGGGAGCTCGCACGCCTGATGCGCGAGGATGCGGTGACCGGAGTCACCTCCAACCCCACAATCTTCCAGAAGGCACTCGCCGAGGGCGACCTCTACGATGCGCAGCTGCACGAGCTGGCAGGCACCGTCTCCGACCCGGTCGAGCTGTTCTTCCAGCTGGCCATGGACGACATCCGCGCCGCCTGCGATCTCATGCGCCCGGTGTTCGACGGCACCGGTGGCGTGGACGGCTACGTCTCCCTCGAGGTCGATCCCACGCTCGCGTACGACCGCGAGGCGACGTTCGCCCAGGCGATGCGCTTCCACTCCGAGATCGGGCGACCCAACCTCTACGTGAAGATCCCGGCCACCCAGATCGGGCTCGGCGCGATCGAGGACTGCATCGCCAAGGGCAAGTCGATCAACGTCACGCTCATCTTCTCCCTCGAGCGGTACGCAGCCGTGGCGGAGGCCTATATCCGCGGCGTGGAGCGCTTCGTGGCGGCGGGCGGGAACCCGCACGCCGTCAGCTCGGTGGCCAGCTTCTTCGTCTCGCGCGTCGACTCGGAGGCCGACGGGCGGCTGGCCGAGGCCGGCCGCACCGACCTCCAGGGCAAGCTCGCCGTGGCCAACGCCAAGCTCGCGTACGAGCATTGGCGCAACGTGTTCTCCGGTGAGCGCTGGGACTACCTGGCCGGGAAGGGCGCCCGGCCGCAGCGCTGCCTGTGGGCGTCCACCTCCACCAAGAACCCCGACTACCGTGACGTGATCTACGTCGAGGAGCTCGCCGGGCCACACACCGTGAACACCATGCCGATGGAGACGGTCAAGGCCTTCCAGGATCACGGCGAGGTCCGTGGCGCCACGATCGGCGAAGGGCTCGCGGACGCACACGCGCTGCTCGAACAGCTGGCCGAGGCCGGGGTCGACTACGACGACGTGGTCGCCGTCCTCGAGCAGGAAGGCGTGGACAAGTTCGCGGACGCGTTCCGGCAGCTGCTGGACGGCATCGTGGCCAAGACGAGGATGTTCGAGGCGGCGTGAGCGGCGACGGTGCCAAGAACCCCCTGGCCGAAGGGCTGGGGCTTCGGCGCCGCCCGGATCCCTGCGTCGTCACCATCTTCGGCGCCTCAGGCGACCTGACCAAGCGCAAGCTGCTGCCGGCGCTCTACGCTCTCGCCTACCGGCGCCTGCTCCCCGAGCGCTTCGCCATCGTCGGTGTCGCGCGCTCCGAGCAGTCGACGAAGCAGTTCGTCTCCGCCATGCGCCAGCACATCAAGGCGTACGCACGCGATCCGTACCAGACCGACGTCTTCGATGCGCTCGCCAGGAACGTCCGCTACGTCGCGACCGACTTCTCGAGCGACGCCGGTGAAGACACGGTGGGCGACACGCTCGCCGAGCTCGACCGGACGCTCGGCACCGGCGGCAATCGTCTTCATTACCTGGCCGTCCCGCCTCAGGCGTTCGAGACGGTGGTGCGAGAGATCGGCGAACGGCGAGACGGAGTCGGTTGGACGAGACTGATCGTGGAGAAGCCGTTCGGACACGACTTGCCGTCCGCGCAGGCGCTCACCTCCCTCGTACGTCGCTGGTTCACGGAGGACGAGATCTTCCGCATCGACCACTACCTGGGCAAGGAGACCGTCCAGAACATGCTGGCGCTGCGCTTCGCCAACGGCATCTTCGAGCCGATCTGGAACCGCCAGTTCATCGACCACGTGCAGATCACCGTGGCCGAGTCGATGGGGATCGAGGGTCGAGCATCGTTCTACGAGCAGGCCGGTGCGATCCGCGACATCTTCCAGAACCATCTCCTGCAGCTGTTGGCGCTCACCGCCATGGAGCCGCCGATCGACTTCACGGCCGAGTCGGTGCGCAACGAGAAGGTCAAGGTGCTGCGGGCTTTGCACACCCCGGGCCCGCGCTCGGTGGTTCGCGGCCAGTACGGGCGCGGCTGGGTGGAGGGAACCGAGGTGCCGTCCTACCGCGAGGAGGCCGGGGTCGCTCCAGGCTCGCTGACCGAGACCTACATCTCGGCCAAGTTGCAGATCGACAACTGGCGCTGGGCCGGCACGCCGTTCTACGTCCGCGCCGGCAAGCGACTGGCGCGACGCGAGACGACGATCGCCATCCAGTTCCAGCGCGCCCCGCATCCTCCGTTCGCGGAGATCGCCGGCGACGGATTGCGTCCCAACGTCCTGCTCATCCATGTGCAGCCGGACGAGGGCGTGTCACTCGCCGTCGGCGCCAAGGTCCCCGGCGCCGGCATGCAGATCCGCACGGTGCACATGGACTTCGTCTACGGCGGCGCCTTCCGTGAAGGGCTGCCCGAGGCCTACGAGCGCCTGATCCTGGACGCCATGCTCGGGGACGCGACCCTCTTCACCCGCGAGGACGAGGTGGACGAGCAGTGGAAGCTCGTGGACGCGATGGTCGCCGGATGGCAGCGCGACACGATCTCCTTCCCCAACTACGAGGCCGGCACCTGGGGGCCGCGTCAGGCGGACGATCTGCTCCACGCCGACGGGCGCTCCTGGCGCCGCCACTGACGCGGGTGCGTCCGTGACCGTCGTCCGCGAGATCGAGCGCTCCCTCGCGCGGCAGCGCCGCCGACAGGAGCGGGACAACCTTCCCGAGTTGCGGTTGAGCACCATGACGCATCTCGTGTGGGCGCCGCCCCAGTGGCTCGATCGCGCCAAGGCCACACTCGCCGGCCTCGAGGAGCGGCACCCGGCGCGGACGATCGTGCTCGTCCCGGAGCCCGCCAAGCGCGACGGCGTCGAGGCTACGGCCACGGTCAAGGACTTCGCCACCGGCGGCGGGCGCGAGGTGCTCTCGGAGGTGATCGAGGTGCGGCTTCGCGGCCGCTCGGCCGAGCACCCTGCGTCCGTCGTGTTACCGCTGCTCGTCTCAGACCTGCCCGTCTTCTGCCGCTGGCGCGGCGAGCCGGACTGGGACGGGAACGCCCTCCGTGAGCTCACCGGCCTGGCTGACAGGCTGGTCGTCGACACGGCCGAGTGGGCGAGCCTCGACGCGTCGGCGCTGCGGCTGCAGCGGCTGTTCCCGCGCGTCGCCGTGTCGGACATCGCGTACCGGCGCTCGCTCGGTTGGCGTGCGCGGCTGGCCGAAGCCTGGCCCGGCATCAAGACCGTGAGGAGGGTCGACATCGACAGCCCGGAGGCCGACGCCATGCTCGTCGCAGGCTGGCTCCGCTCGCGACTGAAGCGACGTATCGAGCTCGGCCACAGACCGGCGGAGCGGATGCGCGCCGTACGGCTGGACGGCCTTCCGCTGCCGCCGCCCACAGGCAAGGGCCCTGGCGGCAGTGATCTCCTCTCCGAAGAGCTGGAGACGCTCGACCGCGACCCGGTGTACGAGGCTGCGGTCACCCGCCTCAAGCGCTAGCTCCGGTCGAGATCGCTAGGACCCGTTCGCGGCCGAGAGCAGGGCAGCGTGCAGCGGCCCGTTGGAGGAGACGGCGGTTCCCGAGTCGATCCTCCGCTCGCCCGCTGCGTCCGTGAGCCGTCCGCCGGCCTCCTCGACGATCACCTGGATCGCGGCCAGATCCCAGACGGCGACGCCCCTCGCCTCGATGGCGCCGTCCACCGCACCCTCGGCCACGAGCATGTGCGCCCAGAAGTCTCCGAAGCCCCGGGAATGCCAGGCTCGGAGGGCGAGCTCCGTCCCCGGCTCCCCCAAGGTGAAGCTGAGCACCGCGTCCTCGACGGCGCGAACCGCAGAGACGCCGATCCGCTGGCCACCGGTCCACGCCCCGCCGCCCCGTTCGGCGTGCCAGCGCTTGCCGAGCGCGGGGGCCGAGACGACGCCGACCGCGAGCTCCCCGTTCTCTTCCAGCGCGATCAGCGTGGCCCACACGGGAATCCCGCGCGAGAAGTTCCGTGTGCCGTCGATCGGGTCGACGATCCAGCGGCGGTCGGCCGCTCCCCTCGAAACGCCTTCTTCCTCGCCGAGGATCCCGTCGGCGGGACGGGCGGCGCCCAGCAGCTTCCGCAGGGTGCGCTCGACGGCGTGGTCGGCGTCGGTGACGGGGGTGAGGTCGGGCTTGGTCGCCACCTCCAGGTCGCGGGCCTTGAAGCGCGGGAGAGACACCACGTCGGCGGCGTCGGCCAGTTGCAGTGCCAGAACGAGGTCGGGGCCCATGCGGGCCCCGACCATAACGCGAACAGGCTGGTGGGTAGCGGGCTACCCGGCCCTGACCGAGAACGTCGGCGCGGTGATCTTGATGCGCACCGGGGTCGACCAGGTCATCTCCGGCTTGGCCAGGGCACCCGTGTTCAGACCGCGAACCCGGTAGTACCACGTGCCCGGCTTGAGGTCGAGGAGGGCCGACGTGGCGTACGTGCGGTGTGAGCCGGCGGCGCGCCACGGGTACCGCGTGTGCGACCACTGGATCTCGTACGCGTCCGCCGCCGTGGCCGGACGCCAGGTGACGAGCGGCGTGCCGTACAGTGCCGGCCGCTTCGTGCGGGCGGCGACCATGCGGCCCTTGGGTGAGAGGCCGCTGACGAAGGGGACACCGTTGCCAACGGTCACGACCGGGTCGCTCTCCTTGCCGAAGCTGTCGCGTCGGCCCTTGGCGCAGGCGTCCTGCGGGAGATCGAGGTCCGACCACACGATGTTGTCGTCCTCGTCGACGAAGCCGAAGACCGGGACGACCGTCCAGTAGTAGCGGGTCGTCGGGAAATCGATGTCGGGAAGATCGATCTTGGCGTTGACGACCGTCCGGGTGTCGGTGGCGCCGTCGACGCCCTTGGTGTTCTCGTTCGGGACGACCTGGGCACCGTCGGCGGTGATCGTGCCCTTTTGCTCATTGACGTCAGCCAGGAACTTCGCGCTGGCCTTCGTGACGTCGTCGGGCTTCGTGGGCAGCTCGAGCGGGCCGGTCGAGCGCGGCGCGTACGCGGGCCCGGCGACCACGGAGCCCTTGAAGACGACGTTGACGCAGTCCTTGTCGGTGAAGGCGTAGAACCGGAAGAACCGTGCCTCCGTGCCGGCGAGGCTGGTCGTCCCCGAGAAGGTGACGCCCGGCATCAGCTCGTGAGCCGCCTGCTTGGCGCCGTTCGAGATCTTGTCCGACACCGCGAGCTTGATCTTCATGGGGCCGGTCTCGAAGGCGGGATTGGTGTGCGTGTACACCGGGCTCCAGGGCCCGTACGTGACCGCGGGGAGACCGTTGGGGAGCGAGCCGAACACGTTGCGGATCGCTCGCACACGCCAGCGAACAGTGGTGATCCACTCCGGCGAGTCGTGGAAGGCGTAGAACTCGCGCTGGTCGGCGACATTCGTCGATGTGGCGAACGACTTGCCGGCATCGAGGTACCAGACCTGGTAGCCGGTTGCACCCTCGACGGGCGACCAGCGGACGAGCCCGGCCTCACCCTTGAGCGGGGTGGGGGTGGATTCCCAGCGCATGTTGAAGCCGAACGGCTTGCTCCAGCCGGTGGCGCCGTTCAACGTGACTGCGCGCACTCGGGCGTACAGGGCGTAGGGGTTGCCGGTGAACCAGGGGAGCGCGACGTCCACGGAGACTGCCGGGACGCGGAGCGGCGGGATCGTGTCGGAGAGCAGGTCGGTCGTCGTATTGTCCGTGCCGGCATCGGTCGTCGGCGGCGTCGTGCCCGTTCCGGCGGCCGCGTCTGCGGCACCGGCCCGTGGCACGGCTTTGCAGGAGGGGGTGCCGCCGACGCCGTACTGCACGTTCGACCACACGAGGGAGTTCTCGCCGAAGCCACGGCTCGTGCCCAGCTCGAACTCGTAGCAGAGCGCTCCACGGACGGGTGACCAGGAGAAGGACGGTGTACGCGCAAAGCTCTTGCGCGCGGGGTCGCTTGGCTTGAAGAGGAAGGCCTTGAGGTTCTTCGGGGCGTTGGACTTGCGCGGGCCCTTCGCGGCGCCGCCCGCGAGAGCGGACGAGACGATCGTGAGTGCGAGGGCGGCGATGGTGAGAAGGCGAAGGGTTCGCATGGCTCTATGCTTGTCGGCACCGAACGGTGGTCGGGCCTCCCTCGTTTGGGGGATGCGAGGGTCGCATTCGCGGCGATTTCGCGGTATTCGCCTGGTTCAGACGACGAGCGGGTCGATCGCGGCGACAACGAAGAGGAGCGCCAGGTAGAGCAGGGAGTAGTGAAACAGCACGGCTGCGCGCCGTCGGGAGGCGTCCCGGCGGAGCTGCCAGGCCAGGAGCAGGAACACCGCGCCGAGTGCCAGCGCGCCGATCGTGTACACGGGGCCGAGCGACAGTCCGACGACGAGCGTGAACGCGACCATGGCGACCGAGTAGAGCAGGATCTGCCGCCTCGTCTCTGCGTCCCCGCGTGAGACGGGGAGCATCGGCACGCTCGCGTTCGCGTAGTGCTCCTTGATCATCAGCGCCAGCGCCCAGAAGTGCGGCGGCGTCCACAGGAAGACGATCACGAACAGCCAGAGCGCCGGCCAGCCGAGGTTGCCACTGCCGGCGGCGTACCCGACGAGCGGCGGGATGGCGCCTGCCGCCCCACCGATGACGATGTTCAGGTCGGTCGAGCGCTTGAGCCAGCGGGTGTAGACGAGGACGTAGAAGAGGTTGCCCGCCAGGGCCAGGAGTGCGGTCAGCACGTCGTTCGCGGAGGCGAGGAGGGCGAACGAGAACGCGGAGAGGGCAAGACCGAACTCGATCGCGCGGGGGGCGATGAGCCGTCCTGCGGCCACGGGACGACTGGCGGTTCGTTTCCCCATGAGCTTGTCGATGTCGGCGTCGAGGACGTGGTTGAACGCAGCCGCCCCACCGCAGGCCAGGGCCAGGCCGACCACGAGCGCGGCCAGCTCGACGAGCGGCGGCAGGCCGCCGGCGCCTACGAACATCCCGGCGATCCCGGTGAGCAGGAGCAGGGACATGACACGCGGCTTGGTCAGCGTCAGATAGTCGCGGAACGCCCCGCGGGTGACCCTCTCACCCCGGAAGGAGAGCGAGAACGAGATCAGGCACGCGCCGAGGGCCGCTCCGGCCGCACCGACGTGCAGTCCCACGGACCACGGGGCGTCGTCTGCGAGAGCTACGAGGCCGCCGGTGGCGATCGCGGTGAGGAAGAGCGCGAGGGCAGAGAAGGCGGAGACCCGGAGTTGCGGATACGAGTACCAGGCAGCCAGTGCGAGGGCGATCTGGAACGCGAGCCCGAGCAGCGCGGCGCCCCAGTGGCCGGCGTCGAGCCCGGAGGCCGCACTGACGACGACAGCGGCGGCCGCGGCGGCCCCGCCAAGGGCGGTCAGCCGCAGGAACGGGCCCGCGGCGAGCGTGGGGCGATCAGCCGCCACCGCGACCCTCGACCCGGTTGCGGATGTCGCGCAATGGCCGTGAGCTGGTCACACCGGGCACCGTGTCGAAGTTGTGGGGCGGGGGAGGTGAGGTCGTGTACCACTCGAGGGTGTCCGCCCGCCACGGATCGTTCCCGGCGCGGCGCCCGGCCAGCACGGAGCGGAGGGCCGCTGCGAGCAGGACGAGCAACCCGAGAGAGACCCCGTACCCGGCGAGCGACTCGATCAGGTTGTACGCCGCAAGGCCGGAGCGGTCGTCGTAGGTGGCTTCGCTCCGTCCCTGACCGGCATCGCCGGCGAGGAGCTGCATCAGCGCCAGCACCACGAAGGAGGGGAACGCCACGCGCGAAGGCCCCGAGGGACGCCTTCTCGTCAAGCAACCGGCCCGTCAGCTTCGGCCACCAGTAGACGAGGCCGGCTGCCAGCGCGAAGAGCAGTGGCCCGAACAGGATCAGGTGGGCGTGACCCGTGGCGAACGCTGTTCCTCGGAGATCGCGATCGGAGCCCCAGATCGCGAGGAAGAGGCCGGAGAGCCCGCCGAGGGCGGCGAGCACGGTGGCTCCGAGGGCCCACGGCAGCGGTGCAGCCGGCCGCCCACCCAGCCCCGCCGCCGCTCCGCGGGCCAGGGCGATGAGCACGACGGCGCCGGGCACGGCCACGACGAGAGCGAGGACGAGCAGGATCGTGGCCGGCCGCGTGCCCTGCGAGACCGAGAGCGTGTGGTGCAGCCACACGAGGCCGAGCGAGACCGCGAACAGGGCGAGCAAGGAGCGAAGCGCCGTGCCGCCGAGCCTGACGCGTCCGGCGAAGACCGAGATGATCTCGCCCGTGATGCCGATCGCGGGGATCAGCAGCAGGTACGCGCCCGGGTTCCCGAACAGCCAGAACGTGGCGTCGCGCAGGACGGGAGTCTGGCCGTCGGTGAGGAAGTCGAGCGTGCCGGAGGACTCGCGTGCGATCAGCGTCAGCACCAGCCCGCCGATGCTGACCAGGGAGGCCAGGAGCGCGGCGGCGGCGTAGACGGCGATGGAGACGGTGAACGCGGGCACGTTGCCCCAGCCCATCCCTGGAGCGCGCAGACGGAGGATCGTGCGCAGCAGGCAGGTCGCGGTGAGCGCCACAGCGAGCGTCGCGAGGAGCAGCCCCAGCAGCAGCAGCTCCTCACCGTTGCCGCTTCCGGCCAGCGAGAGCGGCGGGTACGCGGTCCAGGCGGAGCGGCCGGTGCCGCCCGATCCGAGCGCGGACAGCGTGAACGCGAGACCGCCGAAGACGAGCAGCCAGAAGGCCACGGTTACCAGGCCCGGGTGGGTGATGCCGCGCGCGCCGATCTGCAGCGGCACGAGCGCCGTGGCCAGCCCGAGCACGAGGGGGGTGAGCACGAAGAAGACGAGGAGCACCCCGTGCACCGTGACCGAGCCGCGATACGCGTTGCCGGTGACGATGGAGAGATCGGGTCGCAGGTGCTGTGTGGCCATGAGCACCGTCACGACCAGGGCGACGGCGGTGAAGACTCCCGCGGCGGCGACGTACATGACGCCGATCCGCTTGTGATCGAGGGAGGTGATCCAGCTGGCGACCGCCCCGTCACGCCACGAGCGGGCGCCACGGGGCTCGTGTGTCACGGAACTCACCGCTCTCCTCTCCGATGCTGACCTGTTTGGCGCACGCGATTCGTCATTCTATTGGCGTGTCCGACGGGCTGCAGCGGAGTGCGACGGTGCAACTCCCGTCAGATCTCGTGCGTCCCTTCGAGGTCTTCCTGAACGGGGTGCCACAGATCGAGGGGCGAGACTTCGTCGTGCGCGGAGGAGCGCTCGTCTTCGACACCGAGCTACGGGAGGAGGGCAAGCTCGGTGCGCGCAAGTGGACGTCGATGCTGCTCGGGATCTCGGGTTCGTACGGCAAGAACGACTCGGTCGATGTCGTGTACGAGCGCGACGGGCGGCCTGTGGTGGCCACGAAGCTGCCGATCGTCGTCGGTGGGGAACACTGAGCGGGCGACGTGCGCGATCTCAGAGGCAGGTGACGCGGTGTCACGACGGCGCTCCGATTGCGGATCACAGGCTGAAACGCCTTGCGAGGCCCTGAAGGGCCCCGCTTCGCCTCTCGCGTCGGAAGCGAGCGGCGCTGGAGCGCAGGCGCGGCTCTGGGCGCAGTGGGTTCCCTTCAGGGACTGATGGGAAATCACCGATTGCGCCCGCCCGTCGCTGGCCGGCACGGCCATCACCAAGGCACAACGAGCTCGTGCCCCGACAAGAGTGGAGTGGGGCCCTTCAGGGCCTCACCAGGAGTTCGGCCCTGACCAGAGCAGGGGGTCGACGACAACGAAGGTCTAGGCCCGTCGGTGTGCGGGAGGCGTCGGCCCACCGTGTAGGAGCCTGGACGGCGGGACAGCAGAACGTCTTGCGAGGCCCTGAAGGGCCCCGCTCCAACCACCGATCGCATTCGCCCGCGGGTGGCCGGCACGGCCATCACCAAGGCACAACGAGCTCGTGCCCCGACAAGAGCGGAGTGGGGCACGGCCATCACCAAGGCACAACGAGCTCGTGCCCCGACAAGAGCGGAGTGAGGCCCTTCAGGGCCTCACCAGGAGTTCGGCCCTCACCAGAGCAGGGGATCGACGACAACGAACGTCTAGGCCCGTCGGTGTGCGGGAGGCGTAGGCCCACCGTGTAAAGCCTGGACCGCGGGACAGCAGAACGTCTTGCGAGGCCCTGAAGGGCCCCGCTCCAACCACCGATCGCATGCGCCCGCGGGTAGCCGGCACGGCGATGGATAACTCACAGGAAGTTCGTCCCCGAACGCGCACCTGGGGCCAACCGTTCGGTGCAGTGATCTAGCCCGCTCAGCGCCGCCGGAGCTGCAGCCAGGCGAACCCGAGCACGCCGCGATAGACCTCCCGGTACTCCTCGGCTCTGCGCGCGCCCTCGGCCCGGAGCGCCACGTCACCGGTGGCGGTCGGCCCCGCCGTCCACGCGGCCTCGAAGCGGTCCCACTCTGCGAGGCTCGAGCGGTCGGCGGCGTCGATCACGTACCCGGCGGTGTCGGCAGCGGCCAGCAGCCCGTCCCAGTCGTAGAGGTCGCCGAAGAGCTCCTGCGCCCCGGGGGTCGGTGGCTGCTCCCAGAATCCGTCGCCGAGCAGGAGCGTGCCGCCCTGCTCCAGCCGGTCGGCGAGCGCTACGAGCGCTCCGTCCGTCCCTCCGAACGCGTGCGCACCGCCGACGCAGATGACGAGATCACCGTGATCGGCGAAAGTCGTGACGTCGCTCTCCACAAGCTCCACGCGCCGGTGCAGACCGCGCCTCACGACCTGGGCGCTGGCCCGCGCGAGCAGGGTTCGCTCGGTGTCCACGCCGGTCCCGGTGACCGCCGGATGGGCCTCCACGATACGCAGCAGGAGCTCCGCCCAGCCACAGCAGAGATCGAGTACGTGCCGCCCCGGAGCCAGGGGCAGGTCGCGTACGAGCTCGGCTGCCCGGGCCTCGGAGAGCGGCGAGTTGAAGGTGAGCATGGCGTGCGCCGCACGCTTGAGCCTCGGGTCCATCACGTCGTATCTTCTAGCCCATCGGGCAGATAGCCTCGACCTGTGAAGGACAACGGCATTGTCGCGGAGCGGCTCGTACGCGAGTTCCGCAAAGGCCCCAGGGCCGTCGACGGAATCGACCTGGAGGTCGCTCCCGGCGAGATCTACGGGTTCCTCGGCCCGAACGGGGCGGGCAAGTCCACCACCGTGCTGATGCTGACGACGCTGCTGCCGCCGACCTCCGGCACGGCCCGGGTGGCCGGGCTCGACGTCGTCCGCCAAGGTCCTCGCGTCCGTTCCGTGATCGGCGCTGCGTTGCAGGAGGCGGCGCTCGATCCGCTGCTCACCGGTCGCGACCACATGCGCCTGCAGACGCTGTTGCAGGGGCTGCCGAGGCCCCTGCGGCGGCAACGCACCGAGGAGCTGCTCGGCCGGATGGGCCTGCTCGAGGCCGCCGACCGCAAGGTTGCCGGGTACTCGGGAGGGATGAAGCGCCGGCTCGATCTGGGGCTTGCACTCGTCCACTCCCCGCAGGTGCTCTTCCTCGACGAGCCCACCACGGGGCTCGACCCGCAGTCGCGAACGGCGCTGTGGGACGAGGTTGCGCGCCTCGCGCGCGAGGACGGGGTCACGGTCTTCCTGACAACGCAGTACCTGGAGGAGGCGGACGTGCTCGCCGGCCGCATCGGGATCATCGACAACGGGCGGATCGTCGCCGAAGGCACCCCGGCCGCGCTGAAGGCCGAGATCGGCCGGCCGAGCGTGCGCGTCGGCTGCGCCTCCTCGCACCGGGAGCGTGTGGCGGCGGTGCTCGCGCGCTTCGGAGAGCCGCTGACCGGCGGCACCGCCCTCGCGGTACGACTGAGCGCAGGCGCCGGTCTCGTCGATATCGTCCGCGCCCTCGACGCGGAGGGTCTCGCTGCCGACGACGTCGAGTTGCATGCCCCGACCCTGGACGACGTGTTCCTGGCCAAGACGGGACGGAGCCTCGAAGGCTCGGGAGAAGCAGACCAGCCGTGAGCGTCGTCGCGGTGCAGGTCGGCGCCATCGCGCGAAGGGCGGTCACCCGCACCGTCCGGCAGCCGGCAGCAGTCATCCCCTCGCTCGTCTTCCCGCTCGCCCTGCTCTCCGTGAACGCGGCAGGCTTGAGGCCGTCGACGGCGCTCCCCGGGTTTCCGGCCGACTCCTTCCTCGCCTTCGCCCTGGCCGTGCCGTTCATCCAGGGCGCGCTCTTCGCAACACTCAACGCCGGCAGCGACTTCGCGCGGGACGCGCAGACCGGGTTCCTCAACAGGCTCTCGCTGACCGCGCTGCGCGGAAGTGCCCTGCTCGCCGGTCAGCTTGCCGGCATCGTGCTGCTCGGCCTCGTCCAGACGGCCGTCTACCTGCTCTTCGGCCTGGCGAGCGGGGTGGAGATCGCGAGCGGCCCGCTCGGTGTGCTGCTGATCTTCTGCTTCTCTGTCCTCGTCTCCATCGGCTTCGGCGCGTTCGGCTCCTATCTGGCGCTGCGCACCGGCAGCGGCGAGGCGGTGCAGGGGATGTTCCCGCTCTTCTTCGTCTTCCTGCTGATCTCGTCCATGAACACCCCGCGCGAGTTGATCGGGGTCGACTGGTTCCGCTGGGCGGCCACGGTGAATCCCGTCTCGTACCTGCTCGAGTGCGTCCGCAGCCTGGTCATCACCGGCTGGGACGCCGGCGCGCTGCTCGCGGGCTTCGGCGTCGCAGTGGCACTGTGCGTGGTCACCGTGGCCCTCGCCTCCTTCGCGCTCCGCAAGCGGCTGGCCCGAACGTGAGGGAGGGACACCGCATCTGGCCGGTGGCGGGTGGTGTCGCGTGGCGCATCCTCCGCAACGTCGTCCGCACCCCGGCGCTCGTCGTCCCGCAGATGCTGTTCCCGCTCGTGTTCTTCGCAGCGTTTGCCGGCGGGTTGTCGCAGGTTGCCCGGGTGCCAGGGTTCGACTTCCCGCCGGGGTACACCACGTTCCAGTTCTGTTTCGTGCTGCTGCAGGCCGCCGCCTTCGGCGGCGTCTTCACCGGTATCACGACGGCGCGCGACTTCGAGAGCGGGTTCGGCCGCAGGCTGCTGCTCTCCGCGCCACGGCGCTCGGGCATCCTCCTCGGGTACGCGCTCGCAGCCCTGGCGCGGTGGGCCATGGTCGCCGTGATGCTCGTGATCGTCGCACTGGTCGCCGGACTCGATCTGCGCGGCGACGCGATCGACATCGTGGGGTTGTTCACGCTCGCGCTCCTCTTCAACCAGATCGGCTTCCTGTGGGCGGCCGGCATCGCCTTCCGCTTCCGCACGATCCAGTCGGGCCCGTTGATGCAGATGCCCGTATTTCTCGTGCTCTTCCTCGCTCCTGTCTACGTGCCACTCGACCTGCTCACCGGCTGGATCCACGTCGCCGCCTCCGTCAACCCCGCCGCGTACGCTCTCGAGACGATCCGTGGTCTGGCCGCCGGAACACCCGAACATGTCGCCCGCGCTTTCGGGTTGGCCCTCGCGCCTGTCGTTCTTCTCGCCGTGTGGGCGAGGCTCGGCTTGCGCCGTGCCGAGGCTGCGGGTTGACAGAGCACCCTTTCGAGGGTAGGAGTTGCCTGCCTTGACGCCGACGTCCTTCTCCATGAAGACCGCTGCCTATTACCTGACGGCCGCCCTCGCGACCCTGGCCGTGCTCGTCGGCGCGTCGGTGGCGGACGCGGGCGACAGGACGAGCATCTGGCTCGTCCGCGACGGCGTACTCGAAGCGGTCGACCGTCCGGCGCGAGGCGTCGAGCCTGTCCTCACGGCGCTGCTCGCCGGGCCGACCGCGGCCGAGCGGCGCCGGGGCTTCACGAGCGCGATCCCGCGAGGTGTGGCGATCCGCGCCGTGGTGATCAAGCGCCGGGTGGTCACGGTCGACCTCGCCGCCCGCCTCGTCGCCAGGGGGTCGGATCGGTCGCTTCGCAACCGCATCCGCCAGGTGGTGCGCACGCTCGGGGAGATCCCGGGCGTCGTTGGGGTGCGCGTCCGGATCGAAGGCGGCGTGCCGCTCGGACTCGTCCCCGGGTTCGATCTCCGCCGTGCGCTCAAGCCGAGCCGGCTGGCTCCTGAGCTCGAGACGACGCCGGCGGGGATCGCCCGCGCGCTCGACGCGCTCGGGTATCTCCCCGACGGCCCCGCAGGCCCGGTGGAGCCGGAACGGCTGAGCGTCGGTGTGCTCGGCTTCGAAAAGTACGCGGGCCTGCCCCGCGACGGCGTGATCGACAGCGGCATGATCAAGGCGCTTGCGCACGCTCGCCGCCCTGTGCCGCGACAGATGGGCGGGCCGGGGAATCGCGTGGAGCTTCTGCTCGACCGGCAGGTGGCCCTGCTCGTCGTCGACGATCGCGTGCAACGGATCGTCCACATCTCGAGCGGCGCGTATGGCCGCACGCCTGCCGGCTCCTTCCGGGTCTTCCGCAAGGAGCGGATGTCGTGGTCGGTGCCCTTCAAGGTGTGGCTGCCCTGGGCCAGCTACTTCGTCGGCGGCATCGCCTTCCACGAGTACCCGAGTGTCCCCGCCTACCCGGCTTCGCACGGCTGCGTCCGGGTCAACCGCTTCGACGCCCCGAGGATCTACGGGTTTGCGGGTCGCGGGACGCCGGTCGCCGTCCTGAGCCACGCGTGATCCTGCGGGTCGGTGCGGTGCTGGCGGCGGCCCTCGCCTTCGCGGGGCTGGCGGCTGCCGCCCAGGCTCCGACGAAGCGAGCGGGCACGCTGACCGTCGGGCTCAACCTGCCCGCGCCCGCCTTCGCCGTGGGAGCGGTGAAGGGGGACGAGGTCGTGTTCGCACGTGGCTTCGAGGTCGATCTGGCCCGGGCGCTGAAGGCGCGCCTGAAGTTGGCGCGGGTTTCCTTCATCAACATCCCGAACCGGTCGCGTTTCCTGGCGTCTGGAAGCAAGCGGTTCGACATCGGCCTGGCGCGCACGATCGTCCGCGGTCGCGACCGGCGGGTCGACTTCTCCGGGGCCGTGCTCACCGCCGACCTGGCCGTCGTGCTCAGCGAGGGCACACCGAGGATCAAGACTCTCTCGGAGCTGCGCGCTCTCACGATCTGCGCGGTCAAAGGTGGCATCGGGCCCGTCGCGGTGCGCTCCCAGGTTCGACCGGCGGTCCCGCTGGTCGGGGTCAAGGGAGATGATGCGCTCCTCGACGCGCTCGAGGAGGGCCGGTGCGATGCGGCGGTGCGTGAGGCGCCGCTCCTGGCGGCTGCGCTGGTCGCTCGCGGAGCCGATGCCTTTGGTCCCGTCGTCGGCCGCATCCACACCGGTGCCGTGATGGTCGCGACGCTGGAGCGGCGTAGCCCGCTCACGCCGCAGGTCGACGCGGCCCTCGCCCGCCTGCGCCGCGACGGCACGATCGGGCGGCTTGCGCGCCGCTGGCTCGCCTTCGACCCGGCTAGCCTGCCGCGACTTCGCTGACGGGCGGCTCCGCCGACCAGGGGAAGACGATCCAGCTCATGATCTCCCGGGCGTTGCCCGCGGAGCTCAGCGAACGAGTGTGTTGCCGCCGCCGCCGAGGCGGCTGCCGGCTGCGCGCTTGAACGCGCCGTACGCCTCTTCGCGGCGACCCAGACGTTCGAGCAGCCCGGCATACGCCGCCAAGGCTTCGGTGAGGAAGCGTGTGGCGTGGCTTTCCAGCAGCCGGATGGCGAGCTCGTAGAGCTCGATGGCGCGCTCCGGATCGCCCTGCTCGTCGAAGGCAGCCGCGATCTGCATATAGGCGCGGCCGCTGTCGATCGGGTCGGTCTGGGCAAGTTGACCCGCCGCTTCCATGGCCAGGGCGATGGCTCGATCGAGTGCTCCGAGTTTGGCGTGAGCCCGCGCCTCCTCGAGGGTGAAGCGCATGAGCAGGTCAGGCGTGCCGTCGTCACCGAGTAGCGAGCGACCACGCTCGAGAGCCTGGAGAGCTGCGTTCGCATCGCCCGCGTCGAGCTCCGCGAAGGCCAACAGCAGGTGCGCACGGGAAAGGTAGACCCTGTCCTCGGTTGCCTCGAGCAGTCCGAGCGCGCGGCGTGCGATCCGCCGCGCCAGATGGCTATCCCCGCGCATCGAATGCAGGCGCGACTGTGACCAGTAGACCCTCGCCCGTGCGAGTGCGTCGTCAGGCTCGACCGTGGAGATGATGCTCTCGAGCAGCTCCGAGGCATCCTCCAACTGCTGGCCGTCGACGAGTGCGTTCGCGAGCAAGACTGAGAACCGTAGCTCGGCAGGTCGGTCTTCTCGTCCGCGCGCCTTGGTCAGCTCGGCCCGGAACAACTCAGCCGCACGCTCCAGATACCCGAGTTCGGCGTACGCACGGCCGAGGAGGTCGGCCACCGAGTCGTCGGCGAGGTCGGCCTCCAAGGCTCGGGCGGCCTCGAGCTGGATGACCGCGGCTCGCACATCGCCGCGGGCATAGGCGACCTTGCCGAGACCGGCGCGGGCCGCGGCCAGTACCTGGCCACTGGCCGATTCGGCGAGTGCCAGGAATGAGGCCTCGGCCTCGTCGATGGCGCCGAGACGCAGGGCGAGCTCGGACTCTTCGATCCCGGCGAGTCCGGCATCGGGCTCCTGGCCGGAGGCCAGCCACGTCTTCGTCGACGGAGAGCGACTGGGCGAGCGTTCGCACCACCTGGAGCGAGGGCGTACGCCGGCCCGACTCGAGCAAGGAGATGTAGCCGGTGGTGCAACCCGCAAAGGCAATGTCGCTCTGGCGCAAGCCTGCCGCCCTGCGTGCGCCGAACAGACGCTGGCCGAATGAGTCCGGCGAGTCGATGTGGGTGCCTGTCTGTCTGGGCATGTCTCTACAGTAGTGGATACCGGCGCCGGACTTGTCAATTCGATCGTTGAAAGGACGGTTCGGCGATGCATACTCTAATCACTTGCGGAGTGCGTTTGCACGACAGCAGTGTGCGCGAGTTCGGCCCCATCTGGCCGAAGCACGACATCGACATCCGTGAGTTTCGGTCCCATCTGGCCGTAGCACGGTGGCCGACGCGTAGAAACCGGGCAATCGGTGGGTGCGGCGAGTATGGCCTCGTCGCACCCCCAGGCCCCTTGCAACTCACGTCCGACTGAAGTAATGTCACTTCACCGACGACGCAAAGGTGGGTGTCTTGAACGGGACCACCGTGATCGAGGCCGCCAAGGGGCGGCGTCCGAGACTGCGCGGCCCAAGGAGATCACGCTGTGTCGTGCTCGACGACCATCCGGGAGTGCTGCTCGCGGCGACGCGATACCTGATGCGGCGTGGTATCGATGTCGTCGCCGCGACCGCCACCGCAGCGGCTGCGTTCGCGGCAGTCCATGAGCACGCCCCGGACGTCGTCGTTGCGGATCTGCTCGTGCCCGGTGTGACGGCAGGAGGGCTGGTGGCGGGTCTGCGGGAGGCGTCACCTGCCTCCCGTCCCCTGGCCTACACGGGCTTCAGCAGCCAGCTCGAGGTCTTCAGCGCCCTGGCCGCCGGCGCGCGGGGGGCGTTGCTCAAGGGGGCCTCCCTCGTGATGCTGCACGAGGCCGTTCGTGTGGTCGCAGACCACCGGGCCTTCCTCGACCCGGCTGTCGCGGCCGTGCTGCTCGACGCCGCCGACGGTTCGCACCGGTTGACGACGGAGGAGAGAACGGTCATCGGCCGCCTCGTGCACGGCGCAGGCCCGGACGAGGTCGCGGAGGAACACGACGTAACCGAGAGTGAGCTGGCGGCCATCATCGAGGTGGCCTGCGACCGGCTCGCCGGCTCGCCCCACACCGCGCCCGCGGGTGCCGCTCTGCGCGGCCTGCTGTTGTGACGGTTCACGGCGGGCGGTAGGCGGCTCGGCCGCCCTGCGAGGCTGATTCCACGGCGCGCGACTGGCTTTCGGCATGCGGAATCACTTCTGAGGGGCGCTGTCAGCCGTGCACCAATGTGTCGGCGGTTCGGTGCCAACGTGGGACGTACCCCGCGGCGAGCGCCGCCAGGACAGTCGGCGGGGTCAGCACCTCGACCGGCCCGGAGGGCGGCCGGTCACCTGCCGGCTCGTAGCCCGTGAACGTCCAGCGCAGGAGCCGCGTGCCGTGGATGGCCGCGAACCCTCCTTCGTGCGCGACGACGGCCCCGGCGGGGAGCTGCTCCCACCGCCGTCCATGGCGCCGGCCGCTGCGGCCATCGAGACGCTCAGGGTGGAGCCGTCGGTCGAGCACGGGAGCCCGCGGTGGGCCGTCGAGTCCGTCGTGCGCGGCAACAGCGGCGGCGAACGCCCTGGCGTCGTGTCGCCGGCACTCGTGGCAGGGGCGGTGGCCTGCGGCCAGAGCCGTGATCTCGTCCAGGAAGAACAGGTGCGTGTACCCGGCGCCCCAGGGCTCATCCCTTCGACCCTTGAACTCGAGCTCGCAGGAGATCCACGAGTGCGAGGACCAGCGCCGGCGCCCGAGCAGGGTCTTCGTCACGGGGTCGTGTATTCGCCCACCCCGATTCCCGAGCAGCGTCCCACGCGCAGAGATCGCGACGAGCTCGCCGTCGGGACGCACGCGGTTCTGCAACGGGCTCACGGCTGCCGGCTCCGTGCGCAGCTCGTCAACGGCTCCGCGGCTGCACTACGGTTCACCCTCGGTCACGAACGTCGCGAACCCATCGGCCTCGGCTCGGAGCGGCCGCAGGAGTGCGGAGAGCGTCTCGAGCTCCCCGTCGCCCAGCGGCTGCGTCGCGAAGCGGGCCTCGTGCAGAGCCGCCGTGGCCCGCTTCGCCACGCGGCGTCCCTCCTCGGTGAGTGCGGCCAGCGTCCTGCGACGGTCGTCGGCGGATGGCTCCCTGCGCACGAAGCCGAGCCGCTCGAGCCCGTCGACCGTGTTCGTGACGCTGGTCGGGTGCACCTGGAGACGCTCGCCCATCTTGCCCAGAGGCAGGGCGCCGTTCCGGCTGAAGGTGAGCAGCATCAGCGCTTCATAGCGTGGGAAGGTGAGCGAGAAGGGGCGCAGCAGCTCGTTGAGGCGCGCCATCAGGATCTGCTGCGCCCGCATCACCGAGGTGACGGCGGCCATCGCAGGTGCCGGTGCCTCGCCGAAGTGCCGCACCCATTGGCGGCGCGCTTCCTGGATCGGGTCGAAAGGGCTCTCTGCCGGCACCGGTCTAGCCTGCCAGACGCGGTCGCGGACGGCCGGGCGCGAAGGGCTTGCCCGAGATGATCAGATAGTCTATATTCCGACTATCGTAATGCAGAGTTCAGGTCCCTCCATCTGGGACGAGCTCACCGACGAGCAGCGGGAGCTGCGCGAGCTCGTTCGCACCGTCGCGCGCGAGCGAGTGGCACCGCGCGCCGCCGAGATCGACGCCACCCACACCTTCCCCTGGGATGTCGTGGACTCGTTCCGCGAGGCAGGGCTGTTCGGTCTCTTCTTCGCGGAGGAGGACGGAGGCACCGGCACCGGCACGCTGCTCTCGCTGATCGCGATCGAGGAGATCTCGCGCGTCTGCGCCACATCCGGTCTCCTGCTCGCCGTGCAGGAGCTCGGCTCGCTCGGTCTCAAGCTGTCGGGCTCGTACGAGCAACGTGCCCACTGGCTGCCGCGACTCGCCTCCGGAGAGGTCCTCGCCGCCTATGCCCTGACCGAGGCGGGCAGCGGCTCGGACTCGGCGGCGATGCGCACCACCGCCCGGCTCGACGGCGACGAGTACCTTCTCGAGGGAGCGAAGCGGTTCATCACCAACGCGGGCGTGGCCGGTCTGTACACGGTGTTCGCGAAGACCGACCCCGCGGGCGGCCACCGGGGGATCTCGGCGTTCCTCGTGCCGGAGAATGCACCGGGCTTCGCCGTGGCGCGACTCGAGGAGAAGATGGGGATCGCAGGCTCGACCACCGGCGAGCTCACTTTCGATGCGTGTCGCATCCCGGCTGGCAACCTGCTCGGGACCGAGGGTGAGGGCTTCGGCCTGGCGATGCGCATCCTCGATCGGTCGCGGCCGGGCGTGGCGGCGCAGGCGCTGGGCATCGCCCAGGGCGCCACCGACTACGCCGTGGACTACGCGCGCGCCCGGGAGACGATGGGCCGGCCGATCGGGCACCATCAGCTGATCGCCGCCAAGCTGGCCGACATGGAGACCGAATGCGAGGCTGCGCGCGGGCTGCTGTACCGTTTCGGCCGCATGTGCGACGGCGGCGTGGACGACCGGCGGCTGACGAAGGCGTCGGCCATGGCCAAGCTCAAGTGCGGCGATGTGGCCATGTACTGCGCCACGGAGGCCGTGCAGATCCTCGGTGGCTACGGCTACATCAGGGAGTTTCCCGTGGAGCGATACATGCGCGACGCGAAGATCACCCAGATCTACGAGGGCACCCAGGAGGTGCAGCGGCTCGTGATCGCCAGGGAGATGCTCGCCGAGACGCGCCGCCACCTGCACGGCGAGACGGTATGACGAGAGCAGAGCAGACGAAGCAGCAGTGCGGTCGAGAGGAGAGATCGTGAGCGAGACCGGCACCATGGGGGCGGCCGGGGGCGAGGCGCCACGGGCCGAGGAGGACGTGTCCCCGCTTCGCTTCGTCACGGCCGCGTCGTTGTTCGACGGGCACGACGCCGCGATCAACGTCATGCGACGGCTGATCCAGGCGGCGGGCGCGGAGGTCGTCCATCTCGGGCACAACCGCAGCGTGGCCGAGATCGTCAAGGCCGCGATCGAGGAGGACGCCGACGCGATCGCGATCAGCTCCTATCAGGGCGGCCACGTCGAGTACCTCACCTACATGGTCGACATGCTCCGTGAGCGGGGTGCCGGCCACGTCAAGGTCTTCGCGGGCGGCGGCGGGACGTTCACCAAGGAGGAGATCGGCACCCTGGAGGCCTACGGCGTCGAGCGTATCTATCACCCCGACGACGGGCTGGAGCTGGGGCTGCAGGGGATGATCGACGATGTCGTCGACCGTGCCACCCGCGGGCGTGTACCGGTTGCGCTCGCCGGCAAGCCGACGTCGACGGACTCTCTTGCGGTGGCGCGCATGCTCTCTGCCATCGAGGACGGGATCCTCGCCGGCGACGAGCTCGACCGGTTGCGAGCCGGCTGGACGGAGACGGGGCGTGGCGTTCCCGTCGTCGGGATCACCGGGACGGGGGGCGCCGGCAAGAGCACCGTCACCGACGAGATCCTCTCGCGCTTCCTGCAACACGTTCCCGAGATCCAGGTGGCCGTGCTCGCCGTCGACCCCACCAGGCGACGCACAGGCGGGGCGCTCCTCGGCGACCGCATCCGCATGAACAGCCTGATGCGCGGGCACACCTACATGCGGTCACTGGCCACCCGGCGCCAGCACAGCGCGACGAGCGAGGTGCTCGGCACCGCCATCACCTTCCTGCGCTCGTGCGGCTTCGACCTCGTGCTCGTGGAGACGGCCGGCATCGGTCAGAGCGACTCGCAGATCGTCGATCTCGTGGACGTCCCGGTCTACGTGATGACCGGCGAGTACGGGGCGGCAAGCCAGTTGGAGAAGATCGACATGATCGATCTGGCCTCGGTGATCGTGCTCAACAAGGCCGACCGCCCGGGAAGCAAGGATGCGCTCCGCGACGTGCGCAAGCAGTGGCGGCGGAACCGTCTCGCCTTCACGGCGCCGGACACCGACGTGCCCGTCTTCCCGACCGTGGCCAGCCAGTTCGACGACCCGGGCGTGACCCGCGTCTTCGGCGCGCTGGCCCGGCTCCTCGATGGTCTGCCCGAGGCCAGGCGGGGCTTCCTTCCCGAGCAACCGCTCGCCCTTCGCCCCTCGGCGGGCGCGGGTGAGCCGATCATCCCCGGCGACCGGGTCCGGTACCTCGGTGAGATCGCGCACGGCGGCCGGATCCTTGCCGAGCGGATCGAGCGGGACGCGGCGCGGGCGGAGGTCGCGCAGCACGCCTACGAGACGCTCCGCGCTCTTGGAGATCCCGAGCTGCCCGCCGAGCTCGAGCCGTACCCGAGCGTGGTCGAGGCGAGCGTGGAGCTGGATGGCCCGCGGCGGCTCTACACGGAGGCGCTGCACGACCTGGAGGGTGAGCCGCTCGACCTGCTGCGCTCCTGGCCCTCGCAGATCGCGGGGATCACCGCCGACACGTACAGCTACGAGGTGCGCGGCCGCCAGGTCGCGGGGCCGAACTATCGCGAGACGCTGAGCGGGCTGCAGGTCCCCAAGGTGGCCGCGCCACGGCACACGGGCTGGGGCGATCGGCTGCGCTTCCTCTGCCGGGAGAACCTGCCCGGCGTGTACCCGTACACCGCAGGCGTCTATCCCTACCGGCGCGAGGGCGAGGACCCGACGCGGATGTTCGCCGGCGAGGGCATGCCGGAGCGCACCAATCGCCGTTTCCACTACCTGGCGCAGGGCCAGCCCGCGGCGCGGCTGTCCACGGCGTTCGACTCGGTCACCCTGTACGGCGAGGATCCGCACGAGCGACCTGACATCTATGGCAAGGTCGGCAACTCCGGCGTCTCGATCGCCACGGTCGAGGACGCCAAGCGCCTTTACTCCGGCTTCGACCTGTGCGCCCCGTCGACGTCGGTGTCGATGACGATCAACGGGCCGGCTCCGATCGTGCTCGCCTTCTTCATGAACGCGGCCGTCGACCAGCAGGTGGAACGGCACCTGCGCGCGGCGGGTCAGTGGGAGACGGCCGAGCGCCGCGTGGCGGAGCTGCTGGGCGGCCACCGGCGGCCCGGCTACCGTGGCGAGCTGCCGCCGATGAACGACGGGATCGGTCTCGGACTGCTCGGGGTCTCCGGCGACCGGGTGGTGCCGGTGGAGGTCTACGACCGGATCAGGGCCGAGACGTTGCGCGCGGTCAGGGGCACGGTGCAGGCGGACATCCTCAAGGAGGACCAGGCGCAGAACACCTGCATCTTCTCCACGGACTTCGCGATGAGGCTGATGGGCGACGTGCAGGAGTACTTCGTCGCCAAGGACGTGCGCAATTTCTACAGCGTCTCGATCAGCGGGTACCACATCGCGGAGGCGGGGGCGAACCCGATCAGCCAGCTGGCGTTCACGCTCGCCAACGGCTTCACGATCGTCGAGTACTACCTGGCTCGCGGCATGGCAATCGACGCCTTCGCGCCCAACCTCAGCTTCTTCTTCTCCAACGGGATGGACGCCGAGTACAGCGTGCTCGGTCGTGTCGCCCGCCGCATCTGGGCGCGGGCGATGAGGGAGCGCTACGGGGCCTCGCCTCGCAGCCAGATGCTCAAGTACCACATCCAGACCTCGGGTCGCAGCCTGCACGCCCAGGAGATCTCCTTCAACGACATCCGCACCACGCTGCAGGCGCTGTACGCGATTCTCGACAACTGCAACAGCCTCCACACGAACGCGTATGACGAGGCGCTGACCACACCGACGGAGGAATCGGTGCGGCGGGCCGTCGCCATCCAGCTCGTGATCAACCGCGAGCTCGGGCTCAACTCCTGCGAGAACGCGCTGCAGGGCTCGTTCGTGATCGAGGAGCTCACCGATCTCGTGGAGGAGGCCGTGTACGCGGAGTTCGGGCGGCTCTCGGAGCGTGGGGGCGTGCTCGGCGCGATGGACACCATGTACCAGCGGGGCAAGATCCAGGACGAGAGCCTGCTGTACGAGACGATGAAGCACGACGGGACGCTGCCCATCGTCGGCGTCAACACCTTCCTCGCGCCTGAGGACGCAGATGCTCAGCCCCGCTCGGATCAGGAGCTGTTCCGGGCCACCAACGAGGAGAAGGACGCGCAGATCGAGGCCGTCCGCGGCTTCTCGGCCAGGCATGCTGCCGAGCGGCCGGCCGCGCTGGCGCGGCTGCAGGATGTCGCGCGCGCCCGCGGCAACGTCTTCGCGGAGCTGATGGAGACCGTCAAGGTGGCCTCGCTCGGGGAGATCGCGCACGCGCTGTACGCCGTCGGAGGCGAGTACCGCCGCAACATGTGAGCCTGCCGCCGCCGGACAGCTGCGGTAGGGCGGCTCGCGGCCCTGGAGTACGGGACGTGATCCGGGTAGTGGTTGCGCAACGAAGCATCGACGAGAGCCATTCACGCCACGCATAAGGGAGCGCCTACCAATGCGACACCGCACAATCAGACTTCGTGCTTCAGCGGCGATTCTCGTCGCCGCTTTCGCCTCCTTCATCCTCTCGGTCACCCTCTGGTTCACGGGTAGCCACGAGGAAGGCATCTTCGTGGGCCTCTGGGTTCCGTCCATTCTCTCGTTCGGGGCAGTTGCGCTCCAGATGGGCGGCGACCGTCGTGGATGACGTCTGGCTTTTCATGGCAGGCGTCGCTTTCACGATCCCCGCGGCCGCCGGGATCATCGCGCTCATCTTCGCGGCCATCGCAGACGGTAGGGAGAACGACAGGATCAGCGCGCAACAGTCGGAGGCCGGGTCGAAGTCGTAGCACGTCGCGGGACCGCGGCTCGCGACGGTGATTCGCGACGCGGTAGGCCTCGCTTCGCACTCGCGCTCGGGAGGCGCGTTGCGACAGAGGTTGTAGGCTCGGTCTGATGGCTCTGTCGAGCGCACGCGCAAGCGGCCCTTTCGCCTTCGAGGAGGTGAAGGCTTTCCTCGACGAGTCGGTGATGCCGCTCAGGCTGGGCATCGTCGCCCGCTCCGGCTGGCCGGTCGTCGTCTCGCTCTGGTTCATGCGTGCCGGCGAGGAGCTTCTCTGCGCGACCCAGGCCTCGAGTCCGATCGTCGCCGCGGTTGCGCACGACGACCGCTGCGCCTTCGAGGTCGCCGGCTGCGAGCCCCCCTACCGTGGGGTGCGCGGGCGGGCGACGGTCACCGTCGAGGACGACGTGGAGCTCAGGACGTTGCGTCAGCTGGTCGTGCGGTATCTCGGTTCAGCAGACGATGCGTTCGCCGCCTGGCTGCTCGGTCGCACCGCGCCTGAGGTCGTCCTACGCCTCGATCCGGTCGAGCTCTCGAGTTGGGACTACACCACGCGCATGCGCCGGTGAGCGGCGCAAGGGAAGCGTCGGCCTTGTCGCCCGGGCGCCATCCGTGAGTCACCCCGCGTGCGCGTCCGCGAGTGCTCCCGGCCGGGAAGCGATCCGGCGTCGGCCGACACCGAGCTCTCCGGCAACGCACTCGCCGTGGCCGCCGAGCAATGGCGTCTCCGCGTCGTCTGCCAAACTGACCAGTGGAACTCGACCACGCAGTGGGTGGAGGACATCAAGCCCGAGCTTCGCATCATTCGCCGAGGGTCGAAGACGATCCTGATCCCGGTGGCGGAACTCGAGCGGTGGGTCGAGGAGAGCCCGGCTCGGTGGGGATACTGAAGAACTCGACCCAACCGAGCGCCTGATAAACCAAACAGGTCCACATGGTAGATTTGACCTAACGTGACTCAGAGCGAGGGCAATAGGTCAAATGTCTCCTAGGGGCCGAGGGCGACCGAGCCGCGCGGACGTGCTCCACGCACTCGACCAAGCGATCGACGACCTGCAGACCGTCGGCGGGTTGCCGCTCCCAGCTGAAGCCGACTCGATCTGGGAAGGCATCTGGTTCGAGGAGGCCCACCACTCGACCGCGATCGAGGGCAACACGCTCATCCTCAAGGAGGTCGAGCGGCTCCTACGCGACGGCAAAGCCGTCGGCAGCAAGGAGTTGGCCGAGTACCTCGAAGTCGCGGGATACGCCAAGGCGGCCCGGTGGGTCTACGCACAGGCCGTCGATCGAAGCCGTGACTGGTCGGACGGCGAGCGGCTCAACCTCACCGAGCTTCGACAGATCCACAAGTTCGTCGTCGAGCCCGCCTGGCTGCATGCACCTCCGGAGAGCTTGCATCCACGAGAAGGGCCGGGCTCGTTTCGACAACACGACATCCGGCCGTTCAGTGGCGGCATGACCCCCCCTCCCTTCCCCGAAGTGCCCGCGCTCGTCTCGGACTGGCTCCACTCGGCGAATGCAGGTCCGGGCGCATCCCAGCACCCGATCGTGTTCATCAGCGAGCTACACGCTCGACTCGAACAGATCCATCCCTTCCGCGACGGCAACGGCCGAGTCGGGCGACTCGCGACGAACCTGCTCCTCGTCCGCCATGGCTACCCGCCAGCGCTGATCTACAAGCGCGATCGTTCCAAGTACCTTGCTTCTCTACGCCGGGCCGACCGAGGGGATCCAGGCCCGCTGGCGGAGATCCTCGCTCGATCTGTGACGGATGGCATCCACCGCTTCCTTCTGCCAGGACTCGCTGGACCGCATCGCCTCGTTCCGCTCCGTTCGTTGGCAGACGCCGAACTCTCGGGCAACGCACTTGCCGTGGCCGCGAAGCGAGGGCGCCTCCGTGCGGTCCGTCGAACGGACCAGTGGTACTCGACCAGGCAGTGGGTAGAGGAGTACAAGGAGAGCCGTTACCGGCGGACGTGATCTCGACCCACTAGGGGACGAGGAAATTCGAACAGGTCAACCTGCATCTCGACGTACGTGAGGAGTGCCCCGGCCGGAATCGAACCAGCGCACGCGGTTGCAAGAACGGTACGTTCGAGATTGCGCTGCCCTGCTCACAGGCCTCCCGGATCGACGATCATCCCGTCGCGCCTCCTCGCTCACGCGTCTCTAGAACTCGGCGTACGAGCCGTCGGTGTGCCACCAGATGTGCTGCTTGCGGTCATGGCCGATCTCGGCCATCCGCTCCACCACCTCCTCGTCTACGTCGATCCCGAGACCCGGCCCGGTGGGACGGAGCCAGTGACCGTCGTGGAAGTCGAAGACCTCCGGGTTCGTGACGTAGCGGAGGAAGTCGTCGCCGAAGAAGGTGATGCCCTGCTCCTGGATCAGGATGTTGGGTGTGGCGAAGTCGATCTGGAGTGACGCTGCGAGGGTCACGGGTCCGAGCGGGCAATGCGGGGCGATGGTGACGTCGTACGTCTCCGCCATCGCCGCGATGCGCCGGAGCTCCGAGATCCCACCGGCCTGCGAGACGTCGGGCTGCCAGACAGCGACGCCCGACTGGACGAGGTCGGCAAACTCCCACCGCGAGTACAACCGCTCACCCGTCGCGATCGGCAGCGTCGTGCTTCGGGTCAGCTCCCGGATGATGTGGAGGTTCTCGGCGAGAACGGGCTCCTCGACGAAGAGCAGGTCGAGCGGCTCGAGTGCGGCGCACATGCGGCGTGCCATCGTTTTCGACCAGTGGCCGTGCACGTCGAACGCGATGTCCCGGTCGGGTCCGATCGCCTCACGGAGCGCCGTCAGCCGGTCGACGATTGCGTGCCCGTGTGAGGGCAGGTCGACGGCGTAGGCCTTCGGGGGCGTCAGCTTGAATGCGGTGAACCCCTGCTCGACCCACGGCATCGTCTCCGCGATGATCTCCTCCGGTGAGAAGTCGCAGAGGTCATCGCCCGCGATCCAGACGTAGGCGCGTACACGGTCGCGAACGGGGCCACCGAGCAACTCGTGGATCGGTACGCCGTGGAGCTTGCCGACAATGTCCCACAGCGCGATGTCGACACCCGCCTGGGCGCTCGAGAGAATCGGTCCGCCACGGAGGAAGCTCGAACGGCGGATCACCTGCCAGTGCGCCTCGATCCGCGTCGGGTCCTTACCGATCAGGATTTCGCGGAGGTCGTGCACAGCGGCCTGAACGGCCTTCGCGCGGAACTGCATCCCGGCCTCGCCCCAGCCGGTGATCCCCTCGTCCGTGCGGATTCGAATGAACGTCCACTGCGGTGGGCAGATGAAGGCGTCGACGGCGGTGATCTTCACGAGCGGTCTCCTTGCGGTCTCGGTCGATGGCTGGTTCGTGGCATCACGGGCGTGGCTCGCCGACGGTTGGGACTGAGGTAGCCTCGTCCCAGGCGGGGTAGTCGCCGGCGTGGAGGTCGGGGACGGCGTCGAGGAGCTCCCGTGAGTAGTCGGCAGTGGGGGTGTCGAACAGCGTCTCACGATCGGCGTGCTCGACGATCTCGCCGTCGCGAAGGACAAGGACGCCATCGCTGATCGACCTCACGACGGCGAGGTCATGGGAGATGAACAGCATCGAGAGCGACCGTGCGCGACGGAGCTCGGCGAGGAGCTCGAGAACGCTGGCCTGGACCGCCACGTCGAGCGCCGACGTGACCTCATCGCAGATCAGGAGCTCCGGATCCGCGGCGAGAGCCCGGGCGATTGCGACCCGCTGCTTCTCGCCTCCGCTGAGCTCGCGCGGCATGCGGTCTCTGACACTGGGCGGAAGGTGTACCTGCTCGAGGAGCTCCGAGACCCTCGCGAGCTCCTCTGCGCGTGACAGATCGAAGAACTGGCGGAGCGGGCGCCGGACGATCCTTCCGATCGACATGTACGGGTTGAGCGAGCTGTCGGGATCCTGGAAGACGAGCTGAATGCGGCGACGCACCTCCGGCTGCCGATCCTGCGCGAGGGCCCCGAGTGGTCGCCCTTCGAACTGCACCTCCCCCGAGAGCGGGCGGTGCAAGCCCGCAAGGCAGCGGCCGAGCGTGGTCTTGCCGCTGCCGCTCTCGCCGACGACCGCGAGACACGACCCGGCTGGGAGCGAGAAGGAGATACCGCGCAACGCCACGTTCGCTTGTCGCCCTCTTCCGACGCCCAGCCGCTTCCCGCGGTACGCAGCCACGAGGTCGTCCACGACCAGAATCCCGGGCTCCGGCTTGCCGATGGGCCCGGAGGCGCGTCCGGCCGCTTCGCGGACGTCACGGACGGCCTGCACTGACTCCCCCGCCCGCCAGCAACTCGTGCGCCGGTCGTGCGTCCCACGCACGATCTCCGACGGGGGCATCTCGAGATCGCACCGGTCGATGCGAATGTCGCACCGGGGTGCGAACGGGCAGCCGGGTGGCCGGTCCCACGGCTCGACGGCGCTACCCGGGATGCCGCGGAGGAACCGGGTGTCGCTCCGGACCCGCGGGATGGCCTCCAGGAGCCGCCGGGTGTAGGGATGACAGGGGTCGCGGAAGATGTCATTCACGGGCCCCGTCTCCACAACCCTCCCGCCGTACATCACGGCGACCGCGTCGACGAGGTTCCGCACGACGCCGAGGTCGTGGCTCACATAGACGATCGAGACATCGCGTTGCTCGCGAAGGCCGGCGATCACGTCGATCAGCCGATCCTGGGTGAGCACATCCAGGCCTGTCGTGGGTTCGTCCATCACGATCACCTGCGGCTCACGGGCGAGCGCCATGGCGATGGCAACGCGTTGCTGTTGGCCGCCGCTGAGCTGGTGGGGGTAGCGTCCGAGCATCTCCGGGTTGAAGGGCAGCTGGGCTCCCTCCCAGGCGAGCTTCAAAGCGGCCCTTCGCTCGGCCTCCGAAGCGCTCGAGTCAAGCATCTCCTCGAGCTGATGCCCGACGGTCATCCCGGGGGACAACGCCCGCGCCGGGTTCTGGGGCACGTAGGAGATCACACGCCCACGTGCGCGTCTCAGGTCGGTCTCGCCGAGAGAGAGGAGATCGCGGCCGTCGATCGTGACGGTCCCCGCCGTGATGCTCGTTCCGGGACGGGAGAATCCCAGAAGTGCCATCGCGACCGTGGTCTTGCCGCAACCCGATTCACCCACGATCCC
Organism: uncultured Actinomycetes bacterium; assembly: GCA_963738505.1. Classification (GTDB taxonomy): domain Bacteria; phylum Actinomycetota; class Thermoleophilia; order Gaiellales; family Gaiellaceae; genus Gaiella. The sequence continues at coordinate 11,625 of CAVTWR010000008.1, read as the reverse complement.
GAGAGTGGTTCGCGGGGGGACGGCGAACGTGACGTCCGTGACGATCTCGACGCCGAGCTCGACGGCCACCACCCGGAGCCCGTCGACGGCGACGCCCGTTGCCTCAGACACGTGATCCGGCCGCGTTTGACGATGCCCCGCTGCGACGCCCGACCCCGTCGATGATCAGGTTGACGCCGATCGTGAGCGTGGCGATGGCGGCCGCGGGAACGATCACCGGCCACGGCTGGACATTCAGGCCGATCCGGTTCTCGCCGATCATCAGGCCCCAGTCGGCGGCGGGCGGCTGGAGCCCGAGCCCGACGAAGCTCAACGCCGCGACGAGGAGGATCGCGGTCGTCAGCCGCAAACCGAAGTCGACGAGAAGTGGACTCTTCACGCTCGGCAGGATCTCGATCACCATCACGTAGCTCGACCGCTCACCGCGCGCACGCGCGGACTCCACATAGGGAAGGTCGACCACCTCGAGTGTGGCTGCCCGGGCGATGCGGGCTACCCCGGGAGCCGTCGTGATCGCGATTGCGAAGACGACGAGCCCGATGCTCGTGCCGAATGCGGCAAGAAGGAGGAGCGAGAGGATCAGGGCGGGGAAGGCGAGCGCGAGATCGGTCGTACGGCCGATCAGCTCATCGACCCACCCTCGTCGATAGGCAGAGACGAGCCCCAGGCAACAGCCGAGAAGAAATCCGAACACGGTGCCGGCGAGCGCAACGAGGATCGCTGTCCGGCCGCCCCAGAGGAACCTGCTCCAGACGTCCCTGCCGGCGAAGTCGAGCCCGAGCCAGTGGTCGCCTGACGGCGCGGAGAACGGCGCCCCGAACATCTCGTCCGGGGCGTACGAGGCGAGATAGCGCCCCAGGATCCCCACCGCCATGATGACGAGGAGCATCCCCAGGCCGATCCAGGCCGAGATCGAGATGTTCGCACGCGACGAGCGCCCGCGCCTCATGCCGACATCGTCCTCACCCCGTGGCCTCGGTTCGCAGTCGCGGCGTCAGGAGGATGGTGAAGATGTCCGAGAGCAGATTCGCGACGATGTACACGGCAACGAGGATCAGCGTCACCGCCTCGACGGTCGCACCGTCCCGCGAGCGCACCGAGTCGATGAGGAACACCCCGATGCCCTGGAAGCCGAAGAGGTATTCGACGATCACGATTCCGGCAGGCATGCCCGCCGCGGTGAGAGCGAATGCCTGAATTGCGGGAACGAGCGAGTTCGGCAGCACGTGGGAACGGACTACTTTCTGCTCGGAAAGGCCTTTCAGACGCGCCATCTGGACGTAGTCGGAATCGAGGGACTGGACAACACCGACTCGGACCATCCTGGCCGTGAACGGCATCCAACCCAGCACAAGGGTGGCGATCGGGAGCACCAGCGAGCGCGGCGACAGGTCTAGAGCGACGGCCGGCAGGAGGTGCCAGACGAAGGAGAACAGGACGATCAGGGCGATGCCAACGACGAACGACGGAAGCGATGCGAGGCTCAGCATGGTGATCTGGAGCCCCGAGTCGAGCGCCGTGTTGCGGCGCAGCGCCGACACGGTTCCGACGACAAGGGCAAGAGGGAAGATGATCGCGAGGGAGATCAGGAGCACGATCACAGTCCGCTTCAGGCGGAGGCCGATCAGCTCGGAGACGGGTTGGCGATTGGCGATCGACACTCCGAAATCGAGCCTCACAGCACCCGAGACCCAGTCCGCGTACCGCACCACCATGGGTCGGTCGAGGCCGTACTGCGCCCGAAGCTGCGCGACGCCCGCCGGGTCAGCCGACGCATCCCGGCCGAGAAACGCGGTGACTGCGTCGCCTGGCAGTAGATCGACGGTGACGAAGATGAGGGTGGAGGCGGCGAGAAGGGTGACGATTCCGACAGCGAGTCGCATCGCGACTATCCGGAACATCGCCTACCTTTCCGCCGCACCCACCCTCTTGTTTCTTCGCCTAGCTGAACCAGAAGTTCCAGAAGCGATACCAGCTCAGAGCTGGGAACACATGCGGCTCGATTCCCTGCACCCTCTTGCTCGCTCCGTCGATCGTCTGCTTGAAGTACGGGATAATGTACCCACCGTCATCCCAGTGAAGCTTCTGCGCGGCGAAGGCAAGGCTCTTTCTCTTCTGCGGGTCGCCGGTCGCCGCCGCCTTGTAGACAAGCCGTGATGCTCTCTGCTGGGCCGCGTTGTTCCACCGTGTCTCCTGTGCGTTGTACGACACGAACGACTGCAGCCACTGCGTGAAGAACGTGCGGTAGCCCCACGAGCTGAACGTGAACGGAGCCACGCCCCAGGTGTTGTCCCAGAAGGTGTCGGCAGGGTCTTGCTGGATCGTGACCTTGACGCCGGCCTTCTTTGCTCCCTGCGCGAACGCGAGAGCCAGCGGAACGAAGTCCGACTCGGCCGCCGCAGTCCTGAGCACGAATGTCGTGTCGAGCTGGCCCGCAGCTTTCAGCAGCGACTTGGCCTTGTCGGGGTCGTACGTCCGCTGCGGGATCGAGGACGCGTAGAGAGGATCCGATTTTGCGAACAGGTCGTTCCCGACCTCCGCATAGCCCTGCCGGGCGACGGAGATCGCCTGCTTGCGGTCGATGAGGTGTTTCATCGCCTGCCGCACGCGAACGTCGTTGTAAGGCGCGGCGTTGGTGTTCATCACGAGGGGCGTCCAACCTCCACCGGGGTTGATGATCGCCTGCATGCCTGCGCTCTTGATCTGCGAGACCTGGACTCCGGGCACGTCGTTGATCACGTCGACCTGTCCGGAGACGAGAGCATTGACGCGTGCAACCGAGTCCGGGATGCCGACGAACGTCACGCCGTTGACGTAGGGCTTGCCGCTCTCGAAGTAGTTGCGGTTCGCCGTGAAGCTGTAGCTGTCGCCGGGTGTCCATGAGGTCAGCTTGAAGGCGCCCGTCCCGTTGGCGTTTTGGGCTGTGAACGGGGCGGTCGCGCCTCTCTTGATGATGCTGAGGTACCGCTGGCCGACCGCTGCGGGAAGGTCCGACCACGGTCGCGTGAGCTTCACCGTCATCACGTACTTGCTCACCTTCCGCATGCCGCTCGGGTCGATCATGTCGATGTTGCCACGGGCGGCGTTCAGCTTGTTCGCGGGATCGAGGATGCGCTTGAACGTGTAGATGACGTCGTCGACGGTCACCTCACTTCCGTCGTGGAAGGTGATGCCCTTCTTCAGTTTGATCGTCCAGGCCGTTGCGTCCTTGTTCGGGGTCAGAGACTCGGCAAGCTGCCCGCCAAAGCTTCCGTTCGGGCGCATGTCCGTGAGCTTCGAGTAGACGATCTGGCGGTACGCCTGCGCGAACCCGGCGACACCTTCGAGGTGAGGGTCGAGGTTGTCCGTTGCTGCCGGGCCCCCGGGAAGCCCAACACGGAGCGTGCCCCCGCGCTTCGGCTTCGGAGTTTGAGCGAACGCCTCGCCGACCCCGAGGGCACCGACGCCCCCAACGACGAGGCCAACCGCGGCAGCTCGCTGCAGAACCTCTCGGCGCGTGGTGGCCGAGTCCGCATCCGTACTCATTGCCAGTACCTCCCGGTTGGTGGCCGTTACGGGCGGCCGGAAGTGAAGGTCTCGTATCCGCCAGCAAGAATAGACCCCTGCTTTCCAGGAGTCAAGGCCAATGCCATACCAATCAGGATTGTGAGGCGACCAAAGGGTGCGATTCACACTTCGAGGGCCTCGAGCGCCTCTCAGTAGCCGAGGCGCTGATCGACGACGCCCAGCAGGTCACGTCCCTCGGCAAAGCGCTGCACGTTCTCGGTGACCCGCTCGGCGAGGAACCGCTCGCCCATCTCGCGCGTCGAGGCGACATGCGGCGTGATGATCACGTTCGGGAGCTCCCAGAGTGCATGGCCGCGGGGGAGCGGCTCGGGATCGGTGACGTCGAGGGCGGCCCCGCCGATCGTTCCGGCCCGCAGGGCCTCGACGAGGGCTCCTGCGTCGATGAGCCCACCGCGGGCGACGTTGATCAGCCATGCATCGGATCGCATCCGCGAAAGCTGCTTCGCCGAGATCATCCCGGTCGTCTCGGCCGTCAGCGCTGCCGTCAGGACGACGTAATCACTCTGCGCCAGGAGCAGTGGCAACCCGTCCGGACCGACGTTGACGTCTGAGCCCGGTACCGCTCGGCCATCACGCGTGAGCGCGATCGTGCTCGTGGCGAAGGGGGAGAGAAGCGCGATGAGCTCGGCTCCGACTCCGCCCGCGCCGACGATGCCGACGGTTGCTCCGGTGAGCAGGCGTCCTCCCCGGCTTCCCCACTCGCGCGCACGCGCGCGCTCGGGCAGCCCTCGGGCTGCTGCCAGGATCAAGGCCAGGATGTGCTCGGCAATCGGCTTCGCGTAGACGCCTTTCGCGGCCGTCCAGACGACGTCGGGGCGCATCAGCCCGGCGTCGAACCACATCTCGATTCCGGCCGCACCGAGCTGCACCCATCGGACGCCGGGAAGGAGCGAACGTCGCAGCAGTTCCACGTCGTCTCCCGTGCAGAGGATCCCGTTGGCCTGCGAGAGTGGGACGACCGATCCCCCGCCGTGTGCGACGGCAGCCTCGAGGATCTCGGACTCCGGCCACACCCAGATCCTGGCGCCTCCGGATAGAGCGTTCCCCCCAGGGGCGCCCATCAGAGAGCGGTGGCGGCGAGTCGGTGGAGGCGTTCCAGCAGGGCGCTCTCGACAAGCACGGTGGCTCTGCCTCGCGCCCGTGCCTCCGGCTCGCCGGGGGCGAGCACGTCGCGTTCTCCGCCGGAGGCATGAAGACGCGAACGCAGGCCCTCGACGGACTCGCGCACCTCGCTCGCGGGGCGGAAGCCACCTGTGTCCAGGCAGATCACCAGGGCACCCTCGGCCGGCCGGCCGGCTCCCGCACCCGTGAGGCTTACCGAGAGCGCTTCGACCATCGCCGCCAGCCCGAAACCCTTGTGGCCGGCGAACGGAAGCAGAGCCCCACCGTCGAAGAACGCCGCAGGATCGGCGGTAACGGTTCCGGTTCGGTCGACGATCGCGCCATCCGGCAGCTCTGTCCCCCGAGATGCCGCGATGGCCACCTTGCCTGCCGCCACGAGGCTTGTCGCCATGTCGAGGATCAGGGGCGGCCCCTCGGCGGGGACGCCGATTGCGACCGGATTCGTGTGGAGACTCGCAGACGATCCTGGCCCGGCGGCCATCACGAACGGGGGGTCGGCACCTCCGAGCATCACGATCGCGACTGCGCCCTGGGCGACGGCCCGCTCGGCCCACGCCCCTGCGCGGCCCGCGTGTCCGCACCGGACGACCGAGCACGCCCCGATCCCGGCCTCGAGGGCGGTGGCGGTAGCGGCGTCGACTGCGAGCTCGAGGGCCGGGTACCCGAGGCCTCCGGCGGCATCGACGACGGTGAGCGCGCCGCGGGTCTCGGCCACGCGCGGAACGGCGTCGAGCCTGTGCCCGTCGGTTCCTGCGAGCTCACAGTACTGCGGCACGAGCCGCAACCCGTGGCTCGGATGACCTGCGAGCTCGGCACCGACGAGATAGCCTGCCGTACACGCCGCGTTCGCGTTCGAGGCTCCTGCGACCGCGAGCGCCCGTTCCGCCAGCAGCAAGGCCGTTTCCGGCGCGAGAGCCTCGAAGTCCGGGCGTGTCATAGGGACTGATTGGTATCAGATTGGCTTGACATGTGTCCTAGAATTCGCGAGACTACCGGCATGGCCACATCCCGGCGGGGCGACGCGCCCGTACTCGAGTCGGCCGAACCAGTTCCCGGCAATGATGCGGCACTCGCTTCCGCGGAACCTCCCGCTGTCGGGTCACCCCGTCCGACATTCGACGGACCGGCGACGATCCCCTACGCCTCCGCAGTCCGCTATCTCTGGGGCGACGACGTCTCCGGCGAGGTCAGCGACTGGATCTACGCGTCGACCGACTTGATCCACATGCTCGTGTGGGCGCTTCCGCCCGGGGGCAAGTGCCTCCACTCGGACACGCATCGAACGGTCTTCGGCGCGGATGTGACGTACTTCGTGCTCGGTGGAACGCTCGTTCTCGCCAATCCGGAGAATGGCGAGGTCAAGGTGGCCGAAGCGGGTGAGGCGGTGCTGTTCCGGCGGGACACCTGGCACCACATCTTCTCCCACGGGCTCGACCAGCTTCGCGTGCTCGAGTTCTTCGCGCCTCCGCCGTCCACGGGAACCTCTCGCAAGTACGCACAGACACGGCCGCCTCTCGTGGCGGTTCGACACGCAAACGATGAGCTGCTCGGGCACTGGCCCCTCGAGCGACCGGAGCCGACGCTTCACCACCGGACGGCGTCGGACATTCTCTGGCGGCGCGACGGTGACGCTCTCGTCGGGATTACGGTGAGCACGGAGCACCTGACGGTCGGAACCGTCAGCCTGCTGCCGGGTCAGCACAGCGCCACCGAGGAGCACGGAGGCGACGAGACGTTGTACGTCCTCGAAGGGGTTCTGAACGTAAGAACCGAGCATGACGGCATGGCCGGCTGGCACGAGCTCCATCCCGGCGACGGCTTCTACTGCCCGGCGGGCACCCGGCACCGATACAGCAACATCGGCTGTGGCATCGCCAGGGCGGCCTTTGGTGTCGCCCCACGGTGGCGCTAATGCCACGCGCCATCGGGATCGACGTCGGCGCATCCAAGGTCGCAATTGCACTTGTCGACTCGGAGACGGGGAGGGTCGAGGGTTCGGAGAGCTTCCCCACCGGACTCGATGGCGGGCCACAGGCAGTGCTCGACGCATGTGTGCGTCGTTGCACGCATCTTGCCGAGAACGCTTTCGTCTCTGCGATCGGGATCGGCATCTGCGAGATCGTCGACCGGGACGGGGCGATCACGAGCGCCTGTAGCATCGACTGGCGCGACCTCGATGTCGTTTCGGCGCTCTTGCGTGTCGCGCCCACGCATATCGAGTCGGATGTGAGAGCAGCCGCGATTGGTGAGGCCCGCTACGGCGCTGGTCGCAAGCACGCGAGCTTCCTCTATGTGAACGCGGGGAGCGGCACCAGTTCGTGCCTTGTCGTGGAAGGGGAGGCGCTTGCCGGTGCCAACGGTGCCGCTATCCTCATCGGCGCCGGCCCACTCGAGGCGGAAGCGGCGGCGGGCGGTCTCGGAATCGCCCGGAGCTTCGGAGCTGCCACGGCCGAGGATGTCGTTCGCGCCTCCGAGAACGGGGATCAACGGGCGGCTGGAGTCCTCCGGACGGGCGGCGCCGCACTCGGCGGAGCAATTGCGTTCACTGTGAATCTGCTCGATCCCGAAGCGGTCATCGTCGGCGGAGGTGTCGGCCTGAACTCGGCCGAGTTCCGGGTCGCGCTCGAGGCCGCCATGCGTGCCCATATCTGGCTCGACAAGGCGCGCGACCTGCCCCTCCTCGATGCAGAGCTCGGCGGGCAGGCCGGGGTCGTCGGGGCTGCGAGCATTGCCGTCGACCGCGCTCATGTGGGTGCCGTGTGAGCTCGCGGCTCGATTCGATGGGTGAAATCTCGCCGGCCCGAGATCCGCTGTACCACCAGGTGTACTCGGCGATCACGGATGCGATCCGGTCGGGCAGGCTCCGCCCCGGTGATCGACTGCCGACGGAGAGGCAGTTCTGTGAACAGCTCGAGGTGAGTCGAGCCACCGTGCGGCGCGCGCTCGGCCAGCTCGTCGAGGAAGGGATCGTGGAGGCCCAGGTTGGACGGGGCTCCTTTGTCCGTGCCGGGGTTGACTCACTCGGGGAGCCACCCAACATGTTGATGAGCTTCACGGAGCTCGCGAACGCGCGTGGGCTCACGGCGTCGGCGCAGGTGATCGCGCAGTCGACCCGGAGCGCAGTCCCGGAGGAGGCTCTCGTCTTCAAGATCGGGGTTCACGCCCTCGTGTTCGAGATCCGTCGCCTGCGGATGCTCGACGGTGCGCCGGTCGCGCTCGATCGCACCCGCGTTCCCCTCGCTGTAGCGCCCAACCTCCCTGCCCAGGACTTCACGACCGCCTCGATCTACAAGACGCTCGAGGCCGCCGGCGCAGTCCCGGTTACCGCGGATGTCGTCGTCAGTGCCGCGGTCGCGGACGACTCCAAGGCCGAGTCTCTCGCAACGACTCCCGGAGCCCCACTCCTCGTGTGCACGACGATGTCGTACGACATAACGGGACGCCTTGTCGAGATCGGCGAGATCACCTATCGAGCGGATCTCTATCAACTCAACACGAAGCTCGTACGCTCGTCCCAACGCCCGGTGGCGCCCGCAAGGCACGAGGTCGGGTCGGAATGAGCGGCCGCGTCGATGGTCGAGTGGCATTCGTCACCGGCGCGGGCTCGGGCATCGGGCGCGCTGTCGCGGTTCGGCTCGCCGACGAAGGAGCCACCGTTGTCGTGACCTCGAGGACCCCCGCCCACGTTGCCGAAACCGCGGCGCTCATCGAGGCGTCGACGGGGAAGGCTCCCGCGACGTTCGTGCTCGACCAGACCGACCGGTCGTCGATCGAGGATGCGCTCGCCGGGGCCGCCCGCCTTTGCGGCCCCCTCGACATCCTCTCGAACAACGCGGGCGTCGATGACCCCGGCGAAACGCCGGTCTCGGAGACACCGGACGAGATCTGGCGTGAGACGTTCAACGTCAACGTCGACGGCGTGTTTCGGATCTGCCGCGCCGCGATCCCGTTGCTGCACGACGGCGGGGCGATCGTCAACATGGGCTCCGTCAACTCGCTCCAGCCGCGTGCAAACGCCGCCGCCTACTGCGCCTCGAAGGCGGCGCTACTGCAACTGACGCGCTCCCTCGCGCTCGAGCTCGCACCCAGGCGGATCAGGGTGAACTGCGTTTGCCCCGGCATCGTCGACACCCCGCTCACAGACCTCTTCCTCAACCTGTCTGACGATCCCGAGGCGCTCAGGCTCGAGTACGCCCGGTCGAATCCGCTCCAGCGCATGGCCGACCCGGCCGAGATCGCGAGCAGCGTGCTGTTTCTTGCCTCCGACGAGTCCCGCTTCGTCACGGGAACGTCGCTCGTCGTCGACGGTGGTGCCCTTGCCGGCGGCTGACAGGCGCGCTCGGTGACCGGGCCGATTCGCCTTGGCGTCGTCGGGGTCGGCGCCCTCTCGCTCCGCGGGATCCTGCCGCACCTCACGCAGGAGGATGTCCTCGATTCGGTGAGAGTCCAGGCCCTGTGCGATCCGGTGCAGGAGCGCGCCTACGCGACCGCCGCCCAGTTTGGCGTGCCGGCGGTGTATGCCTCCATCGAAGAGCTCCTCGAGGACGACGCGATCGATGCCGTCACCATCGCGTCACCCATCGGGTTCCACTTCGAGCACTGCCGCCTGGCACTCGAGGCCGGCAAGCACGTGCATGTCAACAAGACGCTGTGCACGACCGTCGCCGAGGCGGACACCCTCATCGCACTCGCCGACGAGAAGGGTCTCGCACTCGTTCCGTCCCCCGGAGAGATTCTGCGCCCTCAGCTGCGGCGGGCGCGACAGCTGATCGACGAGGGCACGATCGGCCAGCTCTCGTGGGCGATCTGCGGCGGCTCGTTCGGCCGCTACCACGAGGAGGACGAGCCCGAACGGGTCGCATCGCCCGGGGACATCACCATCGACCCCTCATGGTACTTCCGGTCACCCGGCGGCGGCCCGATGTACGACATCACCGTCTACTCGCTCCATCAGCTGACGAGTGTTCTCGGCCGGGCTCGACGTGTTACAGCGCTGTCCGGGGTGCTCGTCCCCGAGCGGGAGTTCCAGGGGCGCACGATCGCGACGGACGCCGACGACAACACCGTGTTGCTCCTCGACTTCGGCGGCAATCGGTTTGCCGTTGTCCATGGCACGGCGGCCGGCGGGGTCTCGGAACAGTTCGGAGCCGGGGTGTACCACGGCACCGCCGGGACGATCGACGGCGTGCTTCTCGACGGCGAACGGTTCGACTACCCCGGGCGCGCGGAGACCGACGACGCTCCGGTCACGGACTGGGAGGCCCAGATGCGGGTTCTCCCGCATGTCACCGGGACGCACCGGGAGATCCCCGAATCCCACGTCTTCGAGGACATCATGCAGCTCGTCGGACTGGTCAGTGACGGCACGGCAACTCCGGTCACACCGGAGCACGCCCGCCACGTGATCGAGATCATCGAGAGCGGCTACCGCGCAGCCGAAACGGGCGCGACGCAGGAGCTGCGGACGACCTTCGTGTTTCCGCCTGCCGTGTAAGACATCGATGACGCCCTGTCTCTCGGAACCGTCGTTCTGGTCGCAGAACGACCGGGACGACATCTTCGCGCGTCTTCGCGAGCACGATCCCGTCACGTGGCAGGAGGAGCCCGAGACCGTCTGGTCTGAAGGCGGGCGCGGCTACTGGGCGGTCGTCCGGCACGCCGACGTCCGTCGGGTCAGCCGCGAGACGAAGCGCTTCGTCTCGGGGCTTGGGACAGAGCTCTTCGATCTCCCGGTGGAGGTGGCGCGCTCCTACAGCGGCATGCTCAACATGGATGCGCCCGAGCACACCCGGTTCCGGGCGTACGTAAAGGCGGCCTTCTCCGCGCGGCGCATCGCCACACTCGCAGAGAGCGTGCGCGTCGACCGTTCGCACGGTTCTCAACGATGTGTGTGAAAGCGGGAGCTGCGATTTCGCACGGGATGTCGCCGACGCCCTCCCGACGGCAGTCACGTGCGATCTCCTTGGCGTCCCAGCCGCTGATCGGCGGTCAATCGCCGCGCTTTCTCGCTCGGCCGTGCCGCTCGGCGATCCAGAGTTCGGCGATCGGAACGACTCGTTTCAGGCGGTCGCTGACCTGATGGAGTACGGCAAGGAGCTGCGGAACGAGCGGCTCAGAGCCCCGAGCAACGATCTGATGACCGTGCTTGCGACCCATGACGTCGATGGCAAGTGCCTCGACGAAGACGAGGTCGGGACGTTCTTCGAGCTTCTCATCACCGCCGGGATCGAGACGACGGGTGCGGCCATCGCCCATGGTCTGATCGCGCTGTCGCAGAATCCTGGCCAGATGGCCGCCTGGAGAGCGCACTTCGCCGCCGGCGCCCCGGCGGCGGTCGAGGAGATCCTCCGCTGGTCGACCCCGGTTGTCCACTTCCGCAGAACGGCGGTCGCGGATACGCGGATCGCCGAAGCGGAGATCGCCGTCGGTGACAAGGTGGTCGTGTTCTTCAACTCGGCAAACCGCGACGAGAGCGTCTTCGACGATCCGTGCCGATTCGATCTTGGACGCACGCCGAATCCTCACCTGACCTTCGGAGGTGGCGGTCCTCACTTCTGCCTCGGCGCACATCTCGCGAGACTCGAGACACGGATCATGTTCGAGGAGCTCTTCCAGACGCTGCCCGACATACGTCTCTCCGGCGAGCCGGTCTACATGCACTCCATGTTCTTCAACGGTGTGAAGTCACTTCCGTGCGAGTTCGCACCACGGCCTCGTGGTACGCAGCTCGCGCTGTAGCCCGTGCAGTGGTCGGCGTCGCGGGTCACGATGGGCGATGCGGCGGAAGCGTTCCGACCAGTCGGGGGGAGCCGTCGTTGCGGGCTTTGAGCTCGCTGATCACCCACAGCCACCTGACTTCGAGATCGGGTCGCGACGCTGTACCCACAAGAACCGCTGCCGCGACGAAGGCGGCAACCTGTCGTGGCAACGAGAGGT
>CAVTWR010000007.1:0-81735 GCA_963738505.1 uncultured Actinomycetes bacterium | reverse complement strand
TCGAAATGAGCCATGAAGCAGGCATCCACCGACCGTAGCCGAGACGATACCGTGGAACTCCACGCCCGCTGTATCGGCGAACGATCCGCCGACAGACAGCTCTCCGCCACGACCACATGTCACATAGACATCCACGGTCAGCACGGCGCCCTAGAAAGGGGGTCCACGTAATGGCCAGTTCTCAAGTCACGTTCAGTCACTTGCCGTCCCAAGCTTCGCACGGGATTTCTCCTCGCGTCGACTGTTCACAGAGAAGATGTGTTCTTACATCAGAACCTTCGGCGGAAATCGTCGTCTCTGACTGAGACGTATGAGAGCCCACGACGCTAATCAAGAGAAATCCCACACCACCGCCATTACCTCGGCACCGCAATCCGTCAGGGGTCCTCAGGCAGGATATCCACAACGGCCAACCGGGGTAAAGTACACTATGGGGTACCGAAGGGTGTTCTGGCGATCCCTTGGTCGGTCCAGACAGGACGGACGCGACAAGCGCTGCCAGAAGCACCACGACAGAGGCGAGCAGTAGACTGGACACCGTAAGTCTGTGGCGCCGCATGTTGATCTTGGTCTTCATTTCGGTTTTGGTCGCCGGCCTCCGAACGTGCCAGCTGAGACCGTGACTCCTTCTCCTGAGACGTACACGGCGCCACTTGCCTCCACGCGGGCATTCACGCGATTCTGATACGCGCCCGAATCAAACATGGCGCCTCCACCTGGCGCCATCGGTTCAGACGACCCATTACAGACTCCTCTCACCCAGGGCCGATGCCCCAGAATCAAGTGTCCACATACGGGATCAAGTGCCGGCCCACCACGCCGCAGCGCGCGGGTCAAGCAGACCTAGTACCGCTATAGATCACGAACTCTGGATGGGACGATTCTCCCACATGGCCAATCAGCTTCACGAAGTCGGCGCTGAGATTAGCTGACCTCACTACGTCGGCGAGCTGCTCCAGAGCGTCGGCCAAATCGTCGCTGCCGGGGGCGAACGTTAACCGGCGGATTGGCCATGATGGCTCTTTCGCTCCTGAGTCACCCTCAAGACTCGGCCGCTCGAAATAGACTGCTCCGGTCACAATCGGGCACCCGTCCTCAAGTTCGGTGTGTATAACGACATCTAGCATCGAGTCAGAGCAGGCAGCACGCCCTGCCTGCAATCGCGACCAGAGATCGGCTTGGCGCTCTGCCGGAACAGTTATCGCGAAGTGTTGACACCGGTGGTCGGACACCCGGTCGTCGCCGTCGAGACGTCGCTGAGAAGTCATTACTTCTTTCTCTTTCGTTGATTGGGGTCTGTCCGAGACTTTGTGTAGTTGCTGTGGTCTGACTTCGCTGGCTTGAGCGCTGGCGGGATGGGAGCACAGACGATGACTGGAGTGTCGGACGAGCCGGGTGTGGGCCGTGGCGAGCGAGCTGGTGCCGCGGCGGGATTCGGGCGAGCTGCGTGGTTGGGCGGAGTTGTTGGTGGAGCGGGCCCGGGAGGACGGGGTTGCCTTGACAGGCGAGGGTGGGCTGCTGACGGAGTTGATGCGGCATGTGTTGCAGACCGGTCTTGAGGTCGAGATGGTCGAGCACCTCGGCTACGAGGCGCATGAGCGGGGCAAGCGTGTCGGGGCGAACGCGCGCAACGGCTACTACGACAAGACGGTAACGACGGAGATCGGCGAGGTCGAACTGCGTGTCCCCCGTGATCGCGACGGGAGGTTCGAGCCGGCGACGGTGCCGAAGTACCAGCGGCGCCTCGATGGGCTCTCGGGCAACGTGATCTCGTTGTACGCGAAGGGGCTGACGACCGGCGAGATCGTCGACGAGATGGTCGCATGGCAGAACCGGCCGCTCGACCCGCTCTACGCCGTACTCGTGATCGACTGCCTCGTGATCAAGGTCAGAGGCTCCCAGGTTGCGAACCGACCCGTCTACGTCGCGATCGGGGTCAACCTCGATGGTGAGCGCGACCTGCTCGGAATGTGGCTCGGCCCCACTGGCGGGGAGGGCGCGAAGCAGTGGGCAACGATGCTGACCGAGCTCAAGAACCGTGGCGTGCAGGACGCGCTGATCGTCTGCTGCGACGGCCTCAAAGGCCTGCCCGAGAGCATCCGTACGACGTGGCCGCAGGCGACCGTGCAGACCTGTGTCGTGCACATGGTCAGCAACAGCCTGCGCTACGCCGGCCGCCAGCACTGGCAGCGAATCACGGGGCAGATGCGCGAGATCTACACCGCCCCGACCGTCGAGGCGGCCGAGGCGCGCTTCGCCGAGTTCGCCGGCGAGTGGGCCGACACCTATCCTGCGATGATCAACGCCTGGGAACACAGCTGGCCGGAGTTCGTGCCATTCCTCGAGTTCCCCGTCGAACTGCGCAAGGTCGTCTATACGACGGATGAGATTGTCAAGTGCGAGTGGTCGGGCGTTGGGGTTGCCAGTGAGCGACCATCACTTCGTAGGCGCGTTCGGAGTGCTCGACGAGTGCTCGTTCCTGATCGCGTAGCTGCTTGACGTGGTAGTCGTGCGTTGCTCCGCGTACGGGTCCGCGCTTCGAGGTGGCGCCGGCGGCGAGCTCGAGCTTGCGGCGCTTGTGGGCGTTGAGGCTGGGGCGGGCGAACGCGTAGTCCTCGCCTCTGCTGATCAGGTGCCAGCAGAGGACGGTCATCTTGCGGGCGGTCGCGACGGTGGCGACCTGGAAGCCGCGGCGTTCCTTGACGCGCCGGTAGAAGGCGCGCAGCGGGCCGGGGGCCTGGGAGGCCGAGAACGCGGCCTCGACGAGCATCCCGCGCGCCTGCGCGGGTCCGGCCTTGGTGATCCGCCCGTGAACCGGGGTTCCGTTGCCGGATTGGCGGACGCGCGGGTTCAGGCCGAGGTAGGAGACGAGCGGTCGGGGTCGTCGAAGCGGGAGAAGTCGCCGACAGCGGCGACGATCGCCATCGCGACGGTGACGTCGATCCCGGGCACGGTCATCAACCGGGCGACGACGGGATCGTCGATCGCTTCGACCGCGATGTCGCGTTCGACCAGCGGCGAGCTCGTCAGCGTGGAAGTCCAGCTGACGCATCAGCGCGTCGACGCTGCGCCACTCGTCCGCCGGCAGGTCCTGCCGGTCGAGCCAGCGGCGGCCGACACCGGAGAACAGGTCGGCGTGCGGGCAGGTCGGCACGAGGTTGCGGGCGATCACGCCGTGCACCTGGTTCTTCATCCGGGTGCGCTGCTTGACGAGATGCGTGCGGCGCGCCACCAGCCGCCGCAGCATCCGGGTGCGGTCGTCTGCGACCCATGTTTCGGGCAGGAAGTCGGCGGCCAACAGTTGCGCGAGGATCCTCGCGTCGACCTTGTCGGTCTTCACCTTCGCCTCCGCGATCGCCCTCGTCTTCCGCGGGTTCGAGACGACGACCCGTCTGACGAGCGGCCTGAGCATCGTCGCGATCGCGTCCGAGTTCGTCGTCGCCTCCAGCGCGACCTCGTCGTCCAGACGCAGATCGGCCGCCCAGGCACGCAGCTCCTCGGGGCGCACCCCGATCCGGCCTTCGTCACGGCACAGGCCGTCCTCCACGACAGCGATCTGCGCGAACGAGCGATGTACATCCATCCCGATCGATCTCACGACCCACGCTCCTTTCAGCTCGATGACTCGAGGAACGGCCGGGCGGAAGCGACAGAAACGGATTCGCGCTCGCAGCGCAGTCGGGCCAGTCGCAGGGGCGGCCACGTACTAACACGAGCTCGCAGCTCAAGGTATAGAACGGCCTGCCCTAGCTTCGTTCCTCCACGACGCCCCCAACCCGACCATCTGACCCTAGAACGTCGGGCCGACAGCAGACCGAGACGCAGGGATGTCATACCTGATACAAACGCGATCGAGAGCCTCCACGCCCGCTTCCGCCGGGCGGTCCGGCACCGCGGCCACTTCCCGACCGAGCAGGCCGCGATGAAGGTGCTCTACCTCGTCGCGACCCGCAGACGCAAGAACCGGCAGGACATGACCGGCAAGATCACCGGCTGGAAAAGCATCTTGAACACACTGCACGTCCACTACGGCGACCGCATCGAGGCCGCCAACAACCGATGACCGCCACAGCTACTTACACAAAGAATCTGACAGTCCCCGAACGGGGTCAAGTGCCCTTGTCCGTGGTCGCCCCGACGGTTTGGGTACTCAGCTGCTGCCCGTTGTAGGTGCGTGTGACCAGCGACCCCGCGGAGGGGGTTTCCTGGGTGACGTTGCCGATTGTGTCCAGCTTGAACGCCGTCGAGGTGCCCGTGCCCGGGTTCTCGTTGACCAGCCGCTCGCGCGCGTCGTAGGTCCAGTTGGCGGTGCAGGTGGCGTTGTAGCAGGCAGCAGCCGCGTCGGGGCCTTTCAGCTGGAAGACGTCACTGACGCGGTTGCCGTTCAGATACTGGCCGGTCGTGGTGTAACCCAACGCGTGCTGCCCGACCATCGTGGTGTCAGGACAGCCGGTGACCGTCCCGGCTAGTCTCCGGAGTACTTCCGATGATAGTGCTTCCAGCGAAGGTACATACCAAGGTTCAACATCACCACGACCGCCAGTGCGCCAAATAGACCCGCGACACCTTTGCGATCCCAGGCCTCTAGAGTACCTACGAAGCAGGCGGTTATCCACGCGTAAGCGATAACATTCAACCATCTCTTTCCCGAAGAAACTTCCTGTTCTTCGGTCATATCGTCTCGTAGCGCAGGCTACATCGTGATGTCTTTGACGAACAGAACCGGATCACTTGAAGATACCTCGTGTCAGCCTCTCACACGCCTTGACGAAGGGGTTCTTGACTCCAACACTCTTCGAGAGGTGGCCGCCCGTCACGGACCCACACACGAACTCGGCAACATCTTTGAGAATCTTCCCACACCCCCTTTTGGTCGGATTATCGACACAGCGGACCGCATCCACCAAAATGTTAGCGCCCGCTGCTATGACTGCACATGCGACAACCGCTGATGGGTTTTTGAGAGCCTTACACGCAATCGATGCTCCCAGCTGGGCAATCTCTAGCGTGTGATCCTTTAGCCATCCGAGTCCGGGCCTAAGGTCGACATACTTGGGCGGCGAGTAGTTGGAGGTCTCCAATTTCGTCGCTTGATGCTGGCCAGACCCATTCGTCCAGGTGTAGGTGGTTCGAACCGATGTCACTGTGCCCCCATTGCGATTGTCGTACACTTGAATCGTGACACTGACCGCTACGCCGTCGGCTCTAGTTGTTGTAAAGGTGACAGGAATCGAGTCACCGCCGCCGCCGGCAACCGATGCCGCAACATGGCCATCAACCTCAATGAAATTGATCGGGTTCCCGGCTGCGAAAAGATATCGGTTGTTTGTGAGCGGATCGATCGCCAATCTGAAGTTGGCCAATGCGCCAGAGTAGCTGTCATGCTGCAAGAACCTCCCTGTGCCGGCGGAGTACCTTCGCGCCCCCATGTCCAGCGTGCCGGAGCCTGTGTCTAGTCGCTTTCCGGTGTAGCGGTAGGGGTTGGTCTTGTTGGAGAACCCCGCAGCGGTCTTGGAGAGGGCGGCGTTGGCGGCCCCGTAGCCGACGTACCCATACGACTCCTTGACCACGTTGGCCTGATCGATCAGCAGGCTGACGGAGGTGTGCGGGTCGTACAGATAGCTGTATCGGCTGGTCGTGGCGCCGACGGTCTCGGCGATGGTGGCGCGGTTCCCGAACGCGTCGTAGGCGTAGCGCTTGGTCGAATTCGTCGCCCCGCTCAACGCTTCCTTGGAAAGCGCGTTGGTGACGCCGACGTAGGTGAAGTCGTAGGTGGTGGTCGCCGCGGACTCGGTGGACACCTGCTTCACCGGCCGGTCCAACGGGTCGTTGGTGTAGACGACGCTGTTGACCACGACACCGCTGCCGTTGTAGGAGACATAGCCTGACAGGCGGCTCTTGTAGTCGTAGGCCCAGTCCTCCAACAGATCGTTGCCCGATGTGGGGCAGGTGGTGCCGGCGTACGTGCTCTTGGTTTTGCAGTCCTGGTTGCCCAGGCTGTCGTAGAAGAACTTGTCCGTGGTCGCACCGATCGTCTGCGTGCTCAGCTGCTGCCCGTTGTAGGTGCGTGTGACCAGCGACCCCGCGGAGGGGGTTTCCTGGGTGACGTTCCCGATTGTGTCCAGCTTGAACGCCGTTGCGCTGCCGGTGCCCGGGTTCTCGTTGACCAGCCGCTCGCGCGCGTCATACGTCCAGTTGGCGGTGCAGGTGGCGTTGTAGCAGGCAGCAGCCGGGTCGGGGCCTTTCAGCTGGAACACGTCACTGATCCGGTTGCCGTTCAGGTACTGGCCCGCAGTGATGTACCCGAGCGTGTGCTGCCCGACCATGGTGCCGGCACCGTTCTTGTTGGTCAGGGTTTTGGTCAGCCCGTTGTCGAAATAGGTGCGGGTGGCCGACTGCTCGGACACCCAAGCTCCCGTGCCGCCCTTCTGCAGGGTTTGGATGTCCAGCTGCCCACGTGGGGTGTAGGTGTAGGTGATCTGCTCGTCATCGGTGGCGGTGCCCGACGTGGAGAAATCATCCGTCTGGTTGGTGGGCTGATCAAGGTTGTTGTACGTGTATGCGAACACGCGGCCGGCCGTGACCGAGCTGCCACCGCTGGTTTCCTCACGGTTGTCCTCCAGGCTGGCGGTGTTGCCGTGCAGGTCATAGCCGAGATAGGTGGCCAGGTAGTTCGCTGTCCCCGTCTTCGGGGTGCGCACCCTGATCAGCTCGTCCAGGCTGTTGTAGGTGAGGTCGATCGGCAACGGAGCCTGCCCAACCTGGACGAGGCCGGTGGCTTCGGTGGCGTTGGTGCGGTTGCCGTTGGCGTCATACGTGTATTTGGCGCGTTCGCCGGCCTGATCCAGCAGCGACCGGGTCAGGCCGTCTGGCAGGTATTGCCAGTACATGGCCTGAGCGTAGTTCAGGAACCCGGTCTGCCCCACGATCTCCGGGATGCGCGCGCTCTGCCAGCCCTCAGCGGTGTAGTCGTACCTGACCTTGGGGTTGGCGGGGTCTTGGGCGGTGTAGATGGCACCGGTGTCCCAGTAGGTGTTGGTCGTCTTCTCGTTCGCGGTCACACCGGCCGGGGTGGAACTGGTGGCGGCCAGGCTTGTCCAGACGAGTTGCCCGTTGGCGTCGTAGCTCGAGTGGCGGTAGGCCTGCTCGGTGGCCAGCCCGTACTGGTAGTGCGCCTGGATCTCCGTGGCAGTGAGGGCCCTGGTGTAGATGGCGGCCTCGTCGACCTTGCCGCCAAAGGTGGCTGCGCCTGGACCATCGATCATGGTCGTGCCGGTCGGGGCGTTCGGAACGGCTGTGCCGGTCCCGGTGGCGACACCGTTCACGTAAAGCGTCCAGGTGCCGGACTGTCTGACCGCAACGATGTGCATCCAGGTCGCCGCGGGCATCGTTGCGGTCGCTCCGGTGGCGGCGCAGTTGACTCCGCCGAGCACGATCACGATCTTGTCGCCGCCGGCGCAGGAGCCGTTTGACAATTGAATCCCATAGCCGTTGGTGGTTCCCGTGCCGTTGTACAAGATGTTCCCAAGCGTGCTCGACGAGGTGCGATACGCCCAGGCCTCCAGCGACACATCGCCTGTTGTCGTTGTCACGATCGCGCCTGTCGCAACGTCGTTGACGCCATCAAACGACACGGCCGTGTTGGTATCCGCCGGCAGCGCACCAGGCTGCGCCAACGTCGGCCCGTTGGTGTAGGTCAGGATCTTTCCGTTGCCGCTCGCGTCTGCGGCTGTGGTGCCGGAGGTTTCGCCCAGTCGCCAGTAGGCGGCCGGGGTGTCACCCAAGATTTCAGCGGAATAGCTGGACGACAGTTGCGGCAACGTCGTCTTCACCTGCCGGTTGAGCGCGTCATAGCCGTAGCTCTCCACAAAGTCGGTGTAGGTGGGGCCACCACCCGCAGCGTCAAACGCCCGTGGTGAGATCAGCCGCTTCAGGTTGCCGAGGTTGTCGTACTCCCACTTCGTGGTCAGCGACCGGCCGGTGTCGAACGGCTCCACTTGGCTGGCGCGCTCACCGCGGTCGCTGTAGCTGTAGGTCGTCTGCTTGCTGGTCTCGTCCGTGCTTGAGGTGATCTGGCCGTTCTCGTCGTAGGCGGTTTGGGTGAGGTTGCCGGCGGCGTCCGTGGTCTTCAACTGGCGGTGCGCGTCGTCGTACTCGAACTTGCTGGTGTGCGTCGCCGTCGTGTACACGTACGGCACCGCCAACGGGTTCGGACAGGCGCTCAGCCCAGCCGCGCCTTTCGGGCCTGTCACCGAGCGCAGATCACCGGCGTTGTCGTAGCAGTACTTGGTGGTGCGCGTGTTGGCGGTATCGACGTTGCCTGAACCATCGACCGCGTACTGAGTGACCATGGTTTGCCGGTCAAGCAGGTCATACGTGGTTTCCGTGACGTAGTCGTTGACATAGGCGCCACCGGAGGGTGCGGTGTTGACGCCTTTGGGGTCGGTGCTCTTGATGACGCGGCCGGCGGCGTCGTACTCGCTCTTCGCCCCGGTTGGCCCACCATCCGCCGCCACTCGTGGCCCTGTCGACAGCGTCTCGCGGTCCATCGCGTCATATGTGCTGGTGGAGCTGGCGCCGTTGGCGCCGTCGCCGCGACCGTAGTGCGCCGCCTGGCTCGAGCTCACGTTGTCGTTCACGTCATAGGCTTGGCTTTGCCACACCAACAAGCCAGGGGTGACCGCCGTCGACTTCGGGGAGGAGGAGCGCCGCTCGCGGCCGTAGGCGTCGTAATAGACCTTCTGCGCGTCCTGATCCGACGGGGCCGACACCGAGGCGTGGTTGGGATCGCGCTGCAAGATCACGCTGCCGTCGGCTTTGTAGGAGGCCTCCGCCACCCCGCCGGCAGGGTCGGTGACCTTGGTCGGCAGCCCGTTCGCGTCATAGGTGTTGTAGGTCGTGGTGCGCGTGACCCCATCACCGTTCGCCGGCAACGTCTGGCTGGCCAGGGTCCCGTTGGCGTTCCAGGAGTTCGAGGTCACGTTCGCCAACGGATCTGTCACCGTCTTCACCAGGCCCGTGGTCGAGTCACCCGGGGTTTGCGTGTAGGTGAACGTTGTCTTGTAATCCGTGGGGTTGCCGGTGGTGGCGTTGCCCCTGGGCTGCGTAACCGAGGCGAGCTGGCTGATGTTCCCGATCGACCGGCCCGCCTCCCAGTTGCCGGTCACGTCGTTGGCGTCGACCGCGACGCTGTCATAGCTGAACGTCGTCTCGTTGCTCAGCTGGTCTTTCTCCGAGGTCTTGTAGCCGTTGGCGTTGTAGGCGTACTGCATGAACTCGCCGGTGGGCTCTGTCACCTTGAACACCTGATTCAACGGCACGCTGGTTGTCCACTGCACCTGCGTCACCCGGCTCAAGGGATCGGTGATCTGCGTCGCCCGCCCCGAGCCATCCAGCACATAGCTCCACACCCGTGACAACGGCAAGGTGACCGTGGCGGTGCTCGCTGTTGGGTAGGCGAACACAGTCTTGTCCGCCGCCGTACCCATGCGGTTCGTGCGACCGACCAGACGCCACTTGTTCACACCGGTGGTCTGGTACTCGAACTGGGTTTCCTGCCCCTTGAAATCGATGACCGAGAACAGCTTCGGCGACTGCGTCGTACCCGCGAACGGGTTCTGCCGACCCGGCAAGGTCGCGATCGCGGGGGCGTCACCCGCGGCGTTGGTGTAATTGAAGAACACCGACCGGTCAGGGGTGGGCATGCCGTCGTCACCAGGGCCGCCCTTCTCCGTGACCGAGCGCAGGTTGCCGTCCTCGTAGTAGGTGAACTCGAGCGTGTGTCCGACGTGGTCGGTGATGCTCTTGACCTTGCCACGCATCGCCGGTTTCGCCACCTCCGCCTTCGCCCAATACGCCACGGTGAACGCGCGGCCCCCCGCATCGGTGATCGTCGTTACGCGCTTGGCCAAACCGTAGGCGTCCTCCCCCGCGGCGGGAGTGGCCAGCATGAAGGTCAGCTCGTTCCCATTCGCATCAGCCACCTTCGTGGGGAACCCGGCAGTGTCGAACACAAAGCGGGTGCGGTCCGGCTTCCACAACTCCCAGCCGGTACCCCCGGTCTGCTTCAAATACAAATGCACCCCGGCCGGGGCCGTGTAGTAGGTGCCGCCCGCGTTGCCTGTGAACACATGGTAGGTGCCGTCCCCGTCGGTGAACCCGATCCACTTGCTCGTGCGGCCCGCCGCCGTGTCCGCAGCGTTGGGATGAATGTCCAAAGGCAGCCCGAACGGGGTCAGCGAGCTGATCGCCAGCGACCAGTTGTTGCCCATCGGCGACACAGACCCGTGCTCCAAAGAGTTGTAGGTCATCGACACCACGGTGTTCAGGCCGCGGCCGGGTTGGCTGAACGGCAGCCACTGCACCGTGTTGTTGCCGTTGGCCAGGTTCACCGTGTTGTCAAAGCCGCCACCCAGGTCCTCACCGTCATACATCTGGTAGCGCTCCAGACCGAGCTCAACCGGGGTCACCCTCGTCACCGTCACGAACGTCTCATAGGGCTGGTTACCCTTCGCAGCGAAATAGGATGACGCGCCCGTGTCGTACAGATCGATGCGCAAGCGGTAGCGGGCACGCTCGACCCCGGCCGGCAGCGTGGGCGGGTCGACGTTGACGCTGACATTGCGATTCCCGGCGGCGGCCAGGTCCGCCCCGATCGAAACGTCCCCCGATGCGGTCACCGTGGGCGTCGCGTCAGCGCTCAACCACTGATAACGAAGCTTCGTCGACGCGCTCGCCCAGGTGAGCGTGCTGTTGTTCGTCAACGCGACCGTCAACGGCGTCTGCTCCTGCGCGGTCGAGGACACCTGGCCGGCGCGTAGGTTGTCGATCCGCGTTGCCGTGCTCGACAGCTCCACCCCCACATAGCCGGCACCAGTCAGATCAGGATCGGAAACGGTGACGACGCCCTTCTGCGCCCACGACCCGCCCGAGGGCTTGTGATGCACGCTCAACTGGTCACCGACGATCCTGACCCCGATCGAGTCGCCGTCACCGATCGTGGCGGCCACGTTCAGCAGCTCGTTGAAGGTGTCAGGGTCATAGACGACGATCTCGTCGTTGACCGGGTCGAACCAGGTGAAGTAGGAGCCGTCCCACCAGCTGTTGGTGTTCGCCTGCGTGCGCACATGCAAATAGATGCCCGCGTTCGACCAGGTCGGCACCTCCACCGCGACCTCTTCGTTGACCCACGGGCCGGGCTTATAGGTCGCTGCGGAGCAGGAGCCGGTCGTGTAGCCGCCCTGGTTGGAGATGTAGCGCATCTCCGCGTTCGTGTCCTGACAGCTGTTATCCGGCGTGTTCCAATTCGTTCGTTTCGGCCGTCTGAGTTGGCCCCACTTCGGACGGCTTGAACTGGCCCCACCCTCTGTCCGATGGCGTGTCGACCGTTCGGGCTTCATCGGAGCTCGAGCGGGAGGCGGCGAGAAGGGATGGGATCGAGGGTGGAGCTGTTCGAGCAGATCAGGCGGGACCGGGATCGGGAGGGGCTTGTCGATCCGGGCGTTGGCGGAGCGGCATGGGGTGCATCGGCGGGCGGTGCGGCAGGCGCTGGCGGCGCCGTTGCCGCCGGCGAAGCGGCGCCGGTGGGGCGGCCGGCGCCGAGGCTGGGCGCGTACCGGGCGCTGATCGACGGGTGGCTTGAGGGCGGATCGGGAGGCGCCGCGCAAGCAGCGTCATACGGCGCAGCGGATCTGGCGGCGGCTCGTCGACGAGCACGGGCGCCGAGGTCGCCGAGAGCGACAGGTGCGGCGAGTACGTGCGTCGGCGCCGGCGGCGAGCTGGGCGGGCCGCTCGGCGAGGTGTTCGTGCCGCATGGTGCACGAGCCCGGGCGTCGAGGCCGAGGTCGACTGGGGCGAGGCCGAGGTCGTCTGGTCGCGGGTGCAGCGGCGAACGGTGTATCTGTTCGTGATGCGCGCCTGGTTCTCGGGCGCGGCGTTCGTGTGCGGCGTTCGCAGCGCGCAGACGCAGCAGGCGTTCCTGGAGGGGCACGTCGAGGCGTTCGAGTGGTTCGGCGGCGTGTTCGCAGCAGATCCGCTACGACAACCTGAGCTCGGCGGTGAAGCAGGTGCTGCAGGGGCCGCCGCCGGGTCGAGACCGACCGGTTCGTCGCGCTGCGCTCGCACTACCTGTTCGAGTCGGAGTTCACGAGGCCGGGGATCGCAGGGGGCGCACGAGAAGGGCGGCGTCGAGGGCGAGGTCGGCCGCTTCCGCCGCAACCACCTCGTCCCGGTGCCCGAGGTCGCGATCGCTGGCCGAGCTGAACGCGGCTGCTCGAGGACGGCTGCGACGCACGACCTCGAGCCGGCGGATCGTCGGGCGTGCAGCTGACGGT
The DNA here is from genome assembly GCA_963738505.1 of uncultured Actinomycetes bacterium. GTDB lineage: Bacteria > Actinomycetota > Thermoleophilia > Gaiellales > Gaiellaceae > Gaiella. Next base: position 69,403 of record CAVTWR010000007.1, on the reverse strand, counting down.
CGGCGAGGCGCTCGGCGCGCGAGCGGCGCGCTGCTGCGCGCGCTTGCCGGCCGAGCGGTTCGACGCGCGCGAGCACGGCCACGCCGCGGGTCGATGCGAAGGCGCTGGTCACGGTGCGGCAGAACCGCTACTCGGTGCCCGGTGCGCCTGGCCGGGCTGCGAGGTCGAGCGCCCGGATCGGCGCGCGCGAGATCGTGATCAGCCACGACCGGCCGCGAGGTCGCCCGCCACGAGCGGCTGCAGGGCCGCTACGGGACCATCGCCCAGCTCGATCACTACCTCGAGCTGCTGCAGCACAAGCCGGGCGCGCTGAACGGCTCGCTGCGCGCTGCGCCAGGAGCGCGAACGTGGCGGCTGGCCGGGCTGCTTCGACGAGCTCTGGGCAGCGGCTCGACCGATCGCTACGGCGCGCTCGGAGGCCGCCCGCGCAGATGGTCGACGTGCTGCTGCTCGCCCGCGAGCACGGCGCCGACCGGGTCGAGCTCGCCGTCCAGGGCGCGCTCGCCGCCGGCGCCCACGACGGCCGCGCCGTCGCGCGTGCTCGCCCGCCGCGCCGAGCAGCCGGCCGTCCGCAGCCGCCGTCGCTCGAGCTGCCCGAGCCGCGGCTGCGCCGTCCACGCCGCCCGGCGCCCGACGCTCGACCGACTACGACCAGCTGCTCAGCGGAGGCTCCCGATGACCGTCAAGGCGAAGACCGCAGGCGCTCGAGGCGCTGATCGAGGCGCACGCGGTCGAGCTCAAGCTCCCGACCGTCCGCCGCCGCTTCCGCGCACTGGCCGCCGAGGCGACACGCGAGCAGCAGACGCCGTCGCCTACCTCGGCCGCGCTGCTCGAAGCCGAGATCGGCGAGCGCGCCGAACGCCGCGAACGCCGCCGGCTGCTCGACGCCCGCTTCCCGCTCGATCAAACGCCTCGAGGACTTCCGCTTCGCCGACAACCCCAAGTGCCGCAGGCCACGATCGCCGCCCTCGCCGAAGGCTCCTGGATCGACGACCGCGAGTCGGTGATCCTCATCGGCGACTCCGGCACCGGCAAAACCCACCTCGCGACCGCCCTCGCGGTCTGCGCCTGCCAGCAAGGACGCCGCGTCCGCTTCACCACCCTCGCCGGCCTCGCCAACGAGCTGCAAGAAGCCGAGCAGCCGCCGCGAGCTCGGCCGCGTCGTCGGCCGCTACGCCCGCACCGAGCTCGTCGTCCTCGACGAGCTCGGCTACCTCGCCCTCCCCGACGGCGCCGCCGAGCTCGTCTTCCAGGTCATCTCCGAACGCCACGAACGCGGCATCGCTGATCGTCACCACCAACCTCCCCTTCGGCGAATGGACGAAAGTCTTCCCCGACCCCCGGCTCGCCAAAGCCGTCGTCGACCGCCTCACCCACCGCGCCCACATCATCGACACCGGCAGCGAATCCTGGCGCTTCAACCACGGCCTCGACCGCAGCAAACGCCGCCGAGCACGAGCGACCCGGCATGACCCGGACCGCGCCGCGCTCCCGCCTCCTCCGCTCCGCCTACGGCTCCGCTCCGAAACGGCAGCGCGGCGTCCCATCAGCTATCACACAGACAACAACAACCGACAGCAGGTGGGGCCACTTCAAGCGTCCGACCTGGGGCCACTGCAAGCGGCCGGAACGATTCGTCGAACCCAGGATCCCGTTGGCCTGGTTGAAATCCTCCACCACACTCGCAGCCGGGAACGCCGGCGGCACCCCATTCGGGTCATACCTGCACCTCCAACGGCACGTTCGACGTGGTGATCGCCGCCTTGTACTTCGTCCCGGACGTGTTCGCCACCGTGATCGCGTAGTTGCTAGACGTGGTGATGTTCCCGTCCGCGTCATAGGCCTTGGAGGTCAAGGTGCGTGACCCGTCATAGGCGGGGAACGCCAACGTGTCCAGCGTTGACCGAGTAGGGGCTTGAGCTGTCGGCGGCGAAGCGCTCACCATCCACATAGAACTCGACGTTCGTCACGGCGACATCGTCAGTAGCGTTGGCGTTGACCGTCCACACACCACCGCCGCCGGCGGTGGCCGAGCTGATGCTCGTCGTTGGCACGCTCGAGTTCGCGCGCGTCACCGCGACGGCGCTGGAGGTGGTCACGTTGCCTGCCTCATCAGTCGCCTTCGCCGTCAGCTCGAGGAACGCCCCGCCCGCTCGTGACCCAGGACACCTCGAAGGGTGCCGTGGTGTCCGGTGAGCCGATCGCCGCCGCCCCGTCAAAGAACTCGACCTGCTTGACCAACCCGTCATCAAGCGCCCCCGCCTTCAAGGTCACCGTGCCCTTGACCAACTCACCGGCCTGCGGTGCTGAGACCGCAACCGTGGGTGCGGCTGCCGCCGAGCCGTCCTGGAAAGTCACGACCAGCCTGGGACGCAACGCCACCGACCGGGCGAACCCATCCGCCGCGAAACTCAAGGTCGCCTGGGAGCCGCTTTCGGATCCATACTTGACGATCGTGCCCAACGCTGCCTTGCTGGCGTTCACCCAGTCCTGCACCATTCCCGTCACGTTGATCGCTTCCCAATGAAGCCCGGTACCGCCACCGTTCGTGCCCGTCACCGCCGCATCGAAATCACCGCCAGGAGTCGTCCAGTCGTTGTTGCCGTTCCCCGACTTGTTCCAGGTCGCACCACCCTCCGTAAACCAGGTCGTCATCCGGTGCGAGTTCACCGTCGACGCCGTCCCGTTCTGCAACGCGTACAGCTGGATCTCCGCGCTGGCCACCGTGACCCCGGTCGGGATCGCCCGCAGGTCGAACTCCAACAAGGTGCGGGTGTGATTCGAACCGGTCGAACCGATCGTCAAGAACTGGCTGTTGCCGTAGTTCGAGGTCGGGGTCGCCGACGAAATATGGGTGCCCTTGGCCGCCGACGAGATATAGCCCGGCTGCACCGTCACCTTCGCATTCCCCGCCGCGGCAGCACCATCTTCGCCTCGTTCGAAGAGAACACGCTCTCGCCAGCCCTCATCCGTGACCGTCAGCACCTCGTAATAGAACGTGGAGCCCGGCTTCGCCGACGTATCCCGATACGTCTGCCAGGCCACATCCTTGATCGTCGCGATCAACGTCGACGCCGACGGCGTGAACCCAGCCGTCGCCGAACGATGCACCTCATAGCGCTTGAAACCCGGCATCGGGGTGGGGGCCGCGTTGTAATGCGCCAACACCCTGGTTGCGGACAAGGCCGAGGGGTAGATCGTGGCCTCGTCGATCGTGCCGTCAAACCAGCCGGCCACCGGCGCCGTCCCCAACGTCACCGCTCCCGTGCCCGCATAGTCCGCGCTCGCCGTATCCGACGCCACCTGCACCCCGTCCCGGTAGATCTTGCGGGCGTTGGTGGCCGCGTCATAGGTGCAGGCCCAGTGATGCCAGCTCGTGTCCGTGTACGCCGGGGTGTTCAACCCATTCGCGTAGAAATCACAGGTGAACACGTTCGAGGCGCGGAACCCGAAATGCAACCCGTTGTTCGTCGCCGTTGTGCCCTGGCCGACCGCGTAGTCATCGGTGCCGGTCGAGTTGCGGCGCAGCCATGCCTCCACCGTGAACGACACGCCGGCCACGCTCACCCCGGTCGCCGACGACTTGCCGGTCGAACCGTTGAACGTGGCCGCCGTGTTCAGATCCGCCAGGTTCCCCGCCACCCCGAACGTCACCCCACCCGTGACCGTGCCCGTGTTGTCGTTGCCCGACCAATCAAGCACCGACGTCGAGCCCGCCGGCTCATCCAGCCGCCAATACGCCGTCGGCGTGTCCGCGAACACGCTGTCCGCGTAGGCCCGGTACCGCCCGGGAAATGCTGCCAGGTCAGATCGGCACCGTTGGAGTGCACGCTCGACTCCGGATCCACCTGCACCCCGTCCGAGACCCAGTGGATCTCCAGGTAGGGGGCGAACGACGGGTCCGAATACAGGGAGGAGCGCCACTTGTAGCCCTTGTCATCAACCCCGCCGGCGCGTTCCAGGATCAGACCGTAGTTCGCTGTGGTGCCGTTGACCATGTTCTGCAGCACCTGCGTGAACGCGCCACTCGACCACAAATGCCACGTCGAAGCCGGCGTCGTCGTAAACGACACCTTGTCCAACAAGGTCGCGTCTTTCGTCACCGACGCCCACGGCGTCGACAACGACCAACCCGAGGTCAACCGCCGCAACTCCACATCCCCCGTAGACGTCGTCGCGCAGGCGGCGGGGAAACACGAGTCCAGATATGCGTACAGACGCGCGTCCAGCACCTTGGCCGACGGGGGCACCGTCGCCACATCAAACGTGAACACGCTCGCGTACTTGGCCGCCGGCGACACCCCGTTACGGCCCGTACGGATCGTAGCGGCGGCGATCGGGTTACCACCCGCCGTCGTGTTGTACTCCGCATCCGCCACATCCGGCGCCGAATACACCGTCGGATCCAACACCACCGGAAACACCCGCGCCGCATCCGACAACCACGCCTTATCGATCTCCACCGAGCCACAAACGACCCGTCCTCCTGCTCCAGCACCGACATCGAGACCTTGCCATGCTCGGGCGACCACTCAGACGGCGCCGCTACCGCCGAGGCCGGCTGCTTCACAGTCGCCCCCGCCGAATCCCCCACCACCGGTGGCAACAACACAAACTCCGGCTCCGGGTCGCCATTCACATGAAACGCCCACACACCACCCTTCCCCAGCTGCTCCACCCGCCACTTCTCGTTCCGACCCGGCGTCAACCTGAACACGTACGAGGAAGGAGCGGTCGCGTCACGCAAGACCACGTTCTCCTTCAACCCGTCCGGCAACACCACATACTCGACGTCCACCGAAGGCAACACCTCCTTGAAGGAGACCGCGTTCTCCGCCGCCCGCGCCGACACCTTCCCCGCCGCTGCCCCTTCCAGCGCGAGATCCATGCGGCCGCCACGCGACACAAACGACACCAACCCCTCACCCGCCGCCGAGCGCTCCGCCAGCTCCACGCTGAAGCGGTTCGACCCCGCAGCCGTCTCGAAACCCACACCCTGCTTCGACGACAGGGCAACGTCGGTCTTGATCTCCCGCCACACCTCGTCGGCCCGGTCGAACCAATGCAACGACTGCCTGGAAACCTTCGACACAAACGACCCGTCGGGCTGCTGCAGCGTCTTCGAGCGCGCATCCCGCAACCCCGTCACCTCACGCGCCACCCGCAACCCCGGCCCCGGCCGCTCTTGCGCACCCGCCCACGGTGCCAACACCACCGCACCCATCACCAAGGCCGCGGTCACGCAGACAAGATCGGTCAGATCAACCGAGCCCCCCGCGCGAACTGCCAAGGACGAAGCGTACGCGAGCCCAAAACGTCATCTGAATGACCTCCCAGAAGCCTGACGGACGACCACACTGGTGTAACACCATGGTCGGACAACCCGGTTGAGGAGACCCGCAAAACCAGTGACACCACCCCGCACAACGGTTGACCAGCAAAGCACCCACGTCCACCAGAACCGTCCGGCCTGTGGCGCCCGCACCTATGCCCGAGCCAACCCCTCGCGAGGCCCCAAAAGGCCCCGCAGCCTCAAGGCCCCGCAACGCCAGCGGCTCGCAGCACCTCCGCCCCCCGGCGCGCTGGTTCACGCTTCGCGGGGCGGCGCGGTAGCAGCGCCCAGCACTTGAGCGAGGCACACCAACGCCGACCCGCATAGCGCATCAGGCCTCGGTCATGCGGGTGAGAGGACTCGAACCTCCAGGGGCCTCGCGGCCCAGCGGGACCTAAACCCGCCGCGTCTACCAATTCCGCCACACCCGCGTTGCGATTCGTGGAGAGCCTAACGACCTGCGCGGCCCTTGGACTTGGACGGCTCCGGCGGAATCGGAGGAGCCGCCGGCCAACCCGGCCCGGCCGGGCGGACGGCCACCGCGAGCCGGGCGACGCTACCGCCCGAGCAGCAACCCGACCGTCTCCCTCACCGAGTCGACCACGAGCCCCGTGAGCGCCACCAGCGCGAACGCCGCGAAGGCGGCGAACGGCTCGTGCGCCTGGAGGACGAGCAGACCGACGAAACCGCCGACGACGAGACACGCCGTCAGTAGCGGCCGTCGGGTGATCGTCCCGAGGGCGAGCCCGGCAAGGAACACGGCTCCGAACACGACGATGCCCAGTGCCATCCCCGCAAACGGTAGGACCTGGCCCGGACGGACCGGTCCCCTCCAGAGCGTGCAGGCCGAGCCGGCACGCGGAGGGTGGCGGACGGGATTCGAACCCGCGACCACCGGGACCACAACCCGGGGCTCTACCAACTGAGCTACCGCCACCTCGCCCGACCAAGGATATCGGCAAGCCGCCGGCCCTGCGCGCGGGCGCGCTACGGTGTCCCGAGCCGGCCCCGTAGCTCAGTGGATAGAGCAGCGGACTTCGAATCCGCGTGCGGAGGTTCGATCCCTCCCGGGGCCATGACCAAGGCCTGATGGACTTCCTGATGGCACGACTGGCCGGCTCCGCCCTCGGCAACGGGTAGCGTCCGGGCGATGCGCATCGCAGACGCCAAGACCTTCGTCGTCGGGAACCCCGAGCCCGGCGTGGGCGGTCGCGCATTCGTGTTCGTCAAGCTCACCACCGACGACGGCGTGAGCGGGATCGGCGAGGCCTACGTGGCCGGGTTCGGGCCCCACCTCGTGGCCCGCATGATCGAAGAGGTGTGCGACCGGCACGTGATCGGCTCTGACGCCACACGTATCGAGCGGATCTGGCACGACGTCTACGCGCGCGGGTACGGGGGCCGGCCGGATATCACGCTCGTCGGGGTGCTGAGCGGGATCGAGCTGGCGCTGTGGGACGTGATCGGCAAGACGCTGGGGCGGCCGGTACACGAGCTGCTCGGCGGCCGCGTCCGCGACCGCGTCCGGACCTACACCTACGTCTACGCCGAGCCCGGAGACACCGGTGATCTCTACAGCGATCCCGAACCGGCCGCCGCACGCGCCGCCGGCTACGCCGAGCTTGGCCATACCGCCCTCAAGTTCGATCCCGCCGGGCACTACACGACGCTCGACCCACGACAGCCGAGCCGACCCGAGCTGGCCCGCATCGCGCGGTACGTCCTCGCGTTGCGCGAGGCGGTCGGCGATCGCTGCGACATCCTCTTCGGCACGCATGGACAGTTCACGACTGCGGGCGCCATCCGCGTGGCCCGCGCCATCGAGCCCGCGGATCCGCTCTGGTTCGAAGAGCCCGTGCCCCCCGACTCGCCCGAGCAGATGGCCCGCGTCGCGCGCGCCACCTCCGTGCCCATCGCCACCGGAGAGCGGCTGACCACAAAGCACGAGTTCGCGCGCGTGCTCGCTCTCGGGTCGGCATCGATTCTCCAGATGAACCTGGGGCGGGTGGGGGGCCTGCTCGAGGCCAAGAAGATCGCGGGCATGGCCGAGGCGTATTACGCGGAGATCGCGCCGCACCTCTACTGCGGCCCCGTCGTGGCCGCCGCCAACCTGCAGCTGGCGCTCTGCACCCCGAACTTCCTGATCCTCGAGGGCATCCGCGAATGGGGCGGCTTCCATGCCTCGCTGTTACGAACGCCGTTCACGTGGGAGAACGGGTATGTCCTGCCGCCCACCTCGCCCGGTCTCGGCGTGGAGTTGAACGAGGAGGTGGCCGCAGCCCATCCGTACAGCGGAGACGGCCTCCACATCGAGCCGACGGACGGAGAGCACGAGGGGATCGTGCCCTGAACGTCGGCTTCGTCGGCCTCGGAAACCTCGGACGCCACCTGGCCGCAAGCATTCGGCGCGGCGGCTACACGCTCACGGTGCACGACCTCGACCGGGACGCCGGCGCCGAGCTGCTCGGAGCGGGTGCGCTGTGGGCGGACTCGCCGGAGGCGGTGGCGCGGGCCAGCGATTGCGTGCTCACGTGCCTCCCTTCTCCCGCGGCCGTCCGCGCCGTGGTCGAGGGCCCGCAGGGCCTGCGCCACGGCCTGCGCCACGGCGCAACGTGGATCGACACGTCCACCGGCGACGTGCACGACCTCACCCGTCTCGCAGCCTCGCTGGCGGAGCAGGGCGTAGCGACGCTCGAGTGCCCCGTCACCGGTGGCGTACACCGCGCCGAGGCCGGCGAGATCACCATCATCGCGGGCGGGCCGGCAGACGTGTTCGAGCGGCACCGGACGCTGCTCGAGGCGATGGGAGGCGAGGTGTTCCACGTCGGGGAGCTCGGCCAGGCGTCGGCGATCAAGGTGATCACGAACATGCTCGCCTTCATCCACCTCGTCGCCGACGGGGAGGCGCTGATGCTCGCCCGCCGCTCCGGGCTCGACCTGGGCACCGCCTGGGAGGTGATCAGGGCCAGCTCCGGCAACAGCTTCGTGCACGAGACCGAAGGCCAGCTGATCCTCAACGGCTCCTACGACGTCGGCTTCAGCATGGATCTGGCCGTGAAGGATCTCGGGTTCGCCGCCCGCATGGGGCACGAGCTTGGAGTCCCGCTCGAACTCGCCACGCTCGTCCAGCACACGTTCGCCCGGGGCCGCGAGGCGTACGGTGGCGAGGCACCGTCGACGATGATCGTCAAGCTGCTCGAGGATGCGCTCGGCATCGATCTTCGCGCACCTGGGTTCCCGGCCCGCCTCGATCCCGCGTGAGGCTGCTCGGTCTTGCGCTTCGGCGCAGCTACCGCAACAGTAGGGCGTGATGAAGCGCCGCCTGATCGCCGCTCTCCTCGCCGTCGCCGCCCTGGCGGCCCTGCCGGCGCTCGCCCTGGCGGGCGGGCAGGGGAGCAGAGCGAACTCCCAGACCTACCAGGACGCCACGGGCGAAGACCCGGCCGCCCCGGATATCTCCACGATCGCGGTGTCCAACGACGACGCCGGCACGATCACCTTCCGCATCACGATCGCCAACCGGCCGGCGCTGACACCGGACATGCTCCTCCTTCTGTTCCTGGACACGACGCCGGGTCAGGGGGACGCCGACTCACTCGGCGCCGACTACGCCTTCCAGGCGCTGGCCGAAGGGGTCGGGCTCTTCCGCTGGAACGGCACGGACTATGTGAGCACGCCACAGAGCACCCTCACCTGGAACTACACGGCGGGCGTGGCGACGTTCGCCATCCGGGCCACGGAGCTCGGCAACACGAAACAGGTGAACTTCGCGCTGATCGCCGTCTCCGGCATCACCACGACGGCCACGGGCGATCTCGACCTCACCAACGCCCACCGCGACCTCGCCCCGTCCGGTCTCCTCGGAAGCGCGTACAGCTACGAGGTCAAGACGACCTTCACGCTCAGGCCCGCCGGGTTCAGCACCAACCCGGCCCGGCCACAGGCGGGATCGACCTTCTCGGCCGCGATCGCCGCCACCCGAAGCGACACGGCGTCGCTCGTGCGCGCCGGCACCGTGCGCTGCGTCGCCAAGATCGGGAACACGGCGCTCCGCGTCGCTTCGAGCCGGGTGCGAAACGGCGTTGCCGCATGCGTGTGGAGGGTGCCGGCCCGCTCGGCGGGCAAGACGATCCGCGGCACGATCACCCTCGTCGTCGACGGTGCCACCGTCGCGCGCACCTTCACCTCCCGCGTCGCCTGATCAGATCTGCTTGCACACGGTTCCGGGTGCGAGCGCCGGGACGGGTTCCTTGTGAGTCCCTGAAGGAACCCACACGCCCGGGGGGTCGCTCGCGGGCCGTGGAACTCACCGCTCGCGTCAATCGCGGCGCAAGGAGGGCAGAGCGGGGCCCTTCAGGGCCTCGCAAGACGTTCAGCCCCCGTGCGGCCCACCGCGAACGCCGCGACGGACCGCGCAGTGGCGGACGGTTTGGGCGCATCAGACATCTGAAGGGGCAGGCGCCGAGGTGGGCTCTGTGTTAGCCCACGAGCTGGCCGCCGAGCGAGCCGGCGAGCTGGCCGCCGACCAGGCCGAGTAGCCCTGGTGCGGCGTTCTTCCCGGACACGGTGACCACGCCCTCGAAGATGATCGGCGGACCGAAGTCCTCGAAGGCGAGGCGGCCGTTGAGCACCACGCCCGGAGTGACGCTGTAGCGGTCGAGTCGCACGCCGCTCTCCTCCATCACGAGACGCCCGCCGGCCAGACCGGGAATAGCCGTGCCCGTCTCGCCGAACGTGTACAGCCACATGGCCTGGGCGTCGGCGACCGCCGCGTTTGCGGCGGCCAGCGTGGCCGCAGGCCGCAGCGGCTTCTTGGGCGCAGCGGGCGGGAAGGCCGGGCTCGGGCGCAGATAGGCGTTCGGCTTCGCGCACTGATCGGAGAACGTCTGGCCGAGGATCCAGGCGCGCACGTCACGCGCGGCGCAGAACGTCGGATCGGCGCCGAGCACGCTGTGACCCACGCCCGGCACCACGATCAGGCGACCCTGGCGGAACCGGGAGGCCATGTCCTGGGCGCCGGGTGGTGGCGTGCGCATGTCGTACCCTCCGTTCAAGGCCAGCACCGGGACATCCGGAAGCGGGCCGCCGGCGAGCCAGGGCAGCCCCGAGGGTGCCGGCCACCCGAGACAGAACTCTGCGTTCCCGAGCTTGGCCGCCCACCGTCCGAAAGGCCCGAACGATCCGGCAGGAAGCGCCGCGGCCGCCGCGTCTACAGTGCCCCGCCGCGCCGACGGCACGGCGTCGGGTGCCCACGGGAACGGCCCGTCGTTGCACACCGTGGCCGCGAAGAGGCCGACGGAGAGCGCGCGACCCTCGGATTCGGCCGTGTTCAGGGCGTACAGCCGGAGGAGGGGAGCCGCCGTTTCCGACGAGCGCCGCCTTGACGAGTGCCGGCAGCATCACTGCGATGCCGGGGCTCAGGTCGGAGTCGACGACGAGCGAGAGCAACTCGACGCCCCCGACCTTGATCGCCCGGTTCCTGACCTTGCCCCGCAGCGGCTTGGCCGCCAGCTGGTTGGCGAGCTTGGCCACGTCGCCCACGAAATCCCTGGTCGCGCGCGAGCAGGCTCCGCCTTCGCAGAGGGAGGCGAGAGCCCCCGGGATCGCCTTGGAGGACTTCGTGCGAAACGGCTCGTTCTCATCGGGCGGAAGCACCGAGTCGAGCAGCAGACGCTCGACGTTTCCGGGATGGGCCAGCGCGTAGGCGCCCGCCAGCTTGGTGCCGTACGACGTGCCCCAGAGACCGACCTTGTCCGCGCCGAGGGAGAGCCGCACGGCCTCGAGATCCTCGACATGCTCGTCGGTGCCGTAGAAGAGGCGGGTCGGCCCGATGGCCTCGGCGCACGCGCCGACCAGGGCTGGTTCCTGCTCCTGCTCGTAGGCCCGGTCGAGGCCGGGGCAGTCGAGGAACCCCGAGTCGCCGGTGCCCCTGTTGTCGAACGCGACAAGGGTGTAGCCCGGGAACAGGAACTGGTAGTAGGCGGCGTTGGCGGGGGTGCCGAGAGCGAAGGAGCCGGCCGAGCCCTGACCGGGGCCGCCCGCGATCAGGAACATCACGCCCTTGCGCGGTTCGGGGACGGGAAGCGTCTCCACCTTCAGCGTGATCGAGCCGGGCGTCGCGCCCGACCGGTCGAGCGGCACGACGACGTTGGAGCAGAGCAGACCCGGTGTCTGGCCGCACGGCGCCTGCAGGAAGTGCTTGCGCGAGTTGGGCACCGTTCTCACCGGCTGCAGCGGCAGGCGCTCCTGGGCCAGGCGGAGGATCAACGGGTTGACGATGCTCGCCGTGGTCGCGGCCGACGCCCGCGCCACGGGTACCGGCGTCCCGGCTGCCGAGACCGGCCCACGCGGCCGTCGCGACCGCCAGGGCGAGGGCGGCGAGAGCGACGACCAGGCGCGGTGACCTCCTGCCGCCACGCGACGTCCCTGGGATGGGCTGAAGGCGGCCGTCGATCGTCCCAGCGTAGCGAGCAGAGGGCACGTGCGGGGCCTGTCGCGCCTTCAGGCCACGTTCGCCGGGCAGTCGAGGCCCCGGAGTGTCCTCCGGGAAGCGCTTACCGGTACGTGGTGGTGGTGGTGGTGTGGTGGCGCGTGCGGGGCGATGGGCCGGAAGCCTTGCGAGGCCCTGAAGGGCCCCGCGCTTGCCCGCGACACCCGCCGAGGAACTCCCACGGCCCCGCCCTTTCTCGTGGCCGCGGGGGATCCGGCCGTGGCGGGAGTGCACCCGCGCGGCTTCCGGCGCAGTTGGTTCCCTCAGGGACTGATGGAAATAGGGTCGACTTCACCTGCCCGCGGGTGCCCGGCACGGCCATCACCAAGGCACAACAGAGCTCGCGCCCCAACAAGAGCGGAGTGGGGCCCTTCAGGGCCTCACCAGGAGTTCGGCCCTCACCAGAGCAGGGGGTCGACAACAACGAAGCTCTAGACCCGTCGCTGTGCGGGAGACGTAGGCCCACGGTGTAGGAGCCTGGACCGCGGGACAGCAGAACGTCTTGCGAGGCCCTGAAGGGCCCCGCTCCCACCACCGATTTCATTCGCCCGCGGGTGGCGGGCACGGCAATCGCCAACTCACGAGAGTTTCGTCGCGGAACGCGCCCCGTGGATCAGTCGTCTCATCAGGATCGATCACCCGGTGCCGGCCCCGACACCAATCGACAGTTCCAGGTCGAACGATCGAGGGGACGCCGTACGAGTGGTCTCTTCGGGAAGTTCGCACTGTCGTCGCGCGACTGCCGCCCGTCGCCTGCCGTTGTCCTCGGTCGCACCAAGACAACACCGGTCTCGGCGCTCCCTGCGTCCTAGCATGCTCGGTTCTCGCCGGCGAACCCACCCCGGACTTCCCGGAGAGACCACTAGAGTTCGGCCCCGTGGCGGCCCAGGCATGCTCGGTGTTCGCCGGCAAACCCACCCCGAACTTCCCGGAGAGACCACTAGAGTTCGGCCCCGTGGCGGCGCTGCGGCACACCCGGTACGGCTGGTGGCTCGAGGACGCCGGGCCGGTCGAGCCGACAGCCGCTTTGTCCGGAGACGTGCGCGCGGACGTGCTCGTCGTCGGCGGTGGCTACCTCGGACTGTGGACGGCGTGGCACCTGAAGACCCTCGAACCGGGCCTGGAGATCGCGATTCTGGAGCGCGACCTGGCCGGTCACGGTCCGAGCGGGCGAAACGGAGGGTTCGTCTCGACGCTGTGGGACGACCTGCCGACGCTGCGCGAACGGGTCGGCGACAAGCGCGCGGTGGCGGTGGCAGAGGCCTCCGAGCGCGCCGTCCGTGGCATCGGCACGTGGTGCGAGGAGAACGAGGTCGACGCGTGGTATCGGGTCGGCGGCACGCTCCAGGTGGCCACGAATCGTGCCCAGCTCGGAGACTGGGACCGCCTGGTCGAGGCGTGTCAGGCCGTGGGCGCGAGCGACCAGGTCGAGGTGCTCGATCGGGACGCGGTGCTCGCCCGGTGCGCCTCCCCGCTCTTCCTTGGTGCCAGCCTGCTCAGGCTCTCGGCGACCGTGCATCCGGCCCGCCTCGCACTTGGGCTGCGCGACCGCGTGCTGAGGGCCGGCGTGCGGATCTTCGAGCGCTCCCCCGTGACCGATCTCGACTACTCGGGGACGGCGCGCACGGCGGGGGGCTCGGTCACCGCGGGCGCCGTGGTCCTGGCGGCCAACGCTGCCACGCCGACCTTCAGCGGCTTCGGACGTTCCCTCGCGACGGCGTCGAGCCACATGGTGATCACGGAGCCGGTGCCCGGGCTGATCGAGGAGCTTGGCTGGACGGGTGGCGAGGCGATCCACGACTGCCGCACGCTGCTCCACTACCTCCGCACCACGCGCGACGGGCGCATCGCGTTCGGCTGGGGCGGCGGCCGGATGGGCTTCGGCGGCCGGCTGGCGGACGGGGTCGAGGTGGACGCGGGTGTGGCCGAACGCACCCGGGCGTCACTGCTGCGGTTCTTCCCGCAGCTCGCGGGACGGCGGATCGAGCTGGCCTGGGGCGGGCCGATCGACGTTTCCCCCACCCATCTCCCGATCTTCGGCACGCGCGAGCAGACGCACTACGGCTTCGGGTTCACGGGGAACGGCGTGGGGCCGAGCTATCTCGGTGGCGAGATCCTGGCGCGGCTCGCGCTCGACCGGCGCGACGAGATCACCGGGCTCGCGCTCGTCGAGCCCGACCGCAAGCTGTTTCCGCCCGAGCCGCTCCGCTGGCTCGGAGGCGCCGTGATCCGGCAGGCCATCCTCCGTCTCGACGCGGCCGCTGACGAGGGCCGAACACCCGATCCGCTGAGCCGGGCCGTGGCCGCGATGCCGCGCCTCCTCGGGTTGCACCTGCCGCGCTGAGCCGCCCGAGGCCCTCGGGCGGTTGATTCCAACTGTCGACGGTTTGGTGCCGAAGGCGAGTTCTGGATCAACTGCTTGTGAGTCCCTGAAGGAACCCACCACGCCCGGACCCGCCTGCCGCGCTAAGGAACCCGCTACGCCCGGACCCGCCTGCCGCGCTAAGGAACCCACTACGCCCGGACCCGCCTGCCGCACTGCAAGAGGCGCCAGTGGGGCCTTTCAAGGCCCCGTCAGGTGCTCCGCGCTCGGACCGAACTACCTGTAAGCCCCTGAAGGAACCCGCTACGCCCGGCGCCGCAGCGGGGCCCTTCAGGGCCTCGCAAGGCGTTCGGCCCCCAAACCGCATCGCGAGAACCAGGACGCCCCGGGTCCATGGGTCGCGATTACTCAGCCGGGCCGAGGGAAGCCAGGAAGGCAGGCAGGTCGATCGCCTCGGAAACCTCCTCCGGCGAGAGCGCGGCGAGCGGCGATGCGGCGATCGACCGGTACACCTCCGCCACCGCCAGGAAGAGCGCCGGTGTCAGCCCCGCGGCCTCCTGGGTGACGGCGATCTCGTGCATCTCGTCGACATACCGGCCTGACTTGGCAGCCCCGAGGGCGAGCGTGCGTCCGCCCTGCTCGCGAATCCCCGGGAAGGCGGAGGCGAGGTCGTCGAGGACGGGCTCGAGCACGCCGTAGCGGTGTGCTGCGAGCAGGGCCTGGAAGAGCAAGGCGACACGGCCCTTGTACACCGAGGCGGTGGACATCTTGACAGCGGAAGCGAGACCGGGTGGGCCTGGCACGACCCGCGGTGCGATGGCGGGGACGGAGAGGATCGCCGCGACCTCCGCGGCCCGGTCGCCAGACAGGTAGATGCGGGTCGGAGGATCGCCGGCGGGAGGCGGCCCGGAGATCGATCCGTCGACGAACTCGAGGCCGGCCTCCGCGAGATCCTGGGCCAGTAACGCCACCGTTCCCGGCGAGACGGCGTTCAGGTCGACCACCAGCGGGCGCGTCCCGGTCGTGCCAACAGCCGCGGCGATGGCGGCGGTCGCCCTCCGCGCCTCGCCCGGCGGGACGACGGAGAGCAGCAGGGTGGACTCCACGACGACGGCCTCCAGGTCGGGAAGCTGCTCGAGCCCGGAGTCGGCTGCGAGCCGGGCTGTCCGTTCGGAGCGACCGCTCGCGGTGACCACGACCCGGGTGCCACCGGATTGCAGCGCCCGGCCGATGGCGCGCCCCATCAGCCCGGGGCTGACGATGCCGACGGTCGCACTCACGTCACGGTCACGGCCAGCGTGCTCCGGGCCGCGTTGGCCGCGAGGTCGGTTGCAAGGCACCGGAGGCGGTAGGCACCGGGACGCAATCGCGGCACGGGGAGCTGCACACGTCGGGCGGGGGCCTTCGAGCGCACCGTGGCCACGAGTTGCCAGCGCCCGGCAATCCGCCGCTCGACACGACAGGCGAGGGACGAGGGCTCCGAGAGGATCGCGATCACGGTGAAGGGACGGCCCGAGCTGGGAGTCGAGGGAGCGGCCCGCAACGACACGAAGGCCGGCGCTGTTGTGTCCGTGTCGTCGTCGCGGATGGTGATCACGGCGCGTCCTCGCGAGAGCGTGGCACCCCGCGGGTCGGACAGCTCGAGCGAGAACGTCTCGTCGCTCTCGGGCACGCGGTCACCGACGATGGGGAGGGAGATGACCGCCGTCGTCCGCCCTTGCTCGATGGACAGCGTTCCCGTGGTGGGCGCGAAGTCCAGCCTGGGCCGGGCGGAGGCGCCTCGCGTGGCGTACGAGACCGAGACCCCCGCGGTTGCCGGGACGGAGAGGCCGACGCGGACGTCGATTGCCCTGCGCGGCGCGTTGCCCTCCTTGACCGAGACGTCGGAGATGGACAGTTGCGGCCTGCTTACCGACTCGGCTGCACGGAACGCGGCGAGCGCGTCGATCCGTCCGTAGCCCCAGGTGTTGTTCGGCACCTGGCCCGCTCCGTCTCCACCACAGGGGTCGATGGCGGAGAGCGGCAGGGCCGTTTGCTCCAGCAGGCGCTCGGTGCCGTCGACATCGCGGCGAAGGGCCGGTAGGGCCGACCAGAGGAGCAGGACGGCGCCGCCCACGTGAGGCGCCGCCATCGAGGTACCGCTGGATACCGCGTAGCCGCCGCGCACCGACGAACGGATGGACACGCCTGGAGCGACAAGGTCGGGTTTGCGGCGCGAGGAGCCGTCGGCGGTGACGGGGCCGCGGCTCGAGAAGCCGGCCACGCGGTCGACAGCATCGACGGCGCCGACACTTACTGCCGAGTCGTAGGTGCCGGGCGGATTGACGACCGAGGCGCAGCCGTCGCGCCCCTCGTTGCCTGCGGAGACCGCCATGAACACTCCCGCTGCCCGCAGGTTGTCCACGGCGACGCGCAGCGTCTCGGGCGCGCAGCCCTCGTCCGGCGGGCAGGCGTACGAGTTGCCGACGACGTCGGGTCGTTTCGCGGGGTCGGGGTTGAGCCCGGCGAGGTCGGTTGGCGCGAGGAAGAACTGGAGGCATTCGAGGTACGTGCTGGGCCGGCCGAGGCCGTTCTCCATGCTGCGACAGCCGATCCAGGTCGCACCGGGCGCCACCCCGATCTGGTTACCGGCGCCGTCGTCGCCGATGGCCGTCCCCATGGTGTGGGAGCCGTGCGAGATCGGAGCGGAATCGTCGCAGGGCGCTTTCAGGTCGTACCCACAGGCGTTGACGCCGTCGCCGTCGAGGTCGGCGTGGATCGCGTCCCACCAGTTGTAGTCGTGGGTGGCGGTTGTCCCGTCGAAGCCGCGGTAGTGGGTCTTCAGGGTCGGCAGCTCCCAGTCGATTCCCGTGTCCGAGTTGGCATACACGAGCCCCTTCCCGGTGTGGCCAAGCTCCCAGAGCGCAGGCGCGCCGATGCGGGCCACGTTCCACTCGACGCCGCGAGCCGCGGCCGAGACGCGCGTCGCCGCTTCGAGGGCCGGCGCGCGGAACACGCCGTCGGACTCGATGCGCATGACGTCGGGACGCCGGGCCAGCCGCTCGAGCAGGCGGCCGTCGGCGCGGAGTGCGACGGTGTTGGCTATCCAGTAGTCGCGGTGGGCGATGCTCAGCGAGTCGAGCTCCCGGACGAGCCCGGCGGAGCGCGCTTGCGCTTCCCGCAGAGTGGCCAGGGCGAGCTCACCCTGGAGCCGGCGATCGGTCGCGTCCACTGCACGCCGCAGGTCGGCCTGGTCGCGAAGGAGGACGAGCACCGCCATCTCCTGGCCGGACGGGACTGCCGCCAACCCCGGGTCGAGCTTTGCGCGCCAGGCGCCGGGCGTGTGGGTGGCTCCGGCCGTGACAAGCGCGCAGGCAAGGAGGGCGACGGCCGAAGCGGGGGCAACGCGGGAGAGAAGCCGCACGGCGCAATCATCGCTGTCGCGGCGGGAGCGTGCACGCGCGCGGCCGCGGCGGGTCAGGAAGCGGCGTCCAGACGCTTGTGCGGCGGCAGGCACACGCCGAAGGTGTGCTCCAGCCGCTTGAAGCCGAGTGACTCGTAGAGGCCAAGTGCGTGGTAGTGGGCGTCCGCGACGATCACGAACCGCTCGGCCGCGAAGCGGGCGGCCGACTGCTGCGCCGCCTCGACGACGAGGCGCGAGCAGATGCCGCGGCGCCGGTAGGCAGGCGCCGTGTCCACCGACTGGAACCGCCCACGCCCGTCCGTGACGACGACTCCGCAAGCTGCGGCGATCCGATCGCTCTCCGGGTCGATCGCCACGAACCACGCGCCGCGCCCGACGGCGTACACCGCCCGCCGGTCGACCATCTGGGCCTGACTGAACGCCCGGTACCCGGGCTCCTCGTGGCCTGGCTCGCGATTGCCGACCTGGATCTCGACCACCTCCTCCCAGCGCGCCTCGTCCGCACCGGCCGACGTGTCGAGCGCGCGCACGAGCACCTGCTGGTTCGCGCGAGCATGCGGCTGGAGCTCCTCGGCGCTCGCGATCAGACCGTAGCTCTCGTCGAGGTCGTAGTTGCGCGGGGAGAACTCCTCACGAGCCGCTCCGGCTGCACCGTCGGCGCGATCCCACGCGAACGCGCGATGCCGCACGAGCGGCTCGCAGGCGAATTCGGCATCGAAGGCGGCCTCCCAGCGCTCGGCGTCGCCGGACGAGGGCGGCTCGTCGAACGCCAGGAAGTTCCCCCAGTAGAACGACGGGTTGCTCGGCGTGCGGATCACGACGTACCCGTCGCGCTGCTCGACAACCGTCCGAAGCGGCAGGACGTCGACGTCCGTGGCCAGGCTGAGCGAGCGGAACGGGCGGCGCAGGCGCATGGGACAAAGAGTAGTGCGGTGTCTACGAACCGGGTCATCGCCCGGCCGTGGCGGCGCGAGGGGGCGGAGGAGGGCGCTTCAGGGCCTCGCAAGAAGTTCAGCCCATCCACCGCGCCAACGCCGAGACCACGAAGCCACGGGCGCATCTCCAACGTGCGCCAACTCGGAATCAATCGTGCAGATATGGTTCCGCCATGGGGACGCCAAGCACAGATCTGATCCGGGGCATTCCGATGTTCGCCGAGCTCGACGACAAGTCGCTGCGGCAGCTCGCCCAGGATTTCATGGAGCGACCGTTTGCCGCAGGCGCGGAGATCACAAGCGAGGGAGAAGGCGGCGGCAACTTCTTCGTGATCGAGAGCGGCGAGGCTGACGTGACGATCGGCGGCCAGCACGTCGGGACGCTCGGGCCGGGTGCCGCCTTCGGCGAGGTCGCGCTGGTCGACAAGTCCGTGCGCACCGCCACCGTCGTCGCGCGGACGGACATGCTCACGTACGGCCTGCCCTCCTGGAGCTTCCGCCCCTTCGTGGCCTCGCGTCCCGATGTCTCCTGGAAGCTGCTCGAGCTGCTGGTCGAGCGCCTGCGCGCCGCCAACGCGCGCTGAGGCCGGCCGCCGCGGCAGGGCGCGACAGGGGCGGTCACTCGCGGGACTCGATGGGTTGCCGCGACCGGTGCCCTCGACCCAATCGGAAACCTCCAATGAAGGCACCGCACCGAGATGGCTCTTGGTTTCTACTTCACTCCCAGCTCATTCACGCCCTCGGGGTACGACGAGCTGGTCAGCAGGCTCGAAGCGGCGGGTGCAGGAGCCCCGCCGGCAGGCTCTACCAACGTGGCCTCGAGAATGACGGCGTGATCCAGGTGTTCGATGATCTGGGACTCGCAGGAATCCTTTAAGGGCAAATCCCGGAAGGCCGGGCGCGCTTGCGGGGCCCTTCAGCCTGGATCCACCGATTGGCGTGATCGCGGGGCGCCTGCCAGGGTCGTCAGGACGTGCGCGGACAGCGTCGGGCAGGCTGGTTGCCTGTTCGACGCTGTCCGCGCGCGGAGCGCACCGACCGGGTGCGAGCCCTCCACGCCTTTTTCGGAGGGGTTGCACCCGGGCGGGGAGCGCCCTGGCGGGCCTGGCAGGATGCACCGCCCGCGCCAATCGGTGGATCCAGGTTCAGGGCCTCGCAAGGAGTCGTCCCGTGACGAGGGCTGATGCGCCGCTGCGGATGACCAATTGCTGGTCGAGCTTTCACTACTCGCGAGGCCCTGAAGGGCCCCGCACTACGCCGTTCCAACGCCTAGCGAGATGGGCCCTTAAGCCTTCGGCGCGACCTTGCTGCCGATGATGGCGGAGATCGGAGCGGATCCCGCCAGCCGATGGTCTCACCGGTGCACAACATCATCAAGGGCTGAGGCCCGCGGGCGTCCCAGGAGAGTCGCGGACTGCCTCGACGTTCGCTCGTCGCTCGCTACCTCCCGGACCAGGTCGGCCGGCGTTTCTCCAGGAAGGCCCCCATCCCCTCCTGAGCGTCGCCGGCCTGCGCGTTGGCGGCCATCACGCGTCGCGTCAGTTCGTAGGCTCCATGCTCGTCGAGTGAGATCTGCTCGTAGAAGGTCTCCTTGCCGATCCGCACCGTTAGCGGGCTCGAGGCGGCGATCCGTTCCACGAGGGACGACACGGCGGCCTCCAGCTGGTCGGCCGGGACGACCCGGTTGACCAGTCCCCAGTCGCGTGCGGTCGCCGCGTCGATCGGTTCGCCGGTGAGCAGCAGTTCCAGCGCGCGCTTGGGACCCACCGCCCGCGAGAGTGGCACCATCGGCGTCGAGCAGAAGAGACCGATCTTCACCCCGGGCGTGGCGAAGCGCGTGCCCTCCACGGCCACGGCGAGGTCGCAGGAGGCGACGAGCTGGCAGCCGGCAGCGGTGGCGATCCCGTGCACCTTGGCGATCACGGGTTGCGGAACGCGGTGGATCGTCTCCATCAGCACCGTGCAGATGTCGAACAGCCGATCGTAGAACTCGGCGTCGCGGCCGACCATCTCTCCCAGATCGTGTCCGGCGGAGAAGGCGGGGCCGGCGCCCTCGATCACGATCGCGCGCACCTCCGGGGTCGCACCTACCTCCTCGAGCGCCGAGATCAGCTCCTCCATCAGAGCCAGCGAGAGCGCGTTTCGCTTCTCCGGCCGGTTGAGCGTGATGCGGGCAGCTGGAGGCTCGCTGCGGAGGAGCAGGTGCTCGCGGGTCGCGGTGGCCATTCCGTGGTGACGGTAGCGCCGATCGCCGCCGGGCGCTACGCGGCCCCGATCCGTGTCTCGTGTCCGGCCCATTCCTTCTCGCGCAGCACGTACTTCTGCACCTTGCCCGTCGATGTTCTCGGCAGCGGGCCGAACTCGATGGCGTCGGGGCACTTGTAGTGCGCCAGGCGCTCACGGACGAATGCGACGATCTCCTCGGCGGTTGCGGTCCTGCCCTCCCTCAGGGTCACGAAGGCCTTGGGACGCTCGCCCCAGTGCGGGTGCGGGATCGCGACGACGGCGCACTCGAGCACCGCGGGATGAGCGACGATGGTCTGCTCCACCTCGATCGAGGAGATGTTCTCTCCGCCCGAGATGATGATGTCCTTGCCGCGGTCGCGCAGCTCCACGTTCCCGTCGGGATGCCACACCCCGAGGTCGCCGGAGTGGAACCAACCGCCGCGGAATGCCGCCGCCGTCGCCTCGGGGTCGTCGTAGTAGCCGGCCATCACCAGGTTGCCGCGCATCACGACCTCACCCATCGTCTCGCCGTCACGGGGCACGTCGTTCATTCCCTCGTCGACGACGCGGACGAGATCGGACGAGGGGTACGCCTGGCCCTGACGCGAGAGCAGCCTGGCCCGTTCGGCGCCGGGGAGCGCCAGCCATTCCTCCTGCTCGGGGCACACGGTCGTGGGGCCGTAGGTCTCGGTCAGCCCGTACACGTGGATCACCCGGAAGTTCAGCTCGTCCATGCGCGCGAACAGGGTGGGCGAGGGAGGCGCAGCGGCGACCATCACCGTCACCTGCCGCTCCACACGGTGCGCCTTCGGGTGGTTGATGATCATCAGCTGCACGGTCGGGGCGCCGTTGAAGTTGGTGACGCCCTCGGCATCGATCAGGTCCCAGATCAGGCCGGGCTCGATCTGGCGGACCGTGACGTGCCGGCCGGCGGCCGCCGTCACGCCCCACGCGAAGCACCAGCCGTTGCAGTGGAACATCGGCTGCAGCCAGAGGAAGACGGACGCGGGCGACAGCCCCGCCACCACGGCCTCGTTGAGCGCGTTCAGGTAGGCGCCGCGATACGTGTACTGCACACCCTTCGGCCGGCCCGTCGTGCCAGAGGTGTAGTTGATCGAGATCGTCTCCTCCTCGTCCGCGAGCCAGCTCTCCGGCTGCTCAGGCGACGACGCCGAGAGCAGGTCCTCGTACGGGTCTCCGGGAACGCCTGTGTCGTCGACGCGGATCACGTCGATGCCGGCCAGGTCGAGCGGTTCGACGAGCCCGGCGAGCTCCGCGTCGAGCAGCAGCGTGCGGGCGCCCGAGTGGCGCAGGATGTACTCGACCTCCGAGCCCGAGAGCCGGGTGTTGACGGTGACGAGGATCCCGCCCGCCGCCGGAACGCCAAACTGCGCTTCCAGCATGGCCGGGCAGTTGGGAAGGAGCGTCGCGACCCGATCGCCCTTGCGGAGACCGGCTGCGCGGAGCCCGTTGGCCAGACGCCAGGCGCGCTCACCGAACTGTGCGTACGTATAGCGGCGAGCGCCGTGGACGACCGCAACCTTCTCCGCGTACATCAGGGCGGCACGGGCGAGCAGGTCGACCGGCGTCATCTCCGTGCGGAACACGCTGGAAGGCACTCCTCGAGCGCTGACCGTCGAACCAGTGTCGAGGGATGTGCCCGTCATCCGTACCTCCTCGTCGTAGGGATCCGCAGGGGCGAGGGTCGCGCGTCACCGGATCCGCGGGACGGGCCGGAGCGGTAAGGAGCGCGCTAAGACTCTACTAGCCTCGGATTTGGCTGCGCAGTCCGCGCTACTGGAGTCCGCCACGCACCGAGGTGATGCGCTGCGTGTTGAAGCCGAGCCAGTGCATGCGGCCGAGGTAGCGCGCGTGCTCGACCTTGGCGCAGCGATCCATCACCACGTTCATGCCGCCTGACTCTGCGATGCGCCCGCCGTCCTCGTTGATCACGCCAAACTGGCACCAGAGGGTGCCGGCGCCGATCTTGACGGCCTCGGCGGCGATCGTTGGCAGTGCAGCGGGTGCACGGAAGACGACGACGAGATCGACCGGCTCCGGCAGGTCGACGAGGCTCTCGAAACTCTTCTCGCCGAGCGTCTCCGACTCGCGCGGGTTCACGGGAATCACGCGGTAGCCGTGGCGCTTGAGGTAGTACCCGACGAAGTTGCTCGGGCGCAGCTCGTTCGAGGACAGCCCGACGATGGCCACGGTCTTCGCGGTATGGAGCACCCGCTGGATCGTCAGCGGATCCTGGTACCGGGTCAGATCGAACGGGAGTGAATCGACCGAAGGGCTCATCTCGACGCCGCCACGCGTGCGAAGCCCTGCTCGAGGTCCCAGATCAGATCGTCGATCGACTCGGTGCCGACGGAGAGCCGGATTGTCCCCGGGCCGACGCCCGCAGCGAGCAGCTCGTCGTCGTCGAGCTGGCGGTGCGTCGTGCTCGCGGGATGAATGATCAGGCTCTTCGAGTCACCGACGTTCGCCAGGTGCGACCAGACTGTGACGCCACGGATGAAGTCCTGCCCTGCCGTTCGTCCGCCGTGGCAGTCGAACGAGAAGACGGCACCGGTACCGTCCGGCAGATATCTGTCTACCAGCGGGCGATAGCGGCTCTTCGGCAGACCCGGATAGGTGACGTTCAACGCCAGTGCATGCGACTCGAGGTACTCGGCGACTGCCAATGCGTTCTCGACGTGGCGTGCCATCCGCAGCGACAACGTCTCCAGCCCTTGCAGGAAGAGGAACGCGTTGAACGGGCTCATCGCCGCTCCGAGATCACGCAGCGTCTCGGCGCGCAGCTTCATGCAGAAGCCGTACGTGCCGAACGTCTCGTGGAACTGCAGTCCGTGGTACGCGGGCGAAGGGTCCGCGATGACCGGGAAGCGGCCGTTCGACCAGTTGAACTCCCCGGAATCGACGACGATTCCGCCGATGCTCGTGCCGTGGCCGCCGATGAACTTCGTCGCCGAGTGGACAACGATGTCGGCGCCCCATTCGATCGGTCGACAGAGATACGGGGTCGCGAACGTGTTGTCGACCATCAGCGGAGCCTCGTGCTCATGGGCGATCGCGGCGATCGCCTCGATATCGAGCACGTTGCCGCCAGGGTTGCCGATCGTCTCGCCGTAGAAGAGCTTGGTGTTCTCGCGGACCGCGGCCCGCCACGCGCCGGCGTCGTCCGGGTCGACCCAGGTCAGGTCGACGTTCAGCTTGCGCAGCAGATGCTTGAACTGATTGACCGTGCCGCCGTAGAGCGCGGACGACGAGACGACGTGGTCGCCCGGCTGGAGCAGCGTGAACAGCGCCGCGGCCTGCGCCGCGATGCCGCTCGCGAACGCGACCGCACCGCAGCCCCCTTCGAGGTTCGCCAGACGCTCCTCGAACACGGCCACCGTCGGGTTCATGATGCGCGAGTAGGTGTTCCCGTACTCCTGCAGGTTGAAGTACGCGGCGGCCGACTCCGGGTCTTCGAACACGTAGCTCGTGGTCTGGTAGATCGGGACGGCGCGCGCTCCGGTGTTCGGGTCGGGGCGCTGCCCCGCGTGCACCTGACGCGTCTCGAATCCGAAATCGCGGGCTTCCTCTGTGCGCTGCGGCTCGTCCGTCAAGCCGTCATCCTAGGTGGTCGCCTGACGCGCGAGGAAGTCCTGGATCATCGGGGTCTGTCGGTTCTCTTCGAGCAAGAAGCAGTCGTGGCCGTACGGCGCGTCGATGATGTGCAGCTCGACGTCCTTCCCGAGGGCGCGAAGCGTGTCGGCCAGTTCCTCCGACCCCGACGGCGGGTACAGCCAGTCCGAGCTGAACGCGATCAGCAGCGTCCGCGCCGCCACATCGCGAAGCGCACTCGCCAGCGTCCCGCCGTGCTGGCGCGCGAGATCGAAGTACGTCAGCGCCCGCGAGGTATAGAGGTAGGTGTTGGCGTCGAACCGCCGGACGAACGTGTCTGCCTGATGCCGCAGGTAGCTCTCGACCTCGTACTCCGGCTCCGTGAGCGTGTAGCGGATGTCGTCGGCGAACTGCAGTCGCCTGCCGAACTTGTCGCCGAGCCCTTGCGCCGACAGGTAGGTGATGTGGCCGACCATCCGCGCGATGCCCATGCCGCCGTCGGGCTGGCGCCCGGTGCCGTAATAGTGACCGCCCTGCCAGTCCGGGTCGGCCGTGATCGCATTGCGCGCGATCGCGTTCCAAGCAACGCCCTGCGGCCGGATCGCGTGGGTGCTGGCGATCGCGATGATCGCGTTGACCCGATCGGGGTAGAGGATCGCCCACTCGAATGCCTGCATGCCGCCGAGCGATCCGCCCGCCACGGCCGCCAGCTCCTCGATGCCGAGCTCGTCGAGGAAGGCGCGCTCCGTGCGCACCATGTCGGCGACGGTGATGACCGGGAAGTCCGACCCGTACGGCTCGCCGCTCGCCGGATCGACGGACGAAGGCCCGGTCGTCCCGCCGCATCCTCCGAGCAGGTTCGTGGAGACGACGAAGTAGCGATCGGTGTCGAACGCCTTGCCGGGGCCGATCATGCCGTCCCACCAGCCGAGCCCTTTCCCGCTGGGGCCGTCACGCTCCTCGGCGCCGAAGCCGTCGCGGGTGCCCTCCTGCGGCGGCGTCTTCGCGAAGCCCGCAGCGTGCGCGTCGCCGCTCAGCGCGTGACAGACCAGGATCACGTTGTCGCGTGCCCCCGAGAGCGTGCCGTACGTCTCGTAGGCGACGCGGATCGGGTGCAGTTCGCGCCCGCAGTCGAGCCGCAGCGGTTTCGGAAGGTCGAGGTACTGCGTTTCGACCGTGCCTACCGACCCGAAGGTGGTCTTGGGCGGTGAGGTTGCCACCCCCGCGATGATATCGCTGGTGCGCTACGCGGCCCGTAAACCCGCCGCTGTAGAGTCTCGGGTTCCGACAGCCTCGATAACACCAGAAAGGGGTTCACCATGGCCATGGCGACCGCAGACAACGGAGTCAACGTACAGGCGCTCCTCGACGCGCGCGAAGCGCTCAGGGAGGCGCCCGAGGCAACGAAGTTCACCTGGCGGGCGTCCTGCAAGTGGGTGGACGGCACCTACAGCCAGGCGACGGTCAACAACTACTTCGGCCTTGGCGAGGAGCAGTCGCACAAGACCGAGACGACGTTCGAGGCAGACCATCCGGAGATCTTCGCGTCGGAGGACCGCGGCATCACGCCGATCGAGTACCTGCTCGTCGGGCTCGCGAGCTGCCTCACGGCGGGCATCGCATCGGTTGCGCAGAACCGTGGTGTCCAACTGCGCTCGGTCGAGTCGAGGCTCGAGGGCCAGATGGACATCCAGGGGATTCTCGGCATGGACAGCGACGTGCGCAACGGGTACGACGACATCAAGGTGACCTTCGAGATCGACGCGGATGCGTCGAAAGAGGACATCGAGGCGATCGTCGCCCAGTCGCAGAAGCGCTCGGCCGTGTACGACGCCCTCACGAACCCGGTGAACGTCACCGTCGAAGTGGTCTAGAACCATCGAACAGCTCACGACGGTCGTCGTCGGGGCCGGTCACGCTGGGCTCGCGGCGAGCCGGTTTCTCACCGAGCGTTCGGTTGATCACGTCCTCCTCGAGCGCGGTGAGGTGGCGAACTCCTGGCGGCGCGAGCGCTGGGACTCTCTGCGGCTGCTGACGCCCAACTGGCAGAGCCGGCTGCCCGGCCATCACTACGACGGCCCGGATCCGGACGGCTACATGACGATGCCCGAGGTGGTCGAGTTCATCTCCCGGTTCGCCACCGTGTCGGGCGCGCCGGTTCGCACCAATACGAACGTGATGTCGGTGACACGGGCTGACGACGGATACCGCGTGGCGACGTCGAACGGCGACATCCGCTGCCGGTGCGTCATGCTGGCGAGCGGCGCCTGCAACCTGCCGAGCATTCCGGCGCTTCAGGCGGCGGTGCCGGCGTCTATCGAGCAGATCACGCCGTTCGACTATCACGATCCGTCCCAGCTGCCGGACGGGGGTGTGCTCATCGTCGGTGCTTCGGCCACCGGCGTGCAGCTTGCTGCTGAGATTCACCGCTCGGGGCGACCGGTGACGCTCGCAGTCGGTGAGCACGTCCGCCTGCCGCGCAGGTACCGCGGACGCGATGTGCTGTGGTGGATGGATCGGGCGGGGGTGTGGGATCAGCCGTACAAGGAGATCGACGATCTCACCCGTGCGCGGCGTCTGCCCTCGCCGCAGCTCGTCGGCACGCCGGACTGGACGACCCTCGATCTGAATGCCCTGAGCGCGATGGGGGTCGAGCTGGTTGGCCGGTTCTCTGCGCTACGCGACGGCCGGGCGCTCTTCTCCGGCGGGCTTCGGAATGTGTTCGCGCTCGCGGATCTGAAGATGAACCGCCTGCTGGACGCCTTCGACGCGTGGGCGCATGATCAGGCCGACGCTGGGCGCGACCTCGGCGAGCCGGAACGCTTCGAGCCGACGCGCGCGCCCGAATCGTCACGCCTGCAGCTGGATTTGGGCAGCGGCGGGATCCGCACGGTCGTGTGGGCGACCGGCTTCCGCCCGGACTACAGCTGGCTGCACGTGCCCGTCCTGGACGAGAAGGGACACGTGCGCCATGACGGGGGCGTCGTCGAAACTCCGGGGATGTACGTGCTGGGGCTGCCCGTGTTGCGCCGTCGCAAATCGAGTTTCATCCACGGTGCCGAGGACGATGCGCGAGAGCTGGTGGATCACCTCGCAGGATATCTTGGGCGTGGAGAAGCTCATCCGGCGGGGTGTGTCTAGGGAGCTCTTGTCGGCCGGAGGGAGGCTCGACGCGAGCTCGATCGTGTGGTGTCATTTCGGGGGCGAGGAGACCTGCCCCACACGACACGAAACCGCGAGGTCGTTCTTGTTCGCCAGCGTCGGCGAAGCCGATCATGCTGGGGCACAGATCAGTGCGCTGGTGGCGCGTACGGGCCTGCGTTCAGCTGCCGACGAGTTCCTCGAATGCGGGCTCGTCGCGGATCGGATCGAAGTCGGAGTCGTTCTTCGCCAGGTCGCGGAAGCCCTGCCACATGTCGGTGGCGTGGCGGAGGTGCTCGATGGCGTCGGCTTTCTGGCCCGCGAGGCTCTCGCAGCACGCCACGTTGTAGTGGAGGAACGCCTGGCCGGGGTGGGCCTCGATGAGTTCGCGGCCCATTGCTGCCGCCTCCGTGTAGTTGCCGGCGTCGTAGAGAGGTCGTACCGGGTTCCACAGCTCGGGGGCGTGACGCTGGATCGAGTCGGGTAGCCCCACCCACGGGTGACGGCGCGAGTCGTAGCCCGACTCGGTGGGGGGCGGGAACGACGGGTCGGCGAACGAGCCGACCGAGACGACGATCAGGTCCGGCTCACTCGGTTCCGTGTAGAAGACCTGCGAGCCGCACTCAGGGCAGAAATGGAAGACGTGCTCCTTTCGATCCGTCTCGTCCGAGATTCGCGCGTAGTCGCTGAAGCGACCATCAACCTGCACCTGATCCGCCTTGAAGGCCGCCTGGATCCCGAACGCGCTTCCGGTTCGACGTTGGCAGGCAAGGCAATGACAGATCGAGACCGCGAATGGGTCTCCCGTCACCTCGAGCCGGAGTTGCCCACAGTGGCAGGCCGCGTCTCGGTTCGCCATTTCAGTGTCTCTGCGACTGCGGGAGGTCGTGACACCCGGGTGAATCACGACTCTGCATCGTGCGCCCCCCTTCTTGGTATGACCCTACCAGGCTCGTCGAGACCGAAACGTGCGTAGCCAAGCGGGATGAGGAAGGTCCGGACTGACTGCCGCGCCCGAACCTGTGGTCGAGCCGACCCCTCGCGAGGCCCTAAAGGGCCCCGCAGCCTCAAGGCCCCGCACCGCCAGGGCTCGCGGCGCCTCGGGCTTGAGCGAGGCACACCAACGCCGACCGGCATAGCGCATCAGGCCTCGGTCATGCACCCGGGGGATTCGAACCCACATCGACCGCAAGGGCGGACATCAACGTCCAGGGCTTGAGCGAGGCAAGCGCGGCCGCGAGCACGGTGCCGCCCCAGGCCTCGGTCATGGCAGGGGAGAGGACTCGAACCCACATCGACCGCAAGGGCCGACAACAACGTCCAGGGCTTGAGCGAGGCAAGCGCGGCCGCGAGCACGGTGCCGCCCCAGGCCTCGGTCAGGCAGGGGAGAGGACTCGAACCCACATCGACCGCCAGGGCCGACAGCAACGTCCAGGGCTTGAGCGAGGCAAGCGCGGCCGCGAGCACGGTGCCGCCCCAGGCCTCGGTCAGGCAGGGGAGAGGACTCGAACCCACATCGACCGCAAGGGCCGACAGCAACGTCCAGGGCTTGAGCGAGGCAAGCGCGGCCGCGAGCACGGTGCCGCCCCAGGCCTCGGTCAGGCAGGGGAGAGGACTCGAACCCACATCGACCGCAAGGGCCGACAGCAACGTCCAGGGCTTGAGCGAGGCAAGCGCGGCCGCGAGCACGGTGCCGGCCCCAGGCCTCGGTCAGGCAGGGGAGAGGACTCGAACCCACATCGACCGCCAGGGCCGACAGCAACGTCCAGGGCTTGAGCGAGGCAAGCGCGGCCGCGAGCACGGTGCCGCCCCAGGCCTCGGTCAGGCAGGGCGAGAGGATTCGAACCCACATCGACCGCAAGGGCCGACAGCAACGTCCAGGGCTTGAGCGAGGCAAGCGCGGCCGCGAGCACGGTGCCGCCCCAGGCCTCGGTCAGGCACCGGAGAGGATTCGAACCCACATCGACCGCCAGGGCCGACAGCAACGTCCAGGGCTTGAGCGAGGCAAGCGCGGCCGCGAGCACGGTGCCGCCCCAGGCCTCGGTCAGGCAGGGGAGAGGACTCGAACCCACATCGACCGCCAGGGCCGACAGCAACGTCCAGGGCTTGAGCGAGGCAAGCGCGGCCGCGAGCACGGTGCCGGCCCCAGGCCTCGGTCAGGCAGGGGAGAGGACTCGAACCCACATCGACCGCCAGGGCCGACAGCAACGTCCAGGGCTTGAGCGAGGCAAGCGCGGCCGCGAGCACGGTACCGGCCCCAGGCCTCGGTCAGGCAGGGGAGAGGATTCGAACCCACATCGACCGCCAGGGCCGACAGCAACGTCCAGGGCTTGAGCGAGGCAAGCGCGGCCGCGAGCACGGTACCGGCCCCAGGCCTCGGTCATGCACCGGGAGGATTCGAACCCACATCGACCGCCAGGGCCGACAGCAACGTCCAGGGCTTGAGCGAGGCAAGCGCGGCCGCGAGCACGGTGCCGGCCCCAGGCCTCGGTCATGCGCCCGGGAGGATTCGAACCTCCGACCCGCGGATTAGAAGTCCGCCGCTCTGTCCACTGAGCTACGGGCGCGCGCTCTTCAGGGTAGACGGCTGCGCGGCGCTGATGCCAGCGGCTCAGACGACGGCCGCGAAGGAGGCGGGCGGACGGAGCGTCGGGCGGCGCGCAACCGTCACGAGCGCGGCTGCGGCCGCCGCTGCGACCCCGAGCCAGATCGTGGCCGACACGCCCGTGGCGTCCACGATCAACCCGCCTGCCGCCGTCCCGACGGCGAGCCCGGCGGTGATGGCGGTGCCGAGCCAGGCAAACGACTCGACGGCGGTGCCGACGATGCCCACCTGGTCGACGATCGCGTAGCACCCCGCGATGATCGGCGCGAAGGGCAGGCCGGCCGCGAAGGAGAGGCCGATCAGCATGGGGATCGAGTCGGCGAGCTGGAGCAGGGCAAGGCACGGTGCAAGGCAGGCGACGGCGGCCGCCAGTCGCACTCTCGGCGAGACACCGTGCAACGCCCCCGTCAGGAAGCCGCCGACCATGCTCCCGAAAGCGAGGGCGGCGATGCTGAGGCCGCCGAGCGCGCGGTGGCCGTGCTGCTCCGCGAACGCCGGCATGGCGAGCTCGATCGCGCCGACCGACGCTCCGAGAGCGAAGCACACGACGATCAGCGTGCGAACGCCCGCGGAGCCGAGCGCCCCCAGGCGACCCGCCTGCCGCTCGCTCGGCGCCGGCTCGTTGCGCATCGGCGGCTGGTGGAGAACCAGCGCCGTCCCGAGAGCGGCGAGGACGGCACCGGCGGCCAGCGCCGCTGCCGGATGGATCCAGGCGAGGCCCGCCGCCAGGAGAGGCCCGATGGTGAAGGTCACCTCCTGGAAGGCGGCCTCGACGCTGTAAGCCACCGTCCGCATCTCGGCAGGGAGCAACGTGGGCCACAGGCTGCGGACGGCAGACCCGACAGGTGGGAGCGCGGCGCCCGTGGCGGCGGCGCCGAACGCGATCAGCCAGAGCGGCGCGTCGAGCGTGGCGAGCGCGATCCCGCCGAAGACGCACAACGGGAACAGCGTGCCTAGCCTCCGCAGCACGGCGCGCCGCCCGCGCCGGTCCATGATCCGGCCGAGCACCGGTGAGCTGACCGCGAGCGCCGCGGTGTAGGCGCCAACCACGGCGCCGGCCTCGCCGTAGCTTCGCCCTTCGTGCCGCAGGAGCAGGATCAAGGCCAGCGGCACGACCCCGATCGGAACGCGCGCGAGAATGCTCGCGCCGAGGATGGAGGCGGCGTGGGGCTGCGCGAGGAAGCGGCGGTAGGTGTCGAGCACTCCGCGGTCAGTCCGCGATCTCGATCGTGCTCCGCCGGCGGTGCGCGAGCCAGTCGACGAACAGCACCTGCAGCGAGCCCGCGATCGGGATCGCCCCCAGAGCGCCCACCACACCGGCCAGCTCGGCCCCGATCAAGACGGAGATGAGGACGACAAGAGGCGAGAGCCTCACCGTGCGCCCGTAGACGAGCGGCTGCAGCACGTGGTTCTCGAGCTGCTGGTAGAGCAGGAAGAAGACGACCAGGATGATCCCGCTGGTCGTCGAGTCGAGGAAGCCGACGGTGGAGACGACGATCGCGGCCAGCGTCGCCCCCGCGAGCGGAATCAGGTCAAGGATGGCCACCACGAGGCCGAGTGCGACGGCGTAGGGCACACCGACTACCAGGAGCACGACGGTCGAGACCGTTCCCGCGATCAGGCTGATCAGGAGGTTGCCGGTCACGTAGCCGCCCACGGTGCGGTAGATGTCGCTGCCGACCTTGCGCCAGCGGGGCTGCTTCTCCTCGGCCAGCAGCCCGAACCCTCGCTGCACCCACGTCGGCCCTTCGAGCAGCATGAACAGGGTCAGGAAGGCGATGGTGAGCGTGGCCACGACCACGTTGACGACGCTCTTCGTGATCGAGAGAGCGGTGCTGGAGAGCCCGAGCACACCGGCGACACCACTCTTCTCGATCGCCTCGCGCACCTTCTCCACGATCTGGTACTCCCGCTCCAGGAAGCCGAGCTTGCCCTCTCCCCGCGTGAGATCGTCGAGGTAGCCCGGGATGGCGTCGGCGAAGTCGTTCACCTCCCGCACGAGTACCGGCACGAACGTCGCGCTGATGCCCGCGATCACGAGCAACGCGGCGACGTAGACGATCGCCACGGCGAGGCCGCGCCGCTTGACGCCTCGATCGACGAGCAACTCGACGGCGGGGTTCAAGGCCATGGCCAGGAACAGCGCAATCAAGGCCCACACGACGACCGAGCGTGCCGCCCACAACACCCACAAGACGACCGCGCTGCCCACGATCACCAGCAGCACCGACAGCACGGCGCGCGGGCGGAAGCTGACGAGCCGCTCGTGCACGATCAGCCCGCTGTGAGGACGAGGGGTCCGCACGCCGCGCCCGTGGAGTCCTTGACCGGGACGCCCCGGTCGGTCTTGGGCGTGACGGTGAGCCGGGTCGCGGTGACGGAGACCTCGGAGTACCCGAACTGGTCGGTGTTGGCGCAGGTGAGGCCGAGACCGCGTGGCGGCGCCGGCTTGAAGAAGAGCGCGTTGATGAAAGCGCCGGTTCCGGCCGCGCCGAGGAAGGAGTCGATCTCACGCTGGTACGTGTTGGTGGCCACGGGGCCGGTGACGACCTCGAAGATGCCGGTGCCGACCGGTTGCGGGCCCTCGAGCGTCTGCGTACGAACCTCGCCGATCAGATGAGCATGGGTGTCTGTGGTCAGCACCACCACGTTCTTGACGCCGGCCAGCGTCTCGATGAAACGGGCCCGCGCCGCGCCGTAGCCCTCCCAGCGGTCGTACGGCAGCGCGTACAGCTGAAGCAGCGGCACCTCGTTCACGATCACCTTGAACGTCGCCGTGGAAGCGCGGAGCGCCTTCGCGAACGCCGCCTCCTGTTGGGCACCGAGCATCGTTCGCGCCGGGTCGTTCAACGCCTCGAGACACCCGGCAGGAACGGGGTTGGCAAGCGCGGGAGCGAGTGCGGCGAAGGCCTGCCTCACCGCGACCGGTGCGGTGGGCGCGAGATCGCCGCCGCAGGCCGTCGCCACCTTCCCGGAGCGGAACGAGCGCTCGTCCAGGAAGAACAGCTCCAGGTGCCTCCCCCAGCGGAACGTGCGGTACAGCCCGGTCGCCGCCCTGTAGGTGACGGGTGCATAGTCGGTGAACGCCTGACGGCCGGCGTCGTAGATCTCCTGTCCGTGCTCGGCCTTCGTGAAGTCGTTGATGAACTCGTGGTCGTCCCAGTGGGAGTAGAGACCCGTTGCGGCGCGCACACGGCGGAGCGGTGCGAGCGAGAGGCCGAGCTTGTACTTGCCCCACTTCTCGGCGACCGTGAGCGCGGGCTTGACGCCGCCCACCTCGGAGTCCGAATAGATGGTGTCGCCGACGTTGAGGTTGAAGTGGTTGCGCTCGGCGGCCATCGCGGCGTACGTCTCGTAGTTGTTGAAGAACGGCCGGCCGGAGGGGCCGGCGGTTGCATCGGCGTCGCCGGAGATCGCGAAGCGGATCGGCTGCGCGCTTGTCGGTTTGGGCGCGGTGCGAAACGTGCCCCAAGGACTCGCGGTCTGGCCCTGGCTGAAGCGATAGCGATAGACCGTGTCCGGTCGCAGCCGGGCGGCACCGCCGAGGCGGACGCTGATCGTGTTGTCGCGCTCGGCGAGCGTGCCGCCGCCGCCGAAGACGCTGCTGTCGGTCCTGGCGCGTGGCTTCGGCGTCACCTGCTCGACATCGAACGTGAACTTGCCGGCTTTCGGGAGACGGGTCCAGAGGACGGCGGAGGTCGGGGTGATCTCCCCTGCTGCGACACCGTAGGGGAAGACGACAGGAGCGCCGGACGTTGCGGCAGCAGCTCCTAGTCCGCACGCGGCTGTCACGGCCAGGGCCAGGAGTGGTCGGATCACGCGCGCAGCGTACGCGATGCTCGGACTCTTGGCGGCGCCGATACGGCTACCGTGTAGCGAGCGCGGGCGTAGCTCAATGGTAGAGCGCGAGGTTTCCACCCTCGATATGCGGGTCCGATTCCCGCCGCCCGCTTTCACGTCTGCTACCATTGTTGTCTAATATGAAGACGGCCGAACGAGAAGCGGCTCGACGCATGCGCGGCGAAGAGGGCCGGTCGATCCGCGAGATCGCCGACCTGCTCTCCGTGTCGAGGTGCTCGGTGAGCCTGTGGGTGCGTGACGTGCCTCTGTCGGAGGAGCAGATCTCCCGGCTCATCGCACGCAACCCAGCGCTTAACGCATCGCTGAGAGGGACACCGGTACGCGCCCGGCTCGAACGCGAAAAGAGGCTGGCGGCGCAGGCCGACGGCCGTCGGCTCGCGCGGTCGAGCCCGGGGTTTTCCAACCTGTGCATGCTGCACTGGGCTGAGGGCTCGAAGAGCCGCAACTCAGTGCTGTTCACAAACTCCGACCCCGACATGTTGCGAGTCGTGGTTCGCGCACTCCGGGAGACATTCAACCTCGACGACGAGGCCTTCAGCGTCTACTGCAACCTCTTCGCCGATCACCTGGATCATCAGCGAGACATCGAGTGCTTCTGGCTTGAGGCTCTCGCGCTTCCCGCCTCGTGCCTGCGCAAGTCGACTGTCAACCACTACTCGCCGAGCAGCGGTCGCAAGCGGATGCGAACCCTGCCGCACGGCACCTGCCGCGTTGCAGTCCACAACACGCGGATCATGCAGGCGATCTACGGCGGCATCCAGGAGATCGGCGGGTTCGAACGCCCGGAATGGCTGGATTGCTGATCTGCCCTTGACGGCGGCCCCGTCGGCGACCGAGATGAGGAGATGCGGACACGGCATTTCCTCTCATTCTGCGTGCTGCTCGCGGCAGCCGGCGCCCATGCCGCCGGCGCGACGGCGCCCACTCTTTCCCCACACACCGTCGCCTCGCGTTTCCGGGCAGCAACCGGGATCCAGATCCGCCCGGACGTGCGCACGACCTATGCCGGCCACTGGGTCGCGCTCTCGCCCCTTCCCTCGCAGGCCAACCTCGGCCGCTTCGGCACCATCACGATCTACGTCCTCAACGGAACGGATCGCGCCACCGATCTGCACGACCTGCTCGCGGACGGCCACACCGGGCAGCTCGGCACGGCCGGCGCGGGCGGCATCTACTGGGAGGGGGCGTCGCTGATCTCCGGCGGGAAGGCCTGGCTGGCCAAGAAACGCTACGGCGACAACGTCGTGCTGTGGCGGTACGGCACGGAGCGCCGCGTCGACCGGTCGTTCCGCGAGCTGCACCGCGCGCTCACGCGCATCGTCTCCGGCTGACCTCAACCTTGCGAGGCCCTGAAGGGCCCCGCTTCGCCTCTGGCAACTGGACGATCCGTCGCGGCGCTCGTGATGGGCCGAGCAGGGGGATGACAGCCTTGCGAGGCCCTGAAGGGCCCCGCGCTAACCCCCGCGCCCTGACCGCCTTGCGAGGCCCTGAAGGGCCCCGCTTCGCCTCTGGCAACTGGACGATCCGTCGCGGCGCTCGTGATGGGCCGAGCAGGGGGATGACAGCCTTGCGAGGCCCTGAAGGGCCCCGCGCTAACCCCCGCGCCCCCGCGCCCTGACCGCCCGGCTAGGCCCTGAAGGGCCCCGCGCTACCCCCGCGCCCTGACCGCCTTGCGAGGCCCTGAAAGGCCCCGCGCTGCCTCCCGTGCCACGACCTGCGCAAAGGGCGAGTTTCACGGCGCAGTGGGTTCCTTCAGGGACTCACAAGCAGTTCGACCCGGCACCCGCACACGCGGCCCGGCCCCGCGCTGCCCCTCGCGGCCTAGGGCCGCGAAACGAACGTCAAGGCTCCTCCGACCAAGCGTGGACGAGGGCGTGCTGCTCAGGGGTCTCCGGCGAGTCGGGGCGGGCGGCGTAGGACGGCAGGTCTCGGCGGCGCTCCCGGATGAGAGCGAGGGCTGCCCCGGGCGTCCAACCATGGCGGACGAGCCAACACCCGACGACCGTGCCCGTTCGGCCCACGCCCGCGTAGCAGTGCACGTACACCGACCCTCCAGCGGAGCGCTCGCGGTCGATCACGTCGAGTACCTCCGTCATCTGCTCGGCCGTCGGTGCCGCGAAGTCACGAACGGGATGCCAGGAGCGACGGGCGCCGGGAGGCGCCGGCGCGTGCCGTCCGGCCGCGCGGCCCTCCTGGGTGAGGTCGACCACGAGAGAGACATCAACGGCCTCCAGCGCCTCGGCCAACCCCAGGTGGAGCGCGGGATGCGGCCCCGCATGGAGCTGCTCGTCAACGGTGTACCAGTCCATTTACCTACCGCTGGCGGAGAAGTGCTGGTAGTCGCGAGCGCCGCTCCAGCGGCCACCCCACCCCCAACCCACCGCGTCGAAGGCCCGCACGAGCGCGCCGGCCTCGACGGCCATCCCGGGCCGGTACGGCGAGCGGTCGAGGAAGGGGGCACTCTTCGCATGCGACGTCGTGCCGGAGCTCGAGACGTACGGATTCTCGATCGGGTTGACGTCGATCGCGCGGCCGTAGGCGTGCTCCGACCAGCGCGTGGTGCCGTCCACGTAGCGGCAGTTGAACGCGGAGGTGTTGTCGGCCTCGATGGAACGGAAGTCGCTCCCGCCGTAGGCATCGACGGGAACCATCCGGCGGATCGGAAATCCCTCCTCGAACAGCCGGCGGAACACGGTGAGGACGTCACCGGCGACCGTCCGATGGACGATCACCCGGCCGCTCCGCACACGGTTGTCGAGACCTCGTAGGCGGACGGTGACGACCCGGAGGTCACGCAGCTGTACCGGGCAGCCGGGACGCCAGGAAACACCGGTCATGCTCGCGGCCAGGGCCTTCCCGACGGGAGCGATCGACCCCTTGAACGGTGTCTCCATCCGGTGAGCGGAGGCCGTGCCGAGTGCCGCGCAGAGGCAGGATACGAGCGCACCGAGCAGAACCCATGACCGCACCCTTGGCAGGGTAGCCGCCCCGACCACGGGGACGGCAAACACAAAGAGGAGGGCTTGTGGACGCTCCACCACTCATGAAACGGCTCGGCGCGGAGGCGGCGGGCACGTTTCTGTTCTTCTTCCTCGGCTTCAGCGGCATCGCCGCTGCAACCGATCTGGAAGGCTCGATCGAGAGCCTCGGCATCGCGTTCGGCTTCGGTCTCGGCCTGTTCCTCGCCATCACCGCCTTCGGGCACATCTCCGGCGGCCACTACAACCCGGCCGTCACCGCCGGCCTGACGATCGCCGGCAAGCATCCCGCGGGCGAAGTGATCCCCTACTGGGTGGCCCAGCTCGTCGGCGGCTTCCTCGCCGTCCTCGTGCAGGCGATCGTGTTCAGCGGCACCGTGATGGACAACCTCTCCACGAACCCCGGCCTGGACAGCGACTGGGGCGCACTCGTGCTCGAGATCGTCGCCACCGGTCTCTTCCTCTGGGTGATCCTGACCGTGGCCACAGACAAGAAGGCGCCGTGGAACGGCGTGATGGCACCGATCTCCATCGGTCTTTTCATCTTCACCGCCGCCACCACCGTCGGCCCGAGCTCCGGCGGCTCCTTCAACCCGGCCCGCTCGCTGACCCCGGTCATCTGGAACCAGGACTGGAGCAACGTCTGGATCTACATAGTCGGCCCGCTCGCAGGCGCCGTGCTGGGCGCAGCGATCTGGACGGCGTTGCGAGGCAAGGACGCCTGAGCTCTCTCCGCAACACGCTGAACGAGCGGGGCGCCATCAGGCGCCCCGGTTCGTTTTCCGCGGAAGTCGGGGCGGCGAGATTCGAACTCGCGACTTCCTGTCCCCAAAACAGGCACTCTAACCAGGCTGAGCTACACCCCGGTGCCGGCAAACTGTACGTGCGCCGTGGGCGTCGCGCAGGGCGTGAAGACCACGCGCCGCCAGAGCATCGAGCGAGATGTCCGGCACGAGCTCCTATGCTCGCTGGTCGTGACCGGCACCCGCCACCACCGGCGCCCCGCACTGGGGTACGCCCTGACGCTCCTCGGTGCCCTCCTGTTCGGCTTCGGAGGCTCGGTGGCCAAGGTGGCGATCTCGCAGGGCGGGATCAGCCCGGAGCGATACACCCAGCTTCGCGTCACCTGCGCCTTTGCGGTACTCGTGCTGGGGCTAGCCGCGCTCGCGCCGCGCCGGCTGCGCGTGACGCGGCAAGAGATCCCCTGGCTGCTCGGCTACGGCATCCTCGGCCTGGCTGTCGTGCAATGGCTGTACTTCGTCAGCATCGAGCGCCTGCCGATCGGCGTCACGCTCGTCATCCAGTTCTCGGGCATCGTGCTCGTCGCACTCTGGGCGCGGCTCGTCTGGCACCAGCCCGTCCGCCGGCGCGTGTGGGTCGCCGCAGCCGTGTCTCTCGTCGGGCTCGCGATGATCGCCGAGGTGTGGTCGGAGCTCGAGCTCGACGGGATCGGGCTCGTCGCCTCGATCTGCGCGGCGGTGACGATCGCCATCTACTTCCTGATGGGAGAGCACGGCGCCGCACGGCGCGACCCGCCCTCGCTGGTCTGCCTGGGCATGCTCGTGGCAGC
Organism: uncultured Actinomycetes bacterium; assembly: GCA_963738505.1. Taxonomy (GTDB): domain Bacteria; phylum Actinomycetota; class Thermoleophilia; order Gaiellales; family Gaiellaceae; genus Gaiella. The sequence goes on along the minus strand of CAVTWR010000007.1, from coordinate 30,927 downwards.
GGGGTTCTGGGCGTGTCTGCAGCCGCCGTGGTCGTTTCCCTTCGCGCGTCTCACGGAGAGCGTCTCGCTGACCGGGCGGCTCGCGGAGACCCACGTGCCACTGTGGGCCCTGGCGCTGACGACGGTGCTCGTGGGGACGGTCGGGCCGTTTCTGCTCTCGATGAGCGCACTCCGGCACCTGCCGGCCTCCAAGGTCGGCGTGGCTGCGACCACCGAACCCGTGATCGGAGCGGTCGTCGCCTGGGCCTGGCTGGGCGAGACCCTGGCCGCCTGGCAACTCGCCGGGGGCCTCGTCGTGCTCGGCGGCGTGGTACTCGCGATCACAGCGAGGGCGGCGGCGGTACCCTAGGGAGATGACCTGGACCGTGGAGAAGATCCTCCTCGCCTCCCCGCGCGGTTTCTGCGCCGGAGTCGAGCGCGCCGTGGACACGGTCGAGAGGGCGATCGAGCACTACGGTGCCCCCGTCTACGTGCGCAAGCAGATCGTCCACAACATCCACGTCGTGCGTGACCTCGAGGCGCGAGGTGCGATCTTCGTGGACGACGAGAACGACGTTCCGCGCGGATCGACCCTCGTCTACTCCGCCCACGGCGTCGCACCATCCGTCCACGAGAACTCGCGTGAGCTGAAGCACAACGTGATCGACGCCACGTGCCCGCTCGTCTCAAAGGTGCACGCTCAGGCGCGGCGGTACGCCTCCGAGGGCTTCACGGTGATCCTGATCGGGCACGCAGGGCACGAGGAGGTCGTGGGCACGCTCGGCGAGGCTCCGGACTCGATCGTGCTCGTCGAGAACGCGGACGAAGCGGAGGCGGTCCAGTTCCCTCCGGAGGCACGGCTCGCCTACATCACGCAGACCACGCTCTCGGTGGACGAGACCACCCAGATGATCGGCATCCTGCGACGCCGCTTCCCCACGATCACGGGACCGATGAGGGAAGACATCTGCTACGCCACGTCCAATCGCCAATGGGCCGTGAAGGACATGCTGACCGAGGTCGACGTGCTGCTTGTGATCGGCTCCCGCAACTCGTCGAACTCGCAGCGCCTCGTCGACGTCGCCGAGGCGCTCGGCGTCTCGTCCTATCTGATCGACGACGAGAACGAGATCGACCTCGCCTGGTTCGAAGGGGTCAAGACCGTCGGCCTCACCTCCGGCGCCTCCGCACCCGAGAAACTGGTGACCCGCGTCTGCGACTGGTTCAAGGCGCGTGGCGTGGAGCAGATCGTCCCGTACCAGCTGGTCACCGAGGACGTGATCTTCCGGTTGCCGGTCGAGCTGCGCCGCGAGCTCGAGCTGGCGGGGTAGTAGACACAGGTTCCTCGCGAGCCCCTCAAGGGGCCCGCGTGGGACGCGCCGGCGGGGCCCTTCAGGGCCTCGCAAGACGTTCAGCCCACCGATCCGCAAATCGCGAGGCCACGAGCTCGAGCTGGCGGGGTAGTAGACACAGGTTCCTCGCGAGCCCCTCAAGGGGCCCGCGTGGGACGCGCCGGCGGGGCCCTTCAGGGCCTCGCAAGACGTTCAGCCCACCGATCCGCAAATCGCGAGACCACGAGCTCGAGCTGGCGGTGTAAAGCAACCACGTTCCTTGCGAGCCCCTCAAGGGGCCCGCGCAGTGAGGCGCCGGCGGGGCCCTTCAGGGCCTCGCAAGACGTTCAGCCCACCGATCCGCAAATCGCGAGGCCACGAGCTCGAGCTGGCGGCCCGCGGGCCCCTTCAGGGGCTCGCAAGGAACGTTGCTTCCGCTCGCGTTCCGCTACTCGGCGCGCTCGACGGCGATCGCCTCGCCGGCGGCGCGCACCTCGAGAGCGAGCGTCTCCCGCGCGATCCATTCGGTGTGCACGAGGAGATCCTGGTCGGCGGCGCGGAGCGTCAGGTGGATGCGGTCGCTCAGCTCGAGACCCTGCTCCTTGCGCATCGAGTTCACCCTGTGCACGAGCTCGTAGATGCGCGCCTCGAGCGCGAGCTCCTCGTCGACGGCCGTGGCGAGGGCCACCACCGTCCCGTCCTCCGCCGCGACAGCCCAGCCCTCACGCCCCGCGCGCTCGACGAGCACCTCCTCTGGGCCCAGCTCGTGGCCGAGGACGCGGAAGCGGCCCTCCCCAAGCTCCTCGAACGCGCCGGCCTGCAGTGCCGCGCGCACCGCTCCCAGCTCCTTGCCGAGCCGGGGACCGAGCACCGGCAGGTTCGGCTTCACGCGCAGCTCCGCATCGACCGTGTCGAACCGCACCTCCTTGACCCGCAACTCGTCGGCGATCTCGGCGGCGTGGCGGCGCGCCCCTTCCCCGCCCTCGACCACGAGCAGCCGCAGGGGCTGGCGCACCTTGAGACCCGACGTCTGCCGCGCGTTGTGCCCGAGGCTGACCACGCGGCGCACGTCGCGGATCTCCTCGAGCAGCTCGTCGTCGACAGGGAGCGCCCGAGGCCAACCGGCGAGATGCACCGAACGAGGCGCCGCCGCGCACGGCTCCGTGAGGAGTCGCCATAGGTGGTCGGTGAGGAACGGCATCAGCGGTGACACGACCCGCAGCCCGGTGACCAGGGCATGCCAGAGCACGCGGAACGCCGTCGCGTCACCGTCCCAGAAGCGCCGGCGCGAGCGACGGATGTACCAGTTGGAGACGTCGTCCACGAACGACTCGAACGCCCGAGTGACCTCGACGGTGAGCCACGACTCATAGCCGGCCCCGCACTCGCGGACGAGCGCGCGCGTGCGTTCGACCAGCCACACGTCGAGCGGCTCCAACCCCTCGCGGGACGGATCGTCGAGGTCGGCCCAGTCGGGCTCCCAGCTCTCGGTGTTCGCGTACTGCACGAGGAAGCCGACGGAGTTCCACAACGTGAGCAGCCGGCGCTTGATCTCCTGGGCAGGGCCGAAGCCGAACAGCAGGTTGCGGTCGGGCGGCTGCGCGCAGTACTGCCAGCGCATCACGTCGGCACCCATCCGCGCGAACGCATCCGGAGCATCGATAGTGTTGCCCCACGAGCTGTGCATCTCGCGGCCGTGTCTCGTCGAGCATCTTCTCGTAGCCGAGCACCTTGCGGTACGGCGCCCGACCCGTGAGCACCACCGACATGAACAGCTGCGAGTAGAACCAGAGGCGGATCTGCTCGCGCATCTCGGAGACCCAGTCGGCCGGGAACCACCGCTCCCAGTGAGCGTGATCGGGGAGATCCGCCGCTGTGAGGCTCGCGCGCGGCGCCGGTCCCGTAGCCACCCTCGATCCACGTCCTCGTTCTGCCAGCCGAGCGTCGAGAAGGGAACGATGCCCGCGTCCAGCCACACGTCGCCCACCTCGGCAACACGCGCGAACCTGCTCGCCACAGGCCTCGCAGCGGACCGGGACCTCGTCGACCCAGGGGCGCCGCAGCTCCTCGAGCTGGTCGAGCCCGCGACACGGCCCGCTCCTCGAGCTCACGCCTCGACCCGATCACGGTGAGCTGCCCGCACCCGCACGGGTAGAACGGCAGCGGCAGCCCGTAGTAGCGGCGGCGCGAGATGTTCCAGTCGCCGAGGTTGTTGCAGCCAGTCGTCCATGCGCTTGCCCATGTACTCCGGCGTCCAGTCCACCGTCGGCGTTGGCGGCGAGCAGCTGGGCACGGATCTCCTGACCGCGATGAACCAGTCGTCCGCTAGCCGGAAGATGAGCGGCGTGTGGCAACGCCAGCAGAAGGGATAGCTGTGCTCGTACGTCGTCGCCTCGACAAGCAGCCCGCGCTCCTCGAGGTCGCCCACGATCTGCTCCGCGGATTCCGCCGTAGAGATCCCGTGCAGCCACCCGTACTCGGGGTAGAAACGGCCCGCCTCGTCGACCGGCTGGAGCACGGCGAGCCCGTGCACGCGCGACAGCTCGAAGTCCTCCGACCCGCAGCCGGGCGCGATGTGGACGATGCCGGTGCCGGTGTCGAGCGACGACCTCGTCCCACGGGATCACGACGTGCTCGACCTCGCCACCCGGGCCGAGCGCGTCGAATGGGCCCGTGTAGCGCCAGCCGACCAGCTCCGCGCCGCGGCGGCGCTCGACGAACGTCTCGTCGGGATGGAGCGCGACGGCGACCCAGTCGCCGGTCTCGAGGCGCCCGTACTCCGCCTCCGGGTGGACAGCGGCAGCGACGTTCGCGGGAAGCGTCCAAGGCGTCGTCGTCCACATGACGACCGCCTCGCCCGGACGGTCGCGCAGCGGGAACCGGACGCGAAGCGACGGGTCGACGCGTTCCTCGTACGACCCGTGCAGCTCGTGCGCCGAGATCGACGTGCCGCACCGCGGGCACCACTCGGTGGAGCGGTGGCCGAGGTACAGCCAACCCCGCTCGTGGACGATCTGCAGGAAGCGCCAGATGTACTCGATGTTCGTGTCGGAGAAGGTGAAGTAGTCGCTGCCCCCAGTCCATCCATTGCCCGAGGCGGATCGAGCCCTCGGTCAGCGCCTCGGCGCGACCGGACGACGACCTCGCGGCAGCGGCGGGCGAACTCGGCGAGACCGAACTCCTCGATCTCCCGCTTCGAGTTGAGGCCAAGCGACCGCTCGACTCCCACCTCGATCCAGAGGCCCTGGCAGTCGAAGCCGTTCTGGTAGCGCTGGTGGAATCCGTGCAGCGCCTTGTAGCGCTGGAAGACGTCCTTGAGCGTGCGTCCCCAGGCGGTGTGGACCCCGAGCACCATCCTGTTCGCCGTCACCGGGCCGTCGACGAAGCTGAAGATCGGGCCGTCTGCGTTCTGCGCGCGCAGCGCAGCGAACGTCTGCTCCCGCTCCCACACCTCGAGCAGCTCCCTTTCGAGGGCGTCGTGATCGGGCTTCTCGGGAAGCGGGCGGAACATCAGGCCAGTCTAGTGCGGTACCTCCGGACGTCCGCCCTGGAACTCTCGTTGGTGTCGTCGGTGCCGCAACTGGCGTTGGGGGCGATTTCAGGAACCCGCCCGCTCACCGCCCCGCAGCAAGTTCGACCGCCAACGGCAGCGACGGGTGCGTTGTCCTACCCCGGTCGAGGGGCGGCATCCCTCCGTCGGGGGACGCACGACGGCTGAACGGAGGGACACTCAGTGGGTGAGGCAGATCACCCGGAAGAGGGCACCACGGCGGGTCGCGGGCCTCGAGCTCGCTGCGAAGTCTCGCCGTCGCCCAGAGGCGGCCGTTGACCCCCGCTGAAGCCGGCAAGGCATTCGAAGAAAGTGCGGCAGGAGCCCCGTACGCGACCACCTCCAGTCTCGACATGAGGAGCCGGAACGCTGCAGAGCTCGCGGTCTGCAGGAGCGAAGCGCATCTCCGGATGGCGCTTGACGCTGCGGGGATGGCGACCTGGGAGTGGGATCCGGGGAGTGATGCGTTCCGGTTGAGCCGGGGACCGGGTCAGGCCGACTACCTCGGCCTCGACGGAAGCGAGGTGCCGTCCACCTGGAGCGCTTTCACGAGTCGGGTGCATGCGGACGATCGTGAAAGGGTTCAGCTGGCGATTACTGCAGGCCTGGAGAAGGCGAACGACTTCCGGATCGACTTCCGCTACGTGCGGCCGGACGGCGAGGTGCGTTGGCATGAGGCCTCTGCGCACGTCGTCAGCGATGCGTCCGGGAATCCTTCCCGCGTTCTGGGTGTGGCGCAAGACGTCACCGAGAGACGCCGGCACGAGAAGGCAGCGCGGCGGGCCGACGCGATTCTCGCCAGCGTCGGCTCGGTCGCGCACCTGCTGCTCGCTACGCGGCTCGAAGAGTGCGCGAGGGAGGTGGTCTGCAACCTCGGCCCGGCCGCCGACGTCAGCCGCGCCTGGATCATGCGCGTCGAAGTCGTGGACGGCCTCCCGGTGTACTCCATGCTCGGCGAATGGGCGAGGGAGGGGCTCGCACCGACGATCGCGGGTTGGCAGGGGTTCGTGGGGCCGCTGGAATGGTTGGCTGCACTCCGCACGGGAGAGGTGCAGGAGACGATCGTCGCGGAAAAGCCCACCCACCTGCGGGAGCGACTCCAAAGCGAGGGGATCGTGGCCACGCTCGAGGCGCCCATCGTCGCCGAGGGCGAGGTTTGGGGGGTGGTCGGGTTCGAGGACTGCATCGGCGGCCGGGTCTGGACCGCGTCGGAACGGGACGCGCTACGGGCGGCCGCGAGCGCGCTCGGCAGCGCGATTGCCCGCGCGCGGTCCGACGAAGCCGTACGCAGTCGCGAAGCGGCGCTCGAGGCGGTGAGCAAGGCCGCCCGCCTGCTGCTCGAGCACCCGTTGGACGAGTGCGGCCACCAGGTACTTGCGCTGCTCGGCCGCGCGGTCGACGTCAGTCGGGTCTACGTGTTCGAGCATGTGCCTCGCGCCAATCTGCACGAGGCGGTGATGCGCGAGGAGTGGTGCGCACCCGGCATCGCTTCCGACCACTGGGAGAACTGCATCCTCGAGACGGCGGGGTTCGGGCGCTGGCTCGAGGAGTTCAAGGCCGGTCGACCGGTCGTCGGAGTGACCCGGCTGTTGCCGGAGGCCGATCTGCTCCAGCGGGGTGGCGTGCGCTCGATAGCGGAAGTGCCGATCTTCGTCCGCGGCGCATTGTGGGGTGACTTGGGATTCGACGACTGCGAGACCGAGCGGGAATGGTCGCCTGGCGAGCTCGATGCTGCGCGCGCCGCCGCCGACATCCTGGGTGCCGCGCTCGAGCGTCAGCTCGCGGAGCGAGCCCTCGTCGAAAGCGCCGACCTGCTCCGGCAGTCACAGAAACTGGAAGCGATCGGTCGTCTCGCAGGGGGAGTGGCCCACGACTTCAACAACCTGCTGACGGCGATCACGGGCTACAGCGACCTCCTCTGGGAGGGAGCCTCCGAGGAGGATCGCCCGCTCGTCGCCGAGATACAGCTCGCCGGGGCCAGGGCAGCGGGTCTGACGAGCCAGCTGCTCGCGTTCGGGCGCAAGCAGGATCTCCGGGCGGATGATCTGGACACGGGCGCCGTCGTCGAAGGGTTGCTCTCGCTGCTGAGCCGTCTCATCGGCGAGAACGTCGAGTTGGTTGCAAACCTCACCCCTGGCCTCGACCTTGTGCGAGCGGACGTCGGCCAGATCGAGCAGGTGGTGATGAACCTCGTGGTCAACGCACGGGACGCGATCGTGGGCGGCGGAAGGATCACGATCCGGACACTGCCCGCGACCGTCCCTACCTCCGGCGCACGCGGGGTCGAGCTTGCGCCGGGCAGGTATGTGGAGCTGTCCGTTGCCGACACGGGCACCGGCATCGCCCCCGAAGTCATCGACCAGATCTTCGAGCCGTTCTTCACCACCAAGGGAGCGGACAGCGGGACGGGACTCGGCCTGGCGACGGTGTACGGCATCGTCAAGCAATCTGGAGGCGAAGTCGCGGTCGAATCCCAGCCCGGCGTCGGCACGACGTTCCGCGTGTACCTCCCGTGCTCGGACGGGACCGCCGCGAGGCCTTCGCCTGTGCCGGCCACGCGACTCTCGCATACCGCTCCCGCACCGTACGGGTGTCGAATCGTCGTTGCCGAGGACGAGGAGAGTGTGAGAAAGCTGATCACGCGGCTGCTGGAACGCAACGGCTACACGGTCTTCGCGGCCGCTGACGGCCGCGAGGCAGCCGCGCTGGCGACCAGCGGCCCGGGTGCTGACCTGGTCCTGACCGATGTGATCATGCCGCGAGTCGGGGGAGTCGAGCTCGCGCGGATCCTCCGTGTCGAACGACCGCATGTGCCGGTCCTCTTCATGTCCGGTCACACCGCGGGGGAGCTCGCACGATTCGGCCGCGCCGGCCCGACGGATCCGGTGCTCGTCAAGCCCTTCACCGCAGGCGAGCTCGCGGAAGCGGTACGCCGCGCGCTCGAACGCAGAGCGGCGTAGACCCGGAACACGTTACGTCGCTGCCACCCGCGCTTTCTTGCTTGCCGCCGACTGGCGCTTCGTGGCGGAGAGCTCGGTCTTGCGCAGGCGGATCGCACCCGGCGTGACCTCCACGCACTCGTCCTCGCGGATGAACTCGAGCGCCTGCTCGAGGCTCAACGGCCGGGCCGGGATGAGGCGCACGAGCTCGTCCGAGGTGGACGAGCGCATGTTCGTCAGCTTCTTCTCCTTGGTGGCGTTGATGTCGAGATCCTCGGCGCGGGCGTTCTCGCCCACGATCATTCCCTCGTAGACGTCCGTGCCCGGGCCGATGAAAAGCTGGCCGCGCTCCTGCAGGTTGAGCAGCGCAAACGTGGTGGTTGGCCCGCGCCGGTCGGCCACGAGGCTCCCGGTGGGGCGCGTCCTGAGCTCGCCGTGCCACGGCTCGAAGCGGTCGAACACGTGGTGCAGGATCCCGGTGCCGCGGGTCTCGGTGAGGAACTCCGTACGGAAGCCGATCAGGCCGCGGGCGGGCACGAGGTACTCCATGCGCACCCACCCGGTGCCGTGGTTGACCATCTGCTCGAGACGGCCCTTGCGGAGCGCCAGCAGCTGCGTGAGCACGCCGACGTAATCCTCCGGCGCGTCGATCGCGACGCGTTCCATCGGCTCGTGCACCTTGCCGTCGATCTCCCTGGTGACCACGCGCGGCTTGCCGACGGTAAGCTCGAAGCCCTCGCGTCGCATCAGTTCCACGAGCACCGCGAGCTGCAGCTCGCCGCGGCCGAGCACCTCCCAGGTATCGGGCCGCTCGGTGGGCAGCACGCGCAGGGAGACATTGCCGATCAGTTCCTGGTCGAGCCGCTGTTTGAGCATCGGCGCCGTCAGTTTCGAACCGTCGAGACCGGCGAGCGGGCCGGAGTTGACGCCGATGGTCATGGACAGGTTCGGCTCGTCGACCGCGACCACGGTCAGCGGCTTCGGATCCTCGGGGTCGGCCAGCGTCTCCCCGATCGTGACCTCGGGGATACCGGAGACGGCCACGATCTCCCCGGGCCCGGCCTCGTCTGCGGGCACGCGGTCGAGTGCCTCGGTCACGAAGAGCTCGGTGACCTTGGCCCGCTCGATGGAACCGTCGGTGCGGCACCAGGCGACCTGGGCGCCCTTGCGCAGGGTTCCGTTCGCCACCCGGCAGATGGCCAGCCGGCCCAGGTAGGGCGACGCGTCGAGGTTGGCCACCAGAGCCTGCAACGGATGACCCTCCGTGTACGACGGTGCGGGGATCGATTCGAGCAGGACCTCGAACAGCGGCTGCAGATCGTCGGCGAGGTCGTCCGGGCTCGTCCCCGCCTTGCCTGCCCTCGCGTTGCAGTAGACGATGGGAAACTCGATCTGGCTCTCGGTGGCGTCGAGATCGAGGAAGAGCTCGTACACCTCGTTCACCACCTCCTCGATCCGGGCGTCGGGCCGGTCGACCTTGTTCACGATCAACACCACGGGCAGGCGCGACTCGAGTGCCTTGCGCAGCACGAAGCGGGTCTGAGGCAGCGGCCCCTCGCTCGCGTCGACGAGCAACAGGACACCGTCGACCATGCGGAGACCGCGCTCGACCTCGCCTCCGAAATCCGCGTGCCCCGGGGTGTCGACGATGTTGATCTTGACCGCTCCGTAGGTGACGGCGGTGTTCTTGGCCAGGATCGTGATGCCCTTCTCGCGCTCCAGGTCCATCGAGTCCATGACCCGCTCGGCAACGTCCTGGTTGGCGCGGAACGAACCCGACTGCCAGAGCATCGCGTCCACGAGCGTGGTCTTGCCGTGGTCGACGTGCGCCACGATGGCCACGTTGCGAAGATCGGTGCGCGCTGCTTTCGTCACCGTCTCACGGTACCGGCGCTCGCCCGGCGAGGCTGGCACCATCGGGAACACGAACAAGCGGGGCGACGTTTGAGATCTTGTACACCCCGAACGACCCGAATCAGAACAGAGAAAAAGGGAGAACCGAATGGCCAGCGTTGTAACCGAATCCAGCTTCGAGACCGAAGTCATCCAGAGCGAGACGCCGGTGCTCGTCGATTTCTGGGCCGAGTGGTGCGGTCCCTGCCACGCCGTGGCGCCGGTGCTCGACCGCATCGTCGACGAGCGCCCGGGCGAGCTCAAGCTCGTCAAGGTGAACATCGACGAGGAGCGCGGCCTCGCCGAGCGCTACGGGATCATGTCGATCCCCACGATGATCCTCTTCAAGGACGGGCAGCCGGCGGCGTCCGTCACGGGCGCGCAGCCGAAGGGCGCGATCGAGCGCTCGCTCGGCCTCGCGTCGTAGGCGGGGCTGGAGCGAGGCCCTTCAGGGCCTCACAAGACGTTTAGCCGGGGTTGGAGCGGGGCCCCTTCAGGGCCTCGCAAGACGTTTAGGCGGGGCTGGAGCGGGGCCCTTCAGGGCCTCGCAAGACGTTTAGGCGGGGCTGGAGCGGGGCCCTTCAGGGCCTCGCAAGACGTTTAGGCGGGGCTGGAGCGGGGCCCCTTCAGGGCCTCGCAAGACGTTTAGGCGGGGCTGGAGCGGGGCCCTTCAGGGCCTCGCAAGACGTTTGGGCGGGGCTGGAGCGGGGCCCTTCAGGGCCTCGCAAGACGTTCGGCGATCCACCTGCCCACGCGTCGTAAGCGGTTGGCCGTCCACCCCCGAGCACCGGCAGACCCGCCCGTTCGTCGGCGCGGATCCGTGGCTCGCCTGGGGATGAACTCCTGGTGAGGCCCTGAAGGGCCCCACTGTTGCCTGGCGCTCCCCCACTCCGCCGGACGCTCCGGCCCGGACCTGCAGACACGTCACCGCGCGAGGTCCTGTGCGGGGGAGGCAGGCAATTGGCAATCAATCACCTCAGGCGCCGGCGCGGAGATCAGCGAGCAGGCGCGCCAGCCACTCGAACGCCAGCTCGTCCAGGGGTACCTCTTCGAGGGCGAACCAGCGGAGCTCCGAGACGTCGTCGTCAGGGGTCGGCTCTCCGTCCACCACGCGGGCGGCATAGACGAGGTTCAGCACGCACGCCGCCCCGGGGTCGGAGCCGTACCCGTCGAGATACACACCGATGAACGCGTCGACCTCGACCGTCAGTCCGGTCTCCTCCTGCAGCTCGCGCCGTACGGCGGCTTCGGGGTGCTCACCCTCGTCCAGGAAGCCACCCGGCACGTCCCACAGCCCCGCACTGGGCTCGATCGCACGGCGGGCGAGGAGCATGCTCCCGCCGGTGCCACGGAGCACGACACCGACCGCCGGCGCCGAGTTCGCGTAGTACGCCGAGCCGCATGAGCCGCACCGCAGCCCCCCGTGCTCGGCGGGCGCCAGTAGGCCGGCGCAGCGAGGGCAATGCCTCCAGCCGTGGTGGATGGCCACAGCTCGAGGGTAGAGGAACGGGGAAAGCGTGGGGACAGTCCCCCCAGGGGACTGTCCCCAAAAGAGAGAGAGGGCCGCCGCCAGGCCCTCTCTCACGCAGGTCCCTCACAGTGGAGGAACCGGTATCGCCCACTCACCGCGTCCGCCGCACCGTCGCGACCGAGTGGGATGTCTCTGATCATCTCCGGCCGGGGCGTGGTGTCCATCACTCGTTCGATGGTTCACCGCCGCACTTCACCCGCAGCGCCACATCTGACTCTCCGGTCAGGCAGTATCTCCCCCATGAGCACACTCGCCACGATCGACAGGGAACGAGTCCGCGCGCTCGCAGAAGAAGAGCTTGCGCGATTGAACGAGCGAACGCAGGGATCACGCGCCATGTACGAGCGTGCGCAGCGGACGCTGTCAGGAGGAGTCGCCTCCTCCTACCAGGTGCGCGATCCCTGGCCGATCTATCTCGAGCGCGGCAAGGGCGCACGGGTGTGGGACGTAGACGGCAACGAGTACCTCGATTTCCACAACGGTTTCGGGTCGATGGTGCAGGGGCACGCCCATCCGGCGATCTCCCGTGCGGTCAACGAACGGATGGAGCAGGGCACGCACTTCGCCGCGCCAACGGAGGACGCGATCGTGGTCTCCGAGGAGCTCGCACGCCGGTTCCGACTGCCGCAATGGCGCTACGTCAACTCCGGCTCGGAGGCGACGATGGACGCGATCCGCATCGCGCGCGCGTTCACCGGCCGCGACACGATCGTCAAGATCTTCGGCTCGTACCACGGCCACCACGACTACGTGATGGTCTCGATCGGCACGCCGTACGACAGGATCGGCGACCGCGAGGACTACCAATCGCTGCCGTACGGCGCGGGAATCCCGCAGGCGGCGATCGAGATGACGATCCCCGTTCCGTTCAACGACGCGGGCGCGATGGAGCGCCGCATCGAGAGGCTCATCGCCGAGGATCGCAAGCCGGCCTGCGTGATCATGGAAGCGGCGATGATGAACCTGGGAGTCATCCTCCCCGAGCCCGGCTACCTGGAGGCGGTGCGAGAGCTCACGCAGCGCCTGGGGATCGTGCTCATCTTCGACGAGGTGAAGACCGGACTGTGCATCGCCGCCGGCGGTGCCACCGAGCGCTTCGGCGTGACCCCCGACATGGTGACGCTGGCGAAGGCCCTCGGCGGCGGCCTGCCCACCGGGGCGATCGGCGCCACCGAGGAGGTGATGGAGGTCGTCAAGACCGGCCAGGTCTACCAGGTCGGAACGTACAACGGGAATCCGCTGGCGATGGCCGCCGCGCGCGCCAACCTGCTCGAGGTGATGACCCCAGAGGCCTACCGCCACCTGGACGCGCTGAACGAGCACATGCTGAGTCGCTGCGGCTCGATCATCGAGCGCTACGGACTGCCGGGCTACGCGGTCGGCATCGGCTCGAAGGGTTGCGTGACGTTCGCCTCCGACCGCGTGACCGACTACGAGTCGTTCAAGGCCCAGCAGGACGGGGATCTCACCGACCTCTCCTGGCTCGTGAACATGAACCGAGGGATCTTCATGACCCCGGGGCGCGAGGAGGAGTGGACGCTCTCCGTCCAGCACACCATGTCCGACTGCGATGTGTTCATCGCCGCCTTCCAGGAGATGGCGGTAGCGATCACCTGACGCGCGGGCTCTGCCCGCGGGCCGCCCTCAGCTCAGGTCGCCACAGGGTGTCGCCACCGGCTGCCCGACGGCGGCCACCGCGTCCGTGATGCGCTCGATCGGGACGCCGTAGCCGTTCTCCTGACCGCCGCCTTCGCGTTCCGCGAAGATCATGGTCACCACGCGTCCGTCGGGATCGACCACCGGCCCCCCCGAGTTGCCATGCTTGACCTTCCCGCGCACGCCGGTGACGGCGCGGGGACGGAGCCCTCGCCCGAGTGCATCGTTCGCGATCAGCGTGACATCCTTGCCAAGACGCACCGCCGTGGCCCGGTACCCGCCGCCTTCGGGGAAGCCGAGCAGCGCGCCGGGCGTCCCGGGGTCTGCGCGGGCAACCGTGAGAGGCCGTCCCCCCAGGCCGGGAACGGCGAGGACAGCGATGTCGTTGTCCGGGTCGAACGAGACCACCTGCGCGGACACGCCCCGGCGCCCGCCGGGCCCGAAGTCGACGAACGGGCGCGCGATCCCCGCCACCACGTGAGCGTTCGTGACCACGACGCCGGGCTCGACGATCCAGCCCGATCCTTCGATGCCGATGCCGCAGGCGATGCCACGAACGCGCACGACACCCTCCCTCGCAGCCCGGATCTCGAGGTCCGAGACGATGGCCAGATCGGGCGGATCGACCCCTGCGGCCGGTCCGGCGAGCTCGGCGAACGGGTCGATGCGTCCGATCTGCGAGATGACCCTCGACGGCGGCACACGCTCGGTGAGCTCGGAGAGGATGCGCGACTCGGTGACGTACGAGCGGAGCCCCGTCTGCGACGGGACGTAGATGAGCGCGCTGGCGATCGCCCAGCACAGCACGAGTCCCGTGGCGCCGCCCAGCCCGGCTCCGCCGACGGCGTCGAACAGCCGTAGCGGGCTCAACGTGACCGCCCTTCTGATCCATCTCCCGAGCGCAAGCCCCACCCACTGCCCGACCGACGCGCAGAACATGGCGGCGGCGAGGGTGGCCACCGGCGCCCACCGGGCGCCAGGCGACGCGTTGATCAGATCAGGCGCGACCCGGGCGCCGATGATCGCCCCGGCCACGAGCCCGCTGAGCGACAGCGCCCCTGCCACCAGCCCTCGCCGCAACCCGCCGAACGCGAGAAAGGCGATCAACGCGAGAGCGATGAGGTCGGCTGCATTCACCCTTGCACGTTACGGGGCGCGTGCCTCCGTCCCTGCCTGTGACCCGATGATTCGCCGCGCGGCGCATGCCTCGAACGTGCGATGGCGGCGGGCGCGGAGGTGGAGTAGCCTTGAGTGACCCAGGGAGGCCTCCGCTTTGACCGCTGTTGCCCTAGAGTCCGTCCCCGAGGAGCAAACGTGATCCGCGCGCCCGCGGACGCCTCGGGAGAATCACCCTCCGAGCTCGGCTCGGCGCTGGCTGAAGGCGCGCTCGAGGGGGCTCGACTGTTCTTCGAGCGTCCGGCGCAGACGAGGCGCCAGGAGACGTTCACGTTCGACGCGTCGGTGTTCGCAGCGGACGCCGTGCGCGGTTCGCTGTTCGAGGCGTACGGGGGCAAGTGCGCGTACTGCGAAACCCCACTCACGTGGGAGACGGTGGTCGTCAACCAGTTCCGCCCGATGAGCGGCGCGCTCGACCTGCAGGGGGTCGCCTCTCCCGACCACTACTGGTGGCTCGCCTACGAGTGGGAGAACCTGTACCCCTCCTGCGCGGACTGCCAGAGCTTCAAGGGCCAGCGTTTCCCGGTCGCAGGGCGTCGCGCCCGGGTCGGGGTGACGGGTGAGCGCCTGGCGGCCGAGAAGCCTCTGCTGCTGGATCCTCGCCGAGACCACCCGGAGGCCCACCTGGTCTTTGCGGACGACGGGACCGTGGCCAGCGCCACACGTCAGGGCGAGACGACCATCGACGTGCTGTCGCTGAACCGCGGGACACTCGTCGCGCCACGGGCGGCCGCGCTTGCGGACGCGCGCAAGGAGTGGAATGAGCTCGTAGCGCGGCTCGGATCGGCGCCACCGGAGGCGGCGGAGATCGAGGCGCTCTTCTCCCTGACGAGACCCTTTGCCGCCATGCGCCGGCAGTTCGTCAACACCTGGGCGCAGGCGCACCGCGCACAGATCGACGCCGTGTTGCAGAAGACGGCGAAGGGCGCATCCACGGTGGCCGAGGTGGCGGCCGACGTGCAGCTCGTGTCGCAGGCGGAGAGGCGACGTGTGAAGTCCTCATTCACAGCGCGCCAGGAGGCGCAGGACGCGTACTCGGTCAACGCACCCTCGATCGCCGACGACACGTACTTCGCACGGACGCGACGTATCGAGCGCATCGTGCTCCACAACTTCAAGGTGATCCGCGATCTCGATCTCGTCCTGCCACGGATCGCGTCGACCACCTCGGGGGCACCGTGGCTGATGCTGCTCGGCGAGAACGGCTCCGGCAAGAGCTCGGTGCTGCAGGCCGTGGCACTGGCCCTGATGGGCGACGAAGCGCGAGCGAGCCTCAAGCTCGACGCCTCGACCTTCGTCACGAACGGCGAGCGGCGGGGCACAATCGAGATCCACCTGGCCGGCGCCACCGCTCCCGTCCACCTCGGCTTCTCCCGCGGCGCACCGGACTTCACCGGCGAGGCGGAGCCGAAGATGCTGCTCCTGGCGTACGGGGCCACCCGGCTCCTGCCGCGCGGGCGGCTGGAAACGCCGGAGCCCGGTGGGCCGGTACGGGTGGCCAACATGTTCGACCCCTTCAGCCCGATCGGGAACGTCACGGAGTGGTTGCTCGGCTTCGACGACAAACGCTTCGACGCCCTTGCCCGAGCGCTGAAGAGCGTCCTCGACCTGGGGAGCGAGGACCGGCTGCTGCGCAACCGCCGGGCCGGCCGCATCGAGGTCGAGGCCTACGGCACGCGCGTCCCGCTCGAGCACCTGAGCGACGGCTACCAATCGGTCGTGGCCCTGGCCACCGACATCATGGCCGTGCTGCTGGAGCGCTGGTCGTCGGTGGACGCGGCCGAGGGCACGGTGCTGATCGACGAGCTGGGAGCGCATCTGCATCCGCGCTGGCGGATGCGGATCATCCCGAGCCTGCGGCAGGTCTTCCCGCGGGTGCAATTCCTCGCGTCGACGCATGACCCGCTCTGCCTGCGGGGCCTGGAGGACGGCGAGGTGGCCGTGATGCGGCGCGGGCCGCAGGGGGAGATCGTCGCGCTCACCGACCTGCCGCAGGTGGCTGGGCTGCGGGTCGACCAGCTGCTCACCTCTGAGCATTTCGGCCTCAACAGCACGGTCGATCCCGAGCTGGACGCTCTCTTCACGGAGTACTACGCGCTGAAGGGGAAGCGCAAGCTGACGAGCGTCGAGCGCCGGCGGCACGACGAGCTGAAGGCGCGGCTGGACGATCTGCAGGTGCTTGGCAGCACCCGCCGCGAACGACTCGTGCTGGAGGCCGCAGACGAGTACATCGCCCGCGAGCCCGAGCTGACCGACCCCGGCAAGCGCGTGGAGCTGCGCCAGGCGACCCGGTCCAAGATCGCCGATCTCTGGGCCGAGGTCAACGCCGACTCTGCAAAATGATCCGCGTCAGCCTCGGGCAGGCTCCCACGGAGCTCGATGGGCCGGACTCCCCCGGTGCCAAGGAACGAGCGGAGGCGGCGGCGTTCTTCTCCAACCCTGCCAACACGGGCGAGTTCGGGTTCAAGGCGTACAAGCTGGGTCCCGTGAAGCGCGCGCTGAACGAGCGATTCGACATGAAGTGCGCGTACTGCGAGAGTCGCTTCCGCGGAGTCCATCCGGTCGACATCGAGCACTACCGGCCCAAGAGCGGCTTCGTCGTCGACGGCAGGCTGGTCAAGCCCGGGTACTACTGGCTGGCGGCGTCCTGGGGGAACCTCCTGCCGTCGTGCATCGACTGCAACCGCGCCCGCGAACAGGAGATCGTGGACGAAGACACGCGGACCGCGGGCAAGGCGAATCAGTTCCCCGTGCTGAACGAGGCGCGCCGGGCGCGACGGCCGGGCGACGAGTCGAAGGAGGGCCGGTTGCTCCTCCATCCGGCCCTGGACACGCCCGAGGCCCACCTGGAGTTCGGGGCGGACGGGATCATCCGGCCGCGCCTCTCGCGCTCGGGACGAGAGAGCGCGAAAGGAAGGGCATCGATCGCCGTCTACGCGCTCCAACGTCGCGGCCTCGTCGACGAGCGGGCGGAGCTGGAGAGGCTGATCCGGGTCGAGATCGGCCGCGCCCGCCGCGCTGCGTTGCGCATGAACCAGCCGGGTGCGGCGGCCTTCGACTTCCTGGCCGATCTGAGGGAGTCGCTCGGCCAGTTGCAGGAGTGGATCGCGCCCGGTGCGCGCTACGCCGGCATGGCCCGGCAGCTGATCAACCCCGTGATCGAGGAGCTGACCTGATGAGCGAGACGTCCGATCCGCAAGCGTACGACTACTCCGCACCCCGATTGACCTGCGACGTGGTGATGAAGGGTGGGATGACGAGCGGTGTCGTGTATCCGCACGCCATCTGCGAGCTGGCGCGGACCTACAACTTCCGGCAGATCGGCGGCACGTCGGCGGGCGCGATCGCCGCCGCCGCGGCCGCGGCTGCGGAGGTGGGGCGCGCCTCGGACGGATTTGTCAAGCTCGCCAAGCTGCCCGCCTGGGTGGGCGGCGGCACGCACCTCTTCGATCTGTTCCAGCCGCAGCCGGGAACGCGCGCGCTCTTCCGCACGTTCACCGCCGGTCTCGGCAAGAAGGGCGCGAAGAAGCTCGTGGCCGTCGGCCGGCAGCTGCTCAGCCGCTTCTGGCCGGCCGCGTTGGCGGGAGCGGCGCCCGGCCTGGCCGTGATCGTCCTGGCGCTCGTGCTCGACGGGAGCGACTGGCTCAAGGCGCTCGGCATCGCGGCCGGCATCGGGCTTGTCGCTGTCGGCGCTGTGCTCGGCCTGGTACTCCGACTGGCCAAGGTCGCGCCACGGCGGATCGTGGCCAACAACTTCGGGCTGTGCTCGGGGATGCCCGGCGGCCCTGGTTCGCCACCGGCGCTGACGCCGTGGCTCGCCGGCGTGATCGACGACCTCGCCGGCAAGACCGGCGGGGAGCCCCTTACCTTCGCCGACCTGCGGAAAGCCGGCATCGAGTTGCAGATGATGACGACGAACCTCACGCAGCGTCGCCCTCATCGGTTGCCGTGGTCGGATCGGGTCTTCTTCTTCGATCCGCACGAGTGGCGCGAGTTCTTTCCCGAGTCGGTGGTGCAGTGGATGATCGACCACCCGCCGCCGTCGAACCCCGATGACAGCGACGACTCCGACCGCATCCGCCAGGCGATGCTCCCCCGCCTGCCCTTCCCGGCGGCCGACGACCTGCCGGTCGTGGTCGCGGCGCGGATGAGCCTGAGCTTCCCGCTCCTGATCAGCGCCGTCCCGCTCTGGTCCTTCGACCGCACGTTGAAGCGCAACAACGACGCGCTCGAGGGCCGGGGCGGCAAGGCCGTGCCGGAGCCTGTGTGGTTCTCGGACGGCGGCATCGCCAGCAACTTCCCTGTCCATTTCTTCGACACCGCCCTGCCGACCCGGCCCACGTTCGCCATCGACCTCGACGGGTTCCACCCGGACTTCCCCAAGCAGCCCGACGAGGCGAAGAACGTGTACCTCCCGTCGAGCAACGTCGGTGGTCTCCTCGAGCGCTGGCACCGCTTCCCCTCCGAGCCCGGCTTCGCGGGGCTCTCCGGGTTCGTCAGCGGCATCGTGCGCACGATGCAGAATCGGGTCGACACGTCTCTCGTCCGTCTCCCCGGGCACCGCGACCGCATCGTCCACGTGCACACCGACGCCTCGGAAGGCGGCATGAACCTGACCATGCCGCCCGAGGTGATCACCGCGCTCACCCGCCGCGGACAGGAGGGGGCGAGGAAGCTCGTGGAGCGCTTCGCCGAGACGCCGGGCACGGACGCCGGCCTTTCCTGGGACAACCACCGCTGGGTGCGCTACCGCACGGCGCTGACCGCACTCGCCGAACAGCTCGAGGGGTTCTCGCAGGTCTGGGGAGCCTCGGAGGCGGGCACGCGCACCTACGAGCAGCTGGCCACGCGCGCGGACGACGAGGGCCCGAACGCAGCCCGCTTCGTCAGTGCCGCCCAGCGCGAGACGGCGCTCGACCTGAGCAGACGCCTCGCCGATGCCGGGCGGGTCGTGCGCGACGCGGTCGCCGAGCTCGACGAGCAGTCACCCCGCCCGGCCCCGGTCGCCCGCATCGTCCCGCGAGACTGAGGGCAAGGAGAGATCAGCGCCCCACCTCCGCCCGCCCGCTACAATCGTTCGGCTCCCGGGGGGCGTAGTTCAGTTGGTTAGAACGCCGGCCTGTCACGCCGGAGGTCGCGGGTTCGAGTCCCGTCGCTCCCGTCTCTCTCCTCGGGCCTCCTCGCGCCGACGCGAGGATCCGCCTACCCCACCAGCAGCGGCGCGAGCTCGCGCGGGCGGAGCGTGAAGACCGCATGGTCGGAGGCGAGCTCGACGGGCTCGACGCCCAGGCGCGCCGCCATCTCACGCTGTGTCGCCGGCGGCAGGATGGTGTCCTCCGTGCACAGGACGTAGGTGCAGGGCACGTCGGGGAGCGACCGGCCGGGCCAGGGCTGCTCCATGGCCGCCCAGCCCTGGGGGCGCTGCGTGGCCTCGAGGAAGGCGCGATACGCCTCCCGCCCCTCTGGCGGCACGATCGAGGCCAGCAGCTCGAGGTCGAAGGACCGGCAGCCGTTGCCGTCGTCGCGCGAGACCGCCATGATCGTCTCCCGGGCGTCGGCACCGGCGAGGTCCACGATCGAGCGCCCCGGCTCGGGGACGAACGCCGTCACGTAGACTTCGAGTCTGTCACTCCTGTCCTGGAAGTCCCCGGAAGCGGGGACTCTCTCGAGTGTAAGCCGGAGAGAAGCAACGCTCCGCTTCGCGAGGCCTCTGCCCTATTGCCTTGGCGGGGAACGGGAGAGCCTGAGACACTCCCGTCGCGTGACGAACGATCGCTTGAAGCCCGGACTCCACGAAGCGCTGCTCACGCGCGGGCTCGAGCAACTACTGGGCGATCTGGCCGACGAGGCGCTTCTTGCCGAGATCGCCGAGCTCCGCGACGCAGAGGCCTCCGATCGCATGTCGCGCCACCTCGCGGGCCTCCTCGCGCGAGCGATCGAACGAGCGCCGGAGGGCACGCGGAGCAGCGAAGCGGTGCGCTTGGCTGCGGCGCTCATCCGCCGGCTTGGGGAGGTCACCGGCGGAACGCCCGATCTCGACGGCGACGAGCCCGTCGACCCCGGTCGCGTCCTGGTCTCCTTGCTCCAGCCTCTCCCCGACGGCCGCCCCCAGGCTGTCGCTCGGCCGCTGACGCCGCTGCTCGACACGACCGTGCTCACGAACGCGCCGGGCGAGCCCGCGGTCGGCCACGAGCTTCGCGCCGAGGTGCCATCGGCAGATGCGATCGACGTAGTCATGGCGTTCGTGCGCTGGAGCGGCGTACGGCCGCTCGTCGACGCGCTCCGGCGGCACTGCGAGGCAGGACAAGCCGTTGCGCGTCCTGACGACGACGTACACGAACAGCACCGAGCAGCGTGCGCTCGACGAGCTCGCGGCGCCTCGGCGCGGAGATCAAGGTCTCGTACGACACGTCCTCGACACGGCTGCACGCCAAGGCCTGGATCTTCCATCGCGAGAGCGGCTACTCGACCGCGTACATCGGCTCGTCGAACCTCACGCACTCGGCGCAGGTCATCGGGCTCGAGTGGAACGTGCGCGTCGTCGGCCGCCCGCAACCCGGACGCGGTCGCGAAGATGGCAGCCGTCTTCGACGAGCTACTGGGAGAGCCGCGACTTCGTCGCCGTACGACCCAGAGGAGTTCAGGCGGCGCACACAGGCGACCACCGGCGACGACGTCACGCTGCTCAGCCCGATCGAGATCGAGCTGCGGCCCTTCCAGGAGCGCGCTGCTCGAACAGCATCGAGCTCGCGCGTCACCAGGGACACCACCGCAATCTGCTCGTCGCCGCCACCGGCACGGGCAAGACGGTGATGGCGGCAGTCGACTACGCGCGTCTGCGGCAGCGAGCTTGCCTCGCGAGTCGGCTCCTGTTCGTCGCGCATCGCGAGGAGATCCTCGACCAGAGCCGGGCGACGTTCCGGCATGCGCTGCGCGACGCGACCTTCGGCGAGATGTGGGTCGGCGGCCACCGCCCGACGCGGTTCGAGCACGTCTTCGCGTCGATCCAGAGCCTCAACAGCACCGACGTCCGGCGCGTCGACCCGACACACTTCGACGTCGTGATCGTCGACGAGTTCCACCACGCCGCCGCACCGTCGTACCAGGCGCTGCTCGACCACCTGGAGCCCGTCGAGCTGCTCGGCCTGACCGCGACGCCCGAGCGCGCCGACGGCCTCGACGTGCTCCGCTACTTCGACGGGCGGATCGCCGCCGAGCTCCGGCTCTGGGACGCGATCGACCAGCAGTACCTCGCGCCGTTCGCGTACTTCGGCGTCCACGACGGCCTCGACCTCCGCGACGTCCCCTGGAGGCGCGGGCAGCGGCTACGACGTCGACCGCGCTCGACGAACGTGCTCACCGCCGACCACGCGTGGGCGCGACCGCGTGATCGAGCAGCTGCGGCGGAAGACCGGCGACGTCGCACGGATGCGCGCGCTCGGCTTCTGCGTCAGCGTCGAGCACGCCCGCTTCATGGCCGAGCAGTTCCAGCCGCTCGGTCTGCCCGCGGTCGCCGTCTGGGGCGACAGCCACCAGACGATCGCAGAGACGCGCTTCGCGACCTCGCTGCCGGCAACGTGCAGGCCGTCTTCACGGTCGACCTCTTCAACGAGGGCGTCGACGTTCCGAACGTCGACACGCTGCTGCTGCTTCGGCCGACCGAGAGCCCGACGCTGTTCCTGCAGCAGCTCGGGCGCGGCCTGCGGAGGGCCGCCGGCAAGACGCTGTGCACCGTCCTCGACTTCGTCGGCAACCACCGCCAGGAGTTCCGCTTCGACCGGCGGTTGCGGGCGCTGCTCGGCGGCTCACGCAGCGACGTCGAGCGGCAGGTCGCAACGGCTTCCCGTTCCTGCCGGCCGGCTGCACTTGGAGCTCGATCCGGTCGCGCAGGAGATCGTGCTCCGCAGCATCCGCGAGGCGATCCCGAGCGACTGGCGGGAGCGGTGCGACGAGCTTCGCTCGCTCGGCGACGTCAACCTCGCGACTACCTCGAGAGACCGGTCTCGAGCTCGAGGACGTCTACGCGGGCGGCCACAGCTGGACCGAGCTCCGCCGCGAGGCCGGCTTCCAGACGCAACCAGCGGGACCCGAGGAGGCTCCATGCTCCGCGCCGTGGGACGGCTGCTGCACGTCGACGACGACGACGGCTCGACGCGTACGCCCGGCTTCTCGGGCACGAGCGACCACCAGCGCCGAAGCGCTCAGCCCGCGCGACCAGCGCCTGCTCCGCATGCTCGTCGCTCGCTCACGACCCGTCTGCGTCGGCACCGCTCGCGGAGGCGGTCGCGCAGCTCTGGGCGCACCCGCAGGTTCGCGCAGAGCTCGTCGAGCTGCTCGACCTGCTGCGGGACGCGTGGCGACCTCGACCACCCGCTCAGCCTCCACAACATCCCGCTCGCGCTCCACGCCCGCTACACGCGGACGGAGATCCTCGCGGCGTTCGACGTCGGGACGGCGCAAGGCCATCGACCTGGCAGACAGGGGTGTGGTGGGAGCCCGCCTCGCAGTCGGACCTGTTCGCGTTCACGCTCGACAAGAGCAGCGGCGGGTTCTCGCCGACCACGCGGTACCGCGACTACGCGATCAGCCCGAGCTCATCCACTGGGAGAGCCAGTCCGCCACGCGCCGCCAGCCCCACCGGCCAGCGGTACATCAGCCAGCGAGAGGAGGGAACGAACGTCGTCCTGTTCGCACGACTGCGAACGACCGATCGCGCGTTCTGGTGTCTCGGGCCTGCGACGTACGTCCGCCACGAAGGCGAACGCCCGATCGCGTTCGTCTGGAAGCTCCAGAGGCGCCTCCCGGCGAGCTCTACACCTCGTTCGCCGCCGCCGTCGCGTGAGCTGACGGTCGCCGTGGCTCGACGTACGATGAAAGGCGAGACCGCGAGACAGTTCAGACGAGGCTGAGCACGGCAGGGTGGCGCTGCGGGAAGCGATCGCGGGCACTCAGAACATGCGCGACGAAGCTGACGCCGGGTACTCCGGTGCTTGCGGTCATTGAAGGCGATCAAGACTCTGGCGAAGTGGAGCAGGACGAGCCGGCTGTCGCCCTCCTTCACCAGCTGATCGGCAAGGTCGGTTGACGAACCGGCCGCCGCAGAGCGTTGACGGGGGAACGGCCCAGGAGGTGACCCTCTCCACCCTGCCGAGTGGAGGTGCGGTTCTACTGTTAGCTCTCCTGTGAACTTGTTCTCGAAGGGTGAGGCTCGGTGCGTGACGGTCCCGCATGCCGAACGAATCCCGACCGATATGGACTGAGAACGTGCGAGGAACCGCCGCAGCTGTTCATTGAAGTCGACCGGGTCTTCCCAGAAGCCGAGGTGGGATGCATCGTCCATACTGCGGAGTGCGGGCATGGGCGGAGAGCGAGGGCCCGCCTGTGCCATCCAGTCGTCGCGGACGACGTTCGCTACGGGGAGAGTGCCGTCGATTCGGCGGGCGGTTTCCGATAGTCGGAGAGGGTCGCGCTCATGAGCAGCGAGATCGCGGTCTCCGGAGGTGTCTGGAGCTGCATCCGCTCAGACCATTCGCGGTCGGCCGCGGTCGGGGCGCGAGAGAGCATCGAATCGAGGCCCGCGCGGACGAACGCCACCTGGTCACGGATCAGGCCGACGGCCATGCCGTCCGTGTAGTCTCGACATCTCCGTCTGACCGTCTCCGTCGCTGCCGGAGCCGAGTGGCTTGGAGTCATGTCGATGATGACGAGCGCGCGGAGCCGGTCGATCCCCTGTGCTGCGACGCACTCGTAGGCGGCGAGACCTCCGAACGACCAGCCGCAGAGTGCGACCCGGTGCAGGTCGAGGGCCTCGAGGAAGGCAGCGATGTCCCCCTTGCTGTCGCTAGGTCTTGCGATCCCGGCTCTGCGTCGAGCGGCCCTGGCTTCGCGGGTCGAGCGCGATGACCCGATTCGTGTCGGAGAGCCGTCGAATTGACCTCTGAACACCCGTTGTCCATCGTGAAGCCGGCCACGAAGACGATCGGGTCGCCGGAGCCGGCCTCGACGAAGAACAGGTCAACGTCCTGATCGACCTGCACGCGGCCCTCGGTGAGGCTCTGGCCCATGGTCACCTGTCTCCGCTGCTGTCCACACGAATCCGGTCACGTCTGGATCAGATCTGCACGCCGGTTGTCGTAACTACAAATGATCGCTCGCACTGAAGGGACGCTGTCCGGTCGGACTGTGCAGCCTCGAGGTTGATCACCATCCCTGGTTCCAGCGTCAGATCGGCGTCGACCGAGAAGCATTTGTCCGCCAGATCGCGACGTCGGGGGGCGCGATGATCGGGTAGTCGCGCATCTCAAGCCCTATCCGTGCCCTCCGGTGAGACGGCCGTCAGCCCTTCCTGCACGACAACCTCGCACATCGTCCGGTGGACGTCTGACGCTCGGGCTCCAGGTCGGATCGACGTCATGCCGGCTGCCACTGTGTCCCAAAGCGCTGCGTCTGCGTCGACGACGTCGGTTCGGATCGTTCATCGCGATTGTCAATCCGGTGTCCGCGAAGTACTGTGAGGCGACGCAGCGAAGTCGACGAGCACGACGTCGTCGGCCTGCAACCGGTACCTCGTCTCGGTCGCCGCGCCCAGTCCTCGAACGCCGAACAGGAAGTGCTCGAACTCCGCGCCCGCATCCACGGCTCGCGGCGGAAGAGGCGCCGATGTCTTGGATTGCCTCACCGTCAGCCGCGCCCGTCGGCGCAACGCTCGCGGCCTCCTCGTTGATCGCGGCGGCTCGCTCGAGCAACGCGACTCTGATCGCTTTCACGCCCGCAGGTAGCAGAGGAAGTTCGAGCAGCCTCGGACATCCGCATCCGGGAGGCCACGGATCCGCGCTTGGTCGCCGGAGAGAGCCAGTCGGCATCGAGACCGACGCGCCCACCTGCCGCGCCCCGGTACCGCAACAGCCGTGCGAGTGCGGCGATCGGCGACACGTCGTCCTGCTGGTCAGCGAGTGTGCGGGCCGTTCGATCGAGCTCCGGATCCCCCAACAACGAGGTGACACTGCCGGAGAAAGCCTGGAGGCCGGCGAGGCGGAGCTCGACGTCGTCGAGATCGGCGGCGTTGACGGCGGAGAACGGATCGAGCACGATGGCTGTCGCGGAGCCTGGAGTGAGTACCGCGAAGCGCAGGCTCAGCGAGATAGGCCGTGCTCGGGTTCGACCATGTACTGCTTGAGCGCTGCGTCTGCCCAGGAGTCGAGGAAGCCGGTGAAATAGGTGACGTTGGCGGGCGCGGTCGCGACGATCGCGTCGAGGCCGGCTTCGGCCATCATCCGCTCGATTCTGTGCCGATCTCCGAACATCGCCGTTCAGGCCCGGGGCAGCGCGTCGGCCGAGACGGTGCCCTCCATGCTCATCGCGAAGAGCGTCGTCTCCGGGAGGCTGGCTTCGATCTCCGCGAGGTCATCGGCGGTCAGCTCGAGGTCGGCTGCACCCACGAGCGCGTCGACCTGAGCGGGGCGACGGAAGCCGACCGTAGCTGCCGTGACGCTCGGTAACCGTAGCGTCCACGCCACTGCGACCTCACCGATCGCTCGCCCCAGCCGTTCTGCGACGAGACCCACTTTGTCGACCAGCTCGAGGCTCGCGGAGATACGGGGCTCCTGAAAGTCGGGCCACCGTGGGCGCCAGTCGTCGGCCGGGAGGCTCGCGAGGCGCTCTCGCGTCATCGTGCCCGAGAGCAGTCCTGATCCGAGCGGCGAGTAGATGAACACGCCGATTCGGCACTGCTCGCAGTACGGCAAGACATCCGCTTCGATCTCGCGGTTGAGGAGGTTGTAGATCGGCTGTGCTGAGGTGATCGGAGCGATCGCCTGGGCCCTCGCCATCTGAGGTACATCGAAGTTGGAGACGCCGATCTCGCGGACCTTGCCTTCTCGCTGGAGGTCGACGAGCGCTGCCCAGCCCTCCTCGATGTCCTCGTCGGGCGCCGGACAACCTGGAGCTGGCAGAGGTCGAGGACATCGGTGCGCAGACGCCGCAGGCTCCCTTCGACTTCGCGGCGGACGGACTCGCGCTTCAAGCGGCTCTCGATGTTGCCGTCGGCGTCCCAGGTGGAGGTGCATTTCGTGAAGACCAGCGGCCGGTCGCTCTGCGGGAGTCGTTCGAGGGCGCGGGCGACCACTTCTTCGGAGTGCCCGAGCCCATATGCACCGGCGGTGTCGATCCAGTTGATCCCGAGCTCGACAGCGCGGTGAATCGCGGCGATGGACTCGTCGTCGTCCTGGGCGCCCCAGCCCTCGATCCAGCCGCCGCCTCCGATCGCCCAGGCACCGAATCCGATCGTCGATACCACGATCCCTGTGTTTCCCATTTCACGGCGTCGCATCACTGCCCCCTGTTCTCATTCCTCATTCGCCTACTCTGCACCGTCGTCGAATCGCGGCACCGAGGCGAGCAGTTCGCGGGTATAGGCGTGCTCCGGCGTCCCAAAGACCGTTCCTGTCTCGCCCGTTTCGCGGACGACGCCGTCCTGGAGGACGCAGATCCGGTCGGCGATCGACCGGACGACCGCGAGATCGTGAGTGACGAACAGGACGGCTGTGTGATGCTCGGCTGCCAGCCTCCCGACCAGGTCGAGGATCGATGCTTGGACGGAGACGTCGAGCGCCGAGACCACTTCGTCGCAGAGGATCAACCGCGGCTCTGCGGCGAATGCACGAGCGAGCGCGACCCGCTGTTTTTGCTGGCCGCCCGAGAGCTGGTGCGGGTAGCGGTCGATGAGGGCCGGGTCGAGCCGCACCTCGTGCAGCAGCTCGAGCGCTCGTGCCCGGTGCTCGCGGCGGCTACGGCCCCGGAAGAACAGCTTCAACGGCCGTTCAATGATCGACCCAATAGTGTGGCGCGGGTTGAGGCTTGAGTCAGGGTTCTGAAAGACGATCTGGATTCCCTGGCGAACTTCGCGCGGTCGGTCTCTAGCACGCGGTTCGAGGACAGCGTCCTCGAACCGGATCTCCCCGCCGAGCGGAGTGTGAAGGCCGGCGATCGTGCGGAGGATCGTTGACTTCCCCGAGCCCGACTCGCCGACGATGCCGAGCGTCTCGCCGGGCGAGACCGTGAAGGAGACATCGTCGACAGCGATCATCTGGCCCGGACCGGCACCGTGGTAGCCACAGCGAAGATCGGTCGCGGTTCAGCGCGGGAGTCCCGAGTACCGTGTATGGCTGCTTCTCGACGGTGACGCGTTGGGCGGCCAGGTCGATTTCGCCGGTACGGAGGCGCCGGACCGCCTTGCCCGCATGGAGCTCGACAAGGGGCGGATGCTCCGTCCGGCAACGATCCAGCGCGAACGAACAGCGAGCCGAGTAGGGGCAGGCATCCTCGATCGCGTGGGGCGGCGGGAGACCCGGGATCCCGATCGTGCGAGAGCCGTCGTCGATCCGGGGGGCCGAGTCGATCAGAGCAGCGGTGTAGGGGTGGAGCGGGTTCGCGTAGAGCCGTGCTGCTGGTGCTCGCTCCATCACCTCACCCGCGTACATGATCGCGATCTCGTCGCAGATCGTCGCGAGGAGGGCCAGGTCATGGCTGATGTACAGCGCGGCGGCATCGCTGCGGCGAACGATCTCGGAGTCGGGCGCGAGATCTGAGCGTCCGGTCGTCACGTCCAGGCCGGTCGTGGGCTCATCGAGAATTCTCGTGGCGCCCAGGCTGGCGCGCGCGCGCAGGAGAGCGCGATGGCCAGAGAGATCCGCTGATATAGACCTCCCGAGAACTGATGCGGATACCGCTTACCGACGCCCGGCCTCCAGCTCGGAGATGTACAACACTTTTCGAGCAACCGAATGGAGCGGGTTTCGACCTCCGCGCCTCCGATCCCGAGGTCGATCCCCATCGGTTCTGCGATCAACCAGCTGACGCGCTTGACAAGGGGTTGAGGGCGAGTGCGGCGTGCGCCTGGGCGACGTCAGAGGATGCAGCTGCTCCCCAGCTGTGTTCTCAGGTCACGGCGAGGGAGCGAAAGGAGGTCTCTGTGTCGCCAAGCATCGCCGTGCCGCCGAAATCCGTACCGAGCCGGGGATCGGATACCCGATGGCGGCGAGCGCGGTCGTCGACTTCCCGCACCCGGATTCGCCTGCGAGCCCCAGAATCCGGCCGGGTTCGAGCGCGAGGTCGACTCCCTTGACGACCACGTTTGGCCGAGAATCCGACGTCGCCCGGTAGCCGATAGTGAGGTCGTTGATGGCGAGTGAGGTGCTCATCAACTGAGGTCGTGCTTCGCTTCGGAGCCGAGTGCCTGGGTCATGCCGTCAGCGATCATGCTGATTCCGATCGCGACGAGGCCTATGGCGAGTGCGGGTGCGAGCGTGGTGATCGGCGCGACCGTCACGGTCGTGCGGGATTCCGCCACCATCACGCCCCAGTTCGGCGACGGTGGTTGCAGCCCGAGCCCGAGGAAGTTGAGGGTCGCGACGAAGATGATGGCGTAGGTGAGGCGAACCGCGAACTCGACGAAGACGGTAGGCGCGATGTTCGGAAGAATCTCGCGCAGGATGATCGAGAGATCACGCTCTCCTCGAGCGAGTGCGGCGTGCACGTAGTCGTTGACGGCAACGGTCTGTGTCGCGCCACGAAGGACTCGGGCGATCCGTGGCGCGAACACCGCGGCGACAGACACGACGAGGACGAATGTCGAGGTTCCGGCGGCCGTGATGATGACCGCCACGATCAGAAGCGGTGCGAGTGAGAGCACGATGTCGAGCGCCCGCGAAATGACGGCGTCGGTGTGCCCACCGCGGTACCCGGCGAGCATGCCAAGCACGCCACCGACACTGAAGGCGAGCAGAGTGGCGAGAAGCGGCACGGCGACGACCGAGCGAGCACCGACGAGCAGGCGGCTCAAAACGTCTCGACCGAGGTTGTCTGTTCCGAGAACGTGGCTCCAGCTCATTCCTGCCGCCGGGTCACCGACGCCGATCTCACTCGCGCCGTAAGGCGCGACGGTCGGCCCGATCACGACGATCACGAGGAACCCGAGCAGGAGCGCTACCCCGATCTTGCCTTCCGTCGTCCTCCAGCCGGCAGTCATCCATGAGAGGAACTGGCTCCGGCTCTGCTTCGGTGCTGTCGTGCTGTCGGCCGTGGCGCTCATATCAGCGCGACCTCAGCCGAGGGTTGAGTCCCAGCAGAACGAGATCGGCGGCGAGACCGAGGACAACGAAGCCGAGTCCCATTGCCAGCGTCACCGCCTGGACGGTCGGAATGTCCTTGCTCAGGACCGAGTCGACGAGCAGCTTCCCGATCCCGGGAAACCCGAACACCACCTCGACGACGACTACTCCACCGACCAGCTCCGCCAGGGTGAGCGCGATGACGCTGATCACGGGGAGGCTCGCGTTCGGCGCGATGTGGCGCCAGCTGAGCCGGCTCGGCGAGACCCCGCGTAGGACTGCGCTACGGACGTACGGCTGTCCGAGGACGTCTCGCGTGTTCACTCGGACCATCCGGGCGAGATACGGCGTGAGCAGCAGGACGAGTGTGAGGATCGGTAGCACGTATGCCTTCGCCCGATCGAAGCCAGTTCCGTAGGCGGCGGCACTCGACTCGATCGGGAGCACCTTCAGCACCACGCCGAAGACGACGAGTAGGAGAATTCCGATCACGAACTCGGGCAGGGAGTTGAGGAGAAGGATCAGGGTCGAGGCTCCGACGTCATCGACCTTCCCGCTTCGCTGCCCGGTATAGACGCCGATCACGAACGCAAGAGGCACAGCCAGGAGCATCGCCACGAGCCCGATGATCAGCGTCCTCACGATGCGGGCACCGACGAGTGACCCGACGTCCTGCCGTGTGACGGTCGAGGTACCCCATGAGCCTCGTGTGAGGCCGCCGACCCAGTGGACGTAGCGCTCGACGACCGGTCTGTCCAGTCCCTGTTGAATGCGGTAGTTCTCGAGCTGCTCCGGCGTCGCGTACTTCCCGAGCGCAGCTCTCGCGGGGTCTGCTGGGACCGCGTTCGTCGCCGCGAACGTGATCACCGAGATGAGCGTCAGCGTCACGATCCCGAGCGCTACACGGCTCAGGGTGTATCGGCCGACGCTCATCTCAGGTGATTACGGGCTACTAGGCCAAGCGTGCTCTGCGGAAGTCCACCAGGTCGGTTGGGCTGAGAACAACGCCGCTGAGACGCTTCTGGTACGGCCAGTAGTCGGCGTAGTGCGATGTCCACAACGTCGGCGACTGGGCGATGTACAGGCGTTGCGCCTCCCCGAACGCCTCCTTCTGCTTCTCAACAGACTTCGTCGACTGGGCTGTCGCCAGCAACTTGTCGATCTTGGGATCCTTGACGAACGACTCGTTCCAGACGCCCTTGGAGCTGCACATGAATGCCAACATCGTCGACGGGTGCTGACGCGCCCAGTAGTTGGCGACCAGGCCGTCCGTCTTCTGGAGGTGCTTGGCCCAGCCGTCGACCGTGAGGCTCTTGACGTTCAGCTTGATCCCTCCGGCTTCCCAGGCCTGCTTGAGGAACACGGAGGAGTCGTTGAGGCCCTTGAATGTCGGTGCCGTGAAGATGGTGTCCGTCCAGCCGTCGCCGTGGCCGGCCTTCTTGAGGATAGACCGAGCCTGCTCGGGGTCGTAGGGCGTGGGTCGGAGGCCCTGCGGGAAGAACGGATCCCGGGGGTTGATCGGGGTGTCCGCTCCGGCGACGCCCTGGCCGCGGCAGACGATCTTCACGAACTTGTCGCGGTCGATGAGCATCCTCAGGGCCGTGCGCACCTGTGGATCGTCGTAGGGCTTCTTGGTCGCCGCGAGACCGAAGTCCTGTGCGAACCCGAACGGCCCCTTGAGGACGGAGATGTTCTTTGCGCGTTCGAGTTGCGGGATAGCTGCGAAGTCCGGCGGGTCGGTGAGGTCGAAGTCGCCGTTGAGGAC
>CAVTWR010000006.1:0-161365 GCA_963738505.1 uncultured Actinomycetes bacterium | reverse complement strand
TGGGTTGAGTGGCGAAATTCGGATAGTGATCTTCAGGCGGCAATCGCTGCCTGACGTGTGAGCTGTGAGTATCGCTCCTGTGGGGTCTGGTAGTCGAGTGCGGAGTGCCTCCTTCGTCGGTTGTAGAACAGCTCGATGTAGCGGCCGTACAACGTTGGGCGTGGTCGATGGTCGGCAATGCGGTGCGGTAGATGCATTCCACCTTCAATGAGGCGAAGAACGATTCCGCGAGAGCGTTGTCCCAGCAGACACCTGTTGGGCCCATCGATTCGCTGAACCCGCAGCTTGCGGCACAGCTTGCCGAACGCCCCCGACGTATATTGGGTGGATTCAAGTGGTCGTCGCAACACCTCGATCCGGGAGGTGTTGATGGGCAGGCCGGCGGGGTGGATGAGGGAGCTGACGGGGCGGTCGGCGATGAGGTCGCCTGGGGCTCCGTCGCATCGTCGTGAGGTGGAGCGGCTGTTCTGGCGCGAGATCGCGAAGGGCCTGCTGGCCGAGGAGGCCGCGCACGCGGTCGGTGTGTCGCAGGCGGTGGGCAGCCGGTGGTTCCGCCACGGTGGCGGGATGCCTCCGATCGATCTGGCCCCGTTGTCGGGCCGCTACCTGTCGTTTCACGAGCGCGAGGAGATCGCGATCCTCAAGGCCCAAGGCGTTGGTGTGCGCGAGATCGCTCGCCGGATCGGGCGTTCGGCATCGACCGTCTCGCGGGAGCTGCGGCGTAACGCGGCGACGCGTGACGGGACGCTCGACTACCGGGCCTCGGTCGCGCAGTGGAAAGCCGAGCTCGTCGCTCGCCGGCCCAAGACCGTGAAGCTGGTCGCGAACCCGCGGCTTCGCGAGTACGTGCAGGAGCGGCTGTCGGGCCAGATCCACCGACCTGGACGGAGCCGCCTGTCGGAGGGCCGACGCAGACGGCGTGGAACGGGACGGAACAAGCCGCATCGCAGGCGATCGCCGCTGGGTGCAGGCGTGGAGCCCGGAGCAGATCGCGAACCGGCTCAAGGTCGACTTCCCCGATGATGAGTCGATGCGGATCAGCCACGAGGCGATCTACCAGGCCCTTTACGTGCAAGGCCGCGGAGCGTGAAGCGAGAGCTGGTCGCGTGCCTGCGCACCGGCCGCGCGCTGCGCGTGCCTCGAGCACGGACGCAACGGAAGTCCTGGGCGCACGTCACGCCCGAGGCGATGATCAGCGAACGGCCCGCCGAGGCCGCCGATCGCGCTGTCCCCGGCCACTGGGAAGGCGACCTCCTGATCGGCCTGGAACGCTCGGCGATCGGCACCCTGGTGGAGCGCACGACACGGTTCACGATGCTGATCCACCTGCCGCGCGAAGCAGGCTTCGGCACGATCCCGCGCACGAAGAACGGGCCCGCCCTGGCCGGCTACGGCGCGGTCACGATGAAGAACGCATTGGCTCGACGATGACGACCCTGCCTGAGCAGCTGCGCCGATCGCTGACCTGGGACCGCGGCAAGGAGCTCTCCGCGCACGCCGCAGTTCAAGGTCGAGACCGGCATCCCGGTCTACTTCGCCGATCCGCAGAGCCCCTGGCAGCGCGGCACGAACGAGAACACCAACGGCCTGCTGCGCCAGTACTTCCCGAAGGGAACCGACCTCGCCCGCTGGACCGCCGACGAGCTCGAAGCCGTTGCCGCCGCGCTCAACAGCCGACCGCGCAAGACGCTTGGCTGGAGGACCCCCGCCGAAGCACTGAACGAGCATCTACAATCAAGTCAACAAACCGGTGTTGCGACGACCGGTTGAGTCCGGGTTGGCAGCCGCGGTCTGTGTGGAAGATCGCGTCGACGCCGACGTGACCGTTGCGCTGCGCCATCTGCAAGGCGTCGCCGACCAGGCTTGCGGTGGCGCGGTTGGCGACGCTCCAGCCCACGACCATCTTCGTGGCCAGGTCGATCACCACGGCCAGGTAGGCCCAGCCGGCCCAGGTGCGGATGTAGGTGATGTCGCCCACCAACCTGGTGCCCGGCTCGCTGCTGCTGAAAGTCGTGCTCGAGCAGGTCCGGCGCCGGCTGCGCCGCTTCGTCCTGCACGGTCGTGACCCGGTAGGCGCGCGGCTGCACGCCGTGCAGGTCGTGTTCGCGCATCACGCGTCGCACCGAATGCACCGACACCCGCTGCCCCTGGGCGGCGAGCTCGCGCTGCACCTTGCGGTAGCCGAAGATGCCGTCCGAGTCTGTGTGCACCGCTTCTGCAAGGCGAGCGATCTCGGCGCGACGACGCGCCGTCGCAGACGCGGCCTTCCCCGCCAGCAGTAATACCCGCTCGCCGACACCTCCAGCAGCCGGCAGCCACGCACGACCGGAAACCAGGCCCTCTCCGCCTCGATGAACGCGTAGCGCTCGCTCACCGACGGTCTTTCGCGAAGAAGGCGGCCGCTTTTCCCAGGAACTCGTTATCCAGCCGCAGCTGCCGATTCTCCCGTTCGAGCTCCTGAAGCCGCTGCCGCTCCGGCAGCGTCAACGGTGATTCCGCCACCGGATGCTCATCCCGAAACCTGGCCACCCAGTTGCCCAACGTGCCCGCGTTGACCGACAGCTGTTTCGCCACCTGCGCGATCGGCCGACCACCCTCGATCACCAACCGCACCGCCTCCTGCTTGAACTCCGGTGTGAACCGGTCCCGCTCCCCTGCCATGATCTCCTCCTCCGTACACATGGAATATGGAGATCACTATCTGATTAACACCACTCACTCCCGATCCGATCGTCCACGGCGTTGAAGACGAGCGCTCCGAGCGCGAGCGCGACGAGGGTCTCCACCACCAGGTAGAGCAGGTCGAGCCAGGGCACCGTGCCTGCGAACAGCGGTTGCCGGAAAGACTCGATGGCCGGGGTGATCGGGTTCACCCAGTGGATCACGTCGACCAGCCACGGCCGGGCCTCCGCGCCGGGCAACCCGTCGAGCCGGTACAGCACCGGAGTCAGGAAGAACCAGGGCAGGAGCGCCGCACCGACCACGAACTCGACGTCTCGCAGCACGGCGTTGAGCGAGGCCACGGCGAGCGAGAGTCCGGCGACGAAGAGCACGATCACCGCGGCCACGGGAATGGCCAGCCACGCAGTCGCCCTGGAGCCGTCGAGCACCGCGAGGGAGAGCACGAGCACCACGACCAACATCGCCGCGAAGGCCACGACCTGGGTGCCGACGATGGAGAGGGGCACGAGCTGGCGCGGGAAGCGCACCTTGCGAATCAGGTTCGCGTTCTCCAGGAGGCTCCGCGCCGACGACTGCAGCGAGGTGGCGAAGAAGGCCCAGGGGGGCAGGCCCGAGAGCAGGAACAGCCAGTAGTGCTCGACATCGGTCGCCTGCGCCTTCCAGAGCACGTTGAAGACGACGAGGTAGACGAGCATGAGCAGCACCGGCAGGGCCAGCGTCCAGCCGAGCCCGAGCACGGAGCCCTTGTACTTGGCCCGCAGATCGCGCCGGAAGAGGCTCCCGAACAGCTCGCGATAGCGCAGGAGATCCGCATACACGCCCATCTCCCGGCCAGTCTACGGTCGGCGCCTGAACTACCCTTCAACGGATGACCGCCGCCGACCATCGAGCGCGCCCATGAACGCCGCCGTGACGCTGGTCGGCGCACCTGCCGCTTTCCTCATCCTGTGGGCACTGTTGCGAGCGCCGGGGCTCGGCCGCCGGCTGCTGGCCGAGCCCACCGGAGAGCGCTGGCACGCGACTCCCACGCCGACGTTCGGTGGCGTCGGTGTGGCAGGGGGTGTGGCCGCAGCGCTCGGTCTGGCCGTCGCAGTCGGAGCAGTCCCGGCGACCTGGGAGCTGGCCGGGATCGCAGGGGGCGCTGCGCCTGCTCTTCGTGGCCGGGGTCGTCGACGACGTCCGGCACCTGAGCCCGGTCACGAAGCTCGGCGCCCAGCTCGCCGCGGCTGCGCTCGCCGTCGCGGCGGGACTCCGCGTCGACCTGATCGGAAACGACGTCGTCGCGATCGCCGTCGCCTTCCTCTGGCTGGTCGGCATCACCAACGCCTTCAACCTGCTCGACAACATGGACGGCCTCGCCGCGACCCTGGCCACCGTGTCCTGCGCCTACTTCGTGGTGGACGCGACCACGATCCACGACAACCGCCTCGTGCTCGTCGTCGCACTCTCGCTCGGCTGCGCTTGCCTCGGCTTCCTCCCGCTCAACCTGCGGCCGGGCAAGAACGCCGCCGTCTTCATGGGTGACTCGGGGAGCCAGGTGCTCGGATTCCTGCTCGCGTGCCTCGGCCTCGCCTCGAGCTGGACGACGGCGGGGACAACCGTGGCGACGATGGTGCTGCCGCTGCTCGTGCTCGCGGTGCCTTTGCTCGACACCACGCTCGTGACCGTGCGACGGCTGCTCGAGCGGCGCCCGGTGTCCCAGGGTGGTCGTGACCACACCTCCCACCGGCTCGTCTACTACGGCCTCTCGGAGTCGAAGGCAGTGCTGCTCCTCGCGCTGATCGCGATCGCCCTCGGTGCGACCGCGATCGCCTACAACGTGCTGGACGAGCCGCGGCTGACCGCCGTCGGGGTCCTGCTCACGTTCGTCCTGCTCGTGCAGTTCGGCGGCTTCCTCGGCGACCTCGACGAGCGCACGCGACGGGGACAGGCCGGCGACACCTCGCTCCGGCACGCGCTCACCTTCGAGCCGCGGCGACTCGCCGAGGTCCTGATCGACTTCGCCATCGTGTGTGGCGCCTTCCTGGCGGCGTACCTGCTCGTGCTGGGCGGAGAGGGCTCCGCCGTGCAGCGCGGCACCTTCCTGGCGGCACTCCCTGTCGTGCTCGGCGTGCGTTATGTGGCCTTCGTCGCCGCGCGCGTGTACCGCCGCGTGTGGCGCTACGCGACTGCACGCGACGCTCTGGCGCTGGTGCTCGCGTGCCTCGTGGCCGAGGTCGTGGCAGTCGCCATCGTCGTGGCCACCAGGGATCTCGGCGACTTCCCGGCACGGGTCTTCGCCGTGGACGCCCTGCTCTGCGCCGTCCTCGCCGCCGGCGCGCGCCTCGCCCTCAAGCTCGCTCCCGAAGTGGGCCGCAAGCCCGGTCGCCGCGTGCTGGTGGTCGGTGCCGGCCGGCACGGGCGCAGCATCGTCCGTGAGCTGAAGGAGGAAGGCGCGCGGGTGGTCGGGTTCATCGACGACAACCCGGCGCTCAGACGTAGACGAATCCTCGGTGTCGGCGTGCTCGGGACGACCGCCGAGCTGGGCACGGTCCTCGCCGGGTCGAGGGTGGACGAGGTTCTGGTCACGATCCCCGAGGCCGACCCGGAATCGCTCGCAGCCGTCGCCCGGGGTTGTGAGGGTGCGGGAATCCCGTGCAGCTTCGTGCACCGCCGCACCGAGACCGTGGCACCGCTGGTCGAGGTCTCGGCGGAGCGGCCCGCGTGAGGCTCATCACCCGCGCGGCGGCACGTGCCCGCGCGGTCCCACCCGAGACTGCATTCCCTCTGCTCGCCGTCTATCTCGGGCTCGTGGCGCTGTACCTCTGGCAGGCCTGGCGCCGTGAGACGCCGTCGCTGTTCACCGACGAGCTGGAGATGACACAGCTCTCCCGCTCGATCGCGGATACCGGCCATCCCGGCCGGCGCGGCGAGAGCTACGGCTTCACCACGCTCGTCCCGTGGGTCACCGCGCCTGCGTGGTGGCTTTCCGACGTCTCGTCGGCTTACGGTCTGATCAAGTACGCGCAGGCCTTGGTGATGGCCGCCGCGGCGTTCCCCACGTACGGGCTGGCGCGCATGGTCGTCTCACGCCCGTGGGCGCTCGTCGCCGCCACCGGGACGATCGCCGCTCCCGCTCTCTCGTACGCCGCTTTCCTGGTGGAGGAGCCGTGGGGCTACCCGGCTGCCGCGCTCGCCTTCTGGCTGATCGCGCGAGCGGCGGTGCGGCCGTGCCGGCGCACGATCGCGGCAGCCGTCGCGGCGAGTGTCGTCGCCGCGCTCCTCCGCTCTCAGCTGGTGGCCGTGCTCGCCGTGCTGGCCGTGATCCTGCTCGTGCTCGCCTGGCGCTCGCAGCGCATGACGCGTTTCCGTGCGACCTGGTCGCGCTGGGACTACGTCGGGACGGGCCTGCTCGGGGTCGGTGCAGTCCTGCTCGCGATGGCCGTGATCGGCCACGTGTCGGAGGAGTGGTCGAGCGTGATGGCGAGCTTCAAGGACCGCATCGTCACCTACGGCGCGAAGTCGTTCGGTGCGTGGGCCACGGGCGTCGGGTTCGTACCGGCGATCGCGCTGCTCGCCGTCATCCTGCCGCAGCGCGGTCGCCGCAACGACCCCCGGCTCGCGGCGTTCGTCGCCGTCGCGGCCGCAGGTACGGCGTTCGTGACGTTCTACGCCGGGCTCAAGGGCGCCTATGTCTCAACCACGTTCTCGAGTGTGGTCGTGGAGCGCAACGCGATCTACCTCACCCCGCTCGCCTTCTGTGCGCTGGCTCTCGTGCTCTCCCGGCTGCGGCCCGCGTGGTGGGCGCTCGCGGCCGCCACGGCCACGGTCACGGGGCTCGTGGTCGCGGTCCCGGAGGGCCTGTCCTACCCGTACTACGAGGCGCATGGCCTCTCCATCCTCGCCTTCGCCAACCGCATCCTCAAGTGGCCCGACGCCACGATCGAGGCGCGCATGGCGATCATCGCCGCGGTCACCGGCGTCGTGCTGACCCTGCTTCGCGGAGGCACACGCGGCCTGGCCGGCCGGCTCGGCCGCTGGCTGCCTGCGCCGCTCGTCGTGCTCGTGCTCGCCTGGAACCTGACCGGGGAGGTCTACGCGGCCCACGGCGAGCACATCGCCTCCGACGCGGTCGACTCGCTCCTCCCCGCCGACCGCAGCTGGATCGACGACGCCGTCGGCGACGGGAAGGTCACCGTGATCGGGAACTTCTCGAAGAACACGAGCCCCCGCCCGTTCTGGGCCACCGAGTTCTGGAACCGCTCCGTCACCGGCATGTGGAACACGAACCCGGCTCACTTCGCGCCCGGTCCGGGACGCGTGCAGACACCCGATCTCGCCTCGATCGACGGCGGCATGCGACCGTCACCCGGCACCGCGTACGCCCTCGCCACGCTCGGCGTGCACCTTCAGGGTGAGCCGGTTGCCGAACCGCGCGCTGGTCAACCAGCCCGCGACCCTGGTTCGGCTGCCCGGGTCGCTGCGGCTCGCCGACAACGTCACGGGTGTCGAGGGTGACGGCTGGATCGTCGGCAACCGCGACGAGGAGACCCCGATCGCGCGCGGCGCCTACAACCGCTTCGACGTTTCCCGGGACGGGAGCGGCCTGGCCACCGTTCGCATCAACCGCTCGAACTTCTGTCCCGACGAGTCGAAGCGCGACGTCCCGAGCGTCGCCACCGTGACCATCGGCCCGCTCGGCGTGGGCGAGGACAAGCAGCCCGCCCTGGCCTCCGTCACCACAACCCGGACGATCACCGTCCCCCTGTGCGAGAACCGCGGCGTGTCACTCAAGCCACCTTCCGGCCCCTGGCGGATCGAGGTCTCGATCGGCACCTTCGCCCCGCGCGAGATCGACCCCGTCAACTTCGGCGGTGAGGACCGCCACCTTGGTGCGGTGCTCGGCTTCAGCTACCAGAAGCTCAGCGGCTGACGATCGCGAGCGGAACGATGCTCGCGATCGCGTCGAAATCGGCGTCGCAGTGCAGAAGCGCTGCTCTCACTCGCAGGGCGACGGCAGCGATCAGGCAATCGGGGAGCCGCCGCACCGTCACTCCGTTGCGGCGGCACTCGCGGTAGAGAGCTGCGGCAACCTCGTAGTCCGACGGGTCCTCGAGCGGGATGTAGTGACAGCGGGCCAGGAGCCGGCGAAGCTGTCCGGCCTGTTCGTCGTCGCGCGCGCCGGCGAGCAGTTCGAGTGTGACGATGCCGGTTGTGGCGAGTGGCTCGTCACCGCCGATCGCCTCGGCCAGCCGGGCGTCCGCCGTACTCCCCGTACCCCGCTGATACTCGATCCAGGCCGAGGTGTCGACGAGGATCACGCCGAGCGAAGGTACCCGTCACGCAGTTGCGCGAGATCGCCTTCCCAGCCTGTCCCCCGCATGGCCAATGCCTCTTCCCGGGTCATCGGCTCGATATCCAGGCGGCGGAGCGCGAAATCCACCGCGGCACGCTTGGTGGCAAGGCCGTAGCGGCGCATCACGCGTCTCACCAACTTCTCGTCGATCTCGATATTGGTGCGTCCCATGTGTATACTCTACACCAAGCGTGGGGAGGCGGCCACCATGTACGTGAATCGGCGGCGCAACAGGAGCCGGGCCGGCGGGCCGCTTCGCTCGAGCATCCTGAGCCCGGCCACGGCGGCGGCGGGAAGGATGCGCGTCTGAGGGACCAGAAAGGGTCTCAGTACAGCGTTCTCCCACCCTGCGCGCCGCAGGTCGTCGAGCACCTCGCGCACGGGGTACTGGCGCGGGTTGAGGTCGAAGACGAGCTTGGCCGTGGTGAAGGCACGAACGCGGGCGAAGAAGTCCCGGCGGTCGGCCGCGTAGTAGAGGGCGCGAAAGAGCGTGGTCGCCGCCACCGGCTCAGGTGGCTCGTAGGTGTTGAGGTCGCCGACCGAGACCGACGCGCCGGGGCCGAGCCGCTCCGACGCAGCCCTGGCCATCTCCTCGGTCACGTCGACTCCGTGGTAGGCGAAACCGCGCGCGAGCAACACCGAGCCGAGACCGCCGTCGCCGCAGGCCAGGTCGAGCACGGTTTCGCCCGGCCTGAGCGGAACGCCGAGCCCGATCACCAGATCCGCCCGCCGCTCCAGGTACGTGCGTCCGTCCGCATACTCCCGCTCCGACCAGCCGGCCGCCTTGCCGCGGTACTGGTTGAGCTTGCCGGGGCTCACCATCGCAGCAGCGTCTCCGGGTGCTTGCGCACGAAGCGGGCCATGCCGCGCAGGTGCCACCACGTGTGCCGGGTGAGGAAGCCGTTGTCGATCACGGCCGCGTAGTCGTGGACGACGCGGGCTTGCGGCACGTACCACCGCTCCCAGCCTGCCGCGCGCGCCCGGTAGGCGAGGTCGATGTCCTCCACGTAGTGGCGGTAGCCGGCATCCCAGCCGCCGACCTCGTCCAGCATCTCCCTCCGCATCAACAGGAACCCGCCGAGCAGCCAGTCGGCCTCCACCGGCTCCGCCATGTCCTCGTCGAGCAGGTAGTGGCTGCGCTGGTACTCGTACGGGGAGCGCAGCCGGCGAAGCGGTGTGCGGCGGAGGAGCGTGCCGCCGACGGTGGGGAACCGCCGCCGGCTCGGCTGCCAGCGCCCGTCCGGCCACTCCAGGCGTGGTCCCGCGAGACCGCAACGCGGATGAGCAGCCGCAAACGCTTGCAGAGCGCGAACCGCGCCGGGGCGAGGGAGGGCATCCGGATTGCTGTAGACGACGAGCTCGCCGTGCGTCGCGGCGACGCCTGCGTTCACGTTGGCCGAGAGACACCGGGGCCGTGGGCTCTCGAGCACGCGGACGCCGGCGGGGAGGCCCGCAGCATCGATCGACCCCGGCGCGTTGGCCACGACGACGAGCTCGTCGACCTGCTCGAGCAACACGGGCGCCAGCGCGCTCACCTGTGCGGCGTGACCGTGCGAGACGACGACGGCGGAGACGCTCACCCCGCGATGACCTCCGCGTAGGCGGCCGCCGTGACCTCGGCCAGCCGTGACCAGGACAGCTCGGCGGCACGGGCGAGACCCGCAGTGCGCCAGAGGTTATGCCCGTCCAGCGCCTCGCGCACCGCCGCTGCGAGCCCGTCCTCGCCGGCGACGACCGCCGCGCCCGCCGCCACCTCCACCAGCGCCGGTTCGTTCATGATCACCACGGGCGTGCCGCAGGCCATCGCCTCCACCACCGGCAGCCCGAATCCCTCGTACCGGGAGGGCTGCACGAGACACGCCGCCCCGCGATACAGCTCGAGCAGACGCTCCTGGGTCACGTAGCCCTCGAGACGGGCGCCGCCCTGCTCGAGGCGATCGGCCACGGCGCGGTCGCGCACCGGCCCGGCGACCACGAGGGGAAGGCCGAGAGCCTCGGCGGCGTCGAGCGCGGCGAGCTGGTTCTTCCGTTCCTGGATGGCGCCCACGGAAAGGAGGTAGCGCTCGGCCGCCGGTACTTGCGCGGGCCCGGGAGTGAAAACGGGATCGACCCCGTTTGGCGTGACCACGATCCGCCCCGCCGGAACCCCGTACAGCTCGCGCAGATCGGCGGCCGACCGCTCCGAGACGGTGAACACGCGGCGCGCATGTCGTGCGGCACGCGGCACGACCCTGCGGAAGATGCGCCGGTCGCGCGAGGGCATCGCAGTCGCGTCCCGCTCGAACGAGAGATCGTGGATGGTGACCACCCCCGGGCAGGCCATCCCCAGCGGGAACGCGTACTGCGTGTGCAGCAATGCGGGCCGCACGCGACGGAGTAGCCGCGGCAACGACCAGGACATGCGAAGCGGCTGGGAGCGGGTGGCCAGCGCGATCGGCTCCACCCCGGGAGGCACGAGATCGACGCGCCGGGTCACGGCGGCGATGCGCAGCCCATGCGCCGCAGCAGGGCCCGGCAGCTCGCGAAGCAGGTTGAGCACGTACGCCTCGTCCCCCGTCCGCTGCCGACCGAGGACGTCAGCGTCGACGAGGACGAGCTTCTCGCCGTTCACGAGAGCTCCCGCCACAGCTCGACGAGGAGCTCGGCCGACGCGTCCCACGTGTACCTCCGGGCGCGCTGGAGACCACGCTCTGCAAGCTCCCCGCGCCGAGCGACAGCCTCCGCGATCCCCGCCGCAATCGACTCGACGCTGGTCGGATCGACGAGCACGGCGGCTCCGCCGGCGACCTCCTCGGTGGCGCCGCCCCACGCCGTGACCACCGGCAGGCCGACTGCCATCGCCTCCAGCACGGGTAGGCCGAAACCCTCGTAGAGCGACGGGTAGACCAGGCACGCTGCACCGCGATACAGCTCGACGAGCTCGGCGTCCGTGGGCGATCCGATCCAGCCTTCGGCACGAACGCCACCCCAACCCTCGGCTCCGACCACACGGAGCGGAACGCCGGCCAGGGACGCCGCTTCGACAGCGCGAGCGAGATTCTTGCGTGGCTCGAGCGTGCCCACGGCCAGCGCGTAGCGGGTGCCGCCGTGCCCGCCCGGATCCTGGCCAGCGGGTGAGGGGGTGAAGACGGGGTCGAGCCCGTTCGGCACGACACGGATGCGTTCCTGCGGGAGGTCGAGCAGCTCGACGAGCTCGCGCTTGGTGAACTCGGAGACCGCAACGACCACGTCGGCCCGGCGGGCTCCCGCTGCCAGCGCCCGGCGGCCCGACTCGCGGTGCCAGCGGGGGAAGGCCTCCGGCAGGCGCAGGAGGGCCGCGTCGTGCACGGTCACCACGAGGGGCGCTCCAGGGCGTCGCGGGCTGCGGAAGGTGGGGCAATGGAGGACGTCGGCCCCGGCCGCGTCGAGAGCGAAGGGATACCACCAGGCGTCGCGCAGGACGCTCGCCACCGGGCCCGTCCCGCCGAACGACACGTCGGAGATCAGGAGGTCGTCGTCCGCGCGTCGCGCGAGGGCGGCGAGCAGGCCGCGGATATGCCGTGCCGTACCCGCGTTCGTTTGCGCGAGCGCCGAGACGTCGAAGGTGACCCTCACGCGAGCGCGACCTCCACGGCGACCCTGGGCTCCGGATAGGCGAGCAACGCGACTGCCTCCTCGCGCAAGCACCACCGGTGCTCTACGTGCTCATGGTCGAGCACGGGCTCGAAGGACGGTGGGGCATCCGCCACGAAGCAGCGCAGCTGAACGGTTGCGGCGGCGCCGTACACCTCGCGCTCGCGTTCCGTCTTGCCGACCAGGGAGTAGGTGAGCTCCAGACCGAGATCCAGGACCGGCGCGTCCAGCCCGGTCTCCTCGCGGAGCTCGCGGGCCGCGGCCTCGGCAGGATCCTCGTCCCATTCGACTCCCCCCGCCG
This sequence comes from uncultured Actinomycetes bacterium, assembly GCA_963738505.1. Lineage (GTDB taxonomy): Bacteria > Actinomycetota > Thermoleophilia > Gaiellales > Gaiellaceae > Gaiella. The sequence goes on along the minus strand of CAVTWR010000006.1, from coordinate 149,435 downwards.
GCAGGTTCCAGTATCCGCCGCGCTCCGGTGAGCGGAGCAGCACAAGCGTCTCGGCCAGGCGTTCGCGTGGACGCCTGACCACGACGATCACCTCGACTGGCCGCCTGGTCACGTCCGCCTCGCCTCCAGGGCGCTCAGCATCGTCTCCCCGGTCTGCCGCCACGAGAACCGCGCCGCGTGGGCGCGACCGCGGAGCACGAGCTCGTCGCGGCGGGTGAGCGCCTCGCGGATTCCTGCGGCGAGCGCCTGGGGATCGGTCGGGTCGACCCGGACGGCGGCGTCGCCGCAGGCCTCGTCGAGCGAGGGGTGGCTGGAGGCGACCACCGGGGTGCCGCACGCCATGGCCTCCACCGCGGGCATCCCGAAGCCCTCCTCCAGGGAGGGATAGACGAACACGGAGGCGCCGCGATAGAGCGCAGGCAGGTCGGCGGCGGGGACGTACCCGAGCAGCCGCACGCCCTCCAGGCCGGGACGCTCCCCCCACCCCGACCCTCCGGCCAGGACCAGGTCGGCCTCGCCCGCGAGCAGGCGCCAGGCCGCGACGAGCCGTTCCAGGTTCTTGCGCGGCTCGATCGTGCCCACCCCGAGGATGGTGACGTTGCCGAACGCGGTGGCGTCTCCGTCGTGCGTGAACCCGCGACCGAGACCGGGGTGCGCCACGACGAGCCTGTCCCGTGCGACGCCGTACGTCGCCGAGAGGTCGTCGGCGGTGTACTGCGAGTTGGTGAAGAGCACGTCGCAGGTCGCGACTGCATGCTTCAGCTTGCGTGTGTGCATGGCGATCGTGCGCGGCGTGCACCACTCCGGGTGGTGGACCGGAACGAGATCATGGACGACCGTGGCTCGCAGGCCCCGCCGCTGTGCCGGGTACATCCAGTCGGTGAAGAGAAATGCGTCCAGCCGACCGATCAGCACCTCGACCGGTGGCCGCCCGGCGCGGCTCCAGGCAGTCCGCAGAGCATGCGAGGCGGGGAGCGGGATCGTCCGTACCGGAACAGTCACCTCTTCCCCTTGCAGCGCCGCGCGGATCCTGCTGCCACCGAGCAAGCTGGTCGGTGCGAACCCGACCACCTCGTGCCCCGCGGCGCGCCCGGCAGCCGCAAGGCCCCCGAGCGATCCTCGAATGTAGTTGCCGATCCCGGTGGGAGGGTGCGAGAGGGGGCTGACGTCGACGACGATCCTCATTCCGACACCTCGTACAGCAGGTCGAGGAAGTGCGTGCCGAGCTCCCGCTTGTCCGTGCTGCCGGCGAGCACCTCGGCCGGCACGCGGGTCGGCTCGACGGCGAACCGCGCGGTGCAAGTGCCGCGGACGGGCTCGACGGGCACCTGGAACGTGGTCACGGCCGGCGGGGGCGGCACCGGCACGGTGCGACCTGCCACCGTCACCGTCTGACCCTCCGGGAACAACTTGGCATCCCCGGCCAGGCTCACGGTCAGCCTCCCGCCGCGGCAGCCCGCCCGCGTCCAGGTCACGACACCCTCGGACCAGCGGTCCTCCGGGTTGACACCGGCGACCGCGCTGCGCCCCAGCACGAGCGGCCCCTCGATCCGCCACACCGCCGAGCCGAGACCGGGATCGTGTGCGACGAGGCGCCCTTCCGGCTCGGCGGCGCCGTCGGTGAGGATGTATCCGGGCTCGAGCGGCGTGCCGTCTTCGAGTTGCACGACGTTGTCGGAGCCCACGGTGACCGCGGACTCCGCGATGTCCTCGGCAGTCGGGCGATCGGTGAAGTACACGTCCCCCACCGACCGGTTGAAGAACTCGTTCACCACCACCCACAGCCGCTGATCGTCCGGATCGGCCGGCGCCCAGAGCACCGCGACGGTCGCATCGGAGGGCACTGCCCGGTCGATCCAGTCACGGGGTACCGATCTGATGGCCTGGAAGAGAGCGCCCTCCCCGCCGGCCTTGACACCGCGCGGCCCGAACCAGGAGCCCGCCGAGAGCGAGACGACAACGGCCAGGACCAGCACGGGCAGCAACCGGAGCTGCGCGCGGCCGCGGGCCAGCAGGAAGCACGCCCCGAGCACCGCCGCAACGACCCCGACGGTCAACACCTCCGACCCGCCGAGGAGCGCCCTGTTGATCGTCCACAGCGGCAGCAGCGAGAGCGTGTCGGCGCGGGCCTTCTCCGACACGACGGTCGAGAAGGGGATCAGCAACGGCACGGTGGCGGCGAGGACCGTCGCCGCCGCAGCGAGTGGCCACGGTCGCGGAGCGCCATGGTCGAGCCACACGAGCAGGGCCACGAAGAGCAACGGCGCGACGTAGAACAGGTTCCGCTCCTCGACGGCATCGCGAGCGAACCGCGACGCGAAGAGCGCGACGCTGAGGCTGAGCCAGACGGAGGAGGTGGTGACGACCGCCACCAGGTTCCGCGACGGCTCGTCGAGACGACGGAGGCGGGCCAGCAACAGGGCCAGCGCGATCACCGGGAGTATGGCTACGGAGAGCACAAGCGTCTCGAGATGCCAGGCCCAGGCCTCGAGCGCGGCCAGGGTGTCCCAATCCCCACCCGAGGCGACGACCTCGTAGGCACCGAGCAAGCCGCGTACGGAGCGGCCACGCGCCGCCTGCAGCGCCAGAATCCCGGCGCCCCCGAGCGCGAGAGTGAGGATCAGCGGCCGGAACGCGAGGAGCCGGAGGCGCCACCCATACCCCGTCGAGGCGAGGAGCGGAGCGGTCAGGAGCACCGCGACCAGTGTCGCGGCCTGCGTCCGCGTCAGGAACAGCACGACGAGCCCCACCACCACCGCGAACGTCCGGCCCCACGACGCCGGCCGCCGCAGCAGCCCGAGCAGCAGCCACACCCAGCCGAGGAAGAGCGGATAGAACACGCTCTCGGTCATTACCGTGGCCGAGTACGCCATGGCCGGGACGGCGACCGCGAAGACCGCGGCGAGTAGCGCCAGACGGCGTGTGACGACCTCGCGGGCGATGAGGTAGGCCGGGATGGCGGCCAGGCTCATCAGGAAGGCCTGCGTGGCCTTGACCGCCGCGAACACGGTCGGCACCGAGTCGAAGAGCGCGTACCAGGGCGCGAGTGTCAACGGGTACACGATCCCGTAGCCGGCACTTGCCGTGTCGCGAACAAGGAGCGATCCGGAGCCGGCGAGGCTCTTGCCGAGCTCCGAGTAGATCAGCGAGTCACGGAAGATGTACGGCCCTGGAACGCCGTGACCCAAGACACCGCGCAGGATGGTGGAGCCGGCGACGACGGCCGCGAGCAGCAGCCACGTGGGAAGCGCTCCTCGCGCGTCCGCCCGCTCACCCACCGAGCTCGACCTCGGAGAGCCGCCGGGCGAGCTCCCGGGCCTCGTCCGACCCGGGCTCGATCCCCACCGCGGCCGCCGCCTCGCTGACCGAACGGAGCACAGCATCGTCGACGCTCCGGCCGCCCGCGGCCAGCTCGAAGGCGGCGAGCTGCCGGTCGGCCACGCGGCCCACGTCGTGCTCGGAGCGGGCGAGTGCGAAGGCCCGCTCCCCCATCGCTGCGCGCACGTCCGGTCGGGAGAGCAGCAACCGCAGGCCGTCGGCCAGCGTGTGGGGTTCGGTCTCGTCCACCGGCACCTTGAAGGCGACCTCGTCGGGCAGCTCGGCGAACCAGCCGACGTCGCTGACCACGAGCGGCTTGCCCAGGGAGAGCGCGCGGATCACCGTGCCGGAGGTCTCCCCCATCGTGGGACTGCGCAGGTTGACGTGCACGTCGGCGGCCATCATCAGCCGCCACAGCCGCTCCTCGTCCACGCGGCCGGTGGCCACGATGCCCTCACCGTCGAGCCCGAGACGTTCCAACCGGCGGTCGAGGTCGAAGCCCGGCGAGGAACCGCCGACGAGCAGCAACCGAGCCGTGGGGAGCTCGCGGCGGATCACCGCGAACGCCTCCAAGAGCTGCGGGATGCGCTTGCTCGCGTTGAGGTTCCCGAATGCGCCGACGAGCGGGCCACCGTCCACGTTCTCCATTTCGTAAGCGGGAACCGGCCACGCCGGATGGGGGACGACAGTGACAGGACGTGCATAGCCGGTCGCCCGCACACGATCGCGCGCGTACGCCGAGTGGACGATCACGGCCGTCGCGGGCTCGATCACCGAGCCGAGGAGAGGGAGATCGACGGCGCGCGTGTCCCAGAGCGGAGGGATGCGGTTCTCCATCACGGCATGACCGAGCAGGCGGGCCGGCAGTCCACCCTCGCGCTCGAGCGCGTCGAGATAGGCGCGGCCGTCGCCGCGCGCCAGCGTCAGGCCGGCGACGAGATGGTGGAGCACGACGTCGTGCAGAACGACCACGCCCGGGTGCTTGCGGAAGGCGTCCACGATCCACCCGTGCGAGGAGGGATCGTTGCCGATGTGGTAGACGGCGACGTCAGCGCCGCGCGGTGGCCGCTTCGCGCCGCGCTTTGCCACCACCACCTCGGCGCGCTCGCGCAGCGCGGGCAGGAGCAGTGCGGAGTAGTCGGCGATGCCGGACTTCTCGGGCGGCATCGGCGTGAACAGCGCAACCCTCATCCGAGCAGCCTGCCGATGGCGCCGTCCCACGTGACGCGCCGCGCGAGAAGCTCGCCGGCCCGGCCCAGGCGCTGCGCCTCCGCCGGATGCTCGTGCAACCAGGCCGCGGCCGCGGCGATCGCAGCGGCGTCCGGTGCGACCACGCGGCCGGTCTCGCCGTCGTGGACGACGTCGAGTGGGCCGCCCGCATCGGTCGTGGTGATCACGGGTTTCTGTGAGAGGAACGCTTCGTACGGCCCCATGCCGTAGTCCTCGTCGACGGGTGCGTAGTAGACCGATCCGCAGGTCGCGTACAGCTCGGCCAGCCGCTCTACGTCGACCATGCCCTCGAAGCGCACCCGGCTTTCGAGGCCACGTTCTCGCACGAGCGCCTCCAGGCGCCGCCGATCCGGCCCGTCGGAGGTGATCACGGCGCTCAACCCCGTCGTTCGGCCCATCGCCTCGATCAGCAGGTCGACGCGCTTGGCGCGGTCGAGGCGGCTGGCGGAGAGCACGAAGTCGCCGTAGCCCTCGCAGCGATACGCCAGCGCCTGCGGCGGGTGGTTCAGCACCTCCGCGTGGAGACCGGTCGAACGCTCGAGGCGCGCTGCCACGTTGGCCGAGATCGTGAACACCCGCTTCGCCTCTGCCAGAGCGATACGGTCGAGTTGCTGCACCTTGCGCCTGGTCGCGCGATCCTCCGGCGTCTCCGAGAACTGGCCGAGGTCGGTGCGGTCGAGCTCGTAGGCCTGCCGGAACTGGTGGATCAGCCATACGCGCTTCTCGGGATGCCGCACGAGGTATGACGGGAACTTCGTCCCGAGGACGAGATCGATCGGCCGCCCGTCGACCTCGGTGAGGTCGAGCAGCCGCCAGAGGAAGGCCTGCGTCAGCACCTGCTCGCGCGGATACCACTTGAACGGCACCGAGACGATCTCGGCTTCGTGGCCGCGCGCAATGAGCTCTTGGACGAGCGTGTCGGTGAAGATCTCGGCGCCGCCGCGCGCAAACGGCACCTGCGGCCGGCAGACGGCGATCCTCACGAGACCGTGCGCTCGGCGGCCTCGGCCTCCAGGGCTGCGATCCGCGCCTCCTGCTCGTCGCAGAGCCGCAGGAGCGCGGCGTTGAACGACCGCTGGTCGTAGGCGACCGGTTCCACGTACCAGCGCAGGAGCTTGCGCAACAACCACTTGACCGGGATGAAGAGCGCGCCCCGCGGCCCCTCGCGCAGCCGCAACGGGCGGTCGGCGGATACGGGCCAGAGGCGCTCCGCCTCGGCGCGAAGAGCCAGCCGGTCGGCCTGCTCGCCGGGCAGGGTGCCCGGGTCGCCGCCGGAGCGGCGCACCTCCTCGCGCAGGGTGCGGAACAGCTCCGCGACATCGATCTCGCCGTCGGGCGTGGTGTGCCCGGCGGGCGAGATGTCCGACGTCCCGGACGACATGGGTCGATTCTACCCCTGCTCTCCCCCGGCTCCGGCGCCGGCTTCGAGGTCTGCTATATCGGCGAGCACCATCGACCGCACGAGCTCCGCGAAGTCGAGCGAGGGCGCCCAGCCCAGCTCCGACCGAAGACGGCTGCTGTCGCCAACCAGGCCGTCCGGGTTTCCGCCACCCGGCCGGTTGAAGGCCGGGTCGGAGCGAACGTGTGCGAGCCAATCCAGCTCGACGGCTCCGAATGCCAGGTCCAGCAACTCCCGCACCGAGTGGCTGATGCCGGTGGCGACGACGTAGTCACGCGGGTCATCGGCCTGAAGCATCAATCGGGCGGCCCGCACATAGTCGGGCGCGTAACCCCAGTCGCGACGTGAGTCGAGGCCACCGAGGACCACCGAGTCGGCAAGCCCGAGCTTGATGCGCGCAACGGCACGAGTGACCTTGCGCACGACGAACTTCTCGGGGCGCCGGGGCGACTCGTGGGTGAAGAAGATGCCCGAGCAGTAGTGCAGGCCGTACCGCTCGCGGTAGGCGCGGAGCAGGAAGTTCCCGAACGCCTTCGCCGCACCGTAGGGCTCAACCGGTGCGAATGGCGTGTCTTCGTTCTGCGGCATCGCGGCCGGACAACCGAAGACCCAGGCCGAGGAGGCATGAAAGAACCGGGCTGCCGGAACCGTTGTGCGGAGGGTCTCCACCAGGCGTACGAGAGCGACCGTGCCGAGCTCGGAGGTCCGCACGGGATCGGCCCAGGCATCGGGGCCGAACGAGACCGATGCGAAGTTGTAGACCTCGTCGGGCTGCCAGCGCTCGAGAACGCCGACCAGCGCCGTTGTGTCGTCGAGATCCAGGCACACGAGGTCGATGTTCGCCCGGACGGGCTCGAGATTGGGGAGCGGGCCTCCCGGATCGCGACGCACCGCACCGACGACCCGGTATCCGGCCGCGTGGAGTTGCTCGCATGCGTAGGAGCCATCTTGCCCGGCAGCGCCGAGGACGAGCGCACGGGGCCGGCCACTCATGAGGACGGCTTGCGGAGGGCGAGGTGGACGACCCCTCGCCCGGTGCGTTCGATCAGTTCGGGCGACTCCGAGGTCTCGAAGTTCGACGGGCATGTTCGCCGCAGAAGCCCGCCGTACAGATACGACCAGGGAGCCCTGTCGTAGAACCGGGACTCGATGGTCGGGTCACGCAGCACCGCGAACTCCCGGCCCACGATCTCCCAGCCGCCTGAGCCGATCACGTCTTCGATCTCGCCCAACCCGTAGTCGTGTTTGAAGAAGACCCCGGCGCCGCTCGACGTGCTCGCCTCTCCGTAGATGCGCTCGCCGAGATACACGTCTCCGGCCGTTGCGGCGACATCTGTCGTCAGCCGGAGCATGCCGCCGGGCACGAGCACCCGCCACATCTCGGCCAACGCGACGAGGTCGGCCCCCCGCCCGATGTGCTCCAGCACCGAGACACAGAGGCACCCGTCGAACGAGGCGTCGTCATAGGGCAGCGCGCATGCGTCCGCCACCGCCAGCTCGAGCGCAGGATCGACGGCTCGCCAGGCGGTGATCTCCTGCTCGAAGAGGTCGATGCAGGTCCAGCGTCCACTCCCCTCAGCCTGCAGGAGCGAGGGGAGCAGCTTGGGGCTGGAGACGTCGAGCCAGCGGCCGGAGTACTGCTCGTCGGCCAGGCGCCCGAGCTCGTAGTAGCGCCAGGGGTCGAGCGGGACGAGGAGGCGCTGCGCCCCCACCCGCCGTCCCGGCCAGCCACGCCTGGCACCTCGCGCTAGCCACCGTAGTCCGAGGGCGTAGCTGTGACGCCACAGCCGATCCCAGCCCGGGCGCGTCACGGCCCGGCGAGGTGGACGTCCGGGAGCGGCACGATGAACCGTCCGCCACGCCCGAGGAACTCCTGCTCGCGGTCGAGGAACTCGGGGAGGAAGTGCCAGGGCAGCGCGAGATAGTAGTCCGGGCGACGGCGCCGTGACTCCTCCTCGGACACGATCGGGATGTGAGTGGCGATCGTCTGCGATCCCCACTTGTCCGGGTTGCGATCGGCGGCGCAGTCGATGAGCGAGGCGTCCACGCCGACGTACTGCAGAAGCGTATTCCCTTTTGTCGAGGCGCCGTAGATGTGCACCGTCTTGCCATCGGCCTTGAGGTCACGGAGCAGGCCGAGGAGCTCGCTGCGCACCTCTGCCACCCGCTGGGCAAAGGCCTCGTACGGCGTGGGCGTGTCAAGCCCCATTTCGAGCTCCCGCTTCCGGAGGCGCTCGAGCCCGGCTGCCGCCTCAGGCGTGATGGCGTGCGCTCCTCTATGGGCGGCGAAGAGCCTGATGCTGCCGCCGTTGACGTCGTTCAGCTCGGCCCTCACCACCTCCAGGCCTCCCATCGCGAACAGCCGCTCGATAACCGCGAAGGAGTAGTACTCCAGGTGTTCGTGACAGATGGTGTCGAAGCTGTTCATCTCCAGCATCGTCGGCATGTACGAGAACTCGCTGACCCACACGCCGTCCTCGGAGAGCACGCGCGCGACGTCCTGAACGAAGTCGACCGGCCGCTCGAGGTCGTAGAACATGGCGATGCTCGTGATCACGCGCGCGCGGGCACCTGGATGCCTCGACTCGAGTGCGGCATGCCCGAAGAAGTCGTTGATCACCTCGTAGCCCTTGGCCACCGCGTAGCGCGTCACGTCGGAGGGATCCATGCCCAGACAGCGCACCCCGTGCGCAAGAGCCTCGTAGGCGTCGAGCAGCGTACCGTCGTTGCAGCCGACGTCGATGACGAGGTCGCCCGCCTGTAGCCCACCGACGGTCTCCACCGCCTGCCTGGCGATCTCGTGGAGGTTCTCGGTCATCGTGCGGTTGATGCCGCTGCGGTACCAGTACGACGTGTAGAGGAGCGAGCCCGGCACGGTGTGGCGCAACTGGAGGAGGCCGCAGCCGTCCGGGTCGGTGGAGCGGTCGCAGCGCACGAGCTCGAGTGGAAGCTTCGGCTCCGGGATCGAGCCACCCGGCGGCGCAAAGGCGCCTGCGATGCACTGCGCCCCGAGGTCGATGACGGGGACGAGGGCGCTGGAACCGCAGATCCGGCAGGTCGTTCGGGTGGCGAGAGATTCGGTCATCGGTGGCGTTCAGCAGTGCTGCGTCGGGTGACCTTTCTACGGTGCTCCTCGAGGCTCCTGCCCGAGACCTGGTAGTCGAGACGCCTGAAGTCGAGGTAGGCGCGCACGGCGGCGGGATACGCGCCCAGCCGCAGGCGACGCCCGCCGCTGCCCAGCATGATGGTGCAGAGCGCGAGCCTGCGCTCGGCGAGGGCGACGAGCCGGGCTGCGTCGGGGATGCCCCGCTCGGCCCACCAGCGCCAGACGCGGAGGAACGCGTAGGTGTATTGCCATCGCATCTGCCACATGTGCTCGCGCGTGCCGCGGCGGGTCATGCTGGACGTCGAATCCACGAGCGTCACGAGCCTCTCGCCGAGCAGCTCCACCCCCTCGCCTTCCTGGGCCAGCTCGGAGAGGTACCCGACGTCGTTGCCGTAGGGATGCCGGTTGTAGTCGTAGCCGCCAGGGTTCTCGAACTGTATGTGGCGTTCGAAGACCCGCCGTGCGGCCTCGGTCTCGTAGACGGCACAGATCTGCGTGAGCGGGAACCGCCTGAGGAAGATCCCCTCCGAGTACTCCGTTGCCGGCACGATTCCCCGGTCGACCGAGTAATAGGGCCGCACACTCCCGCCCGCCTCGACCTCGCCGCTGCAGGCGACGAGCACGCGCCCTGCCGAGGCGGCGCGATCGGCACCGGCCATCAACTTCTCCGCGTACTCCGGCTTGAGCACGTCGTCCGACCAGACGAACGCACACCAGTCACCTGTCACGTGCTGAAGTGCGACACGCCAGGCCAAGACCGGCCCCGAGTTCTCCTCGGAGGTGAGAACCCGCGCCTCGATCTCTGTGGGCCGCTTCGCGAGCAGCCGCTCCACGATCTCCCGGGTGCCGTCGGTGCTCGCCTCGTCGTAGACGACGACCTCGAGGGGGCGGTGGTTCTGGGCGAGGACGCTGCGTAGGGTTCGCTCGATCGTGGCGGCGCTGCGGAAGGTCGGGATCATCAGGGAGAGCTTCAACGGCCCTCCGCTGGGTGCCTCGTACTAGCCTCCACCGACCCAGGCTAGCCGAGGCCACGGTCACGAGAGCGCCCGCAGGTACCGCCAGGAGCGCAAGAGGCCTGGTGGGCGCAGCGCCGCCAGCAGCACAACGTAGGCAATGGCGCCGACTACAGCTGCCGGGCCGGGCCGCAGGAGCAGTCCGCTGGGCACGAACGCCGCCGCACCGAGGGTACCGACGACGCACGCGCCACGAGCGAGGTCGCGAAGCACGACAGAGGCCGCGTCGAGCTCGGTGAGCATGGCCGCGAGCCCGAGGCAGTTCGAGATCGCCATGGCAGCGACGAGCCCGTAGAGACCCCCGGCCCACACTCCGAACACGGCGATCGGGACGTGGAGCAGGACGATCGCCGCGGCGTAGCCGGGGAGTCGCCTCAGGCGCCCGACGACGAACACGAGCGGATAGACGAGCGAGATGCCGGTCGTCACGACCATCCACGGCGCCAACGCCGCAACGACGCGACCGAGCTCGCGGCCGACATCACCGGCGTATGAAGCGCCGAGCAGGTGCCCGATCACGGGACCGCCGATGATGGCCGAGAGACCCGCGGCTCCTGCAATCCCGACAAAGGCCACCCAGGATGCGGCGTCCACGTGTCGTGCAACGCCCCGGGCGTCGATACCCGCGACGGTCACCGGGACCGCGGTGACCAGACCCAGCGAGCCCGCCGTCACGGCGACTATCGCCGAGCCGATGAGGAACGCGTAGCCGAGGGTCGTCGCCGAGCCGACTCCCTGGCGCCCCGCCAGAGCAAGGCAGACGAGGTACACGGCCTGAAAGGCCAGCGGCAATACCACGCCACGCCCGAGCAGCGCGAGACGTCCCGAAAGCCGGAGCGTCGCGCTTTCAGCGGTTCCCTCGCCGATGCCCGGCGCGGCGCCGGTCGTCGTCGTGAACTCTCGCCGCGAGCGGACGAACAAGGCGAAGGCAGGCACGAGCGTCGCGACGATGGCGTTCAGCGCCATACCCCACGCGACCGCCTCGATCCCGTCCGGTGAGATCCTCCACACGATGAACCCAAGACCGAGCGCGCTCCCGAGCCCATACCCGATGGCGGAGGTCACGTAGTCGCCGAGCGCAGCGAGCGCGCTCGAGGCGAGACCCGCGATGAACTGCAACGTGGCGGCAGCGATCATCCATGGCAGAACGCCGGCCGCCTGCTCGCGCGCAACGACCGGCCCGAATCCGGTGATCGCAGCCGCAATCGGCCCTGCGGCCGCGATGACGACGACGAGCATCGGGATCGCGACGATCCCGATGCACGCCGCGAAGCGAAGCGTCTCGGATCGGAGGCGCCGCTCGAGCCGCGCCCGGGCGAGCGACGGCAGGACGACGACACGGGCCGAGGTTGCCGCGAGAGCGAGCACGACAAAGACCGCGTAGGCGGCGAAGAAGCCGTCGGTCTGGGAGGTTCGGCCGAATTCGCGCGCGATGATCACACCCACGACCGCGGCCAGCCCCGTCTGCACGGCCAGGGCGAATGCCGTCACGGCACCGGCAGCCAGAGAGCCCAGACCGGCTGAGGGGGTACGCTTCACCGACGCGAAAGCGTACGTCCTATGGCCAACGACATGATCTGGACACCCGACGACCTGGACGAGCTCCGCGCGGAGTTCGCCGATGTCTACCGTGGCCGAACCGTTCTCGTGACCGGGGCGGACGGGTTCATGGGCTCCCATCTGACCGAGGGCCTGGTGGAGCTGGGCGCCAACGTTCACGCCTTCGTGCGCGCCACGTCCTCGGGTGCCCTCAACAACATCGGGCACTTCCGCAACCGGCTGCAGGTGCACTTCGCCGACCTCACCGACAAGTCCTCAGTCGACTATCTGATCAAGGAGCTGAAGGCGAGCGCGACCGACAAGCCGTACGTCTTCCACCTCGGCGCCCAGGCGCACGTCGGCGAGTCCTGGCATCGGCCCTACGAGACGGTGATGGCGAACACCGTGGGCACGCTCAACCTCCTGCAGTCCGTGATCGACTGGGAGCTGGAGCTGGAGAAGTTCGACACCGCCGGCACCTCGGAGGAGTACGGGAACGTGCGCGACGAGGTCAGCGACCACCACAGCTTCGACGACGACGGAGCGCTGATCCTCCACGAGCGCTCGCCGATCAACCCCAAGTCGATCTACGCCACGGCCAAGGTCGCTGCCGACTTCCTGACCATGAACTACTTCGACGCGTTCGGCCTGCCCGGCGTGGTCACGCGCATGTTCAACAACTACGGGCCACGGCAGAACCCGCGCTACATCACCGGGACGATCATCACCCAGGCGCTCACGCGACCGGAGATCGAGCTCGGCGCGCTCGACCCGCTGCGCGACTTCTGCTTCTGCACCGACGGTGTTCGCGGGCACCTGATGGTGGCCGCGCACGGGAAACCTGGCGACGTCTACGTCTACGGACAGGGCGAGAACATCTCCATGGCCGACTGGGCCGCGCTGATCATCCGCACGGGGGTCGAGCACGGCCTGTGGCCGGACGATCGCGAGATCGTGACCACGGAGGGGCGCCTGCGTCCCGGCTCGAGCGACGTCATGGCACTGCGCGTCGGCCACGAGAAGCTGACGCGCGAGACGGGATGGATGCCGCGGGTCTCCTGGGAGGAGGGCGTGCTGCGCACGATTCGCTGGTACGCGGAGAACCGTGAACGGTGGATCGGCCGCGTGGACTGGTTGCCGGTCGGCACGCCCCTCAAGACCGGAAAGTGACGCGAACGCTCGTCACGGGTGGCGCCGGCTTCCTCGGCTCGGTACTCGTCGAACGGCTCCAGGCGAAAGGACACGACGTCGTCGTCTCCCGGCACGCGGAGACCGACCTCACCGACATGCACGAGACGCGGGCGCTCTTCGACGAGGCTCGCCCGGATCTCGTCTTCCATCTCGCTGCCGAGGTGGGCGGGATCGGTGCCAACCAGCGAAACCCCGGCCGCTACTGGTTCGCCAACCTGATGATGGGTGCACACGTGCTCGAGCAGGCCCGTCTGCACGCGACCCGGAAGATCGTGATCGCCGGGACGATCTGCGCCTATCCGAAGTTCGCGCCGGTGCCGTTTCGCGAGGACGACCTGTGGAACGGCTACCCGGAGGAGACGAACGCGCCGTACGGTGTCGCCAAGAAGGCGGTCCTGGTCGGGGCGCAGGCCTACCGCGAGCAGTACGGGCTGAACGCGGTGTTCCTGCTCCCCGTGAACATGTACGGGCCGCGTGACAACTTCGACCTCGATACGTCGCACGTGATTCCGGCGCTGATCCGCAAGATGGAGGAGGCGCGGGCCATCGCGGCCACCGAGATCGAGTTGTGGGGTGACGGCTCGCCGACGCGCGAGTTCCTGTACGTCGACGATTGCGCCGACGCGCTGGTGCTCGCGGCCGAGCGCTACGACGGCGCCGAGCCGATCAACATCGGCACCGGCCAGGAGACGTCGATCAGGGAGCTGGCCGCGCTGATCGCCGAGCTCACCGGATACGAGGGCGCCGTGCTCTGGAACACCGAGCGGCCGAACGGACAACCACGCCGCTGCCTGGATGTCTCCAGGGCGCGCGAGCTGCTCGGATTCCAGGCGGCCGTTCCCCTCCGCGAGGGGCTCGAGCGGACGATCGCCTGGTACCGCGCCGCCCGATCGTGACCGCGGAGGCCGTCCTCATGGCGCGACGCACCGCAACGGTGGCGGGCAAGGCGGCCGACGTTCTCGTCGCGCGCCACCGGATCGTGCTGGCGCTGCTCGTCGGGTTGCAGATCGGGCTGGTCACGCTCCTCGCGTTGTCCGTCGAGCGAAACGGCTGGCTGACCTACCAGGGTGGCGACCAGATCAAGCTCACGACCTCGGCCTGGGCGCTCGGGCACGGCCTGATCCCGGAAGCCGAGACCGGCTTCGGATGGCCCGTGCTGCTCGCCCCGTTGACCTGGATCACGGGCGCGTCCTCGGTCCAGCTGATCCCGCTCGCGCAGGCGCTGACGGTTCTCGTCCTCGGCCCTCTCGCCACGCTCGCCGTGTACGACATCGGAGCCCGTCTCGCCGGTCGGCTGGCGGGACTGTGGTGCTCGGCGCTCTGGGTCGTTGCGCCGTTCGCCGCCATCCCGCTCTTCGTCGAGCGCTATCACGAGCGCTGGACCGAGCAGTTCCTGCCGCAGGCCGTCGGCCTGACCCAGCTGGCGGACTTCCCTTCGACGGTGTTCGTGCTGGTCGCAGCGGCGCTCAGCGTGCGAGCGCTGCTGTCACGCGGGCTGCCGGAAGCCGTGCTGGCGGGTCTCACGGCCGGACTCGCCGTCGGGGTGAAGCCGTCGAACGCGCTCTTTCTCGGAGGCCCACTCGTCGCCTTCGCGCTCGCGCGCACGTGGCGCTCCGGCGCTGCGTTCGCGGTCGCGCTCGTCCCCGCACTGGTCGCCCTGGCGCTCTGGAAGTACCGCGGTCTCGGCTACCTGCCGATCCTCGGCTTCCAGGAGGTCCAGCTGGCGGCCGGAACGACCGGCGCGCTCCCTCTCGCCGACTCCTGGCTCGATCGTGTCCCGTTCGACTTCCGCGCCTGGCTCGACAACATGAGCTTTCTCCGCGAGTACACCTGGAGCGCGCGCCTGGCGCAATGGCTCCCGGTGGCAGGCGTGATCGCTGTCGCACGCCGATCCGTGCCTGTGGCCTCACTCGTGGGTCTCTGGTTCGCGGGGTACGTCCTGGTCAAGGGCTCGACGGACGTCGCCAGCATCGAGAGCGGGAGCTTCTGGCGGCTCGTGATGCCCGCGCTGCCGGCCTTCGTGCTGCTCGTAGCCGCCCTGCCCTTGTTGCTGCCGACCTTGCTGCGCCGCCTCGCCTCTCGGCTGGCACCGGCCCCGGCGCGTCCCCTGGGCTGGCGGCTCCCAGCCGTGCTGGGCACGTCGACCCTGGCGCTCGTCGCCTTCTTCGCCGTCGTCACACGCCAGCCCGGGCCGGAGAGAGTGCTGACGGAGTCCGGGATCATGGTCCCGGTCGACGGGAGCACCGCGCTGCTGACGGTGCGCGCGGCCGGCGACGGCAACGTGCTCGAGTGGACGGATGCAACCACCCGCGCCCGGACGTTCTACAAGGTCTACCGCGCCGAGAACGACGACGTCCGGTGCGGCGCACGCTGCGTGCTGGCCAGCGGCACGATCGGGGTGACTCGCACCCGCCGCTTCGTCGATACTTCGCCGGTGCCGAATGCGGTGTACCGGATCGGGGTGGCGGCCAACTGGGAGAACGACCCGGAGCAGGGAGACGTGTTCCTGGTCAGCCCGCCGGCGCGACCGTGAGCGAGCCCCTTCCCGATCCGCTCACTGAGGCCGTCCTCGGACGCGAGCTCACGCTTGCCGGCCGGCTCGCGCGGGTGCCGGCCGCAGCGTGGGTCGGCGGCGGGGTGCTCGTTGCGGCGAGCCTCGTGTTCACCAGGGCCCTGGAGACGCACACGAACTACGACGAGGCGGTCTACCTCGCCAGCCTGGCTGCGCTCCGAGAGGGCCAGACGCTCGGCTCGGACGTGTACACGAGCCAGCCGCCGGCGTTCTACACCTTGCTCGAACTGCTCGCCGTCCCGGGCGGGTCGTCGATCGCGGGTATCCGAGCCGGCTTCGTCGCACTGGGTCTGATCGGGTTACTCGCGGGGATGGTCGCCGTCTGGCAATTGGTTGGCGCCTGGGCCGCGGTGGCCGCCGGCGCACTCGTCGCGATCGGCCCGCCGCTCCCCACCGTCACGCCAACGATCGCTGCCGACGTTCCGTCGGTCGCCTTGGGCCTCGTCGCTCTCAGCGTGATGGTGCTGGCGACGCGGCCGCGCGCTCCGGCCTGGATCGCGATCTTCGCCGGAGCAGCACTCGGCCTGGCGGTGATGACCAAGTTGCTCGCCGCGCCCTTCGCGGTTCCCCTTCTGGCGCTCGCCCTCGCGCGAGGCGAGGCACGCCGGACACTGCCGGCGGCGGCCGCCGGCGCCGGCGCCGTGATCGGCGTCTTCGTCGTCGCCAACGCCGGTTCGCTCGGGGCGATCTGGGAGGCGGTCGTGGGCGACCACCGCGATGCGAAGGCGCTCGGGAGCTTCTCGCAGAACGTGGACTGGATCGTGCACCTGCTCGATCTGCGGACGCCGTTCGGCTGGCTGGTTCCGCTGGGTTTCGTCGCGTTCGTGCTGGTGCCCCGGGCCCGGCGGTGCTGGCCACTCTGGACGCTGATCCCGGCTTCCTGGGTGTTTCTCGTGCTCGTCCGCCCACTGGCAGATCACCACTTCGTGTTGCTCGCGGCCGCCTACGGGCTGGCGGCGGGTGCCAGTCTCGGCCTGACCGTCTCCGGGTGGCGGCGCGTTCCGCGCTACGCGGGCGGCGCGCTCCTCGCTCTCCTGGTCGTGGCCGGCGTGTTTCAGGAGCAGCGGCGCCTGCACCGGAACGACGTCGCCGAGAACCCGGAGGTGGTGTGGGCCGCCGACACGCTGGCCGCGACCACGCTCCCGGGAGCGCTCGTCGTCTCGGACCAGCCGCTGGCCCCGTTCCTCGCGCAGCGACCCCAGCCAGGGCCACTCGTCGACGTCTCGAGCACGCGCGTCACCGGCGGTACGCTGCAGGAAGCCGAGATCCTTCGCGAGATCGCGGACGCCGAACCGCGCGCGGTCGTCGCAGCCCGCATGTTCCGTTCGCTCCCGGACCTGCTGGCCGAGCTCGACCGCCGCTACCCGGCGCAGCTGCGGTGCGGCGACGTCACGGTGTACCTGGCCGAGCCTCCGAGCGATCCGCCTCCTCCATGTCCGATCTGAGGCGGTGACCTCGAGACGCCGGTGTGACGTTTGGAGACTCCGCACCAGCCAGCCGTTCGACCCGCTCCCGGAGCACCGCCAGTTCCTGAGCGAGCGTTACGTTCTCGTCCACCAGCTTGGAGAGCACGGTCGAGTAGTGGAGCAGCACGAGAACGACGAACACGATCGCCGCGGCGAAGAGGATGGCCGGCGGATAGGTGCTCACGCCGAGCCACGCCGCGATCGTGTTGAGGCCGCCGCGCCACACGGAGAGGACGAGCAGGACGAGGCCGGTGGCCAGCCAGAGGAGGGCGTAGCGCTCCTTGAGACGCCGGCCGCGGATCAGCTCGAGCACGACGAGAAGCAGCAGCAGTGAGGCGACACCGGCCGCCACTGTCACGCGAATCGGGGTCATCTTGACTCTCCGGCGGTGGGACCAACCCGTCGCAGTCGAGCGACGACGAGCGCAAGCGTCACCTTGAGGAGGTAGTAGACCGCGCGCAGGAACGTGATCGACGAGGTTCCGTGCTCACGGACGCGCATGCGCGCGGGCAGGTCGACGTGGCACAGCCCGTGTCGCAGCATGAGCAGTGTTCCCTCGACCTCCGGGTAGTCGGTGGGACAGTCGCGTGCCAGCAGGGCGATCGCCTTTCGGTTCAAGGCCTGAAATCCCGAGGTCGTGTCGGTCACACGCTGCCCACCGAGCAGCGAGACGAGCCTGGCGAACCAGACGATGCCCATCCGCCGCGCCATGTTTGGCCGGTAGTCGCCCCCGGCCCCGACGAATCGCGAGCCCACGGCGACGTCGGCGGCGCCGCTCTCCACCGCCGCGAGCAGCGGCGCGAGCTCGGCCGGGTCGTGTTGCCCATCGCCGTCCAGCCGCACGGCGAAGTCATAGTCCTCCGCCAGAGCGACGCGAAACCCGGTCTGCACGGCGCCGCCGATGCCGAGGTTGAAGGGAAGGCTGACAACCCGCGCGCCGGCCTCCCTGGCCGCGCGCGGCCGTGCCGTCGACGGAGGCATCGTCGATCACGAGGACGTCGATGGAAGCATCGAACGCACGGATCTCGGCAACCAGGGCGCCGACGGCGCGTTCCTCGTTGTAGGCCGGGACGATGGCGATGATCCGTCTGCTCACGTCGCCACCCGGGTCGTGAGGCCGAGCAGGTCGAGCAGTTGCGTTGCGCGATGCCGGTACGTGTGCTGCTCCAGCACGCGCTCCCGCGCGCGGCGACCCATGGCCTCCGCCTGACCGGGGTCGTCGAGCAGAGCGCGGTAGGCGAGCAGCGCCTCCGCTCCGTCCTCCACCACGACGATCTCCGAGCCCGGCTCGAACCAGCGCTCGATCCCGTCGTGCGGATTGGAGACGATGGCAGCGCCACACGCGGCGAGCTCGAACGGGCGGCAGGTGGATGAGGCCTCGACGGTGGCATGCGAACGCCGGGTCAGGTTGAGGTTGATCCGCGCCTGCGAGATGGCCCGCGCGAACACGTTGAACGGGACGTCTCCGAGCATCCGCGCGTTGCCCGTGTCACCCTGGAAGTCACGGCCGCCGAGCGCGAAGTCGATGTCGGGTGCCACGCGGCTCGGCTCTCCGACCAGCGCTTCCATCCACTCACGCCGGAACTTGTCTCCGTAGCCGTAGAAGAACACGTCCATCTCCTTGGCCACGTCGTGCGGCGCGAAGAACTCGGGGTCGGCGCCCCAGAAGACTGCCTCTGCACGCCGTGCGCCCAGCTCGCGCAGCCGCTCGAGGCCACCCTCGGAGTTGGAGACGACCAGGTCGTACTCGGAGGGATCGGCGCCGTGGTAGTAGTTGAACCCGGTGTCCATGCCGCCGAACTCCGGGAGGCTCATGGGAACGTCGCCGTCGTAGAAGACCACGGGCAGGCCGAAGCGTTTGCTGAGGTAGGTCGGGATCCCGCGGAAGTGCGCCATCGGCACCGTGAAGACGACAATCGCGTCAGGGCGCTCGCGCTCCACCAGCCGTCCCAGATGACGTCGCCAGCGAGGTGTGACGACCCGCCAGATCGTCTCGCGCGTGAGACGGTCGAGCGCGCCATCGTCCGGTGACTCCTCCGCCCGTCGCAGGTAGCGGTCCCCCTTGAGCCGGGCCAGCCCGTCACGCAGCGTGGCATAGGTCTCACCTTCGCGATACGTCGGGTTCGGCGCCACGCGCCACCATGGCGACTCGACCGGCCGGCCGCGATAGGGCGTGACCAAGAGATCGACCCCGGCCTCGTACAGCCCCTTCCACAACTGCCACCAGGCAGGCGTGCAGCCGTAGCGGAAGTCGAGATCCATGGCCGAGGCGACGGCAAGAAGCTTGAGGGGCCGCACTGAATCAGTCTAGGCCGACCGTCTGAAGTCGCAGGGCAGTCCTGGCGCGATCTTCCCGCACGGGCATCATCCAGGCGGTGACCACCGGCCGTCGCACCATGCTCGCCACGGGAGTCGTACTCGGGCTTGCGTGCGTCGGAGCCGCGCTCGTCGCCGGGGAGGAGCTCGACGTTGTCTTCCGCACGATCCTCGCGCCGTTCAGGCCGAAGCGCGTTCTCGGGGTGGTGGGGGTCGTGGCCGTCCTGTGGCTCGTCCGGTTGGCGACGCGGCGGGTGCGCTCACGCAACGACCGTCCGGGTCGACGAGGATGGGGAACGAGAGCCTTCTCGCCGGCCCCTGAGCTCGTGCTCCCGCTGATCGTCGGAGTCGCAGCAGCTGGCCGGATTGCGCTAGATCGGACCGCCATCGGCCCGAAGATCCTCGGGGACGAGCTCATCTACACGGGCCTGGCCAAGAGCCTGGCGGCTGGCGAGGGCTTCGCTGTTCGGGGAGCACACGACATCGGCCACAGCGTGCTGTTCCCCCTGCTCCTGGCGCCCGCGTACCGCCTGACCGAGAGCGGGGTCGCCGCATACGAGGTGATCAAGATCTCGAATGCGGTGCTGGCCGCTCTGGCCGCCCTCCCGATCTTCTGGCTCGCGCGCCGCGGCCTATCCGACCGCGTGGCACTCATCGTTGCCGCTCTTGCCGTCCTTCCGGTCTTCAGTGCCTACGCCTCTCTCGCGATGACCGAGTCATTCTTCTATCCCCTGCTGATGACCTTCGCCCTGTCGCTGGTCAGGGCGCTCGAACACCCCACCATGGCCCGCCAGCTGGCCACGCTCACGCTCCTCGCTCTCTGCATCGGCACCCGCCCACAGGCGCTTGCGCTCGTGCCCGCCTTGGCAACCGCAGTCTTGCTGCCGAGCAAGGGAACGACGATCCTGGCGCGGGCTCGGGCCTTCCTCCCGACCTGGGGCGTCCTCGGCGGGATCGCGATCGCGTCCGTGGTTCTCCGGGTCTCGGGTGGCCGCCTTCCCGTCTCATCTTCCGGCGACCTTGCGACCTCGTACGACGCCGTCGACCTCGTGACCTGGGCGATTCGGCACCTCGCGATCCTCGACCTGGGTGTCGGCGTCGTGTGTTTCGCACTGCTCCCGGCCGCGTGGGCTCTGGGTTTGCGCTCGCGTGATCGAGGCGTCAACGCCGTGACGCGGACAGCCGTCGCGCTGATCGGGTGGTTGTTCGCATCGGTCGTCGTGCTCTCGGCGAGCCCCTACGGGCTGGAACGCCTGCATGAGCGAAACCTCTTCTATCTCTACCCCCTGATGGTGATCTGCTGCGTGGGCGCGATCGGGAAGGGTCTGAGGCTGTCGGGCAAGCTCTCGATCGCGGGGTCGGTCTGCGCCGTCGGCCTGCCCGGCGCTCTTCCCGGGTCCTTGATTCACTCGAGCTATGACGCGATCACGATGAACGTCTGGGCCGAAGCGAATGCGACGCTCGCACGTATCGCGCCGATGCAGATCGTCATGAGTCTGGCAGCGTTGCTCCTGTGCGGAACGTTCGCGGTGAGACGGACACGGTCGATCGCGCTCGTCAGTTCGGGCGCCGCACTGCTGATAGCGGGCGCCACCGCACTGGCACCCCGCGAAGAGGGGTCGTACCAGGTCGAGCGGCTCTCCTGGGTCGACAACGCGTTGAAGGACTCAGCGGTTGATGCGCTGCTGCTCTACCTCGGGCCGGGCTCGCGCGAATGCCCTGACGACGGCACGGTCGATCGCACCTACGACCTCTCCATCGCCGCCGAGTACTACAGCCGCCGCGTGACGACGGTCGCCGGCCTCGACCACCCCGGCCCGGGCTTCCTCGCCGCGCAGCCCATTGCAGTCGGCGACGACGGAGTCGTCTTGCGAAACGGAGTGCCGATCCGCGAGCGCTACGTGATTACGGACTCGCGATTTGCACTCTCCGGCCAGGCGATCGCCAGGTTGCAGGCGCAGAGCGTCGCTGAGCTGTGGCACTCACCTGTCCGAGGGTCGCTGACGCTCTGGCGGGTGGACGACCCCCGCACGCTTTGCCTCGCCCGCCTCCGTCCGTACTGCAGAGGGCCGCAGCAAGATCCTCTGCGACGCCGGGCGAGGGTGATCAATACGCCCCGCGCTTGCCCAAGCACGGCGGGGATCGTCTTGAGGATGATCGACACGTCGAGCCAGATCGACCAGTTCTCCAGGTACGTGAAGTCCAGGCGCACGAGATCGTCGAAGGACAACCCCGAGCGACCGGAGATCTGCCAGAGACCGGTCATGCCCGGCAGCACGTTGTTGCGGCTGCGATGCCAGTCCTCGAGCATGGCGTGATCGCGGAGAGGCAGCGGGCGCGGGCCGACCAGGCTCATCTCGCCGCGCAGCACGTTCACGAGCTGCGGCAGCTCGTCGATCGAGAGCCGGCGCAGGACGCGGCCGACGCGCGTCAGCCGCGGATCGTCGCGGATCTTGAAGAGCGCGCCCTCCGCCTCGTTCAGCGCTTCCAGCTCCGCCTGCTGCGCGGCCGCCCCCGCCACCATCGTGCGGATCTTCAGCATCCCGAACTCGCGCTCCCCCACGCCGACCCGGCGATCGACATACAACAGCGGGCCGCGGGACTCCAGCCTGACCAGCAGAGCCACCACGAGCCACAACGGCACCAGGGCGACCACCAGGAGAGCGCTCACGATCAGGTCGAACGCGCGCTTGAGCATCCAGTCGACCCCGGTGAGCACGGGCGGGCGCAGCTCGAACAGCGGTGCGCCCTGCCCGGGCACATAGCGGCCCTCGTGCACCAGCAACTCCGTGGTGTTGGGCACGAGGCGCACCCTGATCCCGGCACGGTGGGACTGCTCGACGAGCGCCAACATCGACCGTTCATCAAAGGCGCCCTCGTCCACGATCAGCTCGTGGGGCCGCGTCTCCCCCAGGATCTCTCGTAGCCCCGACACGCCGCCGGGCCGCAGGCACACCTCGGAGGGTGCGACGACCGCTGCGATGTCGTACGCCAGCCCGCCTCGCGCCGACGCGAGCTGCCGGACGATCCGCTCCACGTTGTTCGGCTCACCAACCAGCAGCAGCCGGCGGCGCACCCCGAGCAGCTTCATCGCCTCGAGCGCCGCGGACTCGTACGCGGTCCGGAGGACACCGACGGCGATTGCGGACGTGACCACGGCCGTGGGGATGAGACCGGTCGTGTTGACCTCGAAGGAGGTGCCGAGGCCGAGGGCGAGCACCACGAGCGCGAGCGTGATGAGCCCGGCCAGCACCCGTCCGGCACCGGCTCGTCGTTCGCGCGGCGAGTACAGTCCCGCCTGCAGGAACACGAGCACCATCACGGGCGCGAGGAAGCCGAGCCACTCGCGCTCGATGCTCCACAGGACGTTCCAGAACACGTTCTCGCGGTAGACGAGCGCTCGCAGGACCAGGGCGGCGTAGATGCCGAGGGCGAGGCCGAGCACGTCGAGCACTGCCAGCGTGAGGACGCTGAGACCACGCCGCGCGAGACCGGCCAGAGGCCCGCGCGAGAGGACGTACGGGCGAGCCGCGCGGACGTCCGTCTCGGCCACGTCGGTCATCGTAGCCCTCCGGTGCCACGCGCGATGTCCTCCCAGCCGAGGGAACGACCCTCACCGGCAGCCGCAGCCACCTCGTCCAGCTGGGCCGGTCGCCGCCGCCGGCCCAGCAACATGAGCGCAGCGCGGAGCGCATTCCGCCGGCGCCAATCGAGCAGATCGGTGTCGTGGAAGTAGACGTGCACGACCTCCCGGCGGAGCCCTGCCGGAGAGAGGACAGCGCGCACCGCACCTCCGATCGTGTGCGTGGTGGGGACGCAGCGCAGCTCACGAGAACCGACGCCGACCGTCGCCGGACCGTCCAGCTCGGCCCAACGGGCGTCCGCGGGGAGATAGGAAGGGCGGGCCGCCCGCGCGGTGCAGTCCACCAGGCCGAGCTCGGCAACGGCCGCCGCCACATCCGCGTCGGTGTACCAGCCGCCGCCGCAGAAGGCCGAGATCGGCAGCCCCAGCTCCTGGAGCCGCCTGCCCTCGCGGAGCACCCGCGTTCCCCCGGCGGCTCCCCGCCCGGGCTCGGCCGCGCGTGTGTGGGGCCGGTCCAATGCGTGTGGAGCCCGACCGGCCCGAGCGCGCCGGCCTCGCGGGCCCGCGCGAGCCAGGCGTCCTCGTTCTCGCCGGCGGCAGCGTCGGCCGGCCGCAGCAGCGCGAGAACCGCGAAGCCACCCGGTCGCACCTGCAACCAGGATGCAAGATGCGCCCAGACGCGATCGTCGAGTACCCGTTCGACGTGACAGGAGACGACCGCGTAGCGTGTGTCGGCGATGGCATCCACGTGGCGACAGATACCACGGCCACCGGAGCTTCGGATCCGCAGAGCGGTACTTGTGGTCGTCGCCGCAGCCGTTCTCCCCCGCCTCGTGGTGCTCGGCATCGAGCGCCGGCAGATCCTCGAGCAGTTCGTGGAGAAGAGCGACACGTTCGCGAGGACGCTCGTGGAGAGCGGTACCTTCGGCTACCTGGACGGTGTTCCGTCCGCGTACACCCAGCCGCTCTATGCGTGGTTCCTCGCCGGCCTCTACTGGCCGTTCGGCTACTCGTGGCTCGCCGTCGGCCTCGCCCAGATCCTGGTGGCCGCCCTCACCGCGCTCGTCGTCTTCGACATCGGCCGCCGGCTGCGCGCGCCCTGGGTCGGCCTGATCGGGGCGTTGCTCTCCACGCTGCATCCGTATGCCGTCTGGCACGACGTGCACGTCAACCGCGAGATCCTGGACGGCCTGCTGCTCGCCGTCATCGTGCGCCTGGCCGTGGAGGCGTATGCCAGGCGGTCGCTCTGGCTCGCCTCCGGCTGCGGGCTCGCGGGCGGTCTGGCCATCCTCGGCAACGCCCGGCTCGCCCTCCTGCCGGTCGTCGTCGCCGTCTTCGTCGCCTTCGGCATGCGGCGCCCGTTGCGCGCCGTCCTCGCGGGTCTCGTCGTGCTCGGACTGGCGGCGATCGTCGTCGTTCCCTGGGCCGTCCGCAACCACGCGAAGCTCGGCTGCTACGCGATCACCACCGACGCGCGGGCGCTGTGGAAGGCGAACAACGAGCACACGTACGAGACTCTGGCCCGGGGCCAATGGATCGACGATGTGCCGGAGCTTTCCGGTGCGCCGCTCTGGCCCGAGAAGGCGGCGTCCATCTCGCGCCAGGCGGCGCTCGCGGTCGACGAGTGCGCGCAGGCCACGTACTACCGCGAACTCGTCTTCGACTTCTGGCGTGAGCATCCGGGGGAGAAGGCGAAGCTGGCGGCGCAGGCGGCGGGCATGCTGTGGCGGCCGACGTTCACCACCGAGACGTCCGAGACGGCCGGCGGTGAGCTGGCCACCCTCGGCCGGCGGGTGATCGAGCCGGTGTTCATGTCCCTCGTGTTCGGGCTGGCCGCGCTCGGCCTCTTGCTTGCGCCGCGCCGGTTCGCGGTGCTCTCGGGGCTGCTGCTCGGCTACAACACGCTGGCGGCACTGGCCTTCGCCGGAACCGTGCGCTACCGGGTGCCGTGGGATTTCCTGCTCGCGTTGCTTGCAGGCTACGCCGTGCTCTGGCTGCTCGGGCGCCGGCGGGCGAGAGCTCCCTCGTAGAGCGACACCGTCCGTTCGGTGCAGCGCTCCTGCGTGAAGCGCTCGACCGCGCGGGCCCGTCCCGCGGCTCCGAGCGCGCGGGCCCGATCGAGATCGGAGCCGAGACCGATGAGCGCCTGGCCGAGGGCTTCGACGTTCCCGGCAGGCACGAGCAGTCCCGTGCGGCCCGCCTCGAGGATCTCGGGTAGCCCGCCGACGGCGGAGGCCACCACGGCCCGGCCGCGCTCCATGGCCTCGAGCGCGACCATGCCGAAGCCCTCGCCGAAGGAGGGGACGACGACCACTGCCGACTCCTCCATGACCTGGGGCCCAGGCGCATACCCCAGGAAACGCACGGCGGGTGCGATGCCGAGTGAGCCGGCGAGCGCCTTCAGCTCGCCGTCGAGCGGCCCCGCGCCGGCCACGTCCAGCGTGGCCGCCGGCAGCTCCTCGAGCACCCGGGCGAAGGCCTCGAACAGCACGCTATGCCCCTTGATCGGCACCAGGCGTCCGACGATCGCGAACCGGGGCGCGCTGCCGGCATAGGGCGCGGCGGGCGGGTCGGCGGCGAGACCGTAGTGGACGACCTCGAAGCTGCCGCGGGCGAACCCCTCGCTCTCGGCGAGGTAGTCGGCCAGGCCGCCGGAGATGGCGATGTGCAGATCGGCGAGCGACCCCACGGCTCGGTCGCCTCGGGCGAAGAGGCGAGAGTCGCGAAAGGCATTGAATCCGTGCTTCGTGCTGGCCAGGACCGGCACCCGGGCCAGCTTGCCGGCCGTGAGCCCGTAGAAGTCGGCGTGCACGAGGTGGGTGTGCAGCAGGTCCGGGCGCCGGCGGCGGATGACGGCGGCGAGCCGCTTGAAGGCGAGGGGCGAGAAGGTCCTCGCGAGCCGCACGTCTTCGACGCTGATCCCGGCGTCGGTCAGTCCGCTGGCGAAGTCCCAGGCGCCGGCCTCGTCCTCGTGAAGCAGCACGAAGCGCACGTCGAACCCGAGGTCGCGCAGGGCGGGCAGCAGCAAGAGCAGGTGCCGCTCCGCTCCGGAGATCCCGGACACCTTGGCCACGTGCAGGATACGGGCGCTCACCGTGCCGCCCCGATCACCGCGTCGGCCCAGCCCTCGACGCTGTGCAGGCGCTCGACCCGTCCTCGCAGGTCGGCACCGATGGCGTTGCGATCGGCAGCCGCCAGGAAGCGGATCCGGTCGGCGAGGCTGTCCGGCGAGTCCCGGGCGAAACGAAGCTCCTCCGGGAGCAGTGTGTCGAGTGACGGGTTGGAGGCGAGCACGGGCAAGGCGGTGCCGGCGGCCTCGAAAACGATCTTGTCCGGCGCTCCCGGCCGCATGTTGTTGACCAGGCCGTCGACCGCGGCCAGAAGCTCCGGCACCTGGGATTGCAGGAGCGGCTCGCCGATCGTCACCCGGTCGCCGACGCGGAGCTCCTCGACGAGCGCCACGAGGTCGGTACGGTGGCGGCGCTCCTCGTCGGTGAGCGACGGGCCGTGGACGAGCAGCCGCACACCCGGACAGAAGGCCACTGCGCGCACCACTGTCTCGATGCCCTTGGCCGGCGAGGTGCGGCCGAGCATGGCGAGGACGAGCGCGCCGTCCTCCCGGCGGGTGCGCACGGCCGGGACGAACCGGGCGAGATCGATCCCGTGACCGATCGCGCGTAGCTTGGGCGTGGCCAGCGGGAACGAGCTCGGGTCGACTGTGAGTACCACGTGCGACAGGCGCGCAGCCACCTCGAGCAACCGGCTGGGCCGCCAGTGGGTGAACCACAGCAGCACCCGGACACCGAGGGGGCGGGCCAGCGGCGCCGCCAGCACCGCATAGATCGGGCACATGTGAGCAAGGACGGCCGCAGGTCGCGGCCGTCGCAGGAGCTCGCGGAGCAGCGCCTGCTCGAAGCGGAGGCCCCGACCCACGCGGGAGGACGACGCGAACAGGTGCACGCGGCAGTTCAGCGGGAGCACCCCCTCGACCGCGCGATCGGTGAGCACCACGACCTCGTCGCAGCGCGCGGCGAGTGCTCGCACCTTGGCCACGGTCGCGCCGAGCACGGGGCTGTCCGGATCGATCTCCTGCGTGACGAAGACGAGCCGCATCAGCGGCCGCCTACGATCACGCGCTCGACGAGCTCGGCCGTCCGCTCGGCGAAGTCCTCCGGGGTGGCCAGCCACCGGGACGACGTTGCGTGGGCACCCTCGCCGAGCTGCTCGGCCCGGCCGCGGTCGGCCAGGAGCGCCACCATTGCCTCGGCCAGCGCTGCGGCGTCCTCTCCGGGCACGAGCAGCCCGTTGACGCCTTCCTGGAGGATGTCGGGAATGCCGCCGGCACGCGCGCCGATCACGGCCCGACCGCGGCAGAACGACTCCACGACGATGCGCGGCAGGCCCTCGGAGCGCGAGGCGAGCACGAGCCCGGTGGCCGCGTCCATGGCGGCAGCCACTCCCTCCGTGGGGAGCTCCTCCGTGTGGCGAACCCGGCCGGGAAAGTCGCGGACGAGCTCGTCGACAAGCGTGACGAGCGGACCGCGCCCGACGACGTGGAGCCCAGCGTCCGGAACCCGCGGGGCGGCAAGCCTCCACGCTCTGGCAATCACGTCGAACGCCTTGTAGCGCTGCAGCACACCGACGAAGAGCAGCGTCGGCCGCTCCGGCAGCGGCTCAGGCGGCCGCGCCGTGAACGGGGCGAGATCCATGAAGGCGGGGAACTCCGCTGCCGGCTCCACGCCGTAGCCCCGGACGATGTCGCTGGTGAACGGGGAGAGCGTGCGCACCGCGTCGCAGCGCCGCACGGCGAGGCCCGCGAGCCGGTCGGCGAGCGGCGCCAGGACGGCGCGGGCGCCGGAGCCGTAAAGGCGTGTAGGGGCGCGCGGGTCGCCGTGCAGGTCGAGGATCACCTTCACCTTGCTCCGCGCCAGGGCCCGGCCGGCGAGAGCGAGCGCCGTCTCGTGGGCGCCCTGCACGAGCACCGCCTCGGGCCGCCGTCGTCTGAGCTCTCGCGCAAGCCGCCACGGGAAGAGCATGTAGAAGAGCGGACCGTCGAGCGCTCGCACCGGAAACGGAGACACCAGGCGGAAGCGTGCGTCCGGCCGACCCGAGCTCCCGTCCCGGCCCGCCGCGAGCACGGTCAACTCGAACCTGGCGCCGAGCGCGGCGAACTTGCGCTCCAGGCTGGGCGAGAGGGGCATCGTGTACCGCGTCCGCGCGGCCATCAGCAGCCTTCGTCTCACGCCGTCACCTCGAGCAGGACGTCCTCGATTCGGGCCAGCACCCGGTCCTCGGCCAGATCCACAACGGACGCGGGCGCAGCCGCTGCCAGGCGTGTGAGCAGCACCGGGTCGGCGAGGGCCCGCTGCACCGCGGCCACGAACGCCGGGTGGTCGCCCGCTGGGACGAGGAGGCCGTTCTCGCCGTCCCGCACGACCTCGGGAACACCTCCGACGGACGTGGCGATCACGGGTGTTCCAACAGCGAGCGACTCGAGCACGGTGTGGGGCATGTTCTCCCATGACGAAGAGAGCAGCGAAACGTCGGCCGCACGGAAGACCGTGAGCACGTCGAGCCGGCTGCCGGCGCCGAGGAAGCGCACCCGCTCGGCGAGCCCGAGCTCCCTGGCCCTGGTCTCCAGCCGCGGGCGCTCGGGCCCGTCGCCGAGGAGGAGCAGCGTGGCCCCGGTGGCACGAACCGCCTCGAGCGCGAGATCGAGGTCCTTCTGCGCGGTCAGCCGGCCGGCAAACCCGAGTACCTGGCCGCCCACGCCGAGCGCGGCGCGCGCCTCGCTGCGTGACGGCGCGCCGTCGACCGGAGGGGCTGGATTGCGGATCGTGACCACGCGACCCTCGGGCAGGCCCCACGTGAGGGCGATTTGCCGCAGGTACTCGCTGGGGCAGATCACGCGGACCGCCTCGCGGAGAGCGGCGGTCCGGCTGGCGCGGAGCAGGCGGGTGTGCAGATCGCCGCCGTGCTGCTGGTAGGCCTCGAGCGTGCCCCGAAAGCGGCCGCTGCGGCGGTCCCGCTCGTAGGCCTCGTCGGCAACCAACTTGACCACGAACGGCGTGCGTCGGGCGCGGGCGCCGATCCAGGCGCGACGGATCATGCTCGTCGCATACACGACGTCGGCGGCGCCGGCCCTCTTCGCGACGGCCGCCACGGCCGACAGGTGACGCAGGCCCGGCGGGCGGGAACGCGCAACCCAGTCCACCGGGAAGGGCTCAGGCGCAGGGGGGCGGTCGGCAGTGGTGACCGCTGCGACCTCGTGCCCGTGTGCCGCCAACCGGCGGGCCAGGGCGGGCGCATGGCTCGCGGGGCCACCCACGTCGGGAGGCCAGATGCCCGACACGATCAGGACGTTCACGCGCCCGCCGCCGTTCGTGCCTGTCGCGCAGCGCGCCTCTGGTCTCGCAGCCGAACCAGGAGCAGCGCCCAGACGCCGGCGAAGGCACATGTGGCGACGAGGATCGCCACCGCCGCACCGGTGACGCCGTGCCGGTCGCCGAGCACCGCGACGAGCGGCAGCAGCACGGCCGCCTCGACCGTGTGCGCAAGGATGCGCAGGCGCGGGCGGCCGATCGTGGTCGGGAACGACTTCGTCCAGCCCAGCACGACCTGGAGCGCCCCCGCAAACAGCACGATGCGGGCGGCGGTGATCGCTCCCTGGTAGTCGTCCTTGAACACGGTGCGCACGAGCCAGGGCATCAGGGCGTAGAAGACGGGGACGGCGACGGCCATCAGCGCGGCGGCCGCGAGCATGTAGCGGCGCACTCCACGGTAGACCTCGCTCTCGCGCCCCTGCTCCCAGGCCCTGGTCTGCTCCGTGAGCAGCACGAGGCGCACCGGGGAGGACGCGGCGCCGAGACCGGTCTGCGGGGCCTGCGCGATCTTGAGCAGGCCGACGGGGTCGGTTCCGGCCACCGGTCCCAGCACGAGCGGCGGCAGCGTGGTGCGCAGCGAGACGACACCGGTGCCGATGGTGGAGGCGATCACGAACGAGCGGATCTCGGAGCGGTCGTCGCCGAGAGGGACGGCGACGGCCGCAGGGAAGCGGCGGAGGGCCGCCAGCCCTGCGCCCGAGACGAGCAGCGTGGCAAGCGCTTGCGCGGCGACGATCCCGAGTATCGCCTGCCACGCCCCGAACTGCACGCCCACGACCACGCCGCTGAAGCGGAGCCCCTGCGCGAGTGCGGAGTACCAGCCACGCAGGTCGTAGCGGCCGTGCAGCAGAAGCGCCGTCCCCGCGACGTTCTCCACGCTCTGCACGAGCGGCAGCACGGCGGCGACGAGGATCGGCAGCCACAGGCCGTCGTCGACCACCGCTTCTGCGACCGGCGCCAGCGCGGCGATCACGGCAGCGGCACCGAGACCGCCCATGAGCTTGAGCCGGACCGCGACCTGGAACAGCCGGCGCAACCGTCCGAAGTCCTCGCGCTCGACGTAGCGGAAGCCGTACTTGGTCAGGCACTCCTCGACCGTGAGATCGAGCAACATCTGGAAGAAGGAGGCGGTGGCGAGCGCGAACGCGTACACCCCGAAACGGCGCACCCCGAGCTCGTTGGCGGCGACGATGGTGCCCACCAGCCCGAGCGCCACGGCCAGGTAGAGCCCGGCGGCGGCACCCGACCGGCGCCAGAGGAGGCGTGAACCCATCTCGAAGGGTCAGTCTAGAGCGGCGGCCGCGGCCCGCAGGCGCCCGTACGATGGTCGCGTGCGCGTCGGAGCCTCAACGCTTGCGCCCCACGCGCTCGTCCTGCCGGCAACGGTGCCATGCCTGTTCCTCCACGCCACCTACCAGCCGCACGTCTCGATCGGTCTGGCCGAGACCTCGATCGACGTCACCCTCGCCGACGTCGCCGTGTTGGCGGTGACCCTGGCCGCGCTCCTCGTGGTGAGACAGGATGGGCTCGCGCGACTTCGGCACGGACGCTGGGTCATCACGGCAGCCGCCGTTCTCGTGGCACTCGCACTCATCTCGGTGGCCCTGCCGCGGCTCCGCGGCGAGGACTACGACCTGGCCAGGCACGCCGTCAGCGCACTCAAGTTCGGCTGGTACGCCCTGCTCCTGCCCGCCGCTGCGCTGCTGCTGCGCAGCAGAAGCGAGACCCGCCTCCTCCTTCGCTCCCTCGTGCTGTGGAGCACCGCCGCCACCGGTTGGGGGCTGCTCCAGTTCCTCGGCGTGGTCAGCGAGTTCGAGGGCAAGCGCCCCGGTCAGCGCGAGCCGTCGTTCGTGGGCATCCACGACTTCGCAGCGCTGTCGGGAGCGGCACTCACACTCGGCGCCGGCCGCGCTGCTCCTGGCCGACAGGGAGCTCCTCGGCCGCCGCCTCACGAAGCCTGGCGCTCGGCGCAGGCGCACTCGGGGTCGTGCTCTCCGGGTGCGATGACCGGTGTGGCCGGAGTATGGCTGGCCCTCGCAGCGGCGCTGCTCCTGGTGCGGACCCACCGCACGGCCACACGACAGGCCGTGCTGGCCGTCGCCGCCACCGCGATCCTGGTCGCAGCGGGCACCTCTCTGATGCGGGCCAGCACGATCGAGCGCTTTGCCGAGTTCCTCGGACTTCGTGATCGCACCGAGCAGACCGGCGTGGAGAGCTACGCCCATCGCACGCTGCTCGCCTACATCGGCGGCCGCATCTGGCTCGACCACCCGCTGCTCGGGGTGGGGTGGCAGGGTTCGGCCGACCAGTGGGCCTACGATCCCTATCTCGACGATGCGCGACGACGGTTCCCGAACGAGCCTGCAGAGGCCTTTCCCTCGCCCGAGCGACCCTGGGGCGTGCAACTGTTGTACGTCCAGGTGCTCGCCGACCTGGGGATCCTCGGCGGCGCGGCGCTGCTCACGCTCGCCGTCTCGGCGGTCGCGCTGGCGGTGCGCCGCACGCGCGGCTCACCCGTGCCGCTGGTCGGGCTCGCGTGGCTCTGCGTGGCAGCCGGCGTGTGGGCCGGCGTCGGCCTCATCCCCGGCATTCCCGTCGCTGCCCTCACCTGGCTGGGGCTGGGGCTCGTGAGCGCCGATGACTGACGACGCCCGCCTCGACCCACCGCGCTCGATGCCGACCTACGCGGTGCGAGCGCCGCTCGTACGCTGGCTGCGCGCCGAGGCCGAGCGCGCACACCACGACCTCGGGCCCTACCGCATGCTCGACGTCGGCTGCGGCGAGAAGCCGTACCGCTCGCTCTTCGCCCCCTATGTCTCGGAACACGTCGGGATCGACCCGATGGAGAACCCGGTGGCAGAGCTGCGCGGCGCCGTCGAGCAGCTCCCGATCGAGGACGCCAGCTTCGACGTCGTCCTGTGCGCACAGGTGCTGGAGCACGTCGACGATCCCTCCGCAGCGGCTCGGGAGCTGCACCGCGTACTGGCGCCAGGCGGGCGGCTCCTCCTCTCCACACACGGTGCGATGGTCTTCCACCCGGCCCCCGTTGATCACTGGCGCTGGACCCACACCGGCCTGGCGCGGCTCCTGGAGACCGAGGCCGACTGGGCGTCGGTTACCGTTACCCCTGGCTGCGGCACCACCGCCTCCCTGACCATGCTGATCGCCATCTACACCGAGCACGTACTGCGGCGCACCCCGCTGCGCTTCGCGCGCGGGCGGGTCGTGGCCGGGCTCAACCGGGCGGCCGGGGCGATCGACGCCCGCTCGGGGGCGCTACGTGAGGCACGGCCGGGCACGCTCACCGCGAACTATCACGCGGTCGCGGAGAAGCGCCCGTGAGCCGGCGCGTGCTCGTCACGGGCGGCGCCGGGTTCATCGGCTCGAATCTCGTGCGCGCGCTGCTGGCCCGCGGTGACGCCGTGCGCGTGCTCGACAACTTCGCCACCGGGTCGCGGGGGAACCTCGCCGATCTCGTCGACGACATCGACATCGTCGAGGGCGATCTCCGCTCCTACGAGCGGGTGCACGCCGCGGTGCGCGGCGTCGAGGTCGTGTTCCACCAGGGAGCGCTTCCCTCGGTCCCGCGATCCGTGCAGGACCCGCTGACGACGACGGCTGTGAACGTCGAGGGCACGCTCAACGTGCTGCTCGCCGCACGCGACGAGGAGGTGGGACGCGTGGTCGCAGCCTCGTCGTCCTCCGTCTACGGCAACGGCGGCACGCTACCCCGGACCGAGGATCAGTTCCCCGACCCGGTCTCCCCCTACGCGGTCGCCAAGCTCGCCGCGGAGCGCTTCTGCACGAGCTTCGCCCGCGTGTACGGGCTGGACACGGTGGCCTTGCGCTACTTCAACGTCTTCGGACCGCGCCAGAATCCGAACTCGCAGTACGCAGCGGTCGTGCCGCTCTTCATCTCGGCCATCGCCGAGGGACGGCCGGTGACGATCCACGGGACGGGCGCGCAGTCGCGCGATTTCACGTTCGTCGCCAACGTCGTCGACGCCAACCTACGGGCCGCCGATGCGTCAGCCCCCACGGAGGGGGCGATCGTCAATGTCGCAACCGGAGCCTCCCAGACCGTGGACGGCCTCGCCGACGCGATCGGGGCCCTGCTGGACAAGCCGGTCGAGAAGCTGTTCGAGCCGCGACGCGCCGCCGACGTCAACGACTCACTCGCCGATATCACCGCCGCGCGCGCGCTCCTCGGCTACGAGCCCACGATCACGTTCGAGGACGGGCTCCGCGCAACCATCGACACACTCCTCGGAGGTGACCCGGAATGACACATGCGTTCGGCACGATCGACGAACTCGGTGAGGGCTACGGCTTTCGCAAGGTGCGCCAGGCGCTCGGCGTGGAGGCCTTCGGGGTCAACGTGATCGTGATGCCTCCCGGTTTCGACGGCTTCCGGCACTACCACGACGAGCAGGACGAGCTGTACTTCGTGCACGCGGGGACGGCCCGCTTCGAGGTGGACGGAGAGACGCGGGACGTCGGCCCCGGCGGCTTCGTCCACGTCACCTCGACGACCCACCGCAAGTTCTCGAACGCGGGTAGTGACGACCTCGTGGTCGTCGCGGTCGGCGGCAAGGGCGGCTACGTCGGTCGCGACGGGCAGTTGGTCGACCCGGCGGACGTGGAGCGCCGCGCCGCGTTCGGCTGAGGCGCCCGGCTGCGGATGCGCCCCTGACGTAGTGAGCCTCCGGGTGGCGCGGCAGCCGGGCTGAACTTCTTGCGAGGCCCTGAAGGGCCCCGCTCCGCCCTCTCGCGCCGTCACCGCCGGGCGAGGGCAAGCGCAGTGGGTTCCTTCAGGGACTCACAAGCAGTTCGTCCCTGGGCCCGCTCCGGACTCAGACGTGACCGTCGGAATCGATCAGGGGCCCGCAAGGCCCCGCGGTTCGTCGGGAGCATCTACGTCTCGGCCAGGTGCTCGAACGTCTCGCGCGCGTCCTTGCGCTTCCAGCCCCGGGTGTACAGCCCAGACTGCCAGCCGTCCGTGCGAGCCTCGTCGCGGAGCAGAAACCAGATGAAGACGTCCACGCGCCGGTTCTTCTTCAGCTTGCGGTAGGCCTGATCCATGTACCGCGCCTGATCGGGCAGGGAGACGCCGAAGATCCGGTCGGGCGGGCTCGTCTGGTAGCCGTACTCGGTGATCCAGATGCGCATCTGCGGCCCGTAGGTCCTCGTCAGCGCCGTGGTCAGGATCTCGAAGTTGCCCAATGTGACCGCCGTCGACGGTTGGCCGCGCAGCCCGGGCGGCGGGGGCGTGTCCGGCGTCTCGCTCGGCTGGCCGTAGTACGGGTGGTGCGCGAACGCGTCGAATCCTCGCGCGCCGGCCTTCCACATCCCTTCGAGGAACGCGATGGGCGACACCGACGGACGGGAGGACGACGGGTTGTTGTTGCCGCGGGGGGAGGTGTCACCGCACGCAACCTTGGCCTTTGCCTGCACCGACTTGACCCCGGCGACGACCGCGTTGCAGATGCGGGCGTAGTCGATCGGGCTCTGGGCGACCCACTCACCCGTCGCCGCCCTCACCCATTGCGGCTTCAGGAAGACGGGGCTGTTCGGCTCGTTCCAGGCCGTCCACAGGCGCACGGCGGGAAGCCGCTCTCCCACCTCGTCGATTCGCGTGCCGTCGTAGCGACGCGCGGCAGCCGTTGCGAACTTGCGCAGATCCACCGCGTTCGTGGGTGCGACGTTCCAGCTCGATTCCGTGGTGGCCCAGCTCGGAGTGCCGAGGATGGTGAAGATCACGCCCACCCCGATCTGCCCGGCGCGCTTGACGGCACGGTCGTAGGGGCGCCAGTCGTAGGCCGTATCGAAGGGGTCGGTCGCGTTGCCCGGCTGCTCGGTCGCCACTCCGCGCGGCCCGCCCCAACGCAGGTTGACGCGGAGCAGCTTGGTGTGAAGCTGCTGCAGGATCGGGAACACCCGGTCCGGGTTCCCGAACAGGACCTCGGCGTCGTCGTGGATCCCCGGGCGCAGGAACGTCGACGCGCCGGCGGTCGGGGCCAGCGCCAACGCGGTCCCGTAGAGGGCGATCGCGGCGAAGAGAAGGAGACGGCTGAGCATGAATGATTGGACGCTTCAGCCGGCCGATCGGCGGCGGATCGGGTGCGCGTCTCGGCCCGGCCGACCGTCGAAGCCCACACCCACCCTGTCGACGGAGGCCCGCATCGGGGAATGCTACCCCGTTCGCGCCGCTTCTCCTGCCGCCACCGCAACCCGCGGGCTTCAAATCGTCCTGCAAACGTGGTAGAAACCTCGCGTCCGGCAATGCGGGCTCCCCGGAGCGCGCCCGACAGCAGAGGTGATCCGTTGAGCAAGGAACGCGACAGTCACGACCTCGCCGGTCACGGCTACCGGCAGGAGCTGCACCGGTCGCTGGGCGGCTTCAGCTCGTTCGCAGCCGGTTTCTCGTACATCTCGATCCTCACCGGGATGTTCCAGACCTCGTATCTCGGCTTCCTCTTCGCCGGCCCCGCCTTCATCTGGTTCTGGCCGTTCGTGTTCGTCGGCCAGATGATGGTGGCCCTGCAGTTCGCGGAGCTCTCCGCCCACTACCCGCTCGCCGGCTCCGTCTACCAGTGGTCGAAGCGGGTCTCCGACAAGGGTTTCGCCTGGAACAACGGGTGGATCTACCTCTGCGCGCAGATCGTGACGATCCCGGCAGTGGCGGTCGGCTGGCAGGTGATCCTGCCGCAGGTCTGGAGTGGCTTCCAGTTCGTCAAGTGCACCGAGGGCACCGACACCTGTCCGGCCGCGGACTTCCCGTCCTTCCTCGATCCTGCGTTCGCCAAGAACGGCTTGATTCTCGGGGCGATCATGATCGTGCTCACCACCGCCATCAACATCCTCGGCGTGCGCGCCATGTCCAGGATCAACAACATCGGCGTGATCGCCGAGCTGATCGGCGCCGCCGGGTTGATCCTCCTCTACATCGTCCACATCACCCGCGGGCCCGGCGTGCTGTTCGAGACGAACGGCACGGGCGCCGGCCATCAATGGGGCTGGATGGGAGCGGTGCTGATCGGCGGCATCATGCCGCTCTACGTGATGTACGGCTTCGACTCGGCCGGCTCGCTCGCCGAGGAGACGGACGACCCGAGACGGGTCGCACCGAAGTCGGTGATCAGAGCGCTGGCCACCGCGGGAATCATGGGTTTCCTGCTGATCGGCTTCGCGCAGATGAGCGCCTCTTCCACTGCCCAGGACGGGCCGTTCGCCGGCGGTCTGGCCACGATCACCACCGACGTGCTCGGCTCGACGCTGGGCAAGATCTTCCTGATCGACGTGGCCATCGCCATCTTCGTCTGCTGCCTGGCCATCCACGCCATGTCGGTGCGGATCCTCTTCGCCATGGGACGAGACGACAACCTGCCGTTCGCGCGGCAGCTGGCCAGCGTCTCCGGCACCCGCCGGGTGCCGGTGGTGCCTGCGCTCGTGGCCGGGATCATCGGCCTGCTGATCCTCGCCTCCAACATCGGCAACCCCAAGGCGTTCACGATCATCATCTCGATGGGGATCATCCTCATGTACGTCGCCTATCTCGGTGTGACCTCGCAGCTTCTCCGCAAGCGGCTCGCCGGCTGGCCGAACAACCTGGCCGACCGGGGCGACGGGCTGTTCGCGCTCGGCAAGTGGGGCGTGGTCACGAACGCGATCGCCATCCTCTACGGGCTGGCGATGATCGTGAACCTGATGTGGCCGCGCGTCGAGTTCTACGGCGATCTCTGGTACCAGAAGTGGGGTCCGCTCGTGGTCACCGCGATCCTGCTGGCGGTGGGCCTCGTCTGGTACAGCACCGTCCAGCGCCACCGTGGCACGGTGCTGGCCGAGCACCGTGCCGACGGTGCAGCAGCGAAGGCTTCGGTCTGACGAGACGGCGTTCCGGGGGCGCGTCGCGCAGCAACGCGGCGCGTCCCCGCTCTCCCTCGTCGCCGGACGGAGCGGCGCTCCGCTCGCTCGTCCGCCGGGACGTGCGGGCCCTCGCCGTCGGCGCCGGGCTCGCCCTCGTCGGCGTCATCGGGCTGGTCGCCTGGGCCGCCGATCTCGTCGACTCGGTCGCCCCGGCTCTGGTCTTCGGAGCCGCGGCCATCGTCGTGTCGGCGGCGACGTTCCTCGGCGGCCCCCGCATCCGCGACCGTACCTACCTGCTCGGCCCGGCCGCCCTCGGCGTGACCCCCGCGGCCGTCGGGCTCGGCAGCCTCGTCAGCCGCCCCCTCGGCTTCGCCTTCAGCGCGCTGGCGGGGATCATCGCCACAGCCATCTTCGCCAGAGGGCTGCGCAGGCGGGCATGAGCGACCAGCGCGAAAGCGGCGTCGACGTCGATCGCCTGTACGGCGCCTCCAGCCCCGAGGAGCTCGGTGCCGAGTACGACCGCATCGCGGAGGTTTACGACGAGGATCTCGACTGGCACGGCCCGGCCGCTCTCGTGGCCGTTGCCGAGCGGCTGGTGCCCCGGTCGGCCGGGGTGCTGGACGTGGGCGCTGGGACCGGCCAGGTCGGTGTCCTGCTCGAGCGGCTCGGGTTCGGCACGATCGACGCGCTCGATCTCTCCGCCGGCATGCTGCGACAGGCTGAGTTGACCGGCGCCTACCGCTCGCTGCTCGTGGCCACGCTCGGGCAGCCCCTCCCTATCACCACCGACGCCTACGACGCGGTTGTGGCCTGCGGTGTGCTGACGACCGGGCACGCCCCGGCGGGTTGCCTGCCCGAGCTCTGCCGGGTCACCCGCCGGGGCGGGATGATCGTGTTCACGCTGCGCGACGACGAACCGGTCGCCGGGTACGCCGAGACCCTGGCAACGCTCTCCACGGGTGGGCGCTGGACCGAGCTCGAACGCGGCGGGCCGTTCGCCTCGATGCCGCAGAGCCATCCGCATGTCAGAAACAGGGTTCTCGCGTTTCGCGTGCATTGAGAGGCAGGATTCGAGCAGCCGCGGAGGTATCTGTCGTGAGAAGGGCCCGGGCTCCGGGCCGCCACGCCAGAAAGGAAGCGTCCGGGATGGACATCTCGAAGCTCTCGAACGGAGCGAAGCTCGTACTTGGCGGATCGGCGCTGATGCTGATCGCTTCGTTCTTCAACTGGAACGAAGTCGAGTTCTCCGACGTCTTGAGCGCCGGAGTCAGCATGTGGCACGGCTGGGGCTCACTCGCCGGAATCCTGCTCCTTGTGCTGATCGCGTGGGAGATCCTGCAGCTGATGGGCGTGAAGATCGCGCTCCCCATCTCACGGGGCATGATCACGGCCCTGGTCGCGGGTCTGCTCCTGCTGAGCACGATCCTCAAGGTCCTCGTCGACAACGAGTTCCGTACGTTCTGGGCCTGGATCGGACTGATCCTCGCCGTGGTCATCGCCTTCGGCGCGGTGACGACTCTGAAGGAAGGGGGCGAGAGCCTCGCCGACATGAAGGGGACGATCGCCGCCGGCGCTGCAGCAGCCGCCGCGGCTGCGAAGAGCGCTTCGGAGAACGTCACCTCCAGCTCACCGGAGCCGCCGACGGCCACCACCGCAACGCCCGTCGA
This sequence comes from uncultured Actinomycetes bacterium, assembly GCA_963738505.1. Classification (GTDB taxonomy): domain Bacteria; phylum Actinomycetota; class Thermoleophilia; order Gaiellales; family Gaiellaceae; genus Gaiella. The sequence continues at coordinate 110,786 of CAVTWR010000006.1, read as the reverse complement.
GCCCGCGGTGGCGGAGCAGGCGGAGGAGTCGGACAAGACGTAGCCTCACCTCGCGTCGGCCGGAACGTCTCGGAGCCCGGGGTCCCCCGGGCTCCGCTCGTTGTGCGGCCACCCGCGCCGCCCGCAGATGCGTAGGCTCCACGATGTGGCCAGCGCGCACCTCCCCGCCATCGGCCGGGTCGGCGTCTTCTCCGTGCCGTTGGAGGTGATGGGGAGGTCGCAGGGTGTCGAGTTCGCGCATGAGCTCGAGGAGCTCGGGTACGGGGCGATCTGGACGGGCGAAGGTCTCGGCACCCGCGAGCTGTTCACGAACGCCGCGGGTGTCCTCGCCGGCACGAGCCGGATCGTCTTCGGAGCCGGCATCGCGAACATCTGGGCCCGGGACGCGGTGACGATGGTCACGGCGACCCGCACGCTCGAGGAGAGTTACCCGGGCCGCTTCCTGCTCGGGCTCGGCATCAGCCATCGCGAGCAGGTCGACCCACGCGGGCACCGCTACGAGAAGCCGCTCGCGCTGATGCGCTCGTACCTGGAGGCGATGGACAACGCGGCCTTCGTCAGCCCGCTCCCCGGTGCGGCTGCGCAGACGGCGCCGGTGGCGAGGGTGCTGGCGGCGTTACGCCCGCCGATGCTGCGCCTGGCCGCGGAGCGGGCGGACGGTGCGCATCCCTACCTGACGGCCCCGGAGGCGACGGCGATCGCGCGCGAGATACTCGGCCCCGGCCAGCTGCTTGCCCCCGAGCAGGCCTTTCTGCTGGAGACGGACGCCACCGAGGCCCGGCGGGTCGGTCGCGCCTACCTCGCGTGGTATCTCGGTGTCGAGAACTTCCGCAACAGCCTGCTCTGGCAGGGCTTCACCGAGGCGGACGTGGCGCACGGCGGCTCCGACCGGCTGGTCGACCGGATCGTGGCCTGGGGAGACGAGGAGGCGGTGCGCGCCCGCGTGGCCGAGCACCTTGCTGCGGGGGCAGACCACGTCTGCGTCCAGGCCATCTCGGACGACCCGCTGGCCGCCGGGCTGGAGGCGTATCGCCGCGTGGCGCCGGCCCTCGCAGCGCTTTGAGGCGTCTCTGAGCGCCGGCGGGGCCCTTCACGGCCTCGCAAGGAACCCTTCCCGAGCGCGGCATCAGCGCTGGCGAGGCCGTTCAGCGCATCGCCAGAAGTCCATCCCGAGCGCGGCACAGCCCTGGCGGGGCCCTTCAGGGCCTCGCAAGAAGTTCACCCCGAGCGCGTGAACGCCCCGTCAGTCGCCCTTGTTGTAGTCCCAGGTCAGCCAGTCCTTCGGGGTGATGGTCACGATCGTGCGGCCTTCCGCCATGATCGGCTCGGTGTACTGCTCCGCGTCGGCCGAGCCGAGCGCCTTCTCGAGCACGGCGTGCGTGACCGCGCGGATCAGCGCGTCGTCCTGTGAGAGCTCGGCGTGGCCGCGGCACATGATCGCCCAGGCGCCCGCCGCCAGCCCGTGCTCCATCCGGGGATCCTGGTCGACGAGGATGGAGACGCGCGAGTCGAGCGCCAGGTTCTTGAGGTGGACACGGCCCGCGCCGAGCGTGAGCTGGAAGACCTCCCCGGTCCAGTGGAACCAGATCGGGGTGAGGTGGATCATCCCGTCCGCGCGATAGGAGGCGAGCCGCGCGAGCGCCGTGCTGTTCAGCCGCTCGTCGACCTCCTGCGGGGAGAGGGCGTTCTCGGGGGTGGCGGTGGACTTCGAGCTCATCTGGGTGTTCCTCCTCGGTTGACGTAGTGCGAACCTACGCGGTCGCCCGATCGCGGGCAAGCGTCTCGGCGGGCGCTCAGCGATCCCAGCCGTCGGTCGCGGCCGCCTCGGAGAATCCGCACTCGAGGCAGACGGGCACGACCCTGCCGTTCTCGCCCAGGGCCAGGCCGTTGGTGACGCCGCACGCGGGGCAGATCGGCGGGCGGTCGTCGCGAAGCAGGCGGTCGTCCTCGTCCTCCTGGTTCCGGTCGGCGCCGGCACGGGACACGTCAGCCGACCCGGGTGGGCACGAACTCGGCCCGCGCAGGGAGCAGACGGTCCTGGGTGGGGACGAGCAGCAGCTCGTCCGTTCCTGCCGCAGCCGAGGCCTCGATCACCGCGTGGATCGCGGTCGCGGCCAGCCCGAGCACCGACTCGACGTCGGGATCCTGCAGGTACAACCCGAGGAAAAGCGCGGCGAAGCAGTCTCCGGCCCCGTGTGGCGGGGCGTCGTAGCGCGGCGTCGCCACCAGCCACGCCTCGTCCGCGCGGACGGCCAGAGTCTCGATCTGCCCGGCGGCCGCGTCCTCCCGCAGCAGGCTCGTGACCACGACGGTCGCTCCCGGACGCATCAGGCCCAGTAGCGACCCCGCGGCCTCGAGCGCGCCTTCCAGCGTGGCGGTTCCCTGGCCGGTGATGTGCTCCAGCTCGAACGCGTTGGGGAAGGTCAGGTCGGCGAGCGGCAGCAGCGTCTCCGCGAAGACGGAGGGCACCTCCGGCCCGACGAAGAGACCGATGCCCCGGTCGCCCATCACCGGGTCGCAAGCGTAGACGGCCGCGGGCCTGGAGGCACGCACGCGCCCGACGGCATCGGCCACGGTCTCGCCGTTCTCGCGTGAGCCGAGATACCCGCTCAGCACCGCATCACAGCGCGCGAGCACACCGAGCTCGTCGAGCCCTGCGACGACCTCCGCCACCTCCTCCGCCGCGGGGAAGCGGCCACGCCACGTGGGGTGCCCGAGGTGGTTGGAGAGGTACGCGGTCTCCACCGGCCACGCCGCATGTCCGAGCCGCTGCAGCGTGAACTGTGCGGCCGCGTTGCCGACATGGCCGTAGGCGACGCGGGACTGGATGGAGAGCACGTTCACCGTCTGGTCACGGTAGTCGATGGGCGTGTTGACGGCCCTGACGGGCGCCACGTACGGTTGCCGCGTGGCAGGTCTGCCCAGTGCCCAGTGCGCGCGGCCTGGCCGACGGTGGTCGACCCCATGACAGGTGGGGACGCCGAGGAGATCGCGCCCTTCATTCTCGACATCCCCGACGATGTTCTCGACGACCTCCGCTCGAGGCTCGCTCGAATACGCTGGCCGGACCGCGAGCTCGTGGACGACTGGAGTCAGGGCGCCCCTCTGGAGCGCGTGCAGGCGCTGTGCGAGTACTGGGCCCGTGACTACGACTGGCGGCGGTGCGAAGTGCGACTCGACGCGCTGGGCCAGTTCCGCACCACGATCGACGGGCTCGGCATCCTGGCACGAGCCCGAGAGGGGTGGCCATTTCGCCGCCTTCGAGCAACCCCGGCTGTTCGTGGAGGACGTCCGGAACTGCTTCCGCACGATCCGGTAGACCGCCCGGACGCACAGCGTAGAGTTGAGGTGTGGACGTCCTTGTCCTGCAGCACATCGCCTGCGAGCCCCCGGGGGCCTTCGAGGACGTGCTGGTGGAGCGCGGGGCGCGGATCCACCGGGTCGAACTGGACGAGGGAGAGCCGCTGCCGGGCTCGGTCGAGGCATTCGACGCGGTCGTGGCGATGGGCGGGCCGATGAGCGTGAACGACGAGGCCGACCCTCCCGTGGCTGGTGGGCGAGAAGCGGTTGATCCGCGAGGCGGTGGAGTCGGGCCTGCCCTTCTGGGGCTCGTGCCTCGGTGTGCAGCTCCTGGCCTCGAGCCTCGGAGCTCAGGTTCGCGGCGGGCGGGACGCCGGAGGTCGGCGTCCTCCCCGTCCACGCGACGGAGGCGGCTGCTGCAGATCCGGTGTTCGCCGGGTTGAACTGGCCGCGGCCCACGCTGCAGTGGCACGGCGACACCTTCGACCTGCCCGAGGGTGCGACGCTGCTCGCCACCTCGCCCGCCTACCCGCACCAGGCCTTCCGGGTCGGGCGTGTGGCCTACGGGGTGCAGTTCCACCTCGAGGTGACGGCCGAGATGGCCGACGAGTGGGCGCGGGTGCCGGCCTACGAAGCGGCCGCGCAAGCCGTGCTCGGGGAAGGTGGCCTGGAGCGCCTGCTGGCGGAGTTCCGTACGGCGCTGCCGGAGATGGTCGCCGACGCGCGGCTGCTGTTCGGCCGCTGGGTCGATCTGTGGGCGCCTCGCGCCTCGGGCTGACGGGACGCGTCAGACCGGCGCGACGACCTGGAACCCGGCCAGCGTCGCCACCGCCGCTTGCCGCTGGTCGTAGGTGACGAAGGCATCGACGGGAGCGACGTCGACCGCCGTAGCGACGTGGATCGCGTCGAGCGCCCGCAGGGTTGGCTCGGTGATCGCACCGGCAGCGAGGAGCACCGCGCGATCGAGACGAGCAAGCGCCAGCGCGTCGAGGACACCGCCGGCAGTACGAAGAAGCGCTCTGAGTGTCCGTGCGTCGTCGCCGGCCGCCCGGCGGACGGCGCGTGGCAACTCGGTGAGCACGAGCTCGCTGGAGACCAGGTCATCGCCTTCGAGGTAGGCGCGGAGGGCGGCGCTCTCGGGCTCCCGGAGCACGAGCTTCGTGAGCGCCGAGCAGTCCAGGTAGAGGAGCGTCACTAGCGATCCGTGCGAATCGCCTTCAAGGCAGCGCTCAGTCGATACTGGTTACCGTCCAACTCAAGCGGGGGAGGGAGCGTCTTCCGGCGCGGCGGCGAGACTTTGCCCTCCGCGACGAGCCTGTCGAGCGCGCGCCGGGAACCGCTCAGCGGCGTGAGCTCGGCAACAGGCCTGTTGCGGTCGGTGACGACGAGGCGCTCCCCCAGCTCGACGCGCCGCAGATAGCGGCTGAGGTTCTGCCGCAGCTCCGCCACCCCGACCTCTCTCTCGATCATGTACATGAATGTAGCACTACCTCGACTTCCGTGGTGGCCGCTGTTGCCTCAACCTCAGACATTGATCAATGTCGTCAGTATAGACTACGCCACCGGGGGATGTTGTGTGGCGACCAACTGCGGGACTTCAGATTGGACTGAGCCAGTACTGCCTCAGCGGAGCTCCTTGTTCGACTCCTGGTCGAACCACATCGCGAACAGGGTGAACTGCGTGCCGGAGATCAGCAGCAGCGCGACCAGCACGATCGTGGGGGTGGTGATCGCGTGCCCGAAGAAGCGCCGCACCGACACCGCGACGCCGAGCGCGCCCCCCACGCCCTGTCATCAGCGCCCCCAGACCGTAGAAGAAGACAAGGGGGTGGAAGTCACGGATCACGTACTTCTCCTTGAGCCGCCACCAGAAGCCCTTGAACAGGAGCCACGCGATGCGCGGGGCGACGCGGCGGATGCGGATGCCGGACTTCTCGCCGACGCCGTAGATGGGGCGTGAGGGCACGTCGCGCACGCGGGCGCCTACCACGTTCAGGTGCACGAGCATGTCATTGGGGAAGCCGTAGCGGCGGTAGACGCGCTCCAGGTCGAGACGGCGCAACACAGGCAGCGAGAGGGCCGTGTAGCCGGCCTGGGAATCGGCCACGTGCCAGTAGCCGGAGGCCACCTTCGTCAGCAAGGAGAGGACAGCGTTGCCGAGGTAGCGCGAGCGAGGAATCAGCTTCCACGCCTCGCCGCTGACCAGGCGGTTCGCCTTGGCGTAGTCGGTCTCGCCGCGGGCAACCGGCCCAACAAGGCTCTCCAGCTCGTCCGGGTCCATCTGGTTGTCGGCCGCCATCACGCAGGTCACGTCCACGCCGAGCTCGCGCGCCCGCTCGTAGCCCGTGACGATCGCCGCGCCCACCCCGCCGTTTCGCTCGTGGCGGATCACCTCAACGCGCGGATCCCCCACCTCACGAGCCCGATCGGCAGTGGCGTCCGGAGAGCAGTCGTCGACCACGACGATGGTGTCCACGAACGCCGGGATGCCACGCAGCGTCTCCTGCACGAGATGCTCCTCCCGGTAGGCCGGGACGACGACGGCAACGCTCTTCCCCTCCAGCACGACGGCCTCTCGGCGAGCTACCCGCGTCGGCGTCGCGTGAAGGGCTCGAGCGCCCAGGCCGCGAGGGAGCCCAGGATCAGACCCACGACAGCGCCCACGACCGCGCCGTTCCGCCGGCTCGTCGCCGTCGTGCGCCTCGCGGTGGCGGGCTCGACGACGCGGCTCTTCTCGACGTTCTCGGCCAGCGACAGCAGCTGCTGATTCTGGAAGAGCTCCTGCTGGACGGTGCCGCGACGCTGCTCGGCGAACCCGATCGTCGAGTTGAGGCTCGAGGTGGCGATCAGCTTCTCCGTGCTGGACAGCGTCTTGTCGGCGCGCACGTCCTGCAGCTGTGCGACCGCGTCGTTGACGCGCTGGTCGACGCGCGCGAGCTCCTCCTCGCTCGAGGCGATCTGTGCGTCGAGCAGCTCGATCTTCTTGTCCACGTAGGTAGCGACGTTCGCGATCACCTCCTGCGCGAGCGCATCGGCCGCCTTCTCCACCTTGTCGCGTGAGGGTCCTTCCACCGCGATCACCACGAGCGGGGAGGTGATCCGCGTCTGGCCGGTGGTGGTGACGGCCTGGGACGTCACGTGTCCGCGCAGGCGCGCCACGGGCAGGCCGCTCTCGTTCGCGGCCTGGGTGAGCGCGGTCTCGGAGCGGATGATCTCGCTGACGGTGCGCGGGTTGGTGGCGAGGCTGGTGATCTGACCGCCCGTACCGAACGGTTGCCCCAGGTAGAGCAGCGTCTCACCGCGGAAGACCTGGCCACCGCCTGCGGCCGCCGCTATCCCCAGGAGGCCGCCCCCGATCAGGCCCGCTGCAAGTAGCCACCAGCGCGCCGCCAGACGCGAGGCGACGGAGCGTAGGTCGACCTCCTGCTCTTCACGCGGATCGTTCTGCCCGGCTCGGCTCATCGCGCAGCGACCCTACCAGCGGCCCATTTCCACTGTTCGGCGAGTCCTTCCTCCAGGCTCACCCGCGGCTCCCAGCCGAGCTCGGTGCGGATGCGTGCCGTGTCCGCCTGGGTGCGGCGCTGGTCGCCCGGCACGGCCGGGTGGCGGCGGACTTCGAGGGTGCGCCCGGCCAGCAACTCGAGAATGGCGATCGTCTCCTCCATCGTCGCCTCGGTGCCTCCGCCCACGTTGTAAGTACCGCCGCCCGCCTGCATGGCCGCGATCGTCGCTCCCACGATGTCGCTGACATAGGTGAAGCTTCGCGACTGATGTCCGTCGCCGAACAGGTTGAACGGACCGCCGCCTGCGAGGGCGAGCGCGATGCGGGTGAAGGCCATGTCCGGGCGCTGGCGCGGCCCGAAAGCGTTGAAGTAGCGGAGCACGACCACGTCGAGACCGAAGCTCCGCGCCGTGGCGCGCGCGAGATGCTCGCAGGCGAGCTTGGTGATGCCGTAGGGCGAGACCGGCCGCGGCGTCACGTCCTCGGCGGTCGGGTAGGCCTCCGCCTCACCGTAGATCGACGAGGACGAGGAAAAGACGACGCGCACCCCGTCACGAGCGGCCGCCTCGAAGACTCTCTGGGAGGCCAGCACGTTGCGGGTGAGGTAGGTCTCGAACGCATCCCCGAAGCTCCGTACCCCCGGCTGACCCGCCAAGTGGAAGACGCCGTCAAAGCCCGAGAAATCCAGCTCGTCGCGGGAGAGGTCGAGGCGCCTCACGTCGAGGCCGGCGGCGTTCTCCTCCTTGAGCGCGACGTCGTAGTAGTCCGTGAAGCAGTCGAGCCCCACGACCTGGTGAGCCTGTTCGAGCAGGGCATGTGCGAGGTGGGAGCCGATGAAGCCGGCAGCCCCCGTGACGACGTACCGCATCGGCACACGGTACCGCGCGCGCTCCTCGGAAAGCCAACGCCCGCAACTCAGTGCCGCCGCCCAACCGACGTTGCAACACGGGGTTGCAAAGTCATGATCGCCGCCTTGCGAAACAGCTGGGCTCCGTTCGGGGCACCCGGCCGGCGGCCGCGGAGTCGTGATGTCGTGTCCGGGCCGACCCCAGGTCTCAGCTGGAATCGCTTGCTGTGAGCGGGCGGAGCGTGCCGTCCTCGCCTTCGACGAGGCAGAAGTCGGAGAAGAACCGGCTCATGACCACGCCCTCGCGGAATTGACCCAGCCGCGGTTCCGGGCGCTCGCCGCGGGCCAGTGCCAAGGCCAGGTCGGCGTAGCCGGAACCGGCGCGCCAGGGCACGGGGAAGCCGCCGCCGAAGCGCAGGTTGACGTCGGTCACGGGCAACGTGCCGTCCGGCTCGCGGAAGCACTGGATGTTGGCCGGACCGACGATGCCGATCGCTTCCGCGATCTGCGCGCCGTGCGCAACGAGCTCATCGTCGCGCAGGGAGCGTCCGCGGATCGACTCACCTCCCTTGGAGAGGATCATCGAGCGCGGGATGGCGCCGAGGCAGCGACGCTCCAGGTCGCAGAAGACGTCGATCGAGAACTCCTCCCCGAGACACGTCTCCTGCACGAACGAGTCGACCTGCGTGTAGCGCAGGAAGAAGGCCAGCTCCGCCCCGTTCGCGGCGCGATAGATGTGACGCGAGCCGAACCCCTCGCGCACCTTGACGAGGAGCGGGTAGCGGGCGTCGGCCGGGACGTCCGCCGGGAGCCACGAACGGGGCGAGGCGATGCCCGCGGCCTCGAAGAAGCGGTGTGCGAGCCACTTGTCCCCCATCGTCTCGCAGACCGCCGGGTCGGGCACGAGCACGAGCGCGGGCGCGAGCGCGTCACGATTACGCCCGAGCACGTGCTGGTCGAGATCGGTGAGCGGGACGATCAGGCGGACATCGTGCTCGGCCACCACGCGCCGGAGCGCGGGGACGTACTCCGGGTCGGAGACCCGCGGCACCAGGACCCGCGCCTGCGCGTGGTAGAGGGTCGGGGAGAGCGGATCGACATCCGCGGCCACGGTCGTCGCGCCGGCTTCCCGGAAGGCGGAGACGATGTCGACACGCTGGCCGGAGCACGTGAAGAGAACCGTGGTCATACGTGGTCGAGGCTACCGCTCAGAGTCGACACCCTGCGGCGCGCTCACGAGTGCAGGGGCCCGCTACCGCCAGCCGCCGTGATCGCCCTTGTAGGTGCCGCCGAACAGGGCGAAGGGGGTGCGCAGGAGGATGCGCAGGTCGACCCGCGGGGAGCGGTGCTCGACGTACCAGAGGTCGAGCTCGATGCGCTCGGCCCAGGGCAGGGAAGCGCGGCCGTGGATCTGCGCCCAGCCGGTGAGCCCCGGACGGACGTCGAGACGATGGCGCTGGCGCCCGTCGTAGCGCTCGACCTGGTAGCGCAGCGTCGGGCGCGGGCCGATCACCGACATCTCGCCGCGCACGATGTTCCAGAGCTGCGGCAGCTCGTCGATCGACGCGCGCCGCAGGAGGCGACCGACCGGCGTGATCCGGGCGTCCCCCTTGTTCACCGCGTAGCCCGCACCCTTCTGCTCGGCGTCGACGACCATCGTCCGCAGCTTGAGCAGCTCGAAGTCCTCGCCGTCCTTGCCCACGCGCGTCTGGCGGAAGAGCACCGGCCCCCTGTCCTGCAGCTTCACGGCGAGGGCGCCCAGTGCCAGGAGCGGCGCCGAGACCGCAAGACCCAGCCCTGCGATCGCGACGTCGGCCGCGCGGTTCACCGCGTCCCCTCCGCCGCCTCCCACGTCGCGGGTACGCCACGGCGCAGGTAGTTGAAGAGCGCCTGCACCGTGGCCCACGTGACGAACGCGTAGTACCGCGCGATCGGCACGCCCGCGGCCACCGCGCCGAGGAAGGCCAGCTGCCCGGCGAGCACGAGCCAGTAGAGCCACCCCTCGCCGAGCAGCGCCACATTCGTCCCGAGCAGCACGAGGTGCAGCAGGCCGCTGCCGTAGCGGAGCACACGGTGCGAGACGATCTGCGCCAGATAGAGCGGCGGCAGCTTGCGCAGCATCCCCCCGCGCAACGTGATCAACCAGCAATGCTCGAACATCCGCACCTTGCGCCGGTACTCCGACAGATTGCTCGGCGTCGGCTTCTCGAAGGCGTGCGCCGCGGGCACGTACACCGCGCGCCTGCCACGCTGCACCATGCGGTAGGGCAGCGAGAGGTCGTGGCCCATGCGCGGATCAACCTCGACGTAGTCGGCCCGCTTCATGGCATAGATCGAACCGTTCCCGCCGGTGACCGAGCCCAGCCGCGACTCACTCGCGCGCTGCCACATCTCGTAGCGCCAGTAGGCACCCTCGCGGTTGCCACCCGCCGCCGGCTCCAGCTTCAGCTGACCGCAGGCATAGGCGACCTCGGGATCGGCCAGCGCCTCGACGAGGCGGCGCAGCGCGTCCGCCGCCCACGTCGCGTTGGCATCCGAGAACGCCACCACCTCGCTCGTCGCGGCCCTCACCGCGCGATCCTGCGCCGCCACCTTGCCTCCGCGGGGACAGTCGAGCAGCGAGACGCGCTCCTCCGCGGCAGCCACCCCCGCCACGAGCTCGTTCGTCCGGTCGGTCGAGGCGTCGGAGGCGACGACGACCGCGAGCTTGCCTTCGGGGTAGTCCTGTGCGAGCAGGTTTGCGAGCCGACGCTCGATCACGGGCTCCTCGTTGTACGCGGCGATCACCACCGTCACGTCCGGCTCGTAGCCCGCATCGCCCCGGACCGGTCGGGAGCGGACACGAGCCAGGAGCCCCGCGGCGAGCGGATAGGCCGCGTGCGTCCAGGCCAGGCAGCCGAGCGAGCCGAAGAAGAGCACCTTGAGCGCGACCACGCCGCTACCGTACCCGCTCATGGCGTCACCGCCCGAGGAGCCCATCCGCGTCGTCAGGGTGATCGCCCGACTCAACGTGGGCGGCCCTGCCCTCCATGTCTCCTACCTCTCGCGCGGGCTCGCCGAGCGCGGGTACGAGACGACACTGGTCACAGGCGAGATCGCGCGGGGCGAGGAGTCCATGGAGTTCGTCGCGGAGCGCGCGGGTGTGAAGATCGTGCGCGTCGACGGTCTCTCGCGCGAGCTCTCACCGATCCGCGACATCGTCGCCGCCATCCGGCTCGCGCGCGTGATTCGCCGCGTACGCCCCCACATCGTGCATACCCACACCGCAAAGGCCGGCGCCGTCGGGCGGCTCGCCGCTCGCCTCGCCTCCGTCGGCGGCAGGCACATCATCGTCGTCCACACGTTTCACGGGCATGTGCTGCGCGGCTACTTCGGGGGGCTCGGCACACGCGCCTTCCGGCTGATCGAAACGGTTCTGGCGCGCTTCACCGACCGCCTCATAGCCGTCAGTCCCGAGGTGCGAGACGACCTCGTCGGGCTCGGGGTGGCCCCCGCCGCCAAGTTCGAGGTGGTGCGTCTGGGCATCGATCTCGGTCCGCGTGTCACGACCACCGAGCAGCCGGCCGAGATCCGGCGCCGGATCGGCGTCTCACCGGACCGGTTCGTGGTCGGCTGGTTCGGTCGCATGACCGGGGTCAAGCGCACGACCGATCTGCTCGATGCGCTCACCTCGCTCCGCGAACGCGGCGTCGACGCGCTGCTGCTGCTCGTGGGCGACGGCACCGACCGTGCCGAGCTCGAGCAACTCGCCCACAACCGCGGTGTCGCGCGCTCATGCCTGTTTCTCGGCTACCAGGACGACGTTGCACCCTGGTACGCGATCTGCGACGCCTTCCTCCTGACGTCCGCGAATGAGGGCACCCCCGTCGTGCTGATCGAGGCGTTGGCGGCCGGCGTACCGGCAGTAGCGACCAACGTCGGCGGCGTCCGCGACGTCCTGGAGGACGGGGTGTCCGGCTTCGTGGTGCGCGCAGGTGATACGCACGCGATGGCGGAGCGGCTGGAGCGGCTCGCCCGCGACCCCGACCTGCGCCGCCGGATGGGCGAAGCGGGTTCTGCCAAGGTGCACGACCGCTATGCGGTATCGCGTCTCGTGAACGACGTGGACGAGCTCTACAGGCGGCTGCTGGCCACCAGGTCGCGCACAGTCCGACGGTAACGCGCGAAGGCGATCGACCGGTCGCCCTCGCGCTCCACGTACTCGCGCCCGAGCGCCCCCATCGCCTCCAGGTCGTAACGGCCCTCCATCGCGTCGCGCACAACACCGGCGACGAGCTCGGGCCGCCCCGGCGGTAGCACGATCCCGCACCCCACGCGCTCCACCAGCCGGGCCGTCTCGCTGTCGGCGTCCGCACCCACGATCACCGGCCGGCCCGCCGCCAGGATCCCGTACAGACGGCTCGGGACGACAAACCCGGACAGGCCACGCGCGAGACCGACGAAGTGCATGCTTGCGGCAGACAGGGACTCCGCGAGCACGTCACGCGGCTGATAGGGCAGGAAGCGCACGGCCTCGGCGACCTCGAGCCGCATCGCCAGAGAGGTCAGCTCCGTGTGCCGAGCGCCGAACCCGGCGACGACGATGCGCAGGCTCTCGACGTCTCTGAGGAAGGTCGCCGCCCGGACCAGCGTGTCCAGATCCTGGGCATGCCCGATGTTGCCCGAATGCATGACCACGAACGCATCGGTCAGCCCGTGGCCGCGCGCCCAGTCGTTGTCCTGCGGTTGAGGCGTGATCTCCTGTGTGTCGACCCAGTTCGGGATCACCTCGACGCGCTCGGGCGCCGCTCCTTTCGCCTCCAGTCGCAGCTTCATCGTCTCCCCGATCGCCACCACACGGTCGGCGCGCTCCAGGTAGAGCCGCACGAGCTGCCGCAGAAGGCCGATCGCGAGCTTGCTCTCCAGCCGCTTCACCTTCTCCGCCACCTCGGGGAACACGTCCTGGCTGATCACGAGCAGCGGCGCGCCGAACCGCCGGGCAACGAGCAGCCCGACGTCCCCGACCACCGGCGGGTCGGTCATGCACAGCACGAGATCGGGGCGCTCGACGCGGAGAGCGGTGAACACCGTGTCGGCCAGGTAGCTCGCATAGTTGGCGGCCCGCAGGTGCAGCTGGGAGCGTTCGAAGGAGGTGCCGCGCACGCGAATCACCTGCACCCCGTGGCGCTCCTCACGGGCCGGCAAGGCCGCGTGACCGTGCAACTGGCCGGTGACGACCGTGACCTCGAAATCCTCGGCCAGCGCCTCGCACAGCTGCGACAACAGCTGCGCCGTCGCCTCCACACCGGGCCAGTAGTACTGGTTGAGCACGAGGATCCGCGGCCTGTGGTCGGGGACGGGCATCACCGAACGGTAACGTCTGCCACGGTGGGCGACCGGCCGATGCGCATCCTGCTCGCGAGCCCCGCCTACTGGCCGGCCCGGGCCTTCGGCGGCCCGGTTGCTGCCGCCCGCGAGCTGGTGGGCCGACTGACCGAGCGCGGTCACGCCGTCGACGTCGTCACGACATCGCTGCTCGACGTCTCCTCCACTCCTGCGCGTCGCTCCCGCGTGGAGAACGTGGACGGCGCCCTGGTTCACTACCTGGCCACGCCGCTTCGCTACCGCTGGATGGGCATCACCCCGACGCTGCCGCTCGCCCTGAGACGGCTGCCGCGTCCCGACGTGGTGCACGTCTTCGGCTTCCGTGACCCGGTGACCACGCTCACCTCGGGCTGGGCGCGCCGGCGCGGCATCCCCACCGTCTTCGAGCCGCTCGGCATGTTCGAGCCGCGCTTGCGCAAGGTTCGGCTCAAGCGGCTCTTCGACGCGACCATCGGGGCGCGCGTGGCCACCCGGGCGGATGCGGTGGTGGTGGTCTCGGAACTGGAGCGCGAGGCGGTGCTCGCCGGCGGGATCGCGGCGGAACGGATCGTCGTGCGCGGCAACGGCTTCCCCGAGCCCGTCGAGGTACGCGCCGACGACCTGCGCGAGTCGGCTCGCCATCCCCGCGGCAGCGGCACTCGTCGCTCTACGTCGGTCGGATCGCCGCCGGCAAGGGAATCGAGATGCTGCTGGCCGCGGTGGAGCGTCTGCCGTCGCTCCATCTCGTCCTGCTCGGGCCGGACGACGGACACGGCGTGATGGACGTCGTGCGGGCAGCGGCGGCCGCCTCTGGCACTGACCGGGCGAATCCACGTGCTCCCGCCGACCGAAGCACCGCTGCTCTCCACCTATGCCGCGGCGGACGTGTTCGTGCTGCCCTCGGCGGGGGACAGCTTCGGTCTTGTCGCCGCGGAGGCAGCTGCGGTCGGCACCCCGGTCATCGTCACCGACCGCTGCGGCATCGCAGGGTTCTTTCGCGAGGGTGAGGCGCTCGTCGTGCCTGCCAGCTCCGACGAGGTGATCGCCGCGATCGAGCGCGTGGTGTCCGACACCGGGCTGCGCGCGGCGCTCTCCGCCGGTGGCCGGCGCGCCGCCGAGCGAACCTCGTGGAATCACGTGACCGACCTCCAGGAGGAGGTCTACCGTGCGGTCGTCTCGCGGACAGCTCTGACGAAGTTGTCCACGCTTGTCGGGTAGCCCCACGCCGCCATCCGCTCCCGCGAGGCGGAAGCGGCCGCGATCCGCGCTGCAGGATCATCCGCGAAGCGCCGCAGGGCGGCAGCCAGAGCGCCGATGTCGCCGGCGCGGACCAGTGCCCCGTTCACCCCGTCCTCCAGCAGGTCGGGCGCCGCTCCCACCCGGTCCGAGAGGACGAGCGGCAAGCCACAGGCCGCCGCCTCGTTGACGACCACACCCCAGGGCTCGTGCAGCGAGGGCAGGGCGAACACGTCGGCGGCGACGTACAGCTCGGGGAGCCGCTCGTGCGGCAACGCCCCCGGGAGCAGCAAGCGGACGTCGAGCTCGTGGGCCAGGGCTTCCAGCGACCGACGCTCGCTCCCCTCGCCCGCGATGCAGAGCACGAGGCCGCCGCCGGCTTGGGCCACTGCGCGGACGAGCAGGTCGAGGCCCTTCTCGGGAGATAGCCGTGCGACGGAGAGCACCAGGACGTCGTCCGGTTGCAAGCCGAGGCCCGCGCGGAGCTCGGGCCTGCGCGCGGCGAGGTCGTCGGCCCGTGCCGTCCAGGCGGGGACGTCGATCGTGTTGGCAAACACGTAGAGCCGTTCCGGTCGCGCCCCGAGCGCGACGAGCGAGTCGCGGGAGAGCCTCCCGAGCACCAGCCCGCCGGCCGCGCCCTTCACGAGCGGCGGTACCAACGTGCCCTTGATCGCCCGGCGCCAGCCGGCCTTGGGCCCCTCGTCGTGGCTGGAGACGAGCAGGAGATACGGCACGTGGCGGGAGCGGCACCAGGCGATCGCGGCCTGGGAGGCGAACGTGCTCCATCCGGAGACGACGACGACATCCGGGCGCGACGTGCCAAGGGCACGGATGATGCCGGGTGTCACCGGGTAGTCGTGACGCAGCACGCGCGAGACACCCGGCACGCAGACGCCGTCCAGGAAGACGGCGCGATGCCCGGGCTCGACCTCCCAGGTGCGCCCGGCGACCGTGCGCGCCGCGTAGACCACGGTGAGGTCGAGTTCCGGCCGCTCCGAGACCAGGTCGAAGAGCGGCGACCGGTACGGCGTCGGCTCAGGTGAGACCACCGTGACTCGGAGCCGTGGCGCGGTCTCCTCCCGTTCCTTGCTGCCGAGATCGTGCAGCCAGGTTGCTGCCACCTCGCGGGCCTCGTTCGCACGACGACGCCGGGAGAGGCGGTGCGCGGCGGTGCGGGCGGGCACCGCGGGATCGAGCGTCAGAGCCAACCGGACGAGCTCGGGCCCGTGGCCCGCTCCGGACCGCGACGCCGCTCGCAGCAGAGCACGCGCCGCCGCCGCCTCAGCGCCCCGACCCGCCTCCACCTGGAAGCGGCGCTGCACCAGCATGAAGGCCTGGGCCGCCTCGCTCATCCCACCCGGGTCGAGCGACTCTCCCACACCGAACCTCCAGGCAAGCTCGGCCGTCCGCTCGTCGAGCTCCGGTGCCAGCGCCGAGATGCGCTCGAGAGCGACGGTGCGCTGGTACACACGTTGCAGGTCGCGCCGCCGCTTGGAGGCCTGGCCCGCGTGGACGCGCCGGATCACGAGGGCCTGCTCAACGTTGTCGGCTGGCGCTACCTGCAGCAGCCGCGACCAGAGGTCGTAGTCCTCGCTCTCCGCGAAGGTCGGATCGTAGCGAAGCCCGTGCCGCTCGAGGAGCTCCCGGTCGAGCATCACCGTGGGGTGGAAGACCGGGGAGCTGAAGAGCGCGTGCCAGAGCACGGCGGTACGACCGACGGGTGGGACGCGGAGCGCGCCAAGACGTCCGTCAGGCCCGAGCTCGATCGTGGCGGAGCCGAGAAGCCCCAGGTCGGGCCTCGTGGCCAGGACCTCCAACTGTGCTGCCAGGCGGCCGGGCAGGGCGATGTCATCGGCATCGAGACGCGCGACGTAGCGGCCGCGGGCGATGTCGAGGCCGTGGTTGAGCGCGGCGGCGAGACCACCCGCTGTCTCGTTCCGGAGCACCAGGAGCCGCGGGTCGCCGATAGCGCCGAGTATCTGCGCCGTGGTGTCCGTCGAGCCGTCGTCGACCACCACGAGCTCGAGGTCGCGGGCGCTCTGCCGGAGGACGCTGGCCAGGGCCTGCGCGATCGTGGCCTCGCCGTCCTTGACGGCGACGAGGACGGTGACGAGGGGTGGTTTCGCGGTCATGGCGGCGGCTACGTGTGGGAGCCGTCGTTAGCCTATTCACGTGGCGGCCTCACAGGAGCTCACGTTCACGCTCGTCGTCGCCACCGTCGATCGTTCCGAGGAGCTGCGCGGGTTGCTCGACTCCTTGGAGGCGCAGACGCATCGCGCCTTCGACCTGGTGCTGGCCGACCAGAACGGCGATGACCGGGTGTCCCGCATCCTCGCCTCCTATCCGTCGCTTCGCGCTCGCGTGGTCGACGCGCCGCGTGGTCTGTCCCGCGCACGCAACTCGGCCCTTCCCCACGCTACGGGCGAGGTGCTCGCATTCCCCGACGACGACTGCGCCTACCCGCCTGATCTGCTGCACCGGGTGGCTAGCGCGTTCGCCGCCACGCGCACGCTCGACGCGCTCACGGGTCGCACAGCGGAACCGGACGGCCGCACCTCCCCCAGCTGGCCCAGCTTACCGCTTTCGCGTCGGACAGGGGCCGCGTCTGGAACGCGGGGTGCTCCGCAACGCTCTTCGTGCGCCGGCACCTCGCCGAGCAGGTCGGGCAGTTCGACGAACGGCTCGGCCTCGGATCCGGGACACCGACCGGCTCCGGCGAGGAGATCGACTACCTGCTGCGCGCGCTCGATACGGATGCGTGGATCGACTACGACCCGACCCTCGTCGTCTGGCACGCCGTCCCTGAGCAGGACGCCGCCAGGCTGCGGGCGCTCGGGACCCGGGACGGGCGGAGCGTGGGCTACCTCCTTCGCAAGCACGGCTTCGGCACGCGCACGCTGCTGCGCATGATCGCCCGGCCGGCCGGTGGGGCGCTGCTGGCACTGGCACGGCGCGATCCGGCCGGTGCCCGCTACCACGCAGCGACCCTCCTCGGTCGGCTGCGCGGCTATGGAAGGGACGGGCAACGGGACGATGGGCGAGCGGGAGGGGTCCGCGCCGACTGATCGTCAGGACGCGGACAGCTCGAGGAACAGGGCCTCGTGGCGGTCGAGCCACGGGCCGAGCGCGTAGTGCCTCTCGGCTCGGCGACGCGCGGCGACGGCAAGCGCTGGAGCAGTGGCCAGTGCCTGATCGACGGCCTCGGCCATGGCCTCCGCGGACGGTGGCACGAGCCGGTTCCAGTCGCCCTCGTGAGGAACGCCGATACCGCCTTCGCCGCCGACGAGCTCAACGGTGCCTCCGCTCGCGGCATAGACGACGGGGAGGCCGCAGGCCATCGCCTCCAGCACGAGGCTGGGGCACGAGTCGTTCATCTGCGTATGCAGCAGCAGGTGGGCGCGGCGGAAGAGGTCAGGCGCCTGCGACTGGGTGTAGCGGCCGCTGAGCTCTACGGCGCCGCGTAGCTCGAGCCGGTCGAGCGTCGCCTCGGGTGAGGAGACAAGCCGCCCGGTGACGAGGAGCCTGGCCTCGGGGTGTTGCCGGCGCACGTGGGCCAGGGTCTCCAGGGCCAGCTCGAGTCGGTTGGCCTGCGTCTGGTCGCCGCCGAGCAGCAGCACCGGCCCCCCGTCGGGAGGCCTCGCCGCCGGCCGGAAGCGCTCGCAGTCGACCGCGTTCGGGAGGATCTCCCAACTGCCGCCGGCCGGCCCGAGCCAGGCTTCGGCTGCCGCCTTGCAGAACGCGCTCTGGTAGAGCACGTGGCGCGCGGACTCGTGAGCATGCCGCAGCGGGCGGTTGACCTCCTCCGTCCGAACGCCCGCCCAGGCGGGATAGCCGACGCCGTTCTGGTTGACCACCACCGGTGCACCCCGGCGTCGCGCAGCCCACAGCAGCGGGCCGAGGTCGCGCGGTAGCCAACTCGACCCGAGGTAGAGCAGCGAGAAGCTCGCGGCGTGGTTCGGAAACCGTTCCTGCAGGCGCTGGATCTTCGCCGTGCCGCCCGAGACAGCCTGATCCCGGTCCGGAACGACGTCGTGGCCGTACGAGACCCGCAACCCGGATGCTGCCCGCGGGCCTACCAGCAAGCGTCCCCACCGAGCGGCTGCGCGCGCGTATCGTCCGGCCCGCTTGACGGGGAAGGTCACTCGACAACCCCCTCGAAGAACCTCTGCCACAACGGATCGAGCTCCCGATGGTCGTAGCGCTCGGCTGTCTTGCGACCCGACTCGGCGAGACGGTTCGCGAACGCCTCGTCGGAGGCGACCCGCGCGAGCGCCGCCACGAGTGCGTCGACGTCTCCGACCGGCGCGAGCTGGCCGTCCTCTCCGTCCCGCACGATCTCCGTGGCCTGGCCGACCCGCGTGGAGACGAGCGGTATGCCAGTTGCCAACGCCTCGAGCACACCCTTGGGCCCTCCCTCCTGCCGCGCGGGGACGAGGTACGCGTCCAGCGCGTGGTAAGCGCCCGCCAACTCACGCTCGTGTGTGAGTGACCTGTGGACGTACGGCACATCGCGGACCGCCAGCTCGCGCCTCACATACCCGCGCGCCGGGCCGGTGAGCAGACCCCAGACGTTCGGTACCTCGGAGGAGAGCCGCGCGAGTGTCTCTACGAGCACGTCTGGACCCTTGATCAGCTTCGGCACGAGGCCCTCACCCCATCCGTCGCCGTCCTTCTGGAACGAGCCGACGACGAACGCGTCCTCCGGCAACCCCAGGCGCGCGCGCGCCTGGCTGCGGGCTGCGCTCGTAACCCGAGGGAAAGCAGCGATCTCGATACCGATCGGAATCAGGTGCACATGCGCGGCGGGAACGCCTGCCGTGACGACCACATCGCCCATCGCCGCATGTGTCACCTGGATCCGCGACAGGCGCTCGGGCTGCGCGCGAAGCCGAGCCAGGACTGCGTCGAAGTCCGGGTATCCCTCCGTGCCGGGGAGGCCGTGGAACCACGCGGTGGCCAAACGGTGGTCCGACTCGAGCCAGCCCGGCTGCATCGCGGTGAAATGGCTGGTCAGGAAGACGCTCTGGCGTGCGACGTGCGGCGCCCAGGCCGCCGGGGCGACCGGCACACCAAGTCGCCCGGCCGTCGCGCGCAGGTGATCGGCATCGCGGTCGAGCGACCAGCCCGCACCGTCCCCGACCACGAACAGCCGCGAATGCGGTGGCCAGTCGCACGAAGCCGCGCGGGCCTGGCGCGCCTGCACAAGAGCTTCCGAGCGGCGAGCGAGCGCACGGAGAGCCCTCACAGCCCGAGAACCTGCAGGTAGCGGGAGGCGACGTCATCGAGTCGCGGCACGCTGATCGCGGCGCGGTACCCCTCGAGGTCCGCGCGCAGGGTCTCAAAGGCCTCGCCCAGCTCGTCGGCCCGGTCGAAGCCCACTCCTCCTGCGGCGACCAGCTCGGGGTGACCACCGCTGCGTCGGAACACCGCGGGTAGCCCGCAGCTGAGCGCCTCGATCAAGGCGTTGGAGCAGGGGTCATCGAGACTCGCCGCGAGGTACGCGTCGTGCTCGCGGAGCAAAGCGGCCAGTTCGACGCTCGGTACAGCCGGCACCCGGTGCAGCCGCGTGAACTCGTCGGCCGCCCGCCCCACGAAGGTGACGCTGAAGCGCCCCGGGTCGAGGTTCGCGTCGAGCCAACGGAGCGCATCAAGCCCCTTGCGCGGGTTGTTGGACCAGCTGGAGACGATGATGCGCAGCGGGCCGTCGCCGAGGAGGCGTGGCGCCTCGCGCGGATGGAAGATGGCTGGATCGGCGGCGTTCGGGATGACCACAGGTTCACACAGCTCGAGCCCGAGTTCGCGGTGGCGGGCGAGGGACCAGTGCGATTGGAAGATGGTGGCCGCAGCCAGCTCGCTGTTGAGCTGCGCAAGCCGAAGGTCGGTGCCGTCGTCGTGCCCGCGGTAGACCCCGATCGGGCCGTCCACACGGTGCACCATCCGCGCACCCCGACGGGCGAACCGGCGCAGGCGGCGGAAGTCGAAGTTGAACGAGTTGAACAGACAGGCGGGCGTCCCCGGCGAGATCGTATTCAGCTCGAGATCGATACCGCGCCGCCCGAGTTCACCGCAGAGCGCGCGCAGGAACTGATGCCCACCGCCGGTCGGGGGAGGGACGAACTCGTGGAAGACGGCGAGATCGCGGGCGCCGGACCGTGCCGTTCGTCGCAGGTCGCTCTCGGTACGAACGAACGCGCTGGCGAACCGACTTGCGCGGCGGGTCCGAGCCACCGCTCCGGCGAGCATCCGGCCGCTCACGGACTCGACCGCTGCCGCGAGCTCGAGAGCATCGGCCGCCTCGACCGAGCCCTCGGCATCCACCTCGCGCGCATGCCGGAGTTTGCCCGGGCGATCACGACGGAGAGCTTCACGCGCCGGACCTCGAGCCGGTGGCAACAGCTGAGAGGTGCCCGCGGAGGGTCTCGACGTAGCGCTGCCAGGACAGCGAGGTCTCGACCAGCCGGCGCGCCTCCCGGCCGAGCTCCAGAGCCGACTCCCTGTCGAGGAGATCGGCCAGGGCGCTCTCGAGCGCCGCACCGTCACCGGGAGCCACGAGCCGGCAGTTCACCCCGTCGACCAGGCCGTATCCCTTCGCGATCGCCGCTGTCCGGGAGACGACCACCGGGCAGCCCAGGGCGAGCGCCTGCAGCAGCGTGGTTGTCGCACCCGAGTAGGTGTTCTCGCGGACCGGCAGTGCCACGACCGCCGCGGCTCCGAGCTTCTCCACCACGACGGCAAGCGGGACCTCTGTCGTCAGTCGCACGTTCGGCGGCAGCGGCGCGAGTTGCCGCGCGCGGCTGATCGAGGTCACGATCTCCAGGTTCCAGGCGGGGCGGCGCCGTGCGACGTCGAGCAGCAACTCGAAGTCCCTGTGCGGATCGGAGCCGACCGAGAGGATGTCCCTGCCGCGCGCTGTCGCGTCCGCCAGGCGGAAGGCGTCAGGGTCGACTCCGAAGGGCACGAACGAGACACGCTCTCCCTCCGGGCCGAGCCATGCTCGCAATCCGTCCGCCTCGGCATGCCCGAACGCGAGAATGGCGTCGGCCCCGGCCAGGGCCCGCCGGTACACGGCGCGGGCCGTGCGGCCACGCAGCCTGGCCAGACGCTCCGGCAGGCCGATCGCCAGGTAGACCAGCGGCGGCCGCACAAGACGGGCCACGCGCAGCAGGACGAGCGGCAGCCCGACGGTGTCGACCGTGGACAGGACGACATCTGCTCGGTTCGCCGCGCTCCGGCAGGCGAGAACGGTGGCGAAGTCGCCGCCGTAACCCCCGCCGGCGGCGACGAGCCGGTTGAGCAGCCGGGCGAGCCGGCGTCGGCCGCTGCCGGGCGCGAACTCCGGCTCGAGGCTGTGCCTCACGGTGAGGCCGGCAGCGGCGAACGAGTCGAGCCCGTGAAGGAGGTGACGCTCGGGCGACCCGACTGGCGCGGCGAGCGCCGCACGGCGCTCTGGCGAGTCGCGATAGAGGATGAACACGTTCACGTCGCTTCGGCCCCGCTACCCTACCCGTGTGCACCGCAATCGCGTGAAGCTGGCTCGACGCGCCCACAAGGTCGCGACCGCTCTCGAGCGCCGCGGGATTGTCGCCACGTATGCGTTGCACGACCGGCTTCTCTCCAACCGTAAGAGCCGCCGCCGGTACGTCCAGCAGCGTCCGGCCCTGGACGCGCTCCAGCAACAGCTGGTGGCGGCGCTCGACCGTGACGGGTACGTGACGTTGCCGTTTGCGGAGCTCTTCGACGAGGCCACCTGGCGGGCGATCGCCGCGGACGGTGCCGCATTCGCCGAGCGAACTGCAGCCGGTCTCGCCGACCCGGATGGTCCACTCGCCGCGGAGATCCGCACGCGGCCGGGCAAGGAGTTCGTGGTGCGCAAGATGAGCTACGGCGTCACTGTCGACCAGAGCGACCCGTGGGTCGCCGCGGCACTCTCGCGCAGAATGCTGGACATCGCCAACTCCTACCTCCGCCTGCTCGCCAAGCTCGAATACGTCGACGTCTGGTACTCGGTACCGCAGGCGGAAGGGTCGAAGCGCGTCGCCTCGCAGCGCTGGCATCGCGACTACAACGACCAGCACCTGCTCAAGGCGTTCCTCTACCTGGTCGACGTGGACGAGAAGATGGGCCCCTTCCAGTACGTGCCGGGTAGCGCCGGCACGGGGCCGTACGCCGGTGAGTGGGCGTGGCGGCCGCTTGGTGAGAACTACCCCGGCGAGGACGAGCTGGAGCGCCGTATCCCCGAGGACGGCATCCGCACGTTCACCGCACCCGCGGGAACGCTCATCCTCTGCAACACGAGCGGCTTCCATCGCGGTGGGCTCTCCACCAGCAACCCTCGGGTACTCGCGACGGCGACGTACTCATCCCCTGCCTCGCTCGCCTCGCTGACGGAGCGGAGCTTCAACTACGCGGGACCGCTCGAGAGCCTCGACGCGACTCAGCGCTACGCAATCATCTAGCAGTGGACTGTCAGCCGCTCACCGGCGGAGCAGGCGCTTGAGCCCGCGGACGACCTTCGTCAGCGGCCGCTCCTCGAGCCACGCGATCCTGCGCTCGAGCTCGCGGATGTGCCGGTCGAGCGAGACGAGGTCGACCTCCTTGACGGCAGCGCACTCGATCGCGTAGAGCGAGTCGTCGACAACGGTGGGCACGGGAACCGTGAGCGGGCCGGTGGGATCCGCAGCGATCGCCTCAAGCGCGTCCCGCAGCCGCACGTCTGTGACCGTGGTGCCGTTGAAGGCTCCGGGAGCCGTCGGGGAAGACGGGAAAGTGAGGAGCTCGACGGGATACCACGCCCGCAGCGGGACGTCACCGCGATCCGGATCGATGGTTCCGTCGAGCACACGAATCACCGGCCGGAGCATGGCGTCCGGCGCGGCGACGGAAACCCCTGGATCGAGCAAGGACGCTCGCGTCGTCCTCCCGGCCGGGCCACCTGCGCCACCCTGAAACTCTCGGACCAGCGCCTGCACGATCGTGTAGCGCGGCGGGATCGGCGCCAGGGCGTCGTGCAAGTTCTCTCCGCGCGGGTACCAGAACTCCCCCGGGCCGGTCTCCAGCAGCCAATCGGCGGCGCCCTGCTCGATGGCGACCATCCGCAGCCGGGATACGAGGTTCGCACCGGCCTCGGGCACTGGGACGATTCGTGCGTCGGTCCGGCCGCGGAGATCGGGAGGTAGCGCCGCCGCCGCTGCCTCGGGGAGCACGACGGCGTCGACGCCGAGCGCGAGATGAAAGCGCAGTTGCTCCTCCAGGAGTGCGCCGCCGACGGGGTCGGCCAGGGCCAGCACGACTCTCACCTGCCGCTCCCCGCTGCCACGCGGTCGACGCGTGCCGCCACGAGGTCGAGGTGCCGGTGAAGCCGGACGAGCTCCGCGTGCTGCAGACCGGCCGTCTCGGCGAGACGGGAGGCGCTCGTCCGGGGCACGCAAACCATCGCCTCGGACAGCGAGCGATCCACCCGGAAGCGCGGTCTTGCGCCCGGTGCCGGGCCGGAGCGCGGCTCCTCCTCCTCCGCGAGAAACCGCAGCGCGTCCCGCACCCTCGTGTCCGGCTCCAGCGCACAGTGGGCGGCGTCGGTGGCGGCCAGTGCCTCATCGGGCACAAGCCGACCGTAGATCTCCTCCAACCGCCCCTCTCCGACTGCGCGCGACGCACGGACGTACTGGCCGAGCGGCTTGTCCAAGGTGACGCGGCGAACGCCCTTGCGTGCCCATTGCGCGCTCGAGCGAAAGGGGAAGTGGAGCACGTCTGCAACGTACCAACCCCCAAGCGGGACGAGACCAGGTGCGGAGGCGTCGTGCGCGCCGTGGCGGACGACAATCTCGGCGTGCCCGCGGTGTGCGGCCTTGCCGTGCGGCCGGTAGGGGCTCGTGGGATCGTTGAGGGGCGCAGCGGGCGAGGCGCGAAGCGTCATCCGTTCCGCGAAGAACCGGTCGTCGTCCGGCCGCGGCACGAAATGCCTGCTGATCGCGTACACGATGCCGATCTCGTCGGGAATCGCGCCCAGGACCTCACGGAGGCCGGTGCCGGACGGCACCCAGAACTCGTCGGCGTCAGTGTTCACCACCCAGTCCGCGCCGTGCTCGGCGGCGGCGAGCCGGGCCATCTCGGTACGCCACCGCGACTCGTGCACGTCGCCCTCCACGGGGATCCGCAACAGGTGGCCGTCGCGCGCGAACGCCTCGAGGATCTCTGTCGTGCCGTCCACGGACTGGTGGTCGGTGGCGATCACGAAGTCCACGCCGAGGCTCAGGTGGTAGGCGATCTGAGCGTCCACGATGTCGGCCTCGTCGCGCACCACGAGCGTCTGCACGATCTTCACGCGGCCGCTCACCGCCCGCGTGCGCCTCCGCTGCCGCTCGAGGTCGGCCAGGGCGCCGAGCGCGCTCCAGGTCGACCTCAGCCTCTTGGCCAGGCGCGTCAGCTCCGTCTCGTCGAGGACAGCCCGGTCGCAGGCGGCAAGAACCGGCTGGCCTCCGATCGGCGCGCACCCGTCCGCAGGCGCTCGGATCGCGTCCGCGCAGCCCGCGTGTCCGCCGCGAGCACGCCCTTCGCCAGCCCTTCGGCGACGAGCGCGTCGTCCAGGGCCACCCGATCCCAGATCTCGCCACCCCGGTCGAGCTGACCGAGCATTCCCGCCCGGGCGAGATCGGCCGCGTGGGTTGTACTCCCAGGCTTCGATCGCCTTCGCATACTTGGCCGCGCACTGCTCGCGCGTGCGCAGCGGCACGTGGAGGATCTCCAGGCCCGGCCACCGGGTAAGCACCTCCCCCATCCAGCCCTGCGCCTGATGGTTCCCCCTTCGTGACCTGAGGCCCGGGGTCGGACGCACGGACGCCAGCTTGGCCACGGGCTTGAAGGGCGAGCCGGGATCGATGATCGGCGCAGGAGCCGCCAGACGCACGGTCAGGCGTTCGTGGAACGCCTCGCTGCCGCTTGACGGGAAGCAGCGTCCGCTGCAGCATCCGGATCACACGCCATCCCGGCCGGGAGCGTCATCGAGCGCGGCGCTCACCGAACCGCCGTCCGCCAGCCAGAACTCGTCAGCGTCGCCTGCCAGCACCCAGCTCGGCCCCGTGCCGCGCCCGCGAGATACGCGAGGCGCGTCATCCAGGTCGCCTGGTGGATGAGTTCGGATTCCTCGCGTGTCACGTGCACACGACCCGTGCGCGCCAACCGGGCCAGTACGTCACTCGTGCCGTCCGTGGAACGGTGATCGCGACGAAGATCACGTCGACGCCCGCGACGAGGTGGAAGGCGAGGTTCTGCTCGATCATATCCGCCTCGTCCCGAACGACGAGGGCGAGCGCGATCCCCGTCTCGCTCGCGTCGCGAGCTCACGGCGTCTCCCACTCGAGCAGCGGCCGCACGGCCCCTCTCAACTGCCCGCGGAACAGACCGCTCGCTGAATCGCCCTCGCCGGGTCCTGCACATGAAAGGACGATCGCTTGCGCCTAGCCGGCGTGATGGTGGAAGCTCTGCAGCCGACGGAACGACTGCCGCGTCGACGAGTAACCGCCCTCGGCCAGCAAGATTCCCGGGGATCCAGGCGATCGTCGTGTACTCCCCGGGAGGGCGGTTTCCGAATGCCAACGCGGATTGGTGTCCATGGCGTTGAACGCCACGTGGCCCCGGAAGTCGACAACCTTGATCTTGGGGAACAAGGGGCTGGCTCCCTTCGAAGCACCCGGAATGTGAGTCTCGATACCGACCGGCGTCCGGATGTCCACGATGTCGACGGGTGCCGTCCCGATGGATGGCGCGAACCCGGCTCAGACGGACGAGACCGTCGACCGGCCGCGGTCCGTCGGCAATCGCCACGCCAGCTCGCTCCCGGCTCCCGCGTGGCGCCTGCAGGTAGCTCGCGACGGTCTCCGGCTTCACCGTCGGCCACGACTCCGCCCTGCTCGAGGAGCAATACACGCTTCGCAGAGCGGCTGATCGTGGCATGTTGTGCGAGACGAAGACCACGGTTCGGCCCGATCTCGCCGATCTCCTCCATGCGCCCGATGCAGCGCTGCTGGAACTCGGCGTCCCCGACCGACAGCACCTCGTCGATGAGCAAGATCTCCGGCTCGAGATGTGCCGCCACGGCGAAGGCCAGACGCACGTACATCCCGCTCGAGTACCGCTTGACCGGGGTGTCGATGAAGCCTCCACCCCGGAGAACTCGATGATCTCGTCGAGCTTGGTCGGCGATCTCGCGGCGCCTCATCCCGAGGATCGGCGCCGTTGAGGAAGATGTTCTCGCGCCCTGTCAGCTCGGGATGGAACCCCGTGCCGACCTCGAGGAGGCTGCCGACACGACCCTTGATCTCCGCGCGCCCACGGGTCGGTGCGGTGATACGGGTCAGGATCTTCAGCAGTGTCGACTTCCCGGCGCCGTTCCGCCCGATAAACCCCACGACCTCGCCCTCCGGAATCTCGAAGGAGACATCGGTGAGTGCCCAGAACTCGTGCGTCTGGGGCGCGGACTCCCTACCTGTCAAGCGGCGTGCGCCGCGCGCGATGGTGTCGCGCAACGTCTCGTATCCAGCCTGGTATTCGCCCACCCTGTAGCGCTTGCTCAGGCCTTCACCAATGACCGCAACCTGGCTCATAGCGTGTCGGCGAACGTCGGCTCGAAGCGGCGGAAGACCGCGATTCCAGCTGCCGCAACGACCAAGGCCACCGTCAGCCCGATCGCGGCGTGAGCCAGGCGAGGCGGATCAGTACCTATCAGCGACCAGCGGAATCCGGTGGTGGCGGTGGCGACGGGGTTGAACGCGAGGATTCGCTGCCACTTCTCGGGGAGCGTGGGCACGGAGTACATCACGCCAGAGCCATACAGGCCAAGTTGCACGAAGAACGGGATGGCGTACGGAACGTCGCGGTAGCGGACATTGAGGACTGCAAAGAATGCGCCGACCCCAAGGGCAACGACGGCCATCAGGATCAGGAACAGCGGCGCGAAGACGACCGTCGGCTGCACCGGCACGTCGAACCACACCAGAATCACCGCAAGCACGGGAAGGGAGGCGAGAAAGTCGACGGCCGGCACCAGGGTGGCCGAAATCGGTAGCAGAAGACGTGGGAAGAACACCTTCTGCACAAGCCGGGCGCCAGACATGACGCTGGACGAGACGAGCGAGAACGACGCCGCGAAATAGATCCAGGGAAGCAAGGCGGCGAAGAGGAACACCTGGAAGGGAAAGCCCTCGGAGTCGAACTTGGCGAACTTGCCGAAGATCACCGTGAACACGACCATCGTCATGAGCGGCTGGATCACCGCCCAGCCGATGCCGATCAGCGACTGCTTGTATCTGACACGAATGTCCCGTAAGGCAAAGATCCAGGCGGTTTCACGGGCCTGCCAGAGCTCGCGGAACGTCGCCCGGCCGGATCTTGGGGAGATGACCGTCAGGGGCCGCTCCTGGTCCTCCCGCACTGGAGGCGCACCACCCGCCGAAGTGGTCGGGGTGACCGTCGACGGCGGATCGCTGCGCAGGAGGGACGTCATCGTCATCGATGCTACCCGGCTGAGCCGCCGGAAATCCGCGGGAGCCCGCCTGCGAGCGCTGCTGATCCTTCCGCACCCGAGCTCTACGCCGACGCGGTCAGGTCGTTCGGCGGATGATCCGTCGAACCCAACGCTCGCTGCGAACACCGGCCAGCGCCTCGATCCCGGCCACACGAAGGGCGATGCGATCTAGATCGCGGCGCATGCGGATCTCATCAGCCTCGATGGCTGCCGAAACATCGGCCGCATAGAGCGCTTCGTCCACGGCTTCCGGGGCTGCCAGCTCGAGACTCCCGCCCGCGGCCAACAGGCGAAGCGCGTCACGCAGCCGCGTGTCCTCGATCAGGACACCGCGTTCGACGCCGCGTTGCACTTGTCCTTCGGCCAGCTCGAAGGCAGTGAGAAGCCGGTGAAGCGAGCTCCCGGGTGCATCGGTGTCCCTGCCGGCCGAGCCTGCCTCACGCCACGGAAAGTGGAGGATCTCGATCGGATACCACCCCCGAACTGGGACGAAAGGCTCGTCGAGCATGAGGGCTGTGGCGGCACCCACGGCACCGGCCGGATGAGCGCGGTGGGCCATCCGTGTTCGCGGGTCGTACTCACTGTCCGGATCCACCAGGGCCGCGTATTGCGCCAGCCGAAGCGTCATGCGCTCGTGGAACGGTCGCCCGTCGTCGATCGACGGCACG
The DNA here is from genome assembly GCA_963738505.1 of uncultured Actinomycetes bacterium. Classification (GTDB taxonomy): domain Bacteria; phylum Actinomycetota; class Thermoleophilia; order Gaiellales; family Gaiellaceae; genus Gaiella. The sequence goes on along the minus strand of CAVTWR010000006.1, from coordinate 82,371 downwards.
AAGGGACGCCACAGACCGCGCACGATCCCGAAGGCGGGAGGCACAGACCGGAGGAGGGCAGCAAGTGACCGAGCGCGAGGCCACCAGAACTCCTCTGGATCGGCGTGGATCAACCAGGCCGCATCGAGGTTCTGCACGGCGGCCAGCTCCATCCGCTCCCGCAGTGACGCCGCGGATCGTGTCGCCGACGGAACGGGCGTCACTCGCCCCTCGTCGATCAACTCACGTAGCGCTTCGACGTCTTGCGCGTCGGGGGCGACGATATGATCGACACCAGCCGCGAGGTGGAACGTCACGTTGGCGGCGAGAAGCTCATGGTCGGTGGAGCGACCTACAGTCATCACGAGCTTCATCGGATCCGCAACGCTACCTGGCGCGGCCGGCTTCTCCCGGTTGCGGGTCGTCAACCAAGGCGGTCGGGCCGAGCCGACTGGCCAACGCTCCAATGTCAGGTTGAGCTCGTGCCAGCGTCGAATCCCCCGCAACGCAAGCTCGGCCCGCACCCGCCGCTGTGAGAGCGATACGTCGTAGTCGGCGCCAACCGGCGCCAGATGATGGATCGGGGTCGCGTCTACCACCCCGAGGGTGCAGCCGCGCGCCTGAAGATCCGACCACTCGAGCTCCATTCCCCAACCCGGCCCGCGCCAGGTCGGCAGAGGCACAATCTGTCCACGCCATTCAGGGGAGAACGCAACCAGGGGGCCGCACTCGACGAACGTCGTCCGGCGGGCGACCGAACCTGTCTCTGCGAGCGTGATCTGGTGATTGATCACGCTGCCCGCCGCGTGGGCGGGCTGTGTGACCCCAAAGCCGGCTCGCTGCGCGAGAGCGACGAATGCCGCCCCGTCACCCGTCACGAACTCGATGTCGTCGTCAGCCATGACGAGCCAACCCGCCGCCCCGCCGGCCTCATTGATGCATTGTTGGAGCAACGGCAGGCGCTCACCGGGCCCCTGCCCAACGGTGAAGGGACGAAGATCATGTGGTGTCTCGTCCAGCGCCCACAGCGCGACGGTCCAGCCGCGCCGCGCGAACGGGTCGATGAGCCGGGCAACGTGGATCTCGTTGCGGCACCTATAGACGCAAACGACAAGCCCACCGGTGTCGTCTGACCTCAGGTCTTGGCTGGACGGGTTCACGCCTCGGCACACGGGACGAGGACAACGGTGAGGTTTTCGCCTACGCGGAACTCGTCGGACCGGAGTGACGTGAGCATCGACTGCAGCGAGCGCGCGGCTGCGGTCACCCGATCGCCACCGAGATCTGCCAGCTGCTGCGGGAGGAAACCGAACCGGGCACACATATCGTCGAGGTAGGTCTTCATGTTCGGGCTCGAAGCGACGTGAACCTCGATCACGATCGTCGGTCGAGCGCCCGCCTCGAGGATCGGTTCTAGGCCGCGCAGAACATGTTCCTCGTAGCCCTCGACGTCGACCTTGATCAGGGACAGGCGGGAGAAGTCCTCGGGAGCCACTACCTGGGAGAGAGGCTCCACGGCGACCTCGATCGCACTGCAGGATCGGGCGTCAGTTGGAGGGGCGATCGACGCCTGTCCTGAGTTGCCCGTAGGCGCGATTCGCAACGCACCAATGCCCGCTTCGGATCCTGCCGCAACCTCAAGCGCCACGACGTTCTCAGCCCGGTTCAAACGGAGATTCTCGCTGAGGGCAGCGAACGTCGTCGGCGATGGTTCCAGGGCGTAGACCTTGCCCGTCGGACCGACGAGGTGCGAGGCCAACAGCGTGAAGTAGCCGATGTTGGCTCCTGCATCGACGACGACGGCGCCATGAGAGAGCAGAGTTCTGAACGCGGCGGTGACGTTTGGCTCCCAGATCCCGGAGCAGACCAGCATCTGACCTGAGATATCGCCAAGATCGACGCGCAGTCTCTGCCCGTCGCGCGTCCTGACGATGCAGGACCCACCCAGCCGTCGGCTCAAGGGCCGTGAGACCGTCCGATATCCCCAGTCTCTGAATCGTGGGCCGGGAACACGGCGTACGAGCAGCAGAAGACCGAGGACCGCGCAGCGATGTGCGATCACGAGAACCCGCCGGGCACGGCTCGGGCGGCGCGCGCTCAGTCGGATCCCTCCCCAGCAGGCCGGTGCGCGATGTTCGCTGGGCGGATAGCGCGGAGATAGCCGCGAGGGATCTGGTCACCCAGGGAGCGGTTTGAGCTCAAGCCGCGGCCTCGGCAATGATCCCTGCCACGCGATCGGCGGCGAGGCCGTCGACTTCGCCGACCAGGATGCGCGCAGCGTCGGCCCGCTGAGCGGCAAGCGAGCCCGGGTCCGCCAGCGCCCGGCCAACCCCGCTGACGAGCTCGTCAAACGAACGTGCCGGTTCGAAGGCATTGGCGGCGAAGAGCTGCCGGTAGTGCCTGCCGACGACGTTCAGCTCGGCGTGTCGCTCGCCCTCCGGAGCACCCTCGTCGAAGAGGACGCACACGGCGGGACGGTCGTTGACCACCGCATCGAGAAGCACGGTGCCGGCGTTGGCCACGACCGCGTCGACGTGCCGGAGCAACGTGGCGAGCTCGTCCAGGTCGGTGTAGCTCGGCTCCTGCACGCGGGCGCCCGGAGCGTCGAGCGCGGCCGCGTACCGCTGGCGCCACAGCCGGTCGCGCGGGTGCGGACGGAAGAGCAGCGAGAACGGGGCTCCGTTCTCCCGCCACCACGCCATCAGCCGTTCGACGAGGTGGCCCTCGAACGGGGCGTTGGTGGGCGTGTTGCCGGCGAACAGCACCGTCTTGCGGGCCGGGTCGAGACCGAGCGAGCGGATCAGCGCGTCGAAGCTCGAGCGGGGATGCTCCGCGGCGAAGACATCGGTCTGTGGCCAGCCGGTGACGGTGATTCGCTCCCCGGGGATGCCGTGGTAACGAACGATGTCGTCGCGCATCTGCTCGTTCTGCACGAGGTAGCGGTCGACGAACGGGGCCATCACGCCCTTGCCGACCGTGTGATCCCAGCTGGAGACGTAGCCGACGGTCGGGAGGCGAAGCCGGCGCGCCGCGAGCAGAAAGGGGACGGCAGCTCGAGTCTGGACATTGGCGACGACCACCACCGGCCGCTCTGCGCGCAGCGCGCGACGAAGCGCGCGCGGCACGTAGCGGAGCCAAGAGTAGTGCCAGGCGAACAGCGCCCGGTCGACGACACGCCACCGCGGCGCCGGACCGGCCCGATCGGGATCGAGGAACCAGTTGTCGTGCCCGGGTCGCATCCGTTCCGGATGAAAGGCGTGGCGCGTGCTGTGACGAACGGCGAGCGGGTAGAAGCCGAACAGGCGATCGAGCCGGCGATCGAGAGCGCGATGGAGGCGGTCAAGCCACGGGACCCGCTGCGGAAGCAGGTTGGCGGGGTCGAGCAGGCGGACACCGCCGAGCCGTGAGGCGAACGCGGCCTCCTCCTCCGGCGGCAGGAGCAGCAGGGCCGACAGCCTGTCACCCAGCCGGGCGTGCAGCCCCTCGACGATGCCGCACTCGACGAAGACCCGGGTCGGGAAGGGGTCCGGCAGGACGAGCCACACGGGGCGAGCGTCCGGCATCACGCCACCAGCGCGGCGGCGATCCTCGCAGCGAGCGAGGCGCCGTCGAGAGCATGTGCCGCAAGCGCCTCGGGCGGCGTACCGCAGGCGGGCCAACCTTCGACGCCGAACACCGTCACCGGCACGCCGGGGAGCGTCCGGCGCAGCGTGTCGCCGAGACCGCCGACCGGGGAGTGGTCCTCGAGCACGAAGAGCGGCCCGGCCGCTGCGAGCGTGGAGGCCCAGGTGGGCTCGATCAGGTTCAGCCAGGGCATGGCGACGACGTGCAGGCGGAGGCCTCCCGCCCTCAACGCCTCGGCGGCGAGCAGCGCTTCGTGCAGCATCACCGGCCCGTACGCCAGGAGCGTCGCGACCCCGGTCTCGGTGAGGCCCGTGCCGACCCCCGGGGTGGGCACACCGTCTCCGGGCAGCTCGATCGTGCGCGGCGACGGCCCGATCGCCAGGCGCAGCGCCATCGATCCGGCGTTGGTCTCGACGGCGTAGCGCAGCAGGCGCCTGGTCTCGGCACCGTTGGCGGGGTGCACGATCGTCATCCCGGGGAGCGCGGCGAGCAGGGAGACGTCGCGGATGCTCTGGTGAGACTTGCCGGGGCCGGCCGGGATGAGTCCGGCGTAGTGCAGTCCGTAGATCACCTTCGTACGCTCGCTCACCTGGTTGTAGATCTGCTCGTTGGCGCGGGAGGCGAGAAAGCTGGCGAAGGAGTTGACGACCGGGAGCAATCCGTGCCGCGCCAGGCCGGCGGCCATCGAGACCATGTCCTGCTCGGCGATGCCGTTCTCCACAAAGCGCTCCGGAAGCGCCTGCTCGAATCCGCGGATCCGGCAGTCGGAGGCCAGGTCGGCGTCGAGGACGACCAGGCGCTCGTGCCGGGAGGCGAGCCCGACCAGCTCCTCGCCGTAGGCAGCAGCCACGAACTCGGCCGACGCCTTCAGCGGGGGACGAGGCGCGCCGGGGCTCTCCGGCTCGCCCTGCAGGGACACGATCGAGGCCGGCTCGGGCAAGGGCTCGACCGGATCCAGCAACAACCCCCCCAGCTCGAGCGTGGTGAACCCCGCCCTGATGCGATCCACGAGCTCCGCGCGGGCGCGCGTGTACGAATCGTCGTCGGGTGCTCCGGCGTGCCAGCGATACGTCCCGCCGCCTGTGGCGAGCGCCTGCGGGTGCTCCATGAACGACACTCCCTTCCCCTTCACCGTGTCGGCGATGAGCACCTTGGGCCGCGTGCTTTCCCCGTCGCGGAGCCGGATGAAGGCCGCGGTCAGCGCCTGGTGGTCGTGCCCGTCGCACCGTTCGACCTGCCAGCCGAAGGCCGCCAGCTTGCGCTCGAGATCACCGAGCGAGAGGATCACCTCGGTCGGCTTGTCCGACTGCAGCTCGTTGCGGTCGACGATGACGATCAGGTTGCCGATACGCTGGTGGGCGGCGGCCTGCAGCGCCTCGAAGTTCTGGCCCTCCTGCAGCTCGCCGTCTCCGACCATGACCACGGCGCGCCCGCCGCGTCCGAGGTGGCGCTTGGCCCACGCGATGCCCCGCGCCTTGGAGATGCCCATGCCGAGCGACCCGGAGTTGGCTTCGATCCCGGGGATGCCCACATCGGGATGACCGTCGAGCCCTCCCAGCCGGCGCAGGTGGAGCAGACGCTCCGTGGGCAGCACGCCTAGTGCGCTGAGCGCCGCGTACAACCCGGGTACATCGTGACCCTTGGACGAGAAGAACACGTCACGGTCGTCGTCGTCCCATCCCAGGCGCCGCACGTTGAGCTCGCGCCACAGGAGATGCGACGACGAGATCGAGGGACGAGAACGTCGATCCCAGGTGTCCCGAACCGGCGCGCTTGACGGCGACAAGGGCATTGTGACGACACATGTCGGCGAGCAGTGCCAGGCTGTCGTCACCGGGGTCAGCTCCCGCCACCCGCGTGAAGGCCTCGCGGGGGATCAGCTCGAGCACCGCCGTCACGCCGCCGGCCTCTGCGGACGTACGAGATCGGCGAAACGGCCGTCCACGGAGAGCTCGTCCGTCTTCGTGCAGAGCAGGAGCACCTCCGACGAGCCGGGCCGGTACTCGGTGAAGCGCGTGACCGTGCGCCACCCGCTCCAGGCGAGCATGAGCCTGGTCGCGGCGAGCGTCGGCACGGCCTTGGCCTTGGCGCTCTCCGCCTGCCAGCGCAGCCGCACCGAGGCGTCGGGCCGCGGGTCGACCGTCGTCTCGAGCAACATCGCGCCGCCGAGGCGGGTGAGGCGATTGAGCCGGGCCAGCAGCTCGATGTGGTGAGCCGAGTGGTAGAGCACGCCGAGGAAGAAGACGAGGTCGAACGGCTCGACCGCCAGCAACTCGTCGGCTATCCGCAGGTCCCCGTAAACGAAGCGGTGCGGCGCTCGAAGCTTGCCCACCCACTCCTCGTGGCGGTGGGTGTCGGCTTCGAAGTCGCTGAACACGAGCTCGGTCGGCTTCAGCTGCTCGTCGATCCAGAGCGAGTGGACGCCGTACTTGGGGCCGACCTCGAGCACGCGGCGGCCCGCGAGGTCACGGTCGGAGAGGACGTCGGCCAGGCCGTCCGCGGTGATCGTGAGGTCGGGGATCTCGTCGGAGAGCCGGGTCGACGAGCGCTTGTCGCGGATCGGGCGACGGTCGTCGCTGAAGGTGGTGTAGGCAACGAGGTTCGGCTCGTGCTCTCGCGAGGGCTCGTAGGCGTGCAGCCCGGCGTGCGGGGCGGCCAGCCGGACGGCTCTGTACAGCGCGTTGCGGAGACGTGTCACGGTGCCTGCGATCGTAGTCTCCGGCCCGGGGCGAGCAGGGCGGCGGCCGCGAGCGCAACGAAGGCGGGGACGACCGGGACGGCGAGCTCGATGATCGCGTAGGTGCCGAGGGCGCTTGTGAGGAGGACGGCGAGCGCGCCGGCCGCGGGCACGAGCAGGAGTGCGCCGCGTGCGGGCCGTCGCACGGCGAGCGCTGCGAGGCCGACGAGCAGCCACAGCGCCGGCGGCGGAAAGAGCTTCGAGGAGCGCGAGAGCCACAGCGTGAGGGTGGCGTTCCCGGGGTACGGCGGGAGGCTCGCGCCGAGCTCCTCCATGCGCCGGAGCGTGGCCTCGAACCGCTCCCGTGCCCCAGGCTCGGCGAACACCAGCTCGTGTGCGGTTGGTGAGGTCCACACCTCGCGAATCGAGCGATCGGGTGTCGTCGAGTAGAAACCCTGGTGCGCGGCTGGGATCAGTTCGCCGCCTTCGGGAACCGGCAGCTCGGGTGTCTCAGCCTGCTGCACGGCAGCGTCCGCGGACGAGGACGGCGGCGGCAACTCGACGTGCAGCGGCTGCGTCAGCTCCCGCCACAGGTCCGAGAGAACACCTCCCAGGTACCGGTCGGGATGTGCGCGCACCGCCTCGACCCCGACGTCCCGCAACCGGGCATAGTCGGTGTCCCACCCCCACGCCTGATCGGAGAGGTTGAGCACGTCCTCGAACATCCTGTCCGATGCGCGCGAGAAGAACGCGTCGAGGCCAACGCCGTAGGATCGGTACGGCTCCTGATCGAGCAAGCGGGTCTGGACGAGGTCCGCGAGCTCGCGCGAGGCCGGGCCGTTCTCCGGCCGGACGAGGTGGTCTCGCACCAGCGCCCGGAAGAACGGCACATAGGCCTTCCCGGCCCGCGCCACCGCGTAGTCGTCGTACCGCAGCCCGTTGAGGATCGCCCACGATCCCAGGACGAGCACGGCAGCTCCCGCGTAGGCCGCTGCAGCGGTCACCCTTGATCTCCAGGAGAGCCTGAGTAGGAGCGGAGCCACGAGCAGCACGAGCAGGATCTGGTTGCCCGGCCGCACGAGCCCACAGAGCGCGACACCGAGGCCCGCCGCCAGGAACCGGCGGGAGCTCGGTCGCTCCAGGGCGCGGATCAGCAGCAGAGCCCACGCGGCGAAGGAGGCGGCGAACACCGAGTCGCTCGAGAGCCGGTGGAAGAGGATGCCGTAGCCGGGATAGAGGAGGAGCGCAACCGCGGTGAGCAACGCCGCGCGGGGGCCGAAGCGCGCGGCCACAGAGCTCCACGCGAGCACGGAGAGAGCGAAGAGCGCTCCCATCACGATCTGGGCCAGCCAGCCTCCCCCGAGGTCGAGGGGGAGCCCGACCACGAGCGGCGCCACCGGGGTGCGGTAGAGCATGGACATGGGGAGCACCGAGTCCCACTCGAACATCTGGGCGTAGTACCGGGTGTACGTCCCCACGTCGCGGCCGGCGAGCAGCGGGAGTGCGATGCTCTGGAGCCCGTACACGGCCAGGCCGGAGGCGAAGAGGATGCGCCCGCGCCGGCGATGCGCCGCGACCAGGTCGAGCGCCGAGACGGCGGCCCGGAGACGCCCCATCAGGCCGAGGGCGGCCAGGGGTGCTCGCGGAGCACGTCCTCCACGACGTCTGCGCCGAAGCCTGGCCCGTCGGGGATGAGGAGCTCCCCGTTCTCGATCCGCGGTGGGGTGGTCACGAGCGACTCCCGCCACGGCACGTCGTCGACGTCGAACTCCAGGATGCGCACGTTCGGGATGGCCGCGCACCACTGCGCGGCGATGAAGGTGGCCAGGTGGCTGTAGTAGTTGTGCGGCGCGCAGTTGACCTCGAAGGTCTCGGCGCTGTCGGCGATCTTCTTCGCCTGGTGGAACCCGTTCCAGATCACGTCGACGGAGGCCACGTCGAATGCACCCTGCTCCAGGAACGGCCGGAACTGCCGCAGCGTGTAGAGGTTCTCCCCGGAGCAGATCGGCATGGGCACGCTCCGCCGCACGTGGGCGAGCGCGCCAGGGTCGAAGAGGTCCACCTCGAGCCACAGCAGGTCGAAGCGCTCGAGCGCGCGGGCGACGCGAATCACGCCTTCAGGCTCGAGGTTGAAGTTGAGGTCGACCACCGGCTGCGCCCGCCGTTCCGTGCCGACTTCGAAGGCGTCGAGAAGCTCGACGAGCGCGTCGGCGATCTCTCGCGCGCGCATGACGCCGCCGCCCGGGCCGAAGCCGGGCATCAGCACCTTGGGTGATGCGCCGGGCACCACGATGTTGGTCTTGAACGCGCGGTAGCCGCCGGCCACCACCTCGCGACCCAGGGCGGCGACAGCCTCGTAGCTGTCGAGCTTCGACGTGCCCGTGACCTCGTGGGCACGGGCACGAGTCGTGCCGCAATGAGACCAGTAGAGGGGGACGCGATCTCGCGTCGGCCCGCCGAACAGCTCGTACACCGGGACGCCCAGCGCCTTGCCCTTGAGGTCGAGGAGCACGTTCTCGATGCCGCCGAGCGCCTTCTGGATCACCGAGCCGGGGCTCTGGCGGGTGTGGCGGTACAGCTCCCAGTAGATGCGCTCGCTCGCTCGCGGGTCGCGGCCGATCACGAGCGGGGCCAGATCTTCGACGATCCCCCGTAACCCGCGCGGCGAGCCGTGCGAATCGGTGATCTCTGCCCACCCGATCAGGCCGTCATCGGTCTCGGCGCGCAGGAAGATCCACGGCCGCCAGCCGGCATCGCAGAAGAGCGTCTCCAGCTTGGCGATCCTCACGGCTCTTGAGGATACGGGTCGCGGTCGACCGCCCGCGCGCCTTGCCCGTCGCCGACAACCAGGCGGCGAAGCAAGGCGGCGTGCCGACGTCCCGAGCCGAGCCCCGGATCTCGTCATTGGCCGCGACCGGCGTAACGCCCGGCTAGCTCCAGCCCGCCTCGTCGACAGATGGGAGCGAGGCGAGCCCCGAGGAGACGAGCGTCTCGGCCCGCTGCCAGTCCTCCTCGTCGTCCACGTTGAAGCCCTCGTACCCCTGCGTCAGGAACGGCGCGAGCACGGCACCCTCACGCGTCCCGTGCTCGGTCACGCACCGTGTCCACGAGATCTCGAGCGCGCTGTTCTGGACGTACACCGGTGGCAGCGCCTGATACTGACCCGCGTGCCAGGCAACCTCGAGGTGAGATTGTTCGAGGAGCGGCGCCATCGTGCGCTCGTCATCCGCGAGAAGCCACATCTTCCCGGGATGCTGCTTCACCCGCTCGACCGCACGGATCGAGTCGGCCTCCGGCGTTGCCAGCAGCTGGTCCAGACCTCGCCTGAGGGCGTCCGGCCCGCGGAAGGGGTTGGTCGCGCGAACGATCGCAAACAGGTCGTACGGCTCCTCGAGCCGCGGCAGCAGGTGGGCGATCCACTCGATGTCGGGCGAGATCGAGGTCGCGTACTCGGCCGGCCGCAGGAACGGCACCTCGGCGCCGTAGTGACGGGCCACAGCGGCGATCGCCTCGGAGTCGGTGGAGACGACCACCTGCTCGAAGAGACGCGAGAGGCGGGCGGTCGCGATCGCATAGGCCAGCAGCGGGTGTCCCGCGAGCACGCGGACGTTCTTGCCGGGGACGCGCTCCGAGCCGGCCCTGGCGCCGATCAGCGCTACCGCGCGAGGCACGTCGCCCTCTCCTTCGCTGACGCCAGTAGCGCGCGGAGCACCGGCGCCTCGACGCCCGCCCGCTCGGCCGCCCGCAGGACGCTGCCCGAGATCGCATCGAGCTCCGACGGCCGTCCCGCCGCCACATCGAGGGAGGTGGAGGTCGAGCTCTCGCCTGGCAGGCCGTCCACGAAGGCGACCATCGCCTGAACGTCGATGGCGACGCCGTCGCTCGCCGCCACCGCCGCCGCCTCCTGCATGGCACCGATCATGCGCTCACGCCACACCGGGTCCGCACGGGCTCCGCCGATCGTTGTCCCGGCGGCGCTCGTCACCGCCGCCAACGCTGACAGGCGGGTGAGCTTGTCCCACATGATCTCCGCCTCACTCGCCCCGATCTCCACCTCGACGCATGGAACACGAAGCACCTCCGCGACTCGCTCTACAGCGACCGCCGGGAGCGTGTCCGAGGCGATCGCGAGCAGAGCGCCGGTGGAGTACTGGACGATGCGGCCCGGCTCCTGGATGTGTGAGCTGATGCGACCCACGGTTCCCGCGAGCACGGTGGGGCCGAGGCGCTCGCGCAGGAACGCCAGGTGCTCGAGCCCGTTGAGCAGCGGCAGGACCGCCCCCATGCGGACCGTCTCGGGATCGATGCGCCCGAGGGCAGACGCCAGGGCATCGGCCTTCGTGGCGACGACGAGGACATCAACGGGCTCGGTCAGCCGCTCCACGAGCTCCGGTGCATGGGTCAGCACGCCGTCGGGCGCCTCGAGCACCAGCCCCCGCTGCCTGATCGCCCCCTCGCTCCGAGGCCCGGCCAGACAGATCACCCGCCTCCCTGCACGTCCCAGCCGCACGGCGAGGACACCGCCGACCCCGCCCGGCCCGAGCACGGCCACCGTCGCGCTCATGCCCGCTCCGGGTCGATCACGATGTTGACGGCCTTCCAGTCGCTGTACACGTCGAGCGCCTCGACCCCGGCCTCCCGCCAACCCGTGCCGGAGTTACGGAGACCGCCGAAGCCCATGTGCGGCTCACTGCCGTGTGTGCCCGCGTTGACGACGACGACCCCCGTCCGCACCTGCTCGGCGAAGCGCATCGCGCGATGGACGCTCGCCGTGTGGACGGCGGCGGTGAGCCCGTACCTCGAGTCGTTGACGGCAGCTACCGCATCGCCGAACGAGCCCGCGTGCTGGAGGACGGCGACCGGCCCGAACAGCTCCTCACGAGCGACCGCCGCATCCGCGGGGACGTTCTCGAGCAGCGTCGGCAGCAAGTGCCAACCCTCGCCTTCACGACGGCGTCCGCCGGCGAGCACGGTCGCGCCGGCGGCCGTGGCCGCCTCGATCGCCTCCAGGAGGCGGTCCAGCGACCTCTCCGAGATCACGGGGCCGAGCGCGTCCTCGTCTCGCGAGCCGACGGTCAGCGCGCGCATTGCCGTCAGGAGCCGCTCGCGGAAGGCGTCGTAGACCGCGTCCATCACGATCACCCGGCTCGCTGCGGCACACCGCTGACCGGCGTTGGAGAACGCGGACTGCACGGTCCAGTGCACGGCGCGGTCGAGCTCGGCGTCGTCGCAGACCACGAGCGCGTTCTTGCCGCCGAGCTCGAGGCAGACCTTGGCGAGCCGACCGGCTGCGCACTCGTTGACGAGGCGACCGGTGGCGGCGGAACCGGTGAAGCTGACGAGATCGACCTCCGGATGCGCCACCAGAGCGGCGCCGGCTTCGGCTCCCTGACCTTGCACGACGTTCAGCACGCCGTCCGGCACCCCGGCCTCCTTGGCCAGCGAACCGAAGAACCAGGCCGAGGCCGGCGTCTCCTCCGACGGCTTCAGCACCGCGGCGTTGCCGCACAGGAGCGCCGGGAACACCTTCCAGGCCACGTTCGGCAGCGGTGTGTTGAACGAGATGATCAGGCCCGCGACACCGAGCGGTTGGCGTGTGGTGAGGACGGTGCGGTGGGGCATGCTCGCCGTGGTCGTCCGGCCGTAATACCGTCGCCCTTCCCCGGCCACGAAGAGACCCATCTCGACGGCGGCGTCGGTCTCGCCCCGTGCCAGCGCGAGCGACTTGCCCGTCTCCTCGGCCACGATCGCCGATGCCTCCTCGCGCCGGTCGCGCAGGAGCAAGGCCAGATCGCGGAGCACGTCGCCGCGTGCGACGACGGTGCGCGAAGCCCACGCGTCCTGGACCGCCCGGGCGGCAGCGACGGCCGCGTGCACGTCCTCCGAGCCGGACCGGGCCACGCGGCACAGCAGGGCTCCGTCGGCCGGCCGGAGCTTGTCGAGCCAGCCGCCGGCGGCGGCCTGGCGAGCGGAGCCTGCGACGAGGTTCGGGATCTCGGCCGGGATCATTGCGCCGTCCAACCGCCGTCCACGACGAGGTTGGCGCCCGTCACGTACGACGAGCCGTCCGAGAGCAGGAAGAGGAACGGGCCGACCGTCTCCCCCACCTCCAGCATCCGCCCCGCGGGCATCCGTGCGGTGTACGCCTCGAGAAAGGCCGTGTCCTGGTCGTTCCACACGCCCGGCGAACGTGACCGTGTTCACTCGCACGCGGCTGGCCCAGTACGTGGCCAGATAGCGCGTGAGATTGAGCAGCGCCGACTTCGAGACCGAGTACGCGACCGGCTTCACGAACGCCTCGCCTCGCTTGCGCCGGAACTCGTAGATCTCCTGTTGCGGCGAGACAAGACCGTAGATCGAGGAGACGTTGACGACGGAGCCGCGCCCGGCGCCGGCCATGGCCCCGCCCACCACCTGACAGGTGAGCACCGCGCCGACGACGTTGACCTCGAGCACCCGCCGCAGCGACTCCACGGGAACGTCCTCGAACCGGCCGACCTCGGCGGCCGGCGCGTCGGGTGGGGCGTCGATCGCAGCGACGTTGAGAAGACCATGGGGGACACCCCACCCCTCGATCACGGCGGCCAGCGACCGCTCCAGCGAGTTGCGGTCGGTGATGTCGGTCGGGAACGCCTGAACGGTGCCGTTGGCCAGCGCCGCGGTCAGGTCGCGGACGCCCGGGCGAGACCCGGCTGCGAGGTCGAAGATGGCAACGCGGGCGCCGGCGTCGGCGAGCGCTCCCGCAACCTCGGCGCCGATCTGGCCGAAGCCGCCGGTGACCACGACGACGCGGCCCGCGACGTCGAAGCTATCGGTCACGCGGTGGGCGCCTCGACGTCGGCGAACGTCACATTCTCGTCTTCCGCCAGGTGGCGGATCAGCGTCGCGCCGAGCAGCCGCTCGAGCTCATACGGAGGAAGCCCACCGTCGGCCGGGGACTTGACGGCGATGTCACCCTGGCCGAGCACATGCCCCGCGGCGAGCGTCCGCGCCGCGACGAGCTTCTTCCCCATCTTCTCCAGCGGCTTGGCCTCCCCGGGCAACCGCCGCTTGACCCCGTCCCCGAGCGCCGAGGGAACGCGCTGCAGGTCCCGGACGAGCTTGCGCAGACCTTCGGGCATGAGCGAGAACGCATGGTCGGTGCCCTTCCAGGCGTGGTTCAGGGTGAAGTGCTTCTCGATCACCCGAGCACCGAGCATGTGAGCGACGAGCGCCATGGAGATGCCGTTGTAGTGATCGGAGAGCCCGATCACGAGGTCGGGATAGCGATCGCGCAGCGTGGCGATCACCTGCAGGTTGAGATCCTCCACCTCGGCCGGGTAGCACGCGGTGCACTGCAGCACGCAGAGCTGCGCATTGATGGGGAGGATCGTCTGCACGGCCCGATCCACGTCCTCCAGGGTGCAGCCACCGGTGGAGAGCACGAGCGGCTTGCCCAGCGCCGCCACATGCCTGAGGAGCGGTGTGTTGTGCACGTCGCCGGAGGCGATCTTGAAGGCTGGGAAGCCGAGCTGGTCGAGCAGATCGGCGCTGGCCGGGTCGAAGGCGGTGGAGAGGAACGTGATCCCGATCTCCCGTGACAACGCGAGAAGCTCCTCGAGCTCCCTCCGGCCCAGCTCGAGTGCCTCGCGGTGCTCACCGTACGTGGCACCGAAGCTGTTCTCATGGTCGTAGGGCATCGAGTACAGCTCGCGGGTGAACAGGGCGCGGTTGTCGCGCTTCTGCACCTTGACCGCATTCGCGCCACACTCCTTCGCCGCGCGCATGAGCTCCCTGGCGCGCTCGAGACTGCCCTGGTGGTTGTGCCCGATCTCGGCGATCACGTAACTCGGTGTGTCGTCGGCGATGCGCGTGCCGTCGATGATGAGCTCTCGAGCCATGGCTCCCCAGGATAGTCCGCGGCCTCGTCGACTCAGCAGGGACCCGCCGCCAGCTCCCGGTCGCTTCGCGCCGTACGGGCCTGGACACGACCGTCGACCTGCCACAGGACGAGGCCGGCACCCAGGCTCGTGGCGAGGCGAACCCCCTCCAGCTCCACGCCCGGCGGAGCCACGACGTAGTCCACGGTGAGCGGGCCGCCCGTCCGGTACCGGATAGTCCCATCACCGGCCACCGTCAACGACCCCGGAGCGTCGCCGCCCGCCCCGCCCCCGACGCCGGCCAGGCCGCTGACGGTGCGATTGAAGTACTCGGTCTCGATGCCGGCGAAGCGGGCCACCTCCCCGTCGCACGAACGCCCGACGAGCAGCACGAAGGCCCGCGCCTCGGACGGGAGGACGCCGTCCACCCAGGAACGCTCGCCCTTCGGCGGCAGGCCGTAAATGGCCGGATCGACGAATGCGGAGCGCCAGGCGAGCGTCAGGTTGCCTCCCAGCACGATGAGGACGACGGCCGGCAGCACCCCGCGAAACCGCTCCGGCGCGAGGAACGTAAGCGCCGCGGCGGCGATTGCACACGTCACTCCGATCCCGAGCAGCGAGACGAGCGGCAGACGGTCGGCGACCGTTCCCAGCTTCCCCCAGATCTCGGTAGCCACGGCCTGGAACTGCTTGAACCAGTGCTCCTCGCCGATCGAGTCGTAGGGAAGCACCGAGACCGCCGAAAGTGCCAGGGCGGCGCCGGCGACCGCCGTCCTGCGCGACCAGGGCCTTCCCCCGAGAAGCCAGGCGAGGGTCACGGCGAGCATCGTCGGGACGAGGAAGAACAGATACCGGTCGTAGAGCAGGCCCTGGCCGAACTCGGTGCTGGCGAACGCGCCGACCACGATGAGAGCAGCAAGTGCCTGCGCGACCGCCACCAGCGCGACTGCGCGGGCTCCGGGTTCCCCTGCGCGTCCGCGTACGAGCAGCAGCGCGACCGCTGCCGGAGCGGCCGCGACCGGGACGATTCCCGTGTACAGCGCGAGGTCACCGACGTGGCGGAGCGCCCACCAGGCGACTCCCCAGGGGGAGTAATCGCGGGCCAAGGTGTCGTAATCCCCGAGCAATCCACCGAGGCCGTCGGAGCTGAAGGCGGCGCGCACGACCAGCACGAGACCTGCCGCGACGGCAGCCGCCGTGGGCCAGAGCACGAACCTCCGCGCGCCGAGGAACGCCCCTCGCGACCCCGGCCGCGCCAGAACGAAGGCAAGTGCCGCAACATGCCCGACGAGGAGCGAGACCAGCTGCGGCCGGGTCCCGATCGCGACGACCATCACCAGGAGTGCCGCCACCTGGCGCGACACCGTCGGGCGCTCGAGCGCGAGCACCGAGGCGGCGAGCGCGGACGTGGCACACAGATAGCCGACGCTCTCCGTCATGCTCACCGACACGTACATGCTGGAGGGCAGCACGATCGCCAGGCCCGCGATGGCGAGTGCCGGCCGGGCTGCGAGCACGCGGCGCGCCAGCAGGTACGTCGGGATCGCGGCCAGCGTGAAACAGGTGACGTTGAGCAGCTTGACGAGGGTGTACGTCGTCTCCTGATCCGCGGTGAGGCGGACGAGAACGCTGATCAGCGACGGGTAGACGGCTCCGAACCCCCAGTCCTCGCCGCGGAAGGCCAGCCCGTCCCCCTGGCCGAGGGAGACGCCCGCCTCCATGTAGTAGAGCTCGTCGAAGAAGAAGCGTGGCACCGAGGCGAGCGCTGCGGCCACTGCGAGCACAACCCACCCCGCCGCCACCACGAGCCCCAGCGCGGGGAGCGCCTGCAGCCGTCGGTGTCTAGCGCCGCCCATACGATGGCGATGATAGGTCTCGCCTCCCGGGGACCCGCGCCAGAGGAAGGATCCAAGACGCCTGGCCCAGAATCCCAGACGATGAGCGTGCCGCCGATCGAGCTTTCCATCCTCATGCCCGTGTTCAACGAGGTCGGCACGGTGGTGAGGGCAGTCGAGGACGCGCTGACGGCCGACCTGCCCGTCGCGTCGCGAGAGGTGATCCTCATCGACGACGGCTCCACCGACGGCACCCGCGCGCTGCTCGAGGAGCTCGCGAGCCGCCCGGGGGTCGAAGTCGTCTACCACGAGCGCAACGCAGGCAAGGGCGCCGCCATCCGCACCGGTCTGCAGCAGGCCAGCGGTACCTTCGCGGCCATCCTCGACGCTGATCTCGAGTACCGGGCCGCGGACCTGACCCCGGTGCTGGAGCCGCTTCTCTCCGGCGACGCCAAGGTCGTGTTCGGCACCCGCGCCTGGCATTCACAGACGGCGTTCAGCTTCTGGTACGTGATGGGCAACAAGGCGGTGACCTTGGCCACGAACGTCCTCTACAACTGCTTCATCTCCGACGTGATGACCTGCCACAAGGCGATGAGCACAGAGCTCTTCCGCTCGTTGCCGCTTCGCGAGCGCGGGTTCGCAATCGAGCCGGAGATCGCAGCGCGCGTGATGCGGCGCGGCGTGCGCATCCACGAGGTGCCGATCGGCTACCAGGCCCGTTCGCGCGAGGAAGGCAAGAAGCTGACTGCGCTCGACGGGCTTCGGGTGCTGCGGACGCTCGTGCGCTGCCGCATCTCCTAGTGCGGCAGCGTTGCCGCCTCGCGATAGACGGCGAGGAGCCGCTCGACCGCCGAGCTCCACGTCAACTCGCGCTCTGCGAGCTCTCTGGCGCCGACGCCGAGGCGCCGCCGCAGCTCGTCGTCCCCGAGGATGCGTACGAGGGCGGATCGCAGCGCCTTCGGGTCGGCGGGCGGGACGAGCAGTCCCGTGATGCCGTCGGTGACCACGTCGGGCAGCCCTCCGACCGCGGTCGCCACGACCGGACGTCCGTGAGCCAGCGCCTCCCGTGCGCTCATGCCCACGCCTTCCCGACGCGACGGCACGACGACGACCGCGGCCCGGTCGAGATAGGCGCCCACCTCGGCGGGGGGCACGAGCCCCGCCGTGGCCGGCAGCAGATGTCTCAGGGGCCCGTCTCCGACCACCACGAGCGGGAGCCCGGCCGCCGCCTCGGCGAGATCCGCAACGCCCTTCTCGGGAGAGAGCCGCCCGAGGTAGAGGACGTGCGGTGGGTCGACGGGCACGACGACAAGCTCGGGAAGGGCAGTCCCGTGAGGGACGACGCGGACGTCGCGACCCCCGAGCAGGCGGGCGGCATCCGCGAGTGATCGCGAGGCGCAGACGACGACCCGCGCGCGCCGCACGACCGGTCGGAAGACGAACGGCATCCGCTCCGCGAGCGCGACATCGGAGCCCCACGGCTGCAGCACCACCGGCTTGCCCGTGGCCAGCGCAGCCAGGCCGCTCGGCAGCCAGTGCGCGTGGACGAGGTCCGCGTCTCGCGCGGCGCGACGCGCTGCCGCCGAGAAGGAGAGGAGGAAGAAGGGCAGCGCCAGCATTTTCCACGGAGCCCGCCGCAGGTTGTTGACAATGCCGTCGCCGTAGGCGATGCCGAAGTGCCGGAAGTCCGCCGGCGACACGACGCTGACCTCGACACCCGCAGCGCGCAGAGCCTCCACCCCGTCGCGCACGAACGTTCCGGCAACGTCCCCCGCATGCCGCGGGTACGACGTGGTGAGGACGACGACCTTCACGCTTCGAGTCGCCGCGCAAACACCGTGGCGGGCGCAAGCGCGAGGAACGCGAGCACGAAGAAGTAGTAGAAGCTCATCGTGAGATAGAAGGCATTGGCGGCGAGCGTTCCCGTCAGGGCCGCTGTCAGACCCCAGGCCAGCGGCCGCACACGTGCGGCGATGGCGTCACCCTTGGCGCCAAGCTCTCGCCCGATAGCGCGGGCGCGACCGAGGCGGCGGAAGACGTAGCCGACGAAGAGCACGAACACGAGCGCGCCGATGATGCCCGTCTCCACGAACAGCGCCACGTAGAACGAGTGGGGCCCGAAGTTGGTACGGCCGGTGACGAACTCGTAGTAGACGGAGAAGTTGTTGAGCCCGAGCCCGAGCAGCGGATGCTGGGAGAGCACGTCCGGGACGAACTCGTACACCGTGAAGTGCGTCGAGGCGCCGCTGCCCTCGGTGCTCACGCGGGCACGGAGGACGCGCTCGAAGAAGTCGGCGCGAGCCGCAACGAAGGCCGCAACGCCGGCGAGCACCGCGCCGAGAGGTGCCAGGAACCGAGCGCTCAGGAGGAAGCGTCGGTACGGCACCGCCAGCACCAGCAGGCCCACACCGAGGCCGAGCAGGCCGCTCCGCGAGAGCGTGGCCAGCTCCACGACGAGGGCGAAGGCGAGCCCGAGCAGAAGCGGCGCCCGCAATCGGTGCCCCTGCTCCAAGCGCAGATAGAGGGGCAGCAGCACGAGGAGCGGCACGATCAGCTCGATCCCCAGGTGGTTGGGATCGCCGGTGAGGGCGTTCGGCCGGTACACGCTCTGCCCCTCGATCGCCCCGAAGGTGTTGATCTGGGTCGCTCCGCCCGTGATCGGGTGCACGACGAGCGCGTCGAGATTGCCCCCCACGAGCTCCGCGTACCCGAGCTGGACGACCCCGTAGAGCGCGTTGGCTCCGACACCTGCACAGAAGACAGCGAGCGAAATCCAGTAGAAGCGCTCGCCGCGGCGCGCGACGAGCGCGAGCGCGGCGACGAGGAACAGGAAGTGCAGCAGGAACTTGACGAACCCCTTGATCCACTGCTCCAGCGCTTCGGTCGTCTCGAGGTTGAAGAAGCCGATCAGGTAGACGAGCAGGAAGGCCGCGAAGAAGAGGATCAGGGCCAGCGCCGAGCGGGTGATCCGACCGTCGAACCGGTCGAGGCGATGAAGGGCGAAACCGAGCAGGAAGAGCGCGGTGAGCACGTCGGAGAGCGACAGCGATGCGGCGAACTCCCACTGGATCTTGGCGAAGGTGACCGTGAAGACCGCGGTTCCGAACAGCGCGTCGAGCAACGGGGTGCGGGTGCCGAACCGAGTCAAGAGACGCTCCGCATGAGGTCGGCAAGCTCCTCCACCCGTGCACGGCGCGAGAGCCTGTCGGCCCAGTCTCCTTCGAGCACCGTGTCCGGCAGGCCGCCGTCACGGAAGCGGCGGTCGAACTCGAGCAGCGCGTCGCGGATGCCGTCCACGTCGTCCGGCGCGACGACGATCCCGGTCCCGGTCTGGCGGATCAGCTCGGCCGCGGCGCCGTCGGGCGGGACGAGTGCGAGGATCGGGCGGCCGACTGCGATGTACTCGAACACCTTCCCGGAGAGCACGCCCTTACCTCGACCGCCGGCTTCCGGGATCAGCAGAAGCAGCACCTCCGAGTCGCGCTGCAGCTCCAGCGAGGTCGCCCGAGACGCGTAGGGAAGGAGCTCGAGCCGGTCACCGAGGCCGAGCCGGCCTGCCCACTCGCGGTCCCTGGTGCGGAAGTCGCCGAGGAACCGTGCGACCGCGTCGATGCCGCTCTCCGCGAACGCGCTGAGGAACGGGCGCGGGTCACGCTTGCCGAAGAAGCTCCCGGCGTGGGTGATGCGCAGCCGCTCGGACTCCGTGCGAGGCAGACCTGCGACGTCGTCGAAGTCGCAGCCGTTCGCGATCGTGACCACCTGCGCGCGGGGTGTGAGCGTGCGCATCTCGTCGGCGATGGCATCGGACACGCAGCTGATCGCGTCCGCCTGCTTGGCGACGAGCCGGGCGACGCCGCTCTCGACGCGCGATCGGGCCTTCGTCGCGAGCGAGTCGGCGCGCCGGTGCGGATTGAGCACGATCGAGTCGCGCAGGTCGGCCAGCCAGCGCGCCTTCGTGGCCTTGCGGACGGCGGCGCCCACGAGGTGGACGGAGACCGGAGGCGTGGTCGTGATCACCCAGTCGATCTGGTGCTCGCGCACGATGCGAACGGCCGCAGGGATGGCCGTCAGGTTCCAGCTGACGCTGGCATCGGGAACGAGCACCCGCCGGCCGGCCAGACGCGCGTGTACGAGCGCCCGCCCGATCCCCGACGTGCCGTGCAACTCCTCGGCGGGTTTGCGCCCACCCGGGCCGACGTAGCGCACCCGGTGCACCCAGGCCTGCGTCGGCACGCGGAGACCTTCATCGCGGTGGATCCAGCGGGGGTCGTCGGGCGCGAGCACGTGCGTCTCGATCCCGAGTGCGGGCAGGTACTGCGCGAGCTTGAGCGGCCGCTGCACACCCCCGCCACCCGCCGGCGGGAAGTAGAAGCTGACGAGCAGCACCTTCACGGGAGCAAGCGTACGCTGCGCGGGCGCACGCTCACGGGCCACGCGGCCGGGTTCCTGCGAGTGCCTACGCGGCCCATGGGCCCGCGAGGCCCACAGGCGCGGCCTACTCCCCGGGCTTGCGCCGTGTCTCCGCCACCCACTTCTCGTGGTGCGTGATCGCCCAGTCCTCCCGCACCTGCCCTGTGGTCATCCCGCGCAGGGCGTGACGTGTTGTCGGGTGCACGAGGGCCAGGTACAGATGGCCGATGAGCACCGCGATGGAGATGTAGGTGAGCACGTCGTGCACCATCCCCGTGCCGTCGAAGAGGAACGTGTGGTCGCGCTCGCCCAGCCAGAGGAAGAAGCCGGACACGGCAAAGAGCACGGCGAAGGCCGCGGTGAGGAGGATGTTGAGCTTCTGCCCGGCGTTGAACTTGCCCTGGAGCGCGGGCCTGCGCCTCAGCCAGCGGCGGTCGTCGGCGTCCAGCGTCTCGGCCTCCCGCCAGTCCGCGGCAAGCCGTTTGCGGTCGCCGAGCAGGATGACGGCGGCGATGGCCACGGCCCAGCCGACGGCGACCACGAGGTGGACGTTCTTGACCAGGTTACGGCGCGCGATCCAGGTCGAGAGCTCCGGCACGAGCAGCACGAGGCCCGTGACGAGCATGGCCAGGAAGGCGAGGGCGTGGATCCAGTGCACCGCGCGCTCGGTGCGGTTGAAGCGCTCGAGGGTCGGGGTCACGCGGCGCCGCTGTTGGAGCGGCCGATCCAGGCGTCGGCGTCGTATCCGTGCTGCTCCCAGAAGCCGGGCACGAAGCGCTCGCGCGCCTCGATCCCGGTCACCCACTTCACGCTCTTGTAGCCGTACATCTGTGGCATCACAAGCCGGACGGGGGCGCCGTGCGGGCGTGTCAGCGGCTTCCCGTCCTGCTCGTAGGCGAGCATCACGTCGGCCAGGAAGGCCTGATCGATGGTCAGCGAGTCGTCGTAGGGCACCTCGTTGGAGACGAAGCGTAGGTACGCGGCGGTCGGCCTCGTGCCGGACTCGGCAAGCACGTCCTGCAGCCGCACGCCGGCCCAGTGCACGTTCTTCACCGACCAGCCGGTGACGCAGTGGAAGTCCGAGACCTGTTCCGCCCGCGGCAGGGAACGCAGATCGTCGAGCGTGTAGGTGACCGGCCGGTCGACCGCGCCACCGATCTTCAGCCGGTAGGCGACAGGGTCGATGTCCGGCATCTTGTCGGCGATCGTGTAGATGCGCCAGCCGCTCGAGGGCACGATCGAGGAGACGCTGTTCGGCACCGCACGGCCCAGGAACCCGGTCACGTCGCGGGCCCAGAACAGTCCGGCAAGGCCGGCCCCCACGATTCCGAGGAAGCCGGCCCGGCCGATCGCACGCCCGGAGCGGGCGCGCGACACGTCAGACATTTCGGTCACGCGCCGACCATGACGGGGATCGTCTTCGACACGGTCTTCTCGTTGAGTGAGGAGTGATCGTTGTTGGCGAGCTCGACGTACACCTTGTAGTCACCCTTCTTCAGCTTCTTCGTCTTGCCCATTGTGGGGTTGGCCACAGCGTTGTTGTACTTGCCGTTGACGTAGATGTGCCAGTGGCCGGACCCAACCTTGTTCGTCTTCTTACCGACTGAACCGGGCGCCATCTTGAATCCGCGGATCTTGACGTTGATCGTCACGGTCCGGTCGGCGTTCACCTTGTAGTTGACGATCTTGATGCCGTACATCCCGTCGGAGCGGGAGGATCCGGCCTGGGCACCGGCTGCGATGGCACCGACGACGAGGGCGAGGCTGACGATCAACAATGCTGCTTTGCGCACGGAGATGAAGCTCCTTCGGCGAGGGGGCACACCCGGCGTGCGCCCTGTCCCTCAGTTGTAGGCCGCAATCCTTACACCGCTCTTACGCGCGGCTGAAGCTTTCGCAGATTGCCTATCCTGGCCCGGTGCGCCTCTATCTCTGCCGCCACGCCCATGCCGTGTCCGGATCCCCTGATGCCCTTCGTGCACTCTCCGGTGCGGGCGAGGTGCAGGCACGCGAGCTGGCCCAGCGGCTGGCTGCGATCGACCCACGACCGGAGGCGGTGCTCTCCAGCCCGCTGCTCCGCGCGCGGCAGACGGCGGAGGCAATAGCGCGCGCCCTCGGGATCGAGGTCACGGTCGACGACCGGCTCGCGCCGGGCTCCACCCCGGCCACCCTGCTCGCCGCCGCGCGAGACAGCGGCGCCTCGGCGGTGGCCACGGTCGGCCACCAGCCCGACTGCTCCGATATCGCGAGCGCCGTGACCGGCAGCGACCCCGGGTTCCGCCCCGCCGGCATGGCCGCTCTGGATCTCGACGGCTGACGTGGCCTCCGGCGTCGCGATCGCCGTCGACGGGCTGCGCAAGTCCTACGACGGCAAGGAGGCCCTGCGCGGCGTCTCCTTCGAGGTACCCGTCGGCGAGGTGTTCGGGCTGCTCGGTCCGAACGGCGCCGGGAAGACGACCGCCGTGGAGATCATGGAGGGCTATCGCGGCCGCGACGCCGGCAGCGTCTCCGTCCTCGGCTTCGACCCCGCCCACGCGAAGACTGCCTTCCGCGAGCGCATCGGCGTCGTGCTCCAGCACTCGGACGTGTGGCCCACGCTGACCGTACGCGAGGTGCACCGCGTGTTCGCCGGCTACTACCAGCGGTCGCGCGACGTGGAGGAGGTGATCCGCCTCGTCGGTCTCGAGGAGAAGGCCGCGGCGCGCGTGCGCACGCTCTCGGGTGGACAGAAGCGGAGGCTCGATCTCGGCCTCGCGCTGGTCGGCGACCCTGACGTCGTGTTCCTGGACGAGCCCACAACGGGCTTCGACCCGGCCGCGCGCCGCGCCGCGTGGGAGACGATCCGCTCGCTCCGCCTTCTCGGCAAGACGATCCTTCTGACCACGCACTACCTGGACGAGGCGCAGCAGCTGGCCGACCGGGTGGGGGTGCTCCGCGACGGGGAGATCATCCGTCTCGGCACGCCCGCGGAGCTGGTCGAGGCCGCGCCACGGACGACGGTCTCCTACCGCGAGAGCGGCGAGCTGGTGACGGTGGAGACCGACGAGCCGACCCGCGTCGTGCACGAGATCACCGGCCGGGCACTCGCAGCCGGTCGGGAGCTGGAGGCACTCGAGGTGCGCCGTCCCACGCTGGAGGATGTGTACCTCGACCTCGTAAGCGGGGCTGAGGACGATCCGGAGTGAGGCTCCTCTGGCATCAAGTGCGAACGGAGCAGAGGGTGTTCTGGCGCAATCGGGAGTCGGCGATCTTCGTCTTCGCCTTCCCGGTCGTGCTCTTCCTGCTCCTCGGCTCCGTGTACGACGGTGACATCGACGGCTACCGGGCGGCCGACCTGCTGCTGGTGGGGATGCTCGGCTACGGCGCCGCCAACACCGCGTTCGCCGGCCTAGCGATCACGCTCGTCATCCGCCGCGAGAACGGCCTGCTCAAGCGGATCCGCGCCACCCCGCTGCCGGCGTCCACCTACGTGGCGGCAGTGTTGGCCTCCACGCTGATCGTGTTCGCGCTCCAGACCGTCGCGTTGTTCCTGATCGGCAGGCTGCTGTTCGACGCGCACGGCCCCGGCAATTGGTGGCAGCTGCTGGCCGTCCTCGTCCTTGGCACTGCCGTCTTCGCCGCGCTCGGCCTCGCGGCCACCGCCGTGATCCGCTCTTCGGAAGGGGCCTCCGCGGTCGTCAACCTGGTGCTGCTGCCGATGGCCTTCCTCTCCGGGTCCTTCGTGCCCATCCAGGAGTACCCGGACTGGTTGCAGCACATCTCCAACGTGCTCCCGCTGAAGCACTTCATCCGGCTCGTCACCGACGTCTACCTGGACGGCGAGAGCCTCGCGCACGGCTGGGTGGCGATCCTGGCCCTGCTCGCCTGGGCGGCGGTCGGGCTGATCCTGGTCGTGCGGCGCTTCACGTGGTCGCCGCGGCAGCGGTGAGGGACGGCCCGGTCGCCACCTTCCTCGCCGCACGGGCGACCTGCAGCCCATTCTGTCGTCGTACACTGAGTGGACCGGCAGTGGCGAGGACCGCCGGCGGGCGGCAAGACCGAAAGGAGCGAAGGTTGGAGGGGCTCGTCGGTGAAACAGCATCACCCGAGCGATTAGCCGCTCTGGTGGATTTGGCGCTCGACACGCCGGAGGTCGTCATCGACCTCGACACGGTGCGGGCCAACGTGGTTCGCGCGGCTGCGATGGCCCGTGAGTTCGGCGTCGATCTGAGACCGCACGCGAAGACGCACAAGCTGCCAGAGATCGCCCAGCTGCAGATCGACGCCGGCGCAGTCGGCGTCCAGGTTGCGAAACTCGGCGAGGCCGAGGTCCTGGCGGACGCCGGCATCCGCGACATCCTCGTCGGCTATCCCATCGTCGGAGACGGCAAGCTCGCACGGCTGGCGAGCCTGGCAGAGCGTTGCACGGTCTCGGTCACGATCGACTCGGACGAAGTCGCAGCCGGGATCTCTCGGGTCGCCCGCGAACGAGGAGTGAACATCGCCGCGCTGATCGAGCTCGACACAGGTCTTCGCAGGCTGGGCGTATCGCCGGGCTCCGGAGCCGCCGATCTCGCAGAGCGGGTCGCCGCGCTTCCGGGCATCGAGCTCGCCGGCGTCTTCACACACGAGGGGCACGTCTACACCCAGGCTCGGGACGAACGCGAAAGGGAGCAACTGACGTGGGACGCATGCCACGCTGCGGTCGAGACAGCCGAGGAGATACGCGGCCGAGGCCTCGCGGCTCCGACGGTCTCCGTTGGTTCCGCCGGCACGTTCCGCTTCGCGATCCGCTGCCCGGGTGTCACCGAGGTGCGGCCCGGGACGTACGTCTTCAACGACCGAAGCCAGATCGCGCAGGGCGCAGCGGGGGTCAACGATCTCGCCGCGTTCATCGTCACCACCGTCGTCGCCCGCCCGACACCGGAGCGGATCGTCGTCGACGCCGGGACGAAGGTGTTGACCTCGGACAGGATGCTTGTCGCCGATCCCCCTGCCTCGTTCGGCTGGGTCCTCGGGCATGACGACTGGCAGCTTTCGCGCCTCAGCGAGGAGCACGGCATCCTCGAGATACCCGCTGCTGCCGATGTCGGCGTCGGCGATCGCCTGGCGATCGTGCCCAACCACGTGTGCCCGACCATCAACCTCGCGAGCGCGGTGACCATCGTCGAGGGCGGCCGGCGAGCGGGTCGGTGGATCGTGGCCGCACGAGGCCACGTGCAGTAGCGATTCCGGCAGCAGGTGACGTGGCTGTCTGTGCAGGGGACCGGGAACGCGACCTCACCAGGCGCTGACGAGCTGGTTCGGGATCAGCATGCCGTCAAGCGCGCAGTTGGCGCGCTCGATGTGCCGCTGCCCGTTCTCGAGGCTGAAGGCGAGGTGCGACGGGAAGAGACAGTCGATCGCGAGCGGGCGCAGACGCCGTAGGGAGTCGATCTGCGCGTCGAGGCGGCAATCCGGGACGTTCTGCAGCAGGATGCTGCCGCCGAAGAAGATCGAATCGCCGGAGAAGAGGGAACGCTTGCCGCGGCTCTCGACCAGGAGCGAGAGGTGGCCGTCGCAGTGCCCAGGAGTCTCGATCACCTCGAGCGTCAGCTGCCCCACCTCGATCCGGTCGCCGGAGCCGACCTCCCTGTCGACGGCATGCGGCTCGAGGACGTAGTCGGTCGGGTAGTAGCCGGCAGACTTCGCAATGTCCAGGCCGACGGCGTGTTCGTCCGCACCTTCGAGGCGCCCACGCGTCACGGAGGATCCGACGACCGACGGGCGCTCGAGAGCACGGCAGAGCGGTGCCAGACCGCCCGCGTGATCGGCATGGCCGTGGGTCAGGATCACCGTGCGCACGTTCTTCGGATCGAAGCCGCTCCGCACGATGTTCTCGATGATCCGGTCGACGCCCATCCCTGCTCCGACGTCGATCAGCGCGAGCTCGGTGCCCCCGTCGATCAGGAACACGTGGCAGTCGTACGGGTCGCTGAGGCCGAACCCCATGATCCCGGAGCCGACGAGATGGATGCCTTGCTGGAGCTGCATGCGGTTCTTCCTCCTCGTGGGGCGCCGTCAGTCGTAGACCTCGACCCGCAACGGAGCAGCGCGGGTCTCACAGATATCCCCGGTGGCCGGCCGGGGCCCCCCGAGTCTCGGCGCGAAGGCGATCCGGCTCAAAGCCGCGAGCCCCCGTTGACACCGAGGACCTGCCCTGTGACGAAGGTGGACAGGTCACTCAGCAGGAAGACGGCGCAGTAGGCGACTTCCTCCGGCCGCCCGAGACGGCCGAACAGCGTCCTTCGGCCCGCGGCGCTCTTCTGCTCGGGCGTGTCGGCACCGAGGGCGGGCGTGTCCGTGGGCCCCGGCGAGAGGGCGTTGACGCGAACGTTGAACTCACCCACCTCCCGGGCCAGTGACTTGGTGAGCCCGATGACCCCGCCTTTGGCTGCCGCGTAGTGCGAGGCAGGCGTGATCGAACCGAACTCACCCGCGGTCGAGGCGACGTTCACCACCGATCCGGCTCGTTGCGCGCTCATCACCGGAAGCACCACGCGACACCCGTTGAACGCCGTCGTCAGGTTCCGCTCGAGGGACGTCTGGAACAGCTTCGGGTCGAGCTCGCCGTACGGCGTCGAGAGCCAGGACCCCGCGCAGTTGACAAGACCGTCGATGCGGCCGTCACGCTCGATGACCTCCCCGACGAACGCCTCGAACGCAGCAAGATCGGTCGCATCGAAGACGTCCGTGATGACCGGCCGGACGCCGAGAGCGGCAACCGGTCCAGCCAGCACCGCCCTCAGCTCGTCCAGGGCTCCCTCCGCAACGTCGGTGATCGCGAGCCTGGCCCCTGCACAGACGAGGGCCTCCGCCAGGACCCGCCCGATCCCGCCCGCAGCTCCCGTGAGAACGATCGTGCGCCCCTCGAGGAGCGGCCGTCCGTCGAGCACCCGGTGGCCCAGTCGCTCGGCTGCCAGGCGTCGGCCACTCGCCATGCCGTCGGCCTCGGCGGGCTCCTCGGTCACGGCACCCGCGTCGCGGGGTTGTCGAACATGGAGGCAGTCAGCTCGAACTGCGACCGGAGCTTCGAGCCGACCGCTTCGGCATCGCGCGCCCGGAGCGCGCGGGCGAGGTCGGCGTGCGAGTGGACGATGCGCGCGAGGTGGGTCTTCGGATCCTGATCGACGAGACGACGGTTCCCGGTCGCGATCACGGTCTGGATCACGGGCTCGAGTGCCGACCACGAGCGAAGCAGGAAGCGGGAGCCACCGAGGGCGACGAGCGCGCGGTGAAAGGCAAGGTCGAGGGCCACCAGGTGCCGGTCGCTCGCATCGGCGAGCTCGATCTCGCGCATTGCGCGCTCGAGGTCGTCGAGGGGGGCACGGCGCGCAAGGCCCCACCGCACAGCGGTGACCTCGAGCTCGAAGCGGACGGCGAGGAGATCGCGGACATCGTCCGCCGACAGGCCGACGACGACCATCCTGCCGTTGCTCAGCGTCTCCGCGAGCCCTTCGCTCTCCAGCACGGAGAGCGCGCTGCGAATCGGGCCCCGGCTGACCGCCAGCTGCGCAGCGAGCTGGGTCTCCACGAGCGGGGTTCCGGAAACGAGCGAGCCATCGACGATCGCCTGGCGGAGCAGCGTCAGCGCCCTCCCGGAGTAGAGGCTGCGTCCGAGCCTCGTGGCGTGCTGCCCACCCTGCGCGGTCGGCGAACCGGTCGGGCCGAGAACAGACGGAAGACTGTTTTCGGTTGACATTTTCGCTGAGAACTTAGAGACTCGCCCAATCGGTGTCAAGAATGGCGTGACCGCTCAACCCCCGGAAAGGAGAGAGGACGAATGACCGAGCCTCGCGCACTCAAGCAGGAGCACTGGTACGACTCGCGGCACTCGGGTGGTCTGTCCGCAGCCGAGCTGGAGGAGTTCTTGAGCGGCCCGAAGAGCGGCTGGCTGCTTCGCCTGGCCTGCCTCGACGACGAGGGCTGGCCGTTTGTCACGCCCGTGTGGTTCGAGTGGGACGGAACCTCGTTCTACCTGGTCGGCCGCAAGAAGTCCGGATGGGTGCAGTACCTCAGGAACGACCCGCGCTGCGCGATCGCCGTCGACGAGCCGGCGATGCCGCCTGACGGAGCGCTGCGGAAGGTGCTCGCGCAATGCACTGCAGAGGTGATCGAAGGGCCGGTCGTCGCCGAAGGATCCCAGTGGCTTCCGGTCGCAAACCGGATGGCGATGCGCTACGTCGGGCCGGCGGGGGTCGAAGGGCTCAAGCTCTCGCACAGCTGGCCGCGCTATCTGGTCAAGCTGACCCCGGTGAACGGCAAGTTGACGACATGGCAGGGCGTCGACTGGGCGAAACGCTACAAAGACGACGGACGATGAGGGACAGGATCGGTCAGGCGAGCCGCTGACCATGTCGCCCAGACCGCTCGAGGAGGCGGGCGCCCGCGTGCTCGACGCCGTTGACGCCCTCGAGGACGAGCTGATGCGGTTCACACGAGCGCTCGTAGCCACGCCGAGCCCGAACCCACCGGGCGATGAGCGGGCCGTCGCCCGTCTCGTCCAGGAGGAGCTCGAACGCCATGGAGTGACCGCGGTGCGGGTGCTCCGGGATGAGCCCGAGCGCCCGAACCTCATCGTCGACGTCGGGCCGGACTCCGGGCGGACCCTCGTCGTCGCGGGTCATCTGGACACGAAGCCGGCCGGCGATCTCGACGCCTGGGAGCGCGACCCGTGGGATCCGGCGATGGTCGGGGGGGAGCTCTGGGGGCTCGGCTCGGCCGACATGAAGTGCGCGGTGGCGGGCATGGTGTACGCCGGAGTCGCGTTGACCCAGACCGACCCTTCCCTCGGCCGACTGCGCATCGTGCTCACCTCCGACGAGGAGGCGGGGTCGACCCACGGCGCGAAGTGGCTGGCCGAGAGCGGACAGCTCGCCGGGGATGCCGCCATCCTCGGCGAGCCGTGCGGGATCACACGCGAGTGGGAGTCGATCGACCTGGTCTCGCGCGGCGCTGCCCTCTTCCGCATCAGCTTCAAGGGTACTCAGAC
This sequence comes from uncultured Actinomycetes bacterium, assembly GCA_963738505.1. Lineage (GTDB taxonomy): Bacteria > Actinomycetota > Thermoleophilia > Gaiellales > Gaiellaceae > Gaiella. The sequence goes on along the minus strand of CAVTWR010000006.1, from coordinate 52,974 downwards.
CCACTCGAGCGTCTCCGATCTCGTGCCGGTCGTCAACGCGGCGGTGAAGATGGCCGGGCTGCTCCAACGCATGGACGCAGAGCTCCTCGACTGGCTGCACTTCAGCCCGCACCCCCTCGTGGCGCGTCCGACGCTCAACGTCGGGGTGATGGCCCAGGCCGGCGTCTTCTACGGCGTCTACCCCGGCAGGGCGGAGTTCGCGTGCGACCTGCGAACGCTGCCCGGCATGGACAAAGACACGGTCGTCGCCGACATCGAGGCGTTTCTCACCGATGCGCGGCAGAAGGACCCGGAGCTCGAGTGTGAGCTCCACCTCGACCATTGGGTGCCGGCGACGGAGATCGCGGACGACCACCCCGTCGTGGCCGCACTGCAGGAGGCGAGCCGCGTGGTACTCGGCGAAGCGCCTCCCCTGGCCGCGTTTCCGGGCGGAACCGACGCTGCGCATTTCCAACTGGCCGCAGGCATCCCGACGATCGCCGCCTTCGGCCCCGGCCTGCTCGTGCGCGCCCACTCACCAAACGAGCGGCTGGACGCGCGCGCCGCTTCGATCGCGGCGCGGATCTACGCGCTGGCGGCGATCCACTTCCTCAGGGCGCCCACCCCGGCCTGATCAGCCCGCGACCGCGGCGGCGATGCGTGCGATGCCCTCCTCGGCCACCTCGGGCTCCACGGCCAGCGAGATACGGATCTTCCCCGCTCCCCCGGGGCCGTGGACGACGCCCGGCGCCACCGCCACCCGGTGCTCCTGCAGGAGCCTGAGCGCGAACGCCATGGAGTCCGCTGCCTGCTCGCCGATGTCGAGCAGCATGTAGAAGGTCCCCTGGGTACGGAAGCCGCGAAGCCCGTGACGTTCGAGCGCGCTCCACGCCCGGTCGCGACGGACACGGTACGCGGCGATCATCGCCTCGATCTCGTCGCGTGGGCCGCGGAGGGCGGCCTCGGCCGCCTTCTGCGAGATGGCACTGGGACACGAGACCTGCGGCTCCTGCAGCTTCCGAACGGTGTCCGCCAGGAGCGCCGGAGCGGCGAGGTACCCGATCCGCCACCCGGTCATGGCGTAGATCTTGGAGAAGCTGTACACCGTGACCACGCACTCGCGATCGAGTCGGGCCGGCGAGAAGTGCTCGAGCTCCTCGTCGAGGAGCATCTCGTCGTACACCTCGTCGGAGATCAGCCAGAAGCCGTGGTGCGAGGCAACTGCGACGAGGGCTTCGACCAGTGCGGGGGGGAAGACCGCCCCGGTCGGATTGGACGGGGTGTTGACGAAGATCGCCTTCGTCCGGCACGTCACGAGCTCTTCGATCTCCGCCGGATCGGGGAGATATCCCGTCTCCGGGCGGAGCTCGTAGAACACCGCTACCCCACCCAGCAACCGCACCATCTCGTCCATGTTCGGGTACCCGGGCGTCGGGAGCAACACCTCGTCCCCCGGCTCGAGAAGCGCCAGGTACAGGGAGAAGAGCCCGTTCATCGCGCCGGGGGTCACGACGACGTCGTCGACGCCGACGGCGTACCGGTCGACGCGCTCGATCTTCTCTGCGATCAGCTCGCGCAGGGAGGCGAAGCCGCCGTTCGGGGTGTACCGCGTGAACCCCGCGTCGGCCGCGTCGGCCGCGGCAGCGCGGATGTGGGCGGGCGTGAGGAAGCTCGGCTCACCGATCTCCATCCGGATCACGTCCTCCATCGCGTTGGCGCGGTCGAAGATCTCCCTGATCGCCGATCGCTGCGCCCGCGCCGCGCGCGTCGCCACCGTAAGGCGAGGGGACACGCCCGCTCCGTCGATCGATCCCCCGCCGACCGCCGGCCGGGCTTTAGATGTGCCCATGGCGATCGAGGCTCTCGAGGGGTGTCCCGCCCAGGCGCACCTCGTCGCGGACACGAGCTTCCGCAGCGACGATCCCCTCCGCCTTCAGCAGCACGGTCTCCGCGTGTTCGTGCGGGATCACGAGCACTCCGTCGAACTCTCCGAACACGACGTCACCCGGCTTGACGATGATCCCGCCGATCGCGACCGGCTGCTGGCAGGCGATCATCTCCCAGCGGCCGATCGCGTTCAGCGGGGAGAGATCGCGATAGAAGACCTGGAAGCCGATCTCGCGCATCCCTTCGATGTCGCGGAGATTCCCGTCGAGGAGGCAGCCGACGCAGCCGTGGGCCAGGGCCGAATTGGCCGTCAGCTCGCCGAAGTGCCCCACGTGGCTGTTCGGGTTGACGGAGACGAGGACGGCGTCTGGAACGAGTCGTTCGAAGACCTCGAGGTACGAGCGGATCCGGACGAGCCCGGCTTCCCACCCGATCGGCGCAAGGCCGCGACCCTCGACCGTGAACGCGTGGCCGACCATGCGCTGCTCCGGAAAGAGAGGCCGCAAGGAGGTCGGCAGCACCTGCTCGGGGAGGTCGAGCTCGTACAGCGCGTCGGCCACGGCCGGCAGATAGAGCTGCCGGTATCTCGCGCACAGCTCGTGGACATCCATTCGAACCTCCTCTGGATCCTTGGGGGAGGGCATGCCTCACTCCTCGATCCACACGTCGTTGTAGAGCGGGTAGAGATTCGTGGGCGTGGGCAGCCACCCGTGCACCCGCCGGTGATGCGCCCAGACCGCGGCGGGCGAGAAGAGCGGAATCAGCGGCAGGTGCTCCGCCGACTGAAGCTGGAGCTCTCTCGCTGCAGACACCTGGGCCGAAACGTCTGGAGCCTCCATCCAGGACCGGCAGGCGGCGTCGATCGCCGGAATCGAGGCGCGCTGCCAGTTCGGGCCGGCGTGAGACCACGACGAGACGAAGAGCACGGTCGCGTCGACGGGATCGGGCCAGAACCACTTGGACAGGAACGCCTCGGGGTGCTCCCCGAGGGCGCCGTAGAAGTCGGCGAACCCGTCCACGGGTCGCAGCTCGACCTCGATGCCGACGCGCCTCAGCATCCCCTGGATGCTCGAGGCGGCACGGCGCACCGTGGCGTCCTCGAGCACGAGGACGCGGAAGCGCAGACGGACGCCATCCGGGCCCGGAGCGAGCCCGGCCGCGTCGAGGAGCGCGATCGACTCGCCCGGCAGGTATCCGCCGAGAGCCTCGACACCCCGCTCGTACCAGGTCGAGGCCGACGGGATCGGGCCATACGCGGGCCATCCGTGCCCGGCGAGGTCACGTGCGACGATCGCTTCCCTATCGATCGCACACGAGATCGCACGACGAACCCGGACGTCGTCGAACCCGAGCCGCGCGGTCTCGTGGTCGAGCGCGAGGTAGACGAGGGCTGATTGCTGGAATGCCTGGACGTGGAGGTCGGGGTTCGAGGCGAGTCGGTCGACGTGCAGTAGCGACGGGTTCTGTACGCAGTCCACGAGGCCGTCCTCGAGAGCCTGGGCCCGCAGCTGCTCGTCGGGCAGGGGAACCCAGCTGATGCCGTCCAGGTAGGCGGGGCCGCGATTTGCGAGCCAGCTGACGCCGGTACCGGGATACGCGTCGAAGCGCTCGACCTCCAGGCTGTCGTCGGAGACGAGGCGCTTGAGTCGGAACGGGCCTGTGCCGTCTGCCGAGGTCCAGCCGTACGCGTCGCCCTCAGCTTCCCTTGAGGCCTGGCAATGGATCGCGGCGTGCCACGAGCGCAGGAGAGTCGGGAATCCTGCGCTTGGGTGCTTGAGGTGGACGACGACCTCGTCAGCTTCGGCCCGAACCGACTCGACGACGTGCCAGAAGCCGCTGTTGAGCGGCGATGCCACCGGGTCGGCGTGGAGCGCAAACGTCGCCGCCACGGCCGCCGCGTCGCAGGGGAAGCCTGAGTGGTAGAGCACGCCCTTGCGTATCCTGAAACGCCACTCGCAGCCGTCCCGGTGCCGGCTCCACGAGTCCGCGATGGAGGGGCCGAGCACGCCGCTCGCATCCGCGATGGTCGCCGTCTCGTAGACCGCGCACCAGGCCGGGTCGACATGGGCCCCCGTCGCCGGGTCGCACCGCGAGAACGTGTAGTCGTAGCCCTCTCGGAGAGTCCCGCCGCGCCGGGGCTCGACCAGGCCTGCCGCCATCGCGCGAGTCTCCCAGATCGCCTCCTATCCGTCAACAGAGAACGGATAACAATTATTGGGTACCTCGGGCGCCGCGCTCGCCCAGGGGATGCCGATCAGGCGCCTCGCTCGCCGGAGGCGTCGAGGGCGCGCTCGGCCGCCTCGACCAGGGCCGACGGGGTGTGCCCGAGCTCTCGGAGCCGCTTCTGCTGCTCCGTGAACGGGGCCTGGGCATGGGGCCAGATCGGCTCCTGCGCCCACGGCGCCGGCGGTTCGGCCGGGAGCCGCGCGAGCGGTCTGCCGCCGATGATGGTGAGCGTGTTCGCGAGCAACTGCCTCCCCTCGCGCATGGCGCCAGAGATGTCGTAGAGCGGAAAGCGTCCCTCGTGCAACCGGAAGAGCGCGACGTCGGCGTGCGAGCCGGGACGGAAGGAGCCCACCTCGTGCTGGCAGCCGAGGATCTCTGCGGGGCGCGAGGTGACAGCCCGCACGACCTCGCGCAACGGCATCCCGAGGCACAGGAACTTGCTCATGCAGGTTGGCAGATCGAACGCGGGGCCGTTGGCGCTCAACTGATGCAGGTCGCTCGAGATGATGTCTGGCGCCCGCCCCGCAGCCATCAGGGCCTCGGCGGTCTGGAAGGAGAAGGAGCCGGTGCCGTGACCGATGTCCATGATCAACCCGTCATCCCAGGCCCGCTCCGCGAAGTCGTGAAGCCGGCCCTCGTCGTCGACGAGCCTCATCGACAGGCCGGTGTAACAATGGGTGAGGATGTCTCCGGGACGCATCAACGCGAGCACGTCCTCGATCTCCGGCGGACCGAAGGCGATGTGCACCATGAGCGGCAGCTCGCACTCCTCGGCCGCCTGACGCGCGCGGCGTAGCGGCTCGAGACCGTTCTCCCCGACGGTCGGGGTGCCCATGCGAACCTTGACGCCACGGACGAGATCGCGGTTCCGGTCGGCGAGCCTGCGGAAGAGCTCCACGTCGAGATACGCCAGGTTTGCGCACTCGTGGTTCTCCCCGACCAGGCCGATGTTGGAGATGTTGAGGAACGCGGTGATCCGCACCCGGGCGCGCTCCACGACGTACTCGCGCAGGCCGTCCAGCGTCAGCGCCCCGGCCGAGCCGGCATCGTTCCACGTGGTCACACCCGACACCGAGGCCACAGGATCCGGGTTGATGCCCCAGTAGGTGACCTTGTGGAAGATGTGGGTGTGCAGGTCGACCAGCCCTGGCACGACCAGGAGCCCGCGAGCGTCGATCGTCCTGAACGCCGCGTCGTCAGGAAGACCGCGAGCAACCGTGGCGATCCGGCCCCCGGTGATCGCAACGTCCAGTTCGCCCTCGTGTCCACCGCCTGGGTCGATTACCGTCCCGCCCGAGATCAGCAGGTCGAAACGCATGCCTCACCTCTCTCCTCGCTCAAGCTAGCGCGGCCCCCACGACAACATCAAGTTCCAGGTGGAACGTTAGGAGATGCGACCCCAAAAACGCTAGTGCGGCACCCACAACACGAAGGAGAGTTACAGGTCAAACGTTTGGAGGTGCCGCACTAGCAGGCCTCGAGCGCCGCGCGCACCCAGTCGAGCGCCTCGAGCCGCAGAAAGCCGTAGTGGTAGAAGTCGACGCGCCGGACGCCCAGCTCCTTGGCCAGGCGCACCTTCTCGGCGAGGTTGCCGGGTTCATGGCAATCAGGGGGTGAGGGCCGGAGCGCTACCGCCACAGGTGTGTCGCCGAGCACCGTACGGTAGGCCTCGAGATCGAATCGCACACGATCGATCTCGGCGGCGTAGCCCAGCACCTCGACCTCGGTGCAAACGGTGCGAAGACGAGCGAGGTCAACACCCAGCCGCCAGGCGGTCTCCGGCGCCGGATCACCGGCCGGTCGCCCGCTCGCGTATCCCTTGACCGCACCGGAAAGCTCGAGGAAGGTGAACCGCACCCCCCGCGCGTCGGCGACCTCTGTCGCTTCCGCGGCCAGCGAGGCGACCGTCTCCTCGCGCATCGCGAGAAACCCGCCCAGCTCTCCGTCTGCGAACGGTGCGAGATCGTCGGAGGACAGCTCGCGGTCGTCACGATCCTGCGCGCCGTCGGCGAAGACCCTCTCCAGCTCGTCCACGACAGCATTCCGCAGGTGGTCGGCCTCCACCCCGCAGAGCCTGGCGCGCGCGAGGCAGTGATCGCAGAAGCACAGGCCCAGGAGGAAGCGCGCTCGCGCTCCGAGCTGGATGAAGTACCGCTCGTGGTGGTAGCCGTGCTCCAGACCGTGGTAGTGCAGAGACTCGGCGAGGATCGACGTCACCTGATAGCGGGCGACGTCCGCGACCAGGGCACGAACGTACGCGCGCACGTCGGGGTTCGCCGGACACAGGTCGCCCCCGTAGGGATCGCCGAAGGCATTCCGCGTTACGCAATCGCCGCATGCCTCCGGTCGGTCGCCATGGAGGAAGACGACCCACGCGTGCACACTCAGCCCCCGGACGGCAGCTGCACGACACGTTTCTGCCAGGACGTCGCGCTCACGGGCGAGAGGATCGAGGCACGGCTGGATCCGGAGCCCGTCATAGAGCCCCACTTCGGGCCTGAAGAAGAACGCCCCCCGATCGAGGAGCTGAACCTTGCGGCGCGGGTTGTGGGGGAAGACGTCGCGGGCGGCGTGATACACGAACGCCGGCGTGATCCCCGCAAGTCCCGCCCGGTGCTCGACGTTGTCGAGGACCGTCGACACACCCTCGTCGGCAAGGTCGCTGGCGAACGCGAAGATCGACGATTCCGGACGATTGGCCGAAGCGGGCGCCGCCACCTCGCAACGGTAGCGAAGCGGCGAGCGGGCCGCGGTCTCGGCATCCCACCCCAGACAGCGGCGCCGAGCACTATCCTCGCTCGGACATGGAGCAAGAGCGGGAAGTGAGACGAGGCCGTGCAGCGACCGTCGGGGCGCCTCTGTGGCACTGATCCCTCCCGCCGGCGTCGCAGCACGGCTCGCGGAGCGTGGACTGTCGATCCCACCCGCTCAGATCGCACCGCCCGGCGTGCGCCTGACGTACAGGCGGCTCGCGCGCTGGGGTGATGTCGCCTATATCGCCGGCCACGGGCCGACGCATGGGGAAGGCTGGGGAAGCCCGCTCGGCAAGGTCGGAAGGGAGGTCACGGTCGCGGAGGCAGTGGCCGCTGCGCAGCTGACTGCACTCAACGTGCTCGGAACGATCGAGCGGGAACTGGGCGGGCTGGACGTCGTCGCCTGCTGGCTGAAGACGAACGGGTTCGTGAACGCGGTCTCCGATTTCACCGAGCACGCAACGGTGATCAACGGGTTCTCCGATCTGCTGGTCGAGCTCTACGGGCCTGAGCGCCTGGGAGCCCGGACCTCCGTCGGCGTTCCGCACCTTCCGTTCGACATGCCCGTCGAGATCGACGCGGTCGTGGCCCTGCAGTGACGGCGCCGCCGAACACGCCCGAGGGGCCATGGCGGCTCGACGGTCGCGTGGCGCTCGTCGCGGGCGCCCAGCGTGGGATCGGCCTGGCCTGTGCCGAGGCCTTCGTTGCAGCCGGTGCGCGGGTCGCCTGTGTCGACCTTCCGGATGGTGAGCTCGAAGCATCCGTGGCGCGTCTTGGCCCTCTCGCCTCCGCACACGCCACCGACCTGGCCGAGATCGACGGCACCGAACGGCTCGTCGCAGACGTCGTCCGCTCCCACGGTCGACTCGACATCCTCGTCAGTGCGGCGGGGGTGCTGCTACCGGCACCCTTTCTCGAGCTGACCCCCGACCAGTGGGATCGAACCCTCGCTGTCAACACCCGGGGGACGGTCTTCCTCGCCCAGGCCTGCGCGAGGCACTTCGTCTCCCGCTCGATCGCCGGCAGGATCATCCTGTTCGCCTCCATCGTCGGGCGAAGCGTGGTACGGCTCAACAACACCGCCTACTCCGCCTCGAAAGCCGCGACGATTCAGGCAGCGCGCTGCCTGGCGCTGGAGCTCGCTCCCCACGCGATCACCGTGAACACGATCTCACCGGGCTCGACCGCGACCGAGATGCTGGTGAACGTCCAATCCCGCGGGGACGTCGAGTCGATCGTGCGGGGGAACGCCGCCGAATGGCGGCTCGGCATCCCGCTCGGCAAGCTCGCCGCGCCGTCCGATCAGGCCGCGCTCGCGCTCTTTCTCGCCAGCGATGCCGCGCACCACATCACGGGTCAGGATCTCGTCGTCGACGGAGGGCAGACGATCGTCTGAGCCACGGACTGCTCAGCCCAGGAGGTACCCGCCGTCGACGACGAGCTGTGACCCGTTGAGATACGCGGACAGGTCACAGGCGAGGAACAGCACGGCCCGGCCGATCTCGTCGGGATCCGCCCAGCGGAGCATCGGCACGCGTGCGGAGGCCTCTGCCCACTGCCTTTCGACGTCGATTCCCTCCGGCGCGCCAGCCTTGATGTACTCGATCGCACCCTCCGTCAAGGACGGCCCCGGGGCCACCGCGTTCGTCCGGATGCCGTACGGGCCAAGCTCGAGCGCAAGACACTTCGTCAGGCCCCAGAGCGCGTGCTTCGAGGTCGTGTAGTGGGACATCCCTTTCGAGGTGGGGTGCAACGCGTCGATCGAGGTCACGTTGACGATTGCGCCGCCCCCGCCCTGGGCGATCATGCGCCGTGCGGCTTGGCGGGCACACCAGAAGGCGCCGGTGACGTTGACCTCGAGAACGCCGGCGAAGCGCTCGAGCGGCATCTCGTCGATCCGGACGTTCGAGTAGGCGGCCGCGTTGTTGACGAGAACATCGAGCCGGCCGAACCGTTCGATCGCGGACGTGACGAGTGCGTCGACCTCGGTCGCAACCGATACGTCACCTGCGGCCCAGGCGACCCGCTCCGCAAAGCGCTCCAGCCGGCCGACCGCAGCCTCTGCGGCCTCGCCGCGACGATCCGTGAGCAGGACCGCGGCCCCCGCCTCTGCGAGCCGCTCCGCGGCGGCAAAGCCGAACCCCTGCGCCGCCCCTGTGACGAGGGCGACGCGGCCGTCGAGCGACAGCAGTTCGGTGAGGGGCGCTGCCGCGTACTCGTCGACGAAGCCGGTCACAAGGCACACCAGTCCATCAGCATGAGCGCGTACACCTTGGTCGCGAGGACGAGCTGCTCGACATCCACGTACTCGTCTGCGACGTGGCACTGCGCGAGGCGCCCGGGCCCGCAGATGATTCCCGGCAGGTTCCGTTCCCCGTACCAGGCGAGGTCGGTGGCAGCCCCGAAACCCTGCGCCGTGGAGTCCAGGCCGAGAGAGTCGAGGCAGCTGGCCAGCGTGCGCACCGCCGAGTGGTCGAGGGGCAGGTCGAGCGGTGGGAAGTAGATCTGGCCGAGCTTCCAGGTGAACCGCGGTGGATGTTCGGAGAGCCAGGGGTCGGTGCTGGACACGGCGGCGACGACGTGCTCGACCTCGGCCCGGACGTCCTCGAAGGACTCATCCGGGTAGAACCAGAGGTTGTACTCCACCGAGCAGTAGTTCGGAGTCGTCCCGGCGTTCGAGAAGAGGTTGAGGCGGCCGTCGCTCCCACCCCCCGGGCCGCCGACGATGATCCCCGGGGAGAGCGTGTCGAACCCTGGCGGCAGGATGGGATGCGATTTGGTGTTGGCCCACTGGCGTTCCAGCTCCTGCAGCGCCACCACCAGCTTGATGGCCTTTTCGATCGCGTTGACGCCGCCGCCTCCCTTGCCGCCCGCGTGCACCGAGAGGTGGCGCGTCGACGCATGCGCCTCGACCCCTTCGATCTCGAGGCGGAAGTGCACGAGGCCGCCCTCCGCCGCGCAGAGCCGGAGCTCGGTCGGCTCGAGTGACAGGGTCACGTCGCACGCCGGCGCGCGCTCGACGATCTCGCGGGTGCCGTTCCCGACCACCTCCTCGTCGCTGACGACGTGGAACACGATGTCGCCGGCCGGGCGAAGACCTTGACCGAGCGCGATCTTGGTCGCCCACAGCGCGGCCGCGAGGCCGCCTTTCATGTCGGTCGCGCCGCGGCCGTACAGCCGTCCGTCGATGACCGCGCCGCCGAAGGGATCCTGTGTCCAGGCGCTGCGATCGCCGACCGGGACGACGTCGACATGGGCGTTGAAGGCCAGAGAGCGTCCGCCTCGCGAGCCGGGGAGGCGGGCGACGGTGAGCGGATGGGCGTCGAACGTCGCCGAGGGGCCGACGTCCCAGCCCTGGCTCTCGAAACCGAGGCCCGCAAGGAAGCCTTCGACGTGGGCGATGCACCCGCGCGCCTGCTCCGGGAAGTGCGTCGCCTCCCTGGCCTGGCTCTCCGTGCGAAACGCCACCAATTCGCGGAGCAGGGTCAGCAACCCGTCCACGGACTCGTCTACGGCAGGCCCGACGCCCGACGCAGGGCTCATCTCTAGGCGACGCTCGAAGGAAGCGAGCTCGCGCCCGGCGCGGCGAGTGCGTCGCGGCGGAGGTTGTGCCCGTCCGCACCGAAGACGTGCACGCGGCGCGAGTCGAAGGTCAAGGACAGGTTGTCTCCAACCTGCAGTGGCGAGTCGGGGTCGGTTCTCACCTGGACGCTCGTGCCGCCTGCCTCGACCGTGAGGTAGAGGTCGGAGCCGACGGGCTCCAGGAACTGCACGCGACCGGCGATCCCGCCTGCGTCGCCTGGGGCGCCGATCCGGAAGTGCTCTGGTCGCAATCCGAACTGGACGTCACCGCTGGCCTCGACCTCGTGCTCGAGCTCCGGCGGGCTCAGCACCTCGGTCGAGAGCGGCACGTCGATGTTCGGGCCGCGGAAGCGCCACGCGCCGCCGTCCGCCACGAGGGCTCCGCTGATCAGGTTCATCGGCGGCGCACCGAGGAAGGTCGCGACGAAGACGTTCGCCGGGCGGCGGTAGACCTCTTGCGGTGTCCCGATCTGCTGCAGAACACCATCGCTCATGACGGCAATGCGATGGCCCATGGTCATCGCCTCGACCTGGTCGTGCGTGACGTACATGGTGGTGATCCCGAGGCGCTGGTGGAGCTGGATCAGCTCGAGGCGGGTCTGCAGGCGCAGCTGTGCGTCGAGGTTCGACAGTGGCTCGTCCATCAGGAATGCGTGGGGCTCGCGGACGATCGCCCGTGCGAGCGCAACGCGCTGCCTCTGCCCGCCCGACAGCTCGCCCGGAAGGCGCAGCAGAAGCTCGTCGAGCGCGAGGATCCCCGCCGCGCGCTTCACCGCCGCGTCGATGTCGCCTTTGCCCTGCTTGGCGATCTGCAGCGGGAAGGCGATGTTCTTGTACACGGTCATGTGCGGGTAGAGCGCGTAGTTCTGAAACACCATGGCCACGTTCCGCTTGACCGGGTCGACGAAGTTGACGAGCTTTCCGCCGATCACGATCTCGCCCGCGTCGGCGTCCTCGAGCCCGGCGACGACACGGAGGATGGTGCTCTTCCCGCAGCCCGACGGGCCCAGCAGGACGAGAAACTCGCCGTCGGCGACCTGCAGCGAGACGTCGCTGACCGCCTCGACCTTGCCGAAGCGCTTGACCAGATGCTTGACCACGATGTCGGCCATCAGCCTCCCTCGTCTACCTGTGCCGAGAACGGCATCATTGTTTGAGCGCACCTGCCATCGACGCCTGGACGAACCAGCGCTGGAACACGAGGAAGATGACGATCACGGGGACCATGGTCATCACCGCGGCCGCCGAGATGACGCCCCAGTCCGTCACGAACTGGCCCTGGAGCGAGGCGACTCCGACAGTCAGGGTCTTCATGTTGTCGGTGGTGGTGATGACGAGCGGCCAGAGGAAGTTCACCCACTGGAACATGAAGGTGAAGATGCCGAGCACCACGATCGCCGGCTTCATCAGCGGAAGCACGATCTTCCGGAAGATCTGCCACTCCGAGGCGCCATCGAGGCGGGCGGCCTCCACGAGCGCCTCGGGGAGCGTGGAGATGAACTGCCGCATCATGAAGACACCGAGCGGGCTCGCGACCATCGGGATGATCATCGCGGGGTACGTGTTGATCCCACTGTGCGTCCAGCCCGGCAGGTTCGAGACGATGATGTAGAGCGGTGCGATGAGGACGGCGGTGGGGATCATCAGCGTGGCCAGAATGAGCACGAAGAGCGCTGTCCGCCCCGGGAAGCGCAGACGTGCGAACGCGTAGCCGGCGAGGGTGTCGATGACCAGGGTGATGAGGGTCACTGCGGTCGCGAAGATCATGGTGTTGAGCCCCCAGCGGAGGTAGCTGGTCTCGTTGAGGATGGTGCCGAAGTTGCCGGTGTAGAACGAGTCGGGGATCCACTGCGGCGGGTAGCTGAAGAGCTCGAAGCTCTCACGGAAGGAGGGCGAGAGCAGGTAGAGGAACGGCCCGATCGCGATCACCGCGAAGACGGCGAGCACGAGGTACCCGGCGAGACCCTTGCCGTAGCCGATCCGCCTGTGACGGCGTGAGGCACGCTGGAACGCCGCCGCGGAAGCGGCCAGAGCGTCCCGATCGTCGACCGTGAAGGCGGGCTCGGTCACTCGGCCACCCGCCGCTTCCGCGCGCCGAGCAGCCAGAACGAGACCGCCGTCAGGATGAGGATGATGCCGAGCAGCATCACTGCCGCGGCGTAGGCCTGCCCCGTCTCCTGGAACTGGAACATCTTCTTCCAGATGAACCACACGAGAGTCGAGGTCGATTCGTGCGGCCCCCCCTGGGTGAGGACGTAGACGGTGTCGAAGACCTGGAAGTTGGCGATGATCGCGATGACGACGGCGAAGAGGAGCATCGGCCGCAGCAGAGGGAGCGTCACCCGGCGGAACCGCTGCACCCCGCGCGCCCCGTCGACACGAGCGGCATCCAGGAGTTCCTCCGGGATGTTCTGCAGGCTGGCCAGGAAGTAGAGCGTCCAGAACCCGAGCCCCCGCCAGACCTCCGCCAGCACGATCGTCAGCAGTGCGAGCGTGCCGCTGCCGAGGATGTTGAGCCGGTCGAGGCCCACCGCGCTGAGTATCAGGTTGACCAGTCCGAAGTCGAAGTTCGTGAGGAACTGCCAGATCAGGCCGACGAGGACGGCAGGCGCCAGCAGCGGCACGTAGAGCGCCAACTTGAAGAAGTTGCTCCCCTTGCGATAGCGGTTGAGGAGTAGGGCGAGGAACAGCGCGAGCGTGAAGACGAGGAAGATCGCCTCGACCACGTAGATGGCGGTGTTCTTGATCGCGCCCGTGAGCTCGGTATCGCTGGTGATCGCCCGCCAGTTGTCGAGCCCGACGTACTGAGCGGCATCGAGGAGCCCGCCCTGGTTGAAGCTCAGCCAGACCGACCAGATGGTCGGGGCGACCAGGAACGCGAGGAAGGGGAGGAGGTAGGGCACGACGAAGAGGTAGGCCCGGAGGCTTCGTCGATTGCGGTAGCGGGCACCGGCACGCCGGTACTCCGCCTCGCTCAACGTCAGCTCATCCCATGGCCGCTCTGTCGCTACGCCTGACATCCTCCCCTTCGCTCGCTCCCGGTCTCGCTTTCGTCCGCCTGCCTACTTACGACTTGAGGATCCGCGTGGCGTCCGCCTGAGCCTTGGTCAGCGCGGCTTTGACCGTCTTGTTCCCGGTCGCGGCAGCCTCGATGGCCTGGCCGTAGATGCTGGCGAGCTGGGCCATCTTGGGACCGGTCGGCAGCCCGTCCCAACCCGCGAGCACGTACTTGTTGACCCTCTGCACCTGTGCGTCACCCTTGGACGTGTTGACGTCCTTGCGCACCGGTGCCCAACCGTAGTGGGCCCCGAACTCGTTCGCGAAGGCAGGCGACGAGAGGTACTTGACGAGCTCCCACGCCGCTGCCTGGTTCTTGCTCTTCGCGGCCATCACCCAGTGCCCCGTGGTCGAGAAGATCGTTCGCTTCCCACCGGGGGCGCCGACCGGGTTGACGAAGTCCCACTTGAAGGGCAGGCCCTCCTTGCGGAACACGGCCAGCCGGAGCGGCTCGTCCTGGAGGAACGCGATCCGGCCGCCCTTGAACAGAGCCACGCCGGCCTCACGGTCGTACTGGCCCACGGGAGGCTGCACCTTGTCCTTCAGGATCAGGTCGACCGAGGCCTGGGTGGCCTGGATCACGGCTGCCGACAGGAATGTGGCCCGCTTGCCGTCCTTGGAGATGATGTCGCCGCCGCGATTGTGGATGTTCACGTAGTGGAAGTACCACGTGAAGTCCTTGTCCGTCATCGGGACGTTGAAGCCCCAGACGTTCGGTGCGTCGGCGACCCTGCGACACGCCGCTGCGAGCTCGGTCGAGTTCGTCGGGATCTTGGTCACGCCGGCCTTGGCGAGCAGATCCTTGTTGTAGAACATGACCGTGCCGCCGATGATGCAGGGCAGGCCGTAGAGCTTGCCCTGGTAGGTGCTCTTCTTGATCGTGTTGGGGATGAACTTGGCAGCCGTCGACGCATACGCCGGCGAGTAGAGCCACTTCTTGTTGTTCAGCACCTCGAGCACGCCCTTGGTGCCGAGCGAGGTGAGGTCGGTGCTCGTCTGGTAGCTGACGTCGTAGGGGTTCGGCCCTGCGTAGTTGGTGGCGTAGGCAGCACCCTCGACGTTCCACGGCACGATGGTGTGCTTGACCTTTGCACCCGTCTTGTCCTCGAAGGGCTTCAGCAGCTTCGCGATCACGTCTTTCTCGTCGGTTCCGAACGGCGCCTTGGCGAACTGCAGCGTGACGCCCTCGAACTGCGAGCGCGCACGATCGCGGATCGCGATGTGCGGCCTGGCTGCCGCCGAGCCGACGACGACGCCGGCCGCGGGGACGGCGAGACCAACCGCCACCGCCTTCTTGAGGAAGTCGCGCCGGCTGTTCCCGGCCGACTCTTCCCCACCACCTGCCGGAAGCGGATCCTGCCTGCGATCACTCAGGTCGTCCACAGCGCGTACCTCCTCTTTCTTCCGATGTGCCGCCCAGGCCTGGGCGAGACCGACGTCCGGGCCTCTGTAACCCGGATTCGCGGCCATCCTAGGCACATGTATGCAGAGATGTCAACTCATCTCAGAGATGTTCTATAACATATAGTCCAGGCGGAATGAGCCCGGTTCCGGACGTCTCGGGGGCATCGCTGGCCGAGCTGTCGACGCTCTCCGGCCGGGTGGCGGTGGTCACGGGCGGTGCGAGTGGGATCGGGCTGGCGACCTGCGCGCGCCTGGGAGAGGCCGGTGCAACGGTGCTCCTGGCGGACATCGACGGTAGCGCCGCGGCGCAGGCCGCAGCGGGCCTGAGACCGGTGGCCAAAGCCCACCACGTCGACGTCTCCGACGCCTCCTCGGTCAGCGCGCTCGCCGAGCGGGCGCTCGGCGACTGCGGCCGCCTCGACATCTGGGTCAACTCGGCGGGTGTCTTTCCCGTCACGCCCCTCGCCGAGATCACCGAGACCATCTGGAGTCGCGTGGTCGACGTGAACCTCCGAGGAACGCTCTACGGCGCGCAGGCTGCAGCCCGGGCGATGATCGCCGGCGGGCGGGGCGGGGTGATCGTGAACATCGCGTCGACCGCCGCCTACCGCGCGGACGGTCCCGGGGTCGCCCACTACGTGGCCTCGAAGTTTGGCGTTCGTGGCCTCACCCAGAGCCTCGCCGTCGAACTCGGCCCCCACGGGATCCGCGTGCTCGGGGTGGCACCCACCGTGACGCTGACACCCGGTCTCGAGCGAGAGCGCTCGGCGCTCGAGTCGGCCGGCTTTTCGCTCGACGAGCTCGGACCGCGCCTTCCCCTGGGGCGGGTCGCAGTGCCGGACGACATCGCCCGCGTCGTTGTCTTCTGCGCGAGCGATCTCTCGCTCTTGATGACCGGGAGCACGCTCGCCGTCGACGCGGGCGAACTCGCCTGACGGGCTCAGGCGATCCCGCACAGCTCGACTGCGGAGCGCTCGGGGTACTCGCCCACAATGCGTGACGCTCGTGCGGCACCACACTCCCGGAGTACAGGTCAAACGTTAGGAGGGGCCTGGCTAGGCGTCCTTGACCGCGCTGTAGCGATCGGCGTCCGCGAAGACGTCGATGCCTGCCGTTCCCGGGTGCATGAACGCGCTGTGGGGTACACCGGCCGGGATCGAGTAGGTGTCGCCGGGACCCAACGTCCGGGTCTCGCCGCCGATGGTGAAGTCCACCACGCCGCGCAGGACAACACCCCACTGGGCACCGTGGACGTGCTCGGCGAGGTCGGCGCCTTCCGGAAGCTCGTAGAACATCGCCACCGCCTCCGTCGCCTGGAGGAGCCAGCCGAGCAACGGAACGACCGGTCTCTCGACCATCGGCAGGGAGCGGATGAACTCCGGGAAGAGGCCCGTAGGCTCGGGGTTCACGCTGCCAGCAACCCTCCGTCGACAACGATCTGGGCGCCGTTCACGTACGAGCCGAGGTCGGAGGCGAGGAAGATCACCGTGCGGGCGACGTCGTCCGGGTGCGCCAGCCGCCCCAGGGGGATTCGCTCGGCATACGCTGCCCACTGAGCGTCGACATCGATGCCCTCGGGCGCACCCGCCTCGACGAACTCGACCGCCCCCTCTGTCAGCGACGGCCCCGGAGCGATGGCGTTGACCCGGATCCCGTCGCGCCCGAGCTCGAGCGCCATCGTCTTGGTCAGGCCCCAGATCGCGTGCTTCGACGTGCCGTAGTGCGAGAGACCCGACCCGCTCGGGTGGATCGCGTCGATCGAGCTGATGTTCACGATCGAGCCACCACGCCCCTGCGCGCGCATCTGCGCAGCTGCCTCGCGGATGCAGAGGAAGGAGCCCCCCACGTTCACCCCGAGAACGCGGTGGAACTCCTGCGGGGTGAGGTGCTCGAGCAGGAAGTTGGAGAAGATGCCCGCGTTGTTGACGAGGACGTCCAGGCTGCCGAAGCTCTCGACCGCGGTGGCGACGAACGCCTCGACGTCGGCCTCGATCGAGATGTCGCCGGTGACGGCCGCTACGGTGCCGCCCGCGTCGGCCAGGCCCGCTCGGGCGCTTTCGAGCCGATCGGCCCGCCGGTCGGCAAGCACGACCGCGGCACCGGCTTCCGCGAGCCGCCGGGCGCAGGCGTAGCCGAATCCCTGTGCGGATCCGGTAACCAGCGCGACCTTCCCGCTCAGGTCGACCAGCCTCGCGAGCGCGGGACGGGAGGGCTGCGGGCTCTGTTCACTTCCGGTTGGCATGGGCCTTTCGGCCTCCGTTCTCGACGGCAGCTGAACGCAGTGATTATAAGATCATCAGAGAGCATGACGGATGGCCGGGCCAGGCGCATCGGCACGATCGGGGACGGATGGCTGTACTGCTGATCGGCTACGACACGGAAGCGGCGGCTGTGGGCGAGGGGCTGGCACGCTTCCTCGGTCCGGAGGTGCCCCAGTATCGGTGCGCGCTCGATCCCGAGACGACGCGGCGCGGAGTCGCGCTCCTGGCCCGGCTCCACGAGGAGCTCGAGGCTCCCTGCACGTTCTTCGTCTGCGGCCGAACGCTGCTGCACGCCCTCGACGCTCTCGAGCCCGTGGCCGCGTCGCCGCTCTTCGACATCCAGCAGCACACCTACAGCCACGTCGTGTTCCGCGACGTGCGGTACCGGCCGGCCGGAAGCGATGTCGAGGCCGTTCTGCCGGAGACGCCGGCGGTGGCGTTGCGCGAGGAGCTCGCCTTCACCAGCGAGCTGATCCACAAGTACCTCGGCCGCGACTGCATCGGCCTGCGAACGCCGTTCGGCCACTATCGCGGGCTCCGCGGCCGGCCGGACCTGCTCCAGCTCGCCGCAGACGCCGGCCTGCAGTACGTCAGTTCCTGGGGGCGCAACAAAGAGAACGGGAACCCGACACCATGGGTGCAGCCGTTCGCCTACTCCGAGGAGGGGTTCCCAGGGCTCCTCGAGATCCCGTTCCAGTTCTGGCTCGACGGTGTCTGGTTCGACGCCAATGGCTACGGAGAGGGCAGGGGGTTCCGCAAGGCGCTCCGCGGCGCCATCGACGAGATCGCCGAGCAGGATCTCGTATTCGGCACCGCCTTCCACGAGTGGTGTGCCGTGGAGGCGAACGAAGAGGAGACCGGCTGGATCCGGGGCCTCATCGAGCACGCGCGCGAGCGGGGCGTGGAGGTGATGAGCTACTCGGACTACTGGGCCCGGACAGCGGGCGCGTCGGCTTCGTAGCAGGCCTCTAGACTAGTGCGGCAGCTCCTAACGGTTGACCTGTAGCTCCTTGGTGATGTGGGTGCCGCACCAGCTCTTTGGGGTCGGCCGCGGAGCGGCCGGCTGTTTCTTGAATGCGATCAGGCTCCGCTTCGCGGAGGGCCACTTCGTGGCCGGTGATCGCGTGTTGCAGTTCCGGATGAAACGTTGGGAGACACCGCACTAGACCCGCAGCGACGCCCCGGCCGGTCGCATCGCGTCGATGACGACGTCACCGTCGACGATCACGGGACGGTCGTCGCACCACAGGCTGCACCCGCGCATCGGGATGTCGAGGTGGCAGCTCGTGTGGTTCGGCCCGCCGACGAGGTCGTTCGGCCCCGTGGAGAACAGCACGTTGCCGTAGAAGGCGCGCAACTCCATCCCGTGCCCGCGGCTGTCGGTTGCCAGCGCCGCCCATTTTGCGCGCTCGTCGAGACCCCAGCCGATATGCGAGAGCCCATAGGCGTCGGGATCGTCGAAGTTCGTGATGTACTGCCGCACGAGCTCGGCCTGGTACCCCTGACCGCCGATCTCGGTGATGCGCCCCGCCTCGATCACGAACTCGATCGGCTCCTGAACGTACTGCTTGAACGGCAGCAGGATGTCCCCGCGGTCGACGACGACGCGGCCGTCGATACCGTCGTCCTCGCCGCACGTCAGCACCATGCCGCCCGAGGGCCAGTGATCCCATTGCCCGGCCTGATCGACGTACCCGAACTGCGCCTTGACGGGATAGCCGATGCGGTACGTGACGTCGGTGCCGGCTCGGTTGGTGAACCGTAGGGTGCTGGCGCTGCCCAGCACCTCGACGGCGATCTCTGTCCGGCGCTTCAGCTCGTCGGTGGGGAACAGGCGGGCGAGGAGGTCGACGGGCTCGATGCAGGTGAGGATGCGCGTTCCTGCCTGCTGGATCTCCGTCAGCTCGTCGCTGAACAACATGAACAGCGTCTCGACGACCATGTCGGCGCCCTTGAGAATGTCCACGGCCGGCTGGTTACCAGACAGGGGCGTCTTGCCGACGGTCCAGACACCGACCTCTCCCGAGGTGGCCGACGAGGAGTAGGGCAAGCGGAGGTTCATCACCTTCGCGCCCAGGCGCTGACCGGCCGTCATGAACGCATCCACGTACTCGACCCGCTCCAGGCCCTGCGAGAGGAGAATGAGGCTCTCGCCCGGCTGGAGATTGCAGCGGCGCAGCATGCGCTCGCACAGATCGGTGAACATCGACTGGCTGAACGACGTTGGTGCCATCTCGCCTTCCGCTTCGCTGGTGGCTATAGCATATAACCCCAACGCGAATGAGGCTTTGCGCCGGATGCCTGAAGCAGCGCCCTACCCCCAGGACACGGAGATCGGACGGCTTTCCGCCTTGCCGGTGTCCGTGCTCTCCGACGTCCTCGACCGCCTCGGTCACCGCTCCCAGGCGATGGGGCATCTCATCCGCCCCGTCTGTGCGGCGACCGTTGCCGGACGTGCCTTCACGATCGCAGCCGGCCCGAGCGCGGAGATCCTCGAGAACCCGTACGAGCACGAGCTCGCCGCCGTCGACGCCACACCGCCCGGTGCGGTGGTGGTGCTGGCGACAGCGGGCTGCCTCGACGCAGCGGTGTGGGGCGAGCTCCTGATGTCCCGCGCCCTTTCCTGCGGCGGCATCGGCGTCGTCACCGACGGCGGGGTGCGCGATCTCGCGAGTCTGAGGCGGCTGGGCGCACCGGTCTTCGCCGCGGGCGTCAGCGCGCGCGACTCGATGGGCCGCCTGCTGGTCACAGGCTGGAACGAGGTGGTGAGCTGCGGCGGGGTCCTGGTTCGTCCCGGCGACCTCGTACGGGGTGACGAGGATGGCGTCGTGGTCGTCCCCCGGGCCCTCGCCGGCGAGGCACTCGCCGCGGCCGAGGTGAAGCTCGGGCTGGAGGAGACCGTCAGGCAGGCGCTTGAGCGAGGCGAGTCCGCCGCCGACCTCTACGAGCGGCACGGCGTCCTCTAGCCGTGGAACCGTCGGGTGAGTGGCGGCTCCCCGCCGGTGACTGGTCGCGTCCCGTGAGCGTCGCCTGCCGGCTCTGCGGGAGGCCGCTCTTCGGGCGGGTCTGGACGACTGCGGTGCACGGGGTGCCGTGCGACTTCTGCGACCCCGGCTGCGAAGCGCTACTCCACGACTACTGGCTGCCGCGCCACGGCGCCGCGACGGCACCGGAGCCCTGACCCCGTGGCGCTCCAGGTCGGAGTGGACACCGGCGGCACGTTCACGGACCTCGTCGTACTCGACGACGTGACGGGCCGGCTCGTCATCGGCAAGCGTCCGTCGACACCGGGCGCCCCTGCGGCGGCGGTGTTCCACGCGTTCCGGGCGGCGGGCGTCGAGCCCGGGGCCACCGCGTCTGTGGCGGTCGGCACCACCGTGGGGACGAACGCGCTTCTCGAGCGGAAGGGTGCCCGCGTCGTCCTGCTCACGACTGCGGGGTTCGAGGACGTCGCCATTATCGGGCGGATCGACAAGCAGGATCCCTATGACCTGGGCTGGCGCAAGCCCGCCCCCTTCGTCGCCCGCAGGGACTGCATCGGCGTGAGAGAGCGACTGGCACCCGATGGGCGCGTCGTCACACCCCTCACGGACGACGAACTCGAGCGCGTCTGCGGACTGGTCGGCGGCCTCCTCGGGGACGAGCGCCGCGGCGTGGCGCTTGCCGTGAGCTTCCTCTTCGCGTTCACCGACCCCACCCACGAGCAACGGCTCGCCGCGCTCCTCGAGCGGCGCTTCCCCGGGGTGCCGGTCTCGGTCTCCCACAGGGCGGCTCCGGTGTGGCGAGAGTACGAGCGCACGTCGACGACGATCATCGACGCGTACCTCAAGCCGATCGTGGGCAAGCTCGCGGACGATCTCGCCTCCGAGCTCACCCGCCGCTCCTTCACCGGCTCGCTTTCGATCATGAAGTCGAACGGGGGCAGAATGCTGGCGGGGGCGGCCGCCGACCAGGCAGTGCAGACGGTGCTCTCAGGCCTCGCCGGAGGGATCGTCGCCGGCCGCTACTTCGGCCTGGCGGCAGGGCTTCGCGATCTCGTGACGTTCGACATGGGCGGCACGAGCGCGGATGTCGGTCTCGTGCGCGACGGTGCCGTCCAGTACGTATCCGACTTCGAGCTCGAGTTCGGCCTGCCCGTCGCCGCACCGGCAATCGACCTGGTGACCGTCGGTGCGGGCGGCGGCTCGATCGCCTGGCTCGACGACGGTGGGCTGCTCCGCGTCGGCCCGAGGAGCGCGGGGGCCCTGCCAGGGCCTGCCTGCTACGGCCTCGGCGGCCTCGAGCCGACCGTGACCGACGCAAACCTCGTGCTCGGGAGGCTCGCGCCCGAGAGCCTCCTCGGTGGAACGGTCCGACTCGACGTGGCGCAGGCCCACGACGCCCTTCAAGCTCTGGGAGCTCAGCTCGGGCTCGACGCGATCGCGACGGCCGAGGCGGTCATCGAGATCTCCAACGAGGGGATGGCGAGCACGATCCGGCGTCTCGCCGTCGAACGTGGCGTCGACCCGCGGGACTTCGCGCTCGTCGCCTTCGGCGGTGCAGGCCCGCTGCACGCGTCCGAGATCGCCCACTCGCTCGGGCTGCGCGACATCCTCATCCCTCCCCATCCCGGTCTTGCCTCGGCGTTCGGGACGCTCGTCGCAGACCGCCGGGTCGACAGGCGCCTGACCCACTACAGCCGCTCGGACGCGTTGGACGTCGCCATGATCGACGCGCATTTCCACGAGCTGGAGCGCGACGCGCGAGAGGCGATCCGGGCCGAGGGCTTCGCCGGCGAACCGGTGGTCACGCGCTCGCTGAGCATGCGCTACGCCGGCCAGAACTACGAGCGCGACGTTCTGCTCCCGGCGGGAGCGGTCGACAGGAGAACGATCGCCGACGCGCTGGCCTCGTTCCACACGCTGCACCACGAGGTCTACGGCTACAGCTTCCCGGGCGAGACGATCGAGCTGATCCACGTCAACGTGACCGCGCTCGGTCCCGGAGCACGGCCGCTGTTGCCAGAGGTCGAGCCAGGCCCACTGCCGCAGCCGCGGGTGCGGCGCGACGTGCGCTTCCGCGGTACCGGCGTGCTCGAGACGCCCGTCTACCGCCGCGAGGAGCTGCCGGCCAACGCCCCACTCCTCGGGCCAGCGATCGTCGAGGAGCTCGACTCGACGACGCTCCTCCTGCCGGGCCAGGAACTGCGGGTGCTCCCGAACGGCAGCCTGCGGATTGCCGCTCTCGCTGGGGCGACGGGGTCGGCACCGCGGCGCGAGGCCGACGGGGTGACCGTCAGCGTGATCGGGGATCAGCTCGTGCAGATCGCCCAGGAGATGGGCACGTACATGATGCGGGCCGCCTACTCCCCGATCTTCAGCGAGTCGCGCGACTTCTCGTGCGCGCTCTTCGACGCTGCGGGCCGGATGATCGCGCAGGGGCGGTTCAACCCCGCGCACCTCGGGGCGATCGGGGAGACCGTGCGCTGCGTGCTCGACGAGATCGGACTGCACACGCTCGAGCCGGGTGACGTCGTGCTGCACAACGATCCCTTCCGGGGCGGCTGCCATATGCCCGAGCACCTGCTGCTGCGGCCCGTGTTCTGCGGCGGCAGCCTCGTCGCGTTCGCAGCGACGATCGGTCACATGGCAGAGATCGGCGCCGTGACCATCGGCTCCTTCGCGAGCACGGCGACGGAGGTCTACCAGGAGGGGCTCAGGTTGCCACCCGTGAAGATCGTTCGGCGCGGCGAGGCGGTCGAGGACATCTGGAAGATCATCCTCGCCAACCACCGCACGCCGCGCTCGAGCTGGGGCGACCTTCACGCGATGATCGGATCGCTGCATCTTGCCGAGCTCCGGCTCCAGGCGCTCCTGGACCGCTACGGGGAGCCACTGGCCCTCGAGGTCTGGGGTGAGCTGCTGGCCCATGGCGAACGCCTGATGCGTCGCCGGATCGAAGCGATCCCGGACGGCGAGTACCGCTTCGAGGACGTGATGGAAGGTGACGGCCACACCCGAGATCCGATCACGATGCGGGTGAGTGTCGTCGTCGACGGCGACAGGGCCCTGGTCGACTACACCGGCTCCGACCCGCAGGCTCGCGGCCCGGTGAACGCGACCTACGGAGTGACGGTGTCGGCCACGTGCAACGCCTTCCTTCAGATCAGCGGCCCCGAGATCCCGCGGAATGCAGGGGCCTACGGGTGCGTCAAGACGATCGCGCCTCACGGATCCGTGGTCAACGTGCGCTTTCCCGGCCCGTCGGTGGGCGGAAACACCGAAACCCAGCCGAAGCTCGTCGGAATGCTGTTGGGCGCGTTCGCCGAGACGCTTCCCGACCGGGTGATGGCGGCGGAGGGCGTCACCTCCTGCAATTTCCTCTTCGGCGGGGCGGATCCGCGCACCGGAGAACCGTACGCCCACTACCACTTCGAGGCGAGCGGCTGGGGTGGCCGCGCGGATGGGGACGGCAACAGCGCACAGAACCACATCCACGGCAACTGCCGGAACACGCCCATCGAGGTGTTCGAGACGCGGTTCCCGTTCGCCACGATCGGGTACGGGCTGATCCCCGACTCCGGCGGCCCGGGCCGCCGACGCGGAGGGCTCGCGGTGCGCCGCGACCTCGAGGTGCTCGCGGCCGAGGTCACCGTCAGCGCGCTGATGGATCGCTTCGAGCGGGGCGCCTGGGGTCTTTTCGGCGGCCTCCCGGGGCGCTGCGCGGCGCTGCTCGTTCGTCGCCCCGGCGACGAGGACTTCCGCGACTTCACCGAGGCGTTCGGGACGATCAGCCCGTCAAAGCTCTCCGGTGTCGTGCTCCGCCAAGGCGACGTCGTGCGCATCGAGAGCGCTGGCGGCGGTGGCTTCGGCGACCCCCGGGAGCGTGAACCGGAGCTGGTGTTGCGCGATGTTCTCGACGGCCTCGTCAGTCCCGGCGAGGCCGCCCGCGCCTACGCGGTCGCGCTCGCTGACGGCGGCGCTTCGCTCGACCTGGCGCGGACGATGTGGTTGCGCCGCGACGCGCGTTAGCCGACCTCGAAGATGCCCTCGATCTCGACCGGTATCCCGAACGGCAGCGCGCCCATGCCGATGGCAGATCGCGCGTGCGGGCCACGCTCGGGCCCGAAGACCTCGACCAGGAGATCCGAGGCGCCGTTCGCCACCGCCGGCTGATCGCCGAACTCGGGATCCGAGTTGACCAGCACCAGGAGCTTCACCACCCTGCGGACACGATCGAGCTCACCGATCTCCGCCTTCAGGCTCGCGAGGAGATTCAGGATGGTCAAGACGGCTGCGGCTTGGCCGGTCGCCACGTCGACCTCTCGCCCGAGCTTTCCCTTGTAGACGAACTCGCCGTCGCGATACGGGCCGTGGCCTGAGACGAAGACGATGTTCCCGACGCTGACGGCTCCGACGTATGAGCCGACGGCAGGATTGGGAGCCGGCAGCTCGTGGCCAAGCTCGGCAAGGCGCTGTTCAGGGGTCATGCGTGTTCCTCCGTTCGTGGGCTCGGGTCAGCGAAGCTTTCCGCGCGCGGCGACAGGCCAGAGACCGACGACCCGGCCGCTGCGGTGCACCACAACCTCGTCGTGGAGGTTCGTGCAGCCACACGCGTGGTTGGGGACGATCGTGACGACCTCACCGACCTCGGGCCGGTGCGGGCAGGCGCCGAAGTCGACGTGACCGTGCTCTTCCGAGAGCGCGTAGATCCTCGCCTCGGGGTACTCCACGATCAGCCCCCGCTCCTGGCTGTCGACGCCCTCGGCCGGGTCGTTGGTCAGGGTCTTGGAGCCGCAGTCGAGGATGCCGCGCTCGTCCGTCGGCCTGCTCACCACCGTGGCGCGAACCCGCAGCGCGCAATCCTCGAGCGGCACCGACCCGTTCGAGATACACGAGCGATCCCCGTAGACGTACGTCCCGGCACGAACCTCGGTCAGTTCGGGCACCTCGTGGTGGGTGAAGAACATGGGCGTGCCGCCGCCGCTCACAGTGGTGACCACCAGGCCACGGGCCTCGATCTCGGCGATCGCCGCCCGCAGCCACGGCCCGGTGGCGGGCAGCGTGGGGTAGGTCATCAGGCCTGCAAAGCGCAGGCCGGGCAGCGTCTCGACGAGCTGCGCCAGGTCGGCGGCGGCCTTCGGCGTTTGTACTCCCGTGCGCAGGAAGCCCGTATCGCACTCGACGAGGAAGTCGACCTCGGTGCCCGCGCGGGCCAGCGCCTCGGACAGCCCTCGGGCCACGTACTCCGAGTCGCCCACGACTGAGAGCGTGATCTCCCCGGCCAGCCTCGCGAGCCGCTCCGCCTTGGCGGCACCGACAAGCGGGAAGCTCAGCAGGATGTTGCGGAGCCCTGCCTGCGCCATCACCTCCGCCTCACCGAGCTTCTGACACGTGATGCCGACCGCCCCGGCGCCAACCTGCAGATGGGCGATGGCGGGGAGCTTGTGCGTCTTGATGTGCGGGCGGAACGCGAGGCCCTTCGCGTCGCAGTGCGCCTGCATCCGGGCGACGTTGCGTTCGACAGCGTCGAGATCGACCGTCGCGACGGGTGTGTCGAGCGAGGCGAGCCCCACGTCAGGCGCCGAGCCAGACGACGGCGTCGCCCTCGACGTCGAAGCCGACGAGGTCCGACTGGATGGTCGTCCGCGCCGGCAGCGGGTCCGAGAAGAAGCGCCGGTACTCGGTGTCCATCTCCTCGAAATGGGCCATGTCGCTGATGTACATCCCGACGCGGACCGCGTTCTCTGAGCGAGCCGCCTGCAGCCTGCGCGACGGCGTCGAGGTTCCCGAGCACCTGGCGCACCTGCTCCGCGATCGTGACCCCGAGCCGCGCCCCGCCGGCGTCGTAGGGACCCTGACCCGCGAGGTAGAGAAAGCCGCCGGCGACGATGCCCTGCGAGTAGCCGCCCGACGGCGCGGGGGCCGCAGGGGAGAGGACAGGGGTGCGGGTCATCTCAGGAATCCTCCTTTGCTCCGTAGCGCGGGAGCCAGTAGTCGTGGTAGAGCCGCTCGTGCGCGGGGGAGCAGAACATCTTGGGCTCGCCGTTCACCGCCGCTTCCCAGTAGCGGGCAGCGATCGGATGGCCGCAAAGGTCGCAGGCATGGCGGTTGGCCTTCAGGTAGGAGATCTCCGCTTGCCTCCACTCACCCATCCCGGTCAGCTCTCCGCCACGTCGAGGCCGTAGGCGGTCCGGGCGGCGTCCGCGCTCACGAACATCTCCTCGACGTCGCGGCGCACGAGGTCGCGGTCGCGCCGCGCGGGATCGCCGTAGCCGCCGCCGCCCGGCATCAAGATCTTCACCTGGTCACCGGCGCGGAGGGTGACACCGGAGAACTTGGAGGGGGACTTGGTGCCGAACTCCTCCACGAACGTTCGCCACGCACCGGCGCCACCGCGACGAACCCAGAGGCCACCGACCGCGCCGGGGCCGCCGCCAAGCACCCCCCACGGCTCCGTCTTCATCCGGTTCAACAATGCGGACACTGTGACCTCAGGCACGGTCACGGTGAACACGCGCTCGCCGCCGAGACCGCCACGGAACTCGCCGGCCCCCCCGGAGTCGGCGATGAGCCGGTAAGACTCGATGCGGAAGGCCGGATAGCGGGTCTCGAAGACCTCGACCGGCGTGTTGCGGCAGTTGCCGTTGATCGTCACGACCATGTTGTTGCCGTCGAGACCACGTCGCCCACCCCACCCGACGCCCTCGAAGTGGAAGTGCGCGTACGGCTCGCCGGTGCGCGGGTCGGTACCGCCGAAGAGAAACGGCGACGAGGTCCCACCGCAGGCGGCGGCCACCCGATCGGGGATCGCGTGCTGGAGCGCCCCGAACACCATGTCGGTGATGCGGGGGCTCGTCTCGGTGTTTCCGCCCGCAACGGGCGCGGGGAAGGAGCAGTTCACGATCGTCCCCGGCGGCGCAATGATCGTGAACGGGCGGTAGCAGCCCTCGTTCCTCGGGATCGTCGGGTCGGTGAGGTGGAGGAAGGCGTTGTAGATCGCCGACGCGGTCACGGCGTAGATCGCGTTGACGGGACCTGTCGCCTGTGGCGCCGAGCCCGTGAAGTCGGCGATCACCTCGCCGCCTGCCACCGTCAGGGAGAGACGCATCGGGTAGTCGTGATCGGTGATCCCGTCGTCCTCGATCGCGTCCTCGAAGGTGTAGACGCCGTCCGGAATCCCCTCGAGCTCGGCGCGCATCCGCCGCTCGGCGATCGCCATCAGCTCGGCTGAGGCGGCACGGACGAAGTCGAGGCCGTAGTCCGAGATCAGCTTGTGCAGGCGC
Source organism: uncultured Actinomycetes bacterium (assembly GCA_963738505.1). Lineage (GTDB taxonomy): Bacteria > Actinomycetota > Thermoleophilia > Gaiellales > Gaiellaceae > Gaiella. The sequence continues at coordinate 25,561 of CAVTWR010000006.1, read as the reverse complement.
TTCTCGGCCATGTCGAGCGAGCCCATCATCGCCCGGAAGTCACCAAGCGTCACCCGAGGGGTGCGATGGTTGGAGAGGATGATCCTCCAGACGTCCTCCACGTCCTCGCCGCGGCGCTTGATCTTCACGGGCGGCAGGAGCAGGCCCTCCTGGTAGATCTCGGTCGCATCTCCCGACAGGCCGCCGGGAGTCTTGGCACCGACCTCCGACATGTGCGCCACGTTGGCGACGAACGCGACGAGCTCCCCCTCCCAGAACACGCCCTTCAGCAGCATGTGCTCGGGAACATGCCCCGAGCCGCGGTAGGGATCGTTGTGCAGGACGACGTCGCCCTCCTCGAAGGCCTCGAGGCCCAGCTCCTCGATCGTCCAGTCGACGGTGAACTTGATCGTCCCGATCTGCGACGGGCAGAACTCGGCCTGGGCGAGCAGATTGCCGGCCGGATCGAAGATGACACACGAGAAGTCGAGGGACTCGTTGAAGATGGGCGAGTACGCCGTCGTCATCATCGTCACGCCCATGTCGCGGCAACAGCTCGTCAGGTAGTTGTCGACCACTGTCAGGGCGACCTGGTCGATGACCGGCGCGCTCATTCTCCGGCCCCCGTCTCGATGAGCAACGCGCCCAACGGCCTCCGCTCCAGAACCATGCCCGGCTCGAGGAACAACGTCGAGCCCTCTTCCTCGATCACCGCCGGACCCGTGATCTTCTCGTTCGGCTCGAGCGAGGAACGGTGCACGACGGCCGCCTCCACGAAGCCGGCGCCCCGCACGTACACCGGTCGCACCGAGCGCGGGAAGTCGGTCGCGGTTGCCGCCCCGGAGAGGTCGAGCCGTGGTCGGCGGCCGACCACGGTCACCTTGAAGCTCACGAGCTCGATCACCTCACCGTCGATCGTGTAGCCGTAGCGCTCCGCATGGAGCGCATCGAAGCGGCGGAAGGCGCGCTCGAGCGCCGCAGCATCGAGCTCGCCGCCTTCGATCTCGACCTCGTGCTCGTAGTTCTGCCCGAAGTAGCGCATGTTGATCGCCCGCCTCACCTCGGGCTCGCCGGAGTGGCCCTCTTGCCGAAGCTCGGCGAGGGCCCGCTCCGTGATCTGGTCGAACTGCCGATTCACGAGCGGCGCATCGACGTCGTTCGAGCGGAACGCCTGCGTCCACACCTTGTCGACGCGGATGTCGGCGAGGAGCAGACCGAGCGCGGAGAAGACCCCGGGGTATTGCGGGACGATCACCCTGGGGATCCCGAGCAGGCGTGCGACGGCTGCCGCATGCAGCGGGCCGGCGCCGCCGAAGGCCAGCAACGCGAACCGGCGCGGATCGTGGCCCCGCTCGAGCGACACCATCTTGATGGCGCTCGCCATGTTCTCGTTCGCGATCTCGACGATCGAGGCGGCGAGGTCCAGCGCGTCGAGTCCCATGGAGCCGCCGAGCCGGCTCAGGCCGTCGCTCACCGACGAGGGATCGAGGCGCATGCGCCCTGCGAGGAAGTACTCCGGATCGAGCCTCCCGAGCAGCAGGTTCGCGTCCGTGACCGTGACCTCCGTACCGCCGCGGCCGTAGCAGATCGGGCCTGGCACAGCCCCGGCGCTGCGCGGCCCGACACGGAGGAACCCGCCGGCGTCGACCCAGGCGATAGAGCCGCCACCGGCACCGACGGACTTGATGTCGATCAGCGGCACCGCCGCCGGGAGCCCCCATTCGATCTCGTACTCGGTCGTGTGCCGCTGCCTGCCGTCGACGAGGATGCCGACGTCGGCGCTCGTCCCACCCATGTCCAGCGTGAGGACGTTGAGCTCGCCCAGGGCGCGGGCGATGTGCTCGGTGGCGGTCATCCCTCCGGCCGGGCCGGACATCACCGTCTGGATCGGGGCGGCGGCCGCGGCCCCCGAGAGCATCGCGCCGCCGTTGGACTTCATGAGCGTCCACTCGCGCGTCATGCCGGCCTCGCGCAGCGCCTGATCGAGGCTGTGCACGTAGCTGCCAAGCAGCGGCCGCAGATAGGCGTCGGCGATCGTGGTCGACGACCGCTCGTACTCGCGCCAGATCGGGGCGACCTCGTGCGAGACGGAGACCGGAAGGCCGGGAAGCTCCTCCGCGAGGATCTGTTTGACCCGCTCCTCGTGCTCGGTGCTGACGTACGAGAAGAGGAGGCACACGGCGACCGCCTCGGCCCCGGACGCTCCGATCGTCCGGCAGAGGCGACGCACTTCGTCGTCGTCGACGGGCCGGATCGTGGCTCCGCTCGGATCGAGCCTCTCGTCCAGGCCGAGGCAGAGCCGGCGACTCGCGACCAGGGGGGCGGGCTTCGTCCAACGCAGGTCATAGAGCACCTTGCGGTTGATCCGCTGGATGAAGGGGGTATCCTCGAACCCGCTCGTCGTCAGGAAGGCGACCTTGCAGCCGGTCCGCTCGATGAGCGCGTTCGTCCCGACGGTGGTGCCGTGGGTGAACCGCTCGATGTCACGAGGGAGCACGGCCCCCTCGGCCAGGGCATTCACGATCGCCTGGCCTGGCGAGCTCGGCATCGAGGACGTCTTGAGCGAAGAGATGCGGCCGTTCTCGGGGTCGAGCACGACCATGTCGGTGAACGTCCCGCCCGTGTCGATGCCGATGACGAGCGCCACTACGGCGCCGTCGTTCCGAAAGGAAGCCGCAGGCCGTAGAGCTCGCCAAGTCCGTGCAGATCGGCCTGCGCTGCCCAGAGAAGATGCTCGCGCATGGCCTCGGCAGCGGCTGATCGGTCATGGCGGGCGATCGCCTCCGCGATCCCCTGATGCTGCTCGGCGACCCTCGCCGCCACGGAGGTATCCATCGCCGAGAAACCCCACAGCGTTCCGATGACCTCACGGATGTCGCGGCTCACCGCGGCAACCACCCGGTTCTCGCTTGCGCGCGCCACCAGATCGTGGAAGCTTCGATCGGCCTCCAGGACTTCCTGAACTGTGGCGTCGTCCTGGGCCAGCTGCTCCATGCGATCGGCAAGTGCTGCCAGCTCGGCGACGGCAGCGCCGTCCGCGAACTCGGCCATCCAGCCGGCGGCCTGCGGCTCGATGAGCAGCCGGAATTCGTACAGATCTCGCAGCAGCGGTTCTGCCTTGCCCTCACGGCGATACGCCTCCTGCACGACCGAGCTGAGAATGTCCCAGTCCTCCGCCGGCCTGACCTCGGTGCGCTTGCCATGCTGCACGTTCACCATGCCGAGCATGGCCAGCGCCTGCACGGTCTCGCGCGCGACGGTTCGGCTCACACCGAAGCGGCTCACGATCTCCTCGGACGAGGCAAACGGCTCGCCCACGCCGATCCTCCCGGAGACGATCTCGGCGGCGAGCAAACCCGAAAGCTGACGGCTCAGGCGCTGGGGCTCCTGCAGACCCTCACCGCTCCGGCTGTGTTCAATTGCCATGCACGACCCCCGGGGCGATCTCCAACGCCGTGAGATGGCGCTCCAGGAGTCCGGCAGACACGTCGCCGAACACGGCGGCCGGCGCGCGGAGGGCCGGGTGTTCGAGCACCCCACGCCGAACCAGCACGTGCTTGGCGCAGGCGTTGTAGTGGTCGATGGAATGCTGCATCTCGAAGACGAGGGCGGGCAGGATGCGGCGGAAGAGATCGTCCGCGACGTCTGGTTCACCGCGGATCTCTGCCTCGTAGACCTGCACGAGGCGATCGACCAGATCGCCCCCCGGGATGATCCCGGCGACGCCGATGCGGACGCAGTCGAGGAGGTAGACGCCACCGTCACCACCCCAGATCGCGAAGTCGGCACCGAGCTGGAGGATCCACTCGCCGATCTCGGCGGGTCCCGCCTCCAGCTTGACCAGCCGGACGTTCTCGGCAGCGGCGCCGACGCGGCTCACAACCTCGGGTCCGAGCCGGACGCCGACGTACGCGGGCGCATCCTGGATCATCACGGGCACGGAGACCGACGCGGCGATCGTCGCGAAGTACTCGACCAGAGCGCCGTCACCGACCGCGCCGCTCATCGGCGCGGGCAGTACGACGCAGTTCGCGCCGGCTTTCTCGGCGTGGCGGGCAAGCTCGATCGAGGCCCGGACGCTGGGTGCGCCGGCCCCGACGAACACGGGAACGGCGCCGGCGACCTCGTCGAGGATCACCTCGGTCAGGTCTCGGCGCTCGTCCGAGGAGAGCTTGAGCACCTCACCGGCGAGCCCGAACGCCACGAGCCCATGCGACCCGCAAGCGAGCGCAAACCGCACCACCCGCCGCAGTGCGTCGGAGTCCGTCGCGCCGTCGGCGGTGAAGGGGGTGCAGATCGCGGGGTAGATGCCGCGCCACGTGTCTGGATCCGAAGCCGTGACCGCCTCCTCCGGGTTGCAACATAGACGAAGATCGGCATATCATCCCAGATTACCTGTGGTGGTTCAAGGATCCAGCCGGCTGGCCGGCAAGGTGGCGATCGTGACTGGCGCCGGGCGGGGCATCGGGCGCGCGATCGTCGAGCGCCTGGCCGCGGAGAGCGCGTCGGTGGTGGCCTCCCAGCGAGGCGTGCCCGAGGGCGAAGAGCTCGCGCGAAGGCTAGCGAAGGAGGGCCGTGACGTCCTCTTCGTTCCCGCCGACGTCCGAGACGACGAGGCAGCCGAACGCCTCGTGGCGACGACCGTCGAGCACTATGGGCACGTCGACATCCTCTGCAACAACGCCGGCGTCGGGCTGCTGCGCACGGTGGCGGAGACCACCCGCGGCGAGTACGACCAGGTATTCGACACGAACCTCTGGGGGATCTTCACGTGTGCCCGCCATGCCCTGCCACTCATGGTGGAAGGCGGCGGCGGCGCGGTCGTGAACATCGGCTCGGTCGCCGCCAGCGTCGGCTTCGAGACCGACGCCGCGTACTGCGCCTCGAAGGGCGCCGTCCACGCACTCACCCGGCAGATGGCGCTCGACTACGCCCGGCACGGCGTCCGCGTCAACTGCGTCGCGCCGGGCTTCATCGAGACCGAGCAGCTGCGCGCGTACGTCGACAGCCATGATGACCCCGCCGCCGCTGAGCGCGAGGTGATCGCCGCTCATCCGCTGGGACGGCTGGGCAGGCCGGAGGAGGTCGCCGCCGTGGTCTCGTTCCTCGCCTCCGACGACGCCTCGTTCGTGACGGGCGCGTCCTACACAGTCGACGGTGGCCTCCTCGCCCGGTAGGGGCGGGCCGCGAGAGTGAGAGGAGGAAGGCGTGGGGACGATTCTGGTGGGGTACGACACCGAGACTGCGGCCGTTGGCGAGGCGCTTTCACTCTTCACGGAGAGCCCCAACTTCCCCCTGTACGAGCTCGCTCTCGACCCCGCGTCGTGCGGGAAGGCGCTCGAGCTCCTGACGGAGATCCACGCCGAAGCCGCCGTGCCGGGGACGCTGTTCGTCTGTGGCCGGACGCTGCTCCACGCGCTCGAGTCCGTCCGCGCCGCCCACGCCAGCGGGCTGTTCGACGTGCAGCAACACACGTTCAGCCACGTCCCGTTCAAGGACATCGTGTACTCGCCGGAGCCGGGGATCGTCGGCACCATCCCTGCGGCGCCGCGTGAGGCGCTCTCCGAGGAGCTCCGGTTCACCTCGCACCTGCTGCGCGAGCACCTCGGGACGGAGTGCGTCGGCCTGCGGACGCCGTTCGGCTACCACCGCGGTTTGCGCGACCGCCCCGACCTGCTCGAGATCGTCCGCGAGACGGGGCTTCGCTACATCACCTCGTGGGGTCGTAACGAGGACAACGCCAATCCGACCCCGTGGGTCCAGCCGTTCACCTATGCCGAGGAGGGCTATCCAGACGTCCTCGAGCTGCCGTTCCAGTTCTGGCTCGATGTCGTGTGGTTCGACCAGCACGGCTACGACACGGGCCCCGCCTACCTCGAGGCGCTCAAGGGGGCCGTGGATGAGGTCGCCGACAACGACCTCGTCTACGGCGCGTGCTTCCACGACTGGGTGATGCTCGCCTCGGACGAGCGTCACGTCGGCTGGCTGCGTGGGTTCCTCAGGTACGCCAAGGAGCGTGGCGTCGAGGTGACGACCTACACCGACTACTGGCGCCGGCTGACGACCTAGCTATAGCTAGGACAGCGCGAACGGGAGGACGTGGCAGGCAGCACCGTGCCCTTCGCCTACGCCGTCTAGCGGAGGGTCGCTCGTGACGCAGACGTCGGCAGCGAACGCGCACCGCGTGCGGAAGCGACAACCGGCGGGGACGGCGAGGGGCGAGGGCAACTCACCTGTGAGCGCGGGCTGCGGATGCCGGTGGGCCGGATCGGGGGTCGGGTTGGCATCGAGCAACCCGCGCGTGTACGGGTGCAGGGGTGCGGCGAACACGGCGGCGGTCGGCCCGAGCTCGACCACCCGGCCGAGGTACATGATCGCGACCGAGTCCGAGATGTGCGAGATCACGGAAAGCTGGTGCGAGATGAAGATCATCGTCAGCCCGAGCTGCCTCCGGAGCTCCTCGAAGAGGTTGAGGATCTGGGCCTGGATCGAGACGTCGAGGCTCGAGACCGCTTCGTCGGCGATCAGCAGGTCGGGGCCGACCGCGAGCGCACGTGCGATCGCGACCCGTTGTCGTTGGCCGCCCGACAGCTCTCGCGGACGACGGCTCGCAAGGCGGGAGGGCAGCCCTACCATCGTCAGCAACTCATGGACGAACGCCTCGCCTCCGCCCTTCGCCACCCTCCCGTGGACGCGTCCGGCCTCGAGGATCGCGCTCTCGATCGAGAACCGGGGGTTAAGCGACGTGTACGGGTCCTGGAACACCATCTGCACGCGCTGGTGCAACACTCGCCTCGCCGCGCGGTCGGCGCCGCGCACGTCGATCCCGTCGAAATCGATGGCTCCGTCGTCGGCCTCGAGCAGACGCACAAGGCAGCGCGCCAGCGTGCTCTTGCCCGAGCCCGACTCGCCCACGATGCCGAGCGTCTCGCCCTTCGGAAGCACGAACGAGACGCCGTCGACCGCAGTCACCCACTGGCCGTCCCGGCGGTGGAGCCGGTCGCCGAGCGTGCGGCGGACGGGGAACCGCTTCGACACCCCCTCGACGCGGAGCAGGCCCTCGCTCACGGTCGGCGACTCCCTGTGGTGACGAAGGGGCACGCAGTGAGGTGGCCGGGAACCACCGGGAGGAGCTCCATCGGGACCGCCTCGCAGCCCTCGCGCGCGTGCCCGCACCTTGCCACGAAGGGGCAGCCGCCGACGAGGTCGGCGACGTCGGGCGGCTGTCCGGGAATCGCCTGGAGCTCTCCCCGAGACCGGCTCTCGCCGATGCGCGGGATCGCATCGAGCAGGGCCCGGGTATACGGATGCCGGGGCCGTGCGAACAGCCCGTGCACGGGCGCGACCTCGACGAGGCGTCCCGCGTACATCACCGCCACCCGATCGCAGGTCTGTGCGATCACGCCCATGTCGTGGGAGACGAGGACGATCGCCATGCCCGGTCCCGTCTCGGATCTCGCGGAGCAGGAAGAGAATCTGGTCCTGGATCGTGACGTCGAGCGCCGTCGTAGGCTCGTCGGCGAGGAGCAGGCGCGGGCCGCCGGCGAGCGCAAGCGCGATCATCACCCGCTGCCGCATCCCGCCGGAGAGCTCGTGCGAGTACGCCTTCAACCGCCTCTTCAGGCGCGGAAATACCCACCTGCTCGAGAAGCCCGACCGCACGCTCCCTCGCAGCCACCTTGCTCATCCCCTGACGGTGCACGAGCGTCTCGATCAGCTGCCGGCCGACCGTGAGAACGGGGTTCATCGAGCTCATCGCGTCCTGGAACACCATCGCCAACTCGGCGCCGCGTACTTCGCGCAGCTCGGCCGGTGACAGCCGCAAGAGGTCGCGCTCGCCGAGCATGACCTCCCCCGCGAGGACCGCGCCGGGCGGCGGCACGAGCCCGAGCAGGGCGCGGCACGTGACGCTCTTGCCAGAGCCCGACTCGCCAACGAGGCCCAGAATCTCGCCTTCGCCGATCTGGAGCGACACGTCGCAGACCACGCGGGCGACCCCGCGCATGGTGGGGAAGCCCACGGTCAGCCCCCGGATATCGAGCAGTGGACCGCTCACAGGGTCAACCGGAGCTGCCGGCCCAAGCGGTCTGCGAGACCATCACCGATCATGCTGAAAGCGACGCCGAGCACGACGATGACGAGCCCCGGGATCGTCGCCACCCACCAGGCCTGCCGGAGGACGCTCTGCCCCTCCGCGACCATCGCCCCGAGCTCGGCGGTCGGAGGCTGCACCCCGAGGCCGAGGTACGACAGGCTCGCGAGGAGCAGGAGGTTCAGCACCAGGTCGGCGGCGGAGAACACGAGGTTCGAGCGCAGGAGGTTCGGCATCGCGTGCCGGAACACGATCCGGGTCGTCGAGTACCCGAGCGACCGGCCGGCGAGCATGAAGTCCTGTTCGCGGAGCACGAGCATCTCTCCGCGCGTCAACCGCGCGTAGAGCGCCCAACCGACGACCATCGCGCCGATGTACACGCCCGTTAGGCCGGCCCCGGCGATCGCGACGATCGCGATCATCAACACGAGGAATGGGAATGCGATCACCGCGTCGACCACGCGCATCGCGAGGCTATCGAGCCATCGACCGTGATATCCCGCGTACGCGCCGATCACCATCCCGATCACGAGCGGGATGTAGGTGACGATCACCACCACCTGGAGATCGAGGCGTATTGCGTACAGCACGCGGCTGAAGATGTCGCGGCCGAAAGTGTCGGTGCCGAGCAGGTGCTCCCATGACGGCGACGAGAGCTTCCCAGCGAGGTCGATCTCGTTCGGGTCGTACGGAGCGACGAGCGGCGCGAACACCGCCCCCAACGCCGCCAGCCCGGCGAGCGCCAGCCCAATCGCGAACGTGACGTTCGACCAGCGGCGCTCCCGGAGCGCATGCCGCCGGAGGGTGGCCTCGTCAGGGAACCCGGTGAGAGAGCGCATCAGCGGGCACCTAGCCGCACGCGAGGGTCGATGAGCGAGTACGCGACGTCCGCGAGCAGGCTGAGCACGACGACCATGACCCCGAACACGAACACGAGGCCCTGAATCACGGGATAGTCACGGCTGAGGACCGACTGCACGAGCAGCGAGCCGAGCCCGGGGATCTGGAAGACGTTCTCGACGACGACGGTGCCGCTGATCAGGAACCCGACGTTGATGGAGAGCACGGTCACGAGGGGGATCAGCGATGTGCGAAGCGCGTGACCGCCGATCACCCGCGCAGGCGAGAGCCCGCGGGCGTGGGCCGCCTCGACGTAGTCGGACTCGAACGTCTCGATGAGGCTCGACCGCAGTGTACGCAGCAGCATCGGTGCCAGATACAGACCCAGCGTAAGCCAGGGCAGCGTCAGCGACTCGAACACGGCGAAGATCCCGTCGCCGTACCCGGAGACGGGGAGCAGATCAAGCTTCAGCCCGAGCAGCAGCGCGAGCATGAGGCCGAGCCAGAAGGTCGGCATCGCGAACGCAACGATGCTGACGAGCCGCACGACGTGGTCGGCTGCATGGTTGCGATGGACGGCCGAGAGGATCCCGAACGGCACGGCGAGGAGGACGGCAACGGCCACCGCGCCCACGATCAGGTAGAGGCTCGGCGCGATGCGCGCACCGATCAGCTCCCGTACCGAGGTCCGGCGGATGATCGAGTCGCCGAAGTCGAACGTCACGGCACCTGTGACGAAAGAGACGAACTGCCCGCCGACGGACTTGTCGAGCCCGAGGTTCTCCTCCACCTGCGCGATCGCCTCAGGAGTGGCGTTGATCCCGAGCATCAGCTGAACGGGATCGCCTGGGATGAGCCGAATCAGGAAGAAAGCGACGATCAGCACCCCGATCAGCACGGGGAGGCTGAGCAGCATGCGTTTGCCGATGTACTCCAGCATGGTCAGCGAAGCGGAGGTGGGGCGGCCGCTCGGCCGCCCCACCTCCGACCTGGGTCGGCTACTTGTCGAGCCAGACGTCTTCCATGTCCCACCAGCCGCTCGGCAGGACGCGGAACCCCTTGACGTAGTCCTGAACGCCATGGATCGAGGGCAGGAAGAACAACGTCACCCACGGAGCCTCGTCCATCGCCGCCTGCTGCACCTGCGGCCACAGGTCGACTCGCTCGTCCTCCGAGCCCTGGGCAGCCTTCTCCGTCAACGCGAAGAGGCTGTCGGGTGGCTGCCAGCCTGTGAAGAAGCCCTTGAGGGCATTCGACTCGGCCGTATCGTAGAACAGCAGGGCAACCTCGTCTTCGACGGTAACGTCCGACGTGAATTTGACAAGCGGCACGGCGACGTCGTAGTCGTAGGCTGCGAAACGATCGAACAGGGCACCGCCGTCGACCTCCTCGATTTCGAGCGTGACACCGACCTCGGCCCACTGCGATTGCACCACCGTGGCCAGCTCACGCAGGAAGCCCGCCCCCGCCGGGACGAGCATCGTGGCTTTGATTCCGTCGGGGGCCACCTCTGCGATGAGCTCTTTGGCCTTGTCGGGGTCGTACGCGAAGGGCTTCACCTCGTCAGGCCCTGCGGTGTACTTCCCCTTCGGGATCATGCTGTTTGCGACCTCGCCGACGCCACCGTAGACGGCGGTGCGAATCGCCTCCTTGTCGGTGGCGTAGTTGAGCGCCTGGCGGACCTTCGGGTCGCCGAAGGGCTCGCGCTTGTGGTTGAGAAAGATCCCCTCCCAGCGAACGATGTCGTCGACCCTCGACGTCGAAGTCGGGGCTCGCCTTCAAGTCTTCGATCTGTGAGAACGGCACCCCTTCGAGGATGTCTGCGCCACCGTCCTGCATGCGCAGCACCCGGGCGTTGTCGTCCGCAATGAACTCGAAGCGCACCCCGTCGAGGTACGGCTTGCCCTCCTCCCAGTAGTTGTCGTTCCGCTCGAGCTCGATGAACGACCCGGGCACCCATTCCTTGAGCTTGAACGGGCCGGTACCGACCGGGTTCTTCCAGTGGTCGGCGCCCTCCGCCTCAACGAGCTTCTTGGAAACGATCGACGCCGGAAACACGCTGAGGTTCTCGAGAAGCGCGCCGACGCGATACTCGAGGTTGACCGCGATCGTTGAGTCGTCGACGATCTCGATGTCCTTGATCCCATACGCGAGCGTCGGGATGTTGACGTTGATCTTCGGATCGATAAGGCGATCGAGGGAGAACTTGACGTCCTCGGCGGTAACCGGGTCGCCGTTCGAGAACGTCGCCTCACGGAGGTTGAACGTCCACCTGAGACCATCGTCGGAGGACTCCCACGACTCCGCCAGGCCCGGCCCGATGTCGGGAAGGGTGTCCGGGTCGGCCTCCACGAGCGTGTTGAAGATCTGGACGCGAACGAAGATCGAGCCGTTGTCCGCCGGCCCCATGGGGTCGAGCGACTGCGTCTCGAAGTTGCGCGCGAACGTGAGCACCCCCCCTGGCTTGGGCGTCCCGTCGGCGCTCGTCTCGGTGTCGCCGGAATCCGAGCTCTCGTTGCCGCCGCTACAGCCGGCGGCAACGACCACGGCCAGCAACAGCGTCAGCAGTGCGAGGAGCCACCGCGGTGACACCTTGCGTCGGCCGACTCGTGCCCCCTGAACTTTCCTGTCCACGATCTCCTCCTCGGGTGTACATGCAACTCCTGCCGGCAGTGCGTGTCCGGCCGGGGACGATGGGAGTGGCAGGGCGGGACGGACCTGGTGCGTGCGGTGCCCCCGGTCGGTATATCCTATAACTCTCAAACGGCAAGATGAAGCAAGAGGTTCCCGTCGCTGTCGAGCGCGGCACGAGTGCCCGGTGGCACCCACACCGTCGCATCGAGTCCCTCCACTACCGCCGGCCCCTCGAGTTCGCTCCCGCATGGGAGGTCGTCCCAGGCGTAGACCGAGCCGTCGACGAGCAGCCCGCTGGCGTCGTCGTACATCGGGCGTGTCTCGCGCGGCTTCGCGGTGCCCCGCGGTCGCGGCTCGCGGCGAAGCACCGGCCGGTCGGTGCCCGTGGATGGACCGACGGCTGCCGCCCTGACGGCGATCACCTCGTGCTGGTGCCCGGGCGAGGAGAATCCGTAGAGCCGCTCGTGCTCGCGGTCGAATGCAGCCGCCAGCGTCTCGACCGTGAGCACCCCGACAGGTGCCACCACGCGCAGGTCCCAGTTCTGTCCCACGTACTTCATTTCGAACGCAAGGGTCGTCTCCGGGTGGCCGTCGAACCCCTCGCGACGGAGATCGGCGACGACCTCCTCGACGAGGTCGTTGGCCACCGACGCAAGCCCGTCCGCCCCGAACCGCTCGAGCCGGAGAGGGTACGACCTGACCCGGTCGACACGCAGGTCGGACAGCACGAGACCGCCGGCCGAGAGAAGCCCCGGGTAGGAAGGGACTATCACCTCCGAAATGCTGAACTCCTGGGCGAGGAGGGCCGCATGCAGCGGCCCCGCCCCGCCACCCGCCAGGAGCGCATAGTCCCCCGCGTTCACCCCGCGCTCGGCCGTGAGGGCGCGGATCTCCCTCGCCATGTTGGCGACGCAGACCCGCACGATGCCGGACGCGGCGTGCAGGAGCTCCAGCCCGAGAGGCTTGCACACCTCGCTCTCGATCGCCCTCCGGGCGCAACCGGGATCGATCTCGAGCGCACCCCCAAGGAGCGAGTGCGCCCCGATGCGGCCGAGGGCGACGTTGGCGTCGGTGACCGTCGGCAGTGTCCCGCCTCGCCCGTACGAGGCGGGGCCAGGGTCGGCCCCGGCGCTCTGGGGCCCGACGCGCAACCCCCCACCCTCGTCGACCCAGGCGATGCTGCCACCACCGGCCCCGATGGTACGGATGTCGAGCATGGCGACGTTCAATGGCGTCGTCTCGTCGATCCATCCCTGGGTCGTACTGTTGAGCTCGCCCCCGGTGACGAGCGCGACGTCGAAGCTTGTGCCGCCGACGTCCATCGAGATCAGGTTGGGACGCCCGATCCGCTCGCCGTAGGCCTGGGCCGCGACGACACCGCCGGCCGGTCCCGAGAGGAACGTCTCAATAGGTCGGGCCTGGGCCGTAGCCGCGGTCATCACGCCCCCGTTCGAGCGCATGATCAGCGGCTCGCCGACGAATCCTTGGGCGGACAGCGTCTCAACCAACCGACCGAGATACCGCGCGAGCACCGGCTTCACGTAGGCGTCGGCGATGGTGGTGGAGGCCCGCTCGTACTCCCGCCACTGCGGCAGAACGTCGCTGGAGAGGGAGAGCCAGAGCTGCGGATGCCGGGCACGCACCGCCTCGGCCGCGGCGCGCTCGTGCACGGGGTCGAGGTAGGAGAACAGGAACGAAATCGCCAGAGATTCGACACCCTGCGCGATCAGGTGATCGGAAGCCGCCACGACCTCGTCGAGCTCCAGCGGCTGCACCTCCTGCCCGTAGGCGTCGAGCCTGCCTGCGACGTCCGCGCGACGGAACCGCGGCACGAGCTGCTCGGGTTCGCTCCAGCGTAGGTTGAACACCTCGCTCTCCGGCTTGTTCCCTCGCCGGATCTGGGGCGTGTCGCGATGCCCCTCGGTGGTGAGGAAGCCCGTGACGGCCCCACGCCGCTCGATGATCGTGTTGGTGGCGACGGTGGTCCCGTGCACCAGGCGGCGGAGCTCAGGTAGGTCGGCGCCAACCTCGAGCAGCCCCTGGAGCACCGCCCGGGAGGGGTCGTCCGGCGTCGATCGGAGCTTGTGGACGACTTGGCGGCCAGTCGCCTCGTCGACGAGCACGATGTCCGTGAACGTCCCACCCACGTCGATGCCGACGATCACGCGCGATCCCGACTTCGTGCTGCCCGCACCCGCGACCGGACGCGCTCCCAGCTGTGCTGCTCGACGACGCGCTCGGCTTCCGCGGCCGGGAGCCCGTAGACGTCGACGGCGGCTTCCGGCGAGATCACCTCGTCCCTCAGGTCGCGCAGGACGTCCTCTCGCTCGCGCTGGGCCGGGTCTCCCCAGCCGCCGCCGCCCGGGAGCCGGACGACGATCCGCTCGCCGCGGCGGACGATCAGGCCCGAAAACTTCGAAGGCGACACCGCGGCTGACCGCTCGGTCGCCCGCTGCTCGACCCCGGTCGCGGTGACGACCCGGATCTCGCCTGCAGCACCCGGCCGCCCGCCCTCGACCCCCGCCGCTGGGAAGCGGTGATAGTGGGCGACCGAGTTGAGGGTCACGGCGTCGGCGAGTACCTCATAGACGCGGGTCACGCCGAGGCCGCCGCGATGCCGACCCGCGCCACCGGAGTCGCGTCGGAGCGCGTATTCGACCACCCGCCAGGGCTGAGCCGTCTCGACCACCTCCGTCGGGAACTGCCGCGCCTGCGGAGCGACCCACGTCGTGACGCTGTAGCCGTCCTGGTCGCGGCGCGCGCCGTAGCCCGTCGGCTCCCAGATGACGAAGGCGTAGAACTCGTCGAGTACCGGGTGGTGCCCCCCGCCCGTGATCAGCCCGGTGGTCGCCCCCGTTGGCGCCGCTGCGAGCTCGGGCACGGCTTCCCGTAGCGCGGCGATCACGACCTCGGCGATCAGATTGTGGCTCTCGGTGTTTCCCGCCGAGAGCGGGGCCGGGTAGTCGCAGTTGACGATCGTGCCGGGCGGGGCGATCAGGTGCAGTGGCCGGAAGGCGCCCTCGTTGTGAGGGATCGTCGGGTCGACAAGATTGAAGACCGCGTTCGCGCAGCCAGCCAGCGTGACCACGTAGGGGCAGTTGATCGGTCCCGCAGCCTGGGCGGCGCTGCCGCGGAAGTCGAGCACGATGTCCTCGTCGAGAACCCCGAGGGCCAGCTCGATCGGGTAGACGCCGGGTACGACCCCGTCGTCGTCGGCCGTGATCGTCGCCCGGTAGACCCCGTTCGGAATCGCGCGGATCCCCGCTCTTACCCGGCGCTCGGCGTGGCGCTGGAGCTCGGCCATCGCGAGTGCCAGCTGCTCGCGCCCGTACCGCTCCAGCAGTTCGTCGATCCGGCGCTCCCCCACGACGAGCGAGCCCACCATCGCCATGAAGTCGCCGTAGCTCGAGCGGGCAGTTCTCGTGTTCGCGAGCAGGATCCGCCAGATCTGCTCGTCCTCAACCCCGCCCCGGTAGAGCTTGACGGGCGGGATGACGACGCCTTCCTGGTGGAGATCGGTCGCGTCGCCGGGCATCCCGCCGGCGGCCTTCCCGCCAACGTCGGCGTGGTGTGCGATGGTCGCCAGCACCGCGATCACCTCGCCGTCGCGAATCACCGGCTTCACCATGCAGAACTCCGGAAGGTGCGGCGTGCCGAGGAGCGGGCTGTTGTGGACGATTACGTCGCCGGGAACGATCTCGTCCCAGCCGAACTGCGTGATCGCCGCCCGCACCGCAGGCCGCATTGCCCCCATTTGCGCGACGAAGCCCTCGCGGGTCGCTACGCGCTCGAGGTTCGAGTCGAAGATCCCGACGGTGAAATCCTCGCCTTCGAAGAAGACCGGCGAATACGCCGTGCGCGTCATCGTTAACTGCATCTCGAGCCACACGGAGGTGAGCGCTCCGTGGACGACCGCGAGCTGCACGGGGTCGACGCGCTCGTCCGGCACCTCGTCAGGACGCACGAGCCACGAGGACAGCAGCGGCAGGCACTCCTCGAGCGAACCTGAGAGCGCGGCGAGGGCTTGGGCGCTCTCGTCCGCGAAGTGCGCGCCGTCCGGACCCACGACGACGGGATCGCCGGGGAAGAGCAGCCGTCCTGAGAAGGCGCACTTCGGGACGGAGACGGCGTACCGGTCTCGACTCATCGGAGCCTCCGGACTAGCCCCCAGCGTTCCACCGGGGCGAGTGCGGCAACCCCAGGAGGGGAGGGTTGCGGCGGCCGCGGTGACGGTTGACCTGGAACTGTCCGTGGTGGGGCCGCCGCACGAGGTGCTGCGACCGATGTGTCAGAACGCAGTCTCGATGCGCGGGAAGTGGGGCCCGTGAATCGGCTCACCCGGGGCGCACTCGAGCTCCTCGTCGGTGTAGTTGTACGGAAACCGCAGCGCGCCGAGCCACTGCGTCCCGCCGGCGACGTACCGGGGGATGAAGCCGCGCCGGGGGTTCGGGCTCGTGTTGGGCCCGGAGGCATGCCAGATCAGGGCATGGTGGAAGCCGCACTCTCCGGCCTTGAGCTCGTACCCGGCGACGTCGAGACCGGCTTCGGCGGGCGCGACGATCTCCTCCAGGCCGGGACGCTCGGCGTGCATGAACGAGCTTCCGTCGCCGAACTCGACGGGGAGCCGCTCTCCCAGCTTGTGCGAGCCGACCGCGACCTGCATACCGCCGTTCTCGGCGCTCACATCGTCGAGGGCGATCCAGCAGGTCACCGCGCCGGGGGTGGCCAGCGGCCAGTAGGCGTAGTCCTGATGCCAGGCGAGCCGGCCGCCGACCAGCGGCTTCTTCACCACCGCTCCGTCTTCCATCAACACCACGTCCTCGCAGCCCAGCAGCTGCCGTGCCATGCCGGCGATCACCGGGTTGGCGACGATCTTCTGGAAACGCTCGTCGCGCTCCCAGAGGTTGAACAGGAAGGGCACCGAGTGGGGCTTCTTCCGCTCGTCGGTGACCACACCGGCCCCCACGGTCGCCGTGCCCTTGTCGTGCTCGACGATCGGATCGGTCAGCTCGTAGGTCTGGGACTGACGCCGTCCCTCGAGATGGTCGTCGAGCGCCGCCCGCGCCTCGTCGACCTGCTCGTCGTCGAGCACCCGGATGGGAAAGAGGAACCCCTGCTCGCGATACAGCGCGATCTCCTCGGGTGTCAATGGGTTGGTTCTGACCTGGCTCATCTCGACTCCTTCCTGCTCGCTCTAGTCCGGTAGCGGGACGTATCCCGCCTGCTCGATGCTCGCGGCCCCGCCGAAGGCCCACAGGATGACCAGGTCTTCGGCCGAGGTGCCGGTGATGCGGTGCGGCGTCTCACGGGGGATGAAGCAGATGTCACCGGGACCGACGTCGAGGGCGTCGTCGCCCACGATCTGCGTCCCTCGCCCACTGACCACCATCACCACCTCCTCGGCGTTCGGGTGGTAGTGATTCTCGTGCGTTGCCCCGTGCGGGTAGGTCGACTGCCCGAAGGCGATCAGGCTCGCGCCGGTCTGCGGGCCGACGACCCAGCGGACGTCCAGGTGACCGAACGGGCCCTCTCTGGAGTTCCGCTCGGTGGTATCCGCACGTAGGACACCGCAGCTCGGCCTGGCGACGTCCTCGAGGAACGCTCGTACCGCCGCCGCCACCTGAGCGGGCGCTTCCAACGGAAGCGTATGACCTACGTCTGGCAGCTCGACGACGCGGGCGTTCCCGAGCCTCGCGGCCAGCTCGCGACCGTGCTGGGGCAGCGTTCGATCGTCGAGGGCTCCGATGAGCACGAGCGCGGGCTGCTCGATCTCGCCGAGCCGGTCCGAGAGATCTTCGGCGCCGGCGATCGCGCGACACTGGCGCACGTAGTCGACGGGATCGTTCCCGAGCACGAGCGCGCGGTACTCGTCGAGGATCTCCGGGGTGCGCTCGAGGGACGCGGCCGAGAACGGCGGGTTCTTCGACCAGTACTCCTGCACCCACGCCTCGAGTCCCATGCTCTCGATGCGCTCGGCGGAGAGCAGCATCCTCGGGGCCAGGTTGGAGAGCGTCGCATCGGCTCCGATCAGCGCGAGCCCACGCACGTCGTCCGGCAGCTCGAGGGCGTACCTGAGCGCGATGCTCGCGCCCAGCGAGTGCCCGACCAGGACTGGGCGCTCGACGTTGAGCGCCGCGAGCAGACCGGCGAGGTCGTCGCTCCAGCGCTTCAGCGACAGCTCCTCCGGCTCGATCTCGCGCGTCTTCCCCGCGGCGCGTAGGTCGACGAGGATCAGCTGATAGCCGGGCCCGAACCCGTCGCGGACGCGGTTCCAGAGGGCACCGGTCAACCCGAGTCCGTGGAGGAGCACGATCGGAACACCCTCTCCCACCACCTCTACGTGGATGTCCAGGGAGCCGACGACGACGTGTTGTTCAGCCATGCGCGCTTCCTTTCGGCCTGATGGCAAGGGCAGGAGGGGGAGCTGTGGTCACGTCACGCTCCGCACGGCGGCCACGATGGACTCCACGGTCGGGGCGTACGCGCCCTCCAGGGAGGGACTGAAAGGGACGGGTGCGTGCGGGGCAGTGACACGCCGCACCGGTGCGTTCAGGGAGTCGAACGCCTTCTCGGACACGAGGGCGGCGATCTCGGAGGCAACGCTGCACTGCGGCGGGCTCTCGTCGACGACCACCAGCGCTCCGGTCTTCTCGACCGAGGTGATGATCGTGGCCTCGTCGAGCGGCGAGAGCGTCCGCGGGTCGATCACCTCGACATCGACGCCTTCCGCGGCGAGCAGCTCGGCCGCCTCGAGTGCCCGACCAACCATGGCCGCGATCGCCACGATCGTGACGTCGCCTCCGGCCCGTCTGATCTCGGCGACGCCGAGCGGGATCCTGTACGGCTCCTCGGGCACCGGGCCCTGCGCGACGTAGAGCTTGAGGTGCTCGAAGAACAGCACCGGGCTGTCGTCGAAGATCGACTCGAGCAACAGGCCCTTGGCGTCGTACGGGGTCGACGGGACGACGACCTTGATCCCGGGCAGGTGGGTGAAGACCGAGTAGAGGGTTCCCGAGTGCTGCGCGGCGGCACTGAGCCCGCAGCCCATGGCGACGCGAATGGTCAGCGGCAGGCGGGCCTGTCCGCCGAACATGTAGGACATCTTCCCGGCCTGGTTGTAGATCTGGTCGAAGGCAAGCCCGGTGAAGTCGGCCCACATCGCGTCGACGACCGGCCGGAGCCCCGCAGCGGCGGCACCGACGCCGGCACCGACGAACCCCGCCTCCGAGATCGGCGTATCCCGGACCCGGTTGGCACCGAACAACGGGTAGAGGCTCTTGGTGGCACCGAACGAGCCGCCCATCGTGTTCTCCTTGTCTCCGCCCCGTCCCGCCCCGCCGACGACGTCCTCGCCCATCACGATCACTGAGGGGTCGGCCTCCATCGCCTGCCGCATCGCCTCGCCCACGGCGTTGACCAGTGACAGCGTGCGTTCCGGCGTCTCCGGCATCAGGCGACTCCCCCGAGGTTCCGCGGTTCGGGGTAGACGTACCGCTCCAGTTCTGCCGGGTCGGGGAAGGGACTGGCTCGGGCGAACTCGACGGCGGCGGTGATCGCCTCCTCGATCTCGGCCTGCAGGAGATCGAGGGCCGCCTCGGTGGCGTGACCGCCGTCGACGATGTGCTGGTGCAGAGCGGCGATCGCGTCGCGGCCGCGCAGCGCCGCGCGTTCATCGTCGTCTCGATAGCGCTCGGGATCCCCTTCGAAGTGCCCCATGAACCGGTACGTCTTGATCTCGAGGAGCGTCGGTCCGTCCCCGGCCCGGGCGCGTTCGACCGCGCGGCGTGCCGCCGCATGGACCTCGAGGACGTCGGCGCCGTCGGCGACCACGCCAGGGATCCCGTACCCGGCGGCGCGCGAAGCGACGTCGGGCACGCTGGTGGCGTACGAGGCGGGCGTCGACTCGGCGAAGCCGTTGTTCTCGCAGACGAAGATGACCGGGAGCTTCCAGATGGCCGCCAGGTTGAGGCTCTCGTGCAGGACACCCTGGTTGGCCGCGCCGTCTCCGAAGAACGCCACCGCAACCTGCCTGCTCCCGCGGACGCTGGCAGCGAGCCCCGCCCCGGTCGCGAGCGCGATCCCGCCTCCCACGATGGCGTTCGCCCCGAGCATCCCGCGCGAGAAGTCCGCGATGTGCATGGAACCGCCGCGCCCTTTGCAGAGCCCGTCGACCCGCCCGTAGATCTCGGCCATCATCGGCCCGAGCGCACAGCCCTTGGCGATGCAATGCCCGTGTCCACGGTGCGTGCTCGTGACGTAGTCGTCGTCGTCGAGGTTGGCGCACACCCCGGCCGCGACCGCTTCCTGGCCCACGTACATGTGCACGAACCCCGGGATCTCGCCCGTACGGAACTCCCGCGCGACCCGCTGCTCGAAGAGCCGGATCGTGAGCATCGTCCGCTGCAGATCGAGCAACGTCTGGGGAGCGATCGACACGTCGTCTCCCGGCGGGTCGGTCACGAGGGTAGCTCCGGGAGCGCGGTGAGTAATGCCTCGAACGTCCCGAGAAACGCTGCCGCAGGCGCTCCGTCGACCGCGCGATGATCGAAGGTGAGGCAGGCCTGGAGCGTGGGCCGGACGGCGATCGTCCCCTCTCCCACGACGATCGGCCGTTGACGTATCCGACCGATCCACAGGATCCCGGTCTGGGGAGGGTTGAGGATGGCCGTCGTGATGTCCACGGGGTGGATGCCCCCGTTGGAGACGGTGAACGTCCCGCTCGACATCTCGTCCGGCGTCAGCGATCCCGTCACGGGCTCGGGTGGCAAGCTCGACGATCCGCTCGTTGATCTTGGTGAGCGAGAGGCGGTCGGCGCCCACGACGACCGGAGCGACGAGGCCGTCGGGAGTGTCCACGGCGACTGCGACATTGATCTCGGAGATCAGCTCCACATCCGTCTCGGTGACACGTGCGTTGAGCACCGGGTGCTCGCGAAGCGCGTGCGCGACGAGGTGCACCACGATCGAGGTGATGCCGATCCGCGGGCTCGCGCCGTCTTCGTTGAGTCGCATCCGGAGCTGGACGAGCGGCTCGACATCGAGCTCGACGATCGAGGTGAGCTGGGCTGCAGTCTGGAGGCTCGAGACCATGCGGCTGGCGATCGTCCCCCGGCGCCCCCGTAGTGGGATCGTCCGATGCACCGTGAGGGCCGCCGGAGCAGCCTCGGGGCTGCGAGCGGACCGAGCCTCGTGCCAGCGGGTCACATCGCTGTCGGTGATGCGTCCCCCGGGGCCCGAGCCGGTGATCTCGCGAGTGACGTCGAGCGGCAGCCCGAGGCGCGTGAGGAGCGCGCGTGCGCGCGGTGAGACAACCCGGTCGCCGCCGCCGCTTCGCGAAGCGACCACGGGGCGCTGCGACGGCAGGTTCGCGACCGCGGACACCCCCGGCGTCGAAGCGCCCGCTATCGCCTCGCCTCCACCGCTGCTGACGTACCCGAGGAAAGGGTGCGGCTCTTCCGCGTCAGATCCGGCAACCGTGCCGCCGTGTCCTCCCCGGCTTTCGTCGAGCAGTCCGTCGTACTCCTCTCGCGTCCCTGCGACGAGCCCGACGCGCGTGCCGATGGGCACCTTCTCACCGGCAGCCACGAGTTGGTGGAGCCAGCCGGAGCTCTCGGCAGCGACATCGGCGGTGGTCTTGTCCGTCTCCATCTCGAGCACAATCGTGCCGGCGACCACCTGGGCGCCCTCGGGGGCGTGCCACTCGGAGAGGAGCACATCCTCCGTGTACGCACCGAGCTTGGGCAAGATCACCGGCTGAACGGCCACAGGCCCCCTGACCGCGGATGGGAAAAGAGAAGAATATAGGTTATAGCGTCTTGTGACTCAGGGGACGAGGACGAGCTTGGCGTCCGGCCCCTGCCCCTGTCGCGCCCAGGCCTCCGTGAACTGGTCGAGCGGCACGGCCTCGATCTCCATCCGCAGGCGTCCTGCGACTGCATGCGCGACGAGATCCGTGTACCCCTTCGCGACCGCATCGAGAGGAACGGCGAAGTTGGTGTATCCGAGGATCTGGAGCTGCTTGCCGCGGACGAGGCCAGAGACGACCGTTGCTGTAGGCCCGGCCGACTGCCCCACGTGCACGATACGTGCACCGGGTGCGGCGACCGCCAGCGCGGCCTCGAGCGGCTCGCCCCAGAGGGCGTCCAGGACGAGCGTCGGAGGCGCCCCGACGACGGCGGCAGCAAGGCGCTCGCGGAAGTCGTCGCCGCCGAGAGACACAGTCTCGTCGGCGCCCAACTCGCCAAGCCGTGCGAGGCGGGCCTCGTCGCGGCCGACCGCGACGACCCTCCCGGCACCCAGGAGCTTCGCCGCCTGGATCGCGACCGCCCCGACATTCCCCGTGGCACCGAGCACGAGAACGGTCTCGCCCGCGCGCACCGGTGCGAGCCAGGCCAGAGGGAGCCAGCCCGCCAAGCCAGCCACGCCTACCGCTGCGGCAGTGAGATCGTCGGCACCTGCTGGAACCTCCACCAGTACCTCGTCGGCGGCTGAGAACCTCTCCGAGAAGGTGCCGTCCGCCGCCACCCCGAGCCCACGGCCGGAGGCCCAGACCCGCGTCCCGGCGGCGAAGCGGCCGCTCTCGAGGACGGTGCCGACGCCCTCGACGCCCGGCACGTACGGGAGCGGCGGGCTGCCCGCCGGGAACAGGCCGGAGGCGATCGCCACGTCGGCGGGATTGAGGGCAGCGGCGCGCAACTGGACGATGGCTTTCCCCTCGGCGGCCGGCGGCTCGGGCCGGTCGCCCAGGGTGGGTTGTGCCTTGTAGTCGGAGACGATCGCTGCACGCATTCGCTCAGGCCTCGCTCTCGGGTTGGTCGATCGGGACAAATGCTTGCCGAACGGTGAGCTCCGTGCGGTCGAGATGACGACGGAGCAGCTCCGCGGCGCCGGCGCCGTCTCGCTCCACACAGAAGTCGCGCAGCAGACGGTGGTCGCGCATCGCATCCTCTACCGTCCTGGTCACGAAGAGACGCACGTAGCGCTGCGACGCCAGCCAGACCTGGTCGAGCACGCGCTGGATCCAGGCCGAGGCCCCCGGTTCGAGCAGAGCCCAATGGAAGTCGCGGTGAAGATCCCAGAACCGAGAGGAGTCGTGGTCGTCGGCGACCGACTCGAGCCCCTCGAGGGCGTTCCTGACCGTGTCGATCTGCGCGTCTGTCATCGTCTCCGCCGATCGGCGAATGACATCACACTCGATGATCCGGCGGAGGTCGTAGAGCCCCGCCAGATCGTCGAGATCGACCCCGGCCGCCACGGCGGCACGTTGGGGCGCCGCCACGATCAGCCCTTCGCTCTCGAGCCGCCTGACCGCCTCGCGGATCGGGATATGACTGACCCCGAAGCGTTTCTCGAGCTCGGCCATCTTGATCCTCTCACCCGGCTTGATCTCGCCGGCGAGCAGGTCGTGGCGAAGCCGCTCGGTCACGTTGTCGACCAGGCTGACGCGCTGAATGGTGTCGTTGCGAGCTGGTTCCATGACAGAGGCCCGCTCCCGCGGTCCTGCGTTATAGCGTATATCTTGGCCCGCACGAGCTGCCGCTGCCCATGACTCGGGGCAGGCTCGGCTGCGAGACGGTCCAGCTCACGGATCAGGCCGACGCGACTGCACCTCAGGCGTTGCCTCGAACAGGCCCTGAGCGGCGCGCAGGGAGTGCCGTTCCTGCCAGGGGGCTGCTGTGAACTGGAGCCCGACCGGAATGCCGAGCGCGTCGAATCCCGCCCGAACGGCGCAGGCCGGGAGTCCGACCAGGTCCTGGGGCGTCGTGTAGCTCATCACCAGCTCGCGGAACGTCAGCTCGTGACCGAGGTGAACGACCGTCTCGGCACCGATCGGTACCGGAGAGCCCGCACTCACGGGCGTGAGGAGGACGTCGCACGCTCGGAAGAGGCGGGCGAATCCTGCGCGGACGCGGCGCCGGTCGGAGCTCGCCGAGAGGTACTGCTCGACCGTCACCTCCGTCGCCGAATCGAGCCGGCCGAGCACGTCGCGGCCGTACTCGGAACGCCGCGCCGGATAGAGGCCCGCGGCACGGTGAGTAGCGAGCGCCTCTGCCCTCTGGATGATCCCGAACGCCGGGTAAATCAGCTCCGCCTCTGGAAATCCGACCTCGACCAGGCGTGCGCCCGCCGCCTCGAGTGCCCCGAGCGTCTGGTCGTAGACGGTGCGGACATCGGACGCGAGGGAAACGAGGTGGAGGTCGGGACAGAGCCCGACGACGAGGCCGCTCAACCCGAGGCTGAGCCCGCCTTCGACGTCGCCGAGCGGCTCGTCGGTCGTTGCCGGATCGTCGGGATCGAGGCCCGCGAGCACCGCAAGCAGCAGCGCCGCGTCCGCAGGCGTTCGCGCCATCGGCCCCGGATGGTCGAGGGAGGCCGCCAACGGCCACGCTCCCTTTCCGCTGATACGTCCAAAGGTCGGCTTGAGGCCGGTGATGCCGCAGAACGCCGCCGGGACGCGAATCGAACCGCCGGTGTCGCTGCCGATCGTGAGCGGCACCTCGTCCGCGGCCAGAGCGGCGGCCGAGCCCCCGCTCGACCCTCCCGTGACCCGATCGAGCGCCCAGGGGTTGTGGGCCGATCCCAGCTTCTCGTTCACCGACGTGATCCCCCACGCGAACTCGTGCGTCTGCGTCTTGCCGACCAGGATCGCCCCGGCTGCCCGCGCGCGGCGCAGCGCCTCCGCATCGCGCGTCGGGACGTGATCGACGAACATCGGCGAGCCGTAGGTCGTGCGCACGTCGGCCGAATCGAAAAGATCCTTGGCACCGAAGGGAATCCCTTCCAGCGCTCGCGCGGTGCCGTTCCGCCAGGCGATCTCGGCTGTCAGGGCCTCCTCACGGGCCCGGTCGAGGCAGAGGGTGACGAAACCGCCGACACGTTGCTCGACGTCTTCGATACGAGCACCCACGGCGTCGAGCAGCTCGACGGGGGAGACACGCTGCGTCCTGAAGTGCTCGAGCAGCTCCCGCACCCCGAGACGTGTCAACCCGTCCACGCAGCGCAGTATCCCCTAACGGCCCTGCCGCGGCCACCAGCTCTCCGGGCCGGGGGCCGTTAGCCCAAACATGAGATGTTGTACGGGCTCGACAGGACCTGCGGGACCGACCTCTCCGACAACAGGCAGCAAGCGAAGCGAGGCTCTGATGGGACAGCTGAAACCGACGCCATCCGCTGCCGAGGCTCCCTTCGGCACGAGCGAAACCCTCGCGGCAGTTGCCGGCGCCGCACGCGTGCTCGACGCCGGGTGTGGCAGTGGGCGGCTCACGGTGGCGCTCGCCGAGGCTGGCGCGGAGGTCACCGGGATCGACACGAACGCGGAGCAACTCGAGGGGGCCCGGCGCCGCGCCGAGGAGGCCGGTGTTGCACTGACCCTCCTCGAAGCGGACTTCAACGCGGCGCTGCCGTTTGCCGACGCGTCGTTCGAGGCCGTGACCAGCCGTCTCGCGCTGATGGCTGCGCGCGACCCGGTCGCAACGCTGGCGGAGCTACGCCGTGTGCTCGTGCCGGGCGGACGGCTCGTAACCGTTCTCTGGGCGGCCGCGGCAGAGAATCCCTGGTTCGCTGCGCCGCGAGAGGCGATCGGAGCGGTGCTGGGGCCTGATCGGGCGTCGTTCGCACGGGCGTTCGGCAAGCTCGGTGACCCGGAGGAAGCTGCTGCCGTGCACCGCGCAGCCGGGCTCCTGCACGTCGAGGCGGTTCGGGTTCAGGGCAGGCGCACGGCGCCGGACGCCGCCTCGTACTGGCAGGAGCTGACGGTCGAGAACGGACACTTCCGTCGAGTTGCCGCCGCCCTCGAACCCACCGAGACCGAGGCTTTGGCCGCCGAGATCGAGGCGCGACTCGCGCCGTACCGTGAGGGAGACCACCTCTCCGTACCGCGCGCACTCGTGCTCGTCACCGCGCGTCGCTAGGGCAGCTCCGAGCGCGCTACCCTCCACTGGACGCCCCCGTAGCTCAGTGGATAGAGCAGTGGTTTCCTAAACCGCGTGCGCTGGTTCGATTCCGGCCGGGGGCATC
>CAVTWR010000005.1:0-241282 GCA_963738505.1 uncultured Actinomycetes bacterium | reverse complement strand
GATGGGCGGCGACGAAGCCCACGAACACTGCCCTGCCCACGATCTCCGGCGCGCCCCAACAGGGCGCGACCCTGACGGGCGCCCAGGGGTCGTGGACCGGGACCGCGCCGATCTCCTACGCGTATCGGTGGCGTCGCTGTAACACGTCGGGGGCGAGCTGCGTGAACATCTCGGCCACCTCGGTCACGTACACGCTCACCTCCTCGGACGTGGGCAAGACGATCCGGTTCCAGGTGACGGCGAGCAACTCCGCCGGCTCCACTGTCGCCACCTCCGCACAGACGGCGCTGGTTACAGCGACGACGCCACCTGGCAATACGGCTCTTCCTGTGATTAGTGGCGTGGCCGAGCCGGGAGTGCAGCTGACGGCGACGACCGGGAGTTGGACTGGTACGGCGCCGATCTCGTACAGCTACCAGTGGCGCTCCTGCAACACGGCCGGCTTGTCGTGCGTCAGCCTCACGGGCGCGACAGCCGCTACGTACACGATCTCGGTGGCTGACCTCGGGAAAACGATCCGCGTTGTGGTGACCGCGAGCAACGTGGCAGGATCTGCCTCGGCGACCTCCACTCAGACCGGGGTCGTCTCCGAAGCTCCTGCCAACACCGGTCTCCCCGCTGTCTCAGGCATCGCTCAAGTGGGTCTTGTACTCACCGCTTCTCCGGGAACATGGACCGGAGTCCCCACTCCGACCCTCACCTATCAGTGGGAGTACTGCGATGCCAGTGGCGGGTTCTGCCAGCCGATCGCCGGGGCGACCCTTGCCCAGCTGACTCTCATCCAGTCGATGAACGGCAGGACTGCTCGTGTTCTCGTCACGGCCACCAACGCCGCTGGGTGGGACGACGCGTACTCGTTGCCCTCCGCGGTAGTCACGCTTCAGCCTCCCGTTCTCACCGGCCTCGCGGGTGTTTATTGGCAACCGGGGACGATCCCCCAAGGCCCGTTCCTCGGGGTTCAGAACTACTCGAGCTTTGGCGGAGGCAGCCCGATTACCCGCGAGACGCGGTGGCTTCGATGTCGGCAATTCGGAGCTCCATACGTCAACGGGTTCCCGACCGGAGGCGGCCGGGGATGTGTCCCTGTAACGCTATGGGTGCCCCTGACAGCCGGCAACCTTCCGGCACTTCAGCCTGGACAGGGCGACTCGCAATTCTTCCTATTCGGCGGAAGCGGTGGCAACTACATCATCCGCCTCCAGGAACGGGCCACCAACTCCGGAGGAGGCGATTTTGATGGTGATCGTGAGACCGCGATCGGTTGTTGATGGGGATCGGTGAGCTGGTCGAGGCGAACCGGAGGTTGGAGGCGCGGGTTGCCGAGCTCGAGCAGCGGTTGAACCGGTCGTCGCGGAACTCGTCGTTGCCGCCGTCTGCGGATCCGCCGTCGTTCCGTCGCGTTCATCGAAGCGGGTCGGGGCGGAAGCCCGGCGGGCTGTCGGGCCACCCTGGGGCGACGCAGGTTGCTCGTCGATCCTGAGCGGGTCGATGAGGTCTTGGATCATTGGCCTTCGCGGTGCCGCGGTTGTGACCGGGTGTTCGAGCTCGTCGATCGGGCTTCAGCACGGAGCGCCGGGGCTGCATCAGGTGGCGGAGCTGCCGCCGCTTGCTGTGACGATCACGGAGCATCGGTTGCACACGGTCGGCTGCGCCTGCGGAGCCTCGACCCGGGCTTCGCTGCCAGCGGGGGTGACGTGTTCGGCGTTCGGCCCGCGGTTGCAGGCTGCGGTCGCTACCCTCACCACGCGGCAGCGGTTGAGCCGCCGGCAAACAGCCGAGACGGTGCAAGAGCTGTTCGGCTGCCCGATCAGCGTCGGCGCGGTCGACCGGATCATCAGCAGGGTCGCCGACAGGCTGGCCGCACCCTACAACGAGCTCCGCGCCCAACTTGCTGTTGGAGCCGGTCGTGTACGCCGACGAGACCAGCTGGGCGTTGGCGGGCAAACCTGCCTGGGCCTGGGGCGGCTTCACCCCAACGCTCGCCGTGATCCAGATCGACCGAAGCCGTGGCCAGACTGTTGCGAAACAGCTGCTTGGCGACACCCCGACCGGGATCGCGGTGACGGACCGCTACAGCGGCTACAACCACCTCCCGGCCGAGCAACGGCAGGTGTGTTGGGCACACCTCGCCAGAGACTTCGAAGCATTGAGCGAACGGCAGTTGCCGGCCGACCAGAAGCTGGGACGCCGAGCTCGCGAAGATCGCCAAGATGGTGTTCGCCGCGTACACGGAATATCGCGACCACCGAGACGCCGGCCGGCTCATCGACGCGCTGGAGCCGATACAAACACGGTTACGGAAGCTGCTCGAGCCCGTCAGCCGAGGCCGACGCGCGAAAACCGCCGGGTTCGCCGCCGATCCGCAACAAGCTGCTCAGCAGGACTCACCAACACGCGAACTTGGAACCATTGACCAACCGCTTGAAAGGCAGCCAAGTCCGCAACAAGCTGCTCAGCAGGACTCACCATCACGGGAGAGTTGGGACCATTTGACGAACCGCTTGATAAGTGCGGGCTCGTCATCTCCCCGACGGCCGACGACCTCCTTGACGCGTTCGCGCCGGAGCTGAGGTATGACGACGACGAGCACTACTTCGCTGACTCCGCGGCAGAGATGACGGACAATCTCTCGCCGTCCCCGCACTACTTCAATGCGCTGAAGTTCCCAACGGGAGACGTGATCGCTGCGGCAGATCCTGCGGAACCATTCGCCGACCTTTCGCTCTCATTCCTGGGATTGACCTACTCCTCGGGGATGCCTGCGTCTGCGAGTGACTACATTGATGCGGAGACGGACTTCACCTACTCGCTTGACGCGGCCCGGATGCACGCTCTGCCCCAGTACGGCGATCGAGTGTACGGTCGTCTGGTGACGTACCCTGACGGGCAGAAGATCCTCCAGTACTGGTTCTTCTACTACTACAATTCGAAGGACTTCAGCGGTATCGTCCCGGGCGCGCCTGGAGTCCACGAGGGTGACTGGGAAGGTATCCAGCTACTGATCGATGTCGACGGTACCCCGCTTGAGGCCGCGTATAATTCTCATGAAGGTGCCAGGCGGTGTCCCTGGTCGATCGTTGAGCGGACGCCGGCGGGAAGACCGGTCGTCTACGTCGCCGAGGGATCCCACGCGAGCTACTTCACCCAGGGAGAGCACCCGCTTGATGGATATCCCACCGTAAAGGATTTCGCAGATGCGGGCGGGCCGTGGGTTGTTCCTGCAGTTGAGGATTTCTAGCTCCCCTGCCTGGATATTCTGGCCGGGCAGATGGGGAGCTAGCGGCGTAGGTGGCGCGTTCGAGAGCCCAACTGGCCCCGTTCTGAAGGCATCATGGACGGATCCACGTGCCTGGCAGGCGACTCAGAGTTCCTGCCTGGCCTAGCCAGGTGGTGGGGGTCAAGACAGTCGAGGTACGTGCCGACAGATAGGTGTATGAGCGGTCACGGGTATCTGTGGTGGGGGTGGCTCGCGTCGCCCGCTCTCGCGATCGCCATCGCTCTCATGTTCTTCGATCCGGCGGGGCCGATTCTCCTTACGGTGCTTCCACCTGCACTGGCCGCCCTCGGGGGGTTGGTCTTTCAACGGCCTACTCGTGAGATCGCACGGGTGACAGGCGTTGCGCTGGGTATCGGTCTGCTTCTCATCGTAACGTGGGTGCTCTCTCTCTGGATCATCCTCGGACCTCGTGCAGCGTGACGCGGTAGGGCCTTCTACAGCTGAGTGCTTCGATCTTGACTGGCCAGTGTCAAGGCTCATGAGTTTTCCCCAGATGTGCTCACGCGAATTCCCCACTCTTTGATGTTGTGTTGATGTTCTCGCCGCAAGGCACTTGAATCTCGTTCGGTCAACAGCAGCCGGGCTGCTCTACGGCCGAAGTCGGAGCCGATAGATCCCTTCGCCGTTTCGCTCGAGGGGGCCATTGTTGCCGCATCGGCGGGTCAGGGAGTTCTTGACTGACGAGAATGACACCTCTCCGAGCATCCCTTCGAGTCGTTGACGAACCTCCATCGGACGGAGCCCGGCTGGCTCATCTTCAAGCACCTTGAGGATGAGGTCGCCGATGAAGCCCCAGCGTTGACGGCCAGAACCGGGTTCTTCCACCCGCGCCGCCCGCGCCACGGGAGCCCAGTCTCGTTTCCGCAGACAGGCGAGGTGATCGGTCAGGGATTGGTGTGAAAGGGACTGGATCAGGTCTACTGGAGAAAGCCCTGGAAACAGCGCTTGTTCGTTTTCGGGGCTTGGCGCTGCGCGCCTCAATGGCGAGCACCGACGGAGGTCAGCGTCGGTGTCGAAGGCCGTGCTGAAGAGAGCGTCGTACGCGAGGCCCCAGGGCGGACGAAGGAAGCCAAGCGCGCGCACGTCTTCGAACCAGTGGCCGAACGGGGAGCGGCGGGAGAAGGTGCCTCCGCCGAGGACACGGCAGATTCGGAGCAGACACGACTCGGCGAGCTCGGCCACGGACTCCTTCCCGATCAGCACGTCGCGGTTCGGCAGCGGCTTCGACTCCACGGCGCGAAGCATCCCCTCGAAGGCCTGCGCCGCGAGCCACGCCTCGGATTCCGCGCGCGTCCACTCGACCTGCTCGTAGGGGCGAAGGTCATCCGGGCGCTTCGAGAGGGATGCGCGAGCCGACGACACGGCGGTCTCGACGACGCCGAGCACGGCTGCGGTGAACACGCAGCCCACGAACGGGGCTGCGGCGTCGGCGATTGCGCGCCAGTTCGCCGGCCACGCGAACCGCGTTGCGGGGAACCCCTCGTAGGCCATCCCGTGGCTCTGCGTGGCGGCCATGCCGTGTCCGTCCCACTCCCCGGCCAGCCGTAGTCCCCGCGAGCCGTCCCAGGGAACACCGCGCACGTCGACGAAGAACCAGTCGGGGTCGTTCTCGCCCTCGGGAACGGCGGTGGTCAGCATGAACGAGGTGATCCCCGATCCGGAGCCGAAGTGCTTCTGGCCGGTCAGACGGTAGGTGTCGTTCGCCGGCGAGGCGACGGCCTTTGTGTTCGCGACGTCTCCTCCCGAACCCGGCTCGGATGTGATCGTCCCCCACCATTCGGCCGAAGCAGCCTCGAACACCGATCGCCGCTGGTCGGCCCAGGCCGCTCGGTAGTCGGGCGGAACCTCAGGCGTGGCCAGCCAGAAGGACAGCACGGCCGGATGCATCGCCGCGACCAGCGCCACTGAGGAGTCACCCCGGGCCAACGCCCGCACGATCTCGGAGACAGGCCGGGTGGACGCCGCACGGTCGGCGTAGAGGCCGCCCGCTTCCGTCGGGATGCCGGTGAGCAGGAACCCCGCGTCGCGCAGCGCAACGAAGTCCGCTGGATCGAGCGACCGGCGCTGCTGCCGAGCCGTCCGGTCGGCCCCGAAGCCCTCGGCGATCTCCTTCACTCTCTCAAGGACGTTCACGGCCACGCTCGCTCCTCCTCTTGGTCTGTCCCCGGCATCGTTCCGTCATCGCGCGTCTCCTGTCAAGGCGCCTGCCGCCCGTACACACCCTTGGGAGAGCACGCCGCGCGCGAAGGCGGCCATCAAGGGCCTTCCCGAACGCTCGCGCACGCGCACGCGTAGGCGTGGCGCCGGAAGCAGAACGCGGGCGCCAGTCTCTGCGGCGCTCGCGTCTACGGCTCGCCCCCCCGGCTCGTGAGCGCTGCCTCGACGGTGTCGAGCCAGTCGCGGTAGGCCTGCACGAGCCGCTGCCCGAGGTCGGTCACGAGTCGGATCGACTGGGTGCGGTGCGGGAGCGCCGCGGCAGTCTGCAGGTTCGCCGCGAGGTCGGTGTCGATCTCGTCGAGTTCGGCGCGCATGGCCGTGAGGCTTGCGAGGAGCGTGGCCGGGTCCGTGTACTCGCTGGCGAGCACGCGCACGACGGCCTCGTTCTGGATGCGCGGGAACGGTGTCGGCTGCGCCAGCCAGGCGCGGAGAGCCTCCTCGCCACGCGGCGTGAGGGAGTACACGCGCCGCTGGGTGGTCTTGCCGGGGGCGGTTTCGACCGTGAGGTAGCCGAGCTGGGCCAGGCGCTTCGGCTCGGCGTAGTAGTGGCTCTCGGCCGCGGCCCAGTAGGGGCGCGCCCGCCGCATCATCTGGACGATGTCGTGCGCGCTCGCGCCGCCACGACCGACGAGGGTGAGGATCGCGTAGGAGAATGGGCTGAGGACATCGCGCACTTGACAAGACTCCAATATAGGGTCTAGAATAAACTCTATTCTGGAGTCTAGCAGGAAGGAGCTTCACATGTCCGTTGCCTCACCGTCCCAGGTCGTCGCCACGAAGCGCGGAGACGGCCGCGTCGTGCACTTCTATGCCGACGAGATCGAGATCAAAGCCCAGGGCCCCGATGTGGACGTCTTCGAGATCACGGCCAACGCCGGTTGCGAGCCGCCCCTGCACGTCCACGAGCGCGAGGGCGAGTCGTTCTACGTCCTCGAGGGTGAGGTGACGTTCTACGCCGGTGACGCCGTCATCCACGGTGAGGCGGGCACGTACGTCGCGGTGCCACGAGGCGTTGCCCACACCTATGCGGTCGACAGCGGATCCGCCCGCATGGTCGTGACCGCAACGCCATCCGGGTTCCTGGAGATGTTCGAGGCCGTCCAGGACGAGTTCGGCGGCGCGATGCCGTCGGCGCCCGCTCCAGAGGACATCCCACGTCTCGGTGCCACGCTGGCCCGGTTCGGGATCACCGTCCTCGGGCCCAACCCGAGCGTCGGGTAGCGCGCAGGGGGTGGGCGGCATGTCGGGCGCCGCCCACCCACCCGCGGCACGATGCCGCGACGTCCGGCCGACCGGCTCCGAACGACCCGCGAACCGGGGAAGAGAGGGTCGCGCGGGCCGCCGCCGCCGGCCGGGCGATCCAGATCTCCCGGCCGCCGAGCGCTCGCTCAGAGGCGTCGCCGCTCCTAGCCTCCTGTTGGTACCGCTTCGGCGGGCGGCTTCACGACAGAAGCACCGACGGACTCGCGCGCGCTCGCCTCCCGATTGATACCCTAGAGGGGTATGCAAGAGCGGGAGTTCAATGTCCCTGGAATGAGCTGCAGTCACTGCGAGCACGCCGTTCGGGACGCTTTGCTGACGGTGGCCGGTGTTGCCTCCGTCGAGGTGGATCTCGAGGCCAAACGTGTCGTCGTTCTAGGCGAGCCGCTCGCTGACGAGGCGCTTCGCGCAGCGGTCGCGGACGCTGGCTACGAGGTGGCCTAGATGACGTCGCTCGAAACGGCCACACCACTGCGCGAGGTCACGCTCGATCTCGACGGGATGACGTGCGCGGCGTGCGCGGCGCGGATCGAACGGCGGCTGAACAGGCTCGACGGCGTCGAGGCGCTTGTCAATTACGCGACGGAGCAGGCAACCGTGCGTGCGTCCGAGACCGTCGCCGTGTCGGAGCTTCTGCGCGCCGTCGAGGCCGCCGGGTACGGGGCGCATGTCCACAGCGCCGTCGGGCCCCGCAACGTCGACCGCGGCGCGAGCGGGTCGGGCCGCCGCTTGCTGCTGGCCGCGCTTCTGGCAACACCGGTGGCCGTTCTCGCCATGGTTCGCGGCGTGCAGTTCGGGGGATGGGAATGGGTCGCGCTGGGGCTGACCGCCCCGGTCGTCTTCGTGGCCGGAAGCGAATTCCACCGGATCGCGCTTCGCAATGCGCGCCATGCGGCGGCCACCATGGACACGCTGATCTCCCTTGGCACGCTCGCCGCCTTCAGCTGGTCGGTGGTCGTGCTCGCGGCCGGCCTCGAAGCCGATGTCTACTTCGAGGTCGCAGCGGTCGTGACCACGCTGATCCTGCTCGGGCGCTGGCTCGAAGCGCGGGCGCGGGTGCAGTCGGTGGGGGCACTACGTGCACTCCTCGATCACGGTGCCCGCGAGGCGACCGTGCTGCGCGGGGGACGCGAGACGACCGTGCCCGCCGCCGAGCTCGGCGTGGGGGAGTCCTTCGTGGTGAGGCCGGGAGAGAAGCTCGCCGCGGACGGGGAGGTCGTCGACGGCGCGTCGGCCCTCGACCTGTCGGTGCTCACCGGCGAGTCAATTCCCGCCGAAGTCGGCCCCGGTGACCACGTACCCGGCGGCGCGGTCAACACCTACGGTCGTCTGGTCGTGCAGGCAACCCGCGTCGGATCGGAGACCGCCCTCGGCCAGATCGCACGCCTGCTCGAACGTGCCCAGACGGGCAAGGCGCCCGTCCAGCGACTCGCCGACCGCGTCTCGGGGGTGTTCGTCCCGGTCGTGATCGGCCTCGCGGGGATCACGCTGGGCGGTTGGCTGCTCGCCGGCGCCGGCGTGAGCAAGGCCTTCACCGCCGCCGTCGCCGTCCTCATCATCGCCTGCCCCTGCGCGCTGGGCCTGGCCACACCGACTGCCCTTCTCGCCGGAACGGGTCGCGGTGCCGAGCTCGGGCTGCTCATCCGCGGACCGCAGGTCCTGGAGGAGGCGCGGCGCATCGACACCATCGTGCTCGACAAGACCGGCACCCTCACCGAAGGGCGGCTCGAGCTCGTCGGCGTCGAGGTGCTCGACGGGGCGACCCGCGAGGACGTCCTCCGGCTCGCCGGAGCTGTCGAGGCGGGATCCGAGCATCCGGTCGGTCGGGCGGTGGCTGCCGCGGCTGCACGCGAGCTCGGCGAGCTGCCGGCGGTGGAGGGTTTCCGCAACCTCCCGGGCGTCGGCGTCACCGGCACGGTCGACGGGGTCCTCGTCACGGTCGGCCGCCGAGACGGTGAGATCGAGGTTTCGTGGGACCAGGTCCCGCGCGCGCTGCTCCACGTGCGCGATGTCGTTCGACCCACAAGCGCAGGCGTCGTCGGCTCACTGCGAGCACTCGGTCTCACGCCGATCGTTCTGACGGGCGACGGCTCGGCGACGGCTCGGCGCGTGGCCGCCGAGGTCGGCATCGACCAGGTGGTGGCGGATCTCCGTCCCGAGGACAAGGTGCGCGAGGTCGTGCGACTCCAGGATGAGGGGCGAGTCGTGGCGATGGTCGGAGACGGCGTCAACGATGCGGCCGCGCTGGCCCAGGCCGATCTCGGGCTTGCGATCGGGACGGGCACGGACGTGGCCATCGAGGCGAGTGACATCACGCTGCTCTCCGGCGACCTGCGTGGCGTCCCCGACGCGATCCGGCTCGCCCGCCGCACGCTCGGCACGATTCGGGCGAACCTGTTCTGGGCGTTCGCCTACAACGTCGCCGCGATCCCGCTCGCCGCAGCCGGACTTCTCGAGCCGATGATCGCCGCCGGCGCGATGGCGGCCTCCAGTCTCTTCGTCGTCTTCAACAGCCTGCGCCTGCGGCGCTTCCGCCCTGCGTCCTCAACCGAAGGAGACCCTTCATGACCGATACCGCAGCTGCCCTGCAGGTGCACGGCTACACCGAGCACAGGCAGGCCGTCGTCAAGCGGCTGCACCGCATCGAAGGACAGGTGCGCGGCATCGAGCGCATGGTCGAGGACAACCGTTATTGCATCGACGTGCTCACCCAGATCGCGGCCGCCAACACCGCGCTCGAGTCGCTCGCCCTCACCATCCTCGACGCGCACGTGCGTCACTGCGTGCACGACGCGATCGCTTCCGGCGACGCCGAGCAGGCGGCGGCGAAGACCGAGGAGCTGCTGCACACGGTGCGGCGCTTCACACGCGCCGTGTGACCCGCGGGCGCGTACGGCCCGTCCGGCCGCTTGTGCGATACTGCACATGGCGCCATGCCGCGAACTGGGAGGCACGACATGAAGGACGCGCAGAAACCCAAGAAGATGGCCAAGAAACCGGCCCAGAAGACGCTCAAGGAACGCCGCGCCGAGAAGCGCGCCGCCTCCGCCAAGCAGGGCCCGTCGCTCGGGGTCTGATTCCGACACCCTCCTGCGAAGAACGAAAGGAGAGACCGGATGAAGATGTTGATGACACTGCTCGCACGTCTGCGTAGCACGCTCAAGCTCTAGGAGAGGCCTGATGTTCGTCAGAGGTGTGGTTCGGCGTGCCTGCGCAGCGCGCGGGCGCGCCCGGTCACGCAACATCCTGGGCTGTGCAACTCGCCGCTCGTGTAGGTCGCGGCGCCAACAGGGCAGAGCGGGGCCCTTCAGCGCCTCGCAAGGCGTCAGCCCACCGATCCGCAAGAGGTAGCTTCCGGTCATCCTTGCGAACGCGCGCGTCCTGCAAGGGCATGACCACGAGACAGGAGGAACGACCCATGAGCGGTTCCGGAACACCGGAGGATCCATGGCAGCTGGCGACGCCGAGCGGCAAGTCGGAGTACACCGTGTGGCGGGACGAGGCGGCTGACCCGCCGGCGCTCGTGTGCCAGGTCGGCAAGACGCGGCTCTCCTACCAGCTGCGCTGCCTCGACGATCTCCACGCGATGCTCCGCGCCCACGGCGAGTGGATGCCTCTTGGCGGTGCGGATGAGCAGAAGCCTGCGGCAGCGGGCACGGTCGAGGCCTGGGGGAGGTCGGAGGACAATCCCGTCGGTGGCTGGTACGGGTTGAAGAAGGGCCTGCGGGGTCGGTTCGCGGTCTACGTGCCGCCCGTACTCGGTGAGCTTGGTCTCGCCGAACTGGAGAAGGTGCCGCGCAACGCCAGGATGCGCGCGATCTGACGGCCTCGAATCAGGACCGGTCGCGCCTGCGCGTACGCTCACCCTGGACGTCGGTGAGGCTTTGGTGAATGGCTCGCCGGTTCTCGGACAACTGCCGTTCCTCGTCCTCGAGACCGCGGAGTTGCTCGACGGTGACCGGAGAGTGGCTGGCCCCGCCGCTTCGCAGGAAGTCCATCCTGTCGTGGAGCCGGGCGCGCCGCTTGGAGAGCGTGCTTTCCTCTGCGGTCAGCTCTTCGAGCACCTGCTCGAGCTCGTCGTCGCTCAGGGCGGACAGGTCGGTGGTGACAGGCATGGGTATCTCATCGGCAACGCGCGCCGTGCGCTTGAGGGAACCCCGCACGAACTACAGAGTGAGCCGCAGAATGACCAGGCGGTCGTACGTGCGCACCGTCAGGCGGTCGCCGTGCAGACGGATTCTCTCGGGTGCGTTTGGAACTGCGGCCCGGCCCACGACCGTGCCGGTCTTCCGGTCGAGCGCGTACACGAAGTCCGGCTCGGCTGTGAACCCGTACCCGGACACGATCACGTCATCTGTGACGACGAATGTGCGCGCGTTTGCAACGAGGGCGGCGCTGCGCCAGAGGAGCTTGCGTGAACGAAGGTCGATCGCATTGACGTAGGCGTTCCGTAGGCGTGTCTCGCTCGCATACGTTAGGTGCGAGGTCGAGACGTACAGCACCCCTTTTCGCTCGCGGGCCCAGACGATCGGCTCGAGCCAGCTCCGGTCGGGCGGTGTGGCGAGAGCGGACAGATCGAAGGCGTACCGTTGCCGGTGGCTCCGGGTGCTGACTCCGACGAGCACCGTCGGCTCGTCCCCGTAGAGCAGGAGAACGGTTCCGGGCTGGCGGATGGCGCGGGCGAGGGGCTTCCCGTCGTACGTCGGTGCGGCCCAGACCGGTAGCGGGGCCGAAGCCGGTGTGGACACGTCCACGCCGACGACGCGCGACGAGATGGGCGTGAACCCGACGGTGGCGGGACTTGGCGCGGACGCCGGTCCGGGGAACGGCGCAGCCGGGAGACGGGTGGGGTCGGCAGCAGGGCCGGCGACGGCAGCTCCGGCGAGGCAGGAGCAGGCGACCAGCAGCACGAACGCGACGCGCATCGGCCCAGCATGAACGACCCGGACGACGGCGCGACTCCAAGGCAACGGCCCCTCTTGCCGGGAGTGGGCTCGCGTCGCGCAGGTGGTCTCAGGGCGCTTGCTGCGCAAGGAGATCGCGGGCGCGATCCCGGGAGCGGTTCCACGATCCCCAGGGCTCAGGGCTCGCGAGGTGTTCGGCGACACGAGTCAGGACCTGTCCGCGGATCGGCTCGGACAGGCGCAGGAGAGCGGGGGTGGCGTCGGCGCTCAGCGACGCGGCGTACGCGACATCGATCCGGCCCGAGACCGACCAGCGCTCGACGTTCCGCCTGGCGATCCACGCGTCGGGATTGACGAGCGTGAAGGCCAGGAGGGCGGCGGCGGTGCCGGGGACGGCGAGGGTTGTGCCTCTCCTCAGGCGCCCTGTGGCGATGGCCAGGCCGCCGACGGCGAGGCCCAGCCCGAGCCAGACGGCGATGGCCTCCGCCCCGAGCCGCAGGCGGGTCAGGCCGAACGCGTCCTCGTACACGCCCAGCCGGTAGAGCGCCGAGACCACGATGACGATCGTCGATACGCACAGCGCGGCGGTCAGGCCACGGAGGAGCAACTGCTCGCGCCGCGTCCCGTCGGCGCCGAAGAGGTGAGCGGCTCCGACCACGATCACGGTCAGTGCCGACGCGGCCAGGAGCTCCCAGAACCCGTGGCGGGCGTACTCCGCATACGTGAGACCGGCGGTCTCGAGGACGTGATCGCGACCGCCGAAGAGCACTGTCGCCTGCACGCCGACGAACAGCCCGAAGAGCAGGTTGAGGCCGGCCAGGGGCACGAAGGATTCGACCGCCGAGAGTCGTCGCAGCTGCCGGGGCCGGCCGGGTGCCGGCGGTTGCACGATCGTCCTGGCCAGGCCCAGACCGGCGATCAGCACGAGCCCGAACCACAGCGCGCGGGCCGGCCAGGAGGAGAGGTTGGGGATGGGAACACCCCCCGCGAGTGAGGCGAACGCCTCGTCCGCCCGCCAGAAGAGGGCTACGAAGGGCACCAGGAGGAGCACGGTGAGCGCAACACCCCGTGCTACCGGGAGCCGATGACCGAGCGAGCGCGGGGTGGTCGCTCGCAGCTCGACGAGACCGACGAACGGGATCAGCAACGACTCCAGACGCGGCCCGGCGGTGGCCAGCGCGGCCAGCGACCAGGCGGCGACGAGATCGATCGCGACCACCCAGCCTGCGTCCCTAAGGACGGCAGTCGCCGCCAGCGCAAGGGCCAGGACGAGCAGCACGATCCGTTGCGCACTGAGCGTTCCTGCCCGCCTTGCTGCGTGGACCACGGCAGCTGAGAGGAGCGCGGCGACAGCAACGACGCCCACGCCGGGTGGTCCGCCCGGCAGCGCTGCAGCGCCTGCCAACGCCGCGATCAGGGTGAGGCGAATCACGCGGGGAGCTCCACGACCACGCGGCAACCCTTCCGATCGCCGGTGTCCACGTAGATCCGACCCTCGTGCAGGTCGACGATCCAGCGGGCGATGGCGAGCCCGAGCCCGGCCCCGCCCTCATCGACGGAGCGCGCGCGATCGGAGCGGTAGAAGCGCTCGAACACGCGCTCAGCCTCAGCCTGCGGAATACCAGGCCCGTCGTCCACGACCTCGAGCCTCGCCCGGCCGGCGGCGGAGGAGGAGGCGTGCACGACGACCCGACCGCCAGCCCCGGCGTGCCGGACTGCGTTGGCCACGAGATTGACGAGCACCTGCCGCATGCGCCGCTCGTCGACGTGGAGCACGAGCTCGCCGGGATCGGCGCCGACCTCGATCGTGATGCCGCGCGCGGCGGCAGCGTCGGCCCACTCGGCTGCGACGTCGCGGAGGAGCGGTGTGGCGAGGACCGGCCTACGTTCCAGGGGCACCGAGCCGGATTCCAGCTTGGAGAGGTCGAGCAGTTGTTCAACGAGCGTGCCGAGCCGCTCCACCTGGCGCAGTGCATCCGCCAGGGCGGCTGGATCGGGCTGCTCCACGCCGTCCACGAAGTTCTCGAAGCGGGCGCGAAGGGCGCCGATCGGCGTCCGCAGCTCGTGGGAGGCGTTGGCCACGAGGTCGCGCCGCATGCGGTCGACCTCGTCGAGCTCCGTGGCCATCGAGTTGAACGCCCTGGCCAGCTCGCCCACCTCGTCGCGCGAGGTGGCGGTCACGCGGCGGCTGTAGTCGCCTTTGGCCATGCGCTGTGCGGCGTCCGCCATCTCCCGCAGCGGATAGGTCATCCCGTGGGCAAGGAAGCGGACCATGGCGAGGGCCAGTCCGATCGCGACGATGCCGGTGACCACGGCGGAGATCTCGAGACGCTTCCCGAGCAGGAGGACGGTGATCGTGACCGTGACCGCCGCCACGATCACGGCGCCGAGCTTGAGCTTGATGGACGCGAGGAAATCGAGCGGTCGCACTAGAGGCAGTTCGTGTCGAGCGCGTACCCGACCCCGTGCACGGTGCGGATCACCTCGGCACCGAGCTTGCGGCGGATGGCCCGGATGTGCGAGTCGACCGTCCGCTCGCCGGCCGCGATCTTGACGCCCCAGACCTCCTCCATCAGCCGGCGACGGCCGTAGACCACGTGGGGGGTCGAGGCCAGGCGGTGCAGCAGGTCGAACTCGATCGGGGTCAGATGGACAGCTGTCTGGTGACTCTGCACCGTCCGGGTCGCCGGGTCGATGGTGAGCGTCCCCAGCCGGATCAGGTCGCGCCCGGCGTCGGTCGAATGGTCGGCGCGGCGGAGTAGAGCCCGGACGCGTGCCACCAGCTCCCGCGGGCTGAACGGCTTCGTCATGTAGTCGTCGCCTCCAACCGCGAGCCCGACCTCGAGGTCGATCTCCGTGTCGCGCGCGGTCAGCATGAGCACGCGGAGTGGCCGGTCGGCCTGGATCTTCTTGCACACCTCCAGCCCGTCGAGGCCGGGCAGCATGAGATCGAGAATGGCCAGGTCGGGCCGGAACGCGCGGCACAGCTCGACCCCGGATGGGCCGTCAGGCGCGGTCTCCACGAGGAAGCCCTCGGCGCGGAGACGAGCGGCGATCGCCGTGGCGATCGTCGCCTCGTCCTCGATCACTGCGATCCTGCGCTCCATCCCTTCTCAGAGTAGGCGCCGGTCGTCGAGGCCGGGGGTGGATCACGTGGAGATTTCGTGAAGACGGGCGGCCCCGCAGCGGGATCAAGACCGGCCGCGGACGTCCGAAGACCAGCGCATGTCGACGTTGCGAGCCGCCGCGTCCCCATCCACCTCGCCCGAGGAGGGCGTCGCAGTCATGAAGGCCGACTGGAACGCACGCGCCCGCGAGAACGCGATGTACTACGTGGCCTCGGGCCGCGAGGATTGGGACGAGGCCGCCTTCTCCGAGCACGGCGCGCAGAGCGTCGCCAAGCACGTCGAGGAGGACCTGGCGGCCATCGCCGGTCACCGTTCGTCCCAGTCGCTGACCATGCTCGAGATCGGCTGTGGGGTCGGGCGCATGACCGAGCACCTGGCTGCGCTCTTCGGGCACGTGCACGGCGTCGACGTCTCGGGCGAGATGATCGCGCAGGCCAAGCGCCGTCTGACCCGGATCGAGAACGTCATCCTCCACGAGACCAGCGGCTGCGACGTCCGCGACGTGCCCACGGAGTCGGTGGATTTCGCCTTCTCCTTCGTCGTCTTCCAGCATGTGCCGGTTCGCAGGGCCGTGCTCGCCACCGTCCGGGACGTCCACCGCACGCTCCGGTCCGGGGCGCTCTTCAAGTTCCAGACTCAGGGCTCGCAGGAGCCGGATTACCTGGCACACGAAAAGGACACGTGGCTCGGTGTGAGCTTCACCCAGTCCGAGTTGGACATCGTTGCCGAGACCCTGGGGTTCGAGATCGTCGGAGCCTCGGGCGCCGGAACCCAGTACTTCTGGCAGTGGTGGCGCAAGACGTAGCCCTTGCGAGCACCCGGGACGGCTGTTCCATGTGCCGGGCCGTCTACGCCCAGCGCGGCCTTCAGATGATCGATTGCGCATTGGGTCGGGTTGTGCGCGACCGCTGGCCAAGCCCAGGCGGCAGCGGAGGTTGGAGCGGGGCCTTCAGGGCCTCGCAAGACGTTCGGCTGTCCACCAGCCCACGCTTCGTGAGCGGCGAACCGACACCCCCGCGGAACACCGGCATCCGCCCTTCGTTGCGGTCGACTCAGTCTGCCTCTCTGGGGACGAACTCCTTGTGAGGCCCTGAAGGGCCCCACTCCGCCGCATGCTCCGCTGCTGAGCGCCGTCCTGTGTGAGGTCATGGCAGACCCGATTGGTCGAGTGAGCGGTGACCGCTGGCCAAGCCGAGGCGGCAGGCGAGGTTGGAGCGGGGCCCAGGGTCTCGCAAGATGTTCGGCTGTGCACCGACCCAGGCGGCGGGCATGGTTGGAGCGGGGCCCTTCAGGGCCTCGCAAGACGTTGGCTGTCCACCAGCCCAGCGGCGGGCGAGGTTGGAGCGGGGCCCTGAAGCGACCCCCGGCCTTTCTTGGGGACGAACTCCTTGCGAGGCTCTGAACGGCCCCGCTCTGCGACCCTTGGCGCTGCTCGCGACGACCGGCTCAGCCGCCCTGAGGCGGGGCCTCGACGCCGATGTTGACCATTGCGCTCTCGGCATAGCGGGGCCCGGCGACCGCGCTCGGCGGCACCGCCTCGGCGAGCGCGGCGAGCTCCTCGGGGGACAGCGTCAGGTCGACCGAGGCCAGGTTCTCCTCCAGGTAGCGCACGCGCTTCGTGCCCGGGATCGGGACGATGTCGTCACCCTGCGCCAGCACCCAGGCGATCGCGACCTGGCCTGTTGTCGCCTCCTTCTCCCTGGCGATCGCCGTGACACGATCGACGAGTGCCAGGTTTGCGGTCAGGTTGTCGCCGACCAGGCGCGGGTAGCGTGAGCGCCGCGCGTCCGTCTCGTCGAAGTCGTCGCTACTGCGGAAGCGCCCTGTGAGGAAGCCGCGACCGAGCGGGCTGTAGGCGACGAAGCCGATCCCCAGCTCGCGCAGCAGGTCGAGCGTGCCGTTCTCGGGATCACGCGTCCAGAGCGAGTACTCGTTCTGCAGCGCGGAGATCGGGTGGACGCGATGGGCGCGGCGGATCGTCTCCGGCCCCGCCTCGGACAGCCCGAGAAAGCGCACCTTGCCCTCCGCGACCAGTTCCGACATCGCGCCCACCGTCTCCTCGATGGGCACCGTTGCATCGACGCGATGCTGGTAGTAGAGGTCGATGTGGTCGACGCCGAGCCGCCGAAGCGAGGCTTCGCAGGAGGCGCGCACGTAGTCGGGGTGGCCGCGGACGCCGAGGAACGTGCCCGCCCCGTCGCGC
This sequence comes from uncultured Actinomycetes bacterium, assembly GCA_963738505.1. GTDB lineage: Bacteria > Actinomycetota > Thermoleophilia > Gaiellales > Gaiellaceae > Gaiella. The sequence goes on along the minus strand of CAVTWR010000005.1, from coordinate 224,293 downwards.
TCCTGGCCGAACTTCGTGGCCAGCATCACCTGATCGCGCCGGCCGGCCAGCGCCTGGCCGACGAGCTGCTCGTTGCTGAACGGGCCGTACATGTCGGCGGTGTCGATGTGATCGAGGCCCAACTCGATCGCACGATGAATCGTGCGGATCGACTCGGCGTCGTCGGCGACGCCGTAGAACTCGCTCATCCCCATGCAGCCCAGCCCGAGGGCGGAGCAGGAGAGGCCCTGCGTGCCGAGTGCGCGTCGCTCCACGCCGTCATCCTACGTCCGGGAGTGTCGTCAGATGACGTTGTGCTCGGGACGCAACGCTGCCGTTTGAAAACGCTCGGCGGAGAGCGCGGACACGTCCACGAACGGTGGCCGTCCGAGCACGAGGTCACGAAGGATCTCGCCGACCGCCGGGCCTTGCAGGAACCCGTGTCCCGAGAAGCCCGTGGCATAGAGGAAACGCGACACCGACCGGGACTCGCCGAGCAGTGCGTTGTGATCGGGAGAGGTCTCGTAGAAGCCCTTCCAGCCACCGCCGAGCTGGAGCTCCGGCAGCCGGGGGCAGCGCCGTTCCGCGACCTCGAGGACGCGGAGCAGCCAGTCCGGGTCGGTGGGCGCGTCGAACCCGGGCGGCTGGTCGCGGTTGCCCATGCCGAAGAGCAGGCCCGGGCCCTCGCGATGGAAGTAGAAGCCGGTAGAGAAGTCGATGGTCAACGGGATCCGCTCGGGAAGCGCGTCGACCGGGCGCGTGAAGCTGATCTCACGAGCCACGGGCTCCACCGGCAGGTTGACGCCGACCTGGAGGCCGATCTGCTTCGACCAGGCTCCTGCGCAGCAGACGACCGTCGTCGTCGTGATCTCCCCGGCAGTGGTGCGCACGGCGCTGATCTCACCGTTCTCCGCGATGATCTGCTCCAGGGCGCAGCCTGTGAGCACCGTTGCCCCGAGGGAGCGTGCTCCGGCCGCGTAGCCCTGCACGACGGCCTCGGGGCTGGCGTGGCCGTCCAGCGGGCAGAAGCTGGCGGCGAGGACCCCGTCGAGACCGGCGAGGGGCGACAGCTCGGCGGCCTCCGCCGCCGTGACCAGGCGGCTGGGGACGCCGTGCTGGTTCTGGAGGGCGACCGAGCGCTCGAACACCTCTACGTCCTCGTCGCGATCGAGCAGGAACAGGTAGCCGACGCGGTGCAGGTCGATCTCGAACCCGGGCCGGTGCGGGAAGCGCTCGAAGGCCTCGAGGCTGCGGAGCGCGATCTCGATGTTCAGGGGGTCGGAGAACTGGGCGCGCACGCCACCCGCCGCCTTGCTGGTCGAGCCGGAGGCGAGCTCCGCGCGCTCCAGCAGCACGACCTCGGCCCCGGCCTCCGCGAGGTGGAACGCCGCAGCCGTGCCCATCACGCCGCCTCCCACGATCACGACCTCCGCGCTGCCCGGTAGGGATCGGCTCTCCGTCGTCATCGGGTTAGTTGCGGGTCGGGTCGAGCGGCATGGTCGAGACGAGCGTGAACGCCCCGCCCTTCCGCCGCAGCACCGTCGACCACAGACCGTCGGGATCCTCGGTGAAGACGTCGTCGGGGGTCGCCGGTTCCACGATCCAGGCCTGCTCCGAGAGCTCGGATTCGAGCTGCCCGGGCCCCCAGCCCGCGTATCCGGCGAAGACTCGGGTGCGACCGATGCCCTCCAGCGTCGGGCCTCCCTCGATCTCGCTCGGCAGGAAGCCGACCCGTCCCATCACGACAGCGGCCGCGGCCGAGGGATCGTCGAACTCTCCCAGGACGACGACCGCCTGCGGCTGCACAGGCCCCCCGATGTAGACCGGCTCCGTCGCGTCGAGCAGCTCCGAGAGCGCTGGGATCGCCTCGTCGACGGAGGCGTCGGTCCGGCGGTTCAGCACGACGCCCATGGCACCCTCGTCCCCGTGCTCCCCGAGCAGCACGACCGTCCGCGCGAAGTTGGGGTCGAGCAGGCCGGGCGCCGCAATCAGGAGGTGTCCGCGAAGCGAGCTCATGGCACGCTCCATTGTGCGGGACGTCAGCGCTTGACGGCGATGGTGATGCGCATGGAGAGGGTGGCGCCGGCGCCGTCGGTCACGAACACGGTGAGCCGGAAGGTTCCTTTGCGCAGCGGCCGGCCGCTGATCGTGCCGCCGGAGAGGCGGAGACCCGGCGGCAGACTGCCGGCCGAGCGGGAGATGATGAACGGTCGGGTGCCGCCCGTGATCCGCAGCCTGTGGGTGAAGCGCTTGCCGACCTTTGCCTTCAGCGACCGGGGCGAGGCGAAGAGCATGCGGGGCGCCACGAGCAGGCTGAGGTCGCGGGTCGCAACGGCTCCGGCCGCGTCGGTGGCCTTGACCACGAACCGGGCCTCTCCGGAGGTGGTCGCCGTGCCGGTGATCTGGCCGCCCGCGGCGATGGTCAGGCCGGCCGGGAGGGCTCCCGAGGCGACCGTCCAGGTCACCGGCGCCGTTCCCCCCGAGATGCTCAGCGCCTTGGAGTAGGGCGTGCCTTGCGTCGAGCCGGGGAGTGAGCCCGTGTCGATGGAGAGTGTGGCCGCGATCGTCACCGAGAGGGCCTTGGTGGCGTTGCTGCCGACCGCGTCCTGCGACTTGACCTCGAAGGAGAAGGTTCCGGCCTGGGTCGGCGTTCCGCTGAGCGCACCCGCGGAGGACAGGGTCAGCCCGGGCGGGAGGGTGCCGGTGGCCACCGACCAGGCGAGAGGTGCCGTGCCCCCGGTGGCCGCCAGGGTCGTCGCGTACGACGCGCCCATCGTGCCGCCGGGTAGCGTGCTGGTCGAGACTGCGACCTTGTCGGCGACGGTCAGTGTGAGATTCGTCGTTGCGGACACCGCGGTGTTGGCGTCGGTGATCTTGATACCGACGACGTGGCTGCCCGCCGTCGTGGGCGTGCCGGAGAGGACGCCGGTGGAGCCGGCGAGGGTGATGCCGCCGGGCAGCGTGCCGCTCGCCAGTGACCACGTGAACGGTGTCGTCCCACCGGTGCCGGCGAGCGTCTTCGAGAACGGCGTGCCGACCGTGGCACCGCCGAGTGACGTCGTGGACACGGCGGGAGCGGCGTGAACGACGATGGTGAAGGTCTTGGTGGCCGACTCCGGGACGGCGTCCGTGACGCGCACGGTGAAGGTGGCATCGTTCGTGGAGGTCGGCGTGCCGGAGATGACTCCGGCCGAGGAGAGGGTGAGGCCGGCCGGGAGCGAGCCCGAGTCCAGTGTCCATGCGTACGGCGTCGTGCCTCCGCTCGCGGTGAGCGTCTTGGAGTACGCCGCTCCGCTCGTGGCACCGGCAAGCGACGTGGTCGTGATCGACGGCGCGGCCGCGGCCGTAGGAACGAGCACGAGCCCGACCACGACAGCGACGAGCGCGGCGGCGCGAGTACGCATCGAGGAAGTTGTCGGCGCCGACAGCGACGGCGGCCATCCCCCTTTCGGGCTACCCGTCCCCCTCATGCCGGTGATCGCCGATGACTACGATGGCCGGATGACACCGCTCCGCTGTCGCCTGCTCGGGCACAAGCTCCCCCGGCGCAAGCGCCCGTTCTTCCTGACCGAGCGCTTTCAGCGTTGTGATCGCTGCGGCGCGAGGGTGCGGATCAAGACCACCGAGCGGGACGGCGATCGAGGTCTGCTCGGGCAACTGCTGGAGCTCCTTTTCCGCCCCGGCAAGTAGAACCCGTTTCCTTCGCGTACGGGCGAAGCCCGCATGCGAATTTCGCCCGGAGCCGTCCATCTCCGGCGGGCGGATCAGTCCGTGGGTGGCGCGACCGTGGCCAGCGCGGCGAGGTAGCGCGCGAGTGCGGCCTCACGCTCGCGGCTCTCGGCGATCTCCTCGTCGAGGCGGGTGATCTCCTCCTCCGCCGAGGCGGCGTCATCCTCACCAACATCATCGTCGGTGTCGAGAAATCCGAGGATCGAGGCCTCCTCTTCGTCGAGGAGCTGTGACCAGTCCGCGGCCAGCCCGAGGGCGTCGCGGACGATCTCGGCTTCCCTCTCGGTGAGCGCTGCGAGGGCGGCCGCGTCGAGGGCCGAGGTGACCGTCTCGGTGATCACGTCGACGCGCTGGTCCTCGAGCGCGAGACGACGATCCTGCTCGAAGCGGAGTGCCTCCTCCGCCTGTTCGCGCCGTCGCGCACGTCCTGTCTCCCAGCGGTCCACACGCACAACATAATCGAGTGATGCGCGCTCGCAGCCCCGCCACGGTCCTGGTCGGCGCCACGCTGGCCCAGGTCGCGATGTCCTGCGTCGCGTTCGGTCTGCCGTCGGTAGGCCCTGATCTGCAGGAGGAGTTCGGGCTCAGCCTCTCTGCTCTCGGGGCCACGTTGACCGCCGGGCTGCTCGGGTCAGGGCTGGCGCTTGTCGGTGCCGGCGTCCTCGTCGATCGCGCCGGCACGCGCACCGCGATGCTCCTCGGCACGGCGGTCGCCACGGCCGGACTGGTCGGGGGCGCGTTCGCCCACGGTCTCGCCGTACTGTTCCTGGGGCTGCTCGCGTTCGGAGTCGGGGCCGCGGTGATCCCGGTCGCCGGAGCCGGTGAGCTCTTCCGCGCCTACCCCGCCGAGCGGCGCGGGTTCGCGCTCGGCGTGCGGCAGGCCGCTGTCCCCCTGGGTGGGGTCGTGGCCTCGATTGCGCTCCCGGCGCTGGTCGCGGCGACGGGTGACGTGCGGGTCGCCTTGCTCTCGATCGCGGGCGTGGTCTTCACCAGTTGTTGCTTCTTCGCCTTCGTCTCCGGGAGCGAACGCGAGACCGTCCGGCGCACGCAGCGCGATGCGTTCGGTTCGATCCTGCGCGCTCCCGGGATGTTGCGCCTGTTGGCCGTGGCGGCGCTGTTCATCATCGTCCTGCAGTCGATCGTGGCCTTCACGGTGAAGGCGGCCGTGGACAGTGGGCTCTCCGCCAGAGAAGCCGTGGCCACCTATGTCTGCGTCAATCTCACCGGGGTCGTGTGCCGCGTCTTCTGGGGCCATCGAGCCGACCGTCCGGGTGCCCGCCGGCGTGGCCGCACACTCGTGGAGATCGGCGTTCTCGCAACGGTCGGCTCGCTCGTCTTCGCGTTCGCCCTCCGGGGTGGGGTCGCGGTCGTGCTGCCCGCCGCGGTCCTGTTCTCCTTCGGCGCACTCGGCTGGAACGGGATCCTGTACGTCGTCGCCGGCGAGCGCACCGACCCCGAGTTGGCCGGGAGGTCGGTTGCAGTGGCAGCGACCGTCGTCTTCGTGCTGGCCGCAGTGGCGGCGCCGATCGCGGGAGCGGTGGCCGACCGGGCCGGGTGGACCGCGCTCTGGGTCGGGCTGTCGCTCGTCGCCGCCGCCGGCGCCGTAACGGCCTCCCGCCTGTAGATAACGCGTCGAGCGTGGCGATGCGGGAGGTGTCGGTCGCCGAGCTCGTCCACGTGCGGCCGAGACAGCGACCACCTGAGCGACCGAGCACGAGCCCGCAGCGGCATCGCCTGTGAGAGAGCGAGCCGGGAGATTGCATACTGTATGTTCCGTCCGTGGCCAAGGTGCTCCACGACGGCGAGCCCCTCGTGAAGAACACGAGCGTGACCGTGACCGAGCTTGTCCGTCAGGCCATCGTCGACGGCAGGCTTGCGCCCGGTGAGCGGCTCAAGGAGGAGGAGCTGGCACGGGAGCTCGGGATCAGCCGTACGCCGGTGCGCGAGGCGCTCTTGATCCTCCAAGCGGAGGGCCTGGTCGATGCCATGCCCAACCGCGGCGCCGTCGTACGGGCACACAGCGCCGACGATCTCGAGGACATGTACGAGCTGCGCGCGCTGCTCGAGGGTTTCGCCGCCCGTCGCGCGGCGCAACGGCTGACGCCGGAGGCGCTGATCGCGCTCGAGGAGAGCTGCGAGCGCTTCGAGGCGCTCGTCGGGGGCGACATCCGCGAGCTCGTCGCCGAGAACGCCGTGTTCCATCACATCGTCCTCGAAACAGCCGAGAGCAGTCGGCTGGCCGGGATGGTGCGCAGCGTGGTCGAGCTGCCGCTGGTCTACCGGTCCTACATCTGGTACTCGCCGGAGCAGGTGCGCATCTCCGGCCACTACCACCGTCAGATAACCGCGGCGCTTCGTCGTCGCGACGCGGAGCGCGCGGAGCTGATCATGAAAGAGCACGTCTTCGAGGCACGCGACCTGCTGGTCACGGAGGTACGCGCACGCCAGGAGGCTGCGGAGAGGGAGGGAACAGAGTGATGGGAGAGCGCGACACGTCGGGCCCGGGCCCGCTGGCCGGTGTCCGGGTGATCGAGCTCGGCATGCTGCTCGCCGGCCCGTGGACGACGCGGCTGCTGGGGGACTGGGGTGCCGAGATCATCAAGATCGAGCCACCCGGCCAGCCTGACCCGCTGCGCGACTGGGGCAAGCAGAAGTACAAGGGTCGCTCGCTCTGGTGGCCCACCCAGTCCCGGAACAAGAAGTGCGTGACACTCAACCTCCGCACCGAGCGGGGCCAGGAGCTCCTGCGCGAGCTCGTCGGAACGAGCGACGCGATGGTCGAGAACTTCCGACCCGGCACGCTCGAGAGGTGGGATATCGGGCCCGCGCGGCTGTGGGAAACGAACCCGGGCCTCGTGATCGCGCGTGTCTCCGGCTACGGCCAGACCGGCCCCTACGCTCCTCGGGCCGGATTCGCATCGGTGGCGGAGGCCATGGGCGGCATCCGCTACATCAGCGGCTTCCCGGACGAGCCGCCGCCCCGCACGCACATCTCGCTCGGTGACACTCTCGCGGGCACGTTCGCGGCGCTTGGCATCCTCGCTGCCCTCTACAAGCGCGACGCCCTCGGCTTCGGCCGCGGCCAGGTGATCGACATCTCCCTGATGGAGGCCTGCTTCGCGATGCTGGAGAGCACCGTCACCGAGTACGACCGTCTCGGCATCGTGCGCCAGCCCGGGGGAACCAAGCTGACGGGTGTCGCCCCCTCCAACATCTTCAAGTCGAGTGACGGCAAGTGGATGGTCATCGCGGCGAATGCGGACAACGTCTTCGGACGGCTGTGCACCGCGATCGGCCAGCCGGAGCTGGCGAGCGACGAGCGCTTCTCCACGCACCTGGCCCGGGGGGACAACCAGGATGAGATCGACGGGATCGTCGCCGCCTGGGCCGTGCAGCGGACGGCGGATGAGATCGACCAGGTGCTGAACGAGGCCGGTGTCATCTGCGGCCCGATCTACACGATCGCTGACATCTTCGAAGACCCGCAGTTCAGGGCCCGGGAGATGCTGCTCGAGCATGTGGACGAGGAGCTCGGGCCCTACATCGGCCCCGGGATCATCCCCAAGTTCTCCGAGACGCCGGGCGCGGTCCGCTGGTCGGGGCCGTGGCAGGAGGGGAGCCACAACAGCGATGTGTACGGCGGGCTGCTCGGGCTCTCCGACGACGACCTGGCGGCTCTGCACGAGGAAGGTGTCGTGTGACCGCGGTCACGATCTGCGACGTCGCTCCTCGCGACGGCCTGCAGAACGACAGCAAGATCCTGGAGCCCGTCGTGCGCGCCGAGCTGGTCAACCGGCTCGCGGCGACCGGGGTGCCGAGGATCGAGACGGTGAGCTTCGTCAATCCGGCGCGTGTGCCGCAGATGGCGGGTGCCGAGGAGGTCGTGGCCGCGATCGAGCCTGTCGAGGGTGTGGTCTACGCGGGGCTCGTCCTCAACGACAAGGGCTATGACCGGTTGCGCAAGACGTCGCTCGAGGAGATGCACTTTGCGTTCTCCGTCTCGGACGAGTTCAATCGCCGCAACTCCAACGTCGGCTCGGTGGAGTCGGCCCAGATCGGCCTGCGCCTCGTGGCCCGCGCCAGGGAGGATGGTCTGCGCTCGACCATCACCTTGGGGACGTCCTTCGGCTGCGCCTTCGAAGGTGCCGTCGACCCTGGCCGTGTCCTCGAGTTCGCGGCTCAATACGCCGAGGCGGGCGTGCACGAGATCGTGTTCGCAGACACCGTCGGCGTCGGTGTGCCACGCCAGGTCACCCAGCTGGTCGGCGCCGGCGCGAAGCTTGGGCGTCCGGTCGGCGTCCACCTGCACAACACGCGCAACACGGGCTTCGCCAACGCTGTGGCGGCCATTGAAGCGGGAGCCACGGTGCTCGACGCATCGGTCGGCGGGGTCGGCGGCTGTCCGTTCGCGCCGCGTGCGACCGGGAACATCTGCACCGAGGATCTGGTCTACCTGCTGCACGGGCAGGGGATCGAGACGGGGATCGACCTCGACGCGCTGGTGCATGTGGCGGAATGGCTGGAGCAAGTGCTCGGGCGCGAGCTCGAGGGAATGGTCTACAAGGCCGGCGTGTTCGCGCCGGTCGGCGGATAGCAAGCTGCTACGGGACGAAAGGAACGAGATGGCGTACAGGCTTGGGGTGGACGTCGGCGGCACCTTCACCGACCTCTTCCTCGTGAGTGACGACGGCGGCGCGCAGTTTCGCGTGAAGACGCCGTCGACGCCGGCCGACCCCTCGCAGGGCGTGCTCACGGGAGTGAAGCGCATCTGCGACGAGGCGGGAATCGGCGTCGGTGACCTGCGAAACATCCTGCACGGAACGACCGTGGCCACCAACGCGGTGCTCGAGTCGAAGGGCGCGCGTGTCGGGCTGATCACGACGCAGGGGTTCAAGCAGATCCTGCACCTGGCGCGCTCGCAGACGCCGGGACCGCTGGCGGGCTGGATCATCATGATCAAGCCCGACCCGCCGGCCTCGCTGGCGGACACCCGTGAAGCGGTCGAGCGCATGGACGCGCGGGGTGGGACGTTGGTGCCGGTGGACGAGGCGCAGGTCGAGGCGATCGTGCGCGACCTGATCGAATCCGGCGTCGAGTCGCTTACCGTCGGCCTGATCAACTCCTACGTCAACGCCGCGCACGAGGAGCAGATCGGCGCGGTCGTCGAGCGTCTGTATCCGGGCTTCCCGGTCACGCTCTCCGCGCATGTGCTGCCCGAGTTCCGCGAGTACGAGCGGACGCTGACGGCCTGCATGAACTCGTATGTCCGGCCGAAGGTGGCCGACTACGTGAGCGGTCTGCAGGAGAGCCTGCACGCGATCGGCGCCACCGCGGACGTGAACATCCTGCGCTCGGACGCCGGGCTGATGACCACTCGCGAAGCGGCTCGCAACCCGATCTACGGTGTGCTCTCCGGCCCGTCGGGCGGTGTCGCCGGTGCGCTTCACGTGGCCAAGGAGGCCGGCTTCTCGAACATCCTCACGTTCGACATGGGCGGCACCTCCACCGATGTCTCGCTGTGCCTGGACGGTGAGCCGACGATCGGTCGCGAGACCTCGATCAGCCACTTCCGGCTGCGGGTGCCGTCGGTGAACGTGCACACGGTGGGTGCGGGCGGCGGCTCGATCGCGCATGTGCCGCAGCTGACCAAGGCACTGCGTGTCGGCCCGCAGTCGGCGGGTGCCGAGCCGGGCCCGGCCGCGTACGGCAAGGGCGGCACCGACCCGACCGTGACGGACGCCAACGTCGTCGTCGGCTTCCTCCCGCCCCGACTGCTCGGCGGCGAGATGGCGCTCGACGTGGACGCCGCTCGCACCTCCGTGCAGTCGATCGCGGACGGCATGGGCCTGGGCTCGGCGGAGGCCGCGGCTGAGGGCATCCTCGCCATCGTCAACGAGAACATGGCCGGCGCGTTGCGCGTCGTGTCGGTGCAGCGGGGCCACGACCCGCGGGAGTTCGCGCTCGTGGCCTACGGTGGCGCAGGCCCGTTGCACGCCAACGCCGTTGCCAAGATCATGGGCTCGTTCCCGGTGCTCGTTCCCCCGGGGCCGGGTCTGCTCTGTGCGCTCGGTGATCTGGTTGCCGACTTCCGAGACGAGTTCGCGAAGACGTACATCCGTGCGCTCGATGAGGCGGATCCCGCGGACGTGAAGGGGATCCTCGGCGACCTCGGCGGCCGGGCCCGCGCCTGGCTGGACGGCGAAGGCATCTCCGAGGACATACGGCGTATCTCCTACGTAGCCGATATGCGCTATCGCGGCCAGGGCTACGAGATCCCGGTCGCACTCGAGGGTGACGTGGATGCCGCCGCGCTGGCCGAGCTCGACGAGCGCTTCAACGCGTTGCACGAGCAGCTGTACGGCTTCCGCATGAACAAGACGCGGGCGGAGATCGTCAACCTCCGCGCGATCGGCTTCGGCAGCGTGCCGAAGCCCGAGCTGCCGAGCGGCAGCCGGGGCGGGGAGGACGCTTCCGGTGCGATCATCGAGCCGCACGAGATCGTGTTCGAGGGCTCACGCCACACGACGCACATCTACGACCGGGCGCAGCTGCAGCCCGGCATGGCGATCGCCGGCCCGGCGATCGTGACCGAGTTCGACTCGACGACGGTGGTGCTGCCGGGCTACCGGGCCACCGTCGATGCCCACTTCAACATTCTGATCAACCCCGCGTAGGGAGGGAGGCTCGATATGGCAACCGTTCACACCAAGCCGCGGATCGCCGAGATCCCGACCGATGTCGAGGTCGATCCGGTCACGCTCGACATCATCGAGGGGGCGCTCAAGAGCGCCCGCTTCGAGATGGACGCCGTGCTCTTCCGCTCCGCGATGAGCCCCGTGATCCGCGAGCAGCACGACGAGTTCCCGATGATCACCGATCCCAAGGGCCGCATGATCGTCGGCCAGTTCGGTGCGTACATCAACGAGATGATGGAGGACTGGGACCGGGGGATCTACCCCGGTGACGTGATCCTGACCTCGGATCCGTTCAAGTGCTCGGCCTCGATCTCGCACACGAACGACTGGCTCGTGCTGGTGCCGATCTTCTACGACGACGAGCTCGTGGGGTGGGCCAGCCAGTTCGGGCACATGATGGACTGCGGCGGCCCGCTGCCGGGCTCGCTGCCCACGGGTGCCCGCACCATCTTCGAGGAGGGCCTGATCATCCCGCCGCTGAAGGTGGTGGAGCGGGGCGAGGTGCAGGACGACGTCCTCGGGCTGATCCTCAACAACATGCGCCTGCCGGAGATGAACCGGGCCGACCTGTTCGCGATCGTGGCCGGCTGCCGCGCCGGTGAGAAGCGGGTGGTGGAGCTGTGCGACCGTTTCGGCAAGGACGTGTACCTGGCAGCCTGCCAGGCGCTCCTCGATCGCACGTACGAGGCGATGCGCACGCTGATCCAGCTGGCCATCCCGGAGACGCCGCAGAGCTTCGAGGACTACGTCGACGACGACGGGCTCGGCAACGGCCCGTTCAAGATGAAGCTGACGATCTGGCGGGAGGGCGACCACGCCTTCTTCGACTGGACGGGCACGGATCCCCAGGCTCTCGGGTCGGTGAACTTCTATCTCTCAGAGGGCATGTTCAAGATGTTCATCGGGGTCTACCTGATCATGGTCAACGACCCGCAGATCCTCTTCAACGACGGCTTCTATCCGCTGCTGCATGTGGTCACGCCGGAGGGCTGCCTGCTCCGGCCGCGCTACCCGTCCGCTCTGGGCTGCCGCACGCACGCGCTGGCGCGGCTGTTCGACGTGCTCGGCGGGGCGCTCTGCAAGAACGCCCCCGAGCTGAACACGGCGTCCGGGTACGGCACGAGCCCGTACATGCTGTACTCGGGCTGGGATCAGAAGGGCGACTTCTTCTATTCGATGGAGATCCTCTACGGGGGGATTCCGGGGAGACCGATCGGGGACGGGATGGACGGCCACTCGTGGTGGCCGCTGTTCGAGAACATCCCTACGGAGTACCTGGAGGCGTACTACCCGATGCGGATCGACGGGTACTCGACGGTCGCCGACTCGGGCGGCCCGGGCCTGCACCGCGGCGGCAACGGTGTCGAGAAGCGCTACGTCTATCTGGAGCCGGGTGAGGTCTCGATCCACGACGACCGCTGGCTGACGCGGCCGTTCGGCGTGCTCGGCGGCTGGCCGGGTGCTCGCTCCTCGAAGCTGCTGAAGCGGGCGGACGGGACGGAGCAGGTGCTGCCGTCCAAGTGCGACCTGGTCGAGGTGGTGCCGGGCGACATGCTGGTGTACCGCACTGCCGGCGGCGGGGGCTGGAAGGACCGGCTGGATCGCGACGTGGCGGCCGTGGAGCGCGACGTCTCCTTCGGGCTGGTCTCGGCCGAGTTCGCGAAAGAGGGCTACGGGGTCGTGCTCGGTGCGGACGGTGTCGCGGATGCGGCAGCCACGGAGGCGGAGCGGGCGAGGCAGCGGGCCGAGCGCGGCGACGCACTCGCGTTCGACTTCGGCCCCTCGCTGGCCGACGTGCTCGCCAACTGCAAGGCCGAGACGGGCCTGGAGCCGCCGATCCCGGCGAAGCCGCTCCGCTGGAGCCCGCTCGAGGACGGCGCCGAGGCGATGGCCAAGGTGCGCGCCAGCGACGGCATCCCCGCGCCGGCGTAGCCAACTGGGGTCAGGTCTCCCGCGTCCCAGCCCGGACGTGGGAGACCTGACCCCACGCGGCCTTCAGGCGAGATCACGCTCGCGGGGGTGACGATTCGCACTTTGGCTTCACTTGAGCCAACGCCCTAGGATCGGTTCATGGCCGAGTTCGTCCCGCCCGACTTCGAGGTCCCGCTCGGGCTCGAGGCTATCCGAGTTCGTCCTCGAGCCGCTTGGGCCCGAGCACAACGAGCAGGATTACGATGCTTGGACGTCGTCGATGGAGCACATCGCGGAGACGCCTGGGTTCTCTGACGGCTCCTGGCCGCGAGAGATGACGCGGGACGAGAACCGCGCCGACCTGCTGCGCCACGCCGACGACTTCCGCAACCGGAAAGGATTCACGTACACGGTGCTCGATCCGGGCGGCCGTGACGTGATCGGGTGCGTCTACGTCTACCGGCTCCCCGACAGCGACGACGCCGCCTCCGTCCTCTCCTGGGTGCGGAAGAACCACGCGCACCTAGACACCACCCCGCTCTGGCGCGCCGTGACTGAGTGGCTCGAATCAGACTGGCCATTCGCCACCGTCGAGTACGCGCGGCGAGCTTAGGCGTCCCCAAGCAGCCGTTCAGCTCGACGTCGGCTCAGGCGTCATTCCAGCATCACTGCCCAGGCCGGCGGTCTTGTAGCCCGGCGGCGGGTTAGGTCACCGCGGGAGCGGGTTCGGGCCGGTGGCGGTGACCAGGCGCTGCGGCACCCAGTCGTCGACGTGGGTGAAGCCGTCGAAGCGCCCTCCCTCGTCCTCGACGACGTCGAAGAAGGAGCGCCGGTAGAACTTCACGTGGGTGAAGTCCTCGAACAGCACGTAGACCGGGTCGACGTCGGGACTCTGGAACTGCTGCCCGGTCAGCGCGGCCCGATGCACTCGTGAGAACTCGTCGAACGCCTCACCGACGACGACGCCGAGGTGCTCGAGGCCCATCCGGTAGACACGCTGGTGAACCGGCGGGATCAGCTCGATGCGCGAGACCGGAGTCCCGTCGAGGACCTCGAGCGGCTCGGCGAGCACGATCATGGAGATCGGACGCCCGTTCCAGACGTTCTCGAGGTTCGCGCTCGCATGGCGCTCGAGAAGCGTGCGCTGGTGGACGTACAGGTCCCAATCGGCGACGCGGACGGCGAGATGGCTGAGCGGGTAGGGCGCGATGTCGATGCCGCGGGTCAGAAGACGGTCGCGCTGCATTGCCGCGAAGGCTCGATAGTCCCCGATGATCTCGACGATCGGATCAGACGTCGCCACCGTTGCACCTCCTCCGCCATCGTACGAGATGCACGCGGTCCGCTGCCAATGCAGCGCGCGAGGCTCAGGCCGGCTCAAAGCCGCTCAGGGACATTCGCGAACACTCGCGCCCGGGATCTCGCCTCGTCTTCGGTAGCCCGAGCTACCCGGATACCGACCTGAGGCGAGTCGCGGAGCGCCCGGCGAGCACTTCGGCGGGTCAGAACTGGCGACGGAAGCGGTTGGGTGGGGGCTGCGGGCATGTCGACGAATGTTCGCACCGTCCCGCAATCCCTGTCGCGATTGGGCGCATTCCGCCGTCTCGCGCCGGACCTTCCAGGTGGGACGATCCGGCGCGGAGGCACTCACCCACACCCGGAGCATGTCGCCCCGCCGTGCGGAAGGATCGGCTCGAAGCCGAAGGAGACCGCGCCACCCTCGGAAGCAGGCGCGGCGGTAGCAGGCGCGTCGACGGCGTACGCCAGTGCGTAGTCGAATCGCCCATCGATGTCGAGTCGCGCCTCGACGAGAGCGTCTCTCAGTGCTCGCGCCTCGTCGGTCGTCACGCTGAAGTGGTACCAATCGGCGGCGACCGGATCTTCTGGGGAGCCGACAAACCCCCCTTCTCGCCATGCCTTCTTGGTGGGGAGCAACTCCTGCGCCAACGCGGGAAGCAGCTTCAGGATGCCGGAGAGCTTCGCGGTAGGCGGCCACGGTCCGTACACGATCTCGAACCTCGACGGCACGTACGCTCTGATCTCCCGGTCAGCCCACACGCTCGCCGGCAGCCGCGACGCTGGATCCGTCAGCAGCGCAACCAGCCGCCCGAGATCGCCGACCCGACTGATGCGGTACAACTGGTCGCCGTCGCGTAGGCGGAAGCTCAGGGTGTAGTCGGGGAGGGGCTTCGTGGTGTCCCAGGGGACCGGCTCGTTCCCTATGGCGAAGTCGTCATAGTCGTTGGTCCTCTGGTAGGCATAGGCGCCGTCGTCCTCGTCGCCGATGAGGCCGGTCGAGAGGATCTCGGACCGCAACAGCTCGGCGCCCTCGGGCGTGAGGCGTTGCTCGAGGTAGCCGGTCGTGAGCTGGTTCGCACCCTCGGGGAGGGTGGCTGCCCGCAGGGAGATCAGCCGCCCGTCGGCGTACAGCCAGAACCGGCTCTTCCCCCAGTCCGCTGCCCCTGGAACTGGGCCCCAGTAGAAGAAGACGAGCTTCCCGCTCTCGGGACTACTCGGCGTCGCTCCCTGGGGCGGCAGGCCGATGAAGCCTCTGTCAAGGAAGAAGTCGCGAACGGTGCCGGAGGCAGCGGCGGTCAATGTGGCGACGACGAGCACCGCCGCAGCAACCGCGACGAGCCGCCGGCGACGATGGCCCTGACGGGTATGGGAACGCTCGGGCCGCGGGCGGCCGCTCCGAGCCGCGCTCGCTCTGCGAAGAACGTCGTCCCAGTCGCCGGCAAGCGGCTCGGGCGCCAGTGCGTCGAACCGAGCGGCGAGCGGGTTGTCTTCGTGCGAGTTCATGCCATCACCTCATCAGTAGAAAGTTCGGCGGCAAGCTGCTGATGTGCCTGGGATAGAGTCGCCGCGACTGTTCCTTCGGCGATCCCGAGCACCTCTCCGATCTCGGCGTAGGACAGATCCGCGAAATAGCGCAGGAAGATCACCATCCGTCGCTGAGGCGGCAACCCCCGCACCGCGGCTGCGAGCGTCGGGTCGCCGTTCCCATCGACAACAGCCACCTCGGGCACCTCGTCCAGAGCGAGCTCACGTGACCCTTTCGATCTGATCGCGACCCGGAAGGCGATTCGCCACACCCACCCCTCAAGCGACCCGTCGCCGCGGAATCCGTCCTGGTCACGCAACGCTTGGGCGAACGCCTCGTGCACGACGTCGCGCGCGCTCTCGACGCTGCCCGTCACGGACGCGAGCATCACCTGGAATGCGTCGTGCCGCCGCCGGTACAGCTCTTCCAGGTCGGAGTCCAGGCGACTCATGCTCAATAGGGTGCGATCGCCGGCGAATCCTTTATCGGGCCCTCGCGCATGCATGGAGTCTCGCCCTATTTCAGCGTTGGGTGGTGGTATCGCGAGTTGCCTGCAGATCGCTCGCGCGGTGCCGGTCGGGATCTCCCGGTGCCGCGGAGGCAGCGCGCATCGCAGAACGCGCGCTGCTGCGGGGCCCTTCAGGGCCTCGCGAGCAGTGGAAGCTCGACCGGTAACTTGGTCATCCGCAGCGGCGAATGCGGCCTTGTCACGGGACGAGCGCCTTGCGAGGCCCTGAAGGGCCCCGCAGTACGCCGTTCCGACGCCTAGCGGGATAGGCCCTTTTAAGGGCTCTGGCAGCTAGGCCCCGGCCCCGCCGCCATGCCCGCCGAATGGGCTCCTCGTGTCAGGTCCGTGGTTTCGCTCGAGGAAGTACCGCTCGAGGACGAGCTCATGGCAGTCGCGGCACCGCCAGCCGGGGTCAGGGTCGTTCACGTCGCCAACCCGTGTCCAGCGGTGCTTTCCTGCAACCTGGCAGCAAACGAACCTCCACGGGTTCCACAGACCTCTCGATCGTCCTCCGTGGTCGCCGACTCAATCTACTGGTTCGAGGCGGTCGTGTTTCTACACTGGCGCAGGCGAAGGTGCACGGCCGCGTTGGAGCAGCAGCCCATCTCGGCCAAGTCCCACAGTTCACCGTTCGTGCGTCGGATGCCGTCGAACGCGCCGGCCCCTCCTCGGCGGTCTTGTAGGATCGGCGCGCCGACCGGCGCTGAGCTGGTCTCGACAGAGGAGCATGCGATGCCTACCGTTTTCGGGTACCACGACGTGAAGGACAGGGCACATTGGCTCGCTTCGCCGAAGCGCGAGGAGTTCTTCGGCCCACTCGGCGTCACGAACATCCGGACGTTCATCGACCCGGAGAATGAATCGCGGGTGGGCGTGATGATGGATGTCCCCGACCTGGATGCACTGAGCGCGGCAATGAGCGGCCCCGGAGCAACGGAAGCGATGGCGTACGACGGTGTTGTGGCCGAGTCGTTGGTGATGCTCGTCGAGGCGTAGATAGCCGGCTCGCCCTCGCGAGTTGGGGTGACACGTGCTGTTCGAGCCCTCCGCTCACGAATCCCTGACCCAGACCCCTTGGGACGAACAGCGTGCGCGTGCCGCGATCGACTCGATCGCCGCCGACGCCGAGAGTGCGTTCGACCCCGACACCCTGTGGCCCGCGCACCCCCTCGATCTGGAGGGTGGGCCACTTTCCGCGGTTGCTTCCCTCTACCTCGGTGCCTCGGGCGTGATCTGGGCGCTGCACGAGCTCGATCGGCTAGGAGCCGCCGAGCCGCTGCGTGACTGGACGGCGGTCGCGGCGGGGCTGGTTGCGCGATACCGCGCCCACCCGGATCTGCAAGACATCGTCGATGGGCCGGTACCGTCATTCTGGGTAGGCGAGTCGGGAATCCTTCTCGTCGCGCATGCGCTTGCGCCGGCGGCCTGGCATGAGGAGCGGCTCCTCGAGGTCGTGCGGGCCAACGCCGCGAACCCATCGTGGGAGCTCATGTGGGGATCGCCCGGGACGATGATCGCCGCGCGGATCATGGACGAACGGACAGGGGCCCCGCAGTGGCGCGAGGCGTGGGGCCAGTCCGCGGATCTGTTGTGGGCGGAATGGCGCGACGAGCTCTGGCTTCAGGATCTCTACGGGAGTCGCGTGCACATCCTCTCGAGCCCCGCGCCGGGAGGTCGCAGGAGATCCGGACGCAGTGGTGTCACGGTGCGCCGGGGATCGTCGCCTCCCTTGCAGGGATCGCACGACACGATGACGAACTGTCGGAGCTTCTAGTGGCCGGCGGTGAGTTGACGTGGCAGGCAGGCCCCCTGATCAAAGGAGCCAGTCTCTGCCACGGCACTGCGGGTAACGGGTACGCCTTTCTCAAGCTGTTCGAGCGCACGGGTGATGAACTGTGGCTTCACCGAGCACGGGCGTTCGCGATGCATGCGATCGGGCAGGTCGAGCAGGCGTCGGCCAGGTATGGCTGTGGCCGCTACACGCTCTGGACGGGTGACCCGGGAACAGCGCTCTACCTGCAGAGCTGCGTCGTCGCGAACGCGGACATCCCAACGCTCGATCGTTTCTAGCGCAGCGATCCGCAGCGGTCATGGTGACCGCACTAGATTTACCCGGTGCACGACGACGGCTACTTCGGCGAGCGGGTCGCCGCGACGTACGACGACGACGCAGTGATGTTCGACCCGGCGGCCGTCGATCCGGTGGTCGAGTTCCTCGCGCGGCTCGCCGGGCACGGGCGGGCACTCGAACTTGGGGTTGGCACGGGCCGGATCGCGCTGCCGCTCGCGCTGCGCGGTGTGCAGGTACACGGGATCGACCTGTCAAAAGCCATGATCGCCCGGCTGCGGGCAAAGCCGGGAGGCGAGAACATCGACGTGGCGATCGGCGACTTCGCGACGACGGCGGTCGAGGGGAGGTTCTCCGTCGCCTACCTGGTCTTCAACACGATCATGAACCTGACGACACAGGCAGCCCAGGTTGCCTGCTTCAGGAACGTCGCTGCTCACCTCGAGCCCGGCGGTTGCTTCGTGATCGAGGTGCTGGTGCCCGGGCTGCAGCGGCTCCCGGTCGGTGAAACCCGGCAGGTGATCTACGCCGACGAAGAGAGCTGGGGCTTCGACGAGATCGACGTTGCCACTCAGGGCCTCACCTCCCACCATTTCCAAACCGTCGACGGGGAGGTGGAACGCGTCTCCATCCCCTTCCGCTACGCCTGGCCGGCGGAGCTCGACCTGATGGCGGAGCTGGCGGGGATGACGCTCCGCGAACGGTTTGGAGGGTGGGAGGGAGAGCCGTTCATGAGCGAGAGCCGCACACACGTCTCGGTGTGGGAGAAGCCGGCGGGGACCGAGCGGGTCCCGCAGATCGTCGTCAGTCAGGCCGATCCGGCGCTACGCGAGGAGTTGAGAGATCTCGTGCCTGACCTGGCCGACGACGAGCTTTAGGTGGTACCCCCTCGGTCGACAGCCGTAGGCCCGCCGACACGAGCTTCCTCATCGCCTGGGAGACCGGGCGACCGATGGCTGAGGGTGCGCCCCCGGATCTCATCTGCGTGTCCGCGGCCGTGATCCTCCCGAGCGACGAGTTGTGCGGGTTCGCCGAGGATCCCGACTTCTACCTCGAGCCTCCAGACGGTGCGGAGCGGATCGCCGACAGTCGCTTCCACCTGGTGATCGGGCCGGAGCGGCGCTGGGCCGGCCTCTGCCGACTCCGTCTGCCGAGGGAAACGGCTCCGTTCGACGACGCGGTATCGGAGATCCTCTTCCTGGTCGAGGGGATCGAAAGTGCCGTGTGGAACATCGGGCCGGCCGCGGCCCCGGCCGGCGTGGTAGACAGATTGAGGGCACGGGGTCTCCGCGATCCCGACCCACCGCTTGAGCCGGTTGTCGCGGCGCTCGTCCTGGACAAAGAACCGGACGCGGCGACCGGCGTCGCCATCCGCAGGATCGAGACCCTTGCGGATCACCTGATCGGCCTGGAAATCGTGCTCGCGTCCGCCACCTGGCCCGCAGTTGCCGCGGCGGCCGAGCGTGCCCGCGCCGAGGAGACGTTCGAGCGACGGACCCGGCGCGGCGGCTTGCAGTGGCTCGCTTCGGTCGACGGCGCACCCGCCGCCTTCGCCATGGCTGACCGAGGCCGAGCGGGTCTCTATCTCTCGGGCGGGGCCACGCTCCCCGAGGCGCGCGGTCGCGGGTGCTACCGGGCGCTCGTGCGGGCCCGCTGGGACGAGGCGGTGCGGCTCGGCACACCCGGCCTGGCCGTCCAAGCGCAGTACGGCTCCTCGGCGCCGATCCTGCGGCGGCTCGGCTTTGTCGAGGTGGCGGCGATCCACACGCTCCAGTCGTAGCCGGGCCGATGATATGATGGCGCCATCATGATGTCACGGATGCAGATCACACTCTCGGCCGAGGATCAGCGTCGCGCGCGGAATCGGGCGCGCGACCTCGGTATCTCGTTCGCCGAATACGTGCGACGGCTGATCGCCCGCGATCTCGGCGGCACCGAGGTCGGCGCCCACCCGAGCGCCCTCTTCGATCTGGGTGACTCAGGAGGCTCGGACATCGCACGCGAGAAGCGGACGTACCTCGGGCAGGCGTTCGAGGACCGCCGCTGAGCGTCTACGTCGATACGTCCGTCCTCTATGCCGCCGTCGACCGCGGTGACCGGAGCAACGAACGGGCGAAGCAGATCCTCTCGTCCGGCACGAGGTTCGTGATCAGTGATCACGTGCTGGTGGAGACGTGGATGCTGCTCGCACACCGACTCGGGCGCGACGTGGCGCAGGCATTTTGGGCGAACGCAAAAGGCGGGGCCGTGGCGATCGAGTGCGTGCTGCCCGCTGACCTCGAGGTGGCGTTCGCGATCGGCGAGGAGTTCACCGACCAGGACTTCTCGATCGTCGACCGTACGAGCTTCGCGGTCATGGGCCGGCTCGGAGTCCACCGGGTTGCCTCACTCGACGCGCATTTCGCGATCTACAGATTTGGCCCTGGCCGGAGTCGAGCGTTCGAGATCGAGCGGTAAGCCCACAGGGAAGAGCTCAACCGGCCCGGAAACGAGAAAGGGCCCGTGATCGCGTTTGCGACCACGGGCCCTTCCTGCGCCTAGTTCTTAGGCAACCTGAGTGACGTTGGTCGCCTCAGGCCCCTTCGCGCCTTCGCGCTGTTCGAACTCGACCTTCGCACCCTCGGGCAGCGACTTGAAGCCGTCGCCGGCGATGGAGCTGTGGTGGACAAAGAGATCCTTCGTGCCGGAGTCAGGGGTGATGAACCCGTAACCCTTCGCATCGTTGAACCACTTCACGATTCCGCTAGCCATATAAAAACACCTCCCTCAACACTCACGAACGCGCAAGGAAAGCGTTTGACGCAAACCGGACTCGCTCTTGTTCACAAGGCACTGTAGCAGGTCTGCACCGATTCGCGCGGACCTGTCAAGGAATCCGTGCCTCAGGCCCGTTACGGTGTACCTGTGCACTTCGAGGGATTCCACGGGCGGGCCGGCATGGGGGAGAGACCCGCGCTGGCCGTCATCGACGTCAACACCGGCTTCACCGATCCGGCCTCGCCTCTCGTCTGCGATCTCGACCATGTCGTCAGCGAGATCGTTCGGCTCCTCGACGCCTTCCGCGCCGCCGACCTGCCCATCGTCTATACGACGGTCGCCTACGATGCTGCGGCGCGGTCGGCAGCGCGCGTCTTCTTAGAGAAGATCCCTGCTCTGGAGACGCTCTCCGAGGGCTCGCCGTGGGTGACGATCGACCCGCGGATTGCTCCCCGCACCGAGGAGCCGGTGATCGTCAAGCACTGGGCCTCCGCCTTCTTCGCGACGCCGCTGGCCAGCATCCTGGCGGCCGAGCGCTGCGACACCCTTGTCGTGACCGGCGCCTCCACGTCGGGCTGTGTCCGGGCAACCGCGCTCGACGGCCTGCAGCACGGGTACCGCGTGCTCGTCCCGCGCGACGCCGTCGGCGACCGCAACCCCGCGGCGCACGAGGCGAACCTCTACGACATCGACACGAAGTACGGCGATGTCGTCTCCACCGACGAGGTGATCGCCGCCCTCTCGGCGAGATGATTGATGCCGAGGTGGCCGAGGTGAGCGGTGGACCGTTTCGACCGACCCCGCGGCCGGGAGGGTCAGGCGGGGTTGGAGCGGGGCCCTCCAGGGCCTCGCCAGGAGTTCGGCGATCCACCAGCCCCGCGGCAGCCGGGGGTTGGAGCGGGGCCCTTCAGGGCCTCGCCAGGAGTTCGGCGATCCACCAGTCCCGCGGCAGCCGGGGGTTGGAGCGGGGCCCTTCAGGGCCTCGCCAGGAGTTCGGCGATCCACCAGTCCCGCGGCAGCCGGGGGTTGGAGCGGGGCCCTTCAGGGCCTCGCCAGGAGTTCGGCGATCGACCGGCCCCCGCGTCGCGAGCGGTGGGAAGCCCGGGGCGAACACCGACAGATCCGCCGTTGGCTGGATTCGGACACCTGCCTCTCCTGGGGATGAACTCCTGGTGAGGCCCTGAGCCTGGATCCTCCGCTTGGCGTGGGCGTTGCATCCTGCCAGGCCCGCCAGGGCGCTCCCCGACCGGGTGCAACCCCTCCGCAAGAGGCGTGGAGGGCTTGCACCCGGGTGGTGCGCTCCGCGCGCGGACAGCGTCGAACAGGCAACCAGCCTGCCCGACGTCACTCCGCCGGCCGCTTCACTCTTGACCCGGCATTCGCGTCAGCAGTCCGCCAGGGCGCTGAGCCCGCGGCAGATCTCGCTCCGGCGCTCGGGAGCGAGGCGTCCGGCGCGCTCGATCAGGAACGAGCGGCGGATCGGGTGGAGATTGTCGAAAGAGGCGGCGCATGGCTCGCGGAGCCCTTCCTCCTCTCCGAGCGGCACCTCGGTCGGAATCGCGCGGACCGTTCTCGTCACTGGGGCGACCACCAGCCAGGTCAACACTGGGATTGCCTCGTTCCGGGTCACGACGAGCACGGGCCGGCGCTTGTCTTGGGTCTCTGCCCACCAGATGTCGCCCTGCCGCGGGGGCGTCACCAAGGCTCCTCTTCGATCATCCGCCGCGCCGCCTCGTCGGCCCACGCCATTTCGTCGTTGGACTGCGGCGCCCGCGCGTAGCCGTCTGCGATCGCGAGCCCGACCGCCCGGCGCCGATGGCGGTCGACGAGACTCTCCAGCGCGACACGGACCGCGTCGGAGCGTGACTCGACAACTCCCTCGCTGACCAATCGGTCGACCTCGCCGGTGAGCGGGTCGGGAACGCGTACGACGAACTGCCCCATGCGCTGAGTATTGCATTCCGCATTGCAGATTGCAACACGTCGGCGAGGCGGCAGCAGCTTCCAACTCCTGGCATACACTGCATACATGGCCACGGAGGAGCCGCGCTCCGAGCATTCGATTGCGGACGTGCTCCGCGAAAGCATCCGCCAGCGCATGCTGCCGCCCGGAATGCAGCTGATCCAGCAGACCATCGCGGACGCCATTGGAGTGAGCCGCATTCCCGTGCGCGAGGCGTTGCAGCGGCTGGCCTCGGAGGGGCTCGTGACCTTCGGAGAAGACGGCGCGCGGGTCACCGAGCTCTCCTCTAGTGAGGTCGACGAGCTCTGGTCGCTGCGGGCCGTGCTGGAGCCTGCGATGGCCGAGGCGATCGTGTCCAACCTGACGCCGACCGAGTTCGAGGAGCTGGTGGCGCTGGTCGAGGACATGGAAGCCGGTCGCGACGTGGACACCTGGTCGAACCTGAACTACGCGTTCCACGACGGCCTCTACAAGGCCTCGAGGCTCGAGCACTTCCGCACGGCGGCGCTCCGTGTGCTGACGCTGATGGAGCCGTACTCCAGAGTTGCTGCAGGCCTGCTCGAGCAGCGCGACGTCGCGCAGGATGAGCACCGTCGGATGATCGAAGCGCTCCGCGACCGCGACGCCGCAGGGCTCCGCGAGCTTCTCGCCACGCATTCCATTCGCGCGCGCGAGAAGCTCGTCAGCTACGCGCAGTCGGATCTCGTGGCAACACCGGCCGACGAGGCGGCGACTGCCGCTAGGCGGCTGGCCGACCAGTTGCTGGGCGGGGAGTAGCTGCGCGGCAGCACCCTCTGATCACCGCGGGCTGTGGTGTTCACAGAAGGATCCGAAGTGCGGTGTCCGACGGACAGCCCTGGCGGACAAGGTCGACGGCGACGTGCAGGTCGACGTGGACGAGGTCGGCGAGCATGAGTGCGGCAGCTGCGGCGTAGCCCGCGCGGAGCAGCTGCTCGAGCCGCCAGTGCGCGACGCGCTCGTCCTTCGTCTCGGCGATATCGCTTTCGCTGACGGTCATGAGGGGCTCCTTTCGTGCGTTGCCTGATGCACCTAGCTAGAACCCCGCAGCGAGCCGGAACTTACGCGGCTTCAAGAACGAGTCGCCGGGCACGGCCGACGTCAAGCACAGTTCGCTGCTCCCAAAGGACTTCAAGGCAGGTTCGCTCCCCGCCGGCGCGCAAGTTGGCAGACCGGTTGCTGGGCGGGGAGCAAGCGCCAGGGATGTGACGCCCTTCAGCCGCTCGGGGGCTGAACGTCTTGCGAGGCCCTGAAGGGCCCCGCTTCCGGGGGCTGAACGTCTTGCGAGGCCCTGAAGGGCCCCGCTTCCGGGGGCTGAACGTCTTGCGAGGCCCTGAAGGGCCCCGCTTCCGGGGGCTGAACGTCTTGCGAGGCCCTGAAGGGCCCCGCTCCCGGGGCTGAACGTCTTGCGAGGCCCTGAAGGGCCCCGCTCCCGGGGCTGAACGTCTTGCGAGGCGCTGAAGGGTCCCGCTTCCGGGGGCTGAACGTCTTGCGAGGCCCTGAAGGGCCCCGCTCTGCCTTCGGGCTCCTCGGGCCGCGATCTACGCCGGCGGCGAGCAGCGGGCGGAGTGGGTTCCTTCAGGGACTCACAAGCAGTTCGTCCCGGCACCCGCCTAGTAGCATCCCGACCGTGAACGATCGTGAGGCTCGTGTCTCGGTCGCCGCCTACTGTGCGCTTCTCGCGACCGTCGATGTCGGTCCGGCGACGGTCACCACCACGCCCGAGGCCCCCGGATCCCCAATGCTCAACCGGATCGTCGGGCTCGGCGTGGACCGCCCGGCCACCGAGGAGGACGTCGATGCCGCGCTCGCCGCGGTGCCGTCCGGGACGACCTTCTACGTCGCCGTCGAGCCGGACGCCCGCCCTGACGCCCTTCCCTCGTGGCTCGCCGCGCGAGGGCTCGAGCCCGGTTGGGGCTGGATGAGGTTTCGCCGAGGCGTGGAGTCCCCGGCTGCGGCCAGCTCGGCGCTGCGAATCGAACCCGTCGACTCGGGCGACCTGCTCGGCGCGTTCGCCTTCATCGTCCGAGCGGGGTACGGGCTTCCAGAAGGCGCGGAGGCGGCTGTGATGCGGGCGGCAGGCACGGGTTGGCGGCTTTGGGTCGCGCTCGACGGCGAAGAGCCGGCAGGGGCCGGCGGTCTGTACGTGGAGAACGGTGTCGGCTACCTCGGGCTCGCCGCAACCCTGACCGAGCACCGCGGGAAGGGCGCGCAGACCGCGCTCCTTCACCACCGGATCCGAGAGTCTGCCGCGCTCGGGTGCGACGTGGTCGTCACGGAGACCGGCGAACGACGGAACGGTCTGCCGTCGGACTCCTACCGCAACCTCGTGCGGGCCGGATTCGCAGAAGTCGCCGTGACGGCCAACTGGCTCGGTCGCAGACCGTAACGCCCGCGAGTAGCGCGGCGGAGTGGGTTCCTTCAGGGACTCACAGGCAGTTCGTCCCGGCACCCGCCTCCGGAAGCAGACGTGCACCGCCGGCTCGATGACTTCCGGGGGTGCCGTCTGTTCGCTGACGCACTCGCTACGAGCGGAGCCGGGCGTTCTGCGGGTCGTACAGCGGTTGCTCAACGACCGTCGCCGCGCGCCGTTGTCCGAGGACGGTGACCTCGAGCTCGGTGCCGACCGCGGCGTGGGCGGTGGGGAGGTACGCGAGCCCGATCGACGTGCCGATCGTATGGCCGTAGCCTCCTGAGGAGACGTAGGCCACAGGCTCTGCCGCGCCCACGGCAGAGATCGGCTCGTAGCCGTGCGCGTCCGCGTCGACCGCGTCCACGACGAAGGCCGAGAGCACGTGGCTCGGGCCGCGCTCGCGCTCCGCGAGCAGCGCCTCGCGCCCGACGAAATCGCCCTTGTCGAACGCGACGAAGCGCTCGAGACCGGCCTGCAGCGGCGTCCAGTCGGCCGACAGGTCCGCGCCCCAGAGGCGGTAGCACTTCTCGTAGCGCAGCGACTCCAGCGCGCGGTACCCGAAGTCGACGAGCCCGAGATCCTCGCCGGCGGCAAACAGCAGGTCGTACAGCGTGCACTGCTGCTCCAGCGGGTGGTGCAGCTCCCAGCCGAGCTCACCGACGTACGAGACGCGCAGCGCCAGCGCGCGGCAGCTGCCGAGGTCGACGTGGCGGGCCGTGAAGAACCGGAACCCCTCGTGCGAGAAGTCGTCCGCCGACACGCGCTGCAGCAGCTCGCGGGAGCGTGGCCCGGCGATCGTGAGCACACCGAACCGGGCGGTGACCGTCTCGATGCGCACCGACCCGTCCTCGGGCTGATGGCGCTGCATCCAGCCCAGGTCGTGCGTCTCCGTGGCTGCAGCCGACACGACGTAGTAGCGGCCCGGCCCCATGAGCGTGACGGTGACGTCCGTCTCGATCCCGCCCCGCTCCGTGAGCATCTGGGTCAGGCACATGCGACCCTCCGCCACGGGGAGGCGGTTGGCGCAGAGGCGATCGAGGAACGCCGGCGCACCAGGCCCGGAGACGATGAACTTGGCGAAGCTCGTCTGGTCGAGCACCCCGACACCGCCCCGCACGGCGCGACACTCCTCGCCCACCGTGGCGAACCAGTTGCCGCGGCCGAACCGATATTCGTCTCGCGCCGGCTCTCCCCGGCGGGCGAACCACAACGGCCGCTCCCAGCCCGAGCGCACCCCCATCACCGCGCCCTTGGCCAGCAGCCGGTCGTACAGCGGATCGGTCCGGAGCGGCCGCCCTGCCGGTCGCTCCTCCTCCGGGTAGTGGATCTTGTACTCGTCCTCGAACACCTCGGACGCCCGTTGCACGATGTACGACGTGGAGCGCGCGTAGTCGCCGAAGCGCCGCACGTCGAGCTCCCACATGTTGTCGCTCGGCTGTCCCTCGACGAGCCATTCGGCCGCATAACGGCCAGCGCCGCCCCCGAAGACGATCCCGAAGATCGAGAACCCGGCCAGCACGTGAAGCCCTCGCTGACCGGGAACGGGCCCCATCAGGCACTTGCCGTCCGGGGTGTAGCCGTCGGGGCCGTTGATCACGCTCTTCAACCCGACCTCGCCGAACACGGGGATGCGCCCCGCTGCGGCCACGAGGCAGCTCTCGATCTGATCCAGATCGGGCGGGAGCAAGCGGGCGTGGAAGTCCTCGGGCACACCGTCCAGCGCCCACGTCTTCGGGTTGCGCTCGAACGGTCCGACGAGCAGGCCCCCGCCCTCCTGACGCGCGTAGAACGAGTTGTCCGGATCCCGGAAGACCGGCAGCTCGACCGTGCGCGACTCGATCTCGGCGATCGGGTCGGTGACGACGTAGTGATGTTGCAGCGGCACGATCGGGAGCTCGACCCCGGCCAGGCGCGCCACCTGGCGCGACCACTGGCCGGCGGCGATCACCACGTGATCCGCGCGTATCTCCCCTGCGCTCGTCCCCACGCGCCAGGTCCCGCCGTCGCGCTCGAGCGCGGTCACGCGCGTGTGGCGCAGGATCGTCGCGCCTTCTGCCAGCGCGCCCTTGGCCAGGGCGTTGGTCGCGCTCGTCGGATCGACGTGGCCGTCGGTGGGCAGGTACGCCGCGGCCAGGACACTGTCTCCGCGGGCGAGCGGGAACAGCTCGAGCGCGCGCTCCGGCGAGATGATCTCCATCGGCACACCGACGTTGGCTGCGATGCCCAACGCATGCTCGAACTGGTGCAGCCGGTCCGCCGTCGTGCCGATCCGCACGCTGCCGCAGCGGTGGAAGTCGACCGGCTGGCCCGTCTCCGCCTCCAGCCGCTGGTACAGCTCGACCGAGTACTTGAGCAGACCCATCAGGTTGTAGCTCTGGTTGAACTGCGTGCAGAGCCCGGCCGCGTGCCAGGTGGAGCCGCTGGTCAGCTCGTTCGCCTCCACCAGCACCACGTCGCCCCACCCGAGCTTCGTCAGGTGGTAGAGGGTCGAGACACCGGCGATGCCACCGCCGATCACGACCACACGCGCCGACCGTGGGACGGTCATCCCTCCTCCTCGCTGTCGTCGCGGGAGGCGATCACGTCGCGAAAGCGCCGCCAGGCCTGCCGCATGATCTCAACGGCGTCCTCCCGCTGGCCCGCCTCGAGCGCGGCGACGAGGTCACGGCGATAGGACGTCGACACCCGCAGGATCGAGTCCGTATACCAGATGTGCAACACGCGGTCGAAGCGCGGGACGAGCGTGGAGAGGGCTCGCTCGAACTCCGGATTCCCGGTGGCGCGATAGACGACCTCGTGCATCGCGTGCACCTCTCGAAGCACGGGGATCAGGTCTCCTGCGGCAGCGTGCCGGCCCGCCGCGTCGAGTGCCGCCCGCATCGCGGCGATGTCCTCGGCCTCGAGTGCCGGCACGCCGATCTCGTACGCCTTCAGCATCAGCGTCTCGGTGACGTCGAGGATGCCGAGTGCGGAAGCGCGTGTGAGCGGAGCCACCCGGTGCGCGCGGCGCGGGAGCTCCTCGATCAACCCGTCGGCGACGAGGCGCTTCACAGCCTCGCGTACTGGCATCGAGCTGAGCTCGAGCGTCCCGGCGAGATCGTCGATCACGATCGGCGCGCCGGGGGCGAGCAGTCCGGACACGATCGCCTCCCGCAGACGGACGAGCGCCTGGTCGCGCAGGTACGGGGTCTTGATCGGGCTCAGTGGCATCGGAGTTCCATCGTTCGGCGGGATGGTATAGCATCATTCATATCTGAGATACGAAGGGAGGTTGGGGCAGGTGTCGGAGATGCACTACTACGACCCCTCGGCTTGGCGGCTCGTCCCGGGCCGGACGGTGCACGTCGTGGTCGACGACCAGAACGACTTCCTGCACCGGGAGGGCTGGTACGCGACGCACGAGATGGACATCTCGCACATGCAGCGCGTGATCGAGCCGACCAAGCTGCTCAACGCCGAATGCCGCCGCCGCGGCGTGCCGATCATCTGGACACGGCACGGCAGCCGCGGCATCGAGGACGGGGGACCCTTCATGCAGAAGCGTGTGCTGCTGCTGGAGGGCGGTCTGCGCAGGGACACCTGGGGCTACGAGGTCCTGGAGGAGCTGACGCCGCAGCCGGGCGACTGGTTCGTCGAGAAGACGCGGCTCTCCGCGTTCTTCCTCACGAACCTCGAGCAGATCTTGCGCACGCTCGAAGCGGAGACCGTGCTCATCACCGGCGTGCTCACGAACCAGTGCATCGGCGCCACCTGCAAGGACGCGCTGTTCCGCGACTTCAAGCCGGTCGTGGTGGAGGAGTGCACCGGCACGGCCACCCCGCACCTGCACGAGCCGGCGATCGAGATGATCCGCGTCGGCTGGGGACAGGTGAACACGCTCGAGCAGACGCTCGCCGAGCTTCGGGCCTTCCCGAAAGTCGCGTGAGACGAGAGGAGAAAGCGATGGGCACGATCGGGTCACAGTTCATGCCGCAGGACTTCGCCGAGTGCATCGAGTCGGTGCAGGCGGCGGAGCGGGCCGGGTACAGCCACGCGTGGTTCATCGACTCGCAGATCCTCTGGCAGGACTGCTTCGTCTACATGACCCACGCGTTGGCAGCGACCGAGCGGATCGTCGTCGGCACCGCGGTCACCAACCCCTACACGCGGCATGTGACGACCACGGCCAGCGCCTTCGCCACGCTGGCGGGCCTCCATCCGGGCCGTCTCGAGCTCGGCATCGGCCGCGGCGACAGCGCTGTGCGGACGATGGGTCTCAACCCGGTCAAGACCACGTTCCTGGCGGAGTCGATCCCGCTGCTGCGCGACCTGATGGCCGCGAAGCACGTGGAGATCAACGGGGCCGACGTCCATTTCCGCTGGCTGGCGGAGGACGCGCGCATCCCGATCATGATGTCCGCTACGGGGCCGAAGAACCTGTGGCTGGCCGGGTCGCTGGCCGACCGCGTGATGCTCTACGTCGGCGTCAACGAGACGTCGGTGCGGTGGGCCATGGAGCACGTGCGCGCGGGCGCCGAGGCGGCGGGGCGCGACCCCGACGCGATCCGTTTGTCGGTGCTGACCGCGATGTGGGTCGGCGACGACCAGCAGGAGGCCTGGGACAAGTGCCGCTGGGCGCCCGCCGCGTGCGCCAACCACATTGCCGACACGATGCGCCGGAATCCCGCGCACGGCATGCCCGAGACGATGACGCGGTTGCCGCAGTCGCGTGACGACTACGACTACTACGCAGGTCACCTCGATTCCGAGGCCGACCACACGGCCTTTCTCACCGGCGAGCTGATCGACGACTACGCGCTCGCCGGAGATGCGGCGAAGGTGACGGCCAAGGTGCGGGAGCTGTTCGCGCTCGGGATCGACGAGATCTCCTGCGCGTATCTGAACGGCGCCCGCGAGCAGATGGAGCGGGTGGGCCGGGAGGTGATCTCCGTCTGTTGCTGACGGTGCCCCCATCACTGTATACAGTGCATACGCGAACTGCCAAGCGAGCCCGGAGGGTAGAGCGATGAAGCGGATCGGCGTCGACGTCGGCGGAACATTCACCGACCTCGTCCTCGTGGACGAGGAATCTGGCCGGATCACGGTCGACAAGCTTCCCTCGACTCCGGACGACCCTGCGCGCGGCGTGGTGGACGGCATCGCGCAGCTTTGCGCCAAGGCCGGCGTCTCGCTGGCCGAGGTCGACAACCTCCTGCACGGGACGACCGTGGCCACCAACATCGCGCTTACGCACACCGGCGCCGAGGTGGGGATGATCACCACCGAGGGGTTCCGCGACATCCTCCACATCGCGCGGCACAAGAAGCCGCTCAACTTCTCGCTGCAGCAGGAGCTGCCCTGGCAGTCTCGGCCCCTGATCAAGCGGCGCCACCGGCTCACGGTGGCCGAGCGCGTGACCGTTCCGGACGGCGAGGTGATCACGCCGCTCGACGACGACGAGGTGCGCGAGCGCGTGCGGGCGCTGCGCGAGGCCGGGGTGGAGGCGGTCGCCGTCTGCTTCCTGCACAGCTATCTCAACCCGGCCCACGAGCGCCGGGTGAAGGAGATCCTGCAGGAGGAGTTCCCCGAGGCGTACCTGTCCATCTCCAACGAGGTGCTGCCGCTCTACCGCGAGTTCGAGCGCTTCTCCACCGTCGCCCTCAACGCGTACGTGGGGCCGAAGGTCTCCCGCTACGTCGGCCGCTTCGCCGACGCCATGGAGGAGGCGGGGTTCGCGCACGGGGTGCAGATGATGCAGTCCTCCGGCGGCATGGCGACCGTGGAGTCCGCCGCCACGCGACCGGTGAACCTGCTCATGTCCGGCCCGGTGGCCGGGCTGATCGGCGGCATCTGGGCCGGCAAGGTGGCCGGCTTCGACAACGTCGTCACGCTGGACATCGGCGGCACCTCGGCCGACATCGGCGTCGCCGCGGGCGGCCAGCTGCGCATGCGTCACCTGCTGGACACGAAGATCGGTGACTACCAGGCGATGGTGCCGATGGTGGACATCGACACGATCGGCGCCGGGGGAGGCTCGATCGCCTACGTCGACCAGGGTGGTGTCTTCCGGGTCGGCCCGCAATCGGCAGGCGCCGATCCGGGGCCGGCCTGCTACGGACGGGGCGGCACGCTGCCCACGTCCACAGACGCGCAGCTCGTGCTGGGCCGCCTGCGCTCGGACCGTGGGCTGCTCGGCGGGCAGATGCAGCTGGACGTGGCGTTGGCCGAGCAGGCCGTGCAGTCGATCGCCGACGAGCTCGGCGTCTCCCTCGAGGACGCTGCGCTCGGCGCGCTCCAGGTCCAGAAGTACGGGATGACCCAGGCGATCGAGCTCAACTCGGTGCGCCGCGGCTACGACCCGCGGGAGTTCACGCTCGTCGCCGCGGGCGGGGCCGGGCCGCTCTTCGCCTGCGACATCGCGCTCGAGCTGGAGATCGCCCGGGTGCTCGTACCGCCGCACCCGGGGATCATCGCCGCCACCGGCCTGCTGGCCACCGACCTGCAGCACGAGTTCGTGGCCACCGAGCGCCACGCGCTGAAGACGCTCGACCACGCGCGCATCTCTGCGCGCTTCGACGAGCTCACGGAGCAGGCGATCGCGCAGCTCGACGCGGACGCCGTCCCGGGCGACCGCCGCCTCGTGCGACGCCTCGCCGACTGCCGCTACTCCGGCCAGGGCTACGAGGTGCGGACGGAGGTGCCGCCGGGCAGCGTGGACGAGGCCTGGGTCGAGGAGCTGAAGCAGCGCTTCCACACCGCGCACGAGGCCGAGTACGGCCATCGCTTCGAGGCGCCGATCGAGATCATCAACATCCGTACCGTCGGCATCGGGCGCGTGGACGAGCTCCGCGCCGTCGAGCTGGCGGCCGGCACGGGTGATCCCGCCGGCGCGAAGACGCTCGAGCGCGAGGTCGTCTTCGACGTGGACGGTCAGGCCGCGCGGCACTTGACGCCGTTCTACGAGCGCGAGGGACTGCGGGCCGGCGACCGGCTCGTCGGCCCCGCCATCATCGAGCAGTACGACACGACCACCGTGATCCCGCCGGGTCTGAGCGCCGAGATCGACGCGCACGGCAACATCGTCATCGACTGCACGACCCGTCCCCGCTCCGAGGTTGCGCGCGGGGCGGGGCTCTCGACGCCGATCCTGATGCGCGTGATCGGCGGCGCTTTTGCCTCGATCGCCAAGGAGATGGCGGGCGTGCTCTACCGCATGTCGTACTCCTCGATCATCCGCGAGTCGGAGGATCTCGGTGCCGGCATCTTCGACGCGCAGGGCAACAACCTGGCGGAGTCGGACTCGACACCGATGTTCATGGGGGCGATGCCGAAGATCGTGAAGAACGTGATCAAGCTGCTCGGGGAGGACATCCACGAGGGCGACATCATCCTCCACAACGACCCCTACGGCGGCGCTACGCACTCACCCGACGTGGCCATCGTCATCCCCATCTTCTTCGAGGACGAGCTGGTCGGATTCTCGGGCGCGTCCGCCCATGTCCTCGATATCGGCGGTGCCTATCCGGGGCTGGCCATCGATCTCGTCGACAACTGGTCGGAGGGCAACATCTACCGGGCCGTGAAGCTGCAGGAGAAGGGCGTCTGGCAGACCGGACTGTGGAAGCACATTCTCGAGAACGTCCGGACGCCGAGCTTCAACAACGGCGACATCCGCGCCATGATCGCCGCCTGCGAGTTGGCGCGTACCCGTTACCGGGAGCTCCTCGGCCGCTACGGGCTGCAGACCGTGCTCGACGTGGCCAAGGGCTGGCTCGACTACTCGGAGAAGATGCTGCGCCAGGAGATCGCGAAGGTGCCGGACGGCCGCTACGAGACGGAGGTCGGCTGGCTCGACGACGACGGCGTGCACCGCGGTGTGAAGCTGCCGGTGCAGGTCGCGGTGGAGATCAAGGGTGACGAGATCACCTTCGACCTGACCGGGTCGAGCGACGAGGTGCCGACCGGCTACAACTGCCCGTTCGAGGGCACGACGGTCTCCGCGATGACCTTCATCACGCGGATGATCTTCCTGGACGAGGCCACCTTCCCCGTGTTCGTGCCGCAGAACGAAGGGATGCTGGCGCCGGTCAACGTGATCGCGCCCAAGGGCTCGATCTTCAACCCCAACTACCCACGGGCGTGCTTCGCCCGTTTCTGCCAGGTACAGCGAGCCGTCGATCTCGCGCTGCGCGCGCTGGCGCCCGTGATCCCGAACCAGATCACCGCCGGCAACTCGGCGCATCTCGGGTTCCTCGCCTACTCCGGCTTCGACGAGGAGGAGGGGGAGTACTGGGTGTACCTGGAGGTGGACGAAGGCTCCTACGGGGGGCGGCCTGGCAGGGATGGGCTCGATGCCGTCGACTGCCTGATCGCCAACACCCGCAACAACCCGATCGAGGAGCTCGAGTGGCGCTTCCCGATGCGCACGGAGCGCTACGAGCTGCGCGACGATCCGTGCGCGGCCGGCAAGTGGCGTGGCGGCATCGGCATGGTGCGCGTGAACCGCTTCCTCGTGGACACGATCGTCTCCTGTCAAGGGGACCGCGACGAGTCCGACCCGGCCTGGGGCATCCTTCGGCGGACCGGCACGCTCGCGCACGGCTAGGTCACCGACGGACGGGACGGTCGAGAGTGGCCGGCCGAAGTTCACCGGGAAGGCGCTGAAGGCCGGGTCGACGATCGAGCTGTGCCGTGCCCAACTCCGGCGGCTACGGCGAACCGTTCGACCGTGATCCGGCGGCGGGGCTCTCCGACGTGCTCGACGGGTTCCCACCTGAGCTGGCTGGGTCACAGCGACTACGGGGTGGTCATCGACGCGGAGCGGATGGCGGTGGACGAGGCGGCGACGGAGAGCGTCCGGGCAGGCGTGCGGGCCGCCGGGTAAGGCGCCCTGCGGGCCTCTTCAGAGGCTCGCAAGGTACGGAGCACCGTGAACACGACGTTCCACGCTCGTGCTCTCGCTGCGGGCCCGCCTCGCGAGGACTCGCGCACGAGCTGCGTGCCGTTGCCCTCGCCGATCCGAAGCCGCAACGTGACGGCGCGTGGTGTGCAGCGCCTGCCGCGGTCAGCAGCCGTGCCGCACAGGACCAGGAGCGATACGCCAGCAGCAGGCCGCGATCGCCGTGCGGCCCGAGCGGGGGTGGCGTCGCCAGGGCCTCACCAGGAGATGCGTGGCCGCCGTGAGCGCGTGAGGCGATCCCTTCAGGGCCTCACTAGCATCGGCGTGGACGCTCAACCGAGAACACAACGGAGCCCTGGCCCTTCAGGGCCTCGCAAGGCCAGTACCCGAGATGCGCGCACCCTCGATCCCCACCACCACCTCCTCACCAAGACAGTCCACCCAGCCAACGAACTCGGCATAGCCGCCCGGATTGGCGTTGATCGTGAGCTCGCCGCACAGCTCACCCAAACGACTGAGAGCGACGGCGCAAGCGAGGCCTTGTGGCTGTCCACGCCAACTGCGATCATGATCCCGCCACTTCCTCGGGCTGAAAGGGAGTGGATGTCGCCGGACAGAGCTGTGTCGAGTGATGTCCAGGCTTCTATGAAGTCCCGGCGCCATCCGCTACGGCGGCTGGAGACAGATCCCCACAAGGGCACGCAACGCGACCAGACACTTCAGGAGTCATCCCGCCGCCGAGCCGGACCCTCGCACAGGCATCGGACACCACCGCCACGACCCTCTCCTGCTCGCCCTACGGGCTCCCTCCGCAGAGGAGCGTCATACACAACCCCAGAGCGAGGCATCGCCCCCGCGCTGGACAGCCCTTCGGGGCCTCCAAGGAGTTCATCCCCAAGAGGAGCGGAGGGGCCGCAGCGGGGCCCTTCAGGGCCTCGCAAGGAGTTCGTCCCCAACCGAGGCAGAGCCTCGACTGCAAGGAAGGGCTGGGACCTGTCGGTGTCCGGGTGTCGGCCCACCGCTCAAGAAGGGTGGACCGCTGGATAGCAGCACGTCTTGCGAGGCCCTGAAGGGCCCCGCGCTCCCACTCCTCCTGCCGCGCGAGCCTGACGAAACGGTCACCGCTCAACTCGGCCAGCTCGGAATCCGGGCGGAGCTGCAAGCACGTTCCGCGAGCGGCCAGGCCTCCACCTGGGCGCTCCGCCCTCACGGCGCGGTCGCGCGGAGCCGTGAGAAGCTGACGCAGTGAGCGAGCGCAACCCCACGGCGATCGTGGCCGGGCTTGTGCTCGGAGGGGCGCTGACCTGGAACATCGCCAACACGGGTGCGGTCGCCGAGCGGCTGGCCTCAGCCTACGGAGTCTCACTCGGCGTGGTCGGCCTCCTGACCACGGCGCTCTTCGTCACGCATCTCCTCGTGCAGATTCCCGCCGGCCAGGTTGCCGACCGGATCGGCTCGCGCCGCGTCGCGCTCCTCTCGATCGCCTGCATCGTCGCGGGGAACGCGCTCCTGCTCGCCGACGACTCGATCGGTCCGGCGCTTGTCGGCCGGGCGATCGTGGGGATCGGCACCGGCACCGGATTCGTTGCGGGCATCGACCTGATCCGCGCGGGCGGCGGCGGTCCTCTCGCGCAGGGCCTCTTCGGCGGCGTCACGACCGCGTCGGCGGGGCTCGCCCTGATGACCGTACCGGCCTTCGCCGGTGTCACCGGGTGGCGTGCGCCGTATTGGCTCTCGCTGGCCTACGTCGCTCTCGCCGTCGGCCCGGTGCTGGGCGTGCGAGCGATTCGACCGGCCGCCCCGCGGCGGGCGGGCCTCCTCACGGACGGGGCCCTCGTGCCCCTCGGCATCCTCCACGCGGCGACGTTCGGTCTCAACGTGGTTGCCGGCAACTGGGTGGTCACGCTGCTCGAGCGGCAGGGCGTCGGCGCCACCGCCGCCGGACTGGCCGGCGGCACGATCTTGCTCGCGGGCATCGTCTCCCGTCCCGCAGGTGGGATCGTCGTGCGCCGCGGACTGCACCGCGCCGTCACCGCCTGGTCGCTCGTCGTCGCCGCGCTCGCCGCCTTCCTGCTGGCGACCGGGGTTCCGGCCATCGTGCCGCGGCTGCTGCCGCCCTTGTCTTCGGCATCGCCGCCGGGTTGCCGTGGGTCGGTCTCTACACCGCTGCGCAACGCCTCCGTCCCGACGGGCCTGCGGCGGCGATCGCCTTCGTCAACGTCTGCGCGTCCGCCGTCATCCTGGTCGGCACCCCTCTCGTCGGCTTGACCTTCGACGGGCTCCCGGGGGACGGACGCATCGGGTTCGTGGTGATCGGAGCCCTGTTGCTCGCCTCGCTCCTCGCCTGGCGTCGCGCGGCGCGGCCCTGATCGTCGTATCCTTGCGGGCATGATCGTCCGCGACGTGGGAGACGCCTGGCAGGTGATCCTGCAAACCGACCACGGCGAGACGTGCGGCCAGTTCGCGCGGGCCTGGGTCGATCGCGGCCCGCTGCATTCCTCGCTCGAGCTCGCCGCCGACCGGCACGACGACGGCTGGGCCGTCTGGGAGCAGTCGCCGCTCGTGGACGCCGCCGGCAAGCCCGTGCCCGTTCCTCGGCGTGGCGGTACCGGCACACCTCGCCTTCTATCGTGCGTGCATCGCCTCGGTCACCGACGAGGATCCTTACGCCGGTCTGCTCGTTTCCATGCACGGGAGTGGGATCTACCGGCAGCGCTACGGCACCGACCCCGACCTCAAGCTCGCCAACGCCGACGCGGTGCGTGACCTCGTCGAGGCGTTCGTGGCCGAGCAGGAGGCGATCCAGGCCGAGCGGGCACGCGCGGCCGGGGTGGAGGACGAGCTGCGCTGGGCCGACTATCGCCGCTTGCAGATGTACGACAGGCTCTGTCTCTACTTCTGCCTGCGCGACGTCGAAGCAGGCGAGCCGGCGGAGATCATGGACCACGCGCTGGAGCCGCTCGGGCCGTGGCGGGTGCGGATGACGCCGTTCCCCTTCGGGGACGAGCCGGTGACGTTCACGCTGAAACGCCGGCTGATCCCCAAGCGGGCGTGGACGCAGGCCGAGTTCCGCCGCGACTTCTGGGACATGGAAGCCGCGACGATGGCCATCGAAATTCACCCTTAGCGGCCTCGGCACCTCGGGCGCAACACCGGCTCGGCGGGACGCTGATTCCTGGTTCGCGGGCGGGCCAGGTCGGCCGCGATCGGTCAGCGGTCGAGTGTGAAGGTCATTCTTGTCGAATCAGACAACACTTTCGCGCGGGTTACCGCGTGCGCGGTGAGGGTGGGGATCATCTCGCCGTCGCTCGTCGTTACGCGCGCAGAACTGGGCGAGATCGGCCTCGGGCCTGACCGCCGCGCTCGACGAGGTGATCTGCGGCTACGGGCGCGTGGGTGACTGGTTTGCCTGCAGCCGTGTCGGTCTCGATCCGGACGCGGTCACGTTCGCCAAGGGCATCGGATTTCGCCGCCGCTCGTCATCCCGCGCGAGATATCGGACGAGATCGCCTCGGGCCTGACCGGCGCGCTCGACGATGTCGCCGCTGCACGCTAGGGAGGCGAGTAGAGTACCCCGCGGTGGTTGACGGTTAACAGTGAGTCTCCCGACTCCGTTCGCGTTCCCCAGCTGTGGGAAGCTGTCGCCGTGCGGGTGCGCACCGCGATTCTCGACGGGAGTCTGCCGGCCGGGGCAAAGCTGGTCGAGAGCGAGCTGGCAGATCGGTTCGGGACGAGCAGGGGGCCGGTCCGGGAGGCTATCCGGGAGCTCGCCCGGGAAGGCCTTGTCGCAGAGCTGCCGCGGCGTGGCACCGTCGTCTCGACGCTGACGGCGCGTGATCTCGCGGAGGTCTATGCAGTTCGCGAGGGGCTCGAGTTGACGGCCAGCAAGGCTCTCATCGTCCGTGTGAGCGACACGCAGCTCGAGAGCCTCGCCGAGCCGCTGCGGGCGATGGAGGCGGCTCGCAGAGCCAAAGCCGACTACGCGGCTATCGCGGAGCACGATTTCGCCTTCCACCGCCGCTTCGTGGCGCTGGCCGGGAATCGTCGCATGACCGAGATCTACGACACGATGCTCGCGCAGACCGCCTTGCTCCTGCGAACTGCGGCAGAAGCAAACCCGACGCTGCGCAGCGATCTCGACCGGCCGGTGCACCGCGCGATCCTCGACGCGCTCCAATCTCGCGACCTGCGGCGGGCGCGGGAGGCGGTCGAGGAGCACTACCGCTACGCCGAGGAGCGGCTGTTCGCCCAGATCGCCGGCGGGTGACGGCTGCAGCCGGAGGTTGACAGGTCGATCCCGTCCAGCGTAGACTGTTAACAGTCTACGCTGAGGAGACGGGTGTGGCCCTGCTTGAAGACCGGTGGCGGCGTGTGGAGCTCATCTCGATGGATCCACACTGCTCGGATATCTCGATCGGCCTCTATCTGGCGAACGAGGCCGATGGACCGGTCGGCCTGGTGCACTCGTACAGCTCCAAACCGGGCACCGAGGAGCGCGTGCGCTTCCTCTCTCACGCGATGGCGGTGCTCGGCGGCCTCGAGCAGGCGGAAGGCGAGGGTCGACAGCTCTGGTTCCGCTGCCACACCTGGCATGCCGCAGCGGCCAAGCGCCTGTTCCTCGAGGCCGCCAAGCAGGATCCCTCGGTTCCGGTCGTGCCGCGGCCGCTCGAGGTGCCGGACACGAGGAGCGAGCAGACGATCAGGATCGAGTCGCTCGGCCACGGCGCCTACCGCGTGTGCGCCGACGGCGTCACCGAGGAAGCGCCGAGCCGCGCGCCCGCGATCGCAGCGGCCCTCGTGAAGCTCGCCCAGCTATCTGCCTCAGACGACCAGGTCGTCTCGTTTCCCTGCGGGCATGAGCACGATCCGCTGATCGCGCTCATGCTCCTGCGCGCACAGAATCTTCGCGCCTCGCTGCGCGAGGAAGAGCTGAGCGCATCCCGCGGCGTGCTCGTAGCCCCGAGCGCACAGGAATGAGGAGACGATGAGCGAGACCGTTGCACCGATGACGAGCCGTGAGCGGGTGCTTGCAGCGCTACGGCGCGAGCCGGTCGACCGCACCCCTGTCGTGAACCCGACCTCGGTCGCGACCGTCGAGCTGATGGACCTGGTCGACGCGCCGTTTCCCGACGCGAATCGGGAGCCCGAGTTGATGGCTCGGCTCGCGGCGACGGGGTACACCGAGCTCGGGTTCGACTCGGTGATGCCGGTCTTCTCGATCATCCAGGAGTCGTCGGCAATCGGCTGCAAGATCCAGTGGGAGCAGAAGGACAACTGGCCGACGGTCAAGATGCGCGAGCCGATCTACGAGACGCCGGACGACATCGCCGTGCCCGAGGACTTGCTCGAGCGGCCTGACACCCTCTGCGTGCTCGAGGCGATCCGGATCCTCCGCCGGGAGCTTGGGGAGGGCGTCGCCATCATCGGCAAGACGATGGGCCCCTGGTCGCAGGCCTATCACTGCTTCGGTGTCGAGCCGTTCCTGCTCCTCTCGCTCGACGATCCGGACCAGACGAGGCTGATCCTCGAGCGTTTCA
This sequence comes from uncultured Actinomycetes bacterium, assembly GCA_963738505.1. Taxonomy (GTDB): domain Bacteria; phylum Actinomycetota; class Thermoleophilia; order Gaiellales; family Gaiellaceae; genus Gaiella. Next base: position 185,013 of record CAVTWR010000005.1, on the reverse strand, counting down.
AGGAGATGACGGTCGCCTTCGGGGTGGCGCAGATCGAGGCGGGCGCGGACGCCGTCACCCTCCCCGATCACGCGACGGGCGACCTCGTCTCCGGCGAGTACTACCGCCGGTACCTGCAGGAGATGCATCGCGAGTTCGCCGAACGGATCCCCGGCCCGATCATCCTCCACATCTGCGGCAAGACGGTCGACCGCATGGACGCCATCGCGCAGACGGGCATGGCCGCCTTCCACTACGACTCGAAGAACGAGCCTGCCGAGTCGATGGCCATCGTCGACGGCCGCATCAGTCTCGTCGGCAACGTCAACAACCCCGAGACCCTGTTCGCGAAAGGGCCGGCCGAGGTGAAGCGCGAGGTTTGGAAGAACCTCGAGGCAGGTGTCCAGATGGTTGGGCCCGAGTGCGCGATCCCGCTCCAGACGCCGATCGAGAACCTGCGCGCGATTCCCGAGGCGGTGCTCGAGTGGCACGCCGCCGGCGACCGCACGCCCACGATGACCGCGTGATGAGGAGCCGATGGCCACGCTGACGGACATCGAAAACGATTTCATTCGCCAGGAGATCGACGAGTTCGTCGAGCGGCCCGACGAGCGCGAGCGGCTCATCACCCTGTTTGCGGCCGCGAGCAGGGCCATGCAGGACATCGCAGCCGCGCTCGTAGACGGTGCCGACGACACGGTCGACCGGCTGACGCAAGAGGCCCTCGCGGCCGGCACACCTGCCCTCGAGGTGATGGACGACGGGCTGATCTCCGGAATGGGAATCGTCGGGGTGAAGTTCCGCGAAAACGTCATCTACGTGCCGGAAGTGCTGGCCTGCGCCCGTGCGATGAAAGCCGGTATGGCCCACATCGAGCCGATCCTGTCCGACGCTGGCATCGATCCCCTGGGCAAGGTCGTGATGGGCACGGTCAAGGGAGATCTGCACGACATCGGCAAGAACCTCTGCATCATGATGCTTCGTGGCTCCGGCTTCGAGGTCGTCGATCTCGGCGTCGACGTCTCTGCCGACGACTTCATCGACGCAGTCGAGGGGCACAAGCCCTCGGTCGTCGGCATGTCCGCGCTGCTCACGACGACGATGCCGAACATGGGTAGGACGATCGACGCGTTCATCGACGCCGACGTGCGCGACGTCGTCAAGATCATGGTCGGCGGAGCGCCCGTGACGCAGGAGTTCGCCGACGACATGGGAGCGGACGGCTACGGCAAGGACGCGATGGCGTGCGTTGCGCTCGCGAAGCAGTTGATCGGGGTGGAGGCGCGTGGCTGAGACGATCGACCCTGCTGCGTACCGGGAGCGTCTCGACCGGATTGGCGAGATCTTCTCGTCGATGCAGGTGACCGTCGATGATCTGATCGGGCGCCGCTGTCCGTACAAGAACCGGCTCGATCAGTGCACTGCCCAGTTCGGCTGCCGTAACCAGCGCCAGCCGGAGGATCCGACGCAATTGAAGATCTGCGGCGGGGACGACAAGCTCGACTACCGCAGTGCCTGGGATACCGGCTAGCTCTCCTCCCGGTAGCCGGTCGCACGGCGGCGGGGCCCGGACGCTGTTCGACGACGCGGGGAGAGACGCCCTTCTTGTCCCCACGTCGTGTCGGCGGACGGGTCGTTGCCGTGAGTGCATCGTGGAGGTGAAGGCGGGAGCCGAGCATCTCGCACCGCCGACCGAGCCGGAGGCGTTCCTCCGCGAGCCGTACAGGCTGGCCTGCCAGGCAGTCGTGGGCGATCCGCAGGCACGGGTGTCCTTCGCGATTCTGGAACGGCGGCTCCGCATCGTCGTCCCCGAGCCCGAGCTCCGCACGGCGCCGATCGACCCGGTCGTGCAGATGATCGACGGCATCATCCATCACGGGAAGGATCCCATCGCTCCGCGGACCGGCGGCATGTACGGCATCGCGCTCGACATCGGCACGACGACTGTCGCCTTCGAGCTCGTCGACCTGGACGACGGACGCATCGTCGAGATCGTGGCGCTCGAGAACCCGCAGCGCTTCGGCGGCAGTGACGTGATGAACCGCATCAGCTACGACGACGGGCCGTCGCGAGGGCAGCTCCGGCAGTCGCTGCGCAAGGCGATCAACAAGGAGTTGCGCCAGCTGTACGACCGCTGCGGGATCGACCGGCGCGAGGTGTTCGAGGTCGTGGTCGTCGGGAACCCGACGATGCGCGACCTCTTCTTCGGACTCGACGTCTCGCCCATCGGGCAGCGGCCGTACAAGTCGTCGACCGAGCTCGACCTACTGGCCGGGCTCCGCGCGACGACTGCGCTGACGGCGCTCGCGCGCGACCTCGGCTTCCACGCGCACCCACTGGCCCGGATCTGGGGTGCGCCGCTGATCGCGAGCCACGTCGGCGCCGATGTCGTCGCGGATCTCGTCGCGATCGGGCTCGATCCCGAGCACGAGGGAGTCACGATGCTCGTCGACGTCGGCACGAACACCGAGGTGGTCGTCGCGGCACGAGGCAGGATCGTGGCCGCCAGCTGTCCTGCCGGGCCCGCGTTCGAGGGTGGGGAGATCACCTACGGAATGCAGGCCTCCGCCGGCGCGATCGAATCGCTGGCGATGGACGACGACGGTCGCATGGCGTTCGAGACGGTCGACGGCGCGGAGCCCACCGGCATCTGCGGCTCCGGGCTGATCGACCTCGTAGCGGCCTTGCGGCGCTCCAACCGGATGAGCGCCAAGGGGGTCTTCGCGGAGCGGGCGCCCCTCGTCGAGGTCGTGCCGGAGGCGGGCATCACCTTCAGCCGCGCCGACGCTTCGGCGCTCGCGCAAGCAAAAGCCGCGAACACCGTCGGCCAGGCAATCCTGCTGCGAGAGCTCGGCATCGCCTCGGCTGAGGTCGAGCGCCTGTACCTTGCGGGCGGGTTCGCGTCCTACGTCAATGTCGACAACGCAATCGTGATCGGGTTCCTAGCGCCCGTTCCGGCGGACCGGGTCGTGAAGGTCGGGAATGCGTCGTTGAAAGGGGCGCGCGAGCTTCTTCTCTCCGTCAAGGCACGGGACGCGGCCGAGCGCCTGATCCGCAGGATCGAGCACGTGGAGCTTGAGACGACGCCGGACTTCTTCGACCTTTTCGTCGACGGGTGTCAGTTCAAGCCGCTCGTCGACAGTGCAGACGTCCGGGGACCCGTCGTGATCAAGGACAACAGCCTGCCGGGCGCGAGCGCCTGGGGGAATTCGCGCCTCGGGCGGGATCATCATGCGAAGGCCGGGCACGACGCAGGCCAGGAGGAGGGTGGATCTTGACCTCGGCCGGCAATGTCCCGTTCCGCATCATCGGGGAGAACGTCCACACAACGCGCATCGTGCGGCGCCCGGGCCCTCTCCTCGGCGTCGACGGCGAAGGTCGCGAAGCGATCCGGTTTCTCGACGAGGCGGGCGTCGAGCGCTGGCTGCCGATCCCCGACGAGGAGCTGCGCACCCAGGAATACGAGGAGGGGCGAGTCAAGCATGTGCGTAGCGCTGTGCGACTTGCGAAGGAACGAGACGGCGAGGACGCCGAGGCCGGCCTCGCCTACCTCCGCGCCATGGCGCTGCGCCAGGTCGAGTGCGGCGCGCACTTCATCGACATCAACGTCGACGAGTACTCGCACCGACTACCCGAGCAGATCGCCACGATGCGCTGGCTCGTCGACCTGCTCGCACCGCTCGTGCCGGTGCCGCTCTCGATCGACTCCTCGAACCTCGAGATCATCGCCGCCGGCATGGAGGCGGCGGAGCGCTCGGCCGGGCCTCCCATGCTGAACTCAGCCTCGTTGGAGCGTGTGGAGGCGCTCGACCTGGCGGCCGCGGCTGGGGGCGCGGTGATCGTTACGGCCGCCGGTGCTTCCGGAATGCCGTCGAACACGGAGCAGCGGGTCGAGAACGCGAGCCAGATGATCGACCTCGTGCTCGGCAAGGGCATTGCCCCCGACCTCGTCTACGTCGACCCGCTCGTCTTCCCGATCTCCGTCGACGGCGACTTCGCAGAGCACTGCCTCGGCGCCTTTCGTGAGTTGCGCTCCCGGTATGGCGGCGAGATCCATCTGACGGGTGGGATGAGCAACATCAGCTTCGGACTGCCGGGACGGCGGCTGATCAACGACGTCTTCCTCGTGCTGGCGATCGAGGCGGGAGCGGACAGCGGCATCGTCGACCCGGTCACGAACAGCGTCGAACAGGCGATCGCGCTCGACCGCGAGTCACGGCCGTTCCAGCTCGCTCGCGACGTGCTGAGCGGCGCCGACCGACACTGTCGGGCGTACATGAAGGCCTACCGCGCGGGAGAGCTCGAGCTACCCGAGCTCGGGGTCGCGCGGTGAGAAGGAACACACTGAGGGCGCGCCGGACGTCGCCGCCGTCGTCATCGCCGAGATCGAACACACTGGCATGCTCTCCAGGTGCGCGAGGATCCAGGCCAGTGAGCGCGTGCCGTCCGGCGAAGACGAGCGGAGGGGTGGGTTGATGTCCCGGAAGGTGCTGGTGACCGATCACGCGTGGCCGTCACTCGACATCGAGCGCGAGATCCTCGCAGGGGTGGGGGCGGAGCTCGTCGTCGCTCTGCGCGGCGATGCGGCCGAGCTCGTGGAGCTCGCCGTCGACGTGGACGCGATCCTGACGAACTGGAAGCCGGTGCCGCCGGCTGCCCTCGACGCCTCGCCGGGCTGCCTGGTCGTCTCCCGCTATGGGGTCGGGCTGGACAACATCCCCGTCGGGCAGGCGACGGAGCTCGGCATCCTTGTCACGAACGTGCCGGACTTCTGCCTCGAGGAGGTCTCCGATCACGCGATGGCGCTGCTTCTCGCGTGCGCGCGGCGCGTCGTGACCTTCGCGCGCGCCACACATGCCGGCGTTTGGGATCTCTCCGCCGGACGGGGGCTGCCGCGGTTGCGTGAGCAGACGCTCGGTCTGATCGGATTCGGCAGCATCGCGCAGGCCCTCGTTCCGAAGGCACGCGGGTTTGGCATGCGTGTCCTCGCCTACACACCGCGCGTCACCCCCTCGACCAGGGCCGACGTGGAGCTGACGAACGACCTCGATCGTGTGCTTGCCGAGGCGGACTACGTTTCGCTGCATGCGCCCGCGACCCCCGAGACCGCCGGTCTCGTTGCCGAGCGGGAGCTCCGGCTGATGAAACCGTCCGCGTATCTGATCAACACGTCACGCGGGGCCCTCGTGGACGAGGACGCGCTCTTCCAGGCGCTCACGGAGAGGTGGATCGCCGGGGCCGCGCTGGACGTGCTACGACAGGAGCCACCCCCGGCAGACCACCCGCTGTTGCGACTCGACAACGCGATCGTGACCCCCCATGCGGCGTTCTACTCGGAGACAGCGATCGCGGAGCTTCAGGCCAAGGCTGCCCGCAACGTCGCAGACGTTCTGCGCGGCACCATTCCCATCAATGTCGTCAACCCCGACGTCCTCGGACGTCCCAACCTCAGGGTTGGCTAGCGGTAGACGTCCAGCACTCCTCGGCGCTTGCGACCTGACCCCACGGTGTTGCGGCGATAACGCCGTGGCCCGTCAGCCGGGGCGGGCCGGCGAGAAGGGCGCGAGCGCCGGGCCTGCCTCGCCCCGCAGCACCAGCGCCGCCAGCAGGGCGCCGGTGGCGGGAGCGAGTGTGATGCCGAGCATGCCGTGGCCGGTGGCCACGTAGACGCGCGCGTCGCGCGGTGAGGGGCCGATCAGCGGGAGGCCGTCCGAGGTGAGGGGGCGCAGGCCGACCCACTCCTCGAGCGCGGTCGAGCGGCTGGGTTGCCAGTCGCGGAAGAAGGGATCGACGCTCTCGAGCATCTTCCGCAGCCGTCCGCGCTCGATCTGCAGCCCGCTCTGACCGAGCTCGAAGACCCCTGCGAGCCGCACCCGGTCCGCGTACGTGCTCGCGCCGATCAACGCTTCGGCCAGGTAGAGGGCCCGCGTGGGCGTGGCGGCCGCGCGCCGGTCGTAGGTGACGCTGTACCCGCGCGCGGGCTGCACGCCGACCGGAATCCCGAGCGAGCGGAGGAGAGTGGGGGAGGAAGGGCCTGCCGCCACGATCACCGCGTCGCACGGGACGTCACCCTGGTCGGTGACGACACGCGAGCCGGTCACCGACGTCACCTGAACGCCCTCGCGCACGGTTGCGCCGTTGGCCGCGAGCCACGCGGCCAGTCCCTGCGTGAGCGAGAGCGGATCGACCCAACGGTCGAGCTCGGCGAGCACGCCGCCTGCGACCGCCGGCCCGAGCGTCGGCTCCAGCTCGCGGGCCTGGTCGCCGCTCACGTGCTCCGTCCGCCCGCGGAACCCGCAGGTGTGGAGCTCGTCGAACAGCTCGCCATACGACTGCGCCTTCGGCTCGGACAGCGCAGCGAGCAGGAGCCCTCCGCCGTGCATCTCGAACACGACGCCTGCGTCCTTGTACGCGTCGAGTGTGGTCAGTGTGACCTCGTTCAGGCCGAGCAGGGCCTGCACGCCCTCCTGCCAACGCTGACGCGTGCAGTTGCGCCGGAAGCGCCACAGCCAGCGCAGATATCCGGGGTCGAGGCCGGGTCGGAGCGCCAGCGGCCCGTCGCGGTGGAAGGCACTGCGCAGCCCGTCGCCGACGATGCCCGGGCCGGGGAGGGGGTAGGTGAACGACGGGCAGACCCAGCCGGTATTGCCGTACGACGTGCCATGGCCGACGGGGCCTCTGTCGACGACCTCGACCTCGGCACCTGCCCGACGCAGTTCGTACGCGCACGCCAGGCCCACGACCCCGGCACCGACGACGACGATCTTCACGTGCTCGTCCGTTTCGGTCGGTGGGGCTGCTCAGGCATCGAGGATCGCGGCGGCACGCACCGGGGAGCCGTACGCGGGCTCGAGCCGGAGCGGGAGCCCGACGAAGAGGAAGCGCCGACCGACGACCTCCTTGAGGTTGTTCAGGTTCTCGTAGTGCGTGAGCCTGCGCTCGGCGCAGGCGCGATGGGTCGGATACTCGTCCGTCAGGTAGACGAGATCGGGTGAGATCGTCTCCACGCCGAAGATCTTGACGCCCCGATCCGCCATCCAGTGCACCGCCTCGGCGGAGATGCCGCAAAACCCGTCGAGGAACGCGGGCGTTCCGACCGTGCGGTTGTAGTGATCGGAGCAGAAGAGCAGGATGTCGTCCCGTCGCAGGTCCTGGCCGGAACCGGCGACCGCTGCCTCGACCTCGGCGGCGCTGACATCGTGACCCCTGGGGAACTGCCTGATGTCGACGCAGATCGCCTCCCCGCAGAAGAGATCGAGCGGCAGCTCGGCGATCGTGTCGCCACCGCGCTGGTAATGGCCGAACGCATCCACATGGGTGGCCGCGTGGTTCGAGGTGATGATGACCTCTGCGTTGAAGGACGGTCGTCCCTCCGCGGCGTCGCTGTGCTGGATGTGACGGAGGATCTGCGTCGGCGGGAAGAAGGGGTGCAGCTGGCTCTCCCGGCCGAGCGGCTGGCTGAGATCGATCACGCGACGGCCCATGGCGCGAGCATGACAGAGACGCCCCGTGCGCCGTTCCGGGACCTCGAGCCCTGCCCGCCGCTGACCATCACGAACTCCTGACGCTCCGCCGCCGGGGATCCGGAACGGCTCGGATCCCATTGTCAGACATCCGCGCTGGTGCGATACTCGCGCCAGTCGCGAGAAACCGAAGCGGAGGTGAGCATGTCGGAGACGCTGCAGCAGACCGAAGGGATGATCGAGGTCAACGGGATCTCGATGTGGCACCGGATCACCGGGATCGGCGAGCCGGTCCTGCAGATCCACGGAGCCGGGTTCGGGCACTTCAACCTCGATCCCGTGACCCCCATCGTGGCCGGCGCCGGGTTCCAGGCGATCGACTACGACCAGCGCGGGTACGGGCAGACCGACAAGCCGCTCCAGGACTACGACACCGAGGTCTTCGCCGACGACCTGGCGGCGCTGATGGACGTGCTCGGCCACGAGCGGGCGCACATCCACGGCACCTCGTTCGGCGGCATGGTAGCGATCACGTTCGCCGGGAAGTACCCGGAGCGCACCGCCTCGGTCGTGATCAACTGTTCCGCGGCCAAGCTCGGCCGCATGGGGCGGCTGATCTTCAAGAACTGGATCGACATCGCCAACCTCGATCCCGAAGGCCCCGGCAGCCGCATCCTCGCCGAGCTGATCGCGTGGCAGGCCGTGAACAAGCGCTTCCTGGAGAGCGAGCTGGGCGCCGGCATCGCCGACCATTGCCAGCAGATCCTCCGCGACTCCAACCGGCGCGAGGTGTTTACCGCCGTGTGCCAGGTGATGTGCGACATGGATCTGCGCCCCTGGCTGCCCAAGATCACGTCGCCCGCGCTCGTCCTCGGCGGCGACGAGGACCTGATGACCCCGTGGGACCAGGGGCCTGGCGGCGTCGGTCAGGAGGGTGTCTTCCAGGGCATCGCCGGCGCCGAGAAGCACGTGATCAAGGGCGCCGGGCACTCCACGATCTTCGACGCCACCGAGGAGCACGGTCGGGTCGTGGTGGACTTCCTGAACCGACACCGCATGAGCTGACGGGTGGGGCCGCGCAGATCCCAACCGCAGGACGCTGAAGCATCCCGCAACGGGCGGCGCCTGGATGGGCAGGATGGAACGGTGTACTGCGGGGCCTTTCAGGGGTTCGTGGGGAGTGGAGGCTCGACCGGCAGTTGGTCATCCGCAGCGGCGAATCAGGCGTGCTGCGGGGCCCTTCAGGGCCTCGCGAGGAGTGGAAGCTCGACCGGCAACTGGTCATCCGCAGTGGCGTGCTGCGGGGCCCTTCAGGGCCTCGCGAGGAGTGGAACCTCGACCAGCAACTGGCCATCCGGCGAGGCGAATTCGGCCCTCGTCCCGGGACGAGCTGCTTGCGAGGCCCTGAAGGGCCCCGCAGCGCGCCCGGCCTACCGGGATGGGCCCCTCGCGCGTATCCCGCTAGGCGTCGGAACGGTGTACTGCGGGGCCTTTCAGGGGTTCGTGGGTAGTGGAGGCTCGGCCGGCAGTTGGTTATCCGCAGCGGCGAATGCGGCGTGCTGCGGCGCCCTTCAGGGCCTCGCGAGGAGTGGAAGCTCGACCGGCAACTGGTCATCCGCAGTGGCGTGCTGCGGGGCCCTTCAGGGCCTCGCGAGGAGTGGAACCTCGACCAGCAACTGGCCATCCGGCGAGGCGAATTCGGCCCTCGTCCCGGGACGAGCTGCTTGCGAGGCCCTGAAGGGCCCCGCAGCGCGCCCGGCCCGGCGGGATGCTTCAGCGTCCTGCGGTTCACTGCTGGCACGCGCGGCGCCATGCCGGCCGTAGAGGAGTACGGTGTCGAACCGATCCCGGCGCACCTGCGCACGGTCGGCTGGCGCGACCTGTTCGCGATCAACTTCACCTTCTTCCTCAACCCGGTCATGTACGTCCTTGGCGCGCTCGCGGTCGTGCAGGGCGGGTTGCCGCTGCCCTGGGCGGTGCTGGCGATGCTGCTCGGACAGGCCGTCGCCTACGCACTGCTCGTGGTCGTGGCCGAGCCGGGAGTCGACCACGGTCTGCCCGGGCAGGTGGCGATGCGGGGCTCGCTGGGCTTCTGGGGCGCACGGCTGCTCAGCTCCCCGTACCGGATCATCGCCGCCTCCTACTGGTTTGCGGCGCAGGCGATCACCGGTGGCCTCGGCTTCCAGGCGATCGTGTTCGGCATCTCCGGCGAGCGGCCGCCGCTCGTCCCGGTCGCGCTCGCCCTCGCCGGGTTCCACGCGATCCTGGCCGTGCTCGGGTTCGATGTCACGCGCTGGCTGCTGCGCGTCGTGCTGCCCGTCTCGGTGGGCTTCACGGGCGTCCTGGTGGCGCTGTTCCTGGCCACGGACAACCCGCGCTACGACGTCGGCCGCGTCTTCGACTCACCGGAGCAGGCCTTCACCTGGACCGGGTTCGCGACCTACCTGACGGTGATGTGCGGGTCCTCACTGACGCTGGTGACGAGCGTCGCCGACTTCTGCCGCTACACGCCCACGCGGCGCGACATGCGCATCGGCTACGCCGCCTCGGCCCTGCTGGCCGCGCTCGTGACCACGTTCGTCGGCGGCTACGCGGCGGCGGCCACCGGGGAGGTGAACCCCTTCGTGGCGGTGGCCGAGCTCACCTCGTCCAATCCGGTGCTCGTCCTGCTGCTCGGAGCCATCGTCGTCCAGGGCATCGCCGCCAACATCACGAACGTCTACACCGGTGGTCTCTCCCTCGTGAACATGATCCCGCAGCTTGGCCGCCTACGCGCCACGCTCCTCGTCGCCGCGGGCGCCATCGGGCTCTCCGCGTTCCCGGATTTCGTGAACCGGGCCCAGGAGTGGATCACGCATCTCGGGAATCTCGGGGCACCGCTCGCCGGAGTCGTGCTGGCGGACTATCTGGTCGTGCAGCGCCGCCGTCTGGACGCGGCAGCGCTCTTCGATCCGCACGGCCGCTATCGCTACCTGGGAGGGGTCAACGTGGCGGCGGTCGTTGCGGTGGCGATCGCCGTCGGGACGTACTACGCCGTCCCGCACGCCTGGCTCAAGATCGTCTGGGGTCTGCTCGTGGGCGGCCTCGCCTATCTCGCCCTCGACAGGCTGCAGCGGCGACTGCTCGCAAACACTCGCGGCGCGGCGACGTCTCACCTTGTACATGACGCGCCTGACACGACACCGCTTGACGTCGTCTGATGCACGTTGTATACAACCATCCATCGCCCGCGAAAGCCTGACATCCGGCTCGACGCCTGTAGCAGGGCACAACCGGCGCAATCGCGGGAGCATCCTCATATGGGCGGCGAGAGGGAAGGAGAGGGCATGAGTCACGAGGGAGTCGAGTTCGACCCCTACGAGTACGCCGAGCAGCTCGGGCATACGGACGAGTTGACCCGCGGCGACACGACGGAGGCGAGCGCCATTCGCGCGCAGACCCCCGAGCAGCTTCGACTGTCACGGCGGAACCTCCTGGTCAAGGGCGGTGTCGGCGCAGCTGCCGTCGCCGGTCTCGGCGCAGCAGCGGGCCGGGCAGAGGCAGCCGCAGGCAAGTACACGGGCACGCTCAGCGTGATCAGCCTCGGCGTGGAGTGGGCGACACCCCGCATCCAGGCAGAGGCCGAGAAGGCCGTCGGCGTCAAGTTCAACGTCCAGCTGATGGGCTCCAACGCCCAGGTGCAGAAGTCCATCACCGACCCGAAGAGCTTCGACGTCGGCGGGCTCTACAACTACCAGTTCTTCCAGATCTGGCCGACCGGGAACTTCCAGCCGGTCGACACCAGGAAGCTGAAGGCGTGGAGCAAGTACTACAGCGTGTTCACGCGGGGCAAGGTCAACACGTTCGCCAAGAACTGCACGTACGGGCAGGGCAACGCGCCCTTCCGCTCGATCTTCGTCGACCCGGACCGCTCGACCGGCCTCCCGCTGACCAGCGAAGGCCCCAAGTCGAACAAGCAGATCGTCAAGTGGATCGACGAGAAGACAGGCAAGCCGTTCGGTGGCAAGGCGATGCCGCGCTGGATCCTCGGCCCGCCGGCCCATTTCAACATGGACTCGATGGGCTACAACGGGGACGTGATCCAGAAGGCACCCGGCCAGGTCTCCTGGGCGGAGCTTCTGAACGCGAAGTGGAAGGGCCGTGTCGCGCTCCTGAACGACCCGGGCATCGTCATGCAGGACGGCGGCAACGCCGCTCAGGCTCTTGGGCTGATGAAGTTCAAGAATCTCGGGAACATGAGCAAGAAGGAGATCGACAGCCTCATCAAGATCCTCACCAAGTACAAGCAGGATGGGCATTTCCGCGCCTTCTGGGGCACGTTCAACGAGTCGGTCAACCTCATGTCCTCCAAGGAGGTCGTGATCGAGTCGATGTGGTCCCCGGCCGTGGCACTGCTCGTCGCGCAGGGTGTCAACTGCAAGTACGCCTCCCCGAAGGAAGGCCTCCGCGGTTGGTGCTCGGCGACCGGAGTCCCCAAGCATGTCACGGGCGAGAAGCTGCAGGCCGTGTACGACTACATGAACTGGATGAACCAGGGCTTCATGGGCGCCGAGATCATGCGGCAGGGGTACTACATCTCCAACGGGTCGCAGCTCCCGGCGTACCTCGCCTCGGCCGACGCCAAGGCGAAGGGCTTCGTCGACGGGGAGTTCGACTTCTGGTACAACGGCAAGGCCGCCCCGGCCGATCTGCCGGGCATCACCGGGCAGGCCGGCGACATCAAGAAGGGCCAGGTTCGCGACGGCGGCTCGTTCGCCAAGCGGTCCTGCAAGTACTCGTCCTGGAACTCGTTCTTCACCGAGAACGTGTACCAGGTGAAGCGAGTGAACGACTTCCTCTCCGCGTAGATGGCGGAAGGCGTCGATTCGGCGAGTCTGGAGGGGGCGGCGCAGGCCGCCCCCTCCACGCCTGCCCCAACCGGGTCCGGTCTCGACCTGCTGCACCTGAGCAAGGCGTTCCCCGGCGGGACGCTCGCGGTCGACGACGTCAACCTGCACGTCGACCATGGCGAGTACGTGGTGCTGCTCGGTCCTTCGGGCTGCGGCAAGACGACGACGCTGCGCATGATCGGCGGACACGAGTTCCCGACGGCCGGTGACATCGTCCTCGACGGGCAGTCGCTCGTGCACTTGCAACCCCACCAGCGGCCCACCACCACGGTCTTCCAGCATTTCGCCCTGTTCCCGCACCGCTCGGTGCTCGACAACGTCGAGTTCGGGCTCAAGATGCACGGCATCGACAAGGAGACGCGCCGCGCGCAGGCCCGCGAGACCCTGGAGATGGTCGGTCTCGAGCAACTCGCCGACCGCAAGCCCCGTGCCCTGTCTGGCGGCCAGCAACAGCGCGTCGCGCTCGCCCGGGTCCTCGTGACCAAGCCCAAGGCGCTCCTGCTCGACGAGCCGCTCGGCGACCTCGACCGGCTGCTGCAGCTGCGCATGCGCGTCGAGTTGCGGAATCTGCAGCGACAGCTCGGCCTCATGTTCGTGCACGTCACGCACAACCAGGAAGAGGCGCTGTCGATGGCCGACCGCATCGTCGTCATGAACGACGCACGGATCCAGCAGATCGACGATCCCCTGACCATCGCCACCCGGCCCACGAACGAGGTCGTGGCGCGCTTCATGGGCGACAACAACATCGTGAGCGGCAAGATCACCGCCCGCGACGGAGACCGTTTGACACTCGAGCACGCTCAGGGCTTCGCCTTCACCGTCACCGCCCCGGGAAGCACGAAGACCGTCGGTGACGGCGGAACGGTCGCCGTGCGCGCCGCGGCGGTCACCGTCGGCGGTGAGGTCTCGGGCACGAACAGCGCGGACTGCGAGATCGTGTTCGTCGAGTTCCTCGGCGACCTGGTCAAGCTCCATCTCGAGGCGGGCGGTGAGCGCATGCTTGCGAAGGTTCCCGGCGACCGCTACCCGGAGCTTCGCGGCAAGGAAGGCGAGCGGCTCCGGATCTCCTGGAACGAGGCAGATGTCCAGCTCCTCAACGACTAGCGTGGGGACGGAAGGCGCCCTCGGCGACGCGTCAGGGGCAGGGGGCGGTCAGAAGGGGCGAGGCTGGCTGACGGCGTTGTGGGCTACGCCCGGCTTCCTCTGGCTCGCCTTCTTCCTGATCGCGCCACTCGTCTTCATCGTCCTCGTCAGCTTCTGGACCTACCAGCAGGGCGTGGCCTCCGGCTTCGTCAAGGACTGGACGCTCGACAACTACAGCGAGCTGTTCAACGACGCGACCTACTGGAAGAACATGTGGTCGAGCTTCACCACTTCGTTGATCGCCGTCGTCGCCTGTCTTGTCTTCGGCTATCCGGTGGCGTACTTCCTCGTGTTCAAGATCCAGAGCCTGGCGCTCCAGATCGGGCTCTTCATCATCGCCCTGGCGCCGTTCTGGACGAGCTTCCTCACCCGCTCGATCGCGTGGACGTACCCGCTGATGGGCCGCGAAGGCGCTCTCAACCAGGTGCTGACAAAAGTGGGCATCGTCGACCAACCGATCGACGCGCTCGGCTTCTCCAAGCTCTCGGTGACGCTGGCCATGATCCAGCTGTACATCCTGTTCATGGTCACCCCGCTCTTCTTCATGCTGGCCCAGGTCGATCGCAGCGCGCTCGAAGCCGCGCGCGACCTCGGCGGCAACTGGTTCAGGACCTTCAAGGAGGTGATCCTGCCGCAGTCGATGCCGGGCGTGGTGATCGGCTCGATCTTCATCTTCGTGCTGACCATGGGCGAGTACGGCACGGTGCGCGTGATCGGCGGCAACACGGTCTCCTCCGTCGGGACGATCGTCCAGTCCAAGGTGGAGATCGGCCAGCAGTACCCGCAAGGTGCGGCCTCCGCCGTCTTGCTCGTGGTCGCGCTGATCATCGGCGTCTTCGTGATCACACGGTTCTCCAACCTGCGCGAGGACATCTGATGCGACGAGTTCAGGCGGTCGCTGATGGGGTCGGGGCTGGTGGGAGTCGCATCAGAGCATTGACGGCCGCTGCGCGGCCGGGGGTCTTCTGGCACGCCTTGCTCCGCTTCGCGGAGTGGCCGCTGCGCGGCCGGGGCGTTATCTGATGCGGCCGGTCTCGGCGGTCGCGGTGGGCTCGACGGTGGTGTTGCCGCATCAGATGATTGACGGCCGCTGCGCGGCCGGCGGTCTTCTGGCACGCCTCGCTACGCTTCGCGGAGTGGCCGCTGCGCGGCCGGGGCGTTATCTGATGCGGCCGGTCTCGGCGGTCGCGGTGGGCTCGACGGTCGCGTTGCCGCATCGGAGGGCGGGCTTGTGAGCGCGATGGCGGGTCCCGGCGTGATCGTGCACCGGCAGAAGCGTGACTGGTCGCGGATCTGGCTGGGCGTGTACTTCGCGATCTTCCTCATCTTCATCTACGCACCGATGCTGTTGATGGGCGTGCTCTCGTTCCAGGGCACGTACGGCGCCATCACCTTCCCGTTTCGCGGGCCGATCAGCGGTCGCTGGTGGCAGTCGCTCGTCGACTCCACCGTGCCCGGCTCGAACGCGCTGAAGATCCGCGACTCCGCTCTGCAGTCGATAGAGGTCTCGCTGGTCGCGGGTGTCGTCGTCGCCTTGATCGCGTTCTCCCTGTCCATGGCCTTCCGCCGGAGGTTCAGGGGCGACGGGATCGCCTTCTACGTGATCATGCTCGCGCTGATGACGCCGGGCTTCCTGCTGTCTCTTGGCACGCAGCTCTTCTGGCGGTTCCTGGACACCCCGACGTCGCTGTGGAAGACCGCGCTCGGCACGAACGCGATCTGGGGCATCCCGTTCGGCTTCCTGGTCATGGTCGCGGTCTGGAACCGCTACGACGAGCACATCGAAGAAGCGGCCCGCGATCTCGGCGCCAACCAGGCACGCACCTTCAAGGAGGTGACGCTGCCCTTGGTCTGGACGGGTGTCTTCGGATGCCTGCTGTTCGGGTTCACCCTGACCTGGAACGACTACGACCGCACGCTGCTCCTGATCAGTGGCAACGAGATCCAGACGCTGCCGCTGACCATCGCCGGCCTCACGTTCACCGCGGCGATCCGGCCGGATCTCTACGCCCTGGGCACGGCCACGACGCTCGTCACGCTCGTGATCATCGGGCTCGTGCTGCTGGTGACGACACTCCGGCTACGCCGCCGGGCCGCACCGCCCCCCGAGAAGAAGATCGAGGAGGAGTTCGGGCTCGGCGAGGGCCTGAACGTCGAGAACGCGTAGGGGCCGATCCCGGTAGGCCGGGTGCGCTGCGGGGCCCTTCAGGGCCTCGCAAGGAGTTCGTCCCGAGTGCAACGAAGGGCCTCTCGATGCCACAGCGCGGGGCCGGTGCGACGTCAAATGCGGAGCACTGACAGCCGCGTGCCGGCGTCGGCCGCGACCGCGGCGAGGTCGTCGGGATCGGAGCTGACGACGACATCGCCGCGGCGCAGGGCGCCCTCGACGACAGCGAGATCGACAACATCCTGCACGCCGCTCGTCGCTGCCAGCTCGCCGACACGTAAAGCCTGAGCCTCACCCATCGCCTCGACCCGGCAAGGAGAGAGGAGACGCGAGAGCAGCGCCTGCCGCGCGCCGCCTCGCCACACCTGTGCGATGACCGGGGCAGGAACGGTCGGGATGATCCCTTCGTCGAGGCATGCCGCGTGGAGTGCAAGCATCTCGCGATCTCCGCGCTCCGCGGCGATGAGCGCGCCCGCGTCGTAGGTGACGCCTTTCACGCGGCGCGCTCCGGCGCGGCTCGACCGAGTGTCTCGAGCAGTCGTGCGCGGGCCCGTTCGATCTCCTCGGGTGTCAAGGCGCCGTGCTCAGCCTCCCAGTCGGCTACGGCCCTGCGTCCCGCTTCGAGGCGCAGGCTGTGCTCGGCGACGGCGGCGATCCAGGCGCTCACTGTCATGCCGCTCTCCTCGGCCGCGGCCTCGATCAGCGTCGCGAGCTCGGGGGGGAGCGAAATCGATCGCTTCTTGCGCTGGGCCACCGGAGAACGGTAGCACAGGCGGTAGGACAGAACGTGGGAAGCGCCATCCCTGGCCGCTGCGCCGTCCGGGTCGCCGGTCTATCGTGGATCGATGAGCCCCGTCACCGCCACCACCTGCCGCGAGATCCTGCGAGAGGTCTTCGGGTACGACAGCTTCCGGGGACGGCAGGAGGAGATCGCCGAGCACGTGATCCAGGGCGGGGACGCGCTCGTGCTGATGCCGACCGGGGCCGGGAAGAGCGTCTGCTACCAGGTGCCTGCGATCGCACGTCACCGCGCCGGTCTCGGAGTCGCCGTGTGCGTAAGCCCGCTGATCGCGCTCATGCAGGATCAGGTCGACGCCCTCGGGCAACTGGGTGTGCAGGCGGCGTTCCTCAACTCCACGCTCAACGCCCACGAGGAGCGGGCGGTCGGGCGAGCAATCGACGAAGGCGACCTCGTCCTCCTCTACGTCGCACCCGAGCGCCTGCTGATGCCGCGAACGCTCGACCTGCTCGACCGGCTGCACGCGGCTCGAGGCCTGTCGCTGTTCGCGATCGACGAGGCGCACTGCGTGAGCCAGTGGGGCCACGACTTCCGGGCGGACTACCTCCAACTCGCCGTGCTCGCCGACCGCTACGCCGGCGTCCCGCGTGTCGCACTCACCGCCACCGCCGACGCGCACACCCGACGTGACATGGTCGAGCGGTTGCGCCTGGAGGGGGCGCTCCAGGTGGTGGCGAGCTTCGATCGGCCGAACATCCGCTACACGCTCGTCGAGCGAGACGACGGGCGCGCGCAGCTGCGGGGGTTTCTGGCCGGGCGGCGCGGCGAGGCGGGGATCGTCTACTGCGCCACGCGCAAGAAGGTGGACGAGACTGCAGCCTGGCTGAACGCGGAGGGGATCGCGGCGCTGCCCTACCACGCCGGTCTCGAGCAGTCCGAGCGGCGCAGGAACCAGGAGCGGTTTCTGCGCGAAGACGGCCTCGTGATGGTTGCCACGATCGCGTTCGGGATGGGCATCGACAAGCCGGACGTGCGCTTCGTGGCCCACCTCGACCTCCCGAAGAACGTCGAGGGCTACTACCAGGAGACGGGACGGGCGGGGCGTGACGGCGACCCGGCCGAGGCCTGGCTCGCGTACGGGCTGGCCGATGTCGTCAACCAGCGACGGATGATCGAGGATAGCCCGGCGGGCGACGAGTTCAAGCGGTTGCAGCGGCGCAAGCTCGACGCGCTGCTGGCGCTGGCCGAGGCGCACGACTGCCGCCGGGTGCATCTCCTGCGCTACTTCGACGAAGAGAGCGGGCCGTGCGGCAACTGCGACAACTGCCTGGAGCCGCCGGAGACCTGGGATGCCTCGGACGCTGCCCGCAAGGCGCTCTCGTGCGTCTACCGGATGGCGGAGCACGCTGCCGGGCGAAACGCGGCGGGAAGCTTCGGCGCCGGGCATCTCGTGGACGTGCTGCGCGGGAGCACGAACCAGAAGGTGCAGCAGTGGGGACACGACCGCATCTCGACGTTCGGCGTCGGCGCAGATCTCTCCGCAGCGGAATGGCGTACCGTCGTCCGCCAGCTGGTCGCGCGCGGGCTCCTCGAAGCGAGCGGGGAATGGGGCGTGCTCTCCCTGGCCGTGGGCGCCCGTCCCGTGTTGCGGGGCGAGGAAACGGTGATCCTGCGCCGTCATCTCCCCGCCGCGCGATCCACTTCCTCGAGGAAACGGGCGAAGGCGCCCGATCCTGGGGCTCCTCCCCTCGAGGGGCCCGCGGCAGCACGGTTCGACGCACTGCGCGCCTGGCGCGCGGCCACGGCCCGGGAGACCGGGGTGCCGGCGTACGTGGTCTTCCACGACCGCACCCTCGTCGAGATCGCACGCCTGGCACCGACCAGCCTCGGCGACCTGGCTTCGGTCAGCGGGGTGGGGGCGCGCAAGCTCGAGGTCTACGGTCCCGCCGTGCTCGAGGTGGTGGGCAGCGCGGTGCCGGCGTGACAGGTTCGGCGCCCAGCCGGACATGAGCCGATCGTATGGTGCGTGACGACGCCTGGTTCGAGGCCCTCTTCGCCCGCGCCGGCGACCCCGTGCTCCGCTATCTCCTGCGTCGTGCTCCCTGGGACGCCGAGGACGTGGCCGCGGAAACGTTCGTGGTGGCGTGGCGCCGGCGGCGCGACGTGCCCGAACCGCCCGACGATCTGCTGTGGCTCTACGGCGTGGCCAGGAAGCAGCTCGCCAACAACGCCCGCGGTCGCCGGCGGCTGGAGCGCCTGCGCGCGCGGCTCAAGCACGAGCGAGCGCCGGAGGTCACGACGTCCTCCGCCGACGGCGACTCCGACCGGTCGCTCGCCGTCCGAGCCGCTCTGGCGGAGCTGAGCCCGGCGGACGCCGAACTGCTTCGGCTTCTGGTCTGGGAGGAGCTCAGCCAGCGCGACGCGGCTGCGGTGCTCGGCCTCTCCGAGAACGCGGTCGCGCTCCGTGCAAGTCGTGCGCGCAAGCGCCTCGCGGCGCTCCTCGACAGGTCGGCCTTGGTGGCGGACATGGACGGGGTGATCCGATGAACGACGACGACATCACCCGGCTCCTGCGCTCCGCCGACACCGCACCGTCCGACGTACCCGTCGATCCGGTGGTGCTGGCGAGGGTGGAGCAGCGGGTGCGAAAGGAGACGACCATGAGCAAACGAGAACAAGGGGGACGCACGCCCATCGTGCGCCTCGCCGTCGCGTCCGCACTCGTCGTGCTCGCAGTTGCGCTCGGGCTCACCCGGCTCAGCGGGGAGTCGAACGAAACGAGCGGCGGCGGCGTCGCGCTCGGCGGAGGAGGCGCGATCACCTCGTGCATCGCCTTCTCGGTCGAGCAGTTGGGGCAAGCGCCGATCGCCTTCGACGGAACCGTGACACGTATCGACGGCGGCACGATCGAGCTCCGCGTCGAGAAGTGGTACCGAGGCGGTGACAGCGAAGAGATCCGCGTGTTTGCACCCGATCTGGCCAACGCGGAAGCGCTTGTGGGCGCAGTCGGCTTCGAGGTGGGAAAGCGCTACCTCGTGTCGGCCACGGAGTTCGAGGGGAAGATCGTTCCCAGCGTGTGCGGCTTCACCGTCACCTACGACGAGGCGATGGCGGACACGTTCGCGCAGGCGTTCGCCTAGCCGGATCCTTCAGAGGCGGTGCGCTCGTGTGGGGAAGGAATCGCGAAGGCCCCGGCCTGCACGATCCCTTCCCCACGCGTCCTGACAACCCGAACCGGCGCCTCGCGATCACGCCACCTGAACGATCCGGGCCAGATCGGATTCAGAGTTGTCGCACGCTGGGAAAATGCGCGCATGGCGTCGTGGGTCTCGTCAGAGCGCGGCGGGTGGGCTGAACTTCTTGCCAGGCCCTGAAGGGCCCCGCTCCGCGCTTTCGCGCTGCCAGAGCGCGGCGGGTGGGCTGAATTTCTTGCGAGGCCCTGAAGGGCCCCGCTCCGCGCTTTCGCGCTGCCAGAGCGCGGCGGGTGGGCTGAATTTCTTGCGAGGCCCTGAAGGGCCCCGCTCCGCGCTTTCGCGCTGCCAGAGCGCGGCGGGTGGGCTGAATTTCTTGCGAGGCCCTGAAGGGCCCCGCTCCGCCTCTCGCGCTGCCAGAGCGCGGCGGGTGGGCTGAATTTCTTGCGAGGCCCTGAAGGGCCCCGCTCCGCGCTTTCGCGCTGCCAGAGCGCGGCGGGTGGGCTGAGTCCCTTGCGAGGCCCTGAAGGGCCCCGCTCCGGCCCCTCGCGCCGCCAGAGCGCGGCGGGTGGGCTGAACTTGTTGCGAGGCCCTGAAGGGCCCCGCTCCGCTCTCTCGCGCTGCCAGAGCGCGGCGGGTGGGCTGAACTTGTTGCGAGGCCCTGAAGGGCCCCGCTCCGCTCTCTCGCGCTGCCAGAGCGCGGCGGGTGGGCTGAACTTCTTGCGAGGCCCTGAAGGGCCCCGCTCCGGCCCCTCGCGCTGCCACAGCTGGGCGAGGGCAGGCTCAGTGGGTTCCTTCAGGGACTCACGAGACGTTCGTTCCTGGTTCCGCATCCGGACTCAGCCGTGACCGAGCTCGCTCGAGGAACGGACACCGCAGGACGCTGAAGCATCCCGCACGCCCCGGTTGGGAGCGCGGAGCAGGTCCAGCGTCGCGCGGTCTTGGCCGAATCAGCCTCGCGGGTTGCGCGCGAGGAAGTCGTCTGCGATCTCGTCGAACGTCGCCCAGCGGATCCCGGAGTGCTTGTTGATGTGCTCGATGATCCGCTCGTGCATCGCGAGCACGCCGGGGCGGCCGCTCACGTCGGGGTGGATCGTCATCGCGAACACCGCGTAGTCGTACTCCCGGTACACCCAGTCGAACTGATCCATCCACAGCTGCTCGATGTCTCGCGGGTTGACGAAGCCGTGGGAGTTGGGCGAGCCCTTGATGAACATCATCGGCGGCAGGTCGTCGAGGTACCAGCTTGCCGGGATCTCGACGAGATCGGTCTCCTGGCCGCGCTGCAGCGGCACCATCCACTCCTCCGCCTTCTTCGTGTAGTCGATCTTCGTCCACGAGTCGCCGACACGCACGTAGTAGGGGAGGAAGTCGTGGTGCATCAGCGAGTGGTCGTACTTGATGCCGCGCTCGAGCAGCAGCTCGTTCGTGACGTTGGAGAACTCCCACCATGGCGCCACGTAGCCGGTCGGCCGCTTGCCGGAGTACTGCTGGACGAGGTCGATGCACTTGTCGAGCACCGCCGTCTCCTGCTCGCGCGTCATCGCGATCGGGTTCTCGTGCGTGTACCCGTGGATCCCGATCTCGTGGCCGCCCGCGACGACCGCCTCGGTCTCCTTCGGGAACGTCTCGATCGAGTGCCCGGGGATGAACCAGGTCGTCTTCAGATCGTGGCGCCGGAACAGCTCGAGCAACCGGGGGGTGCCCACCTCGCCGGCGAACAGACCGCGCGAGATGTCGTCCGGCGAGTTCTCTCCGCCGTAGGAGCCGAGCCAGCCGGCCACCGCGTCGACGTCGACGCCGTAAGCGACGAGGATCTCCTTGGCCATCGTGCGACCTCCGTTCAATGTCAGACTTCGGGAATGGGGCCGACTCTAACGCAGGGCTGATCGGCGATGTGCGGTCTCTGCGGCATCCTGCAGACCGAGCACTGGGCCGAGCGGGGAGCCGGCCGGCGCGGCCGTCTCCAACGCGCCGCCGTGCTCGACCGCGTGCTCGGTCACTCCGGGCTGTCTCTCGTCGAGTGGAACGGGAAGTACGTGCTCCGCGACCGGAAAGGCCGAAGCGCCGTGGTCGAGGACCTGGCCTCCGTTTGGCCGGCGGCCGAGCAACTGGCCGGCCGCCCGCTCGACCCGCTCGAGCCGTCGCTCGTCGCCGCACTCGGAGCCCGGTGAGCGCCACCGGCGACACACGCACGCCGGTCTCCCTGGTCACCGGCTATCTGGGCAGCGGTAAGACCACCCTCATCTCCCACCTGCTCCGCCATCCGGAGATGGGGGAGACGGCCGTGATCGTCAACGAGATCGGCGAGATCGGGATCGACCACCATCTGCTGCGTCGCGTCGACGAACGCACCGTGCTGCTCAGCTCCGGCTGCCTTTGCTGCACCCTGCGCGGCGATCTGGCGGACGAGCTCCGCGACCTGATCAACCGGCGCGACACCGGTGAGCTGCCACCGTTCCGCAGGGTGGTGGTCGAGACCACGGGCCTCGCCGATCCGACACCGATCGTCAACACCCTGGTCACCGAGCCGATGCTGCAGCACCAGCTGCGACTCGACTCGATCGTGGCCACGATCGATGCGCAACACGGCCTGCGCGGGCCGGAATCCCTGAAGCAGGCCGCCGTGGCAGACGTGCTCGTGCTCACGAAGACCGACCTCGCCGACCCGCGGCCGGTCGCCCTCGCGGTGCAGGAGCTCAACCCGGCGGGCGCCGTCGTCGAGGCCGTGCTGGGGAGGCTCGAGCCGGCGACGCTGTTCGGCCTGGGGCACTATGACCCGCGACCTGCCGGGGACGGCCGGATGTCGGATGCGGACGGGCATCGCCACGAGGACGATGTGTCCGCGGTCTCGGTCATGCTCGACGAGCCGCTGCAATGGCTCGGCTTCGGGGTGTGGCTGACCATGCTGCTGCATGCACGGGGTCAGGACCTGCTCCGCGTCAAGGGTCTCGTCGACGTCGGCGCCGACGGACCGGTCGTCGTCAACTGCGTGCAGCACGTCGTCCACCCGCCGCAGCACCTGCCGGCGTGGCCGGACTCCGATCACCGCTCGCGGCTGGTCTTCATCGGTCGCGATCTCGACCCGGCTGCGATCGAGAGCTCGATCCGGGCGTTCGACGCTCTTGCGCGGTGACCGCTATCTCAGCCGCTGAACCAGCTTCCAGGCGCTCGGCAGGAGACCCGCGGCCAGATACAGCTTGACCAGATCGCCGACGACGAACGGATAGAGGCCGAACTCGAGCGTCTTCTCGAGGCTCGTGTCGAGGACGACCGCGAGCCAGGGGAGGCCGATCAGGTAGATGACGACGCTGCCCAGGAGCATGGAGGCGGACGCGGTGCCGAAGCGCTTGTCCCACCCGAGGTGGGCGAGAGCGCCGACGACGAGCGAAGCGGCGACGAACCCGACGAGGTAGCCGCCGGAGGCCGAGGTGATCACCGACCAGCCATGACCGCCATCGGCATAGATCGGCGCGCCTGCGATACCGGCCACGACGTAGAGAACGGTGCTCGCAGCGGCCAGGACGAGACCGAGGGCGGAGGAGACGAGCAGGACGGCGAAGGTCTGGCCCGTGATGGGGACCGGCGTGAAGGGAAGCGGGATGGAGATCTGCGCGCAAAGCGCGATCAACCCCGCGCCGCCGAACACGAGCGCAACCTGGCTGACCAGATCTCTACGCCCGACGGCGGTGGGGGCAAGCGGAAGCGCAAGGGTGCTCACGTTGGTCGCTCCTGTTCTCGTCGCTGGCTGCTGGGGCTGAAAAACCTACGGCACTCGCCGCCGCCATGGGACTGTCAGGTTCGATCGTTCGCGTCGGCGTACGATCGTCTACAGTCGGGCCGATGTTCCGGCTCGACGGACGGACGGCGGTGATCACGGGTGCAGCCTCGGGCATCGGCGCCGCCACCGCGGAGGTGTTCGCCCTTGCGGGCGCCAACGTCGTGCTCGGCTGGTTCGAGGGCGACCCACACGACGTCCGGCCGGTGGAACGGGCGATCGTCGAGGCAGGTGGAGCCGCGCTCGCCGTGCAGGTGGATGTTCGCGAGACCGCTCAGGTGCAAGCCCTCCTGGCCGCCGCGGCGGATCGTTTCGGGGGCGTCGACATCGTTCTCGCCAACGCTGCCATCGCCCGCCTCGTGCCGAGCGAGGAGCTCGACGACGAACGCTGGAACGCCTTGCTCGACGTCGACCTGGGCGGCGTCTTCCGCTGTTTCCGGGAGGCGATCCCGTACCTGCGCGCACGAGGCGGCGGCCGGCTGCTCGCCACGAGCTCCGTCGCGGGCGCAACGGTCGGCTGGCCCGCCCACACCCACTACACGACGGCGAAGGCGGGCATCAAGGGGATGGTGCGCAGCCTCGCTCTCGAGCTCGGCCCCGACCGGATCACCGTCAACGCCATCGCCCCCGGTGTGATCGCGACCCCGCAGGCGCTCGACCCGGTCAACTCTCTCGGCCCCGAGGGCGTGGCCGCCTTCGGCGAGGCTGTGCCTCTCGGCCGCGGCGGCCGCCCGGAGGACATCGCGAACGCCTACCTGTTCCTGGCCGGCGACGGAGCGTCGTTCATCACCGGGCAGACCATCGTCGTGGACGGCGGGGTCACGCTGAAGTTGATCTAAGGCCTGCTGCCGCGCCGACCTCCCTGGACTAGCGGCCTCTCCGCGCAGGACTAGGGGTGATGCGTGCGCGGGGGCGGCAGCGGAGTGCGGCCCTTCAGGCCTCACCAGAAGTTCGTCCCCGAGGGAGGCAAGGGGTCGACTGCAGCGCGGGGCTGATCTGTCGGTGCTCCGGGGGTGTCGGCTCACCGCTCACGCCGCGGGGGCTGGTGGGCAGCCGAACGCCTTGCGAGGCCCTGAAGGGCCCCGCTCCAACCTCGCCGGCCGCGTGGGCTTGACGAAGGGGTCACCGCTCGACTCGACCGATTCGGAATCAATCATCTGAAGGGGTCAACTGGCGCCCCGTGCTCAGGCTTGGCGCAGGTACTCGATCTGCCAACTCAGCTCGAACACGGCTCCCGCTTCGGTGGCCCGTTCCCAGCGCCACACGAACGCGTTGTCGGTGATCTCCGAGAAGCGCATGCGGTACACGACATCCCTCTCGGGGCTGTTGTGCCGATCGCAGATGAGCGTCATCTCATCGTCGGCGAATCGGCCCTCGAGTGCGAAGTAGTTCCCGGTGTCGTCGACCCAGGTCTGACGCCAGAGATCGGCGTGTTCGTCGTAGACACTCCAGCTCGTTCCCGTGAACTCCGCGCCGGGGCGGCCGTCGAAGGACTCGGTCACGACCTTGCCGCCGTGCGTCATCTCGATCACGTTGCGGCCGGTCTCGCCGTCTCCCCACGCGGCCGCCCAGGTGCCGAGCCAGAAGTCGAAGTCGTGCGGACTCCCCACCCGTCCAGGGTACGCGCGAGAGAAGCGGAGAGCTATTCGGGAACCGCCGGCCACGTGCGGGCTCCGCCCGCACGTTGGGGGGTTGGCTCCGTCTTGCGGGCAGCGCCCGGCACGTTGGACTCAGTACGAGCGCGGCATGCCGAGGACGTGCTGGCCGAGGAAGGCCAGGATCAGGTTGTTCGAGACCGGGGCCACCTTGTACAGCCGCGTCTCCCGGAACTTGCGCTCGACGTCGTACTCCTCGGCGAAGCCGAAGCCGCCGTGCGTGTCCAGGCAGGCGTTGGCGGCTGCCCAGGAGGCCTCGCTGGCCAGGAACTTCGCCATGTTCGCCTCCGCCCCGCAGGGCTCCCCTTGCTCGTACAGCCAGGCCGCCTTGTAGCGCATCAGATCGGCCGCCTGCAGCTGGGCGTGCGCCTGCGCGATGGGGAACTGCACCCCCTGGTTGGCGCCGATCGGCCGGCCGAACACGACGCGCTCAGACGCGTACCGCGACGCCTTCTCGGTGAACCAGCGACCGTCACCGATGCACTCCGCCGCGATCAACACCCGCTCCGCGTTCATCCCATCGAGGATGTACCGGAACCCCTTGCCCTCCTCGCCCACGAGATCGTCCGCTGCCACCTCGACGCCGTCCATGAAGATCTCCGTCGTCGCGTGGTTCATCAGCGTCCTGATCGGCCGGATCGTCATCGTCCCGTCCGCGAGCGCCTGCTTCATGTCCACGATGAACGTGGAGAGCCCTTCCGTCTTCTTCGCGACCTGATCCGCCGCGGTCGTGCGCGCCAGCAGGAGCATGAGGTCGGACTGCAGTGCGCGGGACGTCCAGATCTTCTGGCCGTGCACGACCCATCCGCTCGCTGTGCGCGTCGCCGTGGTCGAGATGGACGTGGTGTCCGAGCCGGCCGTGGGCTCGGTGACGCCGAACGCCTGCAGGCGCAGCTCACCCGAGGCGATGCGCGTGAGATAGCGCTGCTTCTGCTCCGGCGAGCCGTGCCGCAGGATCGTGCCCATCGTGTACATCTGTGCGTGGCACGCACCCGAGTTGCAGCCGGAGGCGTTGATCTCCTCCATGATCACGCTCGCCGCGGTCAGGCTCAGACCGGCTCCGCCGAACTCCTCGGGGATGAGCGCGGCCAGCCAGCCGTTCTCGGTGAGCGCCGTCACGAACTCGTCCGGGTAACGGTCGGGCTCGAGCGCGCGCCAGTACTCGCCGGGGAACCCGGCACAGAGCTCGCGCACCGCCAGACGGATCTCGTTCAGCTCCTCGGGGATGGAGAAATCCACGCCGTATCTCTCAGCCGGCCCGTTCGAGGAGGCGGCGGGCGATGATCAGCTGCTGGATCTCGTTCGAGCCCTCGCCGATCAACAGCAGGGGGGCGTCGCGGTAATACCGCTCCGGGCGGTACTCAAGCGAGTACCCGTAACCACCGTGGATGCGCATGCAGTCGAGTGCGTTGTCCTGCGCGGCCTCGGTGGCGAAGTACTTGGCCATGCCGGCCTCGAGGTCGGCGCGCTCGCCCCGCGCTTTGACCTGCGCCGCCTGCAGCACCAGCAGGCGGGCTGCTTCGGCCCGTGTCGCCATCTTCGCGATCATCAGCTGCACGGCCTGGTGGTCGCCGATCCGCTTGCCGAATGCCTCGCGCTCGCGTGCGTAGGCGATGGCGTCATCGAGTGCCGCCTTGGCCACGCCGGCGCCGCGTGCCGCTACGTTCACGCGTCCCATCTCGATGCCGCTCATGAAGTACTTGAAGCCCTTGCCGACCCCGTCCTCGCCTCCCAGTACCGAGGAGGCGGGCGTCCGGAAGTCGTCGAACGCGATCTCGGTCGTCTCCACGCCCTTGTAGCCGAGCTTGCGGAGCGACGGCATGGGGATGGTCATCCCGGGCGCATCGCCCCCAGGGGCCTTCTCGATCAGGAACCCGGTCATGCCGAGATGAGGCGGGTCGGTCGTGGGGTCGGTCTTGGCCAGGAGCATGATCAGGCCGGCCCGCCATGCGTTCGTCACCCACATCTTCTGGCCGTTGAGCACGTAGTCGTCACCGTCCCGGACGGCGGTCGTGCGGATCGCCTGCACGTCCGAGCCGGCGTGTGGCTCCGACATGGAGAAGGCGGCCCTGATCTCGCACGCGGCCAGCCGGGGCAGCCAGGTCTGTCGCTGCTCCTCCGTTCCGTGCAAGCGAATCATCGTGGCCGCGATGAACGAGCCGTTCATGATCCCGGACAGCGTGACCCAGCCGCGCGAGAGCTCCATCTGGATCAGGGCGTACGTGTCGATCCCCAGTCCGAGCCCGCCGTACTCCTCGGGGATCGTCGTCCCGAAGAGGCCCATCTGCTTGATCTGCTCGACGAGCTTCTCCGGGAAGGTGTCTGTGTGCTCCAGCTCGGAGGCGACCGGAATCACCTCCCGGTCGACGAAGTCGCGGACGGTGGCGACGATTTCGCGCTGCAGCTCGTCGTCTGCGCTCATACGCGGGCCAGGGCCGCAACGGTCAATGGCCGCAATGCGTGCGTCACGTCGTCCTGTTCCTCGAGGGTGAGGATCGCCTCCTCCAGCGCGGCCACCCCGTCGTCCGACAGCGCCAGCGCGGCGTTGCCACGGTACTTGGCCACCACGTCCGCCGACGAGATCGGGTTCTCGGGACCGCCCTTCTGGTGGGCGAGCTCACACTCCAAAACCTCGCCCGACGTGAGCAGGATACGCGCGCTGCCAGGGAACGACTCGGGGTAGGTGGCGAACTCCCTCGGCTCGTGGGAGACCTTCGCGGCGACCGCGAGGACTGCCGGATCGGAGATCGCCGCCTGGGTGAAGTCGTTGACGCCGACGTGGCCGCGCACGAGCATGCACGCGACGGCGTACTGGAGCGAGAACTTGCCCTCGTAGTCCGTGCGCGGCGCCTTCTTCTCCTCGGCCGGCTCGAGCACGATCGGCACCCACGGGGCGGGGACGGAGACGACGATCTCGGCGATCTCGTCGGGGCTGAACAGGCGGCCCGCCACGGCATCGACCGCGGAGCCGACGGCGCCGTGGGTGAAGTGGCAGATCGGGTACGGCTTGTAGGCGATGCGAGGCGTCTCCCAGCGGCTGCCGAGGTCGGCCACCTGCGTCGCGAGGCCACCCGTGCCGGGCTCGATGTCGAGGTAGGTGTGGTACAGGCCGAACTTCGCGTCGAACACCGAGCGCGGCCCCTCGGCGCCGTGGAAGGCCAGACGCGTCGCCACGTGGCTCCCGTGCGCGGCCCAGGCCGGGTGCATCGGCTTTGTCGCCGTACCGTCGGCGAGGTAGGCGAAGATCCCCGACGCGAACGAGCCGGCGATGCCGACGGCGCGCGTCGTCGTCTCGGCGTCGAGCCCGGCCAGGCGTGCGACCGCCGCCGTGCCGGCGAAGACGCCGCAGATCGCCGTGGGGTGGAAGCCCTTCGTGTGCATCGCCCCGGGCGCAGCCATCCCGATGCGGGTGTCGATCTCGTTGCCGGCGATGATCGCGGCCAGCGCGTCGCGTCCCGAAGCGCCGTACAGCTCGGCGGCGGCCAGCGAAGCCGGCGTCACGACGGCCGACACGTGCGAGCCCGAGTCGGAATGGGTGTCGTCGAAGTCGAGCCCATGGCAGATCATGGCGTTGGCGAACGCGGCGTTCGCGGCGGGGAGCCGCCCGTCCCAGCCGATCACCGTCGCCTGGGGCTCGCCGCCCAGTTCGGCCATCGTCGAGCGGCCCTCGGTGGCGAGGCCGATCGCGTGCGCCGCCAGACCGCAGCCCAGCAGGTCGAGGATGTGGAGCTTCGCATGCTCCGCAACGTCCGTCGGGATGTCGTCCAGCGTGATCCCGGTGGTCCAGCCTGCGATGGTCTCTGCTGCGGTGCCCATGAGCGTCTCCTCCGTCCTTCCGGGCGCTGACGCGTCCGGAGCGTTGGTCTCAGACCGTCCAGTCCTCTTCGGTCGTGGGGAACATGTCGGTCACTTCCGGCGCGTCGCGCTTGTAGATCATGAAGGTGCGCTTGAACTCGATGACCACCTCGCTGCGCTGGTTGATGCCACGACAGCGCATGGCGACGATGCCCACGTTGGGGCTCGACTTGGACTCGCGCTTGTCCAGGATCTCGCTCTCCGCCCACAGCGTGTCGCCCTCGAACACGGGCTTGGGGAGCTTGATGTCCGTCCAGGCGAGGTTGGCCGTCGCGTTCTCACTCGTGTCCGGCACGGTCATGCCGGTCACGAGCGCCAGCGTGAAGGCGGAGTTGACGAGCGGCCTGCCGAAGCGCGTGCGCTCGGTGTACGGCGTGTTGAAGTGCATCTGGTTCGTGTTCAGCGTGAGACAGGTGAACCAGATGTTGTCGGTCTGGGTCACGGTGCGGCCCAGCCGGCTGCGGAAGACGTCGCCCACGTCGAAGTCCTCGTAGAACCGTCCCAGCCAGACCTTGGGTGCTGCTTCAGGCATGCGAGTCGCTCCCTTCCCGGGTCGCCAGCAGCTGCCGCGCCCGCTCCACGATCGGTAGGTCGATCATCTCGCCGTCGAGCGCCACCGCGCCACGCCCGTCTGCGGCGGCGGCATCGTAGGCAGCGACGGTCCGCTGTGCGCGCTCCAACTCGCGCTCGCTCGGCAGGAACGCGCTGTTGATCACGGCGACCTGTGCCGGATGGATGCATGCCTTGCCCCGGAAGCCCAGCGCACGCCCAAGCTCTGCGTCCCGCGCGAGACCGGCGTCGTCCCGGGTGGCGGTCCAGACCTGGTCGATGGGGCCACGCAGCCCGGCAGCTGCGGAGTCCACCACGAGCTTCGAGCGCGCGTAGAGCAGGTGCTCGCCGCCGGGCAGTGGATCGAGCCCGAGATCGAGCCCGAGATCGACGGCGCCGAGGATGAGCCCCGCCACCCCGGCGCGGCGAGCCGTCTCGGCCGATTGCTGAAGACCGACGGCGCTCTCCACGATCGCCACCACGGGCAGCCCCGCCCCGCGCGCCTGGTCGACCGCCTCCGGCGTCGCCTTGGGCAGCACGATGCCGTCCAAGCCGAGCCGGCCGGCGAGCGCGAGGTCGGCTGCGAACCACGCGGTCGTCACCGCGTTGACGCGCACGAGCCGCAACGGCCCGGGTTCGGTGCGACCGAACGTTGCCTCCACCGTCTCCCGGGCCTCCTCCTTCGCGTCCGCGGCGACGGCGTCCTCGAGATCCGCGATCACGGCGTCGGCGCCGGCCGCGAGGGCCTTCGACAGCTTCGCCGCGTCCGAACCGGGGGCGAAGAGGAAGGAGCGTGAGGTGGCGAGGGTCGGCATCGATTTGACAGGGGTGCGAATGTCAGACATAAACACAATCTCAGCCAGCCAGCAAGGAGGAATGAACCGGTGAAGGCCGTCGTGTTCCACGAGTTCGGGCATTCGGACGTTCTACGCGTCGAGGAAGTGCCGGATCCCGTCGCAGGGCCGGGTGAGGTCGTGGTCGACATCGCCGGCTGCGCGCTGAACCACCTCGATGTGGACGTGCGCGAAGGGATCTCCCGGTTCCCCGTGCAGCCTCCGCACGTTCTCGGGCTCGAGGTCGTCGGCAGGATCTCCGCCCTCGGCGAGGGCGTGACGGGGTGGCAGGTCGGCGACCGCGTGATGCCGTACCTCATGGACACCTGCGGCGACTGCGCGTACTGCACGACGGGGCGCGAGTCGTTGTGCCTGACACCGGGATTCATCAGCTTCTCCACCGGTGGTGGCTTCGCCGAGCAGCTCGCGTGCAAGGCCACGCAGCTGATTGCGGTGCCCGACGGCGTCGACGACCTGCAGGCCGCGGCGCTCCAGGTGGCATTCGGCACGTCGTGGCACATGCTGTTCACGCGTGGGCGTCTCCGCCCCGGGGAGCGCGTGCTCGTGAACTCCGTGGGCAGCGGCATCGGCTCGGCCGCGGTGCAGCTTGCACATGAGGCGGGCGCCTACGTGATCGGCACCTCCAGCCGCGACGACAAGCTCGAGCACGCAGCGAAGCTCGGCATGGACGCCGGCATCAATTACACGACTGCGAACGTGGTCGACGAGGTCATGCGGATCACGGACGGCGTCGGCGCCGATCTCACCTACGAGCACGTCGGCGGCGATGCGCTCCAGTGGGGTCTCGACGCGCTGCGCAAGGACGGACGGCTCGTGACCTGCGGCGCCCACGCCGGCGAGGTCGTGCCCTTCGACGTGATCCCCTTCTTCCGCCGTCAGATCTCGATCATCGGCTCGTTCGTCTACACCCGCGACGAGGTCAGGAAGTGCCTCGACCTGCTGGCGCGTGGCAAGATCACGCCGCTCGTGGCGGCGACCTTCCCGCTGGAGCAGGCCAAGGAGGCGATGGACCTGATGGAAAGCCGGGAGTTCTTCGGGAAGATCATTGTTTCTCCCTGAGGGAGAAACAAGCGAAAGAGCAGTGGAGGCTTGCTTGAGGTTCGAGTCTCCGCAAGGCAAGACGTGATCAACGACAACGACTGTTTCGAGGTGGGAGTGCGGATGCGAAAGATCGACGAGTTGGTGGTCATTCCAGTCTTTTTCTCCCTAGGGAGAAAAAGATGAAGCGGGTCGGAGTCGACGTCGGCGGGACCTTCACCGACCTCATCTACGTGGACGACGAGGCCGGCGTGATCCGCGTGCACAAGCTCCCGACCACGCCCGACGATCCCTCGCGCGGGACCGTCGCGGGCATCACCGAGGTCACCCAAGCCGCGGGAGCGGCCCCGGCCGTGCT
The DNA here is from genome assembly GCA_963738505.1 of uncultured Actinomycetes bacterium. Taxonomy (GTDB): domain Bacteria; phylum Actinomycetota; class Thermoleophilia; order Gaiellales; family Gaiellaceae; genus Gaiella. The sequence goes on along the minus strand of CAVTWR010000005.1, from coordinate 153,352 downwards.
CGATCAGGTGTTCCACGGCACGACGATCGCCACCAACATCGTGATCGAGCACAACGGCGCCACCGTGGGGATGATCACCACGGAGGGGTACCGCGACATCCTGCACATCGCCCGGCACAAGAAGCCGCTCAACTTCTCCAACTACCAGGACCTGCCCTGGCAGGCCTACCCTGTCGTGCGGCGCCGCTACCGGCTGACGGTGCCGGAGCGCATCACTCGCGACGGCTCGGTCCTCGTCCCGCTGGACGAGGACAAGGCGCGCGAGCAAGTGCGCAAGCTGAAGGAAGCCGGGGTCGAATCGGTCGCGGTCTGCTTCCTCTTCTCCTTCCTCAACGATGCGCACGAGCGCCGTGTGGCGGAGATCGTGCGTGAGGAGTTCCCCGAGGCCTTCCTTTCCGTCTCCTCCGAGGTGCTTCCGCAGTACCGCGAGTACGAGCGTTTCTCGACGGTCGGGCTCAACGCGTACGTCGGGCCCAAGGTGGCCACCTACGTCTCTCGGCTGCAGGACGAGCTGAAGGCGCTCGGCGTGAAGACGGGGCTCCACCTGATGACCTCGGCCTCCGGCGTCGCGACCGCAGAGGCGGCGACCAAGCGACCCGTCAATCTCCTCATGTCCGGCCCCGTGGCGGGCGTCGTCGGAGGCATCTGGGCCGGGCGTCAGGCGGGGTTCAACAACGTGATCACGCTCGACGTCGGCGGCACCTCCGCTGACATCGGCCTGGCGCAGGACGGCCGGTTGCGGATGAAGCACCTGCTCGACACCAAGGTCGGGCCGTACCAGGCCATGATCCCCATGGTCGACGTCGACACGATCGGTGCGGGCGGCGGCTCCATCGCCTATGTCGACGGCGGAGGCATCTTCCGCGTCGGCCCGCGCTCCGCCGGCGCCGTGCCCGGCCCGGCCGCGTATGACCGCGGCGGCACCGAGCCGACGGCCACCGACGCCATGGTCAACCTCGGGTGGCTCTCCCCCGAGAGCTTCCTGGGCGGGGGCATGGCACTTCGGGCCGACCTCGCACGGAAGGCGTTCGAGGAGGGGCCGGCCCGCAGCCTGGGCATGAGCGTCGAGGAGGCGTCGATGGGCGCCGTGCAGATCCTGGCGCACTCGATGGTGCAGTCGATCGAGGAGAACTCCGTGCGCAAGGGCTTCGACCCGCGCGACTTCGCCCTCGTGGCAGAGGGGGGCGCCGGCCCGCTGTGGGCGGCCGAGATCGCGATCGAGGTGGGCACCCCGCAGGTGATCGTGCCGCTGCATCCGGGGATCGCCGCTGCCATGGGGCTCCTGGCCACCGACATGGTGTACGAGTACGTGGCCACCACGTACCAGCGGCTCTCCACGCTCGATGCCGGGGCGTTGCAGAAGCGGTTCGAGGAGCTCGAAGAGCTTGCTCTGCGCCAACTCGAGGAGGACGGCGTTCCGCCCGAGAAGCAAGTCGTCCAGCGCATCGCCGAGTGTCGCTACCTCGGTCAGGGGTACGAGCTCCGTGTCGATGCGCCGAGCGGCACGATCGATACGGCCTGGGCCGAGAAGATCCGGGCCGACTTCCACGAGATCCACCATCGCGAGTACTCGCGCCGCTTCGAGGACCAGGACATCGAGGTGCCGAACATCCGCGTCCGCGGGATCGGGCTGATGCCGGACCTCGTCGCGCCCGAGATCGAGCAGGGCGACGACTCCCCCGACGACGCCTTGCGTCACGAGGGCGAGGCGTGGTTCCGGGTGGAAGGGAGTCTGGAGCAGGTGGCGACGCGCTACTACGACCGCGCCGCCCTGAAGGCCGGCAACACCATCGCCGGTCCGGCGATCGTCAACCAGTACGACACGACGACCGTGATCCCGCCGGGAGTGGAGGCGCACGTCGACCGCTTCGGCAACATCATCATCGAAGTCGGTGCCTCGGCCGAGGCCCGGGCCATCGCAACCGCGACCGCCAAACGGGAGGTATGACGAGATGTCCGTTCTCGAGTACGAGCTCGGCAAGCATCCCGGCCCGCCCACGCGCGAGCGGGTGGAGGTCGATCCGATCACGCTGCGTGTGCTGGGCGGCGGCTTCCACGCCATCGCCAAGGAGATGGCGGGCGTGCTCTTCCGCATGTCCTACTCCTCGATCATCCGCGAGTCGGAGGATCTCGGCGCAGGCATCTTCGACGTGGAGGGCCGCGAGCTCTGCGAGTCCGACTCCACGCCGATGCATATCGGCTCCCTGCCCTGGTACATCCGCGGCTTCATGCGCCACCTGGCCGGCAAGGTCGTCGAGGGCGACGTGATCATCCACAACCACCCGTACTACGGGGCCTCCCACAGCCCGGACATCGCGGTGGCGGTGCCGATCTTCCACGAGGGCGAACACCTCGGCTTCGCAGCCGTGACCGCGCACGTGCTCGACGTCGGCGGCTCGTTTCCGGGCATCAACGCGGACTGCTTCGACATGTACGCGGAGGCGAAGATCTACGACGGGCTGCGCTGGTACCGCGCCGGTGAGCTGAACGAGGACCTGGACAAGATGGTCTTCGACAACGTCCGCACCGAGACCATGAACCGCGGCGACATGAACGCGATGATGGCCGCCTGCCAGCTCGGGTGTGAGCGCTTCCTGCGCCTCGTCCAGCGCTACGGCGTCGACGTGGTGATGAGCTCGGCCTACGAGTGGATGGACTACTCCGAGCGGATGCTGCGCGAGCAGATCCGCAAGCTCCCCGACGGCGTCTACACCGCACCGACCGGCTGGCTGGACGACGACGCACGAAACCGGGGCGTCCCGCTTCGTGTGGAGACGAAGGTGATCGTCGAGGGCGACGAGATCACGATCGACCTCACCGGCTCCAACCCCGAGGTGCCCACGGGCTACAACGTGCCGTACGAGGGCTCGCTCCTGGTCGGCGCCTACTACGCGGTGCGCACGATCCTGCTCGACGAGGTCACCTTCCCAGAGCACGTTCCGCAGAACGACGGGGTGTTCAGGCCGGTCAAGGTGATCGCGCCGAAAGGCACGATCTACAACCCGACCTTCCCGCGGGCCTGCTTCTCCCGTTTCTGTCAGGTGCAGCGGGTGGTCGACAACACGATCCTGGCGCTGGCCGACGCGTTGCCGCACGGTGTCACTGCCGGGAACTCGGCCGGGCTGCATTTCTGCGCGTATTCCGGCTTCTCCGAGGAGATGGGCGAGTACTGGCTGTACCTCGAGGTCAACGAGGGCTCCTACGGCGGCCGCTACGGCAAGGACGCCATGGACTCGGTGGACAACCTGATGGCGAACACCCGCAACAACCCGATCGAGGAGCTCGACATGCGCTTCCCGATCCGTTGCGACCAGTACGAGCTGCGGCCCGAACCGGCGGCCCCGGGCCAATGGCGGGGCGGCATCGGCATCGTCCGCCGCAACCGCTTCCTCGTCGACGGTGTGTACTCGTGTGAGGGCGACCGGCAGTACGACCCGCCCCGTGGCATCTTCGGCGGGTGGGACGGCCTGGTCGCGTCCTGCCGCAAGAACCCCGACACCACTCGAGAGGAGATCCTCCCGGCCAAGGTCACGGGCATCCCCTTCGCGGCCGGTGAGTTCATCGAGTTCCGCGAGCCGAACGCGGCCGGGTACGGCGATCCGCTCGACCGGCCCGCAGAGGCAGTGCGCGAGGACGTCCTCGACGACTTCACGACGGTCGAGCTGGCGCGCGAGGCGTACGGCGTCATCTTCTCGGACGAGTTGAGGTTCACGATCGACGTCGAGGCCACCGAGAAGCTGCGCGCGGAGCTGCGGGCGGCAGGGCCGGTGAAGTCGCTGACGTCGTACTTCGACGGCCGGCTGCCGATCGAGAACAAGGTCGTGTCGGTTGCCGGCAACCGAGAGTTCGGGTTCGAGTAGCCCGGCGACGGCACCTGGGATGACACGGCCGCAGAAGGCCAGGGATCTTGGAGCAGCACCGCTCGGCGGGCACTTGCGACCCGTCGAGCGGACCGGTGCCATGCCCGTGCGCCGGGTACGCAAGAGCTACGAGCAGGTAGCCGACCAGCTGCGCGAGCTGATCCTGGCGGGGACGATCGATCGCGGCGAGCGGCTGCCCAACGAGACGGTGCTGGCGACGGAGTTCGGAGTGAGCCGCGCGACCGTGCGTGAGGCGCTCCGCCTGCTGGCCGCGCAGAGCCTGATCCGCACCGCGAAGGGAGCGGGCGGCGGCAGCTACGTCACGCTGCCCACGGTCGACCGCATCTCCGAGTTCCTGACGGCGAACATCGGCTTGCTCACGGACGCCCGCGACCTCACGCTCGATGAGCTGATCGAGGCTCGCATGCTGCTCGAGGTGCCGGCCTCCCGGCTCGCCGCGCGGCGCCGCCGGCATGACGACGTCGAGCGCCTGCGCGGATCGATCCCGGGGGATGGGACGACTCTCAACACGCAGGAGGAGTTCCGCCAGAACTCGGAGTTCCACACCACGCTGATCGAGAGCTGCGGCAACCGGCTGCTCTACATCGCGGCGCAGCCGCTGTTCTCGGCCCTGCAGACCTCGCTCGCCCGATCGCTGCTCGGCCGCCGCTTCCATCAGGGGATCCATGCTCAGCACCTGCGGATTGCCGAGGCCGTGGACGCCGGTGACGAGGACGCCGCCGGCAGCGAGATGACGAGTCACCTCGAGTTCCTGGTGCCGTACTACGAGAAGGCCTGGAAGGAGCGGCGCTGACCGCACCGGCCCAGGTGGCCCTGGGGATGATCCACGGTCGCTTCCAGCCCTTCCACGTTGGGCATCTCGAGTACCTGCGGCTGGCGGCGGAGCAAAGCGAGGAGCTCGTGGTCGGGATCACGAATCCGGATGCACGCTCGAGCGTGTTCGAGGCGGCCGACCCCGCCCGCTCCGAGGCGGCGGCGAACCCGTGGAGCTACCTGGAGCGGTATCGCATGATCCAGGCCGTGCTTCGGGAGGAGGGCCTGGAGCGATCCCCGATCGTCCCCTTCCCCGTTTCCGACACCGAGCTGTGGTCGAGCTACGCCCCGGCCGGGGTCACGCACTTCCTTCGCGTGTTCGACGCCTGGGGCGAGGCGAAGGCGAACCGGCTACGGGGTGCAGGCTATGACGTGGTCGTGCTCGCTGCAGGAACCGCCAAGACGGTGTCCGGCAAAGACGTGCGTGTGCGGCTCGCTCAGGGGGGCGACTGGCGGGCGCTGGTGCCGGCCGGGGTGGCGGAGGTGATCGATGCGCGCAATTTGCGTCGTCCTGCTTGACGGCCTCGGTGATCGTGCCTATCCAGAGCTGGCAGGACGCTCGAGCAACGAAGCCGCTCGGACGCCTGTGCTCGACGGCCTCAGCGCGGACGGGTCGTGTGGCCTCCTGTGGCCGCTCGGGCCGGGCCAGGCCCCGTCCAGCGAGCTGGCGCACTGGGCCATGTTCGGATTCCTGCCGGAGGAGTTCCCCGGCCGGGCCGTCCTCGAGGCCCTCGGTCACGGCCTCGCGCCACGCGGAGACGCCGTGTACGCCTACGCCTCCCTGCGGGCGGTCGAGCGCGACGGGGGCGGGCTGCGGGTGACGGGGCGCGCCCGCCATGCGGAGCTTCCCTCCGGCCACCCGCTGCTCGCCGCCACCGACGTGGCCGGTTTCCGCTTCCGGCCCTACCCCGTTGGTGGTGGAGAGGCGGTGCTCGAGGTGACAGGCGCCGGGGCGGACGATCGGCTGACCGACACCGATCCGTTCTTCCGCGACCGCGATCCCGTGCTCGACCCACGTCCTCTCGTGGCCGGAGCCGGCGCGATGGCCGCCGCCGTTGCGACGTGGACGCGGCAGACGCTGTGCGACCGGAGCGACGGGCAGACCCTGGTGGTCACGACGAAATGGTGGGGTCGGGTGCGTTCGCTGCCGACGTTCGCAGAGCGCCATGGGCTGGCCGGCGTGGTCATCGGTGCTTCCCCGTTCGTCCGCGGGCTCGCCCTGGCGACCGGTCTCGACGCCGTTGCCGTGTCCGACACGAGCGAGCCGGGCACAGACCTACGGCACCGCCTGCAGGCCGCGGGCGAGGCCGTCGCGGCGGGGGCCTCGTTCGTGTGGGTCCACACGAAGGCGGTGGACGAGGCGGGCCATACGAAGCAGCCGCACCACCGAGTGGCCGTGCTCGAAGAGCTCGATCCGGTGCTGGCCGTGCTGCGCGAGCCGCCGTTCCAGCAGCTCGTCGTGTGCGTGACCGGCGACCATGCGACTCCCTGCGCACCCGAGCTCATCCACAGCGGCGATCCCGTCCCCTTCGTGGTGCATGGTCCCGGCGTGCGAGCCGACCGCACGCAGGCGTTCGGGGAGCTCGAGTGCGGGCAGGGGCTGTTTGGTCGGCTCCGCGGCGAGGATGTGATGCCGGTGCTCCTCAACGCCGCCGACCGGGTGCTCTTCGCCGGGTCGCGGCCGACTTCGGTGCCCGCCCCAGCCGGCCACCCGACGGCGCCGGCCGGACTCGCCGCGGTGGCGCCGTGACCACGGCCTTCGGCATCCAGGGCAGCGGGCAGCTGACCGACGGTGTTCCCGACCCCGGCCGCTTCCGAGCCGTGGCCGAGCTCGCCGAGGAGGTGGGCTTCGACTCGCTGTGGGCCGGGGAGCACCTCTCCTTCCACAATCCGATCCTCGACGTCGGGGTCGCGCTGTCGGCGTTCGCGGCGTGGACGCGCCGCATCACGCTCGGAGCTGGAGTCGTGCTCCTCCCACTCCGTCACCCGAGCCTGGTGGCCAAGCAGATGGCCTCGCTGGACTACCTGTCGGGTGGCCGCGTGTTGCTCGGGGTGGGAGTCGGCGGGGAGGGGAAGAAGGACTTCGAGGCGGCAGGCGTGCCGATCGCCGAGCGGGGCGCCCGCGCCGATGACGGCATCGCCGCGCTTCGTGCGCTGTTCGGCCCGCCGCCCGCGCGGCATGCAGGCCCGTTCTACTCCTTCGACGGAATCGAGATCGCGCCGCGTGCGACACAACCCGGCGGCCCGCCGATCCTCGTTGCCGGGATGCGCCCCGGCGCGCTGCGTCGGGCCGGCCGCCTCGGCGACGGCTGGCTCCCCTACATGGTCTCGCCGCGACGGTACGCCGGGTCGCTGGCGGAGGTCCGAAGCCACGCGCTCGCAGCGGCTCGCGACCCGGCCGCGCTTCACGCCGCCGTCGTCCTCTTCGCCCTCGTTCGCGAGGACGGCGAGGCGGCACGCGAGGAGGCGCGACTGCACCTCTCGACCCGCTACGGGATGCAGTTCGAGCCGCACCACATCGAGAAGCTGTGCGTCGTCGGCTCCCCCGAGGAGTGCCGTGGGAAGATCGCGGCCTACATCGAGGCCGGTGTCACCCACTTCTGCCTCAACCCCTGTGCGGGCGGGGACGACTTCCTCGAGCAGTGCCGGGTGATCGCAGAACAGGTCATCGAGAGATAGGAGCATCAGTGTTCGAAGAGGCCACAGTCCCCGCGAGGCTCGATCCTCTGCTCGGCAAGATCGAGCAGTTGTACGAGCGCGAGGTGCGCCCGCGGGAGGAGGCGCTCTCACACCGTCTGACCGACGCACGCGGGTACCTCGACCAGGACGGGAGGCTCCATCCGGAGCTGTGGCAGGCTCGGCGCGAGATCATGCGCGCTGCTGGCAAGGCCGGGATCTACTCCGCGCACCTGCCGCGCGCGATCGGCGGGCGCGGCCTCGGCCGCCGCGAGATGATCTACGTGGAAGAGAAGGTGTACGGCTACGGTGTCGGGCTGAACCCGGCGCTGCTCTCCTGGTCGGAGGGCGCGACCCCACGTCTCATCTGGTGCGGCCCGCACCAGCGCGAGAAGTACGTCGACCCGCTGGTCAAGGGTCTCGCCACCAGCCTGCACGGCGTCACGGAGCCGCACGCCGGCTCGAACTTCTTCGACTTCCGGACGAGCGCGGTCCGCTCGCGCGGGGGCACGTGGACACTGAACGGCCACAAGGCGTTCATCACGAACGCCTTCGAGGCCGACGTGGCACAGGTGCTGTGCGTGACCGACCCCGGCAAGGGGCGCAAGAGCTTCAGCTACTTCCAGTTCCTGACCAGCGAGCACCGCGACCGGGCCTTCCGCACGGGCCGGCTCTTCCAGACGATGTGGGACGACGGGATCACCGGCGAATTCGTGCTCGACGACCTCAAGCTGACCGACGACGACATGATCGGGGAGCGCGGACAGGGCTTCGAGATCGCCATGTCCTCGATCAACTGGACGCGGATGCGACGCGGAGGCATGTGCTCGGGGTGGGGGCGGTATCTGATCGAGCGAACGGTGCAGCGTCTGCAGGAGCGAGTCGTCGGGGGCAAGCCACTGGCCACGAACCAGGGGCTGCAGTGGATGGTGGCAGACATGGTCACCGACTGGTTCAGCGCCCGGGCGCTCTCGTTGGCGGTGGCAGAGGCGATCGACAGCCCCGGCCCATGGTGGACGATGCCGCGACCGAAGCACGAGATCCGTCAGATCTGCATGGTCAAGCTGGCCAACGACGAGGCCTTGCACCGCATCGCCGACCGCGCCGTGCAGCTGCACGGCGGCGCCGGGATGCTCAAGGACAACCCGGTGAACAAGATCGCCCTGATCGCGCGCAACCTGAGGGTGCCGGGCGGATCGGACGAGGTGCAGCGCTCCACGATCGCCCAGACGCTCGGGCTCTGAGGGCGGTCGGACGGGTCCAGATGAGTGATTCCGAGCTGCCTGCCTCCCCGTAAAGGGCTCCGGGTCATGCGTGTGCGGGGTCAGTAGCGGAGCGTGCGATTGAGTGGGGCCCTTCAGGGCTTCACAAGGAGTTCGTCCCCAAGGGAGGCAGGGTCGACTACAACGAAGGGTGGGGTCTGCCGGTGTTCCCGGGGGTGTCGGCCGCCGCTCACGACGCGTGGGCGCAGGACAGCCGAACGTCTTGCGAGGCCCTGAGCCTGGATCCACCGCTTGGCGTGGGCGGTGCATCCTGCCAGGCCCGCCAGGGCGCTCCCCGACCGGGTGCAACCCCTCCGCAAGAGCGTGGAGGGCTTGCACCCGGTCGGTGCGCTCCGCGCGCGTACAGCGTCGAACAGGCAACCAGCCTGCCCGACGCTGTCCGCGCACGTCCTGACGACCCTGGCAGGCGCCCCGCGATCACGCCAATCGGTGGATCCAGGCTGAAGGGCCCCGCTCCACCTCGCCCGCCGGGTGGGCTTGACGGCGCGGTCACTGCTCATCTCGACCGAATCGGAATCACTCATGTAGCTCGCTCGCTGCCCCTCACGGGTGATTGACGCCCGTCCGTCGAGCGGGCGTCGAGCGGCCAGTCGTGACGTCAGGGTTTGACGTCAGGCCTCTGGCGCGGGAGACTGGTCGCACTTTTTCGATGTCAGACATCCGAGGAGGAGGCGTGGCTGTGAAGCGTGTGCTCGTGATCGTCCCGTTCGCTTTCGGCGAGGATGGAATCGCCAACCGTGAGGCCCAGATGACCGACGTCGAGGTCGGTCCCGGCGTCAGGTTCGAGTTCCGCGGCGTGAAGGCCGGCCCGGCGTTGTTCGACAGCCACCACGACTGGGCCCTGGCGGACATTGCGATGTTCGAAGCGGGTAAGACCGCGGAAGACGAGGGCTACGACGCAGTGTGCATCGACACGATGTCCGACAGCGGCGTCAACCCGCTCCGCTCGATCCTCGACATCCCCGTCATCGGCCCCGGTCGGTGCTCGTACCTGACCGCGCTGATGCTTGGCTCGAGGTTCTCGGTGCTCACGCAGTGGGACCCGTGGATCGGTCTGTACAAGAAGGGCCTCGCGGAGCTGGGGCTCACCGACAAGTGTGCCTCCATCCGCTCGATCAACACGCCACCTGACGTGGAGAACCTGCTGGGCGGCAAGGAGGAGGTCGTCTTCCCGAAGCTGCGCGACGCCGGACTGCAGTGCATCGAGGACGGTGCGGAGGTCATCTGCATGGGCTCGACGACGATGCACCAGGCGGTGCCGTACCTGCGCGAGAACCTTCCGGTGCCGATCATCAACCCGGGGCCGCTCACGTACAAGCTCGCCGAGTTCTTCCTCGGGCTCGGGCTCACCCAGAGCCGCGTGGCGTATCGCAAGCCGGACGTGCCGAAGCTGGAGATGCTCGCCGCGATGCTCGAGGGCGCCGCGGCGGCCGAGCGAGCCGCCGTGTAGTGCGTGCGTTGGTGGGCTGCCCCGGCAGGGCAGCCCCACCGCGTCACATCGATTCGCGCCAGGCGGCGCAGATCGCGGCCACGTGTCGTTGATCGGTGCCACAGCAGCCGCCGAGGACGGTGAGGTCGGGTAGCAGGGCCCTCAGGTCCGCGTAGCGGCGTGCCAGGTCCACGGTGTCGCCGGCGTCGAGCTCCTCCGCCTCGTCGAGCTCGGCGTGGCTGAGGGTTGAAGCGTTCGCTCGGAGACCGCGGATCCGCTTGGTCCAGCCGCCGCCTCGCTCCAGCACGTGCTCGAAATGGGTCGGGTGGGCGCAGTTGATCATGAAGTACGAGGGTGCAGAGCCGGTCTTCCGGTCAACCTCCTCGATCGCTTCGGCCAGCGGTTGGCCGCTGGGGAGCCGGCCGTCTGTCTCCACCGTGAACGAGATCGCCACCGGCAAGCCAACCGAGCCGGCAGCCCGCGTCACCCCGACCGCCTCGGAGGCGTACGTCATGGTGATCGCGCACACCATGTCGGCAGAGGTGTCTGCGAAGGTCCCGATCTGGGTTGAGTGGTAGGCCTCGGCCTCGGCATCCGTCATGTGCCCGTCGGGGTCGTAGCCGTCCCCCTGCGGTCCCACGCAACCGCTGACCACCACGGCAGGGACACGACCCTCGATCTCTGCGCGCAGCTCCGTCATCAGGGCGATCGCCGCACGGTTTGCCGCTGCCAGAGCCTCGTCCGTGTATCCGAGCACTCGCGCCCAATCCGGGTTCGCGCGCCACGTCGGGCTCTCCAGCACCACGCCGTAGCCGGTCTCGGCGGCGATCTCGAGATACGGCCGGTAGTAGCGGCGCAGCTCGTTCGTTCCCGTCTCGTCGGCGAGGAGGGTGAAGGCGGCGAACGAGGGAAGTTCGAGCCCGTGATCGAAGATCAGGGAAGTCTCGATTCCCCCATCGGTCACGAACGGTTCGCCCATGAGCTGCGGGAGACTGTCGCGATACGTCATGACGCACATCCTGACTCTGAATCGGTCACGAGATTGTGACGACGATCGTTGCGGATGCCAAGGCGGAGTCGTGAAGCGTTGACAGCCGAGCCCGGTGTGACGAGACTGCCTCGATGCCGATGTCAGACTTCGCCCGTTCCGGGGTTCCCGGTGCGCCGCCCGTGAGTGAAGCGTGAGGCTGCCACTCGAGGACATCCGCATCGTCTCGGTCGAGCAGTTCGGCGCGGGGCCGTGGGGGACACTGCAGCTCGCCGATCTCGGCGCCGAGATCGTGAAGATCGAGGACCCCGGCTCGAAGGGGGATGTCGGACGCTACGTGCCGCCCTTCCAGGAGGGTGAGGACTCCTTGTTCTTCGAGACGTTCAACCGCTCCAAGCGGAGCGTTTCGCTCGACCTGCGGCACCCGCAGGCGCGTGGGGTGCTCCACGACATCGTTCGCGTCAGCGACGGCGTCTACTCGAACCTGCGAGGCGACCAGCCGGTCAAGCTCGGGCTCACCTACGACCAGCTCAAGGAGGTCAACCCGCGGATCGTCTGTTGCTCGCTGTCCGGGTTCGGGATGACGGGCCCGCGGGCCGCCGAGGGTGGCTACGACTACATGATGCAAGGCCTGGCGGGCTGGCAGAGCCTCACCGGCGAACCGGGGGGGCCGCCGACCAAGTCGGGGCTTTCGCTGGTCGACCTGTCCGGCGGGTACGCCTCGGCGATCGCCATGCTCGCCGGTCTCTGGCGCGCGCGGCGCGACGGGATGGGCTGCGACTGCGACGTCTCGCTGTTCGAGACGGCGTTGCACGAGCTGATGTACATCGGCCCGTGGGCGGCCACGAAGGGCTACGTCCCGCCCCGGCGCGCGAACTCGGCTCATCCCACGATCGTGCCCTTCCAGAACTTCCAGGCGGCCGACGGCTGGTTCGTGGTCGGCGCCGCCAAGCAGAAGTTCTGGGAGACCTTGTGCGCGGTGATCGGTCGGCCGGAGCTGAACGACGATCCGCGCTTTGCCACCATGGCCGCGCGCAACGAGCACCGTGAGGCGCTGCTGCCCATCCTCGACGCGGCGTTTGCCACTCGAACCGTCGACGAGTGGGTGACGGCGCTCGTAGGCGCCGGCGTTCCGTCCTCGCACGTGAAGTCGGTCGAGGAGGCATTGGTCGATCCGCAGACGGTCGCCCGAGGAGACATCGTCCGGCACGACCATCCGACGCTCGGTGAGGTGCGCTCGATCCGGACACCCCTCCGCCTCTCGGCGGACGGCGAGTCGCTGGAGCGGCCGGCCGCGCGAGGGCCGCGACGCGGCGAGCACACGCTCGACGTTCTCGTCGAGCTCTGCGGGTACGACACCGGTCGCGTGGAGGCGTTGGCCGCAGAGGGCGTGTTCGGTGATGTCGGGGTGGGTAAGGTCTCGGCGTGAGCTCCGCCACCGCGACCTCTGAGGGAACGACACTGCTCGTCGACCTGTACCGCGAGATGCTGACCGTCCGGACCTTCGAGGATCGCGCCACGGAGTTGTTCAAGGCCGGGGAGATCGCCGGCACCGCGCACAGCTGCGTCGGACAGGAGGCGGTCGCCGTCGGCGTGGGGTCGGTCCTGAGAACCGACGACTACGTCGTCGGTCACCACCGCTCGCACGGTCACGTGATCGCCAAGGGCGGTGATCTGCACGGGATGATGGCCGAGCTGCTCGGGCGCCGCACCGGGCTCTGCCGCGGTTTGGGCGGCTCCATGCACATCGCCGATCTTTCGCTGAACATCCTCGGCTGCAACGGCATCGTCGGCGCGCCGATGCCGATCGGCGTCGGTGCCGGCCTCTCCGCGACGCTCCGCGGCTCGGATCAGGTGACCGTAGTCTTCTTCGGTGACGGCGGAGCGGCGCAGGGCGCGGGCCACGAGGCTCTGAACCTGGCCGCAACCTGGCGGCTGCCGGTCGTGTTCGTGTGCGAGAACAACCAGTTTTCCTTCTCCGTGGGCTGGCGCGACACGCGCGCCGTCGAGAACATCGCGCCACGCGCCGAGGGCTACGGCATGCCGTGGGAGATCGTCGACGGCAACGACGTGCTCGCCGTTCGTGAAGCCGCGGCCCGCCGCGTCGAGGCTGCGCGTCGCGGCGAGGGCCCGTCGCTGATCGAAGCCAAGACGTACCGTCGCGAATTCCATTCCATGCGCGCGAACCTCCCCGACACGCGCGACCCCGAGCTGGTCAAGACGTGGGAGGCAAAGGACCCGATTGCGCGGTTCGAGGAGGCGCTGCGCGGTGCCGGTGTGCTCGACGACGACGGTCTGCAGACCGTTCGCGATGAGGTCGCCGCGGTGGTCGAGGCGGCCATCGAGGCTGCGCGCGCGGACGAGCCGGCGGATCCGGCCGACATGGAAGCCGCCGTCTACGTGCCGCACGAACGGTCGTACCCTGAGCCGGCCGGCGAGACCCACGAGCTGACCTTCATGCAGGCGGTGAACGAGGCCCTGCATCAGGAGATGGAGCGCGACGACCGCGTGTTCATCATGGGCGAGGATCTCGGTCGCGTCGGGGGCGTGTTCCGCGCCTCCGAGGGCCTGTACGAGAAGTTCGGCCCTGCGCGTGTTCGCGATACCCCGATCTCGGAGAGCGGGTTCACCGGCGCGGGTGTCGGCGCGGCACTCACCGGGATGCGGCCGGTGGTCGAGCTCCAGTTCTCCGACTTCGTCACGGTGGCCATGGATCAGGTCGTCAACCAGGCTGCGAAGTTGCGCTACATGATGGGCGGCACGCCGCGCATCCCGCTTGTGCTGCGCGCGGCTTCGGGTGGCGGCGTGCGCCTCGCGGCTCAGCATTCACAGAGTCTCGAGGCCTGGTTCTGCCATGTGCCGGGTCTCGTCGTGGTGATGCCGTCGAACGCCGTCGACGCCAAGGGACTGTTGACGGCCGCGATCCGCGACGACAACCCCGTGATCTTCCTGGAGCAGAAGGGCCTGTTCTTCGGCGAGCCGATCCAGGTGCCCAAGGAGCCGTACGCGATCCCGCTCGGCTCTGCGCGCGTCGTGCGCGAGGGGACGGACGCGACGGTCGTGGCGATCGGGGCGCTCGTGCCGATGGCCGAACGAGCCGCGGCCGAGCTGGAGCGAGAAGGCATCAGCGTGGAGATCGTCGACCCGCGCACGCTGTACCCGCTGGACCTGGAGGCGATCACACGGTCGGTGTCGAAGACGACCCGGCTCGTGGTCGCACACGAGGCCACCTCCTTCTGCGGCTTCGGCGCCGAGGTGGCGGCCAGCGTGGCGCAGCACTGCTTCTGGGATCTCGACGCCCCGCCGGTGCGCGTGGCGACGCCCCACCGGCCGATCCCGTACCAGAAGGACCTGGAGACGATGACCCTTCCGGGCGCGCCGCAGATCGCGGCCGCCGTGCGCACCCTCGTCGGCGCCTAGTGCGGTGTCTCCTACCGTTGCACCTGGAACTGCTACACGCGATCACCGGCCACGAAGTGGCCCTCCGCGAAGCGGAGCCTGATCGCCAGTGAAACAGCCGGCCGCTCCGCGGCCGACCCCAAAAACTCGTGCGGCACCCACAACACCAACGAGAGTTACAGGTCAAACACGTATGGAAGTGCCGCACTAGCCGGGGCCGAGAATGGTGTCCGACGGTCGCGAGCCGTCGCGTCCAGGCGCGTCATCCAGGCTTGTCAAGTACCTCACACCACGCGTTGCCCTCCGGGCGCGGGTGTCTGGACGAACTCCTTGTGAGTCCCTGAAGGAACCCACTGCGGCACGGCCGCGCGCCGTGGATACGGATCCTTTGTGAGTCCCCGAAGGAACCCACTGTGGCGCGGCCGCGAGGTGTTGGGGCGCGGGAGGCGCAGCGGGGCCGTTCAGGGCCTCGCAAGGGTTCGGCACAGCTCTGTCAGCGCTGACGCACAAGCACGCGGTCAGTCCGCTCGCGGCGGTCCCGAGACGCGACTGGCTCGATCTCGCCGTGGTCGTCGACCAGCGTTCGCTCTGTGCGTGACCACATCGTCTCGCCGGACGAGACGAGACCACGAAGCGCGCCGGCGATGAAGCTCGGATAGACGATCAGCCAGAAGTAGACCGGGAAGAGGACGAACAGCGGCAACACGCGCCAGCCGCCCGCCACGTGTGCTCCGTCGAACACGCTCGCGACGAGCGCCTGCACGCCAAACAGCCCGATGGTCCAGAGGAACAACACAGGCCACCCGGATCCGAGCGCCAGGTCGAGCTGCCCGGAACCGACGACGGAGGCCGTCGCCCGGGCCGCGATGTCGACGAGGAGCGCGGTCGCCACGAGCATCCAGGTCGCCGCTCCCACGACCTGGGCCGTGATCGGGATCAGCGCTCGCACCGGAGTCGCCGCAACATTCCAGTGCAGGCGGATGACCTCGACCATCCCCATCGACCAGCGCCGTCGCTGGCGAAGGAGCGCCCGCAGACGAACCGGCGTCTGGATGTAGAACAGCGCGCGTGGGTCGTAGGCGAGTCGCCAGCCGGAGCGCTGAAGGCGCCAGCTGATCTCGATGTCCTCGGTCACGGTCGCGACGCCGAACCCGCCGACCGCCCGCAGCGCAGTGGTACGGAAGCAGGCGGCGGCACCGCTGACCGTGTAAAGCCCACCCCATGACTGCTCGGCCCGCTTGGCCAGCCCGACGATCACGGAGTACTCCATCGCCTGCACGGCGGTGAGCAGGCTCTCGACGTTCCCGACACGGACGTTCCCCGTCGCGCCGCCGACGCCGGGATCGGCGAACTGCTGGACCAGCATGCCGATCGCGTTGGACCGACAGCGGGTGTCGGCATCAACAATCATGAACAGGTCAGTGCCGATCCGGTCGAGGACGTACTGGACGGCGCGGCTCTTCCCGACATTGACCGCGAGCTCGTGCACCCGAACGCCGTGCTCGACGTAGCCGCGAGCAATGGCCGCAGTGCGGTCCACGCTCCCGTCCGAGACCACGTGGATCTCGAGCCCCGGATAGCCCTGGCGCAGCAATGCCTCGATCGTCGCTGCGATCACGAGCTCCTCGTTGCACGCGGGCACGACGATCGCCAGTGACGGCGTGAAGTCGATGTCGTGGGGCAACCGCCACTCGCGGCGGACCACGTAGACGGTGGCGAAGACAATCCAGCACAGGGCGACGACGGCCGGAAACAGAGCGACGAACTCGCCCATGGCGTGCCTCACGACCGGCCGCCGGCTGACTTCGGGACTGCCCCCGCACGACCATGCGCCGCGAGCGCGACCCACACGGCGAAGCCCGCTGCAAGCCCGCCCAGCCCCTGGACGACGTTTTCGCCGAGACCGAGCACGAGGTGATCGAGGCCGCGCCAGATCAGGGCCGCGCCGAGCAGGAACACGATGGTGTAGAAGGAGTTCGCAACGAGCTGCGCCGAGGGGGTGGTCATGAGCCGGACCCCGAGATAGCGCCCGTTCCGACACGGGGCACGTCGCCGCTGGTAGGCGCCGGCAGTTCGTAGCGATCGAGGACCGCACGGGCGTGCCCGGCGGCTTGCCGCAGCGTCTCGACCCGGCAGACCGAGCAGGCCTTCGCGTAGCGGATGAATGCGCGGAGCGCCGCGAGGTTCTCCGGAATGCTGATCGCCCACTGATGCACGTCGAGGACGAAGACAGGCTCACCTGACTCGATCACCCGATCGAGCCGGATCTTCCACGCCTCCGCCATCTCGGCAGCCGTCATCGTTCCCGCCCAGCGCGCGTCGTAGTCGTTCGGGATCACGAACGGCACGACGACGATCCGGTTCGAGGCTCCCGTTGAGCGGGCCTCGTAGCGCACGTCCAGGAAGCCCGTCATGGGGTCGTAGGCGTCGGAGCCGTCGTACTCGAGGTTCCAGTCCATCAGTCGGTCACGTGTCTCGTCCGTGCCGCTGTTGCGTGGCGCGCCGAATCCGCGCACGTCGAACCCGAGGTCGACGAGCGACGTCAGGCCACGGTCGACGGCCGCGATCTGATCGTCGATCGCGAGTGCGTCGAGCTGCTCGTGGTCGTACGAGTGCGAGCCGATCTCGTGCCCGGCGGCCGCGAGCCGGCGGATCGCTTCGGTCTGGAGCTCCGCCAGGCGACCGACCGTGATGAAGGTCGCGTTGACATCCTCCGCGGCGAGCGCGGCGGCGACGGTGTCGATCATCCCCGGATCGACGTCCTCGTAGCTGGCCTCGTTGTTCGGCTCGGTATCGATCCGAATCACCACCGACACGTAGTCGGGCCGCGGCATCGGCCCCTCGGCTCGATGCCCGTCGATCGCACGGGTCAGCCGCTCGAGCTCGTGGACCGACCAGGGCGTGTAGTTGAACCAGCTCGCCTTGTCCGCCCAGGGGCCGAGAGCTTCGAGCGTCAGGCGCGTGCGGCGAACCCCCTGGTCGCCGTCGAGCGCGACGCTCAGCTCGACCTCGTCGCCGGTCAGCCTGGACGCGTCCTCGAGCCCCTCCCGGACCCACGCCGGGCTTCGGCCCCAGTCGTCCCAGTAGCCCATCACGACGATCTCGTCGAGGCCCGCTCGCGCCATGCGACGAAGGTCCTGTCCAGCCTGTGTGTCCTGTTCGTAGGCACGCGTGCTGAACGGCAGCACGAACGCGCCGATGCGGAAGTTCGGGCGCACCTCCTCGACCGCATCGCGGATGGTGTTGACGGTCGCGACGATCTTCTCCGCGCGCAGCGCCGTCCACTCGGTCCAGAGCCGGCTCTGCGTTTCGCTGGCGCGGCGCAGGTCAAGCGGTCGCAGCGGCCGGCCGATCCGGCTGCGCCACCCGCTGCGCTTCTCGAGCTCCGCCAGCGACCTCGGACCGACGCACGAGAGGTCGTCGTCATAGCGAATGAAATCCAGGTACAGCCCGCCGAGGTCGGGAAAGCGAACTGCGATCTCGCTCGCGATCGCAGCCTGATACCGCGCAACGCGAGGATCGAACGGGCAGAGCCAGCCGTCGTCGACGGCGAGGCTGCCGGTCGCCGTGACGCGCCGCGATCGCCACTCCGGGTGTGCCGTGGCAGCCCGGGCGTCGTGGAGCACCGGCATCCACGCCATCGGCTCGATGCCCCGAGCGGCCATCCGCTCGATCAGCGCGGCCAGGCGTCCGTCGTCGAACCCGTCTGCGACGGGCGCGACCCGCGACGGGAAGAAGGCGGTGCCCGCGGCGAACTCGTCAGTCTCGTCCTGCTTCATCAGGACGAACGCCCGCGTGACATGCCGCGCCGCCAGCCGCTCGACGAGCGGCGTCACGTCGGAGGCGCGCTGCAGGTGCTGAGGCGTGCGGACGATCAACTGGAGACCAGGCTGCAGCGATCCGAGGGCCGGAGTGACCGCAGACGTCGGCCGTGCGCTGACAGTCGCCGCCGTCGGGGAGGTCGCGACGGGTGATGCCCCGCGCGGCGAGCGAGTTGCAACCACGGAAACCACGGCCAGGAACGCGCCGAGCGCCGCCATCGCTGCGACTGCACCCAGGCGGACGCGGCGCGAGCTGGAGCTGGGCGCGCACTGTCGCCTCTGCGGGGACGTGCGTATGGATCGGTCGGGCAAGAGGACTCCTCGGATGGGTGCTGGCACGACGACGGCATCGTCGGGGTGTGTCGCAGACCATCCTGGCCCGGGCCACGTCTGGGTCACAAGGGGACCATGGTCCTAGCCTGGATCCACCGCTTGGCGTGATCGCGGGGCGCAGGATGCACCGCCCGCTGGCAGGATGCACCGCCCGCGCCGCTCGGTGGATCCAGGCTTAGTGCGGCGGCCCCTCGACGTTTGACCTGGAGCTTGGATGTAGGCCGGGCTGCTGCGGGCCCTCCAGGGCCTCGCAAGTAGCTCGTCCCGTGGCGAGGGCCGGATTCGCCGCTCGATGACCAGTTGCTGGTCGGGCTTCCACTACTCGCGAGGCCCTGAAGGGCCCCGCAGTAGCCCTCGGGTCGTATCCCGCAGGCGCTACGCGCCTGCGGGATACGACCGGAAGAACTCGGTCACGATCCTGATCGCGTCCTCGGGGCACTCGACGAGGTCGGCGTGGCCGATGTCGGGGAACTCGACGAGGGTGATGTTCTTGTTCATCTCCGCCATCTTCCGCGCCGCCAGGCCCGAGGGCGCCATATCAGGGGGACAGAGGATGTCGTGCGTGCCATTCGTCATCAGGAGCGGCTTGGAGATCTCGGGCACGAGGGGGGAGAGGTCCATCTCCTCCATCGCGATGCACGCCTGGCGCACCGTGTACGGGTCGTTGTAGCCGACGATCTCGCGCACCAGCTCGAAGATGTTCGCGCCCTCGGGCGACTCCATGAACTTGGCGCCGACGGCCTGCGTGGTCACGTGGTCGGAGAACTCGTCCCACGGCATCGTCTCCGCCATCCGCCGCCACACGCGGAACACGGTCTGCCGGTACTTGTCCGGCTTCGCGAAGGCGACGTCCGCACACGCGGCGACGACCTTCCCCGGGTACTTGGCTGTGAAGGCGATACAGATCATCCCGCCCATCGAGGTTCCGTGCGCGTACACCGGCCCGAGCCCGAGGGCATCCAGGAGCTTCGCCGCGTCGTCGGCCCACATCTCGATCGAGTAGTCCTCACGCGGGGAGGTGCTGGCGCCGTACCCGCGCGCGTCGAAGGAGAGCAGCCGGAAGCCGTTCTCCCGGAACCCGTCGTTGACGAGACCGAAGTTGTAGCGCCCGAAGAGCCCGCCGCCGAACTGGATCACCACCGGACCGTCCTCCGGCCCGGTCAGCTCGTAGTAGAGGCGGACACCATCCTCGATCTCGGCGTACGGCATCGTCAGCTC
This sequence comes from uncultured Actinomycetes bacterium, assembly GCA_963738505.1. Taxonomy (GTDB): domain Bacteria; phylum Actinomycetota; class Thermoleophilia; order Gaiellales; family Gaiellaceae; genus Gaiella. The sequence continues at coordinate 133,511 of CAVTWR010000005.1, read as the reverse complement.
CTCGGTTGTAAGACATCAAGGCATCTGTGAGAGAATCGCAGACGAGGACGCCCGTGATCGACCCGGGCGAAAGTCTGACGCATGCGAGAGGCGATGCCAACACCCAACCGTGCGAGAGCAGCCGGCCGTGCGGTCCGGGCGCTAGTCCCAGCTACGGCCGACGCGATCCCAGGCCACGTTGCTCGGGAGCCACTCCAGGTTGATCGTGGAGAGCAGTCGCTCTGCCTCGAGGGCACCGCACTTCGGGCAGGGCGGAGCGGGCTTCGTCGACAGCGACAGGTACTCCTCGAACTCCTCGGAGCACTTCGCGCACCGGTACTCGTAGATCGGCATGTCCGTCACTCAGCATAACGACAGCACGCCGCCGGTCGACCTCCTGCGTGAGCGCGCGGCACTCGAGGGCGTGCATCCGACGGACGAGGATCTCGAGGCCGTCGGCGCCTTCCTGCGGACGATCCTGCCGGCCCTCGCTGATCTCGAGGAGCGCCTGCCGGACGACGCGGTCATCGCCGCGCTCTACCTGCCCGCTTCGGAGCGCCCGGCGTGAGCGCCGCCGATCTCGCCCGCCGTCTCCGCGAGGGCGAGCTCTCCCCGGGCGAGGCGGTCTCCGCCTACCTCGACCGAATCGGCCGGCTCGACGAGACGTTGAACGGCTACATCACCGTGACCGCCGACGAGGCGCGCGCCGAAGCCACGGCTCGCGAAGGGCAGCCCGTGGCCGAGCGCGGGCCGCTGTGGGGCGTCCCCGTCGGGATCAAGGACGTGATCGACGTGGCCGCCGTGCCCACCACGGCGGGCTCCAAGGTGTACGAGCGGCGAAACGTTCCCTCCCGCGACAGCGTCGTCGTGGAACGGCTCCGGCACGCAGGGGCGATCATCCTCGGCAAGGTCAACACCCACGAGTTCGCCTTCGGTGCCATGACGACCAGCCCCTGGCCGGGACCCGCGCACAACCCGTGGGACACCGAGCGCATCTGCGGTGGCTCGAGTGGCGGCAGCGGCTGTGTCGCCGGCGCCGACCTCGCGGCAGGCACGCTCGGCACCGACACGGCGGGATCGATCCGGATCCCGGCCGCGGTCTGCGGCGTCACAGGCATCCGCCCCTCCACGGGTCGCGTGTCCAACCGCGGCGTGGTTCCGGTCTCGCAGACCTTCGACACGGTGGGGCCGATCGCCCGCTCGGCGGAGGACTGCGCGCTCCTGCTGCAGGTCATCGCAGGCCACGACCCCGGCGATCCGACCACTGTTCGCGACCCCGTACCCGACTATCTCGCCGCCCTTGAACAAGGCCTGTCCGGGTTGCGCGTGGGTGTGCTCGCAGAGCGCTTCGAAGCGGGCGTCCGCGAAGACATCGCGGCGGCGACCCGCCTTGCGGTGGCGGAGCTCGGCGCTGCCGGCGCAACGCTGGAGGAGATCCGCGAGCCGCGTCTCACGGACGCCAACGTGATCCAGCAGCTGATCATGCTGCCGGAGGCCGCCGCCATGCACCGCCGGCTGATGCGCACCCACCTCGCCGACTACGGCCCCGACGTGCGCGCGCGACTGCTCACCGGCATGCTGCTGCCCTCGACCGCGTACGTCACGGGGCAACGGGCGCGTCGCTGGCTCTACGAGTCGGTGTGCCACCTGTTCGACCGGTACGACGTGCTCGTGGCGCCGGCTTTCCCGATCCTGCCGCCCCGGATCGGCGAGCAGACGGTCGAGCTGAACGGCGAGCAGGTTCCGTACCGGTTGACCTTCCTCGCGTACCAGTCGCCGTGGAGCTGCCTGGGGGTGCCGGCGCTGTCCGCACCTGCCGGGTTCGTGCAGGGCCTGCCGGTCAGCCTGGCCGTGGTCGGGCCGCGGCTGGGTGAGGCGACGGTGCTGCGCGTGGCCCACGCGCTCCAGCAGCGAACGGACTGGCACCTGCGTCGACCGGACCTGGGGCGCGGCCCGCGCGACGACGCGATACTTCCGAGCGGGAACTGACAGCGAAAGGGGAACGGGTCATGACGGTGCTCATCAAGGGCGGGCGCATCATCACGGCGTCCGACGACTACGTCGGCGACGTGTTCGTGGACGGCGGCCGGGTGGCGCTGATCGGCGAGTCGCTCGACGTGTCTGCCGACAGGGTGATCGACGCGAGCGGGAAGTACGTGATCCCCGGCGCGATAGATCCGCACACGCACCTGGAGATGTTCTTCGGCGGCACCACGACCTGCGACGACTTCACCTCCGGCACGGTAGCTGCTGCGTTCGGTGGCACGACCACGCTCATCGACTTCTGCGTGCAGGCGCCGGGATCGGGCTTCGCCGAGGCACTGGAGGGGCACTTCGAGAAGATCGAGCGCTGCCCGCCCGTGATCGACGTCGGCTTCCACATCGCCGTCACCGACCTGCACACCGGCGGCACGCTCGAGGATCTGGCCAAGCTCCCCGACCAGGGCATCACCTCGTACAAGCTCTTCATGGCCTACAAGGGCGCCGTGATGGTGGACGACGACACGCTCTTCCGGACGATGCAGACCGCCTCCGAGACGGGGGCGCTCGTCATGGTGCACGCCGAGAACGGCGACGCGATCGACATCATCGTCAAGAAGACTCTCGCCGAAGGCAAGGTCGATCCGGTCTGGCACGCCTGGTCGCGACCGCCGGAGACGGAGGGCGAGGCGACGGGCCGCGCCGCGCATCTCGCGCACGTGGCGGGTGCGCCGCTCTACGTCGTGCACGTCTCGTGCCGCGACGCCGTCGATCCCATCGCTTACGCGCGAGACCGCGGCTGGAGGGTGTGGGGCGAGACCTGCCCGCAGTACCTCTTCATCGACGAGACCGCTCTGCAGAAGCCCGACTTCGAGGGGGCCAAGTACGTGTACACGCCTCCGCCGCGTGCGAAGGAGCACCAGGAGCATCTCTGGAAGGCGCTGCAGGACAACGTGCTCTCCACGGTCGCCACCGACCACTGCCCGTTCAACTGGCCCGAGCAGAAGGGACTGGGACGTGGAGACTTCTCGAAGATCCCGAACGGCGGCCCGGGCATCGAGAACCGGCTGCACCTGCTGCACGAGTTCGGCGTGCGCGCCGGCCGCTTCGACATGAACCGCTTCGTGCAGCTGACCTCGACGAACATCGCGAAGCTCTTCGGGCTGTATCCGCAGAAGGGCACGATCGCGCCGGGCTCCGACGCCGACATCGTCGTCTGGGATCCCGAGCGCAAGCACACGATCTCCGTCGCCACCCAGCACTCCAACGTCAACTACAACCTCTTCGAGGGCACCGAGGTGCACGGCGCCGCGGACGTGGTGCTCGTTCGCGGGCAGGTCATCGTGGAAGGCGACAAGCTGGTGGCCGAGCCTGGTGCCGGACGGTTCGTGAAGCGGCGCACCTTCGAGCACGGAGCGTAGGCGTGTCCGACGAGGAAGCTCAGCAGGTCTACGCCGGCGCCCGGCTGGGTCAGGCCGTGACGATGGGCACGCGACCGTGTGTGCTCGTCATCGACTTCACGTGCGGCTTCACGGATCCGTCATGTGCGCTCGGCTCGGATCTGACGGAGCAGGTCCTCGCTACGCGCCGCGTGCTGGATGCGGCACGCGCCAAGCGTCTGCCCGTCGTGTACACCACCATCGGCTTCGAGCCGAGCCTCAAGGACGGCGGCCTGTGGATGCAGAAGGCGCCGGCCCTGGCCGACCTCCAACTCGGTAGCCGCTGGGTGGAGATCGACGAGCGGCTCGACCGGCAGCCGGACGAGGTCGTGGTGATGAAGAAGGGCGCATCCGGGTTCTTCGGCACGAACCTCGCCTCGATACTCATCTCGCAGCGCGTCGACTCGGTCGTGCTCTGCGGCGCCACCACGAGTGGTTGCGTCCGTGCCACCGCCGTCGATCTCCTGCAGTACGGGTGGCCGACGATGGTGCCGCGCGAGTGCGTCGGCGACCGCGCCCAGGCGCCCCATGAGGCGAACCTCTTCGACATCCAGGCCAAGTACGCTGATGTCGTGTCCGAGGCAGACGCGATCGTCTACCTCGAGGGGGTGCCCGCCGCGTGAGCCACAAGGTTGCGGTTCTCGCCGGGGACGGCGTCGGCCCCGAAGTCGTCCACGAGGCACGGCGCGCGGTGGACGCACTCGGTGTCGGCGTCGAGTGGACCGAGCTGCCCTGGGGCTCGGCCTACTACCACGAGCACGGCCGGATGATGGCCGAGGATTGGGAGCCCGTGCTGCGCGCGCACGACGCCGTGCTGCTGGGCGCCATCGGCGACCCCTCGGTGCCCGACCACATCTCGTTGTGGCAGTCGATCCTGCCGGTGCGGCAGCGACTCGATCTGTGGGCCAACGAGCGGCCTGCGCGCCTGCTTCCGGGCGTCCCCTGCCCGCTGGCCGGCAAGGGGCCGGCCGACGTGGACATGCTCTTCGTGCGCGAGAACACCGAGGGTGAGTACTCCGGTGTCGGTGGCCGTGCCCACCAGGGGCTGGCACACGAGGTGGGGATCGAGACGAGCGTGTTCACACGGCTGGGTGTGGAGCGCGTCGTGCGACATGCCTTCGGCCTGGCCGCGCAGCGGCGCGGCGTGTTGACGAGCACCACCAAGTCGAACGCCTCCCGCTTCGGATATGTGCTGTGGGACGAGGTCGTGGAGGAGGTGGCCCCGGACTTCCCCGGTGTTCGCGTCGAGCGGGTGCTGGTCGATGCGCTCGCCGCGCGCATGGTGCGCTCACCGGAGTCGCTGGACGTCGTCGTCGCATCCAATCTCTTCGGCGACATCCTCACCGATCTGGCGGCGGCGATCCAGGGTGGCATGGGCATGGCCGCGTCGGCGAACATCGCGCCCGGAAGTGCCGCGCCCGGGCTGTTCGAGCCCGTGCACGGGTCGGCGCCGGACATCGCCGGCCAGGGCATCGCGAACCCGTCGGGGGCTATCTGGAGCACGTCGCTGATGCTCGCGCACCTCGGCGAGGGCGAGGCGGCGGCCGCCGTGCTGGGCGCGCTCGAGGACGTTTGCCGCGACGGCCCGCGGACCCGCGACCTCGGCGGCTCGGCGACGACCCGCGAGGTGGGCGACGCGGTCGTGGCACGGCTTTAGCCTGGATCCACCGCTTGGCGTGATCGCGGGGCGCCTGCCAGGGTCGCCAGGACGTGCGCGGACAGCGTCGGGCAGGCTGGTTGCCTGTTCGACGCTGTCCGCGCGCGGAGCGCACCGACCGGGTGCGAGCCCTCCACGCTCTTTCGGAGGGGTTGCACCCGGTCGGGGAGCGCCCTGGCGGGCCTGGCAGGATGCACCGCCCGCGCCAAGCGGTGGATCCAGGTTTAGGGCCTATCCGGTCAGGCGTCGGAGCGGCGTGCTGCGGGGCCCTTCAGGGCCTCGCGAGGAGTGGAAGCTCGACCAGCAATTGGTCATCGGGAACGGCGACTGCCGTCCGTCCTTGTCACGGGACGAGTTCCTTGCGAGGCCCTGAAGGGCCCCCAGCGCGCCCGGTAAGGCGCCGCTTCGAGGAATGCATCCGGCCGGGGTGTCTGTCACAGTCCAGAGATGCGGGTTTCCCTCCGTCACTTAGCGCGACTTGTCGCTGTCGCCGGATGTCTCGTCGCGGCAGCTGGAGCGTCCGCGGCCGCAGGCGCTGCCGGACCGACGACGACGATCGCGTCCCAGGTGGTGCGGGGAAGCTCGGTCTTTGCGGTCGGGGTCGGGTTTGCACCCCCCAACGAGTTCTGCAAGCCCGTGATCCTCCGCCTCGACGGCCACGCCGTGCCGATCCTGAACCGCAGTGCCGACGACACCGGGACCTGGGTCTTCCGCTTCCGGGCGAGCCAGCCCAAGGGTCTGCATCGCGTGACGCTGCAGCAGACGTGCGAGAGCGGCCAGGACGGGTCGCTGACCACCCGCAAGGCCGGCGCACGCTTCCGCATCATCTGAGGCGCCTAGTGCGGCAACCCACAACAACACAAAGTTCCAGATCAAACGCTTGGAGGTGCCGCACTAGCGTTTAGCTGCCGCGGTAGGTGCTGTAAGCCCAGGGGCTGACGAGCAACGGAACGTGGTGATGGGTGTCGTCGACGATCGTGAAGCGCACCGGCACCACATCGAGAAACGGCGGCTCGGCGATCCCCGGACGGCCGGCGAAGTAGGGGGCGACGTGGAAGCGCAGTTCGTAGGTCCCCGGGCCGAAGGCGTCGCCGTCGAGCAGCGGTAGGTCGGTACGCCCGTCGCTGTTGGTTCTCGTCCGCGCGACCTCCGCACCGTCGGCGACGCGTACGAGCACGATCTCCACGCCTGCCGCCGGCCGGCCGGCGGCAGTGTCGAGCACGTGCGTCGTCAGCTTCCCGGCCACGGTCCTATCGTATGGCGCCGATGATCGCCCCGCCCGCAACCACGAAGAGGCCGGCGAGCACGGTGCGGCGCGTGATGCGCTCGTCGTGGAACACCAGGCCGGCGAAGGCGACGGCGAAGAGCGACTGCGTGGCGTTGAGTGGGGCGACCACGGAAACGCGGCCGCGGTCGAACCCGAGCACGAGGAACGTGTAGGCCAAGCCGAGCACGATCCCGGCCGGGGCGAAGGCGGGGAGCGTCGCACGCCACGCCGCGCGCACCCTCTGGCGGCGCAGGATCAGCAGGTAGAGGGAGATGGTCGTCATTGCCCCGAGCAGCGAGGCCAGGGTCGCCTGCAGGACGGGGACGTCGCCGGTGGCAGCTCGCACCAGGTTGTCCCGGACGGCGAAGGACATGGCGCACACGAGCGCCAGAACACCGCCGAGCATCCGGAACTGGGTGGGGCGCGACCGCTCCCCGGCCAGCGTCACCCCGCCGAGCACGATCGCCACCGTCGCCAGCAGCAGCAGCCAGCGAACCGGCTCATCGAGGAAGACGAGCGCGATTCCCACCGACGCGAGCGGCGCCACGCCGATGACCACGGACGCCCGGGCAGCACCGGCGAAGCGGATCGACTGGATGAAGATGATCTGCGAGATCCCGGGAACGAGCATCCCGATCGCGAAGAAGCGCCCCACACCCCGGAGATCGATGCCGCTCCGGAGCGTCGGGATCGTGATCACCGCCACGAGCAGCGAACCGCAGGCAGTGGTGACGAGGCCTCCGACCTCGGGGTCGCCGCCGCGTCCGAGCGCTCTGCGCACGACCACGGACAGAGCGCCGAACGACGCACCCGCCAGGATCGCGAAGAGGATTGCGGTCAGTTGGAACCGGCCTGCAGGGCTGCGATCGCGTTGAGGATGACCTCAGCCGCGAGGGCGCCGTCGGCGGGATAGGCGAGCTCCGCCGGGTTGTGCGAGATGCCGTCGAGGCAGGGGACGAAGACCATGGCCATGGGCACCCGATCGGCTACGGCCATCGAGTCGTGCGCGGCACCCGAGGGCATCCTCGTGTACGGCTCGCCGGCCTCCGCTGCGGCGTGATCGAGTGCGTCCACGATGCCGGTGTCCGACGGGGTGGGGGGCGCGGTCTGGCGCTGCGTGAACGTGGCGGTCATGCCCCTGGCGGTTGCGACGCGCTCGGCGAAGGCGACGAGGCCGGCCGCGACGCCCCGGTAGGACGGCTCGTCGGTGCCGCGGATGTCGACCGAGAAGCGCACCCTGTCCGGAACGACGTTGATCAGGCCGGGGGAGACCTCGATCTCACCGACCGTACCGACGGTGGCGTTTCCGGCAGCCGTGGCCAGCCGCTCCAACTCGAGGATGCACTCCGCCGCCACCGTGCCCGCATCCAGCCGGGCGCCCATCGGTGTGCCTCCGGCGTGGTCGGCTCGGCCCTTGACGGTGATGTCTCCGTGGACATAACCGGCGATGGCCGTGATCAGCCCCAGCCGGCTGCCGGTGTCCTGCAGCCGGCGTGCCTGCTCGATGTGCAGCTCGATCCAGCCCGTCATCCCGTCCAGCAGCGCCGCCGACTCGCGCCAGCGCGCGGGGTCGTAGCCGGCCTCCGCCGCGTGCTCCCAGAACGTGCGCCCGTCGTCGAGCGAGCGGAACCGCTCTCGCAGATCGTCCTCGGTGACCCGTCCCGTGATGATGCGGCTCCCGAGCAGCATCTGCCCGAACCCGGATCCCTCCTCCTCGAGGAACGAGAGGGCCTGCAGGGGAAGGTCGAGACCGTGCTCCGCGGCCAGGCGGCACACCTCGAGGGCCACCACCACGCCCATCGTTCCGTCGTACTTGCCGCCGTTGCGGTTCGAGTCGCAATGCGAGCCGATCCCGAATGCGCGCTCGCCGACCGGCCGGTTGCGGGCCACGAAGTTGCCGACGGCGTCCTCGGTGACGGTGAACCCGATCGCCTCGAACTCCCGGCGGAAGTAGGCGAGGGTGTTTCGGTAGACGTCGGTGTACGCGTAGCGCACGATCGCCTCGGCGGACTGGGTGTAGTTCGCGCCGGCCAGAGTCTCGATGTCCTGCTCGATGCGCGTCGTGGAGCGATCGCGATCGATCCGCACGTGGGACATGCGGCGACTCTACACTCGGTCGATGGCCGGGGAGCTCGCGCGCGACACCCGCACCGAGCGCGATCTGCTCGGGCCCGGCGAGGTGCCTGCGCAGGCGCTGTACGGCCTGCACACCGTTCGCGCGCTCGCCAACTTCGAGGTCGGCGGAGAGCAACTCAGAGATCAGCCGCTGCTGGTCACGGCCGCGGCGCAGGTGAAGGTCGCCTCAGCCCGCGCCAACGCCCTGAGCGGCGCCCTCGACCCCGGGCTCGTCGATGCCATCGTCACTGCGGGCCGCGAGGTGGCGGCGGGAAGCCACCGGGACGAGTTCCCACTCCCCCTGCTGCACGGTGGAGGTGGAACGTCGTTCAACATGAACGTGAACGAGGTCATTGCGAACCGCGCCAACCAGCTGCTTGGTGGTGCGCTCGGCGCCTACAGTCCCGTCCACCCGAACGACCACGTCAACAGGTCGCAGTCGACCAACGACGTCGTGCCGACGGCGGTCTCACTGGCGGTCGTCGTGTCCGGACGGGCGACCGTCGAGGCGCTGCACCACCTGGGGGCGGTACTCCGGGCGAAGGCGGCCGAGCAAGGCGATCTCGAACGACTCGGTCGCACCTGCCTCCAGGACGCGGTGCCGCTGACCGTTCGCGACACGCACCTCGCGCAGGCGCAGGCCGTGGAACGGACAACCGCCGGGCTTGCCGCTGCGCTCGACGACCTCCTGGCCGTTCCGCTCGGTGCCACCGTGCTCGGCACCGGATCCGGGTTGCCCCCAGGGTACGTCGACGCCGTTCTTCCCTTGCTCGCCGAGGAGTGCGGGCTCCCGGTTGTTGCCTCGGCCGACCGCTTCGACGCGCTGGCCCACGCCGACCCCTATCTCGCGGTCGCCCATGCTCTCGAGCGGGCCGTGTCGATACCGGCCAAGATCGCCGCGGATCTCCGCCTGCTTTCCTCGGGCCCGGTCGGTGGCCTGGCGGAGGTGACGCTGCCCGCCCTGCAGGCGGGGTCGTCGGCGATGCCCGGCAAGGTCAACCCGGTGCTCCCCGAGCTGGTGCTCCAGGTCTCGTATGCCGTCCGTGGCGCGGTGGCCACCGTCGGCGCTGCAGTCGCGGGTGGGGAGCTGGAGCTGAACGTGATGGAGATGGTGATCGCGCGTAGCCTGCTCGGCGCGCTGCGGGAGACGGCCGGCGCGACGCGGCTCTTCGCAGATCGCTGCGTCGCCGGGCTGCGCTGGAACGAGGACGCCCTCGCGCGTCACCTGGAGGGCTCGCTGGCCGGCGCCCTGGCCGACGCGGCCGAACGTGGCTACGACGTCGCCTCGCGGACGCGGACGTGAGCGACTCCGGGGACGCTTCCCTCGACGAGAAGGCGGGCGAGGACTGGCGTCCCCGGGCGGCGCGCGTCCGCGCCGCGCTGTGGGAGGCGGAGCGCCGGCTGAACGACAGGGACTGGGTGCAGGCGAGCGTCGCCTGCGGCTGGGCGCTTGATGATGCCGAGCGAGGTGAACGGGAGGTCGCGCTCGGCCTGCGCCATCTGGCGGCTGCCGGTCTCCGTCTGCGCGATGGCAACAGGGCAGCTGCGGAGAAGCAACTGGCCCACGCTCGCCAGCGCCTGGCCCCCTTCCTCCCTGAGCACGAGAGCGTCGACCTCGCCGATCTGCTACTCGTCCTCGAGCACGCCGTCGACGAACCGTAGCGCGGCTTTCTTGAGCGTTCAGCCGTAGCGCGGAGGCGGGTGTCGCCTGCGAGGTTGGACGGTTGGGCGTAGCACCGCAGGACGCGAGAGCATCCGGCAAGCGTTCGGGCAGCGCGTGGATGGAGTGGAGCCCCTCAGTTCAGGGCCTCACCAGGAGTTGAGCCCGAGGGCAGCATCCGCCAGACACGCATCCGGCAGATTCGCGAGTGTCACAGAGGCGTTGGCAGGGAACGCTGACCTTGTGGATCGCCGAACGTCTTGCGAGGTCCTGAAGGGCCCCGCTCCACCCCCGCCTGCCGTAAGGGCCTGACGGGACGGTTCCGCACAGGCCCGCCCTTCCCGCGTGGGGCCCTTCAGGGCCTCACCAGGAGTTGATCCCGAGGGCAGCATCCGCCAGCGCGCACCGGCGGATACACAGGTGCCTCCGCGACGCCATTTCGGGTCTCGGTCACAGGGTGGTGACCTGGACGGCGAGAGTTGCGAACCAGGCCACCACCCCTCGCTCCTTCATTCGGTGCACAGGCACGATCGGATTGCGGATCGGCGGACGCCCTCTCGCCGTACGATGTGCCACACCGAATCGAGGAGGCGCGATGGAGATGGAGCAGGTCAAGACAGACCCTGACCCCTACGAGCCGTTCCGGCTCTCGCAGGCGATGCGCGTCGGCGAGATGCTCTACGTGTCCGGCCAGGCGGCGATCGATCTCGACGGGAACCTCGTCGGTGTCGGCGACTTCGACGCGCAGGCGGAGCAGACGTTCCGCAACCTGCAGGCTGTGCTCGAGGCCGGCGGTTCGAGCCTGGAGCGCATCGTCAAGGTCACGATCTTCCTCACGGACATGGCCAACTTCCCCAAGATCGTCGAACTGCGCGGCAAATGGTTCACGCCGCCCTACCCGGCCGACACGATCGTGGAGGTCACCTCGCTCGCATTACCCGAGCTGGAGATCGAGATCGAGGCGATCGCGCTCGTCGGATAGAGCGCATGCCCTACCAGGGCAGCGCGGGCTCACCTGCTGTCCAGCCGCCGTCCACCGGGAGTACGACGCCGGTGATCGCGCTCGCCAGGGGGCTGGCCAGGAAGACCACGGCGCCGGCGATCTCGTCCGCTCCGAGGATCCGGTTCAGCGGGATCCGCTTCGTGGCGGCCTTCGTGAACACCTCGTTCTCGAAGAACGCCTCGGTCATCGGCGTCAGCGTGAATCCGGGTGCGACGGCGTTCGCGCGGACGCCGTGCTCCGCCCAGTCGATCGCGAGCGAGCGCGTCAGGGCCGCGACAGCGCCCTTCGCCGTCGTGTAGGCGGCCTGCATCGGGAGCGAGACGAGGGCAGCCTGTGATGCGACGTTGACGACGGCGCCTCGTCGGGTGCGCAAGAGAGCGGAAAAGGCCTGGCACGCGTTGACGGTGCCGATCACGTTCACCTCGAAGTTGCGGCGGAAGTCGTCGACAGGCAGTTCGTCGACCGGGAGATTCTGGGTGAGCACGCCGGCCGCGTTGATCAGCACGTCGAGGCCACCGTGCTCGGCCTCCACGCGACCGGCCAGAGCATCGAGCGAGCCACGATCGGTGACGTCGATGGGCTCCGCGCCCGCGCGGTCGGCGACGTGGACCCGCGCGCCACTGCGTTCCAGCAACGCTGCGCAGGCCGCGCCGATGCCGCTCGCGCCACCCGTGACCACGGCCACCTTGCCCTCGAGACCGCTCACCGTCATCCCGTTCATCCCTGCTCCCTTTCGTTCGCGTGGGAGAATCATCCACGAATGACCGAGATCGCGCTCTTCTGGCAGCCTGGCTGAGCGAGTTGCGCCGCAGCCAGGGAGTTCCTTGGCAAGCACAGCGTCGACTTCGAGCCGTTCCAGATCCGCGACGGCGGTAAAGGGCAGCAGCGGTGGATCGAGGCCGGTCGGCCCGTTGTGCCGTCACTCCTGCTCGACGGTGCAGCGGTTCCGATCCTTGACGTCTCGCAGATCGCCGGTCTGCTCGGGCTCCCGTTCGACACCCCCGAGGGGGGTCACGTGGCACTCGACCTGGCCATCGTGCTCGCCGCCTGGTGTGCGGCGATCGACGATCTGCCGCTCGAGCTGCTGTTGCGACCCACGCCCTCGCGTGGACGGACGCTGCGCAACCTCACCGTGAACGTGTTCCACCCGATCGAGCTCCTGCCGTCTGCCTGGACCGATGCTCGGTTCGAGTGGGATCCGGACGGCGACGCCGATCGAGAGACGGACCTCACCACCGCGGAGGCCATCGTCGGGTACGCCGTCGTGCGGCTGGCGACCTGGCGCCGGTTCGTAATAGATGAGCCGGATCTCGGACAGCGGGATCCGCTGGTTGCCTCTCCGCGCGGAGCAGTGACCTTCTCGGCGCTTCTCGCCTCGCAACGCTGGCATGCCGCCTATCACTACCGCCAGCTCCTGGAGTTTCGGCGCGACCAGGGGATACCGGCCGGGTCGGCGCTCGACGTGGCCCGCCTCAGCGACCTCGTGCTGCCTATCGCGGTTTTCTAGCCAGCGCATTTCTCCTCATCTCACCCGGAACTGAAACACGCGATCATCGGCCACGAAGTGGCCCTCCGCGGAGCGGAGCCTGATCGCCAAAGAACAGCCGGCCGCTCCGCGGCCGCCCCCAAAGGGCGCTAGTGCGGCACCCACAACACCCGAGGAGTTCCAGATTGAACGTCTGGACGTGCCGCGCTAGCGGAAGATGTCGAGTGGGCAGAGCGCCGACACGAGCGGATACGGAATGTCGACCACCTCGGAGAGCGAGAGGTCGACGCACGCCGAGGAAAGGCAGTAGGCCGCCTCACGGGCGAGGCCGTGTTCGGCCTGCAGCCAGTCGAGCATGGCTAGCAGCGCCGCGCGGGCGGCGACCGTGAGATCCATCGGGTCGTGCTCGGGGATGCCGGTGGTGGCGTAGTACTCGCGGCCGGGCTGCGCGGGTGTGCGGTAGGCGGGGAAGCGGACGCGTCCTCCGGCCCCCTTCTGCACCGTGAAGCGCACGGTGACGGCGGCGTCGATCTCGATGCCGGTACCGCACACCTCCCCGTCGCCCTGCGCGAAGTGCACGTCCCCCAGCGAGAACAGCGCTCCCGGCACGTGGACGCCGAGGTACAGCGTGGAGCCTGGGACGAGCCGGCGGATGTCCACGTTGCCGCCGTTCTCGCGTGGGGGGATCGTGCGCAGGCCGCCGGCGGCCACCGGCGGGTATGCGCCGTCGGGCAGCGGCGGCGCCACGGGCCCACCGGCAGCGAGGATCGCCGCCTCCCGGGCCAGCTGTCGCGCCATCAATTCGTGGGAGGGGGCCACGCCGATCACCCCGGGATGGGGAACGGCACGGACGGCGATCCCGGGCAGAGTGGCCGAGCGGGCGTGGGTGCCGTCCAGGTCCCAGTGCACGATGTAGGGCTCCGTGAAGAGGTCGGCCAGGAACCCGAAGCCCGGGATGATGCAGTTGACGCCGTAGTCCGGCGTGTCGATCGCCAGGATCTCGATCTCCAGCAGGTCACCGGGCTCGGCCCCCTCCACGAAGACGGGACCGGTCAAGGGGTGCGCGGCGCTGACCGCGAGGTTGCCGGCGTCCCCATCGGTGCTGGCCCGCGTCAGCTGCCCGTCGAGGCCGTCCCGCGTCTCGAGTGTGATCTCCTCACCCGCCCGCACCACGGCCACCGGCTCCAGGTCGGGGTGCCAGCGGTTGTGACCGGTCTCGTGTCCAATCCTCATCCGAGCAGCTCCTTGATCCGTTCTGCGGTTGCCGAGGCCTGGGCGATCTCGTCGGCCGTCCAGGTCCGCGGCGCCCCGAGCTGGTGGAGGGAGACGATGGCCCGCACGCTTCCGTCGACAACGACCGGCGTCACGATCTGCGACCGCATGTCGCCGTACACGTCCAGCATGCGCTGATAGTCGGGATCGTCGAAGGCGGCCCTCGAATCGTGCTGCACGACCTGGTTCCCCTTGCGGATCTCCAGCACGACCGGCTGTGTGGGCAGGTGGACGCTTCGCTCGTCCTTGAGCGAGCCGACGCCGGCCGCCAGCGCCTCCGCCACGACGGGGAAGGCGTACTCACCGGGAACGTCACGCCTGAGGGTGACACGACTCGCGTCCGTGCCTTCGAGCAATGCCTGCAACGCGGCTTGCGTCGGGTCCATGGGGGGAGTATCGACGATCGGGGGGCATCGGTCACAGCGCCTCCGGGTCGATCGACGAACCGGTGACGCGCGTTTTGCGAATCAGCCCGTCACGTTTTCGAGAAAGCAAGGAGGAGGCCCATCATGCAACCCGTGATCACGCGCGCCAACGACGTTCCGGTTCAGGACTTCGGCGGTGTCAAGCTCTACGCTCTGGCCAACCCGGCCCAGGGAGCCCAGCACATCGTTCTCCGCGGGCTCGTCGCGGTCGGCGCAGAGTTTCCCCCGCACAGCCACGACCACGACGAGATTCTCGTCTTCAACGCGGGTCGCGCTGCCTACACCATCGGCGAGGAGACGGGCGTCGTCGGTGCCGGTGACGTCGTGATCGTCCCTGCCGGCTCGGTGCACACGTTCGAGGCGCTCGAGGACATCGACGCGGTCGCCATCCTGCCGGCGGCAGCCCTGACCTTCGACCCCACCGGGGCGGTCGTGGAGCAGCGCGTCTGAGGGAGGCCGGGCAGGTGGCGAGCCGTCTCCCGCCGGCTCGCCACCGCCCAAGCCTGGGTCCACCGCTTGGCGTGGGCGGTGCATCCTGCCAGGCCCGCCAGGGCGCTCCCCGACCGGGTGCTCCGCGCGCGGACAGCGTCGAACAGGCAACCAGCCTGCCCGACGCTGTCCGCGCACGTCCTGACGACCCTGGCAGGCGCCCCGCGATCACGCCAATCGGTGGATCCAGGCCAAGCAGGTTGCATTAGGCTCGTCCCGATGCGCATCGCGCTTGTCGGCGTCGGCACCATGGGCTTGCCCCTGGGCCGCAACCTGCTGGCGGCGGGACACCATCTCGTTGCGTGCGACAGCGACGTCGCCAAGGCCGAGGCGCTCGGCTGCCCGGTTGCCTCTACACCGGCCGAGGCGATGCGCGAGGCCGAACTTGCGATCGTCTCCCTACCATCGCCGCACATCGTCGAGACGGTCGTCGCCGGTCCCTCCGGCCTCGCGGAGACGGCAGCGCGCGGCTCGGTTGTGGTGGACATGTCCACGAGCCCGCCTGCGCTCGCGCGCCGGCTCGCCGCCGCGCTCGCCACCGGCGGGGTCTCCTTCCTCGACGCGCCAGTGAGCGGCGGCCCGCGCGGCGCCGAGGACGCCACGCTGACGATCATGGTCGGGGGGGAGGAGGAGAGCTTCTCGCGGGTGGAGCCGGTGTTGGCGGCCCTCGGCACGCTGGTCGTCCACGTTGGCGGCCACGGCGCGGGCCAGGCGGCGAAGCTGTGCAACAACCTGATGGCCGGCTGCAACATGGTCGCGGCTGCCGAGGCGTGCGCGATCGCCGAGCGCGAAGGTCTCGATCCAGCGCTCTTCTACGAGATCGTCACGGCGTCCACCGGCGACTCCCGCGTCTTGCGCACCCGCTTCCCGCTGCCGGGCGCCGACGAGAGGCATCCCGTGAACCGTGACTTCGAGACGATGTTCGCGGTCGATCTGATGACCAAGGACCTGGAGCTGGTACGCGAGGTGGCTCTCGCCGACGGGGTGGCGCCGACCATGGTCGAGGCAGCCCTGGCGCAGTACCGCGCCGCCCAACGCTCTGGTCTCGGAGGTCTCGACTACTCCGCCGTGGTGCTCGAGAAGACCCGTTCCGAGTCGGATGTCTGACAATCGGGGAGGCGGATGTGTTAGAAGCCGGTTGAGTTCAACCGGTACGTCCAACCCTGAAGGAGGAGCGTGATGGCTGACCCCGAGCTCGTTCCCGAGGCGATCCAGGAGATCGAGGGCCTCAAGGTGTCGAAGAGCCCGTGGGGGCCCGACGACGAGATCGGCCGTCTCAACTGGGTCACCCCCGAGTCGACGCGTGCCGTGCTCGACCACCTTGACGGTCGGCACGTCTTCGATCTCAACGTCGAGTACTTCATCGGCATGCCGTCATGGGTGGCGGCCGGCGATCCCGCCTACGGGATCTGGATGACTCATACGCCGCAGGGATCGATCAACGACAACCTGTCGGGTGTCGGCAGCCACGTCCACGAGAGCTATTCGTACTGCGGCGACTCGATCCACCTGTACACGCACTGCGGCACGCACATCGACACGCTCAACCACCTCGGCTTTCACGGCAAGTTCTGGAACGGGTGGACGCCCGACAAGCACCTCGGCTCCCGGATCTGGAACGTCGGTGGCCCCGAGAAGTACCCGCCGGTGATCGCCAAGGGGGTGCTGCTGGACGTGGCCGGGATGCTCGGCGTCGACATCCTCGACCCGGGGCATGCGATCACCCTCCAGGAGATCAAGGACACGATCGCGAAGCAGGAGCTTTCGATCGACAAGGGCTCCGTCGTCGTCATCCGTACCGGTCAGATGCGGAAGTGGCCGGACTTCGACGGCTACCTGGTGAACACACCCGGCCTGGGCCTCGAGGCGTGCAAGTACCTGTGCGAGGAGATCGGGGCGATGTGCATCGGAGCCGACACGATCGGCGTCGAGGTGATCCCGTTCGAGGAGAAGGACGTGTTCCTCCCCGTTCACGCCTACATGTTCACCACGGCAGGCGCACAGATCATCGAGGTGATCGACTGCGAGGAGATCGCCGCCGAGAAGCAATACGAGTTCGCCTTCATGGGGATGCCCCTGAAGCTCCGCGGCGCCACCGGCGCGCCGATGCCGAGCTACGCGATCCCGCTGCGCAGCTGATCTTCGTGTGGGGTAGGGGTGGGGCGCCGAGCCTCACCCCGACCTCCCTTCACGACGGAGGGACTTGAACCCTCGAAACGCTTGCACCCGCTACGGCAGTTCCGTCCGCTACGAGAGCGCCCGCCGAGCGGCCTCGGCGGAGTCGACGAGCGGCACGATCTCGAAGTCCACGAGATCTGTCCACTCGGCCATCCACGCGTCGAGCAGCGCGGGGTCGGCGGTCTCCATCACCTGAAAGCAGCGGCCGAGGGCTTCCTCCACCCAGCTCTCCACAAAGACCACGCCGCTCGGCAGCATGCGGCCACGCTCGGCAAACCGCTCGTAGACCGGTCGTGCGCCCTGCCGGAAGGTCTCCACGACCATGTACCGCATCAGCAGGTCACACCGATCTCGGCGGCAAGCTCGCTCACTTGCAGGCTCACCGACACCCACTCGCCGACGGCGACGGCGCTCCTTTGCAGGTCGCCGCTCCGCGCGGCGTCGCCGGCAGCCTCCAGCCGGGCCAGGGCCTCCGTCGCACGGGCGAACATTGTCTCCGCGCGTGCCTCGAGCTCGACCGGTGCCGGCACGGCCCGTCCCTGCTCGACCCGTTCGCGAACGAGCGGCAGCGCGTTCTCGATCGACTTGGCGATCAGGGTCGGATTCGTGAGCCCGACCGGGGAGGGGATGTCGGCCAGTTTCGCACCGAACTCCTCGCAGATCGCGTCCAGCCGGCCGACGTACTCGGCCCGGGTCAGCTTCCGCTCACTGCCGCGGGTGAACACGACCACGACGACCACGGCCACGGCCGCGGCGAGCACCGCGGCGCCCACAGCGAGCAGCAGCCGACCGCGCACGTGATCCCGCCTCACCCGAGCGCGTCGAGCGCGGTGCGGAGCGACCGCACGTAGTCGCGAAGCGCCTCCGGCCCCTCCTCCGCGACCTGCACCGCGCGTGATCCCACCACGACCCCGTCCGTGAGCGCCGCCGCCGCAGCAGCCTGCTCCGGCGTGGAGATGCCGAACCCGGCGTGCAACGGCACACCCGGCGCCACGCGGCGGGCCCGCTCCGCCAGTCCGGCCAACGCGTCCGAGACCGACGCCCGCGCGCCGGTCGTGCCGGTCACGCTGACCAGATACAGCCAGCCGTCCGTGCAGGAGGCGGCCAGGGCGATCCGCTCGTCCGTCGAGGTGGGGGCCACCAGCTGAATGCGGCGGACGTCGGGCCGCTCGTCGGCGGGGAGGTCGGCGACGATCAGGCCGGTGGCGCCGGCCGCCCGGGCGTCGTCGACGAAGCGCTCCCAGCCGTAGGCCTCCAGGATCGAGCTGTAGGTCATCGGCACGAGTGGTGTCTCGCCCACCAGAGCGCGGGTCTCGGCCAGCATCTCCAGGCAGGCGCGCGTACGCATCCCCTCGGCCAGGGCCCGCTCGGCGGCGGCGCGGATCACGGGTCCGTCGGCGAGCGGGTCGGAGAAGGGAAAGCCCAGCTCGACCAGGTCGGCGCCGCCCTCCACCGCAGCCGCTGCCAGCGCCGGGGTCTGCTTCCCGGCCATCAGGTAGATCACGAGACGCTTCACGTGAACAGCCCCCGCTCCCGGAGCGCCCCCAGCGCCTCGTCCAGATCCTTGTCGCCACGGCCGGAGAGGCAGACGAGGACGAGCTCGCCGTCCACGGCATCGAGGCGGGCGAGCGCATGCGAGGACTCGAGTGCCGGGATGATCCCCTCCGTGCGCGTGAGCCTGGCGAACGCCTCGAGCGCCTCGTCGTCGGTGCAGCCGACGTAGCGCACGCGGCCCGAATCGCGCAGGAAGGCGTGCTCAGGCCCGACTCCCGGGTAGTCGAGCCCCGCCGAGATCGAGTGCGCATCGGCGATCTGCCCGTCGTCGTCGGTGAGCACGGACGACCGCGCTCCATGGAGGACGGCCTGCCGGCCGGAGCCGAGCGATGCAGCTCCGGCCGCCTCGACCCCCACGATCTGCACCTCGGCGTCGTCGAGGAAGGCGGAAAACGTTCCGATCGCGTTCGAACCGCCGCCCACGCAGGCCACGACACCGTCGGGAAGCCGGCCCTCGGCGGCCAGGATCTGCTCGCGTGCCTCGTGGCCGATCACCGTCTGCAACTCCCGTACCAGCTCCGGGTAGGGCGCAGGCCCCACGCAGGAGCCGATGATGTAATGCGTCGTCTCCACGTTGGTGATCCAGTCGCGGATCGCCTCGCTCGTGGCCTCCTTCAACGTTCGTGTCCCGAACTCGACCGGCACCACCGTCGCGCCCAGCAGGTGCATGCGCTCGACGTTGGGGCGCTGGCGTCGCATGTCCTCCGAACCCATGTAGACCACGCATTCCAGCCCGAAGCGCGCACACGCCGTGGCGGTGGCCACGCCGTGCTGGCCTGCCCCCGTCTCGGCGATGATCCGCTGCTTGCCGAGCCGGCGGGCGAGCAGCGCCTGGCCGAGCGCGTTGTTGATCTTGTGGGCACCGGTGTGGTTGAGGTCCTCGCGCTTGAGATAGAGCCGCGTCCCCGGCGCAAACCGCTCGCACAGCGTGAGCGGCGACGGCCGGCCGACGTACGTGTGCAGCAAATGGTCGAGATCGGCGTGGAAGGACGGATCGCTCTTGGCCTTCGCCCAGGCCGCGGTGAGCTCGTCGAGCGCGGGGATCAACGTCTCGGGGACGTAACGGCCCCCGTACGGGCCGAAGGTTGCTGCAACAGTGCTCATGCGGCCCTCGCCTTTCTCACGTAGTGACGGACACGTTCGTGGTCCTTGATCCCCGGAGCGACCTCGAGTGACGAGGCCGCATCGACCGCCCACGGGCGCACCGCGCGGATGGCCTCGGCGACGTTCTCCGGCCCAAGCTTGCCGGCGAGCACGATGCGGCCCTCGGCCTCGGCTGCGCGCTGCCAATGGTCGGGATCCTCCTGCTGCCACGGTAGATCGAGTAGACGGGCCACCGCCACACCCTCACGCAGGATCGAGGCCTCACGGCCACGTACCTGGCCCGCCTCCACCGTGTGCACCTGGTCGAGATCGGCGCCCGCATCTCCGGCCGAGCCCACCCAGACGGCGACGGAGAGCACCGTGTCCGGCACGGCGAGCACGCCTGCCGCGGCCCGAGGGCTGTCCGGCACGAGCACGAAGCCGAGCAGATCGGCGCCTGCCTCCGCGGCGGCGGCGACGTCCTCGTTGCGCGTCAGGCCGCAGACCTTGACCAGGGGCCGCTCGAGGAGCTCGCGTAGCTTCGCCGCCGGATCGGGCGCCCTCATCAAGGCCGAGCCGACCAGGATCGCGTTGGCGCCCGCGAGCTCGGCCCCGGCACCTTGCGCGCGGGTGTGGATCCCCGATTCGGCGACGACGATGCGGTCACCCGGGATGCGGGCCAGGAGCTCGAGCTGGCGCCTGCGGTTGATCGAGAAGTCGGAGAGGTCGCGTGCGTTCACCCCCAGCACGGGCGCGCCGAGAGCGATGCCGCGATCCAGCTCCTCGGCGTCGTGCGCCTCCACGAGCGTATCGAGGCCGAGCGACTCCGCATGGCGCATCAGGTGCGCGGTCGTCGCGTCGTCGAGGTCGCGCAGGAGCAGCAGCACCGCCGCAGCGCCCGCGTCCCTCGCCGTCAGCAGATCTCCCTCGGTCGAGAAGAAGCCCTTGGCCAGAAGCGGGGTGGCAGTTGCCGCGCGGGCCGCGCGCAGGTCGTCCCAGGTGCCGCCGAAGCGGGCGTCGACGAGAACGGAGATGGCCGCCGCACCGGCCGCTCCGTAGCCGGCGGCGATCCGGGCCGGGTCGGCGTCCGGGCGGAGGTCGCCGGCCGAGGGCGAACGGCGCTTGATCTCCGCGATTGCTTGCAGACCGGGAGCGCGCAGAGCGGTGGCGAAGCTACCCACGGTCGAATTCCACCAGCTCGGACAGGCGCGTGCCCGCCGCACCGGAATCGATCGTCGACTCGGCCAGGCCGAGACCCTCTCCGATCTCCGAAACCAGCCCGGCAGCGGCGAGCGCGGCGGCGGCGTTGAGCAGGACGGCATCGCGGCGCGCTCCCTTCTCGCCTGCGAAGAGCGCGCGCATCGCCGCTGCGTTCTCCTCGGGTGTGCCGCCACGCAGCTGCTCTGGGGATGACGGGTAGATGCCGAGTGCTCGCGGATCGAGCTCCCACTCCTGGATGTCGCCGTTCACGACCTCGACCACGAGCGTCGGGCAGGAGGGAGAGATCTCGTCAGTGCCGTCGTCCGCGTGCACCACGAAGGCTCGTCGCGCGCCGAGCCCTGCGAGCGCCTCGGCGTAGACGCGGGCGAGCGACGCGTCGTAGACGCCGAAGACCCCGTCGCGGGTACCCGCGGGGTTGGAGAGCGGCCCGAGCACGTTGAAGACCGTCCGGGTGCCGAGCTCCTGGCGGACGGGAGCTGCGTGACGCATGGCGGGGTGGTGCTGCCTCGCGAACATGAAGCCGAAGCCCAGCGTCTCGATGCAGACGGCTATCCGTTCTGGCGTGAGATCGATGGACACGCCCAGCGCCTCCAGGACGTCGGCCGAGCCCGTGCGCGAGCTGGCCGCCCGGTTCCCGTGCTTCGCCACCGAAGCTCCTGCAGCAGCGGCGACGAGAGCCGCAGCCGTGGAGATGTTGAAAGTGTCCTTGCCGTCACCGCCGGTGCCGACCACGTCCACCGTCGGGCCGGACACTCGGACAGGCACCATGCGCTCTCTCATCGCCTCGGCGAAGCCGGCGATCTCCTCGGCCGTCTCGCCCTTGGCGCGCAGGGCGACGAGGAGTGCGGCGATCTGCGCCGGCGTGGCCTCACCGTCCATGACCAGCCCCATCACCTCGCGTGCCAGTCGCCGGTCGAGTGAGCGGCCCGCGAGCAGAGTGTCGAGCGTCTTGGGGATCACGCGAGGAAGTTCCTGAGCAGGGCCGGGCCGTCCGGGGTGAGCACGGACTCGGGATGGAACTGCACACCCTCGACCGGGTGCGAGACGTGCCTGACACCCATCACCTCACCGTCCTCGGTGCGGGCGGTCACAGCGAGCACGTCGGGCACCGACGTCGCAGCCAGCGAGTGGTAGCGCCCGACCACGAGCTCCTCGGCGAGGCCGCGATACACGGCGTGCCCGTCGTGGGTGATCGCGCTCGTCTTGCCGTGCCGCAGGGTGCGCGCGGGGCCGATCGTGCCGCCGTACACCTCCACGATCGCCTGATGCCCGAGGCAGACACCGAGTGTGGGGACCGTGGCCCCGAGCCGGCGGATCAGCTCCATGGAGACACCGGCGTCCCCAGGACGGCCGGGACCGGGGGAGATGACGAGCCGGTCGGGCTCGAGGGAGACTGCCTCCTCGGGCGTGATCGCGTCGTTGCGGCGGACGATCACCTCGGCCCCGGCCTCCTCGAGCAGGTGCACGAGGTTGTAGGTGAACGAGTCGTAGTTGTCGATCATCAGCACTCTCATCGTGTCGCTCGAGTCACGAAACGTACTCCCGCTCGGCGAGCTCGATCGCCGCCTCCAGGGCGGCGAGCTTGCGAAGGCACTCCTCGTGCTCGGCTGTCGGGTCGGAGTCTGCGACCACGCCCGCGCCGGCCTGGAGATGGGCGACGCCGTCCACGAGCACGATCGAGCGGAGCGTGATGCACGAGTCCATGGTGCCGTCCGGCAGTGCGTACAGCACCGCACCTGCGTACGGGCCGCGGCGGAACCCCTCCAGCTCCGAGATGATCTGCATGGCGCGGACCTTCGGCGCCCCGGAGACCGTGCCCGCCGGGAAGCAGGCGCGGAGCAGCTCGAACGGTGTGATGCCCGGCTTCAGCTCGCCGACCACCTCGGAGACCAGATGGCTGACGTGGGAGAATCGCTCCACCTCCATGAAGCGGGCCACCTTCACGGTTCCGGCCCGGCACACCCTGGAGAGGTCGTTCCGGCCGAGGTCGACGAGCATCACATGCTCGGCGCGGTCCTTCTCCGAGGAGAGCAGCCGCTCCGCGTCCCCCGGAGTGGGCTCGGTGGTGCCGGCGATCGGGTTGAGGCTCGCCCGCCCGTCCTCGCACGCGACGAGCCGCTCCGGCGAGGAGCCGACCAGGGCGATGCCGTCGAGTTCCAGCAGGAAGAGGTAGGGGCTGGGATTGACGCGGCGGAGTGCCCGGTAGATCTCCAGTGCCGACGCCGAGGTCGGTCGCTCGGCTCGCTGTGAGGGCACGATCTGGAACGCGTCGCCGGCCACGATGTGCTCCTGGCAGCGTCGCACCATCTCCTCGTAGCGCTCCTGGGTGGGGACGCGGGTCAGCGGCCCCGCGACCTTGCGCTCCGAGCCCGCGACCAGGGTCGCCCTGGGTACCTCCGCGTCGAGCACCGCCGCGATCGCGTCGGGGTTGCCCGCCAGCACCTCGGCCACCCCGGCGCCGTGGTCGAACCGGACAAGCGTGTCGCAGACGATCACGCGGCTTCCCGGAAGCTCGCGGCCCTCCGCCGGGATGGGCACGGTCGGCTCCAGCCTGCCGACCTCGTCGTACGCGAGGTAGCCGACGACGGGCGCCCGCTCGTGCTCTGCCTCTTCGAAGCTGACGAGGCGCGAGCCGGCGCCCATCCAGGAGTTCCGCCCCAACCGGCCCTGCTCGACGGATTCGAGCAGGAAGCTCGCGCGCCCGCCGGCGCGCAGCCGAAGGTACGCGGCCAGCGGGGTGAGCAGATCCGTGTTGATCGTCGTCATCGTGGTCTCCAGGAACGAAAAAGACCTCCAGCGGAGGTCTCGAGCGAAGCAGGTGCTGTGCCGTTCTAGCGCACGCTCCCGCCTCGCTGCTTGCGCCACCACCAGGCCCGGGTGCTCGAGGCGGAGTTCATCGACCCCAGGGTACGGGGTGCGCGCCGGAACCGTCAAGTAACCCCGCGGTGCGCGATGCGAATCTCGCCGCACCACCCGAAGAAGAGCGAAGCGGAGCAAGCCTGGCGACGCCGGGGGTGCGCATCGCCGACTACGCTGGCTGCAATGGAACGCTCCGTGATCGTCGCCGCTGTTCGCACCCCCTTCGGGAAGCTGGGCGGCGGGCTCGCCGGCCACACGGCCGTCGATCTGGGGGCTGTGGCCATCCGCGCCGGCCTGGAGCGAGGCGGGATCGACCCGACCGAGGTCGAGTACGTGGTGATGGGGCAGGTGCTGCAGGCCGGCGTGGGTCAGGCGCAGGCCCGCCAGGCCGCCGTGGCGGCCGGGATCCCGCGGGACGTGCCCTCGGACACGATCAACAAGGTGTGCGCCTCCAGCGTCCGCGCGATCCAGATCGCCGATCTGATGATCCGCGCCGGCCGCCACGATGTCGTCGTCACGGGCGGCATGGAGTCGATGTCCAACGCTCCCTACCTGCTGCCAAACGTCCGTTTCGGATATCGGCTGGGGCACGGAGAGGTGCTCGACCACATGGTCTTCGACGGACTGACCTCCACGTTCGACGGGCTGCACATGGTGGCTCAGGCGTCGCAAGTCTCGCGTGAGCTCGGTCTCTCCCGCGCGGATCAGGACAGCTGGGCCTATCGCTCTCATCAGCGCGCAGCCGCTGCCCAGGCCAACGGCGTGCTGGCCGAGGAGATAGTCCCTGTCGGAGACGTCGCGCACGACGAGAGCGTGCGGGCCGACACCACGCTCGAGAAGCTCGCCTCGCTGAAGCCGGTACTCGACCCGGATGGGACGACCACCGCCGGCAATGCACCGGGGGTCAACGACGGAGCATCGTGCGTGATCGTGTGCTCCGAGCGTTGGGCGCGCGCACGCGGCCTCGAGCCTCTGGCCACGATCGTCGAACAGGCGTATGTCGGCGACGACTTCGCCTTCCTGGCCCGGACGCCCGCTCGTGCCGCCGCTCGCGCGCTCGAGCTGGCGGGTCGCACGATGGTGGACGTGTCGCGGGTCGAGATCAACGAGGCCTTTGCCTCGGTCGCGCTCAACTCCACCCGGATGCTCGGGGTCGACGAGGGGATCGTCAACGTGAACGGCGGTGCGGTTGCGCTCGGCCACCCGATCGGTGCCTCCGGCGGCCGTATCGTCGGCACGCTCGTCCACGAGCTGCGCCGGTCGGGCGGCGGTCTCGGCCTCGCCGCCATCTGCTCCGGCGGTGGACAGGGCGACGCGCTGCTGCTCGAGGTGTAGAGGCGTATGTCCGCGCCGCGCCGCACCGCCCTGCTGCTCATCGTCGCGGCGGGACTGGCGTCGGCACTGACCGGGCAGGCGCAGGCCGCCGACCCACCGACCTGCCCGAACATCCCGGTCAACGAGCGGATCACGGAGGCGCCGATCGTGTTCGTGGGGAAGATCGTGAGCGAGCGGCCCGGCCCGGGTGCGCTCGTCGTCTACCGCTTCCGTGTGCTGCAGGCCGTGAAGGGCGACCTCGGCTCCGAGATCGAGCTACGCGGTCCCGTGTTGCTGGACGGTCGTGGGGAGCCACTTCCGGAGGACGTCGACCTCGGTGTCGTCGCCGGTCTCTCCGCGGCCACGCCGACTGTCGACTCCTGCGGGATCACCAACCCCGCGTTCCTGCTCGCCAACGTCGACGAGCCGCGCGGCAACGGCATCCGCCTCGTGATCGGAGTTCTGGTCTTCGTCGGCGTCCTCACCGTGGCCCTGACGCGACTGCGCAAGCGACGACCTGGGACACTCCAGCCATGACCTTCGAACGAGTCCTCGTCGTCGGTGCAGGTCAGATGGGAAGTGGCATCGCGCAGGTGGTCGCTGCCTCCGGCCGGACGGTGCTGCTTCAGGACACCCTGCCGGGCGCGTTGGATCGCGGGCTCGCAGCGATCGCCACGAGCCTGGCCAGGCTCCACGAGAAGGGCGGGCCCGAGCCCGAGCCGGTGCTCGCACGGATCCAGCCGGTGTCCGAGCTGGTCGCCGCCGATCTGCTGATCGAGGCGATCGTGGAGGACGCCGCGGTGAAGAAGGAGCTGTTCCGCGCCGCCGACGCGGTGCTCCCGGCGCACGCGGTGCTCGCATCCAACACGTCGTCGATCCCCATCACCGAGCTCGCCGCGGCCACCGGCCGTCCGGAGCAGGTCATCGGCATGCACTTCTTCAACCCGGTGCCGCTGCTGAAGCTGGTGGAGGTGATTCGCGCCGTCCAGACCTCGGACGAGACGACCGCGGCCATCACCGAACTGGCCAGGGAGCTTGGCAAGGAGCCCGCCGAGGCGCGCGACTTCCCGGGATTCGCCGCCAACCGCATCCTCATGCCCTTCATCAACGAGGCGGCCTACGCGGTGCTGGAAGGCGTGGCCCAGCCGGAGGCGATCGACACCATCGCCAGGCTCGGGTTCGCCCACCCGCTCGGCCCGCTGGCGCTGGCCGACCTGATCGGCCTCGACACGTGCGTGGCGATCATGGACGTCCTCCACCGCGGTCTCGGCGATCCGAAGTACGCACCCTGCCCGCTCCTGCGCCAGTACGTCGCCGCCGGCCGCCTCGGCCGCAAGACCGGTCGCGGCTTCTACACCTACGACTGACGGCCTCCGGCGACGCGGGGGTCGTCCTTTCTGGGGTCAGGCCTCCCACGTCCCACCCCGACCCGCAAACCCGGCGAGCAAGCCAAGAGACGCCCGCGGTGGGACGTGGGAGGCCTGACCCCAGGCCTGACCCGCCCAGACCTTGCTGCCCCGTAAGCTCCGAGGGTGGATCCCCGCCTGCTCGCCTATCTCAAGCTCCAGGAGCCCTCGCACGAGGAGCTGGTCGAGCTGCTCTACGCGCTCATCTTGCGCCGCCCGCCGGAGGACGAGGCCCGGGCGCGGTGCCTGGCGAAGCTGGCCGACGGCACGCTGTCTCCCGCCACGCTCGTGCACGAGCTTGTCGGGGCACCGGAGTTCGAGCGCGTGCGGTTGCTGGACGACGCCGTCGCGTTCGCGGCGGGGGCGCGCCTGCGTGGCGAGCGTCCACGACTGCTCACGGCGCCACCCGGCACGGACGAGCGGCTGGTGGAGATTCCCTGGGTGCTGTCGCGCATCGCCGCCGCCGGGAGGGTGCTCGAGGTCGGCTACGCCTTTGCCGAGCCGTGCTACCTGGCGGCACTGCTCGCGGCCGCGCCCGGGCGCGTGACCGGGGTAGACCTCGCGAGCACGGACGTGGCGGGGTTGGAGACGGTCGTGGCGGACGTCCGGACGCTGCCCTTCGCCGACCACGCCTTCGCCACGGTGCTGCTCGTCTCCACCCTGGAGCACGTCGGTGCCGACAACGCCCAGTACGGTCACGAGGAGCCATCCGATGCGCAGGCTCGGCTCTCGGCCCTCCTCGAGCTCGGCCGTGTGCTCGCCCCTGAGGGCCGCCTCCTCGTGACAGTGCCGACCGGGGAGATCGGCGACCACGGCTGGTTCCGTCAGGAGGACGTCGACGGCTGGACGAAGCTGTTCGCCCGCGCCGGGCTGTTCGTCGAGGAGCAGGAGGTGTACGAACTCGGCGAGGACGGCTGGCGGGCGGCGCCGACGTTCCAGGCGAAGGGTGTTCGCTACGGCGAACGGGGACCGGCGGCCTCAGCCGTGCTGTGTGTGGAGCTCTCGCGCCGCTCGCGCGCCTCGCGTCTCGGTGCCGATGCGCTCTCACGTACCGCCCGTCGCAAAGGTGGGCCTTTTTGGCGCCGCCTGCGTCCTCGCACGTAAAGTCGCTGGATGGTGCGCCGTCCCGATGAGCCCGTCCGCCTGACCAGTATCTACACCCGCGGCGGCGACACCGGCGAGACGTCGCTCGGTGACGGGTCACGGACGTCGAAGCTGGATCCGCGGATCGCGGCCTCGGGTGCGGTGGACGAGCTCAACTCGTCTCTCGGGGTGGTGCTCGCGGGGCCTTGCCCCGAGCCTCTGGCTGTTGTGCTCGACCGCGTGCAGAACGAGCTGTTCGACCTCGGCGCGGACATCTGTGTGCCGCCGGCCGTCGAGGGCCGTTTGCGCATCGACCAGTCTCAGATCGATGCGCTCGAGCGCGACTGCGACCGCTGCAACGAGTCGCTTCCCGAGCTGAAGAGCTTCGTGCTGCCGGGCGGGACGGCGACCGCGGCGGCGCTGCACGTCTCCCGGACCGTCTGCCGCCGGGCCGAGCTCGTCACGCTCGAGGCGGCACGGACCCACGAGCTGAGTCCACTTGTGGGTGTCTACCTGAACCGCCTTGCCGATCTTCTGTTCATCCTCGCTCGCGCGGCGAACGAGGTCGCGGGCAACGCCGAGCCGCTATGGCGGCCCGGCGCGACCCGCTGAGCGTGCGAGCCAGCCTCTAGATCGCCCGGCGCTTGGCCGGCGGGCCCCACTTGGAGCGCTTGGCCCGGGACGTGTAGACGAGTCGCGGTGGAGCGACCTTCATCCCCGTCTCCTCGAACCGCTCGCGCTGACCGTTGAGATGGGCGACACGACTCATGTCCGCCTGCTGCTCGGGCAGCACGAGCGTGACGCCCGTCCCGGTGCGGCCGGCGCGGCCGGTGCGGCCGACGCGGTGCGTGTAGGCCTTCTCGTCCTCCGGCGGATCGAAGTTGATCACGTGGGTGACGTCGTCGAGATCCAGGCCGCGGGCGGCCACGTCGGTGGCGATCAGCGTCTTCACCTTGCCCGTCTCGAACTGGGAGAGTGCCTTGGTGCGGGCGGCTTGCGTCTTGTCGCCGTGGAGCGTGACGGCGTTCACCTCGTGGTGGCGCAACCGCCGCTCCAGGCGTTCGGCGCCGCGCTTGGTACGGACGAAGATGAGCGCCAGCCCGCGGTCGCCGCGGAGGAGGTCGACGAGCTTGTCCACCTTGTTCTCGGCGGTCACCGGCACGAACTGGTGGTCGATGGCGCCGGGGAGCGCCTCGGAGGGCAGGTCGGCTTCGATGCGTACCGCGCCACTCGTGTACGCGCGGGCGAGCTCGCCGACCTCGCCGTCCAGCGTGGCGGAGAAGAACAGCGTCTGGCGCTGCTCGGGCAGCCGCCGCACGATCTTGTCGACCTGAGGCTTGAAGCCCATGTCGAGCATGCGGTCGGCCTCGTCGAGGACGAGCACGTGGACGTGCTCGACCGAGACGAGACGGCGATCGATCAGATCCTGGAGCCGGCCCGGTGTGGCCACGAGGATGTGCGCCCTGGCTGCGGCCTTGGCCTGCGGGCCGAGTGCGACGCCGCCGACGGCGGTGGCCACCGACAGGCCGCGGGGCTTGGCCAGCATGGCGATCACGTCGGCGACCTGTACCGCGAGCTCGCGGGTGGGGACGAGGACCAGGGAGGACGGGCGGCCCTGGCTCCGGTCTGTCCGCTGCACGAGCGGAATCCCGAAGGCGAGTGTCTTGCCCGATCCCGTCGGTGACTTGGCGAGCAGATCCCCTCCGGCGAGCACGATGGGAAGTGCGCGCTCCTGCACCTGAAACGGGGCGTTGATGCCTTCCGCCGCGAGCGCAGCGACAAGGTCTGCGCTCACGCCGAGCGCAGCAAACGTAACAGTGGTCATTTTCTTCGACTCCTCAACTTTGATTCGAGACCCGATACAACCCTCGAACCCTCACACTGGAGCCGAAAGAAGCAGATCTCACGACGCGGCGGGATGCCGTGTCTCGGTTCTACGGTAGCAGCAGAAGTGGAGGACGGTACCCTGGGTGCCATGCCACCGATTTCTTTCGCCCGCGGGGCGCCGACGCCTGCCTGCATCGACGAGGCGTTGATCGCCGACTGCGCACAGGTTGCCCTGGCGCGCGACGGCAAAGCGATCCTCTCCTACGGCGCGGGTGGTGGCTACGGGCCTCTGCGCGAGCTGATCGCGGAGCAGCATGGCGTCGACGCCTCTCGGGTCGTGGTGACGGCCGGCGGCCTGCAGGGCTTTGTCTTCTACGTTGCCGCGCAGCTGGCGCGCCGACCCGGTCGCGTCCTCGTCGAAGCGCCCACCTACGATCGGCCGCTCAAGCTGCTCGGCTGGGAGGGTGCGGACGTCGTGGCCATCCCCCAGGACGAGGACGGTCTCGACCTCGACGCGCTCGAGGCCGAGATCACCCGTGGCGGCGACATCTCCTTTCTGTACGTGATCCCGACCTTCCAGAACCCGAGCGGCCGCACGCTGACGCTCGAACGCCGCCGCCGCCTGGTCGATCTCGTCGTGGCGCACGGCATCGACGTGCTCGAGGATGATCCGTACCGCCTGGTGCGCTACGACGGGGAGCCCGTCCCATCTCTGCACGAGCTGGAGGGCGGCACCCGCGTCACCTTCACCTCGTCCTTCTCGAAGACCGCGGCGGCGCCGGGATTGCGGGTCGGCTGGTTCGTGGTGCCGGAGGCGCTGCGCGCGGCGGTCGAGGACCGCGCCAGCTCGACCTACATCTCGCCGGCCTTCCTGCCACAGGCGATCATCCACGAGCTCTTCGTGCGCGGCGCCTTCGAGACGAACCTGGCGCGCGTGAACGGATTGCTACGGGCGCAGAAGGACGCCATGCTGGCGGCGCTCGAGCGTGAGATGCCGGAGGGTGTCGGCTGGAGCCGACCCCAGGGTGGCTACTTCCTGTGGGTCGAGTTCGGCGACGGCGTGGACACCGCCGAGCTGCTCAGGTGGGCCACGGAGCGGGGCGTCACGTTCGTCAAGGGTGCGGACTTCTTCCCGTCCGGCGAGGGCGGCCGGTCGGCTGCGCGGCTGGCCTTCAGCTTCGAGTCACCGGAGCGGATCGACGAGGGCATCACGCTTCTCGCCGCCATGCTCGAACGCTAGTACGGCACCTCCAAACGTTTGACCTGTGACTCTCTTGGAGAGTTGTGGGTGCCGCACTAGCGTAGGTCGGCCGCGGAGCGGCCGCTTTTCTGAATGCGATCAGGCTCCGCTTCGCGGAGGGCCACTTCGTGGCCGGTGACCGCCTGCGGAGTGCCACCTACGATCGCCGCGTGGCCCGCAGATGCTGCGCCAGCCAGCCTCCGACGAAGCCGACGGCTGCCGCCACCACGAGAGCCACGATCAGCGACACCCTGGGCGAGAAGAAGACGAAGTTGACCTCGACCTTCGTCCGGTTGAGCACGAAGAAGAGCACGATGTAGAGCACGAGCACTCCGAGCGCGACGAGCCTCCATGGGATGTCACGCCCGGCTCCCGGCCGCTCGCCGGGTGGCGGCGATCCCACAGGACGGGGGGCTGGCCCCGCGTTTGCCGGCGTGGCCGGATCGCTCATGCCGTGTTCGCCGCCGGACGGCTGGCTGCAACCGGGGTCGGCGGCGACCCGACGAGGGCGAGTCGTGGCGGCTGTGGCTCGAGCCGTCCGGTCACCGAAGCCCGAAACGTGGGGCAGACGGTGTTGCCAGGGATGGCGCAGAGCCCCTCCTGGCGGAAGTAGCATTCATTGCAGGTCAATAGGTCACGATTGCTCATGGTCTCATTTGCTACGAAGAGTCCCCCGTCGGACTCCGGGATTCTGGCGATCTCGGCGGTCTCCGGCAAGTGGAGCTCCGAGGAAAAGATCGCAATTAGCGGAGCCGCCCCCCGAGGTCTACCCGAAAGGGGGGGAAGAATTGCTGCCTCCCCGCGCAGGACTCCGGGTGATGCGGGCGCGGTCAGCAGCGGAGCGTGCGGCGGAGTGGGGCCCTTCAGGGCCTCACAAGCAGTTCGTCCCCGAGTGAGGCAAGGGGTCGACTGCGACAAAGGGCTGATCTGTCGGTGTTCCGGGGGTGTCGGCCACCGCTCACGCTGCGTGGGCTGGTGGACGGCCGAACGTCTTGCGAGGCCCTGAAGGGCCCCGCTCCTACCTCGCCAGCCGCGTGGGCTTGACGAAGCGGCCATCGCTCGACTCGACCGATTCGGAATCAAGTGCGGCACCCGCAACACCAACGAGAGTTACAGGTCAAGCGTTGGGGGGTACCGCACTAGCGCCTCGGGAGAGTGGCGATCGCGTCGAGGGCTTGCTTGAACGTATGCACGCCGATCACCCGCATCCCCTCGGCGTGCTTTCGGGCCTCGGCCGCGTTTTCGGTGGGCACCAGGAACACATCGGCGCCGCTCCTGCGGACACCTGTGGTCTTCTGCTTGACGCCGCCGATGGGGGCGACCGAGCCGTCGAGCTCGATCTCTCCGGTGGCCGCGATCTTGTACCCGCGGTCGACGTCCCGGCCCAGCTCCTGGAGCACATCGAGCGCGAACGGGAGCCCTGCCGAAGGGCCGCCCACATCGCCGAGATCGATCTTCACCTTGATCGGCAGCTCGATCCTCGCGGCCTGTGCGACGATGATCCCGATCACGGGACGCTTCGGATCGTCGGGGGATTTCGTCGTGCGGACCGTGACCTCGAGCTTCTTCTCGCCTCGCTCGAGATCGAGGACGATCGACTGGCCCGGCCTCACGGAGCCGACAGCGCCCCGGAGCGCGCTGGGCGTCAGCGTCGGACGGCCGGCCGCCCGCACGATCAGATCGCCGACCTTGACCGTCCCCGCCCCGGGCGACCACGTCTCCACGTAGTCGATCAGCACGCCGCGCGGCCGCGTCTTCACCTTGTAACCGGCTGCCTGCAGCGCCACGGCGGCAGCGATCTCCTCCGAGCGGGCCATCTCGCGCAGCGCGGCGTCGTGCTGCTCGTCGAAATTACTGCCCGGCACCAGGTAGTCCTTGGCCGCGATCTCGCTCGCGCCTTCCGGGCGCAGGAATGGCACGATCTTCTCGATCCAGGTCGACGGGCGAATGGAGACGTCGACGTAGAAGATCCCGCCCTTCGCGTCGGGGGCCTGGCCGCCCTCGACCGTGACCTTCGGCTCGAGATCCTGCATGTCCCGCGGCAGGAAGAGGAACTCGCCGGTGGGAATGCGCCAGGAGAGCAAGGCGGCGAGGGCGAGAACCGCCAGCAAGCCGTACATGACGAAGCGCTTCACCCGATGCTGGGCCCGAATCCGCCGTCCACACGTACAACTGTGCCTGTCAAGGAGGAGGCGCGGTGGAGGCGAGAAACGCCACGACGGCTCCACGTCCTCCAGAGCGGCCGGGGCGACGGATCTGGATCGCTGCCAGGCGGGCGGACCGACCGCCGTCCGGGTGCACCATGTGGGAGCCCTTACTTCGCCTGCAACACCGAGACGACGTCGGCCACGGCAGCTGCGGAGGCGCGGAGCATCTTTTTTTCGTCCGTGCTCAGCTTGAGCTTGACGATCTCCTCGATACCCGCCGCCCCGAGCTTCGTGGGCACGCCCATGTACAGCCCGTTGATGCCGTACTCACCCTCGAGCAGCGCCGTGCACGGCAGCACCCGCTTCTGGTCGAGACAGATCGACTCCACCATCTGAGCGGCCGCCTCGCCGGGGGCGTACCACGCGCTCGTACCGAGCAGGTTGACGAGTTCGCCACCACCCTTACGCGTGCGTTCGACCATCTTCGCGATCTTGGCCCTCGTGGTCAGTTGCTCGAGCGGCACTCCGCCGACGGTGGTCGCGGAGACGACGGGCACCATCTGGTCGCCGTGCCCCCCGAGCACCATCGCCTGGACGTCCCGGACCGACATCCCGGTCTCCCAGGCGATGAAAGCGGCGAAGCGGGCCGTGTCGAGGATGCCGGCCATCCCCACGACCCGCTCCTTGGGGAACTTGGACACCGCCTTGGCCACATGGCACATCGCGTCGAGTGGGTTGGAGACGACGACGAGCACGGCTTTCGGGGAGCGCTTGACGATCTCGCGCGTCACCGAGCCGACGATCGCCTCGTTCGTCTGGACGAGATCGTCTCGGCTCATGCCGGGTGAGCGCGGCCGGCCCGCTGTGATGACCACCACGTCCGAGCCGGCGCTCTCGTCGTATCTGTTGGTGCCGACGATGTTCGGCTCGAAACCGACGACGGACCCGGCCTGGTTCAGGTCCAGGGCCTTGCCCTGCGGGAAGTTGGGGATGATGTCGACGAGCACGACATCGGCGTAGTCGGCTCGCGCCACGGCGAACGCGCACGTCGCGCCGACGTTCCCGGCACCGACGACGGTGACCTTCTTGCGACCGTTCATGAGGAGTCCTCCTTGGAGCGTTCGATGCAGATCGGCGCTGCATCGCCGCCGGACGACAGCCGTCCGGCAGTCGGAGCAGGCATCTTCGTGAGGATAGTCGCCGGGCTGGGTCGACAGCTCAGGTACCGTCCGCAGCACGGTCTCCAACCCCGGCCGCCACGGAAGGAAACGCTGCATGAACGACTTCAAGCCCGGTCTGGAAGGCGTCGTCGCCTTCGAGACGGAGATCGCGGAGCCCGACCGCGACGGCGGCGCGCTTCGTTATCGCGGGGTCGACATCGAGGATCTCGTCGGGGTGGTTCCGTTCGAGAACGTCTGGGGGCTCCTGGTCGATGGTGAGCCCGAGCCCGGGCTCGAACCTGCTGCGCCCTACGATGGAGGCGGCTTGACCGGCGACGCTCCTGCCGACTTGCAATGGGTGACGGCGAAGCTCTCCGGTCTCTGGGGCCTGCGCAAGCTGATCGACATCGAAGACGAGGAGGCCAAGGCCGACCTGCGACGCCTCTCCGCAACGATGCTTTCGATCGCGGCGCAGGCGGCGCGCGTGGCCGACGGCCACCAGGACCGGATCCCCGGGAAGCGTGTTGCCGAGGGACGTACGGCCGCGGAGCGCTTCCTGCTCGAGTGGCGCGGGGAGCTCGACCCGGCGCATGCTGAGGCGATCGACACGTACTGGATCTGCACCGCAGAGCACGGGCTCAACGCCTCCACCTTCACCGCCCGGATCGTTGCCTCAACCGGCGCCGACTGCGGCGCGGCCCTCTCGGCGGCCGTCGGTGCACTCAGTGGCCCGTTGCACGGCGGCGCACCGGCGCGCGTGCTCCCGATGCTGGACGCAGCGGCGGCTGCCGGTGACGTGGGCGGATACGTGCGGGGCCTCCTCGACCGCAAGGAGCGTCTGATGGGCTTCGGTCACCGGGTGTATCGCGCCGAGGATCCTCGCGCCCGCCTACTGCGTGGTACGGCGAAGCGGCTGGGCTCTCCCCGCTTCGGCGTGGCCGACGAGCTTGAGCGGGTGGCGCTCGAGGAGCTCGCACGGCGCAGCCCGGACCGGGTGCTCGCCACGAACGTCGAGTTCTGGTCGGCGGTCGTCCTCGACGTTGCCGGCGTACCGCCGGAGCTCGCCCCCGCCATGTTCGGCTGCTCCCGCACAGCCGGCTGGTCTGCGCACATCCTCGAGCAGAAGCGTCTCGGGCGGCTCGTGCGTCCGGCCGCCCGCTACGTCGGTCCGGCGCCCCGCTCGCTCAGCTCGGTCGGAGGCTGATCGTGGATCTCGCGGAGGCGGCGGCGCTGGCCGAGCAGTACGTCCGGGACGGGAAGGAGAGGGAGCTGGCCTCCCTGCGCACGAAGTGGGACGACGAGATCGAGGCGGCGGCCCGGCATGGGGACTACCGGGTTCGGGCAGTTGCCTTCCGCTCGCTGGCGCAGTTCCGGTTTCGCAAGAAGTTCGAGCTGCTGCGGCGGGGTCTCGACGACGAGAGCCCTGGCGTACGCGGCAGCGCCCTGATCGCCCTCGAGGCGTTCTCGCGGGATCACCCCGGCGACATCAACGGGTTCCGGCCACTGCTCCACGAGCTGGTTGCCAAGGATCCGAACCTGGCCGTTCGCCGCCTTGCCGCGCTGTGCTTCAAGAACGGCACCCCGGCGCGCGAGACAATTCAGCTGCTCGAGAGCATCGGCACGGACGACGAGATCGATGCGGAGCTGCGGAAGACGGCCCGCTCCGTCGCCGTTCTCCTCTCCAAGCGCGCCAAGGCGAAGTGAGCGAGGCCGCACTCGTCGGCCTGATCATGGGCTCCCGCTCCGACTGGGAGACCATGCGTCATGCGGCCGACACGCTCGACGAGCTCGGTGTCCCGTACGAACGCCGCGTCGTCTCCGCCCATCGCACTCCGGACCTGCTGTTCGAGTACGCCGGTACGGCAGAGGAGCGTGGGCTGCAGGTGATCGTCGCGGGCGCCGGCGGGGCGGCTCACCTGCCGGGCATGGTCGCGGCGAAAACGACGCTGCCGGTGCTCGGCGTCCCCGTGGAGTCGAAGGCTCTCTCGGGCCTGGACTCGCTGCTCTCGATCGTGCAGATGCCCGCCGGGGTCCCGGTGGGAACGCTCGCCATCGGGCGTCCCGGCGCCGTCAACGCCGCGCTGCTCGCCGCGGCGATCATCGCGCGGGCCGACGGCGCGGTGGCCGAGCGCATCCGCCTCTACCGTGCCTTGCAGACCGAGGCGGTGCTCGCCTCACCAGACCCGGCCTCGTGAGACCGGAGCGCCGCGTCGTCGGCGTCATCGGCGGCGGCCAGCTCGGTCGCATGCTGGCACTTGCCGGCCGGCCGCTCGACGTGGCCTGTCGTTTCCTCGACCCATCCCCGGCGGCATGTGCGGGGGAGGTGGGCGAGCTGCTTGTCGGGTCGTACGAGGATCCGGCGATGCTCTCGCGCCTGGCCGAAGGTTGCGACGCGGTCACGTTCGAGTTCGAGAACGTCCCCGCCGAGGCCGCGGCTGCCGTCGGTTGCCTGCCCGGGCCGGCAGCGCTCCGAACCGGGCAGGACCGGCTTGTGGAGAAGCGCTTCTTCCGCGAGCTGGGGATCGAGACGGCCCCTTTCGGCACGCTCGAGGAGACGGGTGTCCCCGCGATCGTGAAGACACGACGGCTGGGCTACGACGGCAAGGGACAGCGGCGCACAGACGTGCTCGAGCAACTCGCCGAGAACGAGTTGGCCGAGGCGATCGTTCCCTTCGACCGAGAGCTTTCGATCATCGGCGTGCGCGGCCTGGACGGTGAGATCCGCTACTGGCCGGTCACTCAGAACGTCCATCGGGAAGGGATCCTGCGCAGCTCCAGGGCGCCGCTCGCGGATGCTCCGCAGGCGGCCGCGGAGGCGATCTGTCGGCAAGTGCTCGAAGCCCTCGACTACGTTGGAGTGCTGGGTGTCGAGCTGTTCGAAACCGCGGGCCGGCTACTTGCCAACGAGTTCGCGCCGCGCGTCCATAACACGGGGCACTGGACGATCGACGGTGCCCTGACCAGCCAGTTCGAGAACCACCTGCGCGCCGTGCTCGGGCTGCCGCTCGGGGACACGGCAGCGCGCGGCCGCGCGGTGATGGTCAACCTGATCGGCGGGATCCCGCCGCTCGGGGACCTGGCCGCGCTGCCGGGCGCACGGATTCATCTCTACGGGAAGGCCCCTCGTGCGGGACGCAAGGTCGGGCATGTCACGTTGCTCGACCCGGACCCGTCCGCCGAGGCCCGCCTGCTCGCGCTCGTCTCGTCGTCTCAGTGACGGCCGCAGACGGTGCCTGCGATCTTGTGCCCGCACGACGGGCAGCGCCGCTTCGGCCGTCGCGGTGCGAGCTGGCGCTTGCGCAGGCCGCTCCAGACCATCGTCCAGCCCGCGGCGAGCGTCAGGGCAACCGTTACGACCGTTTGCGACGCGAGTTGCATGCGTCCGTTATCGGCATGTGCCCTCCGACGGATTAGGGTTGGTCAGTCGTGGGCTTCGCCGGCGGGCCGGCGGCGGGCGTGCGGATGGGCAGCGAAGTACGTGTCGCGGCGGCGGCGGTCGGAGATGTGGGTGTAGCGCTCCGTCGTCGAGAGGTCCGCGTGACCGAGCATCTCCTGGACGCTCCGCAGGTCG
Organism: uncultured Actinomycetes bacterium; assembly: GCA_963738505.1. Taxonomy (GTDB): domain Bacteria; phylum Actinomycetota; class Thermoleophilia; order Gaiellales; family Gaiellaceae; genus Gaiella. The sequence continues at coordinate 96,096 of CAVTWR010000005.1, read as the reverse complement.
GCCCCGCCCTCCAGGAGGTGCGTGGCGAAGCTGTGGCGCAGGAGATGCGGATGCACGCGTCCGGGCTCGAGACCGGCGCGGTCGGCCAGCTTGCGCAGGATGAGGAAGGCGCCGGCCCGGGTGAGGGCTCCGCCGCGCGCGTTGAGGAAGAGATCGGGGCGGTGACGCCGGTCGAGCTGCGAGCGCCCCATCGCCAGATAGCGGCGGAGCGCCTCGGCCGCGGGCCGGCCGAGCGGGACGATGCGCTCCTTGTTGCCTTTTCCGAGAACGCGGACGATGCGGCCGTCGAGATCGACTGAGCTCTTGACGAGCCCGATCGCCTCCGAGACGCGAAGGCCGGCTCCGTAGAGCAGCTCCACGAGGGCGCGGTCGCGCAGTGCGCGTGGCATCGAGCCGTTCGCGGCGTCGATCAGGCGTTCGGCCTCGGCGGGAGAGAGCGCCCGCGGCAGCGTCCGCGGGCGCCGCGGAGGCTTGAGCGCAGCCGCAGGGTTGTCCAGGCGCCGGCCCAGGAGAACGGCGTGTGCGTAGTACGACCGCGCCGCGGCGAGGCGGCGCGCGACCGTGGTCGGCGCCAGACCGGCGGCGCGCATCGCGGCCAGCCAGCCCTCCAGCTCGTCGGTCGTCGCCTCGCCGGCGGCTCCGCCGCGGAAGGCTGCGAGCAGGGCGAGATCGCGGCGATACGCATCGACGGTGCGCGGGGAGCGCTGCCCGGCGAGGAGCAGGAGATAGGCATCGACGTCGGGATCGTTGATCTTCGTCGTCACGGCGCAGGACCGATTCGCGGCGCGCCGCTCGGTTCCTACACGTCAGGAGCGCGGGTGTGATCGGTCGTACACCCGGCGTAGCCTCTTCGCGTCCACGTGGCTGTAGATCTGAGTGGTGGAGAGCGAGGCGTGACCGAGCAGCTCCTGGATCGTGCGGAGGTCGGCGCCGCCTTCGAGCAAGTGGGTCGCGTAGGCGTGCCGCAGCCGGTGCGGGTTGGGCAGGAGCCTGCGCAGCACGCTGGTGTCGAGGCGCCGCCCCCGCACCGAGAGGAAGAGGGAGTTCTCGGCGCCGCGCGCGAGCTCCGGCCTTCCGTCTCGGACGTAGCGGGCCACCTGGAGCGCCGCCTCCTCTCCCAGGGGCACCACCCGCTCCTTCCCGCCCTTGCCACGCACGTGGACGATCTCACGGTCGAAGTCGACGTCCTGGAGATCGAGCGCGACCACCTCCGCGGTGCGCAGGCCGCACGAGTAGGTCAGCTCGAGCAGGGCCACGTTGCGCAGACCGAGCGGCCCGTCGGCGGCCGCGCCGTCGACCGCCTCCTCGACCTCCTCGACCTTGGTCGTCTCGGGGAGACGGCGGGACCGGCGCGGGGCCAGAGCAGCTCGCGGGACCCGCTCGGGGCCCAGCTCGTGCCGGATCAGGGACCGCACCGCGGAGAGGCGTCGCGCGATCGTCGTGGGGGCCAGTCCGCGCCTGCCCCGGCCGAGGGACGCGACGTACTCGGCGAGGAGGCGCGTATCGACTTCCTCGAGGTTGGCGCCGCGGCGCTCGAGCCAGTCGCCGAAGTCCCGCAGGTCGCTTGCGTACGCGCGCCGGGTGGCGGTGCTCGACACCGCCGTCCGGAGGAACCGGTCGACGGCCTCCCGCACCATCGTGGTCATCCCTCGTCGATACGCGCCTGCAGGCGCGCTGCGAGCACGGTGTTGTGCAGAAGGTAGACGTCAGTGATCGGCCCGACACCGCCGGGAACGGATGAGACGGCTTCTGCCACCGCGCTGACCGACTCGAAGTCGACGTCGCCGATCATGCGCACCTTGCCGGTCTCGGGATCGGTCTCGGGGTTGATGCCGACATCGAGCACGATCGCCCCGGGCTTGACCATCGCGCCCGTGACCAACCGCGGCACGCCGGCCGCCACGACGAGGATGTCGGCGCGCCGGGTGTGGTCCTCGAGACGTCCGGCGCGGGCGGTGAAGGCGTGAGTGCTGATCACGGTCGCGTTCCGGGCCAGACCCAGCCAGAGCGCCGGCTTGCCCACATTGTTCGATCGTCCGACGAGCACGAGGTCGAGGCCGTTGTAGAACGTCGCCGGGTCGCGCCCGCTCGCTTCGACGTAGCGATCGAGCATCCAGAAGACGGAGGCCGGGGTGGAGGGGATGAAGCGCGGTTGCCCTAGCGCGAGCAGACCGGCGTTGTCGGGGTGGACCGCCTCGATGTCCTTGCGCGGATCGAGGCGGCGATAGAGCCGGGCCTCGTCCATCTGCTCGGGGATGGGGCGCAGCACGAGGATGCCGGTGACCCTGGGGTCGGCGTTCAGCTTGCCGATCGCGGCGAGGGCGTCGGCCTCGGCCGCGTCGCCCGGCAGCTGCTCGCACGTGTAGTGGCACCCGAGATCCCCCGCGAGCCTGCGCAGCCGCCGCTCGTACACACCCGACGCATAGTCGGTTCCGACCAGGATCGTGGCCAGGCCTGGTAGGCGGCCCTGCGTCACGAGCTCCTCGAGGTTTCGTTCGACGTCCGCTCGCAATTCCGCAGCGAGCTCTTCCCCGTTGATGGCGGTGGCGGGCACGACCCAACGATAACCACGGCCCCTTACGGCACCATTGGGGTGATGACGGTAGAGCCGCTCACCACCGGGGCCGAGGTGCGCACGCGCAATGCGGGGGTTCCGCTCGCGGCGATCATCCTGAACGGGGGCAGCTCCAGGCCCCTGCCGGGGACGTGGAGCGCCACGAGCGAGCTGCTCGCCACGGAGCTCGCGCCCCGGCTCCCGGAGCTGTCGTTCACCGAGGTTCGCTACCGCGTCAGGTCCTGGAAGGAGCTGGACTCGTGTGTCGAAGATGCCCACGCGGCGCTCGAGCACGTTGCGGCGGCAGGCGCCGAGCGCGTCGTGCTCGTCGGCTTCTCCATGGGCGGCGCGGTGTCCATTGCCACCGCGGGTCGCCAGTGTGTGGACGGGGTGGTGGGCCTCGCCCCGTGGATCCCGGAGCGGCTCTCCCTCGACGGCGTGCGGGGAAAGCGCCTGGACGTGATCCACGGTGCCTGGGATCGGTACCTGCCGGGCATCCCGGGGGTCAGCGCGGAGAGCTCGCGTCGCGGCTTCGAGCGTGCGCTTGCGGCAGGTGCCACGGGTGCCTACCGGCTGATCTCGCGGGGCCTTCACGGTGCTGCGCTTCGCCTGCCCTCCGATGAGCTCCTGCGGCTCCCCCGCTGGCGGGCCTGGGTCGAGGAGACCGGAATGGCGCTCGCCCGCCATGCCGGCTGACGCCCTGCGCTTGCCGGTTGCCGCCGGCGGACGCATGGCTACCCTGAGATCCCATGACGGACGACGAACTCCGGACACAGCTCGGCGCGCTCGTTCGCCGGCTCGTCAAGGCGGACCCGGGTGACGGGCGCGAGAAGATCACCGACGCGCTCACGGCGCATCTCGGTGAGGGGGCGGCAGAGCTGCCCGTACTCGAGGAGCAGCTGCATACGTGGGAGCTGCCGAACCTCCAGTTCGCGCTCGACCACGTGTTCGCGCAGCCCGGGCACGGCGTGCGGATCCTCGGGCTGTCGGCGGAGGCGCGCCACTACGGCTTGAGTCTCGGAGACATGATCCAGTCCTGTTCGAGTTGATGAACCAGATGGACGGCCTCGTCGGAGACGCCGACATCGCCTTTGTCCTGACCACGAACCGCGCCGACGCGCTGGAGCCGGCATTGGCCGCGCGCCCTGGGCGGATCGACCTCGCACTCGAGATTCCCCTACCGAACGACGCCGGTCGCCGCCGCTTGCTCGAGCTCTACGGGCGTGGTCTCGATCTCACGCTCGAGCAGCCCGGGGTCGTCGTCGAGCGTACGGCTGGCGTGACCGCCTCGTTCATCAAGGAGCTGCTCCGGGCGGCGGCGCTTCGCGCGACGCTGGACAGCCGGTCGCAGGTAACCGACGCGGATGTCGGCGCCGTGCTCGACGAGCTGCTGTCCGAACGTGCCGCGCTGACACGTGTGCTGCTGGGCGGTGAGCAGCCCTCCGGCGAGGCTGACCCGCACGCGTGGATGGAGGCCGGATCGGGCTACTCGATCAGCTCCGAGCAGGGCACGAACTCGTAGAATCTAGTGCGGTGTCTCCAACCGTTACGCGTGGAACTCCGATAGGCGATCACCGGCCACGGACTGGCCCTCCGCGCAGCGGAGCCTGATCGCAACGAGAAGCAGCCGGCCGCTCCGCGGCCGACCCTTCCACAGGCTCGTGCGGCGGCCACCACACCAACGACAGTTCCAGATCAGACGTTGAGGGACGCCGCACTAGGCCGGCTGACGTCTGCGCACGCGCTGGTCGGGTGAGGGCAGCTTGACCTCCCACACGACGCCGAGACGTTCGAGCGCGCGGATCGTCCACCAGGAGAGGTCGAGCTGGAAGCGATCGAGACCGTGACGCGCGGAACTCGGGAACGCGTGGTGGTTGTTGTGCCAGCCCTCGCCGAAGGTGAGCGCGGCCACAGCCCAGTTGTTGCGGCTCTCGTCCCGTGAGCGGTACGGCTTGCGTCCGAACATGTGGCAGATCGAGTTCACGCTGAAGGTCGCATGCTGATACGCGAACACGCGCACCAGGCCCGCCCACACCAGGGTTTGCGCGCCCGAGCCGAGATCGAGGCCGCCGGCCAGGTAGCCGACGAGGAAGGGCAGGCCGAAGGTGAGCACCACCCAGAGCAGGTAGAGCCGATCGATGCTGCGGATCAGCCGGTCCTCGTAGAGGTCGCGGCCGTACTCGACGCCGCGCTCCATGCCCTTCAGGGTGAACAGCCACCCGACATGCGCATGCACGAACCCCCGGACCGCGGCCAGCGGCCCATCCCCGTGCCCGGCATGGGGCGAATGGGGGTCGCCCACCTGGTCCGAGAGCGCGTGATGCTTGCGGTGGTCGGTCACCCACTGTGTGATCGGCCCCTGCATGGCCATCGATCCGGCGATCGCGAAGAAGGCGCGAACGGCGGGCACAGCGTCGAAGCTCTTGTGGGTGAACAGCCGGTGGAAGCCGACCGAGTTGCCAAGCCCGCAGATCACGTAGAGCACGGCGAACGTGACGACGTCCACCCAGGAGAGTGCGACACCCCAGAGCAGGCCGGCAGCCGAGAGCAGGCCGAGCGGCGGCCCTGCGACAGCGATCAGGGTGACGACCTGGCTGATGCGACTCGTGCGCTCACGCACCGTGGCGACGGCGATCTCGGTCATCAGCTAAGCCTGGATCCGCCGATTGTGATCGCGGGGCGCCTGGCAGGATGCACCGCCCGCGCCAATCGGTGGATCCAGGCTAAGGGTTCGCGAACGGAGCACGCCAAGGCACGATAGCGGTCGGCTGCTGCACTGCAGCCGCGAGACGGCCCTGTCAAGATCAGGCGATGAGGCTCACGGCCGCACTCACCAGACGTCTGGTCTACGAGTCACTCGACCACCTGCGTGGCGGTGAGCTCGTGCTGCGCTGGCCGGACGGGCGGGGGAAGATCGTCGGGGACACCACCGGCCCTCGCGTAACCGTTGATCTGCACCGGCCGGACGCGTTGTTCGAGAGGCTGGCGAAGCGACCGCGGTTCGCCATCCCGGAGTCGTACGTCGACGGAGTGTGGGACACCGATGATCTCGTCGGCGTGCTCTCGTTGATCATCCGCAACGTCGAGGGCGCCTCGCGGACGCCTCTGGCCGATCGCCTGCAGTGGCTCACGCGCTTGCGGCCCGACACGGAGAAGCCGCCGGAGCAAGGCGCGAAGCAGGACGCCCAGGCGCCGACCGACCTCGCCGCTGAGCTCTTCGAGGTTGTCCTCGACCCCACCCGAACGTACTCGTGCGCGTACTGGGAGCGGCCCGAGATGACGCTCGAGCAGGCGCAGCAGGCCAAGCTGCGGCGCATCTGCGAGAAGCTCCAACTCGGGCCGGACGACGACGTGCTCGAGATCGGCTGTGGCTGGGGCAGCTTCGCTCTCCACGCCGCGAAGGAGCATGGTTGCCGTGTGACAGGGCTCACGCTGCTGCCCGCGCAACGCGCGTTCGCGGAACAACGGGCACGCGACACCGGCGTGGGACATCTCGTCGAGATCCGTGAGCAGGACTACCGGGAGCTCGAGACGCGCTTCTCCCGGATCGTGGCGATCGAGACCCTGCAGGTACTCGGACAGGCGGAGCACGAGCGCTTCTTCCGGGCGATCGACCAGTTGCTCGCGCCGCGAGGGATCGCGGTCCTGCAGACGGTCGGCATCCCGGACGAGCGGTTCGAGCGGCACCGTCGCAACCCGAACTGGGTGCAGCAGGAGATCTTCCCCGGAATGCTGTTCCCCTCATTGGAGACGATCGCGGGCCACGTCGCGAAGACGAGGCTCGTGATCAACGACCTCGAGGAGATCGGCTTCGGGTACGGCGCCACGTTCAGGGCGTGGCGCGAGAACTTCGAGGCGGCGACCGGTCGCCTCCAGGGCCTTGGCTACGACGAGCGGTTCATCCGCGTGTGGCGGTTCTTCCTGGCCTTCTGCGAGGCGGCGTTCGCCGCGCGGGCGCTCCGCACCATGCAACTCGTCCTGACCCGGCCCTTCAACGACACGCTCGATCCGTATCCGGCGCAGCGCCTGTCCTATTGATCACCTATCGGCTGATCCGGCTTGCCACCGGGCTCGTCCTGCGGGCGGTCTGGCGGCTGAAAATCGACGGTGGGCAGCGCGTCCCGGTGGGCGGGGTGATCGTGGTCGCCAACCACGAGTCCCTGTTCGACGGGCTCGTGCTCGGGTGCGCGCTGCCGAGACCGGCGCGCTTCCTGGCCAAGCAGGAGCTGTTCGTCGGGCCGCTCGGGCTGTTGTTGCGCCTGCTCGGCGCGATTCCGGTTGCGCGAGGCCGGGGCGACCGCGACGCCGTCGAGGCGGGGGCGGTGGCGCTGGCCCGGGGCGACGCGGTGGCCATCTTCCCACAGGGCACGGTGCTCGGAGCCGGCGACCGCCCGTGGCTGCGCGGAGCCGCGCGACTGGCTCTGGAGACGGGGGCGCCTGTGGTTCCCGTCCACCTCGACGGCACCGCCCGCGCCCTGCCCCCGGGCAGCCGACGCCCGCGCCGGGCGCGGCTGCGGGCGGTGATCGGTGAGCCGCTCACTGTGGCGCGCGAGCCGGTGACGATCGCCTCGGCCAGAGAGCTGACGGCCAGGATCCGTGGGTCCGTGGAGGCACTCCGCCCGACCTGAGGCGCGAGGCCGCAGGCAGTCTACGTCGAGATGCCGGGCCGACGATTCGACTCTTCCGCCAACGCCGAGCCGCAACCTCGGACGGCCGATCCTGCGGCGCGAAAGGCCAACACGCGGCGCATCGTGCGCCTGTTCGCGCGTTACAAGCCGCGGCTCGCCGTCGTCGCCTTCCTGATCTTGATGTCCGCCGGGCTCGGGGTCGTCTCGCCGTTCCTGCTGCGCGAGGTGCTCGACGTGGCCATCCCGGCGCAGCGCACGGGTCTGCTCTCGGCGCTCGTCGGGGGAATGATCGTGATCCCCGTCGTGACCGGGGCGCTCGGGGTCTGGCAGACGCTGCTCTCCAACCAGGTCGGCCAGTCGGTCATGCACGACCTGCGCACGCAGGTGTACCGGCACCTCCAGCGGCTGTCGCTCGCCTTCTTCACGCGCACCCGCACCGGCGAGGTGCAGAGCCGGATCGCCAACGACATCGGCGGCATCGACAACGTCGTCACGTCGACGGCGACCTCGGTGCTCTCCAACGTGACCACCGTCCTCGCGACCGTCGTCGCGATGGTCTTCCTCGACTGGCGCCTCGCGGTGTTCGCGTTGGTGCTGTTGCCGTTCTTCGTGTGGCTGACGAAGCGCGTGGGCGCGCAGCGCAAGAAGGTGACCGCGGTGCGCCAGGCGTCGCTGGCCGACGTCTCCTCTCTGGTGCAGGAGTCGCTCTCCGTGTCGGGGATCCTGCTCGGCCGCACCATGGGGCAGACGGACGAGCTGGCCGGCCGCTTCGCCCGCGAATCCGACCGGCTGGCCGGGCTCGAGGTGCGGAGCCGCATGACCGGCCGCTGGACGATGGCGGCGATCCATACAACGTTCTCGATCATGCCGGCGCTCGTCTACTGGTTCGCGGGGGTCGCGATCGCCCGGGGGAACGAGTCCATCTCCATCGGCACCCTCGTCGCCTTCACGACCCTGCAGACCAGGCTCTTCTTCCCCGTGAGCAGCCTGCTCGGCGTCTGGCTGGAGATCCAGAGCTCGCTCGCGCTCTTCGACCGCATCTTCGAGTACCTGGACGAGCCGGTGGACATCGTCGAGGGTGAGGATGCGCTGCCGTCGCGAGCGGGAGCGGTGCGGTTCGACGACGTGTGGTTCCGCTACGACGACTCGGCCTGGACGCTCCAGGATGTCTCGTTCGAGGTGGCAGCCGGCACGAAGACGGCGATCGTGGGGGAGACCGGCTCGGGCAAGACGACAGTGGGCTACCTGGTGGCACGCCTCTACGACGCCACGCGCGGCGTGGTCTCCATCGACGGCGTCGATGTGCGCACGCTGACCTTCCCCGCGCTGGCGGACGCGGTCGGCGTCGTCTCGCAGGAGACCTACCTCTTCCATGCCACGGTGCGCGAGAACCTGCGCTTCGCGAAGCCTGAAGCCACCGACGAGGAGGTCGAGGAAGCTGCCCGCGCGGCGCAGATCCACGAGCTCGTGTCCACGCTGCCCGACGGCTACGACACCGTGGTCGGGGAGCGCGGCTATCGCTTCTCAGGCGGGGAGAAGCAACGCATCGCCATCGCGCGCACGATCCTGCGCAACCCGCCGATCCTCGTGCTCGACGAGGCCACCTCGGCGCTCGACACGCAGACAGAACGGGCCGTCCAGGAGGCGTTGGAGCGGTTGGCGGAAGGGCGGACGACGATCGCGATTGCGCACCGGCTGTCCACCGTGCGTGATGCCGACCAGATCCTGGTGCTGGACGCCGGTCAGATCGCCGAGCGTGGAACGCATGACGAGCTCGTGGCGCTCGGTGGGCGCTATACCGCGCTCGTGGCGCGCGACGCTGCCGATACACCGGTCGGCGTCTAGTGCGGCATCTCCTAACGTTTGACCTGGAACTCTCGTTGGTGTTGTGGGTGCCGCACTGGCGCTTTGGGGTCGGCCGCGGTGCGGCCGCCTTTTCTTGGCGATCAGGCTCCGCTTCGCGGAGGGCCACTTCGTGGCCGGTGATCGCGTGTTGCAGTTCCGGGTGAAACGTTGGGAGATACCGCACTAGCTACGGAACCAGGCACGAACTTCCTGTGAGTCCCTGAAGGGATCCACTGGGTGCGCCTTCGCCGGGCTGTGAAGGAACCCACCGGGCGTGTCCTGGCCCGGCTCTCGCGGGTGAGAGAGGGCGGAGCGGAGCCCTTCAGGGCCTCGCCAGGAGTTCGGCCCATCGCCGTGCTATCGCGAGACCTTACGACGCCAGTACCAGCACCGGTGGCGTCCTCAGGAGGGCTCGACGCCGGGCGGCAGCGTGCGGTCCTTCGCCCAGGAGGGCGGATCCACGCGTTCCAGCCAGGCCTCGCGCCACAGCGGATAGTGGTCGCGGGGGCAGAACCACGCGCCGCGCGTGAAGTCGCCGCTGCACAACATCCCGTCGAGCGCGATGCACTCGTTCTTCAGCTCCAGCAGCTCGCCCGTTCTCTCGTGCACGAGACGTCCGACCCGGCTGTGGACACGGAACACCTTGCCCACCACGGGGGTCATCTCCTCGGTGAAGGCCAGCCCGCGGTGCCGCACGTTCTTGTCGAGCGTCTTCGAGATCTCCTCCTTCGAGCGGACGCGCACCCACTCACCCGGCTGCAAACCGAGCTGGGTGCCGTCGACCCGCTGCTCCCCCGCGACCGGGAGCGGGAGACCGTCGGAGAGACGCAGCAGCCGCGCCAGACGTCCCGCGACGGCGCGGAGGGCAACCCGCAGGAAGTGGGGAACCGTGATGTTCCCGGCGCGGATCTCGCGGATGTACTGGCTCAGGTCCGACTCACGGAGCGACGTGGAGGCCGCGGGTGCCGTCGTGATCTGGCAGGAGTAGATGTCCTTCCCGTCCTCGCGCGTGCTCTTGACGTGCGCCGAGACAAGCGTCTTCAGCGCTGCCACCGCCTGCGGGTCCTGCGGCCGGGGTGCGGGGTCGCCGTCCGGATGCTCGAGCCAGGCTTCCTTCCAGAAGATCCGGCACTCGGCCTCGCAGCCGCCATGGGCCGTGCCGTCGCAGCGGTTCTCCCGGAAGAGGACCGTCCCCGTCATGCGTCGCGACCTCGACTCGGCTCCGCCGTAGTCGCAGATCTTCTCCAGCCGCTTGTAGACGGTGAACGTCCTCCCCACGTGCTGGAGCATCTCCGGCATGAACGGCACACCTTCGAACGTCCCCTTTTCATCGAGCGTGGCCAGGATGTCTGCAGCGTCTCGAACCCGGGCAGCCGCGCCCGGTCTGAGCTCACCGGGGCGAACGGGGCCCGTGGCGCTGACGGCAGTCATCGTCCACTGATCATGGAGACGAACACTCGGGTCTGCAACCCCGAGCGTCGACCAGGTCGCGAGTTCGGGTCCGGGCGTCGCTCGATCTCGGATCCTGAGGTTCCCCTCTCGCGGCAAACTTTGCTTCGAATACACTGCGTAGGTGCCGATCTCGGATCCGTGATCCGTGGGGTCGGGCCGCGACTCATGGGCTTGACGACGACCGACATCAGCGAACTCCTGGCGAGTTCCCATGGGCTGCGGCCTCGAGGTGTGGTCGTCGCCTCGCCCTCGACCGCGCTTCTGTACGAGCACGCCATCATGCGCGGCCAGGGCCGACTCGCCGACGGTGGGCCGCTGGTCGTCGACACCGGTGTTCACACCGGACGCTCTCCGAAGGACAAGTTCGTGGTGGACGAGCCCGGGTCGCGGGACCGCATCTGGTGGGGAACGGTCAACGCCGCGCTGCCGGAGGCACGCTTCGACGCCCTGCGCGCGAAAGTCGTGTCCTTCCTCGAGGAGCAGCCGCTGCTCTACGTCGTCGACGCCGCTGCCGGCGCCGACCCCGCGCATCGCATCGGCGTGCGCGTCCTCACGGCCTCGCCGTACCACGCGCTCTTTGCCAAGACCATGTTCATCGACCTCCCCGAGGGCGCCGGCGACGGGTTCAGCCCCGACACCGTCGTCCTGCATGCGCCCGAGGTCGAAGCCGACCCCACGACCGACGAGACGCGCAGCGGCACCTTCATCGTGCTTCACCCGAGCCGTGGCGAGGTGCTGATCGGAGGCACCCACTACGCCGGGGAGATCAAGAAGTCGATCTTCACGGTGATGAACGACCGGCTGCCCTTGCAGGGGATCTTCCCCATGCACTGCTCCGCGAACGTCGACGAGCAGGGCCGCGTGGCCGTGTTCTTCGGGCTGTCGGGCACGGGCAAGACGACGCTGTCCGCCGATCCGCGACGGTCGCTGATCGGCGACGACGAGCACGGCTGGGGCCCTGACGGCGTCTTCAACATCGAGGGCGGCTGCTACGCCAAGGTGATCCGCCTTTCGGCGGAGGCAGAGCCGGAGATCTTCAAGACCACCCGGAGTTTCGGCACCGTGCTCGAAAACGTTGCGATCGATGAGCGCGGCGCCCTCGATCTCGACGACGACTCGAAGACCGAGAACACGCGGGCCGCCTACAAGCTGGAGCAGATCGCCAACGCGCTGCCTGCGAAGCAGGCGGGACACCCGACGGCGGTCGTCATGCTCACCGCGGACGCGTTCGGGATCCTGCCGCCGCTGGCCCGGCTGACCCGCGACCAGGCGCTGTTCTACTTCCTCTCCGGGTTCACGGCGAAGCTCGCCGGCACCGAGATGGGGGTGACCGAGCCGCAGCCGACGTTCTCCACCTGCTTCGGCGCGCCATTCCTCCCGCAGCCGCCGCACGTGTATGCGCAGATGCTCGGTGAGAAGCTCGACGCTCACCCCGAGGTTGCGGTGTGGCTCGTCAACACCGGCTGGACCGGCGGCCCGTTCGGCGTGGGCAGCAGGATGCCGATCAAGGCCACACGTGCCCTGCTCGACGCGGCACTCTCCGGCGAGCTGGACGGCGTGGCCTCCCGCCTCGACGACGTGTTCGGCTTCGAGGTGCCGCTCGCCGTGCCGGGCGTGGAGGCATCGCTGCTCGACCCCCGCTCGACCTGGGCCGACGATGCAGCCTACGACGCCAAGGCCCGCGAGCTCGCCCGGATGTTCCGCGAGAACTTCACGAAGTTCGCGGCCGAGGCGGGCGAGAACGTCGCCGCTGCAGGCCCTAGTGCGGCAGCTCCTCGCGTTTGACCTGGAGCTCTCCTTGGTGTTGTGGGTGCCGCACTAGCGTTTGTGGGGTCGGCCGCGGAGCGGCCGGCTGTCGCTGAATGCGATCAGGCTCCGGTTCGCGGAGGGCCACTTCGTGGCCGGCGATCGCGTGTTGCAGTTCCGGGTGAAACGTTGGGAGACACCGCACTAGCGCCTGACGCCCACGCTGCCTCGAACCACTCCCGGCCCCGGCGGTTGACGCGCCGATCGTCCCGGACGATCAGGTAGCGTCATCCTCGTGGAAGCCACGTTCGACGTCCTCGTCGTTGGGGCCGGCTGCGCGGGGATGCGCGCGGCGATCGAAGCTCACGACGCAGGCGCCAAGGTCGGCGTCGTCTCCAAGCTGCACCCGACCCGCAGCCACTCCGGCGCGGCCGAGGGCGGTATCAACGCGGCCCTCGGAAACGCCGCCGAGGACAGCCCCGAGACCCATGCCTTCGACACCGTCAAGGGCTCCGACTACCTCGGCGACCAGGATGCGATCGAGATCTTCGCGGCGGAGGCGCCGGGCGACATCTACCAACTCGAGCACTGGGGTGCCGTGTTCTCGCGGAACGACGAAGGGAAGCTCGCCCAGCGGCCGTTCGGAGCCGCAGGCTCGCCCCGCACCGTGTACGCGGCGGACATCACCGGTCACGTGCTGATTCAGGTCCTGTTCGAACAGCTCCAGCGCCGCATGGCTGAGGGCCTCGTCGTGTTCGAGGAGTACTTCGCGTTCCGCCTCGTCATCGACGGCGGGCGCTGCACGGGCGTCATCTGCTGGGACATCATGAACGGCGGGGTGCACCTGATCACCGGCAAGGCCGTGATCCTCGCCACGGGTGGCCAGGGCCGGATGTTCCGCGCCACCACGAATGCCTACGCCTGCACCGGCGACGGGATGGCCATGGCGCTGCGCGCCGGGCTGCCGCTCAAGGACATGGAGTTCATGCAGTTCCACCCGACCACGATGTACCCGAGCGGCATCCTCATCACCGAGGGCTGCCGCGGCGAGGGCGGCTACCTGCTGAACAAGGACGGCGAGCGCTTCATGCAGCGCTACGCCCCGAACGCGCTCGAGCTCGCCTCGCGCGACGTCGTCTCCCGGTCGGAGCAGACCGAGATCGACGCCGGGCGCGGCGTCAACGGCTCCGTCTTCCTCGATCTCCGCCACCTCGGCGCAGACCGCATCCTCAACCGCCTGCCCGGCTCGCGGGAGCTCGCCATGACGTACGCCGGCGTCGACCCGATCTACGAGCCAATCCCTGTACGACCGGGTGCCCATTACCACATGGGTGGGGTCGAGACCGACAACTGGGGGCAGACCCAGGTTGAGGGCCTCTACGCGGCCGGCGAAGTGGCGTGCGTGTCGGTGCACGGTGCCAATCGCCTTGGCGGCAACTCGTTGATGGAGACGATCACCTTCGGGCGCCGCTCCGGCCGGCACGCCGCCGAGTTCGCGCTGTCGGCAGCCAACCCCGGCGGCAGTGGCGAGGCGGCGCGGGCCGATGCCGAGGCCTGGGTCGGCGGACTGCTTCGCGTGGAAGACGGTGAGCGGCCCTGGCAGATCCGCGACGAGCTGGGCCAGACCATGCTCGACAACTTCGGCGTGTTCCGCAGCGCGGACAAGATGGAGAACCAGGTGAGCATCCTTGCGGGCCTGCGCGAGCGCTACGCAAAGGGGGTCGTGGTCGAGGACAAGGGCACCGTCTTCAACAGCGACCTCACGCAGTCGATCGAGCTGGGCTACATGCTGGACCTGGCCGCGTGCATGGTGCAGGCCGGGATCGCCCGGCAGGAGAGCCGCGGCGCCCACTCGCGCCCGCACGACTTCCCGAGCCGCGACGACGAGAACTTCCTCAAGCACTCGATCAGCCACTGGCAGGACGGTGGCCCGGCGCTCTCGCACAGAGAGGTCAGGATGACGAAGTGGGAACCGATGGAGCGGAAATACTGATGAGGGGCGCAATGTTGATCGAGAGGGGGAGCGACGCGTGAAGGTCGGGCTCAAGATCTGGCGCTACGACGCCCGCTCGGGCGACCGCGCGCTCCAGGAGTACGAGATCGACGCGCCCGAGGAGGCGACGCTCCTCGACTGTCTCGATATCGTCAAGGACCGCCACGACGGCTCGCTCGCCTACCGCAAGAGCTGCCGCATGATGATCTGTGGCTCCTGCGGCATGCGTATGGACGGCGGTGCCGTCCTCGCGTGCAAGGTGCGGATGTACGAGATCGCGCAGGCGGGCCGCGTCCCGGTCATCTCCGCGATGGGCAACCTGCCGATCGTCAAGGACCTCGTCGTGGACATGGAGCCGTTCTGGCAGAAGATGCGCGCGGTGACGCCGTATCTCGAGCCCCGGTACGACCAGGCCGAGGTCGCCGAGAACGTCGTCCCCAAGGCCCAGATGGACGTGATCCACAAGGAGTCGCTCTGCATCAACTGCGGCTGCTGCGTCTCCGAGTGCAACTCGATGGAGTCCGACCCGGATTTCCTCGGTCCGGCGGCCCTGGCCAAGGGCATGCGCTTCGTCGGCGATCCGCGCGACGGGAAGACGATCGAGCGGCTGGAGCGCTACTCCGAGGAGCACGGCATCTGGGACTGCACGCGTTGCTACTTCTGCAACGAGCGCTGCCCCAAGGGCGTCGACCCCCGAGACGCGATCGCCAAGCTCGGCGCCGAGGCGATGAAGAACGGCATCGACCGCGACATGGGCGCCCGGCACGCCAAGTGGTTCGTGGTCTCTGCCAAGACCACCGGTTGGCTCCGCGAGACCGAGCTGGTGCCGAAAACACAGGGCATCGTGCGTGCGATCAAGGAGACCAAGTTCGCGATGAACCTTGCCGTCAAGGGCAAGGTGCCACCGCCGTTCCCGCCGCACGTTGCGGCCGAGGTGCACGAGTCGCGCGCGCTGTTCGACCTGGTGAAGGCGCAGGGCCGCGATGGCGCGCTCGGCATCGTCCAGGGCGAGCACGCCCTGATGCATCTCGAGCACTCGACGAGCGCGGACGACCGCCACCCGTACGGCGACGACTCGTTCCACTTGCCCCACCTTCCCGAACAGACGCCGCAGGACGACCCGAAGGTCGTGGCCCTGCTCTCGACGCGCCCCGGTTACGTGCCGCCGGTCTCGCCGACCCCCGACGAAGCGCACGACGGAGGCGGGGCATGAAACGCGTCGCGTACTACAAGGGCTGTCTCGCCTCACTCTCCGCCAAGGAGCTCGACACCGCCACACAGGCGCTGGCCCCGATGGTGGGGTACGAGCTGCACGAGCTGGAGGCGGTGACGTGCTGCGGCGCCGGGGACATCCACGAGGCCGAGCCGGACTACTACGTCCACCTCAACGCCCGCATCCTGGCCTACGCCGAGGCGAGCGGCTGCGACACGCTGATGACGGTGTGCAACGTGTGCACCCTCAACCTGCGCCAGGCCAACCACCAGCTGCAGAACGACGAAGCGCTCAGGCACCGCGTCAACGACAACCTGGAAGCGGTGGGTGCGCCGTACTACACCGGCAAGGTCGAGGTCATGCACTTCCTCTGGCTCGTCGCGGGGGAGAGCTTCCACAAGCTGGAGGCGGTGGCGCACAAGGGCCTGCGCGGTCTCAAGATCGCCCCGTTCTACGGCTGCCAGATCCTCCGCCCCTCCAAGCTGCTCGGCTTCGACGATCCCGACAAGCCGGACTCGCTCGAGCGCATCATCACCGCCTGCGGCGGCGAGCCGATCGACTATCCGGCCAAGATCAAGTGCTGTGGCTTCCCGATCATCCAGGCCCGGGAGGACACCGCCCTCGCCGAGCTGATCCAGCCGATCGAGCAGGCCAAGGAGGCGGGAGCCGATGCCATCGTCACCCCGTGCCCGCTCTGCCATCTCTCGCTGGATGCCTGGCAGTCGAAGCTGAAGAAGCAGACGGGCAAGGACTTCCAGATGCCGATCTTCCATCTCTCGCAGCTGATCGGCGTGGCAGCGGGCCTCGCGGACTCCGAGCTCCGCTTCCGGCGCCACGTGGTGTCGATGCAGCCGGCGCTGGAGAAGCTGGCGCTCTGACGCCGTCCGCCCCAGGGCGGGGTCGATCATGACGGTGGCGCTCCTCGCCGCTCTCGGTTGCGTCGGCGGCGTGGCCGCGTACTCCTGGTGGGAGGCGGGCTGGCTCCGCCGGGAGGTCCTGGAGGTCTCGGTGACCGGGCTCCCGCGGGGGCTTGACGGGATCCGCGTCGGTCACCTGTCCGACTTCCACCTCGGCAGCCGTCTCAGCCGCGGAGATTCAGCAACCGCGCGAGCGGTGGCGTGGCTGGTCGATCGCAACCCGGATCTCGTGTGTATCACGGGCGACCTCCTGGCACGACGGCGCGGCGAGAGCGCGCTCGTCGACCATCTCCAACGGTTGGGGAAGGCCTTCCTCGTGCTCGGCAACCACGATGTCCGCGACACGCGTGATCCCTTCTCACGGGGTGACCCGCTACCCGCTCTCCCCAAGGACATCCATCTCCTGCGCAACGCACGCGAGACGGTTGCCGTGCGGGGAGTGGCGCTCCACGTGATCGGCCTCGACCCGCTCTCACCGGCCCCGGACGGCACCGACCCTCAGCTCTTTACGCGGCGCGAGGGCTTGACCATCGCCTTGGTGCACGATCCAGCGGACGCGGCCAGACTGCCGGACGGCTCGGCCGACGTCATCCTCGCCGGGCACCTCCACGGCGGGCAGATCTCGCTGCCCTGGGCGGGCCGCGCCATCTCGATCGCCCACCCGCGTGCGCCTCGCCTGCGCGGCATCCATGCGACGCCGACCGGTGTCCTGCACATCTCCTCAGGCACGGGGACGTCGTTCGTGCCCTTCAGGCTGTTCGCGAGGCCGAGCGTCACCGAGCTCGTCCTGCGCCTCCCGTCCTGAGGCGCGTTCGCGTGGCGGCGGCAACTCCGTATAGTCGGAAGCATGGGGGTTTGCGCCACGACCGGGGTGGGTGGTGCGTGGTGAGCGCACTCGCGACACAGTTCGACCCGAAGCGGAACTCGCTAAACGTTCTGCGACTCGTCTTCGCGAGCGCGGTCATCGTGTCGCACGCCTGGGTGCTCGGCGGGTTCGGGGAAGAGCCGCTCTTCGGCGGACTCTCGCTCGGGGGCTGGGCCGTGGCCGGGTTCTTCGTGGTCAGCGGCTACCTGATCGCGGGGAGCAGGCATCGGTCGAGCCTGCCGCAGTTCCTGTACCGCCGCGCTCTCCGTCTGTTCCCCGGGCTCTGGGTGTGCCTGATCGTGATCGTCTTCGTCTTCGTGCCGATCGCTGCCCTCCACGACGGCGGCGCCTTTCCGCCTGGGGCGGGGGCCGTTGCGTCGTTCGTTGTCGGCAACGCGACCCTGCTCGGCAGGGACTTCGGGATCGACGGGACGCTGGCAAGCGTTCCTCATCCGGGCTCGTGGAACGGATCGCTCTGGACGCTGTCGTACGAAGTCGCGTGCTACCTGATCCTCGGGCTTGCGCTCAGCATCGCCGCGATCCGGCGTTCGCCGGCCTCCATGCTCGGGATCTTCCTCGCGTTCACCGTGGCCAGTGCAGCCGACGCCTGGCTTCTCGACCTGCCACAGGACGATCTCCGCCTTCTCGTCCACCTCGGTGCGTTCTTCTTCGCCGGCTCCGCACTGCTCGCCTACGCCGACCGCATCCCGCTCAGGACAGACCTCGCCGTCACTAGCGTGATCGTCATCGTCGTTGCTTCGCTGTTCACGGACGTCAGCGCCATCGCGCCGCTCCCCACCGCCTACACGTGCCTGTGGCTCGGGATCAGGCTGCCCCTGCAGCGCGTCGCCTCGGTCAACGACATCTCCTACGGCGTCTACATCTACGCCTTTCCCACGCAGCAGCTGCTTGTCCTCTTCGGGGTTGAGAGGCTCGGGCTGGTGGCGTACATCGTCGTCGCGACGGCTGTCACCTATCCGCTTGCCGCACTCAGCTGGTTCCTCGTCGAAAAGCGCGCCTTGCGGCACAAGACGGTGCCGTGGCGCCGCCGCGCGGTCGTGCGAGCGGTGCCACCGCCGGCGAGGGCTGAGGATCCGGCGCGGTGAGCCACGCACCGCGGGTGACCGTCGGCCTGCCCGTATACAACGGCGAGGATTACGTCGCCGAGGCGATCGAATCGGTGCTCGCCCAGACGTTCTCCGAGCTCGAGCTGGTGATCAGCGACAACGCCTCCACCGACGGCACCGAGGACGTGTGTCGCCGCTACGAGCGGTCAGACTCGCGTGTGCGTTACGTCCGTCATCCCGCGAACCGCGGTGCTGCCGCGAACTACAACGCCTGCTTTCACCTCTCCCGTGCGGAGCCCTACTTCAAGTGGATCTCGCACGACGACGTGATCGCACCGCCGTTCCTCGAGCGGTGCATCGCCGCTCTCGAGGCCGAGCCGGGGGCGGCGGTGGCCTTTCCGGCCACTGTGTACGTCGACGCGGACGGCCACGAGACCGCCAAGCAGGTCGCAGCGGACTTGAGCGTTCGTGGCGTCGATCCGGGAGCTCGAGCACTCCGGCTCGTACGTCTGGAGAGGACGGATCTCGCGGACGTCTGCTTCTCGCTGTTCGGGGTGATGCGGAAGGACGTCGCGCGCCGCACCGAGCTGCACGGGTCGTGCATCGCCGGAGATCAGGTGACCGTGTTCCAGCTCGCGCTCGAGGGGCCGCTCATCCAGATCCCGGACGCCCTCTACATCCGGCGGCTGCACCCCGAGAACTCGATGGCTGCGAACCGGACACCGGAGCAGCGAGCGAAATGGTTCGATGCGCGCGCGAGTTCGGGTACGTACTACCAGCACTGGCGGCTCTTTGGCGAGCACTACCGCAGCGTGCGGCGTGTGTCGCTGCCGCCGGCCACACGATTTCGGGCCTACGCAGCGGTCACACGCCGTTGTCTCGCCGAATGGCGCAACCTCGCGGGCGACGTCCGCCTCGCAGGCCTCCGCGCGCTGCGTTCGCCCTGAGCTGCGATCGGGGCGCGGGTCTCGTCGCTTCAGGTGGGCAACGTGCCTTTCGCAAAGCGCACTCTGGCGGCATTGGCCACTGCGCCGACAACGTGGCCGAGCGTCTCGACCACGTCGTCGCGGCGTACGACGAGCAGCGCGGCGACCGTGATCGTGGGGGCGAGCGCCCCCCCTGCGAAGGCCGTCCACAGGTCGCGGTCCTGCCACAGCACGAGGAGGCAGCCGATCGCGCCTCCCAAGAGCCCGCAGGCGACCGCTGCAGCGTTGCACCGGGCCACCCGGGCCCGGCACTCCTGCTTGACGTAGTAGTTGAAGAAGGCCACCTCCACCAGCGAGCCGGCGATCCAGCCGGCCGCGACCCCGAGCACCCCGATGAAGGGCAGCAGCGCCAGCGAGACGGCGATCCACGCCAGGGCCGAGACAACGGTCGAGCGCAGCACCGCGCCCGGTCTGGCGGTCGCGAAGATGAAGCTCGAGGCCGTGGCGACGACGGGTTGGCCGACGAGCACGCCGAGCGCCGCGATCGGCAGTGCCTCGCTCCCCCTCGTCCATTCCGCGCCCATGACTGCCGGAACGATCGCCAGGCTCGCCGCCCCGAACGAGCTCGTGAGGATGGCGATCAGGACGCCGGTGGAACGGACCGCCTTCTCCAGCGGTCGTGTGGGGTCGTCACCCTTGGCCAGCAGATGGGCCAGCGCAGGATAGGAAACCCGGTGGACGGCGTCGACGAAGCCCATTGGCAGCTCCATCAGACGCCGGGCCAGCGACCACTGCCCGAGCTGGCTCGTCCCCGCCACTGAGCCGGCGAAAACGTTGAGGAGCTGATCGCGCGTGATGAACGTGACCCAGCTGGCCTGGTACTTGATCCCGAACCAGACGATCTGCTTGAACTCGCGCGCGCCGCGCAGCGAGGGGCGCAGCGCGGAGATGGGGCTCAGCCAGAGCAGGCAGACCGCAGAGACGAGGGCCTTGACGACGGCACCGGTGGCCATGCCCCACACACCCCCGCCGAGCAGCACGACGGGGATCGCCCACGCGTAGTTGGCGACGGTGGAGAGGATGTCCGCGGTCGTCAGGCGGCTGAACAGGAGCTGCCGGTAGAGCACGACGCGCCCGGGCGCCTGGAAGGAGGAGAGCGGGATCGCCAGCAGCATCACGCTGGCAATCTGCCCGGTGCGCCCGAACTGGAGGGCGATCGCGCAGCCGATCAGCGTGAGCGTGCCCGTGATCAGCAACTGGATGCCGCTCAGGGTTCGCAGCTCCTGCACCGTTGGATGTTCGGGCCGACGGATCAGGCCGCTGGCGAGCCCCCCCTCGGCGAAGGCAGAGGTGATGAGCAGCGCGGTGGCGCCGTAGGCGTAGATCCCGAAGTCGTGCGGCGTCAGTAGGCGGGCGAGCACGATCGTGCCGCCGAGGCCGACGACGAGGAGGATGATGCTGCCCGCGGCGCTGATCAGCACGCCGGCCGAGGCCCGCTTGCGCACTTCGCTGTCGGCCAGCCGCGGGCTGCCCGGGGCGCCCGGAATCTGGCTCAACGTGGCCTTCCTCTCCTGAGCACGGGCTGGAGGCGGTCGCGGGACTCCGTGAGCAAGCGCCTGGCGATGGCGCGCGGGGGCGTTCGGGGCAGGCGACGGCGGCCCGACGGTGCATCGCGCGCGGAGAGCGCGATCTGCACGTCGGCGCCGGGCGTGACCGGATGTTCCAGCTCCGGCGGCGCCTCCCGACCGTCGAGGAGCACGGCATCGTTCCCGTGCATCCCTCGCGGGTCGAAGGTCAGGCTCTCCGCCCAGTCGGGGATTGCGAACGACGCCGCCCGCGAGCGAAGCCGGACGACCATGCGTGAGCCTTCCCGGACGAGTTGCGGTGGGAGGCTGGCGGCCTGCTCGAGGCCACCCCAGACGACGGGACCGGCAGACGCGGTCTCGGTGGCAAGCCGGACGAGGTCCTCGACCCCGTCCGGCCAGTCCCAATGGTGACCGTAGGGAACGAGCGGTTGGTGGAGGAACGCCGCGAAGGGAACCTCCTGCAGGCGATCGACGTGAATGCGCCGGAGCAGCGGCAATCCGTCGACGAGCTCGACGGAGCGGGCGCCGAGTGCAGCGTCGGTCCTGTCGGCGGGTTCCTCGCCCCAGGGGCGGGCGCGGCTGATGGTCAGCGCCGCGAGCCCGCATCTCGCCAGCGCGCGAGCCATCTCATGCGAGCAGGCCCCGTGGGGAGCTGCCATCACCCTGCTCACCCGAACCCCCGTCCGACGCTCGAGCCTGCCGATCCGAGCGAGAGCCTGCAGCAGGAGGCCGTCAGCTTCGCCGACGGAGTACCGCCGGCCGAGCTCTTCCGAGAGATGGTTGTTGCCGTGGACGAGCAGGGAGAGCGCGGCCGTCTCGGTCCTGAAGTAGGCGGCGGCCCGCGGGCTCGCGTACCAGCTGTCCAGCGGGATCGTGGCCAGCGCGACGTGGAGCGGTGCATCAACGGCCGCCCGGTGGATGGCACGGTAGTCCAGATACCCGTACCGGCACATCCGGAGGTTGGGGTCGTCGACGACGATCGTGGCCGGCAGGGCACGGGGCTCGCCCCGATCGCCGCAGGCCGCGGCGCGGACGATTGCCAGGAGAGGCAGCATCCTCATGAAGCGGCCCGGCCCGAACTCGTCGACCAGTCGCGGGCTGTTCGTGGCGGGGGAGAGGGCCACTCGATGGATGCGATCGTCGGCGCTCGACACCCAGAGGGGGCCCTGCGAACCACGCGCCAGCGGACGTTCGCCGCGTCCCGGCTGTAGCGGTGCGGCACCGCCGAGCTCGTCGAAGACGCGCCTGTTCCGGAACGATCGCGGAACCGCCGGGTCGTCCTCGAGCGTGATCGCCTCGCGCAGGGAGCCGAGAGGAACGGGTGAAGCGGCCGCGGAGGTTGCGTCCAGCACGACGGGGCGCGAGCCGATGCGGGACGCAGAGAGAGAGGCCCCCGGTAGCAGCACGACGATGTCGGCCGTTGCGGGATCCGGCACGATCTGCGTGCGCGCCGAATACAGATCGGACAACGCGTCTACCACGGGTGCAGGTAGGCCCCCCGCAGGGTCGACCAGGATGCGCATGGGGGTCAGGACCGGGGGAGCGTTCTTCATCAGACGACGGTTCAGCGGGCGGGCGGGCACGGCGGGACCGCGGTCCGCCCGGCGCTCATTCGATCGTACTCACAGGATCTGCGGTGTCACGCTCGACTGCGAAGAGATAGTCTGGTGTCCTGTGGTAGACCGGGTATGCTGTGCTTGGGCGTGCGCGCTCGCGTGCGGAGGAACAGTCGGGTAGCTACCAGGGGGCACGAATGGATTTCAGGGCGTATACGACCGCGATCTCCCGGCACAAGGTGGTCGTTGTGATTGGTTTCGCGATCGCACTGCTGCTGATGATCCTCAGTTCCTTCAAGGTCTCGCTGTCGCCGCCCGGCCTCGAGCTGAAGCTGCTGCCCACGTTCCAGTCGACCGCTCGCCTCCTCGTCACACAGCCGGGCGCCCCAGACTTCCGGGCCGGTCTCGTGGAACCGGGCGCTCCCGTCGATGCCAGCGGGGATCCGATCTCCCGGTTCAGCGACCCGTCACGGTACCGCTACCTGGCCGGTGTCTACGCGCAGCTCGCAGTGAGCGACGTCGTCAAGAAGCCGGTGCTCGGCAAGGATGGCTATCAATTGAACGACCTGCTCTACCTCGACGGAGGCACCACGGTCGGCAAGTACTTCGTCAACGTGCTGTTCGACCAGTCGGGCAGCAACACCCTGCCGATCGTCGAGATCACCTCGCAGGCGACCTCCGAACGGGAGGCGACGGTGATCGCCTCACGTGTCTCCGACACCATGCGGTCCTACGTCGCCCGGCAGCAGAAGGTCGCCGGCATCAAGGGCGACAGCCGCATCCTGCTCGAGGTCGTCCAGACGCCGACGCTGGCCAAGCACGTGAAAGGGCGCCCGGTGATCATCCCGCTGGCCGTCCTCCTGCTCGGGGGCATCCTCACCATCGGATCGGCCCTCTTCTTGGAGAATCTCTCTCGCGCACCGAGGCCCGACGCAGTACCTGTGCCCATCGCCTCGGAGGTGGCCACTGAGCCCGCCGTCGCGGAGCGGCTGGTCTCCTCGGGCACGCGGTCGAGGTCCCGCGCAGGGCAGAAGGCCGCCGCGCCCGAAGTTCGCCAGGCAGAGTCTCCTCCGGCGGCCGAGGTGTCGCGCATGCGGCCCTGGAGCGCCGAGTCTCCGGCGCTTCGGCGCAAGGCCGATCGCGGGCGCTAGCCTGCTCGCCGTGCGAGCAGCCGTTGAGCACGCCTGAGAACCGGCGCCGCGCCCAGCGGCCCCTCGCCTCGTTCGCCCTGCTCGCGGCGTTGTTGACCATGGCGGGGGGCCTCGCGACCGGGCGGACACTCCCGGCCGCGGTGCTCACGATCGGCATGCTCGGTTCTGCACTGCTCCTACGCGGCCCGCGCCTCCCGTGGCGATGGGTGGTCGGGGCGATCGTGCTGGTGATCCTCGTGATTCCCATCCGCCAGTACTCCTTCGGCGTCAGTCTGCCCCTCGATCTCGAGCCTTACCGGCTCCTCCTGGTGCTCGTCCTCGGACTGTGGATCGCCTCGCTCCTCGTCGACCCGTCGACCCGTCTCCGGGCGACCGGGCTCGAGGGGCCGCTCGTGCTGATCGTGGGCGGGACGATCGGCTCGGTGATCGCCAATCCCGACCGGGTGGCCGGCGTCTCCGACAACGTGCTCAAGTCCCTCGTCTTCTTCATCACCTTCATTCTGTTCCTCTACTTCGCGTCGAGCGTCCTCACGGAATGGAAGGACATCGACTTCACGGTCAAGCTGCTCGTGGGCGGCATGTGCGTGCTCGCCCTGAGCGCGATCATCGAGTATCGGACCGAGTTCTCCATCTTCAAACGGCTGGACAGCTATCTGCCGTTTCTGGAGAAGAAGGAGCTGATCGAGGAGGACGCCCGCGGAGGACGCATCCGCCCGCGCGGATCCGCGGAGCATGCCCTGAGCTGGGCCGGGCTTTGCATCCTCACGGCACCGCTCGCCCTCTACCTCGCCGCCACGCATACCCGGCGGTGGCTGTGGGCGGCGCCGCTCATCGCGATCGCAGCCCTTTCAAGCCTCTCTCGCACCGCGGTAGTGATGCTCATTGTGGTCGCGATCACGCTGATCTGGATGCGCCCGCATCACGTGCGCGCCCGCGCCAGAACCGTTGCCCTGATTCTTCTCCCCGCTCTCGTCGTGCTCAAGCTCGTGGTGCCGGGGGCGGTCGGGACACTCCGCTACGAGTTCTTCCCGGCCGAAGGGTTGCTCAACGAGCAGAGCTCGTCCAGGGGCAATCTGGCCGCCGGTGGACGGTTGACCGACATCTCGTTCGTCGTGGACACCGTCTCGGAGAAGCCGCTGTTCGGGAACGGCTACGGAACGCGACTCCGTGGGCAGGGCAGCAAGGATCCGAAGGGCAGGGTGATCGACAACCAGTGGTTCAGCACTGCGGTCGACGTCGGCCTGATCGCGGTGGTCGGCTGGTTGTGGTTGATCGGCCGGGTTGTTCGTCGCATGGGCAGGCTCGCCCGTGAGGGGCCGCGCGATGCCGCCTGGCTCGGCGTCTCGATCAACGCGGGCTTGCTGGCACTGACCGTGGGTATGGTCACGTTCGACGCGTTCTCCTTCGTCCAGGTGACGTTTGTGATGTACGTCGTCCTGGCCCTCGCATGTGCTGCGTGGGCGATCGCGGGGCGGGCGGGGCATTCCGACCGCGATGCGGCTCCGTGACGGGCTTGCGTCCCAAGCTCTCTTCGCGCGCCCTGCGTCCTGGGCCTGCTCGGTTGTCGCCGGCTCACCACGTCCGTACTTCGCGGAGAGACCGCTAGCGCCGTCCGAAGGCCTCGGCTACCCGCGCCGGGAGGCGGCGCATACGTTGCTGATCCCTGAGCAGCGCCACGGCCCGAGCGTCTGCAAGGCGTGCCTCGCGCCGGAGGGCGGCACGCGCGTACGCGGTGAGCATGGCAAACGCGCTGGGCTCGCGCAGCGCCCGGTAGAGCACCCGTGTGAGCAGATAGGTCGGGCGGTAGTGGACGAACCAGGCGACGTCTCCCTGGGCTGCCCAGGCACGCCAGCGGCTGCCGTCGCGCTCACCCTCGAGACGGTGGTGCTGGAAGGTAGCCTCATGGACGATCCGCGTCCGCCAGCCGCGAGCCGCGGCTTTGAGCTCGTCGACCGTGTCCCAGCCCATCCGCTCCTCGAGCGGCAGGATCTCGTCGAGCGTGGTCTTCCGGTAGGCCCGGACGGCGCCCCAGACGTGGTCTCCCGTGAGATGCAGTTCGGCACCGCCGGTCGCGTCGTCGAACAGCGTTCCGCTCGCCACGCCGAGGTCGGGCTCGCCGGCGAACACCGCCAGCAGCGTCTCGAAATGCTCGGGGCCCATCGACACATCGGCATCGAGCTTGACCACGACGTCGACGTCCCGTTGGAGGGCCTTCAGACCGGCATGTACAGCGCGCACGATGGGGCCACCGCGGGCGAGCCCTCTCGCCGTCGGGAGCACGACGACCGTGATCCAGGCGTGGCGAGCGGCGAGGTCCTCGGCCAGGCGCAGGGTTCCGTCGGTGGACCCGTTCTCCACGATCACCCACTGCGCGGGGAGTACGCGTTGCGCAGCGAGGGAGTCGGCGAGGCGGCCGAGGTTCTCCTCCTCGTTCCGGGCTGGCGTGATCAGTGCATAGCTGGCCGTCATGCTGCGGCGGCAGTCGCACTCGACCACGGCTGCGCAAACCGGTCGAGCCAGATCTCCAGGAGCGTGATCCCGAGCAGCAGCTGCGACCGCGACCGGTCGCCACGCTTGAATTCGTCCACGAGTGTCGCCACGACGGTGCGATCGAGGAGGTCGTGACAGCGGGCGTCCGAGGCGAGCAGCCGCTCGCCTGCGGCACCCGCGAGGTTGTGCTCGAGCCAGAGCCCCGCCGACCGCCGCACAAACGAGACCTTCGGACGATCGATGATGTCTGCCGGCAGGAGGCTGCGGGCCATGTGCCGAAGGACACGCTTGCGCTCGCGCCCGCGAATCTTCACCTGATCCGGCAAGGTGGCAGCCCATTCGACCAGTCGATGATCGAGATACGGGACCCGTACCTCCAGCGAGTGCGCCATGGACATCCGGTCGAAGTAGTGGAGCATGTTGTCGACGAGGCCCAGTTGCGCGTCGAGATAGAGCAGCGTCGCAAGCGGGGTTCCGGTCGCGTGACCCAGCCGGTCGGTGATCCGGTCGGCGATCAGCGTGCGATCGACGCTCGCTGGATCGCGCCGCCAGAGCCGAGCTGCGAGTTCCGGCTCGAGCTGGCCGCTCATGGCGAGGAGCCGCTCGCCCGGCGTACGGGCGGAGAACGCGCCGAGCAGACGCTTGAGCGGGTCGGGGCCGAGACTCATGCTGGCGAGCGGCGCGAGGAGCGAGGGCGGAATATGCGCCCTGCCGATGGCGTGCGCGACGGCGTGCTTCCGGTATCCGGCGAACAGCTCGTCTGCCCCTTGGCCCGCCAGCGCGACCGTGACGTGCTCGGCCGCCACGCGAGACAAGGCGAAGAAGCCGACCGTCGACAGCTCGGCGACAGGCTCGTCGAGATGCCAGACGAGCTCGTCGAGGTCGATTCGCTCGTCCGTGAGCGACAGCTCCACCTCGTGATGTCTGCACCCGAAGAGCCCGGCGACGCGCCGGGCCGGCTCCAGCTCGTTCTGGTCACCGTCCTCGCGGAAGGCCACGGCGAAGGTCTCGACCGGAGCTGCAGATGCTTCGGCCATGAGCGCCACGAGCACGCTCGAGTCCAGTCCGCCGGACAGCATCGCGCCGAGCGGGACATCGCTCATCAACCGCATCCGAACCGACTCGCCGAGCAGCTCCTTGAGCTCGTCCGCGTACTCGCCGATCGGGCGGACGGTCTGTTCCGGCCGGGGCTCGGGATACGCCCAGTACGCCCGTTCCTCGACTCTGCCGTCCTCGATCACGAGCAGCGCGCCGGGCGCGAGCTTGTGGACGGCGGCGAAGGGTGTTCGCGGCCCGGGAACGAACCCGAGCGCGAGGTACTGGCCGAGCGCCTCGTAGTCGAGGTCGCTCGGCACCAAGCCGGAGGCCATGACGCTCTTCAGCTCGGAAGCGAAGACGACCCGATCGCCGACTCGGGCCCAGTACAGCGGCTTGACGCCGAGCCGGTCGCGCGCAAGCACCGTGCGTCGATTCTTCGCGTCCCACACCACCACGGCGAACTTGCCGCGGAGCCGCTCGGCAAACCCGATGCCGTGGGCTTCGTAGAGATGAGGCAGGATCTCGGTGTCGCACCGTGAGCGAAAGCGGTGGCCGTCTGCGATGAGGCGCTCGCGAATGTCGCCGTGGTTGTAGAGCTCGCCGTTCTGGGCGCCGACCACGGTGCCGTCCTCGTTCGCGAACGGCTGGTGCCCACCGGCCACGTCGACGATGGACAGTCGGCGTGCTGCGATGGCGATACCGGGCTCCACGTGGAGCCCGTGATCGTCCGGTCCGCGATGGGTCATGATCGTGCTCATCGCCTCGAGGCGATCCCGCGGAATCACATCACGGGGGCTCCCCTCGATCTGGACCACGCCGCAGATTCCGCACATGTTCTAACCGTACACACCGATCGTGCCGGCGACACCCCTTGGCTTGCGGGCCTGGGGTTGAGGTCGCATAGTAAGGGCACGATGTGTGCTCTACCGACCCGCGCGGCCGGAATCGCCGGGCCGTGCCCGGCTGCCGAACGTCGACCCGTCCGGGGGAGAGGCGAGACCTGATGGCCGATCTCGCCGTCGTCGTAGTGTCCACCAACGAGCCACATTGGCTCCGTCCGTGCCTTACGACCGTGTTCGCGCGCGCCGGCGGGATCGAGCTGGACGTGGTCGTGGCCAACAACAGCCTGTACGAGGAGACGCGGGAGCTGATCGAGTCTGCGTTCCCGCAGGCCAGGATCGTCACCTGCGACAATCACGGGTTTGGACACGCCAACAACTGCGGCTACCTGACCACGGACGCTCCCTTCGTCCTGTTTCTCAATCCCGACACCGAGATCGTCGCAGGAACGCTCGCGAACCTCGTGGCGGAGCTTGAGCGCCGGCCGAGGGTCGGGCTCGTCGGCGTGAAGCAGGTCACGCCGGACGGTGAGCTGTTCCCGACGATTCGGCGCTTCCCGAGCGTCACCAGATTCTGGGGGGACGCTGTTGCGGCCGAACGGCTGCCGGTGCATACCTCCTGGTTCGGGGAGCGGGTGCTCGATCCCAGGGCGTACGAACGTGAGACCGAATGCGACTGGGTCTCGGGGTCGTTCATGCTCGTACGTCGAGAGGCGCTCGACTCGGCCGGGATCTTCGACGAGCGCTTCTTCCTCTTCGCGGAGGAGGTCGACCTGTGCCAGCGGATCAAGAACTGCGGTTGGCAGGTCGTCCATCTCCCGGTGATGACGATCATCCACCACGCCAACAAGGCAGGTTGGTCGCCCAGGATCTGGGCCCAGGCCGCCTACTCCCGGCGTCTGTACGTGACGAAGCATCTGGCGCCGCTTCCGCGGGTCGCCTCGCTTGCGGCGATGGCCGTACGCTTCGGGTTGCGGGCAGTGCTGCCGGGCGGCGACAAGGAAAACGCGAGAGCCCGGCGGGTCGCGTGTCGCGCCGCGCTCGCCACCCTGCTCGGCCGCCGGCAGCCGCCGTTCGAACATCCTCCGGAGCAGTCGCTCTGGCCGCGTGAGCACTCCGGTTCGGGCGCCGAGCGCTAGTACACGCGTCCGCAAGTACGGTCGGCCCGGCGGCCCCCAGACGCTTCGCAGGCCGTTGTCCTCGGTCGCGCCGTTCCAACACCGGGAGCGGCGGCTCCCTGCGTCCTAGGCCTGCTCGGTCTGGAGACCGCCGACCAAGACCGTACTTACGGACGCGTGCACTAGCGCGGCCACCGCTTTGTCACCGGTTGTTCACCAGGGTTCGACCATCCCTCAGCTCTTACGGAATGTTTACAGTGACGCCTGATCGCTGATGGCTACCGGGATCCTGGCCGCTCCGCAGCGCCCGCCGCCACCCTAGACCAACGGGTAGGTCGAACAGGACTTCCGGTGAGTGTGTAAGAATCCCCGCGCCACCTCCGAAAGGCGGTGGCGAAAGGACGGGGATATGACGCTATCTACTCGACATCCGGCTCCTGCCTGCCGCAGGACGAACACAGCCGACGGGCCGGAAGAGCCCGTGACGGGTCGTCGATCCTCGCCCCGACCGCCTCAGGCTCAGACAACGGCGCATCACGATCGGACAACCCCCGCGAGCCGCCGTCGTCAACCTCCCCGGAAAGGAGATCTGCAGTCGTGCTGCTCTCAGTGTCCCCCGTTCGAGGGACACCGGCGTCCGATTACCGATCGGAGATCCCCCGTTCAGGGGGCGAAGGCGTCTCGGAGAGGGCCGATTGCCAAGACATGAATGCCGCCAAGCGATACCTCGTGCTCTTCTCAAGCATCGTGCTGGCCGGTCTGATCCTCACGGGATCGGCCGCCGGACGCTCAGACCGGACCTCCAAGACGACGAGCCTCGCGGTCGCCTCCGCGACCGCCACCTCCATCGCGGTGCGGTGGGAGGCGATGACGCTCAGATCGGGTAGGGCAGCCGAGGCGTACTACGTGTACCTCGGATACAAGTTCCGCGATTCCACGCCGCTAACCAACTACACCGTGACCGGGCTCCGCTGCGGTCAGGGGTACGTGATCACCGTCGTCGGAGTCGCCGACTTCGAGACGTCCTCGCGACGCTCGCTGTCACGCGCCCAGCGTGTCTTCGCCGGCACCGCTCCGTGCGGGGCCGCCGGTGACACCTCGGCGCCCACCCCGCCCACCGCTCTGGGTCAGACGTCGGCGACGCGTGCGTCGGCCACCGTCAGCTGGAAAGCAGCTCAGGACGACGTCGGCGTCACCGCCTACACGGTGTACGTGAACGGCGCCACGAGCGGCACGACCAGTTCGCTGGGATATACGGCGCAGGGCCTCACCTGCGGCTCGTCGGTGAAGATCGAGGTTGACGCTGTTGACGCCGCGGGCAACCACTCCTCGAGGACGGGCATCCTCGGCGCGACGTCGGCCTGCAGCTCGACCGACACGGTCCCGCCGAGCATGCCCGCCGCTCTCAAGCAGACCTCGGCAGCGCCCACCTCGGTGGCCGTCGCCTGGTCGCCCTCCCAGGACAACGTCGGTGTGTCCGCGTACCGCGTCTACAACGGCTCCGGTACCGTGGCCACGACGGTGACGACGGCGCAGGCCGTCCCCGGCCTCGCCTGCGGCACCTCCGCCCAGGTCTCGGTGGACGCCGTCGACGCAGCCGGGAACGCCTCCGGCAAGAACACGATCGTCGCCGCGACTTCGGCCTGCCCCGATACCAAGGCGCCGACGACGCCGTCGGGTCTTGTCGTCTCGCCCACCGGTAAGACATCGCTGGGTCTCTCGTGGTCGCCGTCGTTCGACGATTTCGGCGTTGCGGGGTACAGCGTGTATCTCGGCTCTTCCAAGGTTGCGGATTCGAGCATTGCCTCGATCCCGGTGACCGGTCTCGCCTGCGGGACGGCGTACACGCTCTCCGTGGAGGCGTTCGACGCCGCCGGGAACCGGTCGGCGAGGGCGAGTGGCTCGGGTAGTACGCAGGCGTGTGGTGACACGGTGGCGCCGTCGGTGCCGTCTGCGCTCACCGTCTCGGCCGTTTCCCAGACCGGGCTTACGCTCGGGTGGGGCGCCTCGACGGACAGCGTCGGTGTGGCGGGGTACGACGTCTACCGCAATGGTACGAAGGTCGGGTCGACGACGACCACGAGCTATGCCCTGAGCGGTCTCAGTTGTGGCACGAGCTACACGCTTGCGGTGGCAGCTCGTGATGCTGCGGGGAACGTGTCGGGTCAGGGTTCGCGGTCGGGGTCGACGACGGCGTGCGGTTCGCCGCCGCCGCCTCCGCCTCCGCCTCCGCCTCCGCCTCCGCCTCCGCCTCCGCCTCCGCCTCCGCCTCCGCCTCCGCCTCCGCCTCCGCCGCCTCCGGGTTCTACAGGTCCCGTGCTGTCGGCTTCGGGGAGTGACTCGGCGGCCTGTACTCAGGCGGCGCCGTGCAAGACGCTGCAGCGTGGATTCGCGGTGGCGCAGGCGGGTCAGACGGTGACCTTGTCGGCGGGGTCGTATGGGTCACAGACGCTGGAGAACGCGCAGAAGTCGGTGACGTTCAAGGCGTCGGGCACCGTGCACTTCACCAAGCTGATGTTGAACTGCACCACGGGCATCACGATCGAGGGCATCAACGCCCGTGAGTTGGGCATCCTGACCGGGAATGACAACGTGACGGTTCGCGGTGGCACGTTCGGTGCGGGTGCGCCGTACACGACCGGCAAGGAGGAGGACCCGATCGTGATCGGGAACGCGGGCTCGTCCTGCTCGACCGGCGCCGTCTCCAACGGTGTGCTGATCGACGGTGTCACGGTCCGCGACTACATGTGGGGCCTTGATCCCGGTTCGGCCCATCCCGATTGCCTGCAGTTCTTCGGAGGGTCGGATGGTGTCACGATCCGCAACTCGACGTTCCAGCGTTGTGCCGACTCGTTCATCGGGGCCTATCCTGATTTCGGGGACATCCGCGGCACGGTGATCGAGAACAACACGTTCTCCGACCTCGGGAACCGCACGTACTACCTGTCGCAATGGGGTCAGGCAGGGCATTCCGGTGCATGTACGGGCACTGTCATCCGGGGGAACACGTTCAACCCGAACAACCCGAGCGGGCTCGGGCCGTACTCGCCGCTGCGCTCGGACTGCCCGAACATGCTCGTCGAGAACAACACCTTCCACGGTAACGGGCCCGGGCAGAGCTCCTGCGACGACTGGAAGCAGCAGGGCACGATCTGGCGCGGGAACGTCTTCAACCGCAGCGGAGCGTGCTCGACCGGCTAGCAACGGTCTGACACAGCCACCATCTGCAATCGAGGGTGCCGGCTCATCGCCGGCACCCTCGGTGCTTTCGGGCCTATCCCGCGTGTGCTAGGCGTCGGAACGGCGTGCTGCGGGGCCCTTCAGGGCCTCGCGAGTAGTGGCAGCTCGACCAGCAACTGGTCATCCGGAGCGGCGACTGCGGCCCTCGTCACGGGACGAGCTCCTGGCGAGGCTCTGAAGGGCCCTGTAGCGCCCGGCCTACCGGGATAGGCCCGTTTGGCGGCACTTTGACACGAACTCCTGGCGAGGCCCTGAAGGGCCCCGCAGCGCGCCCGGCCTACCGGGATAGACCCCTATTGGCGGCGCTTCGACACGAACTCCTGGCGAGGCCCTGAAGGGCCCCGCAGCGCGCCCGGCCTACCGGGATAGGCCCTTACGGCGCTTCGACAGTGCGCGCTCGTAGGCGGCGAGCAACGCCTCCTCGGAGTACTTCCAGGCGAGCTGCGTCTCGACGCGGCAGCGTCCCTCGGCGCCCATCACCCGCTGTCGCTCGGTGTCGCCGAGGACCGCGTCGAGCGTCTCCGCAAAAGCCGCAGGGGTGTCGGCAGGAGCATAGGCTGCCGCCGACCCGGCCGTGCGCCGTGTCTCCGTCAGGTCGAAGGCGACAACCGGGCGTGACAGAGCCATGTACTCCGCGACCTTGATCAGGGTGGAATGCTCATTGAGGGGGTTGCGGGGCTCGGGAGAGATACACACGTCGCAGCTGGACAGCATCTCCACGAGTCGGGGACGTCCGGCGACGAACCCTGTGAACTCGACCAGGCCCTCGAGGTCGAGCGCTCGGGCGCGCTTGCGAGCGGCCGCGAGCCCTTCGCCCTCGCCGATGAACACCGCGCGCCAGTCTTCTCGGAGTGCGCGAAGGTGCGACAGGGCGTCGAGCGCCTCGAGCACGCCGTCCTGGGGTCCGATGGTGCCTGCGTAGCCGATCAGGTGGGCCTTGCCGTTCCGGACCAGAGGGTCGGGCTCAGTGGCGCGGAAGACGGTCGGGTCGGGGCCGTTGCGGACAACGAAGACATCCTCGGGTCGCTTCTTCCCGCGAGTCAGGGCGACCTCCCGGAACGACTCGTTCGTGGCCAGGACGACGTCGGCGAGGGCGAAACCGACCCGCTCGGCCGCCACCAGGAGCCGGTGAGCGCCACGCCCGCCGCCGCGGGCCGCGTAAAGCTCCGGGCTCAGGTCATGGTGGTCGAGAATGGTCGAGGTGCCCCGCGCCCGCTGGATCGCCGCCGTCAGCAACAGGACGTCGGGTGGCGTGCAGGCCTGGATCACGTCGAAGCGCCCTCCTCGCGAAAGTCGCCGCACCAGCCGCCCCAGGTGGACGAGGGCAGCACCGTACTCCCTCGCGTACCCGGCCGCGCCGCCGCCGCTCGGACGCAGGTCGAAGCGGTGAATGGACACGCCGTCGAGGACGATCTCGCTCTCGAGGTCCCGCGTGCTCCCGCGAGGCGCGATCACCGAGACGTCCCATCCGGCTGCCACGAGCGACCGGCACTGCGGCCAGACGCGCGGGTCGGTGGGAACACTCGTGTTCTCGACCAGGATGAGGGCCCGCATCGGCGTCAGCGAGCCACAGCGGCCTGGGCCTTCTTCCAGGCCGCCTGCGAGACGATGGCCGGATGCCAGCCCACCGGGCCGTACATCCGCCCCAGATACCGGGGCTCTGTCAGCGCCCGGCGCACCAGAGCGGCTGTCCAGCCTCTACGAGCAGGTGCGACGACCTTCTGCGTGCGCAACGCCTTCGCGATCGTCGCCGGCGTCGCGCCTTTCGCCCTAGCGAGCGCGAACAGGGTGCGCAGCGCCGCCGCCGCCTCCTTGGTCGCCGTCAGCTTGCCGGAGTCGAGGACGTAGCCCCACGGCAGGGAGGCCGTGGCGCCGCACGGCGTGCCGGCGGCGAAGACGTTGTCAGTCCATTGGTTGCCGAACTCGGTCGTTGCCGACCTGCAGTAGTCCTTGTCGATGCCGCTCTGGAAGATGTTCTCCGCTATGGGTGTCGTCGCCCCGTTCGAGTTGCAGGCGAGTCGCGGCACGGAGTACGGCGCCAGGGAGGACGGGTTGTTCGGCCAGTAGACATTGCGGCGGAAGACGAATCCTCCGCAGGAGTTGGGGTGACCGAAGCTGGCGATCTGCATGCCGAAGTACGTGAAGTTGCCGAGGTTGATGAACAGGTTGTTCTCGATCCGGACATCGAGGATCTCGCCCTGGTCGGGGAAGGCGCCTATGAACGAATCCCCACAGCGGACGAACGTCGAGTTCCTGATCACCACCCCACGGACGTACCCCTGCAGCTGGAGACAATCGGGATGGGTGCCGCCGTAGAAGTCGCGGCTGGTCGCGCCCCAGAACGAGTCGTGGAAGGTCACGCCGTCCATCAGGATCCCGCTGGAGGGCGGTGCCGTCGCCCCGTCGCACTGCTTACCGGGCCCCTGCGACTGGCTCGTCCCGATCACCGGGTCTTCCTCGACGCCGGTCGTCCTCGCGCCGCCGAACGAGCCTCCGCGGATGGTGATGCCGGTGTTTCCCTCGAGGATGGCGAACGACTTGGCGTCTGCGCGCTCGATGACCACGTTCCTGTTGCAGGCATCCAGTTCGAGCGAGGGCGAGGGAACTTCCGGGGCGATCCGGATGCCCTTGAGCACCACGTTGCGCACCGACTCCAGCGAGAGTTGGCCGGTGAAGCGGATCGTGGCCCCCGGTGCCGGTTCGAAGACGACGCTGGCTCCGTCCTTTCCGCCCCGCAGCTCCTGGCCGGGATAGTCGCCACTGCCAAGCTGGACGACGGCTCCGGGTCTCGCGACCGCCAGCGCGCGCTCCAGCGTCTGACAGGGGGCGGCAGACGTGCACGCCTTGGAGTCGTCACCGCCCGGCGAGACGGCCAGGCGCGCCTGGAGCGGCGTTTGCGCTTTCAGCCCAGCCCCACGTGCCTCGTGGAGGACGAGAGCCCCCAACCCGACGAGGGCCACAAGGGCCGTGCCGGCGACAACCAGAATGCGTCCTCGACGCCCGTTGTTTCCCATTCGGCTTGCGCCCTCCCGTGTCCCCATTACTCTGCGAGGAGGAATTCGATCAACTCCGCCTTGACCACGGTACCCGAAACCCACACCCCCGTTCCTTTCCTCGACCTCGCTGCGGCGCACGCTCCGCTTCGGTCGCTGCTGCTCGAGGAGATCGGCAAGATCATCGATTCGTCGGCCTTCGTCAACGGCGCTCCCGTGAGAGCGTTCGAGGAGGAGTTCGCGGCGTATTGCGGGGTGGATCATTGCGTAGGGCTGGCGAGCGGCCTCGACGGCCTGCGACTCGGCCTGGCCGCCGCGGGGGTTGGCCCCGGTGACGAGGTGATCGTGCCGGCGATGACATTCGTCGCCACCTGGGAGGCGGTGAGCCAGGTGGGAGCGACGCCGGTGCCGGTCGAGGTGTCCGCTGCGGACTACTGCCTCGATCCCGAGGCGTTCGCAGCCGCCGTCACGAAGCGCACAGCCGCGGTCATGCCTGTTCATCTCTACGGCCAACTGGCCGACATGGCGGCGATCGCACCGATCGCGGCAAAGCACGATCTCCTGCTCGTCGAGGATGCTGCGCAGGCACACGGCGCCGAGCGGGGATCTGCCCGCGCGGGTTCGACCGGGCGCGTCTCGGCCTTCAGCTTCTACCCCGGCAAGAACTTCGGTGCTTTGGGTGACGCCGGGGCACTGGTGACCCCGGATGCGGTCCTCGCCGATCAGGCTCGCGCCCTGCGTGAGCACGGCCAGCGCCGGAAGTACCACCACGACGTCGTCGGCTGGACTGCGAGGCTGGACACGATCCAGGCCGCGGCGCTGTCGGTCAAGCTGCCGTTGCTCGACGGTTGGAACGCGGCCCGCCGCTCCGTGGCTGCTGCCTACGGAGCACAGTTGGAGGGG
Source organism: uncultured Actinomycetes bacterium (assembly GCA_963738505.1). Taxonomy (GTDB): domain Bacteria; phylum Actinomycetota; class Thermoleophilia; order Gaiellales; family Gaiellaceae; genus Gaiella. The sequence continues at coordinate 59,976 of CAVTWR010000005.1, read as the reverse complement.
GTCGGCGATCTCGTGCTGCCTCCGGTGGCGCCGGCCAGTGACCCGGTGTGGCACCTCTACGTGATCCGCACGGCGGACCCGGTCGGACTTGCGGAGTTCCTGGCCACGAGGGGCATCGCCTCCGGTCGGCATTACCCGGTTCCTCCACATCGGACCGGGGCCTACGAGAGCCTCGGCTACGCTGCCGGCGCGTTCCCTGTCGCGGAACGGATCGCCGCGGAGTGCCTGTCGCTGCCCATGTTCCCGACGCTGACGGAGGCGCAGGTCGCCCGCGCGTGCGACGCGATCCGTGAGTGGTTCGCCCGCCCATGACAGCCGGCGGGAGCGGGTCCCCGGCGAACGATGCACCGTTTCGTCTACTCGACGACGTGACCTTCGGGCGAGGCGTCGTCGTCCATGCCTTCACGAACCTCTATGGGTGCGCCATCGGTGACGGGAGCAGGATCGGTACGTTCGTCGAGATTCAGCGGGGGGCCAGGGTCGGGGCCAACTGCAAGATCCAGTCGCACACCTTCGTCTGCGACGGGGTCGTGATCGAGGATGGTGTCTTCGTCGGTCACGGTGTGATGTTCATCAACGACAAGTATCCGCGGTCGACCGCAAACCACGGTGGGCTGCAGACAACGGACGACTGGAAGTTGCTGCCGACCGTGGTCGAGGAGGGCGCGTCGATCGGCTCGGGAGCGATCATTCTCGGAGGGGTACGCATCGGTGGCGGCGCGATCGTGGGTGCCGGGGCGGTGGTGAGCCGCGACGTGCCGGCCGGGGAGATCGTGAAGGGTGTCCCCGCGCGGGCCTCAGGGGTCGTCCCCGAAGGCTCCGTCGCCGCTCGAACCCGCGTTGAGGCGCCAAAATGACTGAACTCTGACCGAAGGTAGGTCGAACTCTAGACCTTGGTCTGGCTCGGATGAGCACCCCGGACGCCACTTCCTGAGTACTGTGAGAGCAGCGGCACGGGGGTCGTGTTCCGGGGGAATGAAGGGGGAGCAGTGAGCGGTATCACACCGCAGACAACGCATGGCGGCTCGGTGGCCGCGGGATGGGTCGTTCCGCGCGAGGAGACCGGCCTTCGCCGACGCCGCGTCAGCCGCGGCGCGACGCTGCGGCGGGCGCTCGCCATGAGCGACCTTGCCGGCCTCACCATTGCCTTCGTTGCGTCGACGCTGCTGTGGAGCGACCGGGCACCGGGCGATCAGGTCGGTCCTGCGCTCGAGCTCGGCCTGTTCGTGCTCACGCTGCCTCTCTGGTTGACGCTGGCTCGGATGCTGGGGCTGTACTCCCGTGACGCGGATCGGGTCGACCATTCGACCGCCGACGAAGTACTCGGTGTCGTACAGCTGATCACGCTCGGCACGTGGGTGCTGTTCATCGCCTCATGGTCGACCGGCCTGGCAGACCCGGAGCTCGACCGTCTGGTCGCGTTGTGGGCGCTCGCACTCGTCTTCGTCCCGATCGGCAGGGTTGCGGCGCGAACGATCTGCCGCCGCAGCGAGGACTTCTTGCAGCGGGCCGTGATCGTCGGTGCAGGGCACGTCGGCCAGCTGGTGGCCAGGAAGCTCGTACAGCACCCGGAGTATGGCATCGTGCCCGTCGGGTTCGTGGACGAGGACCCGCGGCCGCGGCGCACCGACATCGGAGAGCTGACCGTCCTCGGGGGTCCACACGATCTGGCCGACGTGGTGGAACGCCAGAGCGTCGATCGCATCATCGTCGCCTTCTCGGGCGACCCCGACCAGCACACGATGTCCCTTGTCCGCTCCCTGCGGGACCGAGACGTGATAGTCGATGTCGTGCCCCGCCTGTTCGAGCTCATCGGGACCCAGGCCCACGTGCACTCGATCGAAGGGCTGCCGATGCTCACTGTGCCGCCGGTCAGCCTCTCGCTCGGCGCGCGGCTCGCCAAGCGCGCGGTCGACCTTCTCGGCGCCGGCTCGCTCCTCCTGCTGACCTCCCCGCTGTTCGCCTACGCGGCGATCAGGGTCAGGCTGAGTTCCCCGGGGCCGATCTTCTTCCGCCAGACCCGCTACGGGATGAACATGGTTCCGTTCACTGCGCTCAAGTTCCGCACGATGAAGGTCGATACCGACGAAAGTGCGCACCGCGAATTCATCAAGAGCACGATGAGCTCCGAGGCGACAGTCAGCGGCAACGGCATCTACAAGCTCTCCCGCGAGGACGCAATCACCCCCTTCGGACGCTGGCTGCGCAAGACCAGCCTGGACGAGCTGCCGCAGCTCGTCAACATCGTCCGCGGCGACATGTCGCTCGTCGGCCCGCGCCCGTGCATCCCGTACGAGACCGAGTTCTTCGAGCCGCATCACTACGATCGCTTCCTGGTGCCGCAGGGGCTCACCGGGATGTGGCAGGTGACGGCACGCGCCAACTCGACGTTCGGCGAGGCTCTCGAGATGGACGTCGCGTATGTCAAGGGCTGGACGCTGGGGCACGACCTGCGCCTGATGCTGAAGACGCCGTTCGCGCTCCTCCGTCAACGAACATCCACTTCATGAGCCCCGTAAGAACGGCGGTCGTCGGCCTCGGCTACTGGGGTCCCAACCTCGTCCGCAACCTCAACGAGATCGATACGGCGGATCTCGTCGCCGTCTGCGACGCGCGCGAGGAGCGGCTCGAGCTGATCCGCCGACGCTATCCGGCAGTGCGCGCCTACTCCTCGCTCGACGCGCTGCTGGCAGACGACGAGATCGAAGCAGTAGCCATCGCCACGCCCGTCTCGAGCCATCATCCGATCGGGAAGGCCTGCCTGGACGCCGGCAAGCACATTTTCGTCGAGAAGCCGTTGGCCGCCTCAACGGAAGAGGCTGTCGACCTCGTACGCTCGGCGCACGAGCGCGAGCTCGTCGTGATGCCGGGACACACCTTCGTCTACAGCCCGCCGGTGATCGCGATCCACGATCTGATCGTCTCGGGTGAACTCGGCGACCTGTACTTCATCTCCACGAGCAGGGTCAACCTCGGCCTCCACCAGGCAGACGTCAGCGTCGCCTGGGATCTCGGCCCGCACGACTTCTCCATCCTCCGCTACTGGCTTGGCGAGACGCCCGAGTACGTGAGCGCTCTCAGCCGGGGTTGCGTGATCCCCTCCATCCCCGACGTGGCCTTCATCGATCTCGAGTACCGGACCGGCGCCATCGCGCATGTCGAGCTGTCCTGGCTCGCGCCGAGCAAGCTGCGGCGGACGACGATCGTCGGTTCCAAGAAGATGGTCGTATACGACGACACGAGTACCGAGCCCGTCCGTGTGTTCGACTCGGGTGTCGAGCTGAAGGAGCCGGAGAGCTTCGGCGAGTACCGTCTGACCTACCGCACCGGCGACATCGTCTCCCCGCGGATCGACGCGACCGAGCCTCTCTCGGTCGAGTTGCGCGATTTTTGCGCGGCGGTCAGGGATGGGTCGACGCCGCGCTCGTCGGCGCTACTCGGTCTCGAGGTGGTGCGGATGATCGAGGCGGTTGATCGCTCGCTCGCAGTCGGGGGCGCGCGTGTCGAGCTCGAGGAGCTCGACGTGCTCGCGACCTCCGGCTGAGCAGATAGCCCATCGGCGCGGAGTCCCGCCCGCGGCTGGGTCTACACTGCGTCCGATGAACGGCCGTTCACGTATCGCCGACGACGTGCTGGCCGCCTACTCCCGTGACGCCGCGCTCGAGGTGCCGGGAGTGGAAAAGCTCGTGGCGGCGCCATTCGGCCGTTCCCAGGGCGTGCGTGTCGTCGACGGCGGGGCGGATGTGACGCTCGAGATCCGCATTCAGGTTGCCGCCGGGCTCGACGTGAGCGATGTCGGCGTCGCGGTGCAGGAGCGCGTGGCCGACTACGTCGGGCAGATGGCCGGCCTGCAGGGCGCGCTGCGTGTAGACGTGACCGTTGCCGGTGTTTCACCGCCGCCCGGCTGATGAACGTCCTCGGGCTCACGACGGCCACCGTCGGGCGGGCCCCGTCTGTGTGTCAGCGCTGTGTGTGGTGGCAATCTCGTGGGAACCGCATCGCCTCGAAGACGCGATGGATCGAAAGCGTCGAGGACGAGTTCGGCGAATGGGGCACCCTCTACCTCGACGACGACGGGTCCTTGCTCGGCTCCATGCAGTACGGGCCGGCCGCGCTCTTTCCTCGTTCACACGACCTACCTGCTGGGCCGGCATCGGACGACGCGATCCTCGTCACGTGCTCGTACCTTGCCGGTGGGACGGCCGAATGGGCGGAGAAGTCGTTGCTGCTCGCCGCGATCGGCGAGGCGCGGGATCGTGGCGCCAAGGCGCTGGAGGCGTTCGCGTACCGCTACCGTCCTGGTGAGACGACGAAAGAGCGGTTCCTCGTGCACCGCACGGTCTTCCCGCGGGACTTCCTGGAGGACTTCGGGTTCGTCACGCTGCGTGCCTCGGGGAACGTCGAGCTGTGCCGCCTCGAGCTGGCCGGGCTGCAGCCGATCGAAGACGGGCGCCGGGCGCGGGTGTTGCGCGTCGTGCAGGAAGCCTTCGCTCCGGCCACCGTGCCGGTGCCGCCGCGATCTTCCTGATCCTCGCCCCCGGGCGTCGTCAGCGTGCCGCGGCGACGGCAGCGAGGAGCACATCGGCGATCTGGATCGCGTTCAGTGCTGCGCCCTTGCGCAGGTTGTTGCACGAGAGGTACAGGGCGACGCCGTTCGCGCTCGCCGTGTCCCGACGCACACGACCGACCAGGACGGTGTCGGTCGTGGCTGCCGCGGACGGGCGGGGAAACGCGGGGAGGTCGACCACGTCCACGCCGGGTGCCGCGCGCAGGATCTCGGCCGCCGCGACAGCCTCCAGGTCGCCGTCGAACTCGGCCCACACCGACATCGAATGGCCGACCATGACGGGCACGCGGACGCAGGTCGCGGAGATCGGAAGCTCCGGCAGCTCAAGGATCTTCCGGGTCTCGGCGCGCAGCTTGTGCTCCTCGTCCGACTCCTCTCCCTCCCACGACCAGTCCATGACCAGATCGTGCTCGGCGGGGGGCTCGCTGCGCAGATGTTCCATGCGCTGTGCTCCGGCGCCAGAGACCGACTGGTAGGTCGAGACCCGGACGCTGCGCAACCCCGCGGCGTCGTGGAGCGGCTTCAGCACGCAGGTCAGGGGAATCGCGCAACAGTTCGGGTTGGCCACGATGCGGTCGCGTGCCAGGGCATCAAGTGCCCGAGACCCGTTCACCTCGGGAACGACGAGCGGATACCCGTCCACGAGGCGGTAGGCCGAGGACTTGTCCACGCAGATCGCACCGCCGGCGGATGCCGGAGGGACCAGCGTGCGCGACGCGGACGTTCCGACCGAGAAGAGACACAGATCGAGGTCGCCGGCCGAGAGAGCCTCCGGCGTGGCCTCCTCCACCGTCAAAGTGGTCTGGCCGTACCGCACTTCGGTTCCTGCCGACCGGGCTGAGGCGAAGGCGCGAACGCGCTCATGACCGCGCTCTGCCAGCAGATCGAGAGTGATCGCTCCAACTGCGCCCGTGGCGCCGATGATGCCGATGCGAGGTGCGCTCATGGTCTCCGTCTCCATGGAAGCACACAGGGTAGCCGCCTCGGCTGCGTGCGCGGCGCTCGCGGGCAAGATCTAGTGCGGTGCTCCAAACGGTACGCCTGGAACTCCAACGGGCGATCACCGGCCACGGAGTGGCCCTCCGCGAAGCGGAGCCTGATCGCCAAAGAAACAGCCGGCCGCTCCGCGGCCGACCCCAAAACGCTAGTGCGGCACCCACACCACCAACGAGAGTTACAGGTCAAACGATTGGAGGTGCCGCACTAGGCCGGCCGGCGGCCGAGCAGCGCCCTGCCCAGCGTGACCTCGTCGGCGTACTCGAGGTCGCCGCCGACGGGGAGGCCGCTGGCCAGACGCGTCACGGTCACTCTCCCGCGAAGCCGCTCGGCGATGTACGCCGCCGTCGCTTCGCCGGTCATCGTGGGGTTGGTGGCCAGCACGACCTCCTCCACGTCGCCTCGCAGGACGCGCTCGAGGAGGAGTGGCAGACGGAGGTGGGAGGGCTCGACGCCGTCGAGCGGCGAGAGCGCGCCGCCGAGCACGTGGTAGAGGCCGCGGTACTCGTGGGTGCGTTCCAGCGACACGACGTCCACCGGTTGCTCGACGACGCAGACGACTGAGCGATCGCGTCGCATGTCGGTGCAGATTCCGCAGAGCTCCTCCTCCGTGAGATTCCCGCACTCACGGCAGAAGCGGACGCGCTCCTTGACGTCGAGGATCGCCGTCGCGAGGGCCACCGCCTCGTCCTTGGACACGGAGAGCAGGTGAAAGGCTAGTCGCTGCGCAGTCCGCGTGCCGATACCCGGCAGCCGCGTAAGTTGCGCGACGAGATTCTCGACGGCGGGTGACAACACGCGGGCAGCGTATCCGTCCCGGCCGGACACGTCCGGTTGGGACACCTCGGCCAGCGCCTCACATACCGGGGAAGCCGGGCAACCCGAGTGCACCCAGATCGGGCATCTGCGAGCGCATGCGGGCCTCGACCGCCTCGTTGGCCGAGCGTAGGGCCTCGTTCGCTGCTGCCAGCACCATGTCGGCGAGCAGCTCCGGGTCTTCGGGGTCGATCGCCCGCGGGTCGATCACGACCTCGAGCAGCTCTCCGCTGCCGTTGGCCTTGACCGTGACCATGCCGCCCCCCGCGGATGCCTCGGCCACCTGCTCCCGCGCCTCCTCCTGCGCCTTGGCCATCTGCTCCTGCATCTGCTGCGCTTGCTTCAGCAACGCGTTCATGTCCAGCTTCATCTCTCGTCGACCTCCGTCACGTCGAATGTGTCCTTGAGCAGTGAGAGGAAGTCCTCCTCGGACTGCTCGCTGGGCTCCTCACCGCCCGCCGTCTCCGGCCTGGCGGCTCCGACCACCGTTTGTACAGCGAGCCGGCGGCCGGTGATCTCGTGCAGCACCTCCCCCAGCAGCGTGATGTTGCGCTGATCCTCGAGCTGCCGGCGATGAAACTCGGCGTGTGCCGGGAACTCGAGGGTGAGAACGTCGCCGTCGAGGGCGCTCGGATGGGCCTCGCCGAGCAAGGCGGCGGTCGGTGGAAAGCGCTCCTGTACGGTCGGCACGATGCTGCGCGTCCAGGCGTCCTGGAGGGCTTCGAGAGCCAGTTCCGGCCCGGGAGCGGCTGCTGGGGACACCGTCTCCTGTACGACGCTCGCGCCGGGCTCCGGTTCGGCCACGTGCGGGCTAGGTGCCGGGCCCGCCGCGGGCGCGGGGACGGGGGAGGGGGCCCGCGACACCGCGGCGGTGTGCCCGGCATGTTGCCGCTCTTCCAGCAGCTCGACCCGGTGCGCCAGCGACTCTCGCGAGAGATCCGCCTGCGGCCGGGCCACCTTGACAAGAGCTACTTCGAGCGGAAGCCGAGGGTCTCCTCCCTGCCGTTGCTCCTCGAGCGCAGTTGCGAGGAGGTCGATCAAGCGGATGATCGTAGTGTGCGGCAGCTGATTGGCCTGTTCGCGCAGCCGGTCGCGGGTCTCCTCGGCGAGCGGAACCGAGTCCGGGACGCGGCCGATCTGCTGGACGAGCATCAGCTGGCGAAGGTGCTCGAGCAGGTCGGTGACGAGGCGCCCGAGGTCCTGTCCCCGCTCCACGAGCTCGTCCAGGAAGACGAGGGCCCCAGCCGGATCGCGGTCGATGAGCGTGTCGCAGAGCCGGAACAGCGCGTCCTCCTCGACCGCGCCGATCAGCTGCAGGACGTCCTGTACGGTGATCGCCCGGTTCGTCGCCGCGCTCAGCTGATCGAGCGTGGACACCGCGTCGCGGAACGAGCCGCGTGCGGCCCGGCCGATCTGTGCGAGCACCGCATCCTGGGCGTCGATGCCCTCTCCCTCGCAGATCCGGCGGAGATACAGGCGGAGGTCCGTCAGCCGCGGCCGCTGGAAAGCAAATGTCTGGCAGCGCGACCGTACGGTGGGCAGCACCTTGGACAGGTCCGTGGTGCAGAACACGAACACGAGGTGGGGTGGGGGCTCCTCGATCAGCTTGAGCAGGGCGTTCCACGCTGCGTCGGTCAGCTGATGGGCCTCGTCGAGGATGTAGACCTTGTAGCGGCCCTCCGCCGGCTGCAGGACGACGCGGTCGCGGATGTCTCGGATGTCGTCGATCCCTCGCTGAGAGGCGGCGTCCATCTCCACGACGTCGAGCGAGCTGCCGGAGGCGATCGACCGGCAGGAGGGGCAGGAATCGCAGGGCTCGGTGGTCGGCCCGGCAGCGCAGTTCAGCGACTTCGCCAGGATGCGGGCCATGGAGGTCTTTCCCGTTCCGCGCGGTCCCGCGAAGAGGTAGGCCTGCCGGACGCGGTCGCCTGCGATCGCGTTGCGGAGGGTGCGTACGACCGGTTCCTGGCCGACGACCTGGTCGAACGTCTGGGGTCGGTAGGTGCGGTAGAGCGCGGTCACGCCGACATTCTCGCAGGGCGCGAAGGTCAGGCGTCGGCTGCGCGTCGGCGCTGCCTGGAAACCGGGCCGGGGGCGCCGAGCGAGCGCTCGAGCACCTGCGAGCGGGAAGCTGCGACCACGTTCCCCTTGCGGGTGTACGCGTCGTTCGCCTTCCCGATCGCCTCTCGGGCACCGTCGGAGCGCCCGATGCGCCGCTCGACCTCGGCCAGTGTGTACCACGCGTCCCCCTGCAGGTCGAGGAAGTCGGTGCCCGCCGCCATCTCCGTCGCCTCCAGTGCGTGGGTGAGAGCGCGCTTGCGCCGCCCGAGCGCGGCGTAGGTCTTCGCGCTGGGCAGGCGCCACTGCACCTGGGCCTGCAGGTCGCCGGGATCGGTGCGCCGAGCAGCCTCGCCGACGATGGTCAGCGCCTCGTCCCACCGCTCCAGCTCGACGAGCGACTCGGCGAGCATCGCCGCCACCGTGGGCAGCGCGCTCCGGTCCTGCATCTCGAGCAGCTCGTCGAAGCCCTGGCGCAGTGTCGCCTCCGCGCGCGCCGGTTCGCCCGCGAGGAGCTCGACGCGACCGTACGCCTCGGTGGCGGCGGCGGCGAGGAAGCGCATGCCGAGCTCACCGAGGATCTCCCGGTCGTCCTCCACGAGCGCTCGCGCCTCCTCGAAGCGCCCCTGCATGGCCCGCAGCACCGCCAGGGCACGCGACGCCGAGGCGAGAATCCGGTGGCGTCCACGGTGGCGCTCCCTGAGGTCGAGCGCCCGTTCCACCGCCTGCTCCACCGGCAAGGGCCCGAACAGGCCGGCACCCAGGTAGAGATTCGCGCCGTGGGCCTCGGCGCGCTCGTCACCCGCTTCCCGGGCCCACCGCACAGCCTGCTCGACCGCCTCCTCCGTCTCCGCGGCGCGGCAGCCGAGCCAGGCGATCCAGGCGTGCGACCACCAGGCGATGGACAGACCTTCCGCATCCTCCAGTCGGCTCAGCTCCCGCAGCGTCTCGTCGGCGCTCTCTCGCACCTTGTCGACGTCGTCGCCGTGGATCTGGAGCTGCACCCGAACGAGAGAGCTTCGTATCCGCCAGTACAGCCTTTCCTCGCGGTCACTGTCCACCCGCTCCAACGCCTGAGCGAGGGTCGCATCGGCTTCGCCGAGGTTGCCGCTCTCGCGTAGTGCGTCACCCAGCTGCAGCAGGAGCGCCGGGCTGAGGTCGTCGGCGGAGAGAACGGCGCCTGTCGCGCGGCGGAAGAGGCTGACCGCGGTGGTGACGTCGCCGCGCCTCACGCTGCGCCGGGCGGCGGCGACGAGCCGTTCCCGTGCCCGGGCGCCCAGGGCGGCCACGCTCTCGTCGGTCAGGCCGACGTCGACGCGGAAGCGGAAGGCGCGCTCCAGGTGATAGCCGACGCTCTCATCGAGCCCGGCGGCGCCGTCTGGCCCGGCGCCGAGATTCGCGTACCGCTCGTGGAGGTCAGCTCTGCGTCGCTTGGCGATACGGTCGTAGACGGTCGAGCGGAGCAGGGGGTGCGTGATGGTGTGAAGGGCCGGATCCCGTTGCGAGGTCGCGACGATCTCGCGGTCGCGCAGGCCGGCCAGTGCAGCGGGAACGTCCAGTTCGCCGCCGGCCTCCGCCAGCGACTGGATCTGCTTCGCGTCGAACCACTGGCCGAGCACTGCGGCGATCTCCAGGGTCTCACGCTCTGCCGGGCCGAGGCGGTCGACGCGCGCCGAGAGCAGGCCGCGCAGGGTGTCCGGCACGCCGAGGCCCTCGGTGCTTCCGTCCTCGTCACTCATGGCCACGAGCTGCTCGATGAAGAGGGGGTTCCCACCCGAGGCGGCGACGATGCGTTCGCGCGTGTCGGGTGAGAGGGCGGACCCGCGCGGGATCGCCTCGACCAGCCGGTGACCGAGATCCTCGCTCAGCGGGTCGAGAGCGAGGCGTCGGGGGAACTCGAGCTCTCGGCCCTGGACGAACTCCGGGCGGGCCGTGGCCACGATCACGAAGCGGCTACGCGCCTGCCGCGCAGTCTCGGTGAGCAGCTCGACGAACGTCGGCTCGGCCCAGTGCAAGTCCTCGGCCACCAGCACCAGGGGTCCCTCCTCGCCCAGTGCCTCCAGCAGGCGGCGGAAGGCGAGGAACGTGTCCTCGCGCGTTCCGGACGCAGACTCCGCGCCAACCAGGGCGAGCAGCGTCTTGGTCGCCTCGGAATTGCCGACGAGCTCGTCCAGGCTGGTGCGTCCACGGGACTCGACCAGAGCGCCGATCAGGTCACGCAGCGGGGCGAACGCGACGTCCTCCTCGTCGGGCAGGCAGCGGGTGCGGAGCGTGGTGATGCCCTCCTCCGAGGCCTCGAGCTCGGCCACGAGTCGTGACTTGCCGATGCCTGCCGGCCCTGTGACCAGAACGACGCGGGGCTCGGCTCGTTCGAGGCTGGGCCGCATGAGCTCGCGCAGCAGGACGAGCTCGTCGGCGCGACCCACGAGCGGGCGCGCCGGCGTTCGCGGAATGGCCTCGGCTGCCCGCTCCACTGCCCGCAGCGTGCGGACGGGCCCGTCCTGGGCGGTTTGCACGCCTCCAGCGACGAGTCCGTAGAGGCGATCCCCGAGCACGATCTCCCCCGCGGGAGCGGACGCCGTGAGGCGGCGCGCCGCGGAGACGAGGGGGCCGGTGAGCTCATCGAGGCGCTCGGGTACCACCATCACCTCGCCGGCTTCGATACCCGCTCTCAGCGTCACGTCTCCAAGACCGAGCTCCTGCGTGACGCGCCCGTGCATCGCGAGCGCCTCGAGAGCTGCGCGGCAGGCCCGCAAAGCGTCGTCCTCGTGCGCCTGCGGCACTCCGAACACACCGATCAGATCGGCTCCGCGGCGGGGAAGGGGCGTCGCGCCGTGCGACTGGAGGGTGGCGGCGAGCGCTCCGGCCCAGCGGTCGAGCACCGTCTCCACGCGCTCGGGATCGGCGTGGTCGAGCGGCTCGTCGTCGAGACTCAGCCAGACCACGACCGTGGAGCGACGGTCGGGCGTGCGGTCGGCGCCGGCCAGTAGCCGTTGCCGGGCCGACCGCGAAAGCTGGAGCGCCGGATCCTGCTGTAGCACCGCGCGCTCGAGCTCGCGCAGCTCATCGCCCGGCTCGATGCCGAGCTCGTCGAGCATGATGCGACGCGCCTCACGGCAGTGGTCGAGGGCCTCGGCCTGGCGGCCGGAGCGGTAGAGCGCGAGGACGAGGTCGCGGTGGAACGTCTCGCGGAAAGGATGCTCGGCAACGAGCGTCGGGAGCTCGACGGCGAGGTCGGCGTGTCGGCCGAGCATCAGGTCGAGCTCGATCCGCCGCTCGAGCGCCACGAGCCGGCTCTCCTCGAGCGCGCGAACGTCGAGTGCGCCGGAGGCCTCGAACGAGAGGCCGTCCAGGACCGGGCCGCGCCAGAGCGCGAGAGCAGCTCGCAGCTGCTCGCCGGCCCGGCCCGGGTCCTGCTCGGCCGTCGCGGCCTCGACCAGGGCCGAGAAGCGGCTGAGATCGGTCAGTTCGGGGTCGATCTCGAGGGTGTAGCCGGCTTGCCCGCGGGTGACGGCCGACTCGACACCGGCGGCGGCGAGGGTCTTGCGGATGCGGGAGATGTACACCTGCATCGCGTTCGCCGCGCTCGCCGGTGGGCCGGCACCCCAGATGTCGTCGGCGAGCCTCTGCGTGGAGAGCGGCTCGTTGGCCCGCAGGAGCAAGGCACCGAGGAGCACCTGTGCCTGGCGCGGCAACTCCGGGGCCGTGCCGGCGACGAGTAGAGGCCCGAGCGCGGCAAGCTGCGGCGCACTCCCGTTGGGAGCGTCAACCGCCACCCCGGCGCACCCCTTCCACCCGCTCACTATACGTCGGAAAGTCTTGGCTTGACCAGCCTCCGCGCGCCGGTTTTCGCATGTTGGTTCACCGATTAAGCGATCGTTCAGGGCCCCCTGAGATGCTCCGCACGTCAGAGATCGGATCCCACGAACGACGAGAGGAGGGACACTCGATGCGCCGCACCGTAATCCGCGTCAAGAGTGCACAGGGCCACTCCTGGGGTCCGTAGGATCGGCCGCCAGAGGTTACTTCTTGCGGGAGGCGCCCACGCGGCGTCTCTCGTCGTTCAGGGAGCGAGTGTCGCGAGGAAGGCGCCGATGCGCACTACCGCCTCCTCCAGGTTCGGCAGCGAGTTCGCATACGAGATGCGGAGGTTGTCCGCGCCGACCGCGCCGAACGCCGATCCTGCCAGGACCGCGACCCCTGCTTCGTCCAGCAGTCGCGTGGCGAGCTCGTCCGCAGGGATGGGCACACCGGAGGCGTTCGGGAACGCGTAGAACGCTCCGCGGGGCAGGCGGCAGCTGAAGCCGGGCAGCTCGTCGAGCAGCGGGACGATCCGGTCGCGTCGGGCCTTGAACTCCTCGATCATCGCCTCGGGGTCGTCCTGCGGGCCGGTCAGCGCCTCGATGCCCGCCAGTTGCACGAACGGCGGGACGCAGGACGTCGTGTTGACCGCCAGGCGCACGAGCGGATCGACGAGCGGAGCCGGCACGGCCGCATAGCCGCAGCGCCACCCGGTCATGGCGTACGTCTTGGACAGCCCGTCGAGCAGGATCGTCCGCTCCAGCATCCCGTCGTACGAGGCGATCGAGGCGAAGCTGCCGTCGTAGACCATGCGGCTGTAAACCTCGTCGGTCAGCACCCAGGCCGACGACCGCTCGATCAGCCGCGCGGCGCCTTCGAGGGTGTCGGCGTCGATCACGCCGCCGGTGGGGTTTTGCGGCGAGTTGAGGATGACGAGGCGGGTGCGTGCCGTGAGCCGGGCTTCGAGATCCTCGAGCGAGAAGACGAAGTCGCGTTCCTCGAGGAGAGGGAGCGGGACGGGCACACCGCCGGCGTAGCGGATCGCGGACTCGTAGATGGGGAAGCCGGGGTCGGGGTAGACGACCTCGTCCCCGGGGTTGCAGGTCGCCAGGATCGTGTGCAGGAGAAACGGCTTGGCACCGTTGGCCACGATCACGTTCGCGGGGTCGACGGTCACGCCGCGAGTGCGGGAGAGGTAGTCGGCGCACGCCTCGCGGAACTCTGGGATGCCGGCTGTCGGGCAGTAGCTCGTGTGCCCTGCTCGCAGCGCGGCGATGCCGGCCTCGGTCACGTTCGCGGGAGTGTCGAAGTCGGGCTCGCCGATCTCCAGGTGGATCACGCTACGTCCCTGCCGCTCCAGCTCCCGCGCTCGTGCGAGGACGGCGAACGCGGACTCGGTGCCGAGGCGGCTGAGGCTCTCGGCCAGTTGCAGGTCGGCTGGGGTGGAGCTCACGGCGGCATCTTCGTCGATCCGGGGTGCCCGTGAGGGGATGTGCGACAATCGAGCCGGATCCGCGGGGGGACCGTGGGAAGAGGGGACTCATCAGTGGTGCGGTTGGACGTCGTCAGGCGGCAGGCGGCAAGCGATCTCGAGAAGGCGGGTCGCGTCCTTCGGCTGCCGTTGCTCAGGCCACATCTCACGGCCGGGTTGGTCGTGGCGGGCCTCCTCGCGGTTCTCGCCTCCCCGGCAGACCGCTGGCGCCCTCTGGTGCAGACGGCGAGCGTCTCCCCGGCACCCTCGAGCGCGCCCGTGACGAAGGCTCCGCTGACGCCACCGACGAAGCAGGCCTCGCCGGCTGCGCCGGCGGCCTCGGCAGGAGGGAAGCAGACCGGGACGGGATCGGCTGCAACCCCGGTGAAACCGGCAGCGACGGCCAAGCCTGGGACGGCGAAGCCCGCGACCACGGCCAAGCCGGGCGCCGCGGGCGGCTCCGCGTCGCCGGCCGCTCCCGCCCCGCCGGTCCCGGCGCAAACGTCGCCGCCCCCGAACAGGTTCGCCTGGGCCCCGGTTGCCGGTGCCGTGTCCTACGAGTTCGAGCTCTTTCGCGGCGCGAAGAAGGTGTTCACCGCGAAGGCCGGCAAGCCCACCATGCTCGTGCCGCGCCGCTACCTGACCAAGGGAAAGTTCGTCTGGTACGTGTGGGCGGTGCGTGGTGGCAAGAAAGACGCCGTCGCCATCGTGCGCGCATCGTTCGCGCTGCCCGGCTGATCGACGCCTCGCGCTGCCGACGACACGATGCCCGCATCCGCCGGGACGCGGAGTGGACGTGACCTCCAGGAAGGCGCATGATTCCAAGGGTCTATTGGTTGCGATCTCTAGCGAGGAGGGTTCACCATGGGAGTGTGGAGCAAGATCTCGTACAGCGAGCGCATCAGGGGCGAAGTGAAGGTGATTGAAGGTGCGGAAAAGGCGAAGGCAGGGCTCAAGGTCGCCCTGTTCGGGAAGAAGCCGAAGAACGAGAAGAAATAGGAGGTGCGCTCTCGCCGTCGCCGTCGACAAGTGTGATGGGCGTACCTGGGATTGAACCAGGAATGTGGGAAAAGCCACATGCACGACTACCGGGTGGTTCCCTGTGGTTAGCAGGCAAGAAGGACGCACCCTAGGCTCTATTAGGGCCGGCTCTCACCCGACCCCGATCACGCCGATGAGGGCGACGTTGTTCGGCACCGGATTGCGCTGGCCCGCTGTCGAGTACGACGGCAACCGGCCGGAATAGCGGGAGGAGGTCGAAGCGGTGCGCTCCGAGATCGAGCGCCTCACCGCAGCGGGATCGTGCGTGTGTGCCGGCGCAGGCCGAGTACGGTGAGCGAGGTTCCCCGGGGAAAGGGGTGGTTGGCATGGTCAGGCGTAGAAGGCTGCGTGACCCCAGGCGGGCATCCGTCGTGGCGACCGCGCTCGCGGTCGTCCTCGTGGTGCTCGTCCTCGGTGCGGGCGGCGCCGCGCTCTGCAAGGTGCGGTTCGATTGCGGGATCGGGTCGTCGACGACACTTGAGGACTTCCGCGGCGTTGCCGGAGGGACGTTCGCCCTGCCTGACGACCTCAAGATGCGAGTTGTCGCTCGCAGCGTTGGCTATCCCACCGACTTCGCCCTGCTGCCTGACGGACGGGTACTCGTGGCCGAGAAGGACGGCGTCGTCCGCCTCGCGGTGAACGGGCGCGTCCGTCCTCGTCCGTTCGTCGACCTGCGACCGTTCGTCAGCACCAAGGCTTCGAGGGGGCTCGTGGCCGTGGCCGTCGACCCGAGCTTCGCCGACAACGGGTTCGTCTACCTGATGTATTCGCTCCGCGGCGGCGGTGCAGGCTCGACCGGTGCCACGACCGTCCGGCTTGGTCGCTTCTCCGTGAATGGGGATTCCGCCGATCCTGACAGCGAGCGCGTGCTCCTGGGCGCGGCTGGGTCGCTGTCGGAGAGCCTCTCCTGCGACTTCGCTTCCGGCCACAGCCGACTGCCTGCCCGCCAACGTCGATCACATCGGGGGCGACATCGTCTTCGCGCCCGACGGGACGCTGTTCGTCTCGACCGGAGACGGTGGCGGGGCGGAGGACGACCACGCAGCACGGCTGGGTGGCGCAGGACGTTGACAGCCTCGCCGGCAAGATCCTCCATCTCGACCGCGACGGTCTTGGGCTTCCCACGAACCCGTACTGGAGCGGGGATGCGAAGGCGAACCGCTCGAAAGTGTGGGCGACGGGGCTTCGCAACCCGTTTCGCATGTCGCTTCTCGAGGGGGAGTCCGTGCGGCTGGCCGTCGGCGATGTCGGGTGGCGGCATTGGGAGGAAGTCGACCTCGTCGAGCGGGGAGACGACCTTGGCTGGCCTTGCCGGGAGGGCGGCGAAGCAAACGACTTCTACGCAGATCTCGACGCGTGCGAGGGAGACGACGGCCACCCGAAGGCGCCGTGGATCGCGCTCTCGAACCCGGATCAGGGGTTCTCGGTGATCGGCGGGGTCAGGCTCGACCGGGCGGCTTCGCTACCCGACCGCTACCGGCGCCTCTACGTGTTTGCGGACTGGGGGGTGAACCGGCTCTATCTGGCAGAGAGCGAGACGTCGGCGTCGTTCGCAACCCTCGCGGAAGGGGCGGGCGGCCCGCTCTCGTTCGAGGTGTCGAGCGCCGGCGAGCTGTACTACCTGGCCGGCAACCTCGGTGAGATTCGCGCGATCAGCGCCCGCTGAGTTGCGATGCGGCGCAACGCAGCCGTTCGATGGTAGACCTCTCGCCCAATGATGGGCGCACCTGGGATTGAACCAGGGACCTCTCGCGTGTGAAGCGAGCGCTCTCCCGCTGAGCTATGCGCCCGGGAGTCGTCCAGGCTAGCAGCGCGGCGCTGCTACCATCGGCTGGCCCGGTCGCGCTAGGCGGGGAGGTAGCGGTTCCCTGCACCCGAAATCCGCTCTAGCGGGGCCGAATGCCGTCCGAGGGCGGCGTCGTTGGGATTGGGTCTGCGCACGCGGCGTTGACAGATCGGGTCCCGCGCACGGGGAGCGTTCGAACCGCGTCAGGTCCGGAAGGAAGCAGCGCTAAGGACTCCCTCTCCGGTGCCGCGGTTCCGCCCGCTCCGAGTCGGCGACGCAGATTCCGCCGGTGGCGCTGGTTCGACGTCGGAGCGCGCGACCGGGTTAAGGGCCTATCCCGGTAGGCCGGGCGCGCTGCGAGGCCCTGAGCCTGGATCCACCGCTGCGGATGACCAATGGCTGGTCGAGCTTCCACTCCTCGCGAGGCCCTGAAGGGCCCCGCAGTACGCCGTTCGGACGCCTAGCGGGATAGGCCCTGATCGTGCGGGCTCCGCCCGCACGGCGCGTGGCATTCGGCGCGTATCGTGTCGATCCGGTGCGCCTCCCCGGCCACCCCGTCCAGCCAACTCCAGGCGGGCAAGGATCGCCTGACCGGACGGCTGTAGCGACAGGCCGGCGCCGACCGGCCGCATTGCGGATGTCCGTTCGAAGACGGTCACCTCGTGCCCGTCGCCCGAGAGCAACGCCGCGAGCGCCGCGCCGGAGATGGCGAAGCCCACGACACCGCCCCTCGCGCTGCCCGTCCAGCGACCGCTCGACGGGAATCCGGCAGGTCGCCATGGTAGGTTGCGCCGGTGCCTGCGGTACTGCATCCAGACGCCGTCGCCGCCATCACGGGGCTCGGCAAG
Source organism: uncultured Actinomycetes bacterium (assembly GCA_963738505.1). Taxonomy (GTDB): domain Bacteria; phylum Actinomycetota; class Thermoleophilia; order Gaiellales; family Gaiellaceae; genus Gaiella. Next base: position 42,592 of record CAVTWR010000005.1, on the reverse strand, counting down.
ACCGTCCTGGCGCTCGCCGCGGGGACGTTCATCCTGTGGGCGCTGTGGACGGCAATGCGCTCGCCGAAGCGCGACCCGGAGTTCCCGCGCAATCTCAATCTCTACATCCTTGTCACGGCACTCCTGTTCGTCGCGCAGATGGCTGCGGTCGTGTGGGTCACCGGCACGCAGGAGGTCGAGGAGGAGGTGGCAGGCCACGTGGAGGAGACCACGCCCCCGGCCGGGCCGACAGGTGACGCCACGGCAGGAAAAGCCGTGTTCGAGGCCAATTGCGGCTCCTGCCACACGCTCGCCGACGCCGGCGCGAGCGGTAGCGTCGGCCCCAACCTCGACGAAGCGAAGCCGGCGGTCGAGTTCGTGGTCGACCGCGTGACCAACGGACAGGGCGCCATGCCCGCCTTCGGCGCCTCGCTCGAAGAGCAGCAGATCGTCGACGTCGCCGCGTACGTCTCCTCTGTCGCCGGTGCGTAAGACCAATCGTGAGGGCTCCGCCCTCAAGGCGGCTCTCGAAGCCCTGCCTTCGGTCTCCGTGCGCCCGGATCGTCTACCCTTGGCGGCGGCCCGGAGAGGTGTCCGAGCGGCCGAAGGAGCGCGACTGGAAATCGCGTACGTGGTTAATCGCTGCGTCGCGGGTTCAAATCCCGCCCTCTCCGTCCTGAACGACGGCCGGGGAGCCCCGCGAGGCTCCCCGGCCGGGTTTGCCAAGTTTCAGCGGAGGGGGAGGGATTTGAACCCTCGAAGAGCTTGCACCCTTAACGGTTTTCGAGACCGCCCCGTTCGACCGCTCCGGCACCCCTCCGGGGCCTGCTGATTATGCCGATCGGCTGCGAACGGGCGGAGATGAGACGGAGAAGGAGGGATTCGAACCCTCGAGGCAGGGAATACCCCACCTAACGCCTTAGCAGGGCGCCGCCTTCAGCCACTCGGCCACTTCTCCGTGGGGCAAGGATATCCGCTGGCGCGAGGGCCTCGCCGAGCGCTCAGGGGCTCGCGAGGAAGGTCAGTCGTGAACCCGGGCGATCAGGTCCTTGCGCTTGAGCAGCTTCACCTCGAAGCCGCCGATGCGGACGTCGAAGCCCTCCTCGCGGGGGTAGAGAACCTTGTCCCCGACATCGACGCCCTCGCATTCGCTCCCGATCGCGGTCACGATCCCCGTGCGGCAGGCGATGGTCGTTGCTGCGCTCGCGGGCAGGATCAGGCCGGAGCGTGTCTCGCTCTCGTCGGTCACCGGCTGGATGACGAGGTACTCGTCGAGGGGCTCCAGGTTGACGTCGATGCTCTTGGTGTTCTCCATCACAAAATCCTAGCCCGCCGCTATGTTCGGCTGCTCTCGTCACGGGGCCATGTCGTGAAGTCGCTGGCTGCGACGACCTCCCTCGCCCGTCGGCGGGCGACCAGTGTCACGACGAGGAACACCGCGAGCTGCGGAAGCCGCCACGGGGCGCGAGCGAAAGTCCGCAGGAGATCGCCGGCCGACGTCCGCGATCCGACCCTCCGCGCGCCCGAATAGTCTCGATCTCGGCAACGCCAGTCACCGCGCGCACGCGTCGGCGGAGGAGGTCGTCGACCGTTCGTGGTGCAAGGATGTGGGAGACCGCCTCTTCCACGATTGTCCTCTCCCGCGGCGTGAAGGAATTGGAGGCGACCAGGTCATCGGCCATCACCGGCGCGAGGGCCTCCAGACGACGAACGCCTGCTGCGGAGACCGCGATGACGCCTCGGCCGAACAACCCGGTGCGAATTCCGGGCAAGCGAGCCCAGATCGCGTAGTACCAGCGCACAGCCGTTGAGGATCTGTCCAGGACGAGCTTCCGTCCGGGTGCTGCAGCCAGGGCACCCCGCGCGAGCATGGTCTCGACGAGCATCGCCACGTCGCGCCCCGAGATCACGACGTCACCGTCGATGTACACCCGAGGGAGCGTCGTCGTTCGAGATGCTCCCAGACGCAATGCGTCGCGCTTCGAAGGGATCTCCGTCTCGATCACCGCCACCGGATACCTTCGCGCCACCGCGGCTGTGGCGTCCGTGCACCCGTTGGGAACCACCACAATCTCCAGGAGCCCCGGCTCCCCCTCGGTGAGTGCATCGAGCAAGGCTGGCAGTAGGCGCTCCTCGTTGTGCGCAGGCACGACGACGCTGGCGATCGCTTCCTTCACACAACTTACTGTAGGCGGGATCGCCACGAATGGCGACGGCGGTCACAGTCGTCCTGCGTCGACGATGCGGCGCAGGAACTGCTGGGTGCGCTCCTCGCGGGGGCTGCTGAAGATCCCGGTCCGGGCGGCCCTTCCTCCAGGATCCGTCCGGCGTCGAGGAAGCAGATCTGCTCGCGACGTCGCGGGCGAAGCCCATCTCGTGGGTGGCGATGAGCATGGTCATCCCGCCGGCCGCCAGTCGCGGATCACGTTGAGCACCTCGCCCACCAGCTCGGGGTCGAGCGCGCTCGTGATCTCATCGAGGAGCATCAGCTCCGGATCCATCGCCAGGGCCCGGACGATCGCCACGCGCTGCTGCTGGCCGCCGGAGAGGCGTCGGGGAACCCGAGGGGCTTGTCGCGAGGCCGATGCGCGTGAGCAGCTCGTGCGCGGCTCCTCGGCCTGACGCGCGGCACCCCAGGGTCTTGCGCGGCCCCAGCGTGACGTTGCCGAGGACGCTCATGTGGGGAAACAGGTTGAAGGACTGGAAGACGATGCCGATGCGGCGGCGCATGCGTTTGACGTCGACCCCGCGCGGTGATCTCCTCGCCCTCGACGACGATGCGGCCCGCGTCGATCGGCTCCAGCAGGTTGATGCAGCGCAGCAGCGTGGACTTCCCCGAACCCGAGGCGCCGATCAGGCACACCACCTCGTGCTGGGCCACCTCGAGGTCGACGCCGCTCAGCACCTCGAGCTTGCCGAACGACTTGCGGACGCGCTCGAGCAAGGCGGCGTCATCCTGGCTCGCCGCTGGCGGCGCGGTCGCGGGCGACCAGGCTGTCGGTGAGGCGGGCGAGCGGGATCGTAGCAGGACGAAGAAGACGGCGCGGCACGAGGTACGTCGTGCCGGTGAACGTGGCCGCATTGTGGATCTGCGCCGGGCGGAAGGCCTCGATGACGCCGAGATGAGACGAGGGCGGTGTCCTTCTGGAGACCGATGAAGTCGTTGAGGAGCGGCGGGATGACCCGGCGGACAGCCTGCGGCAGGATCACGTAGCGGAGCGCCTGGGAGAGGCTCAGGCCGAGCGAACGCGCCGCCGCCTCCTGGCTCGGATGGACGGACTCGATGCCCGCCCGGTAGACCTCCGAGACGTAGGCCGAGTAGATCAGGGTGAGGCCACGACGGCGCAGAAGAACTGACGACCGGGACGCCCGCGATTCCGAGGACGGAGACGCCGAAGCCGAGGAGCAAGATCACGAGGACCGTGGGATGGCGCGGAAGACGTCGGCGTAGATAGTCGCGAGGGCGCGGATCGGGAAGAAGACCGGGCCCGGGAGGCCGCGAAGGATCGCCATGACGAGGCGGCGAGGATCACGGCCTCCGCGATTATGAACATGTTGACGTTGACGAGGAACGCCGCGGACGACCCCCGAGGAATCCCCGAGATCGAAGCCCGCAGGGTCGAAGAACGACGCCTTGGACGGCCCCAGCCCGGGGTTGCGACGACGAAAGCGAGAGACGAGGAAGAAGTCGTGACGAGGGCGCCCGACCGTCGCGCGCGGCTCCCTGGACGCGGCCCGCCTGGCCGCCGAGGATCTTGGAGCCGCCCCCGTCGTCCAGCGGCGGGCGCCCCCGGGGCTAGCTTGAGAACGGGGAGCGACGCCTTGGAGAGCCAGGTTTCAGCCCCTTGAGTCCGCCGTCTGCGTTGATCTCGCGAGGGCCCTGTTGACACAGGCCGAGAGCTTGCTGTCCTTCGGAACACGATGCCGAAATGCTCCCGCTCTTGCCCGCGCCAGGTGAACTTCCCGACGGTGACTTCTGGGGAGCTGGGCGTCCGTGACGTAATAGGCGGTCGGCAGGTCGACCACGATCCCGTCGATCTGCCCGTCCTTGAGCGCCGGATGGCGGCATTGTTCGTGTCGTAGACCGACGGCTTCGCGCTCGGCTTGATGCGCGAGATGATGAAGTGGTAGCTCGTTGTGCCGACCTGGGCCCCGAGCTTGTTCGCCTTGAGCCGGCGATCGTCGTCGCCCTCGCGATCGGCGAGCCCTTGAGGGCGACGACCGCCTGCTTCACGTCGTAGTAGCCTCGAGAGATCGACGGCCTTCGCGCGCTCCGGCGTGTACGAGACCTGGGTGATGTAGAAGTCGAAGGTCTTGGGACCGGGGCGAACGAGTTGTTGAAGGGCACCACGACCCAGCCGACGTTCTCCCCGCGAAACCGAGCGCCGGCGACGGCGTAGGCGGTGGCCCCTCGAAGCCCTCGCCGGTGGTCGGATCGCCGGTGAAATCCGACTCCTCCCACGGGGGCGGGTTGTTGCCGGCGCGATGGGCGAAGTACGGCGGATAGGCCGGGTTGTCGGCGCCGATCGTGAGCGCGTCGCCCCCGACGAGCTGTAGCGAGTCGGGAGCGCAGCCGGGGATGGCTGCGGCCTTGGACTGGGTTGCCGAGGCAGTCGCGGCTACGAACAGCCCGACCGCTGCGGCGAGAACTGCGGTGGAAAGAAGTGCCTTGCGCATCGTTGGTTCAACCCTCCGGAGACGACGACGAAAGAGGGGATCGAGGCTACCACGGTGTACCGTGCAGCCGTGGCCACCGAGGCGCTCGAGCTGGACGTTGGCGGCAGGGCGGTCCGCCTCTCCAATCCCGCCAAGGTGCTCTTCCCGGACGCGGGGATCACCAAGCTCGACCTCGCCGAGTACTACCTCGCCGTCGGCGACGGGATCGTACGGGCGCTGTTCGAGAGACCCACCCAGCTCCGGCGCTTCCCAGACGGGATCGCGGGCGAGCAGATCTACCAGAAGCGCGTGCCCGAGAAACGGCCGGACTGGATCGAGGTGGCGCGGGTCACGTTCCCCTCCGGCCGGCATGCCGACGAGCTGTGCGTGACCGAGCTCGCCCACGTGATCTGGGGTGCCAACCTGGCCGTGCTCGACTTCCACCCCTGGCCCTCGCGGCGCCGGGACACCGAGCATCCCGACGAGCTGCGGATCGACATCGACCCGCAGCCGGGCACGGACTTCGGCGACGGGAAGCGCGTGGCGGCACTGGTGCGCGAGGTGCTCGCGGAGATCGGCTACGTCGGTTGGCCGAAGACCTCTGGCAACCGCGGCATCCATGTCGCCTGCCGCATCGAGCCGCAACTGGGAGTTCCCCGTGGTGCGCCGTGCCGCGCTGGCGTTCGCGCGCGAGGTCGAACGGCGCGCGCCCGGCCTCGTGACCACCGCCTGGTGGAAGGAGGAGCGTGGCGAGCGGGTCTTCATCGACTACAACCAGAACGCCCGCGACCGCACGATCGCCTCCGCCTACTCGGTGCGCGCGCGGCCTGACGCGGCGGTCTCGGCGCCCGTCACCTGGGACGAGCTGCCCGAGGTGGAGACCGAGGACTTCACGCTACGCACGATGCCCGCGCGCTTCGCCGACGCGCGGCGACGTGCAGCGCGGCGATCGACGACCACGTCTGCGACCTCCGTGTGCTGCTCGCAGTGGGTGGAGCGCGACGAGGCCGAGCGGGCTGGGCGAGGCGCCCTACCCACCGAACTTCCCCAAGATGCCGGGCGAGCCACCTCGGGTGCAGCCCTCGCGCGCCCGCAACGGTCCTTCGTGACGGCGACGCGCTGCTCTCGTTGATTCCTGACCGCGGCTACATACACTGAGGCTGTAGTCGATCCGGGGGCGGGGGTATGAGCATCGAATCACAGCTGGCGCAGTTCATCCAGGCCGACCTCACGGCGGATGCCGGACGACGTGTGCAGCCCGACGACGATCTGCTCGGCGACGGGATTCTCGATTCGGCCGGCATCGCACAATTGCTGGGCTTCATCGAGGAGAGCTTCGGGATCGCGGTCGCGGACGAGGATCTCACGGCGGAGAACTTCGAGACGATCTCGGCCGTTGCCGACCTGATCCAGAGCAAACGAGACGATTCCCCGATCGATGCTGTCTGAGCTTCTCCACGCGAACGCCGCGAATCTGGGTGGGCATGTCGCCGTCGAGTACGGCGATCAGCACCTGACGTTCGAGGAGCTCCTCGAACGCACCGAAAAACTTGCGGGTGGACTGAGCTCCCTCGGAGTCGGGCGTGGCGACGTCGTCATGGTCCTGCTGCCCAATGTCCCGGACTACCTGACGAGCTTCCTGGCAGTGACCACCCTCGGCGCAGGCGTCCTCGTGCTCGACCCGGGATCGAAGGAGTACGAGTTGCGGCTGGCCTTCGCGGACTGCCGCCCGCGGGCCGTCATCACCGATCAGAAGGGCATGGGCCGCTGTCACGCCGTTGCCGCCGACCTCGGCGTCATCACCACGCTCGTGGCCGTCGACGCTTCGCCCTCCGGGGCGGTCCCGATCGACACTCTCCTCGGCTCTGGGAGCACCGCCCCCCGCAACGACGACCTCTCCGAGATGGCGGCGCTCTACCAGTATTCGTCCGGATCGACCGGCAGGCAGAAGCGCGTCGGGCGGACACAGGCCCAGTGCGCGGGTGAGGCGAGACTCGTGGCCGAGTCGCTCGGTCTGACTCCGGACGATCGGATTCTGTGCACCATCCCGCTGTTCCACGCCTACGGGTTCGGCGATTGCATGCTGGCCGCGTTCGGGAGCGGCGCCACCCTCGTCATCCAGCCCCACCCTCAGCCCTTCGCGGTCAAACGAGCCCAGACCCTGGAGCTGATCGAGTCCCGGCGGGCAACGATCCTCCCGATCGTGCCCTATATGGCCGACCTGCTCGTCGGCACCCCGGGCAGCCGCGACGTGTCGAGTCTCAGATACTGCTTCTCGGCCGGCACTGCGCTCGCCCCGGAGATCGCGTCGGCCTTTGCGGACCGTTTCGGTGTACCGATTCGTCAGCTCTACGGCTGCACCGAGGCTCCCTCGATCTCGTGCAACCTCGACCCCGATCCGGCCGCGTCCGCTGCCTCGGTAGGGCACCCGATGAAAGACGTCGAGGTGGCGATCGAGCCGAGTGACGAGCCCGACCTCCCTCTCGGTGTGGGTGAGGTCGGGGTGAAGAGCCCCGCAGCCGCGTCTGGGTACTTCGGTGACGCTCGAGGGGACCGGCAGACCTTCCGGGGTGGGTGGGTGTACCCGGGCGACCTCGGCAGCCTCGATGCAGACGGGCGCCTGACGCTCGTCGGGCGCACCAAGATCTTCATCGACGTCCATGGCCACAAGGTCGATCCCTTCGAGGTCGAGGATGTGCTGGCGCTGCATCCTGCGGTTCGCCAGGTCGTGGTGGTTGGAACCGCCGAACCTTCGAGTGGCGGCCAGGCGGTGAAGGCCGCAGTCGTCAGCGGCGAGCCGATCAGCGAGCGCGAGCTGATCCGCTACGCGCAGGAGCGCCTGGCCAACTACAAGGTGCCGCAGCTCGTCGAGTTTCGAGACGAGATCCCGCGGAGCCAGACCGGCAAGGTCCTGCGCCATTACCTCCTCTAGGCGCTGCCGTGAAGACACTGCTGATCGACAACTACGACTCGTTCACCTACAACCTCTTCCAGCTGCTCGCGGAGGCCAACGGCGAGGAGCCGATCGTCGTCCGCAACGACGGCGCGACCTGGGCGGAGCTCGCGCCTGGGACGTTCGACAACATCGTCATCTCGCCCGGGCCGGGCCGCCCCGACGCGCCGAGCGACTTCGGCGTCTGCGCGGACGCCATCCGAGACGCCGAGGTGCCGCTGCTCGGCGTCTGCCTCGGCCACCAGGGCATCGGCGCTCGCCGGCGGCCGGTCGTCCACGCCCCCGAGGTCATGCACGGCCGCCTGAGCGCGGTCCACCACGACGACTCGCCGCTGTTCGCCGGCATCCCGCAGGGCTTCCAGGTCGTGCGCTACCACTCGCTCTGCGTCGCCGCGCCGCTGCCCGCCGACCTCGAGGCCACCGCGTGGACGGCGGACGGCGTGCTGATGGGGCTCGCGACCTCGCACCGGCCGATCTGGGGCGTGCAGTTCCACCCCGAGTCGATCTGCACCGAGCTGCGGCCGCCGGCTGCTGCGCGAACTTCCGCGACCTCACGCGCCAGCGCACGCCGGCGGCACGCGGCGCGGCGCTGCCGGCGGCGGACAGACGTCGGCCCGCGCGGGCGCCGAGCCGCCGGAGCGCGCCGCGTCGACGCTGCAGGTCGAGCGTCCGCGAGCTCGAGTCTACGCCCGAGCGAGACGGCTTCGTCGACCTCTTCGGCGACCACCCGCACGCTTTCTGGCTCGACTAGCAGCGAGTCGACGAGCGCTCCGCTTCTCGTTCATGGGCGCCGGCGGCGGCGCCGCTGAGCTCGCGTGCGTCACTACGACGTGGCCGCCGGCGTCACGGTCGTGCGCGCGGCGTCGCCGAGGTCGATGCACCAGAAGGCGATCTTCGACTACCTCAGCCGCGAGATCAAGCGCCTCAGGCTGCCTCGCCGCCGACGCTCCCCTTCGACTTCAACTGCGGCTTCGTCGGCTACCTCGGCTACGAGCTGAAGGCGGACTGCGGGGGCGCGACGCGCACCGCTCGCGATGCCCGACGCCGCGTTCCAGCTTCGCCGATCGGGTGATCGCCTTCGAGCACGAGAACGGTGCGTGCCTACCTGCTGTGCCTCGCCGACGAGCGAGGCGAGGAGGGCGACGCCTGGATCGCCGAGACGCGCCGGCGCTCTGCGGCGCTGCCGCCGCTCGACCGGATCGGCCGCTCCCGACGGCGGCGGCCGCGCTCGAGTTCTACCTCGGCCGGTCACGCGAGCCGCTACCTCGCCGACATCGCCAGCGTGCCAGCACTACCTGATCGCGGGCGAGTCCTACGAGATCTGCCTCACCAACAAGTCGACGCCGACCTCGCGCCCGAGCCGCTGCCGCTCTACCGGCCCTGCGGCGCTCAACCCCGCGCCGTTCGCCGCCTACCTGCGCTTCGGCGACGAGCTCGGTCGCGTGCTCCTCGCCGGAGCGCTTCCTCAGTGTCGACCGCGACCGCTGGGTCGAGGCCAAGCCGATCAAGGGCACCGCCCGCCGCGGGCCACACCGGCCGAGGACGCCGCGCTCGCGCGAGGAGCTGCGCACCGACGAGAAGACCCGCGCCGAGAACCTGATGATCACCGACCTGCTGCGCAACGACCTCGGGCGTGGTCTGCGACATCGGCACCGTGCACGTGCCGCACCTGATGGCGATCGAGACCTACGAGACCGTGCACCAGCTGGTCTCGACGGTCCGCGGCCGGCTGCGCGCCGACGTCGACGCCGCCCGACTGCATCCGCGCCTGCTTCCCGGCGGCTCGATGACCGGCGCGCCGAAGAAGCGCACGATGGAGATCATCGACGAGCTCGAGGACGAGGCGCGCGGCGTCTACTCGGGCGCGATCGGCTACCTCGGCCTCGGCGGCGCCGCCGACCTGAACATCGTCATCCGCACGATCGTCATCGACGGCGACGGACCACGATCGGCGCCGGCGGCGCGATCGTCATGCAGTCGGACCCCGAGGAGGAGTACGAGGAGATCCTGCTCAAGGCGCGGGCGCTGATGAACGCGATCAGCGTTTGCGTGACTGCGGGAGCAGGAACCGAGGAGAGTCGCCCGGGCGATGCCTGCGACACCCGCTCGCGCCCCGCAGCCGGGAGCAGGCAGCGACCCCGCAGGCGGGGGGGAGCGCCGGCTTCCTTCGGGACCTAGGGTCTCGACGGTCGGGTCATGCCGAGCGCATTCGCCGTCGAGCGTGGCGATCTCACCCGCGACCGCGATCAGGTGATCGCGGTCCTGCAACGCAACTTTCCGAGCCCCACGGGCCACGGGGAGCGCTTCCGGCACTACTACGAGGCTTCCCCGTTGGGTGAACCGGTGTTCTGGGTCGCCCGCGAGTCAGACGAGCAGCGCGTGATCGGGATGATCGCGGTCATTCCCGCGCTAGCGCGCATCCGGGGCGAGGTCGTCCGCTCGGGTATCCAGTCGGAGTACGCCGTGGACGAGGCTTATCGCGGCGCCTTCGGGCCCGCCGTCCCGCTCGTCCGGGCCATGACCGCCTGGCTGGACGAGAGTGACCTCGCGTTCAGCTACGGCAACCCCTCGCCGATGTCGCACGCCATCGTCTCCAGCCTGACCGGCACGGTCATCGGTACCGTGGACGCGCTCTCACGGCCGGTCCGGATCGACCGCCTGCTGCCTGCCACGCGCTCCCTGCCGGCCTTGCTGCGGGCACCCGTCCGCGCGGCCGGAGTGCTGCTCCGCCTTCGCTACCGCGACGACCGCCACAGGCTGTGGCACCGGCGCATGGCGCTCGTGACGGCCGACAGCTTCGACGCGCGGTTCGAGAAGCTCTGGCGCGAGACGTTCTCGAGCCGTCCGATCACGGGGGAGCGGAATGCCGAGTACCTCAGCTGGAAGTACGGGTTTGCGGCGGGCTCGAGCGGCCGCCCGCACTCGATCGTGGCCGTCGGTACGGACGACGACCCGGTCGCCGGGTACGCCGTGGTCACCGAGGGGGCCGGCAAGCTGCTCGTCCACGATCTCCTCGTGCGCCACGAGGTCGCAGCGATCGACGCGCTGCTCGGGCAGCTTCTCGCGCACGCCCGTCGACGCGGTGTCGCGAGCGTCGTTCTCACGTTCTTCGGTGCCGACGAGCTACTGATCGCCCGTCTCCGCTCGTTCGGGTTCGTCCCCCGTGGGCACGGCGGCTCGTTCGTCGTGCGGCCGGGCCGGCTGCCGTCGCCTGTCGATCTCCTCGATTCGCGCAAGTGGTACTTCGTGCGCGGCGACGAGGACATCTGAGGCTGACGGTCGAGACCCCTCTTCACCCGGCATTGACGCCGAGGATGTCGTCCAGCGCCTGGGGATCCCGCGGGGGACGGAGCTCTCGCCACGTGCACTGGGCGGGGTCCTTGTCCGGGCGGAAACGGACGAGCTTCGTCCCGTGCCGGAACCGGTGGCCCTGCACCTTGTCGTAGCGCACCTCGACGACAAGCTCAGCCTGGACCGGGGCCTCCTCCAGCTCGCCGCTGCCCCAGCGGCTCGGCTCGGAGAAGCGCCGCTCCGGCGCATCCTCGAGCAGGGGGAGCACGAGCGCCGCAATCTCGTCGTGGCGTGCGGGGGCGACCGCTGCCGTGCCCACGTAGTCGAACCCTCCCTCGTCCCCGACCAGTCCGAGCAGCAGAGTGGCGATGCGGCTCGATCCCGCCTTGAAACGGACGCCCAGGACGACGCAGTCCGCGGTCCGCTCGGGCTTCACCTTCACAACCGCGTCACGGGACCCTGGCTCGTAGGCCGCGCCTGTGCGCTTCGCGATCACGCCGTCCAGCCCGATCGCCTCGAATCGCTCGAGCCAGGCCAGAGCCTCCCCGCGGTCAGCGGTGGCCGGTGACAGCGCCACCCCGTGGACGTGGTGCTCGAGGAAGCTTCGCCTTTCGGCCAGCGGCTGCCGCCACAGCTCCTCGCACTCCCACACGAGCACGTCGAACGCGACGAAGGTGGCGGGAATCTCGGCTGCGAGCCGGCGCACCCTGCTCTCCGCGGGATGCAGTCGCGTCTGCATGGCGTCGAAGTCGAGCTGCGCCGTCCCGCGCGATGACGATCTCGCCGTCGAGCGCGGACGCCGGTGGGAGCGCAGCACCGAGCGAGCGTGAGCTCGGGGAAGTAGCGAAGCAGCGGCCTGCCGTTTCGCGACCACAACCGCAGCTCGCCCGAGCCGTTCTCGAGGAGGCCGCGAAACCCGTCCCATTTCGGCTCGTACTGCCAGCCGTCGCCCTCCGGCAGATCGCGGACGAGCTCCGCTTCCATGCGGTGGGAACGGGACGCGCGCGTCGAGATCCGCGGGTCGTTCCACGGGCTCGCCGCGTCCGCGGCTGCGGGGACGTGCCATGGCGGGACCGTACCGTTCCCCGGCAGGCGCTCGCCGAAGTACATTTGAGCGCTCCATGCGTCGGCGCGTCGTCGTCACCGGCCTCGGAGCGGTCGCACCTTCTCGGGCTCGACGCCGTCGTCCCTGTGGGCCGCAGCCGTCGCCGGGCGCTCCGGAATCGACTGGATCCAGGCCTTCGACCCGTGGGGCTTCCCCGTTCGCATCGCCGGCCGAGGTGACCGGCTTCGACCCGGGCGGCCGTCGTCGGCAAGGAGGCGCGGCGGCTCGAGCGCAACGTCCTGCTCGCTATACGGCGGCGAAGGAGGCCTGGTGCGGACGCGGTCGGGCCTTCGACCCCCGCGGATCGGCGTCCTCTTCGGGTCGGCGATCGGCGGCCTCCCCGGGATCGCGACGCAGCACGACATCTTGCGCGAGCGCGGCCGGAGCGCGTCTCGCCGTACTTCCTCCCGAGCGTCCTCGTCGACTCCGCGAGCGGGCGATCGCGATCGAGCTCGGCATCCGCGGCCCGAACTACGCGCCCGTCTCGGCCTGCGCGACGGGCTCGCACGCCGTTGGGGAGGCCGCCGAGCTCGATCCGGCGCGGCGACGCCGACGTCGATCCTCGCCGGCGGCACCGAGTCGTGCATCCACCCGCTCGTGCTCGCGGGCTTCTGCGCGATGCGCGGGCTCGTCGCCGAGGAGGAGGATCCGACGCTCGCCTCGCGCCCCTTCGACGCGACGCGCGCGGGGTTCGTGATGGGCGAGGGCGCGTGCGTCCTCGTGCTCGAGGAGCTCGGAGCGCGCGCGTCGCGCGCGGCGCCCGCATCTACGCCGAGGTGCTCGGCTACGGCGCCTCGAACGACGCGCACCACATGGCGCAGCCCGACCCGGCCTCGATCGGCGTCGCCGAGATGATGCGCACGGCGCTCACGCGCTCGGGCGTCCGCCCGAGGACGTCGGCTACATCAACGCGCACGGGACGTCGACGCCGCTCGGCGACCTCGCGGAGACGAACGCGATCAAGGCGGTCTTCGGCGAGCACGCCTACGCGCTCGCGGTCTCGTCGACGAAGTCGGTGACCGGCCACTGCTTCGGCGCGGCGGGTGCGATCGAGGCGATGATGTGCGTCCTCGCGCTCCACGACGGCGTCCTGCCGCCGACGATCAACTACCGCACCCCCGATCCGGAGTGCGATCTCGACTACGTGCCGAACGAGGCGCGCGAGGTGCAGGTCGAAGTCGCCCTCTCGAACGCGATGGGCCTCGGCGGGCACAACGGCTGCGTCGTGCTCCGCGCCGAACAGACCTGACCCGCCGGAACCGTTCGCTCGAGCGAGCCCCGTGTTGGGCTGTGGGCCGCTTCAGCGGCCCACCAGGCTGACGTGCACCCAGAGAGACCACTGGGCCCCAGTGGGTCACGGGCCGTCACCTGGAAGGGCTCACCGACGTGCGGCAGGACCGGACGGAGCGCAGGTGTCACGTCCGCGGTCGAGCCGACCACGACCTCCGCGAGCGCCAAGGCATCGTCGGCGGGCGGGAACTCGTGGTTCGGCACGGCGATCACACGCAACCCCGCAGCGTGCGCCGCGCGCAGTCCGTTCGAGGAGTCCTCGACCGCGACGCACACGTCCGGGGAGAGCCGGAGCCCGGCGACGGCGGCGAGGTAGACGTCCGGGGCCGGTTTTCCGTGTGCGACCTCCTCCGACGACACCGTGACCTCGAACAGCCCGCTCAGCCTCGTTCGGGCCAGCACCTCGTCGATCAACTCCCGGTTCGACGAGCTGGCCAGAGCGAGCCGCAGGCCGGCCTGGTGTACCGCTCGCACCGCGCCCACCGCCCCGTCGATCACCGGCAGGCTCTCGGTGTAACGCAGCCGGAGCCGGCGCACGACCTCGGCGCCGATCTCGGCTGGCTGCCGCTGCACGCCGAGCTGCTCCGCCATGTAGGCGGACCACTCGGTGGAGCTCATGCCCATCATCGCGCGTGCCGTCCCCTCCGGATACACGCCGCCCCATTCCGCAACCAGCTCACGCCGCACCTCGTCCCAGAGGCCCTCCGTGTCGACGAGCACACCGTCCATGTCGAAGACGACGGCTTCGATCACGGGACTAGGTCCGGGGTCACACGGGCCGGCAGAGTCGGTCGGATCCGTAGAGCTGCCTCTGCGTGGCGGCGAGCTGGCTGTCGCGGGCCGGATCGTAGGTACCGGGCGCGAGACCCTCCCAGCCGACGTCGGGTGTCACGCCCGGACCGATGACCGTCACCCGGTAGCGGGCGCCCTTTCCGGCGGGGCGAGCCCCGTGCGCGTAGAGGCCGTAACAGAAGGCCCCGCTCCCGACGTGCGCCAGGAAGCTGTTCTCGCGCCGCCACCCGGGGCCATACGCCGAGTCGAGGGTGTCGAGGTAGATGTTGCGCCCATAGGCGTCGAGCGGCGCGCCGCGGGACGTCGAGCGGAAGCCGTGCACCGGCACGCCGAGATACGTGAGCCGCCCGAAGAGATGATCGAACTTGCCGTAGGCCCAGTTCGGATGGATTTCGAGTTGTGCCGTGGGACCGATCCAGTGGGAGAGCCGGAGCTCCCAGCCAACCTGCTTGCGGGCCGGCGTCAGGCCGTAGTTGGGGAGCATTCGTTGCCAGCGCTGCAGCGCCCAGTGGCTCCCGTCCGGCATCGTGCAGCCCTTCACGAACCACCTGAGCCGTGGGCCCCTGTAGCGGCCGCAGGCGTTCCGGAAGGTCTTCCAGACGGCCCGCTGCTTCGTCTTCCATCCTCCTGAGTAATCCAGCTTGAAGGCAACCTGCGGCCTACTCGCATTCGCATGGCGGGCGTTGATCGCGCCCTTCGCGAGCAGGTGGACACGGGTGCCGCGCACCGTGTACTCGACGAGCGCCTGTCCGCTCCGATCGACGCGCAGCTGGATCGCCTTGGCGTCGCGGGCGATCAGCTCCGAGGCGCCGGCGGACGAGGTCCGCACCGCGACAGCCAGCGCGACCAGGAGCAGTACCGCCAGTGAACGGACAGGGGTGGTGCTCACGGGCGTCACATCGGTCATCTTGCCGCATCACTCGACCCCTGGGACGGGTTCCCTTCCCGGCGTGCCCGTGCGGGCTTGAGTCGCATGACGTTTCCACTAGCCTGAGAGATGTGAGCACGCGGCTGCCCATCTGCCCCGCCTGGACCCCAGGTGCGCCCTCCGGAGCCGCCCGATGACCTCGATCGACCTGCCCACGGCCGAGGACGTCGTCCAGGGCGATCTCGACTAGATCTGCGGCAACCTGAGCGAGGAGTTCGGCCGATGGCCGGCAAGCGCCTGCTGATCACCGGCGGCGCCGGCTTTCTCGGCTACTACCTCGTGCAGGCGGCGCTGCACTGGAACCGCACGCGCGCGAGCCGCGGCGCCGATCGACGTCACGGTCTACGACAACTTCATCCGCGGCGTGCCGGCGTGGCTGACGGCGCTGCGCGGCGACGCCGCACCTCACGCTCGTTCGGCACGACATGATCGAGCCGCTGCCGGCCGACATGCCGGATTTCGACTAGATCATCCATGCCGCCGGCATCGCCTCGCCGATCTACTACCGCAAGCATCCGCTCGAGACGATCGACGCCAACATCAACGGCCTGCGCAACCTGCTCGACTACGCGTCGCGGCAGGCGCGAGCCGGGCAGGCCGGTGAGGGCTTCCTGTTCTACTCGTCGCAGCGAGATCTACGGCGATCCCGCGCCGGACGCGATCCCGACGCCCGAGACCTATCGCGGCCTCGTCTCCTGCACCGGCCCGCGCGCCTGCTACGACGAGTCCAAGCGCTTCGGCGAGACGCTCTGCGTCATCTTCGCCCAGCAGTACGGCGTGCCGGTGACAGATGGCGCGGCCGTTCAACAACTACGGCCCGGGCCTGAAGATCACCGACGGCCGCGTGATCCCGGACTTCGCGCGCGACATCCTCGCCGGCCGCGACATCGTCATGCTCTCCGACGGCACGCCGACGCGCACGTTCTGCTACGCGGCCGACGCGATCACCGGCTACTACAAGGTGCTGGTCAGCGGGCGGCCGCGGCGAGGCCTACAACGTCGGCATCGAGACGCCCGAGATCTCGATGCGCGAGCTGGCCGAGCTGGTGGTCGCGACCGGCGCGCGAGCTCTTCGGCTACAAGGGCAAGGTCGTGCTCGGCAAGGCCGACGCGAGGCGCGACTACCTGGTCGACAACCCGAACCGCCGCTGCCCGATCATCGACAAGGCGCGCGACGCAGCTGGGCTACGACCCGAGGTCGCTGCTCGACGAAGGCCTGCGCCGCTCGCTGATCTGGTACCACCACAACCGGACGGCGGAGGACGCCTGATGCGCGTCTCCATCATCGGCACGGGCTATGTCGGCCTCGTCACCGGCGCCTGCTTGCCGAGCGCGGCCACGACGTGCGTCTGCGTCGACGTCGACCCAGCGCAAGGTCGAGCGCATCAACGCCGGCGAGCGCGCCGATCCACGAAGCCGGGCTCGACGAGCTGCTCGCAGCGCACGTCGGGACGCGGCTCGCGCGCGACGACCGACCTGCGCGCGGCCGTGCGCGGACACCGAGATCACGTTCATCGCCGTCGGGCACGCCGTTCGACGGCGAGCACGATCGACCTGCAGCTACATCGAGCGGCGGCGCGCGCAGATCGGCGCCGCGCTGCACGACAAGGACGGCTACCACGTCGTCGTCGTGAAGAGCACGGTCGTGCCGGGCACCACCGACGACGTCGTGCGCGCCGGCGCTGGAGGCAGGCCTCCGGGCAAGCGGGCCGGGCGTCGACTTCGGCGTCGGCATGAATCCCGAGTTCCTGACCGAAGGCGCAGGCGGTCGAGGACTTCATGCAGCCCGACCGGATCGTGCTCGGCGGCATCGACGAGCGCACGATCGACGCATGCGCGAGCTCTACGCGCGCTTTCGCCGGCGACGCCGCGCGTCGCGCACCAACAACAAGACCGCGGAGATGATCAAGTACGCCTCGAACTCCGTGCTGGCGACGCTGATCTCGTTCTCCAACGAGATGGCGAACCCCTGCACGGCCGCTCGGCGACATCGACGTCGCCGACGTATGCGCGGCGTGCACCTGGCGCGCTACTTCACTGTGCGCGGTGCCGACGGCCCCGTCGCCGCGCCCATCACCTCGTTCCTCGGGGCCGGCTGCGGCTTCGGCGGCAGCTGCCTGCCCAAGGACACGAAGGCGCTGTCGGCGCACGGCGCGCGCACGGGCAGCCGATGCCGCTGCTCGACGCCGTCATCTCGACCAACGACGGGCAGCCGGCGCGCATGATCGAGTGCTCCGGCGCCAGCATCTCCCGTGCTCGACGGCGTGCGGGTCACGTGCTCGGGCTGGCCTTCAAGGAAGACACCGACGACATCCGCGAATCCCGGCGATCCCGCTCGTTCGGCAGCTGGTCGAGGCCGGCGCCGCCGTGACCGTCTACGACCCGCTGGTCGACGCCGTCCCAGGCGGCGTGTTCCCGGAAGCCGTGCGCCACGCGCCGTCGCTGGAGTCCGCGCTCTCGGGCGCCGCCGCGGCCTTGCTGTGACCCGCTGGTCCGAGTTCGCCCGCGTACCGGAGATCCTCGCCGCTCTCGATCCTGCCCCGCTCCTCGTGGACGGCCGCCGCCTGATCGATCCCGCGGCCGTTCCAATCTACGCGGGGATCGGGCGATGACGTTCGAGGGGACGGATGTGGAGGGAGCGGTGCTGATCGGGCTCGACAGGCGTACCGACGAGCGCGGCTGGTTCGCCCGGATCTGGTGCGCGGACGAGCTGCGGGCGCAGGACCTGAATCCCGAAGTCGCGCAGATCAACAGTGGCTTCAGCCCCCGCGCGGGACGCTTCGTGGCCTTCATTACCAGGCGGCACCTCACGCCGAGGTCAAGATCGCCCGCTGCGTTCGCGGAGCCGCCTTCGACGTCGTTGTCGATCTGCGCCGGAGTCACGCACGTTCCGTCAGTGGGCTGGATTCATCTTGGATTCGGAGAACGGCCTCGCCCTCTACGTCCCTGAGGGATGTGCGCACGGATATCTGACGCTGGCAGACGACACGGAGCTGCTCTATCTCACCTCCGTGCCCTACGCGCCTCGGCAGCCGCCGGCGTGCGCTACGACGATCCCGCCTTCGGCGTTGAGTGGCCCGACCTATCGAGGTCGTCTCCGAGCAGGACAGCACCTGGCCGCTGCACGTTGTTCAGAACCGGATCGGCGACGCGCCCGACTCCGAGAGGAGCCCTTCGTGATCATCGTCGATACTGCGCTGGCCAAACGTCTGGCGGAGCACGGCCCGATCAGGGTCGCTCTCGTCGGGGCGGCTATATGGCGCGCACGATCGCCCTGCAGATCGTGACCACGGTACCCGGCATGCGCATCGTCGTCGTTGCGAACCGCACGATCGAGAAGGCGGAGCACGTCTTCCGGCACGCCGGGGTCGAGGAGGTCGGCCGGGCCGGTACGGTCGCCGAGCTGGAGCGTGCGATCGAGGAGAGCCGCTACGTGGTCACCGACGATGCCATGATCGCCTGCCAGGCTGGGCAGGTGGAGGCCGTGATCGAGGTCACCGGCCAGGTCGAGCACGGGTCGCGCGTGTGCCTCGAGGCGATTGCCAACGGCAAGCACGTGATCCTGCTCAACGCGGAGGTGGACGGGTCGGTCGGCGCCATCCTCAAGGTGTACGCCGACCGCGCAGGCGTGGTCTACACCTACACCGACGGCGACGAGCCGGGCGCGGCAATGAACCTCTATCGCATCGTCGACAGCATGGGCTACCGGCCGCTGATGCTCGGTCAGTTCAAGGGCTTCCTCAACCACTACAGAAACCCCGAGACGCAGCGGGACCTCGCGGCCAAGCTCGGCCAGAACCCGTCGGTGCTGGCGTCGTTCGCCGACGGGGCCAAGCTTGCGCTCGAAGCGACGATCATGGGCAACGCCTCAGGTTTCCGGCCCGCGTTGCGTGGCATGAACGGCTACGAGCTCCCGCACGTGAAGGAGATCCTCGACACCGTGACGCTCGACGATTTCGCGGATGGGGGCCTCGTCGACTTCCTGCTCGGCGCGGAGCCGCACACGGGCGCCTTTGTGGTCTGTCACAACGATCAGCCGGCCAAGCGCGAGCTGATGACATATCTCAAGATGGGCGATGGGCCGCTCTACGTCTTCTACACCCCGTACCACCTCCCACCCTGGCAGCTGCCGCACACGCTTGCTCGAGCTGTGCTCTTCCAGGACCCGACTGCACGCCCAAGGGTGCGCCGACGTGCGATGCCGTGGCCATCGCCAAGCGCGATCTCAAGACAGGCGAGACGCTCGACGGCATGGGCGGGTTCACCTGCTACGGGCTCGTCGAGCGCTTCGACATCTCACATCGGGATCGTCTGCTGCCGATCGCCATCTCGCAGGACTGCGTCCTTACCAAGGACGTCCCGCAGGACCAGCCCGTCACCTACCACGATGTGACCCTGCCACCCGATCGCCTCTGCGATCGGTTGCGGGAGGAGCAGATCACGCATTTCGGCTACGACTCGACAACGGGGAAGGAACTAGGACGATGAGCGAGACGCTGGCTCGAGCCGACAAGGAGCTGCAGGAGCGCGCACACCGTGCGATTCCGGGCGGCTGCCACACCTACGCGAAAGGCGACGACCAGTACCCGGAGGACGCGCCCGGGTTCATCGTCAGGGGAAGGGCTGCCACGTCTGGGACGGCGACGGGCACGAGTACATCGAGTACGGCATGGGGCTGCGGGCCGTCACGCTTGGCCACGCCTTCGACCCGGTCGACGATGCCGTGTGCGCTCAGCTGCGGAACGGCCTCAACTTCAACCGCCCGTCGCTGGCTCGAGGTCGAGGCGGCCGAGGCGCTGCTCTCCGTGCTGCCCCGCGCCGACCAGGTGAAGTTCGCCAAGGACGGCTCGACGCGTGCTGACGGCGGCGGTCAAGCTCGCGCGCGCATACACGGGCCGGGTCAAGGTCGCGATCTGCGCCGATCACCCGTTCTTCTCCTACAACGACTGGTTCATGGTCAGCACAGGCATCCCCGCGGGCATCCCGAGGCGCGCAAGGCCGAGACGCTTACCTTCCGCTACAACGACCTGAGAGCGCGGACCGGCTGTTCGCGGAGCAACCCGGCGAGATCTGCTGCGTGCTGCTCGAGGCGGAGCGGACCGCAGCGCCCGCCGACGGATTCCTCCACAAGCTGCGCGATCTCGCCCACGCCAACGGCGCGCTGTTCGTCTTGGACGAGATGGTCACGGGGTTTCGCTGGCACATCGGCGGCGCACAGGCGGTCTACGACATCGATCCGGATCTCTCAACGTTCGGCAAGGCGCTCGGCAACGGTTACCCGCTGTCGGCCCTGGTCGGCAAACGGGAGATCATGGAGCAGGGCGGTCTCGACACCGACAGGGAACGCGTCTTCCTGCTCTCGACCACGCACGGGGCCGAGTCGGCTTCGCTCGGCTGCGGGTCTCGCGGTAATCGACTACTACAAGCACCATGATGTGCCGGCCAGGCTGCTGGCCGCAGGAGAGCGGCTGCGCGCCGGTGTGCTGGCGGCCGTTGCCGAACTGGGCCTCCAGGACAACTTCACCGTCGACGGGCGAGGCTGCTCCATGCTCTACGGCACGCGGGATGCCGAGAAGAAGCCGTCTCAGCCGTTCCGCACCCTCTTCCTTCAGCAGACGCTCCGTCGAGGCCTGCTCGCTCCGAACTTCATTGTCAGCTACTCGCACTCCGACGAGGACGTCGATCGCACCGTGGAGATCGTCTCCGAAGCCCTCGTCGTCTATCGCAAGGCGCTCACCGAGGGAGTCGAGAACTACCTCGACGGGCGCTCGATCCAGCCTGTCTACCGCCGGTTCAACTGAGTCCCAGACCCCGAGGAGCAATGACTGTGAGGCGAACAAGATGAAGGTGGTGCTCTTCTGCGGTGGGCTGGGCACACGTCTGCGAGAGCATTCGGAGACGATCCCAAAGCCGCTCGTCAAGATCGGCCAGCGGCCGATCCTCTGGCACCTGATGCGCTACTACGCCCACTACGGGCACAAGGACTTCATCCTCTGCCTCGGCTACCGCGGCGACATGATCCGCGAGTACTTCCTCGCACTACAACGAGTGCGCTGTCCAACGACTTCGTGCTCTCCGAGGGCGGCGCGAAGGTCGAGCTGCTCTCGAGCGACATCGACGACTGGCGGATCACCTTCGTCGACACCGGGCTGCACGCGAACATCGGGCAGCGGCTGCTGCGCGGTGCGCAAGCACCTGGCAGGGCGAGGAGATGTTCCTCGCCAACTACGCCGACGGACTGACCGACTTGCCGCTGGACCCCCACGATCGAAGAGTTCCAGCGCCAGCGGCGTGGTCGGCCAGCTTCGCTGGCGGTGCGGACGCCGCACAGCTTCCACTGCCGTGCAGGCCGACGACGACGGCATCGTCACCGCATCGAGCCGGTGACGCGACTCGGACTTCTGGATCAACGGCGGCTTCTTCTGCCTGCGCCAGGAGATCTTCGACTACATCGAGGAGGGCGACGAGCTCGTCGAGCAGCCGTTCCAGCGCCTGATCGAGCAGCAGCAGCTTGCCGTCATCGGTACGACGGGCTTCTGGGCAGCGATGGACACCTTCAAGGACAAGATCACGCTTGACCGCATGGAGGGCGAGGGCGACTGCCCATGGATGGTCTGGCGGTGATCCTCATCTGACGCTCGCACTGGAGCGAACAATTCTGATCTGCGGCGGTGCCGCCGCGACGTTCACCCGGAGCTCCACCCAGCTCGAATTGTTGCGTTCGTTTGTCTCCCGGAACCATCCGTCAGGATCGGCGGTCATGGTCAGTCGATAGCGCCCGGAGGGGAGACCGGCAAGCTCGATCCGCTGGTCGGGGAGCGTCCAGAGGTAGGGGTCCGCCCAGCCGACCGAGAGCCCCATCGAGATGCGCAGGGCATCCTGCCCGGCGCATGTCTCCCTGCCGAAGCGCAAAGGGCTCGGCTCGGCTTTCGCAGCTGCGAGCGCCTCGTGGTCGAAAAAGCAGAATCCGGCTTTGCGGAAGCGGCGCGCGGCGGTTGATCCGCCGATCCGGCGAAGCGTGTAGCTCGCACCGAGTCGCGCGTGCCAGTGCTGATGACCGTGACCCCCCCAAACCAGATCGGCTGGACTTACCTGCTCGGTGACCGACCCGTCGGGTTCCTGGAAGCGCTGCGTCACGCGCCATCGACCACGCGTGTCCCCGCGTTCCGCTGCCAGTTCGAACACCCCCCGTCCGGTATTGGCCACCGTTGCCGTGAAGAGCATGGCCGGCCCTTGCCCCTCCCGTCCAATCGATCCCACGACGTCCGAGGGCGCCACCGCCACGAGGTCGGGGAGGAGCGGAGCCCGGGGGGGCGGCAGGAGCGGGATCCGCCTCCCGCGGTGAGATTCTCCAAATCGCGGCCAGGGTGACGACAAGACCGATCAGTGCCATCGTCGCCGCCACGTATCCTGGCCGTCTCATGCGTTGTCTCACTCCGTGCTCACTGTATCCGGGGCCAGCTCGGGCGGTTCGTAACCCGGGGCGGATCGGCGTTGATGCACGCGCTGGGTCTCCTCGTCAGTGGAACGTCCGCTGGAGCGCGTGCTCGCGATCGGCTGCCATTCCGACGACATCGAGATCGGAATCGGCGCCACGATTCTCACGTCTCACCCGCTCCTGCCCTGATCTGACGGTCGACTGGGTGGTTCTGGCTGCCCGGGGGGAGCGACGCGCGGAGGCCGAGTCGAGCGCCAGCGTCGTTCCTTGCCGGACGCGGGCACGGCTCGCGTGGTTCTCCACGAGTTCACGGACGGGTTCATGCCGTTTGAGGGAGCCGACGTGAAGCGCGCGTTCGAGGATCTGAAGGCGCTCGATCCCCAGCTCGTGTTCTACCCATACGCGGGACGACCTGCACCAGGACCACCGCCTCGCCTGCGAGCTGACCTGGAACACCTTCCGGCTCATGCGATCCTCGAGTACGAGATCCCCAAGGTGGACGGCGATCTCGGCCGCCCTAACGTCTACGTCCCTGTCTCGGCGGCCATCGCCGAGGAGAAGGCGTTGTTGCTCGAACGACATTTCGGGACGCAGCGGTCGAAACATTGGTTCGATCGGGAGACCTTCCTCGGGTTGATGCGGATTCGCGGGTTGGAGGCCGTTGCCGAGGAGCGTTACGCGGAGGCGTTTTACTGTCGCAAGCTGGCTCGTGCTCTATGAGGCGTCCCCTCGACTTGGGTTCCCGGAGGAGCCGTCCGGACGACCAGTCTTTGGCTCAGGAGGGGGAGAGACCGTCACTCGATCGAGCGATTGGTGATCCCCCTGTGGGGCATACTCTGCGATTCGAGGGGCCTTGGCCTGCATCGAGCAGGCACGACGTTGTCGAATCCTCTGTCTAGGATTGATCGGGTAAGCGCGGAGAGAACAAGGGAGATGGGAAAATGCAAACTTCAAATGCGAAGGCATTCATGGGTCGCCGCCGCGTGTGCAATTGCAGCGATTGCTCTGTTCCGAGTGCCGGGTGGTGCGACGGGCCGACTACGACGGGAGCGCCATCAAGCGCGACATCGTCGGGAACGGCCAGGCTGCGCGCGCCCGGCTCGACGATGCCGGCTCGTACACCATCAATGGCGCCCCCTCCGAGGGCTCGTACAACGACGGGAAGCTCAGGACTCAGGACGTCCACGCCCATGATTTCGGGTGGAAGATCATCGGCGACGGTGTCGACACGCTCGCCGTGCAGGCCGTGATCGTCCACGGCGACGAGAACGCCGCCCTCTACACGTACAGCGGCGACTACATCTTCGATTCCGGCCTGACCCTCCAGGCAGCGACGCGACCGAGTATGAGCCGATCACGAAGATCGAGTTCTGCTTCGACCCGAAGGAAGGCGATCAGCCGAAGCTCAAGGTCGTGAAGAATGTCCATGGCTCGGATACGGCCGTGAGTTCGTTTCAGCTTCACCGTCAACGGCGGCTCGCCGATCGCGTTCGCGATGCGGCGGCAACGAGATGTCACTGCCGGCCGGCACCTACGCCGTCGTCGAGGTCCAAGCGAACCAGAACGGCTTCACGACAAGCTACGACGGGTGCTCGCAGGTCGTGCTCGCCCTGGCGCAGAACGCCAGACGCCGACCTGCACCGATCACCAACTCCAAGTCAGAGGACGAGACCGCAGGACGGCAAGATCCGCGTCAAGAAGGTCGTCGTCGGCGCTAACACACCCACGTCATCGCTTCTCCTTCACGGTGAACGGACAGACGGTCGCCTTCGAAGCAGACGGTGAGAACTCGGTGACGCTGCCCCGAGGGGCGGCCTACAACGTGACGGAGCCAGCCGTCGTCGGCTTCACCACCAGCTACGCCAACTGCACCGAGCTAACGCCGGCTGTGGAAGGCCCGGGTCCGCTCTGCACGATCACCAACACCAAGCAGACGACCCCACCGCCGCCGCCGCCTCCGCCGCCTCCGCCTCCGCCGCCTCCGCCACCTCCGCCACCTCCGCCACCTCCGGCTCGCCTGTGGTGATCGACGTGGCGATCCAGAAGGATGCGACGTCGCCGACCCCGCTCAACGGGACGGTCACGTACACCCTGACGGTGCGGAACGTGGGCACGACGACGGCGACGGACGTCCAGGTGGGCGACCCGGCTCCGGCGGGCATCGAGTACCAGAGTGCGACGGCCTCGGCCGGCGTCAGCTGCATCGTGACCACCGGTCTCGTGACCTGCTCCCGCCCGGGCTCGTTCCCGGCCGGCGCCTCGTTCACGGTGACCGTCCTGGCCAAGGCCACGCGGACGGGGACGTTCGTGAACACGGCGACCGTTGCCGCCGGCGGTGGCTCGGAAGCGAACATGGGCAACAACAAGGACGAGGCCGAAACGCTGGTCACAAGCCCGGCCACGCCTCCGAAGGTCAAGCCGAAGCCCAAGCCGAAGCCCAAGGCCAAGACCTGCGCGGTGTTCATCATCCAGCAGAAGACGGTTACGGCCGGCTCCCGCAGCAACATCACGATCACGGTGGTCTCCGGCGGCAAGCGCGTGCCGGGTGCGAAGCTCCGCATCAAGGGCCCCGGGATCGACAAGGTCGTGACCGCTGACGGTCAGGGTCGGGTCGTGACGACGGTTCGGGCCGCGAAGGCGGGGATCATCTCGATCAAGCTGACCAGCCCGGCGAAGTGCGCGGAGAAGCGCGTCGGGGTGCTCGGCGCATTCGAACCGCCCGTCACCGGCTGAACAACTCTCCCGATCCGCGCTGCACCCAGACCGGCGCCCCGCAAGGGGCGCCGGTCTCGTGTCGTACTCCCTCGTTCGAGGGAAGGATCGTCACCCTTGCGGGGCGTACAGTGTGGCCATGAACCCGCGAGCCGCCCTGACTCGCCTGCTCCTGACCGGTTTCGTGCTCGCGGTCGTGGTCACGGGCTCGGCGCTGGCGAAGGGCGACAGGGCTCGGCAACCGCCGGAGGTGGTCGGTTCGGGAACGATCGCGTGGACTGCCGTCGCCGCCCGCACTGCGCCATCGGCGACCGCCCCCCGTGTCACGGTGCTGCGCCAGTTCCGCACCGACTATCGGCCGCAAGTCGTGCTTGCGCTCGAGGCCACGCTGGGGAGCGACGGGGACCCCGTCGTGGTACCGCGTCAGCATTCCCGGCCGCCCCAATGGGCGCACCGGCTGGGTACCGGCGGCGAGCCTCGAGCTCGACCCCGTCAATCGCTCCTTGACCGTGTTCCGCGAGGCGCGTCGCTTCGAGTTCCGCGTCGGCGGCCGTATCGTGCGCGCCGGCCGGGTTGCTGTAGGCGCCCGCGGAGCCGAGACGCCGCTCGGGCTGTTCTACGTGACCTGGAGGTTCAAGCCGACCGCTCCGATCCTCGGGGCCTTTGCCTTCGAGACGAGCGCATACTCGAAGCTCACGGACTGGCCGGGCGGCGGGATCGTCGGCGTCCACGGCACGGACTCGCCGTGGCTTCTCGGGCAGGCCGTCTCACACGGATGTGTGCGGATGCACAACCGCGACGCCGTGGCGTTGCGCTCGCTGATGAAGCTCGGCACGCCGATCCTCATCGTCGCCTGAGGCCAGCGGTTCAAGTGTGAGGGCTTGCCCTTACGCGAACTTGGCGGACTGGGGAAAGCCCGCGCCCGTGCCTCGGTTAGCGCGAGAGAGCCTCGAACGCGTACGGCCTGGGGCCCCGCGTCGAGAGCGTGCGCTGCGTTCCGGGGTCGGGGGTGAGCGCGTGCAGTTCGTAGCCGCGATCGAGGAAGGTGTAGCCGGGGGCGAACGCGTGCCAGGAGCCGCCGCGGGCGCCGGCCACGCCGACCTGCTCGAAGCGGAAGGCGAAGCCGTTGCAGGTGGGCTCGCCGCCGTTCCAGGACTCGGCTGTGGCGATCGGCTGCCAGCGGCCACTCGCGCCGGGGAGATGCACAGGAGCGGTGACGGGCTGCCCGTTGACCCAGACGCGCCAGTGATCCGGGGCCTTGGCCATCTCCAGCACGGCGACGTTGCGGGTGGTGCCGTCCAGGAGGCCCTCCTCGAGAGGAACGAACAGGCGATCGTGGCCGGGCTCCATGATCTCTGCGTACAGCATCGGCGCAGTGTTCGGGAGGCCTGCGATGCCGACCTGGAGCCAGGCGTCCGACCCGTTGGGGCCCTCACCGGGGCCACCGACGCCGACCCAGCCGGCAACATGGCCGGCGGCGACGTTCGGGGCGCGCAGGCTGGTGATTCGTGCGCGAACGCCGTGGCCCGTGACGGCCGCCTGGCGGCCGGCATAGGAGTATCCGCTGGAGCCGTTGGCGCCGGACCCGCAGCCGGTCTGCTCCGCACCGGCGACACCGGTGAGCAGGGTCACGGCGCAGCCGAGGGCTGAGAGGAAGAGGGCTGCGGCTCCGATGCGCATGCCCTGAGGGATCGGCGGAGAGGGGGTGACACGTCATCCCTCAAGCGAGCGATCACCGTGCCGATAGGGCGCTACTTTCGCCTCCATCGAGGTACAGCGAACGAGGGTGGGGGTACAGCATTCGAGGGGCGGTCAAGCGGGACGGGTTTCCCGCCGATGACCGGAGAGATGCACGCGACCAGCGGAGCAGTCGAAGCGATCGCGTCCGACGAGGACGCGATCGACCTGGAGGGCCCCGGGCTCATCCAACCGCTGTCGGCACGGCGGCGCGCATTGCTGCGCGAAGCCATGCTCGAAGAGTTGCTGGGCCTGGTCTCCGACACGTCCGCAGCGCCGGCGTCCCGCGTGCCGGCGGCGGCCACCCAGGTGCCCGGCCCCGTGCCTGCGCCCGTCGTCGCGCCGCCGGCCCCGGCGCCTCTCCCGGTGTTCCACCGGCGTGAACGGGTCCTGGCTATTGCCAAGGGAATCGTGGGGACGGTCCTTGTGGGTGCGACGATGTGGCTGCTAGGCCTGGGTGCTCTTCTGCCTGGTGGGCCCCTGGAGCGATCGCAGGACGTATTCGTCCGTTCCGCGCCGCCTGTGGCGACGAAGCCCGTCGGCGGTGAGACGTCGGCGACGGAGGACGACGCGCCGGCTCCCCGCGCTGCGACCCCGGCGCAGCCCAAGCCCAGGGCGTCAGAGCCTCAGGTAACAACACCCCAGACACCGAAACCGCGGGCCGGCAAGCCGGTGCTCGCCAAGCCTGCGACGGCGAAGCCCGCTCCGAGACCGAAGCCGTCTGCAAAGCCGAAGCCGCCCGGCGCGGCCGCGAAGCCGGTTGCGCCCTCCCTGCCGCCGGGTCTCGGATCTCCCGCGGGCCCGCGCCGGCTGGCGTGGGCGCCGGTAGCCGGGGTCGACGGGTACGAGATCGCCCTCTATCGGGGGAACACGCGAGTGGTCTCGGCAACCTCGAAGACGGCTGCGTACGACCTGCGGAAGAGGCTCGCCCCTGGCGTCTACCTCTGGTACGTGTGGTCGGTGCGCGGCGGCAACCGCGACGGTGTGGCGATCGTCCGGGCCACGCTCGAGATCACCTGATCGGTCGTCCCTGCGCCTCGCGACCGAGGCCGAGGGTGGCGAGGGCAAGCGTGAGCGCGGCGAATGCGAGTGCGACCGGCGCCAGCGTGGGGGAGGGACCGACGCCGCCGGAGACGGCCTCCCACCAGCGAGACGCTGCCGACAGCTCGCTCCAGGTTGCCTCGTAGCGCCGGTCGAGTGCGCCCGAGCGCTCGTTCGCCCGCACATGGGCGACAACGCCGTAGAGAGCACTGAGCAGGACGACCGCGGCCAGCACGCGAATGAGCACGACTCGCCCGTTGCACCCGGATCCCAGCCGTAGGCCCAGCGCGCCAACGAGCACGGCGAGCGAGACCCAGGGGATCAGCTGCTCGAATCCGTGCCAGTGCCTGAGCGAGGCAAGCTCGCCGGTGGTCAGGACGATCCCGCCGGCGGCCAGCAGCACAAAGGCACGGCGGAGCGCGGAGGCCACGTGTGCCTGGGAGCGGTCTCCCGTCACACGTCGAGGCTGGCGAGGATCAGCGCCAGCGTCTCGGGCGAGGGGTTGTACTTGGCCAACTCCTCCTGCAGGTGGGTCAGCTGGGGATCGGCCGTGTCGTACGGTCTGTACCCGTCGACCTCGCGCGCCCACTGCTCGGCGTTGGCGATCCCGTTCTTGGCGAAGGCTGCGGCGAGCTCGTCGACGGACGCCGTGTTCGCGTCGACGACGACGATGGGGAGGTCACCCGCCGTCGTCTCCTCCATCGCGGGTTGCTCGGCCGTCACGCCAGGCCCATCTCCGCTCCCGCCGGCCGTGCCACCGCCGCACCCGGCAGCAGCCCAGCCCGACCAGTAGCGCGAGGAGGATCACGAGCGGTCGCATCGCCCGCATCCTCTCATACACCACCTCGCTTCACTTCGTGAACCAACGATGCTTGCACAAGAAAAGTAACGTTGCTATACATTCTGAAGTATCAAGGTCGAATGCTTGTTCGTCGACACCGTCGCGAGCGTCCGGAGGAGGTGGAAGTCCGATGGTCACACCGCCTCTGCGTGAGGCCCCAACCGAGGAACTGGTGCTCAAGCGCAACTCGGTCGAGCGGCTCAAGCGCGAGAAGAGCCCGCTGGGGATGCTCGGCGAGCTGCCGACGCTGATCGCCACGGGCTACGCCGACATCCCCGAGGAGGACATCGTCCGCCTCAAGTGGTGGGGCCTCTACCACGACAAGCCGAAGATCGGCACCTTCATGCTCCGTATCAAGCTCCCCGCCGGCCGCACGACGCCGGCGCAGCTGCGGGCCCTGGGCGAGCTCTCGAACATCCACGGTCGCGGCGAAGGCGAGCTTTCCACACGACAGACGGTGCAGCTCCACTACCTGACCCTGGCCTCGCTGCCCGACGTCTTCGCGCGGCTCGACGCTGTCGGTCTGACGACCGCCGGCGCGTGCGGCGACGCGGTGCGGAACGTCACGGGCTGCCCGCTGGCCGGCATCGCGCACGACGAGTTGTTCGACGTGACGGACGTGATCGACGAAGTCACGGCCTTCTTCTACGGCAACCCCGACTACTCGAACCTGCCGCGCAAGCACAAGATCTCGATCTCCGCGTGCCCGCACCGCTGCAACGCGCCGGAGATCAACTGCATCTCGCTCGTGGCCACGATCCTTGACGGCCGCGAGGGCTTCGGCATCCTCGTCGGCGGCGGCCTCGCCTCGGTTCCGCGTCTGGCCCGCGATCTCGGCGTCTTTGTCGAGCGTGAGGACGTCCTGCCCGTCCTGCGCGCCCTGCTCGACGCCTGGCAGGAGGATCTGCGCTACCGCGTCTCGCGTGTCAAGTCGCGTATGAAGTTCATGGTCGACGACTATGGGCCGGAGGGCGTGCGGGCCGAGGTCGAACGGCGCCTGGGACGGGAGCTCACCCCGTACACGCTTCCCTCACATCCCGGGACGGATACCGACCACATGGGGCTCGCTCCCGAGAAGGACGGTCGCAACGCGCTCGGCATCCCCGTGCACGTAGGCCTCGTCACGGGTGACGGCCTGATCGCCCTCGCGGATGTCGCCGAGCGGCTCGGGCGCGATGTCCGTGTCACGCGGCAGCAGAACCTGGTGCTCACCGGTGTCGCCCAAGAGAGCCTGATCGAGGTCAGGCAGCTCCTCGGTGAGGCCGGCTACGACCTCGAGGCGCACCCCATCCGCGGCGCTTCCATCGCCTGCACGGGCGAGCCGCATTGCAACTACTCCGTGACGGAGACCAAGACGCGCCTCTCCTCGCTGATCGAGGCGCTCGAAGGCCGTTTCGGGGACGCGGTCTCCGACCTCAAGCTCCACCTCGACGGGTGCCCGCACGCCTGCGGGCAGCACTGGGTGGGCGACATCGGCTTCCAGGGCTCGACCGTGCGCGATGCCGAGGGCAAGCGCCAGCAGGCGTACGAGCTGTATCTCCGCGGCGGCCTTGGTCAGGACGCAGCCGTCGGGCGGCCGCTGTTCCGCCGGGTCGCGACGACCGAGCTCGACGAGACCGTGAGTGGCCTGGTCGCGGGCTGGATCGCCGGCCGGATCGACGGCGAGACGTTCCCGGCGTGGGCCACGAGATCGAGTGACGACGAACTGGCGACTGCCGCAGGACGCCCGGTGACGGTGCCGCGTGGCGGTAAGGGCAATGATCGAGAGGAGCAGGAATGAGCGTTGAGCTGTTCGACGATCTGGAGGCCGGCGAGCTCTCGGTGGAGTTCGAGGGCCGGGAGCCGTGGGAGGTGCTGGAGTGGGCGATGGGCGAGTTCGGTGATCGCCTCGCGCTCTCGACCGCGTTCCAGGAGGGTGACGTCGCGCTGATCGACATGGCGTATCGCCTCGATCCCTCCGTCCGCGTGTTCTCGATGGACACCGGCCGGCTTCCCCAGGAGACGTTCGATCTGATCGAGGAGCTCCGGGAGCGCTACCCGGGCCTGCGGCTCGAGCTGCTCTCTCCCGACTCGGGCCAGTTGCAGCGCCTCGTCGACCGGCATGGCCCCAACCTCTTCCGCAACTCGGTGGAGCAGCGGCTGCTCTGCTGCAACGTCCGCAAGGTGCAACCACTCACTCGTGCGCTCTCCGGCCTCGACGCCTGGGTCACCGGGCTGCGTCGCGACCAGTGGGCCTCCCGATCGGACATTCGCAAGGTCGAGATCGACCACGACCACGACGCGATCATCAAGCTCAACCCGCTCGCCGAATGGACGGAGGACGAGGTCTGGGACTACCTGCGCGAGAACGATGTGCCCACGCACGCCCTGTACGCGAAGGGCTACACCTCGATCGGCTGCGCGCCCTGTACGCGACCCGTGGCGGCCGGCGAGCCCGTCCGCGCCGGACGCTGGTGGTGGGAGACCGGGGCCCCCAAGGAGTGCGGCATGCACTGCTCGATCGAGACCGGCGGGTTCGAGCACGAGCTGCACGCCATCCTCGGGGACCGGGCGCACACATGACCGCCACCGTCGTCCTCAAGGGCGAGGAGCGCGAGATCGCCCTCGCCGAGCTCGGCGCCGTTCGCGCGGCCGTCACCGACGGCGACTACGGGCAGACGCTGGACACGGTGCTCGAAGGGCTCGAGGACGCCGGGACGCTTTCCGAGGACGGCGCAGCGGAGGTCGACCGGGTGCTCACGCTCGCCTTGCAGACCGGCCGCGTGCGAGCGCTGCACGGGCCTGGCGGCGAGCAGGCGGCGCTCAAGGCCTTCCGCCGGCTGCCGACCGGGGTCGAGCTGGCTCGCACCGCCTCCGAGGTGAGCGAGGCGCTGACGGCATTGCGCGGCCGTACGCTCGACGGCGTACAGGTGGCTGTCAACGGGCCGGGCGCCTTCTCTGTGACGCTCGTTGCCGACGGCACCGAGGTCGTGCTCCGTCTCGACAAGAGCGGCGCGCGCGTGGCCAGCGTCGCGCCGTGACCGAGGCGCGCTACTACATGGCGTGCCTCGACCTCCGCGGCCGCAGCGTGCTCGTGGTCGGCGCCGGCGCGGTGGCGCTCGAGAAGATCTACGGTCTGCTGGATACGGGTGCGTGTGTCACCGTCGTCGCTCCCGACGTCCACCCGGAGATCGAGGCACTCCCCGTCGAGCTCCACCGCCGCGAGGTCGAGTCCACGGATCTCGACGGCCGCTTCCTCGTCGTCGTCGCCACCTCGACCACCGAGCTCAACCGCCGGCTCTTCGCCGAGGCGGACGCGCGATCGATCCTGTGCAACGTCGTCGACGTCCCCGAGCTCTGCAGCTTCATCCTCCCTGCGGTGCATCGGATCGATCCGATCGCGGTCGCGGTCTCCACCGGCGGTGCGTCGCCTGCGCTGGCGCAGCGGCTGCGGGACGACATCGCCACCGTCGTTCGTCCCGAGCACGCGGAGCTCGCGGTGCGGCTGCGCGAGCTCCGTCCCTGGGCGAAGGAGCATCTCGCGACCTACGACGAGCGCAAGCGCTACTTCCAGCAGGTTGTCGAGGAGGCCCTCGCGTGACCGTGCACCTGGTCGGTGCCGGCCCCGGGGACCCTGGGCTGCTCACGGTTCGCGCGCTGGAGCTGCTGCGCTCGTGCGACGCCGTGGTGGCCGACACCCTCGTCTCTCCCGACGTGCTCCGCGAGGTTCCCGACGATGCGCTAGTCGTGTCGCGCGCCGGCATGAGCCAGGAGCAGGTGAACGAGCTGCTCGTACGTCTCGGTCGCCGCGGTCTCGACGTCGTGCGGCTGAAGGGCGGCGACCCGTTCGTGTTCGGCCGAGGTGGGGAGGAGGCGCTGGCGCTGGCGGCCGCCGGCATCCCCTTCACCGTCGTCCCGGGTGTCAGCTCGCTGGCAGCGGTGCCTGCCGCCGCATTGATCCCGGTGACGCACCGTGGGGTGGCGCACACGGTGACGCTCAGCACGGGCCGCGCGGAGAACGGCGACGAGCCGGACTACGAGGCACTGGTTGCAGGGGGTGGCACCATCGTGCTCTTCATGGGGCTCGGCCGGCTGTCCGTGATCGCCGCCGGTCTCGTGCAGGCCGGTCTCCCGCAGTCGACCGCGGCTGCCGTCGTCGCCAGCGGGACGCTCCCCGAGCAGGAGGTCGTGGTGGCCGACCTGGCCGGCATCGCCGAGGCGGCCGAGGGGCTGTCCTCCCCGGCGCTGCTCGTGGTCGGTGACGTCGTGCGGGTCGGTGTGGCGCTCACCAACGCGACCGAGGCGGCGTTCCAGCATCAGGGGTAGCGCCGTACGCGTCTCGGGTCGGGGACAACCGCAGGACGCTGAAGCATCCCGCTCCGCGGGCTCGGCAGCGCCAGGGATGCTCGAGCGCCTCAGGGCCTCGCCAGGAGCTCGTCCCGTGACGAGGTTCGGATCCGCCGCTCCGGATGACCAATTGCTGGTCGGGCTTCCACTCCTCGCGAGGCCCTGAAGGGCCCCGCAGTACGCCGTTCCGACGCCTAGGGTGTAGTCGATGTCCGCCCGAGAGTTCCGCCGTATCGGCGACCTGCCGCCGTACGTGTTCGCGGTGATCCGCGAGCTCACGCTCGAGTTGCGGCGGGCCGGTGACGACGTGATCGATCTCGGCTTCGGCAACCCCGATCTGCCCTCTCCCGCGGTGGCGGTGGCCAAGCTCGCGGAGGCGGCAGAGAAGCCGCACAACCATCGCTACTCCGCGTCGAAGGGCATTCCCAAGCTGCGCCTGGCCTGCGCCGATCTGTATCGGCGCCGTTTCGGGGTCGAGCTCGATCCCGAGACGCAGGTGGTCGCCACCATGGGCGCCAAGGAGGGCTTCGTCCACCTCATGTGGGTCCTGCTCGAACCCGGTGATGCCGCGCTCGTGCCGGCGCCGAGCTACCCGATCCACATCCACGGGCCGATCCTGGCCGGAGCCAGCGTGTTCCAGGTGAAGATGGGCCCGGACGAGGATCTCTTCTCCAACCTCGTGGAGGCGTGGGAGCTGGCCCGCCCTCGGCCGCGCGTGATGGTGCTCTCGTTCCCGCACAACCCGACGACCGCGACCGTGGAGCTCGACTTCATGGAGCGCGCGGTCGCCTTCGCCCGCGAGCACGACGTGCTGATCGTCCACGACTTCGCCTATGCCGATCTCGGCTTCGACGGGCACTACGCCGCCCTCGATCCTGCAGGTGCCCGGCGCGGCCGATGTCGCGGTCGAGCTCTATACCCTGACCAAGTCCTTCTCCATGGCCGGGTGGCGAGTGGGCTTCGTGGTGGGGAACGCTCCTGCGGTGCAGGCACTCGCCCGGCTCAAGTCGTGGCTGGATTACGGGACGTTCCAACCCATTCAGATCGCCGCGCTCACCGCGCTCAACGAAGCGCCCGAGACCCCGCAGGAGGTGGCGGAGGTGTATCGCTCGCGGCGCGACGCGCTCTGTGACGGACTGTCCCGGATCGGCTGGGAGATCCCCAAGCCGCGCGGGACGATGTTCGTGTGGGCCGAGATACCGGAAGAGTTCGGTGCGGTCGGCTCGCTCGCGTTTGCGGAGAAGCTGGCCAGGGGGGCCAGGGTCGCAGTGTCCCCGGGCGTCGGCTTCGGCCCAGGGGGAGAGGGGTACGTTCGTTTCGCGCTGGTCGAGAACGAGCACCGCATCCGTCAAGCCGTGCGCGGCATTGGCGGCGTTCTCCGCTCATAGACCGTGCGGTGAACGAGCTCCTTGTGCGTCTTCCATGGCCGTGCCGGCCACCCGCGGGCGAATGCGATCGGTGGTTTGAGCGGGGCCCTTCAGGGCCTCGCAAGACGTTCTGCTGTCCCGCGGTCCAGGCTTCCTACGCGGTGGGCCTACGCCTCCCGCACACCGACGGGTCTAGACCTTTGTTGTCGTCGGCCCCCTGCTCTGTTGAGGGCCGAACTCCTGGTGAGGCCCTGAAGGGCCCCACTCCGCTCTTGTCGGGGCACGAGCTCGTTGTGCCTTGGTGATGGCCGTGCCGGCCACCGGCGGGCGGGTGCAATCGGTGATTTCCCAGCAGTCCCTGAAGGCACCCACTTTGCACCGAGAGCCGCTTCTGCCCTTGGGATCTCGTCCCTCGCCCGCAGCTCTGGGTTGAGAGGGAGAGCGGGGCCCTTCAGGCCTCGCAAGCCGGCGAGATGCAGAGCGGGGCTTTCAGGCCTCGCAGGGCGGCGAGATGCAGAGCGGTGCCTTTCAGGCCTCGCAGGGCGGCGAGATGCAGAGCGGGGCCCTTCAGGCCTCGCAGGGCGGCGAGATGCAGAGCGGGGCCCTTCAGGGCCTCGCAATTCGGCCGGAAGAAGAGCGGGGCCCTTCAGGCCTCGCAAGGCGGCGAGATGGCAGAGCGGGGCCCTTCAGGGCCTCGCGAGGCGTTCAGCCCGCAGACGCGCGATCGCCGCGACGAACGTGCATTTGCCGGTGGCGCACAGACGGGAATCGATCACTCCAGGCGGGGTCATGCCACCCGTCCTACATGCGGAAGACGCCGTGACTCACGGGCCCCAGAGGCGCGTTCGCACACGCCGCGAGCGCTACCGCGAGCACGTTGCGGGTCTGCCTCGGATCGATCACCCCGTCGTCCCAGAGGCGTGCGGTTGCGTAGTACGGGCTTCCCTGGGTCTCGTACTGCTCGAGCAGCGCCGCTCTGAAGGCGCCCTCGTCCGCCTGGGGCCACTCCTCGCCCTTGGCTGCGAGACCGTCACGCCGCACGGTCGCAAGCACCGTCGCTGCCTGGTCGCCGCCCATCACCGAGATCCGCGCATTCGGCCACATCCACAGGAAGCGCGGTGAGAAGGCGCGTCCGCACATGCCGTAGTTGCCG
Organism: uncultured Actinomycetes bacterium; assembly: GCA_963738505.1. Classification (GTDB taxonomy): domain Bacteria; phylum Actinomycetota; class Thermoleophilia; order Gaiellales; family Gaiellaceae; genus Gaiella. Next base: position 6,983 of record CAVTWR010000005.1, on the reverse strand, counting down.
GCGCCGAAGGAGCCGCCGATGATCACGGTCAACTTGGGGACACGCGCGCACGAGACCGCGGTGACGAGCTTCGCGCCGTCTCTCGCGATCCCGCCGGCCTCGTACTCCCGGCCGACCATGAAGCCGGAGATGTTCTGCAGGAAGACGAGTGGGATCCCGCGCTGATCGCACAGCTCGATGAAATGCGCGCCCTTGAGCGCGCTCTCGGCGAAGAGCACGCCGTTGTTCGCCACGATCCCCACCCGGTGTCCGTCGAGAAACGCGAACCCGCAGACGAGGGTGGTGGCGTACAGCTCCTTGAACTCGTGCCAGGTGCCGGCGTCCACGAGGCGGCGGATCACCTCACGGACGTCGTATTGGCGGCGCAGATCGGTGGGCACGATCTCCAGCAGCTCGTCAGCAGAGCCCTCCGCGGGTTGAGGATCGATCCGTTCCCAGGGCGTGGCGGGTGTGGAGGCCGTGGTGGCCACGATCGAGCGAACGATGTCCAGAGCGTGCTCGTCGTTCTCGGCCAGGTGGTCGACGACTCCGGAGCGGCGCGCGTGGACGTCGCCCCCTCCGAGCTCTTCGGCGCTGACCACCTCGCCGGTTGCCGCCTTCACGAGTGGCGGCCCGCCGAGGAAGATCGTCCCCTGGTTCCGCACGATCACCGATTCGTCGCTCATGGCCGGCACGTAGGCGCCGCCGGCTGTGCACGACCCAAGCACGGCGGCGATCTGCGGAATGCCCGCGGCGGACAGCCGGGCCTGGTTGAAGAAGATGCGACCGAAGTGGTCGCGGTCGGGGAACACCTCGTCCTGGGCCGGCAGGAACGCTCCGCCGGAGTCGACCAGGTAGACGCACGGCAGTCGGTTCTCGAAGGCGATCTCCTGTGCGCGGAGGTGCTTCTTGACCGTGATCGGGTAGTAGGTGCCGCCCTTGACGGTCGCGTCGTTCGCGACGATCACGCACTGCCGCCGTTCGATGCGACCGACCCCTGTGACGATCCCGGCCGCCGGTGCCTCGCCGCCGTACATGTCCTCGGCCGCCAGCGCCGACAGCTCGAGGAACGGCGCGCCTGCGTCGCAGAGCCGGTCGACTCGCTCGCGAGCGAGCAGCTTCCCGCGTGAGCGGTGTCGCTCGACGGCCTGGGCGCCGCCGCCTTCCTGCGCGCGGGCCAGGCGCGTCTCGAGGCCGGCGATCAGGGTGAGGTGTTCCTCGCGGTCGACTGACGTGTTCATGTGCGTTCTCCTTCGGTTACCGTGGCCAGCCGCTGCCCCAGCAGGACGCGGTCACCGACGGCGATGTCGAGGTCCCCCACCACACCGGCGTGTGGAGCTGCGATCGGTAGCTCCATCTTCATCGATTCCAGGACGACGAGCACATCGCCGGCAGCGACCAGCCGGCCGTTTGCGGACTCGACGGCGATCACCATGCCGGGCATCGGTGCTTCCAGCGCGTCCTGTTGGTCGCCCCCCGCACCGCGATCTCTCGATGACGTGCCGAAGGCCCGGGCTGCGCCGTCACGCCAGATCCAGCTGCGCTCACCGTCGCGAGCGATGAGGCAGCGTCGGGTGTGACCATCGAGCACGACGTCGAACCAGCGGTCGTCGATGCGGCGTGCGGATCCGGTTCGTTGAGCGCCGCCGGCGTCGATCGACACGGTGTCGCCGTCGCCGGTCGCGACCACCTCGACGTCGGCATCGTGGCGATCCCGCAGGCGCGTTCGCCATCGGGTTTCGGCCGCACCGAGTCGCCACCCGAAGGGTACGGACGTGCTGAGGGCGTGCTTCTCGAGTGCCTCCAGGCGATCTACCAGTACGAGCGAGAGTGCGCTGTCGATCTCACTTGCCGGTTCGGCGGCAAGCTCCGGTCCAACCCGTTCCAGCAGGCCTGTGTCCAGCCGGCCTTCGCGAACCTCGGGCCGCGCGAGAAGTCGCCGCAGAAACCCCTGATTCGTCTCCACGCCGACCGAGACGAGCTGCGAGAGGCCGCGCTCGAGCAACTCCAGGGCAGACGCGCGATCTGCTCCGTGGGCGACGACCTTGGCCAGGAGCGGATCGTAGTCCGTCGTCACGATCGACCCCTCGAAGACCCCGGAGTCGAACCGTAGACCCTCCCCGACCGGTTCCTGCCACGCCAGGAAGCGGCCGGTGGCGGGGAGGAACCCCGCCTCGGCGTCCTCCGCGTAGATGCGCGCCTCGATGGCATGCCCGCGCGGGCTGATGTCACGCTGAGCCAGGGGCAGAGGCTCGTTCGCCGCGATCCGGAGCTGAAGCTCGACGAGATCGAGGCCTGTCACCGCCTCCGTGACGGGGTGCTCGACCTGGAGCCTGGTGTTCATCTCCAGGAAGAAGAACTCGCCCGGCGGCGTGTCGGGGACGAGGAACTCGATCGTGCCTGCTCCTTCGTAGCCGCATGCTCGGGTCAGCCGGACGGCGGCCTCGCCGAGGCGTTCTCGGAGGGCAGGGTCGAGCGATGGCGAGGGAGCCTCCTCGATCACCTTCTGGTGCCGTCGCTGCAGGCTGCATTCCCGTTCGCCGAGATGGATCACGCTGCCATGCCGGTCGGCCAGGACCTGAACCTCGATGTGCCGTGGTCTCTCGACGAGCCGCTCGACGAACACGCGCGGATCGCCGAAGGCGGCCTGCGCTTCCCGCCTCGCTGCCGCGAGCGCCGGCGCCAGTTCCTCGCTCGACCGCACGACGCGCATCCCCTTGCCGCCGCCCCCGGCGACCGCCTTGACCATGATCGGGTATCCGTGGTCGTCGCAGAACGCCGCAATCTGGGCGGCGCTGAGATCGCTGCCGTGGAGCCCGGGGACGACGGGGACACCTGCCCCGAGTGCCAGCTCCCGGGCCTGCGCCTTGTCGCCCATTGCCGAGATCACGTGCGGCGGCGGCCCGACGAAGACCAGGCCGGAGTCGGCGCAGGCGCGCGCGAACTCCGGGTTCTCGGAAAGGAACCCGTAGCCCGGGTGCACGGCCTCGGCGCCGCTCCGCACGGCCGCTTCGACGATCGCCGCGATGGACAGGTACGACTCGGCTGCTGCTGCCGGCCCGATCCGGAGGGCCCGGTCGGCCACCACCGTGTGCGGTGCCCCGGCGTCCGCGTCGCTGTGCACTGCGATCGACGTCACCCCGAGCCGGCGCAACGTGCCGATGATCCGGACGGCGATCTCGCCACGGTTGGCAACGAGCACCGTGCCGAACACTAGAGCCCCAGCGCGCGCGCGATCACCAGGTGCTGGATCTCGTCGGTGCCTTCGCCGATGGTCAGGATCTTGGCATCCCGGTAGAAGCGACAGACCGGGTACTCCTCGATGTAGCCGTAGCCGCCGTGGATCTGCACTGCCTCCTCCGCCGCGCGCACTGCGACGCGGCCGGACTTGAGCTTGGCCTGTGCCGCCTCGAGGGTGAAGTCGCGCCCGGCGTCCTTCAGCCAGGCCGCCTTGTAGGTGAGGAGGCGGACCGCCTCGATCTCGGTGGAGAGGTCGGCGAGCTTGGCCTGGATCGCCTGGAACTTCCCGATCGGGCGCCCGAACGCATTCCGCTGGCCGGCATAGGCGAGCGCCTCGTCGAACGCACCCTGCGCCAGGCCGACCGCCATCGCGGCGACGCCGATGCGTCCGATGTCCAGCACCTGGAAGAACTGGCGTAGGCCTGCGCCGCGCTCCCCGACCAGGTGGCCCTCGGGCACACGGCACGAGGCGAAGGTCAGCGGGCGCGTATCGGAGGCGTGCCAGCCCATCTTGCGGTAGCTCTGGCCGATCTCGTAGCCCGGAGTGTGCTGCGGGACGAGCAGGTTCGAGATCTCCGGGGAGCCGTCGGGGCTGGTTCCCGTCACCGCGGTGATCGTGACGCAGCCGCTGATCTCCGTGCCGGCATTGGTGATGAACTGCTTGGCGCCGTCGATCGTCCAGGCGCCGTCGGCGAGCACGGCGCGGGTGCGGGTGTTGCCCGCGTCCGAGCCGGCGTCGGGCTCCGTCAGGCCGAAGGCGCCGAGGATCTCGCCCGAGCAGAGGCGGGGCAGCCACTCCGCGCGCAGCTCGTCCGATCCGTGGAGGTAGATGGGTTGCGTTCCGAGCGAGGTGTGTGCGCAGAGCGTGATCGCCACGGACGAATCGACTCGGGCCAGCTCCTCGACGGCGAGCACATACGCGAGCGTGTCCGCGCCGGCACCGCCAACCGCCTCAGGGAAGGGGATGCCCATCCAGCCCAGCTCGGCCAGCGCCCGCACTATCTCGAGCGGGAACCGGCACTCGCGGTCGAGCTCCTCGGCCACCGGGGCCACCTGCTGTCTGGCGAAATCGCGCACGGTGTCACGAAAGAGGGCGTGGTCGGAACTGAGATCGAAGTTCATCTCGCAAGTATATCGAACAATCGCTAGAATTTCTAAAGTGCCCTCGAAACTCCCCAACGATTCCCCCGCACCTGCCCTGGGACGAGGCAGGCCGGTGGTCAAGCGTCCGGATCGGGCGAGACTGCGGGCGCGCTACGACCGCCGCCAGCAGGACGTGTTCGCGGCCGCGGCGCGGTTGTTCGCGGAGCAGGGGTTCCACGGCACGTCGATGAACGATCTCGCCGAGGAAAGCGGGATCACCGTCGGCGGGCTCTACCACTACTTCGGCAACAAGGACGAGTTGCTCTATCTCATCGTCCGCGGCCTGATCGAGCCCCTGACGGCGGAGCTGGAGGCGATCGCCGCCGGCCCCGGTAGTGCCGAGGAGCGCTTTCGCGCCGCGGTACGTTCCTGGGTCGGTCATGTCGAGCGGCATCCCGACCAGATGCGGGTGTTCATCCAGGAGCGGAATGCCGGCGATCCGATCGACCGGCAGAACATGCGCTCGCTCCGCAAGGCGTTTGAAGAGGTGATCGACGGGCTGCTCTGCGCTGTCGAGGCCGAGCGTGGCCGGGTGTTCCCGGATCGTGGGCTCGTGTTGCACGCGCTGCTCGGGATGGTCAACTGGACGACGCAGTGGCTCGACCCGGGCGGACGGCTCGACAGTGGGTCGATCGCCGACGGGTACTGCGCGCTGGTGCTCGGCTCCGGGGACCGCGCTCAGGTCGCACCGGGCGCCTGAACTCCGTTTCCGCGTTGCGGCCGAGCCGCGCTAGACTCCCATTACTATTCTTTGGGAAGCGAGCAGCGGGAGGATGGCATGGCACTGAGCTTGGGCGACGTCGCCCCGAACTTCCAGGCGCAAACGACGATGGGGGAGATCGACTTCCACGAGTGGATCGGCGACTCGTGGGCGGTGCTGTTCTCGCACCCGAAGGACTACACGCCGGTGTGCACGACCGAGCTTGGCTACATGGCGAAGATCAAGCCGGACTTCGACAGCCGCAATGTGAAGATCATCGGCCTCTCCGTCGACTCGATCGACCGGCACGAGGGGTGGGCCGACGACATCGAGGCCACGCAGGGTCACCGGCCGAACTACCCGATCATCGGAGACGTGGACTTCAACGTCTCGAAGCTCTACGGGATGCTCCCCGCCGCCGTCTCGGGCGATCCGCTCGAGCGTACGCCGGCAGACAACCAGACCGTCCGCAACGTGTTCGTGATCGGTCCGGACAAGAAGGTCAAGCTGATCCTCGTCTACCCGATGACCACCGGCCGCAACTTCGACGAGGTGCTCCGGGTCGTCGACTCGCTGCAGCTGACGGCGAAGCATCGTGTGGCGACGCCCGTCAACTGGCAACACGGCGACAACGTGATCATCGCGGGTTCCGTCTCCAACGACGAGGCCAAGGAGATCTGGCCGGACGGGTGGGAAGAGCCGCGCCCTTACATCCGCATCGTCGCCCAGCCCGCCTGAGGTTCTCTGGGTCAGCGCTACGGCTCCCTTTGCGGGGGCCGTAGCGCGGGTCCTCGCGCCCAGCGCAGCAGTCTGTCCGCCGCTCGACATCGCTCAACCCACAGAGAGCTCCGTCGCTGCGAGGATCTCGTAGGACCTGAGTCGCGCGGCGTGGTCGTGGATCGCGGCGGCGGCAATCAGCTCGTCCGCCCCGGTTTCCTCCACGAAGTGCTGCAGCCGCGCCTGCACCGCGCTCTGCGATCCGACGAACGAGCGCTGCAGCATCCTGGTGACGTGGGCCTTCTCGTCGGGTGACCAGTACGACTCGATGTCCTCGATCGGCGGCTGCAGCTGTCCGCGCCGGCCCCGCGCCATGTTCGTGAACGCCTGCTGCTGTGAGGTGAACAGGAATCGCGCCTCGCGCTCGTCGTCCGCCGTGATCACGGTCGCGGCGACCATCGCGTAGGGACGGTCGAGCTGCTCGGACGGCCGGAACTCCGTGCGGTACAGCTCGAGTGCGGGGAGGAGCGCGTCCGGAGCGAAGTGCGACGCGAAGGCATAGGGGAGACCGAGCACGGCCGCGAGCCGCGCGCCGAACAGGCTCGATCCGAGGATCCACAGCGGCACATGGGTCCCGGTTCCGGGAATCGCCTGCACCGCCTGACCCGGTTGGGGCTCGCCGAGCAGTGCCCGCAGCTCCAGCACGTCCTGGGGGAAGTTCTCGGCCGTCTCGAATCCCTGGCGCAACGCGCGCATCGTCATCTGGTCGGTACCGGGAGCCCGGCCGAGGCCGAGGTCGATGCGGCCCGGGTGCAGTTCGGCCAGCGTGCCGAACTGCTCGGCGATCACGAGCGGTGCGTGGTTCGGCAGCATGACCCCGCCGGCGCCGACCCGGATCGTCGCCGTTCCCGCGGCGATGTGTGCGATCACGACGGCTGTGGCTGCGCTGGCGATCCCCGGCATGTTGTGGTGCTCGGCGAGCCAGAAGCGCTTGTATCCCCAGCGCTCGGCGTGCTGCGCAAGGTCGAGCGAGCGACGAAACGCATCGGCCGCGCTGCCACCTTGGACGATCGGCGCGAGGTCGAGGATCGATAGCGGCAGCATCGCCCGACCCTACCCCGTGGGTTCACCTCGCCACCTCGCCACCGTCGGCCCGTTCTTGTTGGGGGTAGTCCGGCTCAGTACCCCGGCAGGAGCGAAAGCG
>CAVTWR010000004.1:0-146214 GCA_963738505.1 uncultured Actinomycetes bacterium | reverse complement strand
CACGGGAGACGTGATCAAGGCCGCGGCTCAGCTCCAGCGTTCCCAAGCCTGTCGACGCCGTGAGGTTCTGCGTGTACGAACCGGGGGCCTTGGACAGGAGCTGGGTGAGGTCGATCTCCCCGGCACCCTGCGCCTGAGAGTCCGCGCCCGGCACCTTCTTGGCGTTCGACGTGATGAATCGCTTGAGCGCGTCGGGCGTAAGCGTCGGGTACTTCTGAAGGATGAGCGCGATCGCGCCTGAGGTGATCGCCGCCGCCTGTGAGGTGCCACTGCCACGGAAGTACCTCGTGTCGATCCTGCCCTCGGGATGGGTCGCGTCGATGAATCCGTTGACCACCCGCAGGCCCTGCAGGTGCGACCCGATCGCCACGAAGTCGGGGTTCTTGCAGGTCGAGCCGCAGCCGGCCGAACTCGCCGAGTAGGAACCCACTACGTCGTCGTTCGGTATCGCGTTGCCCATCGTGTCGTAGCCGCCGACCCCGATCACGAACGGGTTGTACGCTGGATTGGCGAGACCTGGCGCGCTGTTGCCGCGCTGATAGCCGGTGTTTCCGCCGGCCGCGACGACGACGATGCCCTTCTTCCAGGCCCGTTCGACCGCGTAGGAGAGGGGGTCGATCCCGGCCGCCTGTCTCGAGTTGGTGCCGTAGGAGAGGTTGATCACACGGATGTTGAGCCCGTTGTCGTTGCGGTGCTGGACTACCCAGTTGATCGCCGCGATCACCTGCGACACATCCACGCCACCATCCGCGGTTCCGACCTTCACGCTGACGATCCGTGCATCCGGGGCCATCCCCCGATACGCCGACGCCGGCGCATTCGCATAGGGAGCAGTCAAGGTGGAGTCCTTACCGGCGATCAGGCCCGCCATGAACGTGCCATGCCCGTTCGTGTCCAGATTCCGGAACGCGGGATTCTGCGACTCCAGCGACAGATCCGGGCCGTACACGATCTTGCCGGGGGTCGTCAGCCCGGGAACGGGCGAGACACCGGTGTCGATCACCGCCACCGACACGCCGGCGCCGGTGTACCCGGCAGTCCACCAGGCCGCCGCTCCCGAATCCGCGGTCGTCTTCTTCATCGAGAAGACGTCAGCCGCCGGATCGTAGAGAGCAGCCGTCGCGCCCCAACCTGCACCGGCAGCCACGGCCGCCAGCGCCATCGTCACCATCGCCGCGAACGCCGCCACACCGGCGCGCAGACGTGATCCAGATGCAGAGAATGAAATCGCCACAGATAGCTCCTTGCTCGCCGGCATCCCCGCCGAGGACGCCTCTGGTCTCCCGCCCGCATCCTGCGAACGTAGACCCACCGTACGAGCGAACCCGCATGCTTCCCTGCCCCAAAAGGGGCATCACCACCAAACCCCTCAACCGAGGGACTGGGGCGTCCACCCGAGGACTGCCACAACATGCCCTCCGAGCACGCCGCACGACCGGACGCCGGCCCCGCCGAAGCCGCCGGGTGCGTGGCATCTCCGAGGGAGTCGCGATCAGCCGGCCACCCGTCCGCCGTGCCTCTGCTCGCCAGGCGCCGCCTCAACCATGCGTGGTCGAAGCCCTGTCAGTCCGATTACGATCGCGTCCCAGCCGCTGGGATACGGCGCATCCGGGCCCTGGGAAGCTGGGTCTTGGTCGACCCAGGGCTCACCAAGGCCCCGACGCGATCTCGTCCCGCGGGTGTGGAGTCAGTCCACTAGCTCCAGGAGCCCGTCGACCAGCTGTTGCCGCTCCACGAGTTGCCCGACCAGCTATTGCCGCTCCACGAGTTGCCGCTCCACGAGTTGCCCGACCAGCTGTTGCCGCTCCACGAGTTGCCGCTCCAGCTGTTGCCGCTCCAGGAGTTACCGCTCCAGGAGTTCCCTGACCACGAGTTGCCGGACCAGGTGTTGCCCGACCAGCTGTTGCCATTCCAGGTGCCGCCCGACCACGAGTTGCCGGCCGCCTCTAGGGTCGCCATCGCCGCAGCATTGAAAGCTCTGCCGAAGATGTCCTTCTCGCCGCTCAGCACGACACCGCCGAGGGAGATGTGATCTGTGCCGCGGGAGAGCTCGAGCTTGCCGGTGCCGGTCGCGTTCGGAAAGTTTTGGGTGTAGCTGCCGGGCGTCTTTGTCGCGAGCTTCGTGAGGCTGATCTCGCCGCTGCCCACGTAGTCGGGATCCGGTTCCGTCGTCAGCACGGCTGTGTTGACGGCGATGAATCGCTTCACCTGATCGGGACTGAGACCCGGGTACTTCTGCAGGATCAGGGCCACGGTGCCCGAGGTGATCGCCGCAGCCTCACTGGTGCCGGAGCCACGGAAGTACCGGCTGCCGAGCCGCCCCTCAGGATGGTTCATGTCGAGGTACGAGTTCGGTACCCGCAGCCCCTGCAGGTGCGAGCCCACCGCCACGAAGTCCGGACCGCGATGGCTGCTGCTTGGGATGCCCGCCGAGTAGACCCCGAGGATGTCGTCAGCGGTTGCCGCCGTGCCCACCATGGAATAGCCACCAACACCGATCACGTACCGGTTGTAGGCGGGGTTGGCAAGACCTCGCTCGGCCTGGTAGCCGCTGTTGCCGGCGGCTGCGACCACGACGATGCCTTTCTTCCAGGCCTGCTCGACCGCGTAGGAGAGGGGGTCGACTCCGGCCGCCTGCGTCGAGTTGGTGCCGTAGGAGAGGTTGATCACGCGGATGTTGAGGCCGTTGTCGTTGCGATGCTGGATCACCCAGTTGATCGCCGCGATCACCTGCGACACATCCACGCCACCATCGGCAGTCCCGACCTTCAGGCTCACGATCCGCGCGTCCGGTGCCATCCCGCGATACGTGGACGCCGGCGCGCTCGCGTACGGAGCGTTCAGCGTGGAATCCTTACCGGCGATCAGGCCCGCCATGAACGTGCCATGCCCGTTCGTGTCCAGATTCCGGAACGCGGGATTCTGCGACTCCAGCGACAGATCCGGCCCGTACACGATCTTCCCGGCCGTGCTCAGCCCCTCGACCGGGGAGACACCGGTGTCGATCACCGCCACCGAAACGCCGGCGCCGGTGTACCCGGCACTCCACCAGGCCGCCGCTCCCGAATTCGCGGTCGTCCTGGACATCGAATGGACGTCAACCGCAGGGTCATACGTAGCAGTCGCCGCGCCCCAACCTGCTCCGGCAGCCACCGCCGCCAGCGCCATCGTCACCATCGCCGCGAACGCCGCCACACCGGCACGCAGACGTGATCCAGATGCAGACAATGAAGATGCCACAGATAGCTCCTTGCTCACCGGCATCCCCGCCGAGGACGCCTCTGGTCTCCCGCCCGCATCCTGCGAACGTAGACCCACCGTACGAGCGAACCCGCATGCTTCCCTGCCCCAAAAGGGGCACCACCAGCAAACCCCTCAACCGAGGGACTGGGTCGTCCCACCCGCGGGTTCCCTCACGGGGCCGGCTGTAGAGTGCGGCGGGTGCGGTTACGCAAGGACGCCAAGATCGAGTTGCTGCTGAAGGTGCCGCTCTTCACGCGCTGCTCGAAGCGCGAACTGGCGGCGGTCGCCGCGCTCGCCGACGAGGTGATCCTTCCAGAGGGGCATACGCTCATCCGTGCAGGCGCTCAGGCGTACTCGTTCTTCGTGCTGGTCGAGGGCACAGCCGAGGTCAGCCAGGGCGACCGGGTTGTTGCCACGCTCGGACCCGGCGATTTCCTCGGGGAGTTGGCTCTGATCCTGCACCGGCCGCGAACGGCCACGGTCACGTTGACCTCGCCGGCGCGGCTGCTCGCCGTGAGCGCGCACAATTTCCGCCCGCTGCTCGAACGTTCGCCCCAGCTCCAATTCAAGCTGCTCGAGACGCTCGCGGAGCGAACGCTGATGGATACGGGGCTCGAACAGTGACCCCCAGCTTGTCGAGCCGGTGAGCCAGGAACGACAGTCGCTCCTCACGATCGGGTATCGACCAGGATCTTCCTGCTTGCACGGCGCTCGGCAAGGGGTCGCAGGCCGTCCTCGACGAGCGTCTCGAGCGGAATCACGGGGCCGGCTGTGAGGCGCGCGATGTCGGTGGACGAGAGGAGTTCGAGTGCTGCCGGGATGTCCGTGGCGCACACGTGGGCGACGCTTGTGAACACATCCACCTCACGCACGATCATGGACGTCAGATCGAGCTCGCGTGGCACGCCGTGGAGGCCGACGAGGAGCGCGCGGCCACCGCGACGCACGCCCGCGAGCGCAGCCGCGGGTGCGCCGGGCGCGCCCGTCGCCTCGATCACGATGTCGAAGCCGGCGTCGTCGCTCGCCTCGAGCAGTGCCGCGGCGAGATCCCGCCCCGACGTGTCGACCGTCTCCGTCGCACCGAGCTCCCGCGCGGTCTCGAGCCTCGTCGCGTCGAGATCGATCGCGACCACACGGCCTCCCGGTGCCGCGCGCCGGGCCGCCCCTGCGACGACGAACGATCCGATGCCACCGACTCCGAGGACGGCGACGCTCTCGTCGGGACGCTGCCCGACGCGCGAGAGGGCGTGGAGCGCGACCGCGAGGGGCTGTGCCATCGCCGCCGCGTCGTCAGTGCACGAGGGGTGAACGGGATGACAGATGCCCGCCGGGGACGCGACGTACTGCGCCAGGCCCCCGTCCACCTGCAGGCCGAGGGTGCGGTAGCCGGCACAGAGGTTCGTCCGCCCGTCGCGACACCACAGGCAGGTGCCGCAGGAGATGCCGGCGCCGGAGACGACGCGATCGCCCACGTGAAGATGTGACACGTCGCGGCCTGCCGCGACGACACGCCCGACGAACTCGTGCCCGAGGATCACCCCGGGACGGCAGAGGGTCGGGCCGTGATCCCATTCGGCGGCGTCGGTGCCGCAGATCGCCGCCCTGGTGACCTCCAGCACGACCTCACCGCTCCCCGGCGCAGAAGGCTCCGTCACCTCCTCGATCCGCACATCTCGCGGACCGCGGAAGACTGCCGCCTTCAAGAGCAGGCTTCCTCGGCGCGCTTCGACAGTTCCGCCGAATGCGTCGCCAGGTAGCTGTGTTGCGCAGCCCTCGTCGGGGGCATCTACACGACGGCAATCGGGTCGATCAGCGAGCCCGTCGCACCGCGGATCGAGAGCGGCAGCGCCACGAACAGAAACTCGACGAGGCCGGCGGCGGCGATTCCCTCCAGGTCGAGCGACTCCATCAGGTAGACGCCTTTCTCGATCAGGAGGAACGTGTGGACCGGCTGCGGGTTGTATGGCTCGAGTTCGTCGACGGCCGGCTGCACCTCGTACGCCTCGGTGTCCGTTCCGGTTGCGATCACTCCATGCTCGTAGAGCCAGTGGGCGGCGCCGAGGTCGGGGCCGGGGCCGCGATTGGCCTTCATCCGCTCGGCGTCGGGCCAGTGTGTCATGTAACCCGTGCGGATGAGCGCGACGTCGCCCGGCGCCGGGGTGATGCCCGTGCGGTCGGCGATCGCCTGCAACTCCTCGGCCGTCACCGCCTCGCCGGCGCCGAGATGCTCGCAGCCACGATGACCGGGAATGTCAAAGAGGATCCCGCGCGTCCAGATCGGGAAGAGCTCCTCGGCGCCGCCCTTGACCGGGCCGAAGTCGCCGAGGTCGGTGCGGGCCGAGCCGCCGCACCAGCGCTGCTCGTCGCCGACCGTCATGTGGGCGAGCGCGTCGATGTGGGCGCCGGAGTGGGCAGTCCCGATCATCAGCTCGCTGATGTAGCCGAGCTTGGCGTCGTTGCGCGGCCCCCAGGGCTCGTCGCCGGCGACGCAGAGGCCGTGCGGGCTACGGTAGGTCAGCACCTGGAACTGCGGATGCCCGGGAAAGAGCGGCATGCCCGGGAACCGCTCGCGAGCCAGCGAGAAAATCCGCCCTTCGCGCACGAGCTGCGCCGCGCGGACGACCGCCTCCGGCTCGAAAGGGGAGGCTGCCATCAGCTTGCCACTTCGCGCCCGGCCTCGATCAGGGCGACGAGCCGCTCCGGCGTCGCGGGCAGGTCGCGGAGTCGCACGCCGAACGGCGCCAGCGCGTCGTCGATCGCTGACGCGATCGCAGGCGGCGACTGCATACGGCCGCCTTCGCCGCCGCCCTTCGCCCCATAGGGCGTGAACGGCGACGGCGTCTCGACGTGACCGATCATCACCTCCGGGACCTCCATCGCCGAGGGGATCAGGTAGTCGAGGTAGCTCGCCGTCAGCAGCTGACCGTCGGAGTCGTAGACGAACTGTTCGTACAGCGTCTGGCCGACGCCCTGCGCCAGGCCTCCGACGATGTGGCCGGCGAGGGACTTCGGGTTGATCAGCGTGCCGCAGTCGTGGACGGCGACGTACTGGAGGAAGGTCACCTCACCGGTCTCGACGTCAACCTCGACAACGGGAATGTGGCAGGCGTGGCCCATCATCGGGTAGAAGATGCCAAGGTCCGAGCGATCCTCGGTGGTCAGCGTCGTGTACGGATGGTCGAAGACCATGTGCGCCTCGAAGCCGCTGGTGATGTCGTCGGGGAGGCTGTGCTTGAACAGCCGCGGCATTACCGCGATCTCGGCGAGCGACTTGCGCACATCCGGGCTGCCGCGCACGCCGACGCCGGCGTCCACGTACTCGAGGTCGTCGGCGTTGGCCTCGAGCATGTGGGCTGCGATCTTGATCGCCTTCTCGCGGATCTGCTTCGCCGCGCCCTGGACGGCGCCTGCGATCATCACGGTGAACCGGCTTCCGCCCGGCCCGCTGCCGGGCAGGCCCGCGCGGGTGCCTGCGTAGACGATGCTGACACTCTCGGGCTCGACGCCGAGCTCCTCCGCTACGCACATCGCCACCATCGTCTCCGGGCTGTTGCCCCAGAACGCCGTCGAGTAGAGCGTGGCCGTGACCCCGCCGGTGGCGTCGACGCTGAGCGACACGCTCTCGGGGACGCTGGACACGAAGACACCCTTGCCGGGGTCGAAGAACCACCACTCGTTCGCCGCGTAGACGCTGCGCTCCTGGCAGGTGACGAGCCCGATGCCGATGTAGCGACCTTCCTTGCGTAGCCGCTCCTGCTCCTGGCGCCAGCGCGGGATGTCGGCCATCTCGAGCGCCTTGTCGAGGACGGCCTCGTAGTCGCCGCTGTCGTACTCGTTGCCGCCGGGGATCTTGAACGGGAACTGCTCGGGGCGGATGAAGTTCCGTCGCCGCAGGTCGACGGGGTCGGCGCCGAGCTCGATCGCTGCCAGGTCGACAATGCGCTCGAGCACGAAGTTGTGCACCTCGGAGCCGAAGCCACGGTACGCGCCCTGCTGGCACTTGTTGGTGAACACACCACAGGCCCGGTACTCGATGGCGCCGATCCGATACGGGCCGATCACCTGGCCCATCGCGTTGCCGTGGGTGCCGAGTCCGAACTGGATGTAGGCGCCGTAGTCGTCGACGACGTCCAGTTTGAGCCCCGTGAAGATCCCGTCTGCGTCGATCGCGAGCTCGACGTCGTACGAACGGTCCGACCCGTGGTGGTCGCAGCTCATGATGTTGTCGAGCCGGTCCTCCACGTACTTCACCGGGCGGCCGACGACCTTGCTCAGCATCCCGGCGAGCACGTTGACCCGGACGGCCCAGAACTTCGACCCGAAGCTGCCGCCGGCTGGATGGGGATGGAGATCCAGCTTGTTGGCCGGGATCTTCATCGCGTTCGCAACCAGGAACAGGAAGTTCGTGAGGGCAACCGAGTTCGAGTGGATCGTCATCATGCCGGTGCCGGGGTCGTAGCTCGCGATCGCGGCGACGGTCTCGAGCGGCTGCCCGCCCGTGCGACCCCAGTAGAGCCGGTCGCGGACGACGAGAGCAGCGTTCGCGAAGGCGCCGTCGACGTCGCCGTAGCTGAGCGTCGAGTCGAGTGCGACGTTCGTCCCCATCGGCTCGTGCACCAACGCGGCCGACGGCTCCATCGCCTGCCGGGCATCGACGACCGGGTCGAGCTGCTCGTACTCGACCTCGATCAGCTCACGCGCGTCCTCGGCGATGTACCGGCTGGTGGCGACGATCGCGGCGACCGGCTCGCCGACGTAACGCACCTTGTCCGACGCCATGCATCGCCAGCCGTGCTTCTCGGGCGCGGGGCCGAAGTCGGGCATCGTATTGCACAGCTCCATCGCCTCGAGACACGTGACGACGGCGACGACCCCGGGAAGCCGCCGCGCGCGCTCTGCGTCGATGGACAGGATCCGGGCGTGGGCGTACGGGCTGCCGAGCATCGCGGCGTGCAGCATCCCGGGCATGGTCATGTCGTCGACGTAGTTGCCGCGCCCGAGCAGGAACTTCCGATCTTCGACCTTCGGGATCGAGCGTCCGATCCAGGTGTACGGTGACGCGACGTTCGAGCTCATGCGGCGGCCCCCGGCTTCGACTCCCCGGCGGCCGTATGCAGCCGCGCGGCGGCGTCGAGCACGGCGTCCACGATGAACTGGTAGCCCGTGCAGCGGCACAGGTTGCTCGCGATCGCCTCGCGCGCCTCGGCTCTCGTCGGCGAGGGGTTCTCGCGGAGGAACTCGGTGGTGCGCAGGAGCATCCCCGGCGTGCAGTACCCGCACTGCAGCCCGTGCTGCTCGAGGAACGCCTCCTGCACGGGGTTCAGGCGGCCGTCTGGGGAGAGGCCCTCGACCGTCGTGATCGAGCTCCTGTCCACGTCGACGGCGAGCGCGATGCACGAGCGGGCGCTGCGGCCGTCGAGGAGGACGGTGCAGGTCCCGCAGACGCCGTGTTCGCAGCCGACATGCGTGCCGACGAGGCCGAGGTCGTAGCGGAGGAAGTCGACGAGCAGACGCCGCGACTCGACGGTCGCCTCGACGGGCTGCCCGTTGACCTCGAGGCTGATCCTGTGCTCGGACATCCTCACTCCTTCCGGGCGCGCTTTATCGCCCGCGCGAGCGAGCGCTTGACGTAGACGGAGGTCAGGTGGCGCCGGAACGACGCCGAGCCGTGGACGTCTTCGATCGCCTCGATTTCGGCGGCTGCCCGCTCCGCCGCTTCCACGATGACCTCGTCCGTCGCCTCCTGACCCTCGAGGAGGGAGATCGCGCCAGCAATCCGGGTGGGCCGGGCGGAGGAGCCGAAGACGACGATCGAAACGTCGTGCGCGCGGCCCGCATCGTCAATTCCGAGCACCGAGACGGCGCCGGCGATCGCGAAGTTGCCGTGCGTCCGCGAGCACTCGAGGATCGCGTGTCCGCTCCCCCGATTCAACGGGAAGCGAACCTCGCGGAGCAGCTCGTCACGGGCGAGCGCGGTCGTCAGCGGACCCAGGAAGAAGTCGTCCGCGGCGATGCGTCTCTCGGCATCAGCGCTCCGCGCCACGAACGTAGCCCCGAGCGCCAGGGCAGTCGCGGGAAGCTCCGATGCCGGATCGGCATGAGCCAGACTGCCGCACACCGTCCCGCGGTGGCGGATCGGCGGATGGGCGACGAGCTCGAGCGCGTCGGCGAGCAGTGGCAAGCGCGCGCGTACATCGCCGTCGTGCTCGACGTCGGACTGGCACATCGCGGCACCGACGACCAGCTCATCGCCGTCGACCCGCGTGTACCGCAGATCGTCGGCACCGCCGATCGCGACGAGGTGCGAGGGCTGTGCGAGCCGGAAGTTGAGAAGCGGAATCAAGCTCTGTCCGCCGGCAAGTACCTTCGCATCCTCGCCCAGCTCGCGGAGGAGCGAGACCGCCTCTTCGCAGCTCCCCGCGCGGTGATAGTCGAATCTCGGCGGCTTCAAGGTGTTTACGAACATAAACAAGCTGGGACACTCTGTCAACCGCCGCGAGCGACGAGTTCCGTGTTCCAACACGGGGCTCCACCGACTCGTTCGGAAGAACGTTGTCCTCGAAGCCGACGCTGAAGCGCGGCCGACGGTTGTGGGGGCTGCGCTGATGGTGAGCGTCATACTGGGCGCATGGATCGCCCTGCGGCTCGGTCGCCCGTCGTTCGTTCGTACCTCGGGGCGCGCCTTCGCGAGGCCCGGCTGCTACGGGAGATCGGGGTCAGAGAGCTGGCGCGACGGATCGGGGTGTCACCGGCGCACATCTCGCAGATCGAGAACGGCAAGGCGGAGCCGTCTGCGACGACGCTCTTCGCGATCGCGAGCGAGCTCCACCTCTCGCTCAGCGAGATCGCCTTCAACGGCTCGCACACCGGCGCCGGTGACACCGCTGTGAACGACCAGCCGGCCGAGCAGCCGGAAGCCATCCAGCATCCCGACGACCGTCCGAGGGTCGCACTGGGAGGCGGCGTCAGTTGGGAGCGCCTGACACCAAGGGTCGATCCCAACATCGACTTCCTCTACCTCATCTATGACGTGGGAGCCGAGTCGACACCGGCGAACGCACTCCTACGCCACGGTGGGCACGAGTACGGCTACGTTCTCTCGGGCCGTCTTCAAGTGACGATCGGCCCCAAGACCTCCGAGGTCGGCCCTGGCGACTCGATCGGGTTCGCCTGTACGACCCCTCACCGGTTCGCCAACGTCGGCGACGAGCCCGTCCACGCAATCTGGTTCGTCGCAGACCGTCCTCAGTAGTGGATCCTGGCCGCCGGCTTGCGCGGTGTGCGAGCCCGAACCGGAGGATGAACTATGGGTCTTCGGCTGTTAGACCCATAGTTCCCAACGGCAACGCCGTGGCAGGCGCGTTCTCCGTCCGGGTGACGAGCAGGGAGGAGTCGATCACGCCGAGATTCAAAGGCCTCGCGGCAGGCGCGTGCTCCGCGCAACAGTTCGGCCCGGCCGGCGTGGTGACCGCCGCGAGCTCGAGTCCACGTTAGATCCACCCGGCTCGTACTGTCGACAGGATCTGCCGGACATTGTCGGCGAAGTAGTTCCAGTACCCTTCGCCCGTCGGGCGAGCGCCGTTGAAGAAGATGCCTGCGAAGTTGAGGTCCGGCTCGAGCGCTTCCACAAGCGTTCTGGCCTTGCTGGCGAGCATGTAGCCGGACAGCTGATCGAGCTCGGGGCTCTCGATCCACCGCGCAAGCCGCCGGAGAGCGAGCAGTGACCTTGACCATTCGTGGCGAGTCGGCCAGCTCTCGGCTTTCAGATCGAGTAGCTCACCCCACGTGCTGCGATTGACGGTGTAGCGCCGTTCGTTCCCGAGCACGTACATCGCCACCGCCCCTGACGCCGTCAGCGCGGCAAGCGTCTCGTTGATGTTGCGTTTGGCGAAGCCGGCGGAGGTGGCGAGTTCCTGAGCGCCGGCCGGCTCGAGTGACGTGATCAGATACCGGAAGACCTCCGCACGGCTGCCGACTCCGAACAGCTGACGCATGCGAAACGTGAAGTTGATCGGCGCACTCAGGTCCGGCGCCGAGGACTTGCCGCTCGGCTCGTTGTCAGGCTTGAGGAACCCGAAGCTCAGGAAGGTCGAATCGGGATTGCCGACTGGCTGTCTGGCCGTTCGAAAGAGCGGCGTTGGCTCCGCCGGTTGACCTTCCGGGGCCCGTGGCGAGAGGCCGGCTCGCGGTCGTTGACGAGCGACCCAGGCGAGCGCCGCTTCGGCGAGGGCTCGATCGCTCTCGTCGACAGACAGGTTCCGCAGACGCTGGACGCTCACGAGTCTCGCGTTCGTGAACAGCCAGTCGAGCACCTCGTCGAACAGCCGCGGATCGTTCCGCCCGATCTCGAGGGTGAACAACAGCAGCGCTTCGGGGTCGACGGCGCGGCGATCTCGACGCTCGGTCGGCGCGAACACGCCGAGCTGAGCCCACTGATCCCACGCGAACGCCGTGAGCTCAGTACGGACTGTGGCTCTAAGCGCCGAGATCGACATCTTCCACCCCCAGGTAGGAGAGGGTTGCGACGAGCTGCTCGAGGAATCCTTCAGACGGATCGTGCGTGCGTGTCCAGCGAGCCGCCGCGACCAGTTCGTCTGGCGTCGGCTCGAGGGCAGCGAGATCTGTCTCATGCTTGGCCGCGGTCTGATCTGCCATGGCATAGAGCTTGAAGTGGATCTGATCGAACCTGCTTGCGAAATGGACCACGAGCGCCTGTCCATAGTCGCGGCGCTCGAGGCGCTCGACGAAGCCGGCCGGAAGGCCGAAGTCGAGTAGGTTGGCAGGGCCGGCGTTCAGCCAACCCGCGGGAAGGTGGAAGTCCCGCGCGACGTTGTCTCTCGCGGCTACCAAAGCTTCCGGCAACGGCCTGGGATCGACGAGTGAACCGCCGGAACGGAACGCGACGACATCGATGTCTAGCGTCGCGCGGGTGGTCAGCCCGACAGCAAGGAGCGCCGCGCCACCGATGACCACCAGCTCGGTCGCCGCATCAAGGCGCTCCAAGTGCTCGCCGAGAGCCAACAGCAACTCATGGGTGTGCCCTGCGTCCAAGAATGCCATATCGAGATGTTACACGTCTCGTATAAGGACGTTCAACATCCAATGTAGGGTTGCCGGTGAGATACCCGGCAGCAGCTTCAGGAAGGTCATGCGCGCGCCGCGTCCCGCGCCTCGGCCGGCACGTAGACGTCTAAGCGCGGCGTGCTGTGTTGACGGCAACGGCGGAGCGAAGGAGAGCGTTGAGAGCCTTCTCGTCAATCTCTTCGCCTTCGCGAACATCGATGGCGCGCTACCACATCGATCTTCAAGGACGCGCTAGCTTTGCACTCCAGGTTGACTGGGTCAGGCCCGAGTCACTCGAGATCGAAAGCAGTCCGGATCGCCTCGGCAAGCTCGCTCTCCTGCGTCGAGAGCAGATACCCAAGTCGCTGCCCGAGCCGCGAGGTCGGAATGGTCAGTATGTTGTCACAACTAACAACGCTGTCTCGATCCAGACCGTTCGCCTCGCCGACCGCGATCTCCGTCGACAGACCTCGCGCGGTGGTGGTGATCGGTGCAACGGTCACCCGCGCGAGATGCGGTCGCACCAGCTCCCGTGTGAGCACGAGCACCGGCCGCGTCTTGTCCAGCTGCGCCAGGTGGATGGGACGCATCAGGCGAGGTCGGTGAGCTTTGTATCCGCTGCGTAGGCAGCGAGCTCGTCGAGGTTGTCGCCCGTTGCCGACCGCTGCAGAATCGCCACGTCCCGCTCCGCGATCGCTCGTCGACGCTCCCGGTCGACCGCGCCGGCGATGACCGCCGCCCTGCTGGAGGCGTCACCGTCCTTGACTCGCGCGTCGATGAACTCGACCAGGTCGTCCGCGAGACGCACCGTCAGCTGCTTGCTCATCCCGATATCATACCACATTGGATCTGTGGTGGTATTACCAACAATCCCAGTCCCATGCCGGGCTCAACCCATAGTTCCCTGACGGAAACCCCTACTTGCGCACCGGCGGTTCCTGGCGTGGTGCGGACCCGAGCGGACTGGAGCGGGCGAGAACAGCCTTGACCGTTGCTCTCCCGCTCCAGGCGATCATGCCCAGGGCAGGCGGTCCCAGTACGGGGGGCGCGCGCTCGGGACGTTCGAACCTTGCATACGCGACCTGCGGGTACCCTGTTCGTCTGAGCGAGCGAGGGCCCCGCGACTCCGCGCCGCCGCATGACCGCGCCGATCTCGGGCCGAAGGGTCGGGCGACGCGGATCGTGGACGCCCGCCCGGGTCAGGAGATCTCAGCGCGCACGATCAAAGCGCCCGCCACCATCGCCTGCAGCTTCGCGAACGCGACCTCGCGAGGGATGTACTTCATTCCGCAGTCCGGCGCCACGATCAAGCGCTCGGCGTCGACGAACTCGAGAGCCCGCCGGATATGCGCGGCCACAATCGCGGGAGTCTCGACCTCGTGCGTGCTGAGATCGATGACGCCGAGCTGGATCTTCTTGTCGGGGAGCCGACGGAGCACGGAGAGATCGAGCTTCGGCTGGGCGCACTCGAGCGAGATTTGCCCGACCAGCGAGTCGTTCAACTCCTCGAGGAAGGCGTAGCCGGCGGCCGGCTTCTCGTGGACGATGTGGCCGTAGCCGAAGCAGATGTGGAGCGCCGTCTCGCCCGGGATGCCCTCGAGCGCGCGATCGATCGCTTGCAGCCCGTACTTGCGGGCCTTCTCCGGCCGGGCCTGGAGATACGGCTCGTCGATCTGGACGACGTCGACGCCCGCGGCCCTCAGGTCGCGGGCCTCCTCGTTCACCGCTGCGGCGTAGGCGAGGGCCAACTCGACCTCATCGTCGTAGTAGTCGTTCTGGGCCTGCTGGGCCATTGTGAACGGGCCGGGGAGTGTGATCTTCGTCGGCAGGGTCGTGAGCGAGCGGAGGAACTCGACGTCGCGGACCTCCACCGGCCCGCGCCGCCGGATCGGCCCGACCACGCGTGGGACCGGGTTCGGGTGGCCGGTGCGATCGATTGCCGAGCCGGGATTGTCGATGTCGACGTTCTCAAGGGCGGTCGCGAACCGGTTCGAGTAGCTCTCGCGCCGGATCTCACCGTCGGTGATGATGTCGACGCCGGCCCGCTCCATGTCAAGCACGGCCAGGCGGGTCGCGTCGTCCTGCGCCTGTTCGAGGTACTGCGGATCGACCCGCCACAGCTCTGTCGCCCGCACACGCGGCGGCAGGCGCGAACCGAGGCGCTCCCGATCGATCAGCCATTCCGGCTGCGCGTAGCTGCCGACGACCGTTGTCGGGAGGATCTTCACCGGCCGCATGCTACGGCTTCGTGTCCTCGGCTGCAACGACCCCAGGCGGCACGTCGACCCTCACTGGTATCGCGTTCTGCGCTGCAAGGCGCACACGAACGTCGCCGGACGCCCCGTCGGCCTCGAATCGCAGCTCGCCCGACTCGCCCGGCAGCAGGTCGACGAACCCGTCGCGGAAGCGGTGGTCGGACGTTCCATCCGCCTCGACGGCCCCGCGGACCAGCCGCGCGGCGACCTGCCCCGTGTTGGCGACCGCGACCGTCCCGCGAACACGGCCGCCGTCACGCTCGGCGTGCAGGATGTGCGCCGCGAGCGAAGTCTGCGACAGGTCGGCGAGCTGCTCGAAGAGCGGTTTACGCAGCCGCTCTGCGAGCACGTAGGCAGGCTCGGGTAACTCGTGCCCCGTCGCGGCTGCGAGCAGGCCGAGCGCGAGCTGAAGAGTGCCCCGCCAGTACGGTGAATATCGCCTGATGTCGTCGCGTGCCCAGGGCGGCTCCACCTCGAGCGGGTCGCGGAACTCGACCCCGAACTTGCGCAGCGGCTTGACGAGCCCCGCCGCGAAGACAGCCGTGAGGCCCCGGCCGTGCCGGCCCGTCACGAGCAGCGGGTAGCGGCCGCCGTCGATCGTCGCGTGCACGACGGCGTCGGGGCGTGCGGTCGTGCGGTGGAACAGCGGTACGGAGAACCCGTCGAGGGCGATGCCGAGCGTCGTGCGCGCTGTGCCCTCGTCCAGCGTCGGCACGTAGTCCCAGATGCCGTCGTGCGGCTGGAGCACGACGGGCAGCACCGCGTCAAGCGCCGTGTAGTCGAGCAGCCCGCCGCGTCCGTCGCCGCCGTGGAACGACGCCTGCCCGCCGGTGTGGACGAGGCCGACGCCTCCCTCGATCGCGGCTGCCAGATTCGCCCACTCCGCAGCGGTGAACTGGTGAGCCGCGTACTCCCAGCCGGCGAGCCAGATCACGTCGACCCTCCCCGTCAGCCGCTCACTCCACGAGGGGTCCTGCGGATGGCGATTCGTCTCGTCGACAATCGTGAACTCCACGCCGGGCACGTCGCCGAAGGCGTCGAGGATCGGATGCGCATACCTGCTCTGGCCGAGCAACAGGACGCGCACGGCCGGGGTGAACACGGGCTCGACGACGTTCGCCCACCACTCGCTGCGGGCCACCTCCTCCCCGTCCTCGGTCGCGACGGTTCGCAGCAGGTACGGGCCCGGCTGGGCGGGGAGCCGTACTTCGACCGGGTGGCGGACGGCGCTGTCAGGCCCGACGACGACGGCGATGGCGTCGTGCGAAACCCCCTCTCCGGTGGTCGCGTGCAGCGTCGTGGTCAGCAGCAGGTCGCGCTCGACGCGGCCGTCGTTGACGACGACGAGATCGCGGCGGTAGTCCGAGCCGGCGGCGCGCAGGGCGAGCGGGTACTGCTCGTCGAGACTGACGAGCAGTGGCGCATACGCCTGCTTGAGGCCGAAGTACCCCAGCTTCGGCCGCTGGCGGTGGTCGACGACGGTGAACTTGATCCCGGGCACGTTTTCGCGGTACGACCAGGTGCGGCAGCCAGCGACGAGATCGAACCGCTTGCGCCGGTACGTCTCGGCCGCGTAGCGCAGGCCGAGCGCCTGATAGGCCTGGATCCCGTCGACGAACCGTTCCAGGGTGGGCACGGTGCGGTCGACCCAGCGGAACAGCCTCGACACCGAGTTCGTCAGGCCGGCGTAGTCGAACGACCAGTGGTACGAGTACTCCTCGACGTCGATCGGGAGGTTGACGCGACCCGAGACCCGCTCGTCCCGTCCCCAGATCGCATCGGGCCGGACGATCTCGCGGAGCGTCTCGACGACGGGCGGGGCGATCGCGCCGAACTCCGAGACGAACCGGTGGTTACGGTCGTAGTGGTCCCAAAACTCGCCGTCCGGGAACCCCCCATCCCAGATGTGCTCCTCCTCGAAGTCGCAGAAGCTCGGGTGGTACAGCGCGTCCGGGTCGCGCCGCCGGACGACGTCGTGGATGGCGTCGCTGAATGCCGTGTAGTCGCCGTAGAGCCACTCACCGTTCTTTCGCGTCTCGGCGAAGGCGGCCCAGAGCACGACCGATGCGTGGCCGCGGAGTTGCCGGACGATGTCGTCGACCGCGTCGATCGCCCAGCTCCACCAGGCCTCGTAGCGGGGGTACGCCGGGTCGAGGACGGCCATCGGTCCGAGCTGCTGGAACGGCAGCTCCTGGAAGACAAGGATGCCGAGCCGGTCGCAGGCGTCGTACAGGGCTCGCTTCTCGACGTAGGTGAACGCGACAATGTGGTTGACATGCGCCTCGCGCAGCATCTCGACGTCGCGCATGTGCTCGTCGGCCGAGGGGAGGGCGGAGAAGATGTTCGCGAACGGATACCAGACGCCGCGTAGGAACAGCCGCACGCCGTTCACAGAGTAGGCGAGCGTCGCCTCGTCGCGGACGACCTGCCGAATCCCGAACACCGAGCTCACGGATTCGCCCCGGCTCGTGACCGTGAGGCGGTAGAGGTTCTGGGCGCCGAGGTCCCATGTCCACCAGAGGGCGGGGTCGTCGATCGTCAGCCGGCTGCGCGTCTCGGAGGCGCCCGGGTCGACCGTGACCTGGATCACGTGGGCCTGCGCCTCGCAGGCGAACGTGTCGCCCTCGATCAGCACCTCGAGACGCACCTCAGTCGACGTGCCCGCGACGCTCGCCCACTCACACGCGAGCTCGATCTCCGCCGAGCCGGTATCGATCCGCGTGGTCGCAACGGCGACGGCGCGCAACGACACCGCCTTGCGGACGACGAGACGCACGTCGCGGACGGGCCCGAAGGGGAAGACGGCGTTCCCAGACAGCGGCAGCCCGTCCCAATAGTGGAGGAGGTTGCCCTTC
Source organism: uncultured Actinomycetes bacterium (assembly GCA_963738505.1). Classification (GTDB taxonomy): domain Bacteria; phylum Actinomycetota; class Thermoleophilia; order Gaiellales; family Gaiellaceae; genus Gaiella. Next base: position 128,798 of record CAVTWR010000004.1, on the reverse strand, counting down.
ATCCACTCGCTGTGCTTCCGGTTGACGCTGAACACATTGGACGGCTGCAAGAAGTAGGCGCGCGACGTGACGCGCCAGGGGCAGGAGACGGCGACCACGAGCTCGTTGTCGTGTACGCCGTGCTCGAGCAGCTCGGTCACGTCGGCCTCGAATCTCGTGAACGCCCCCTCGTGGTGCGCGACGTGCCGGCCGTTCAACCAGACGTCGCAGAAGTAGTCGACCCCGTCGAACTCGACGATCGCCCGCGAGCCGTACGGGATGGCCGGCGACCCGAACCGCTTCACGTACAGCCACTCGTCGTGGTTGAGCCGGGCGAGTTCTGGCACGTCCGTCCACAGGTCGTCGAACCCCGCATGCGCCTGGACATGGCCCGGCACGGCGACCGTGCCGACCCTCGTCGCCGCGTCGAAGGACGGTGCCCCGGTGTCTCCCTCGGGGCGGAGCGGAGCGCGGAACAGTGACCAGTCGGGGCCGCTGAGGAGCCACGTGGCAGGCTCGACGTCCATTTCAGCCCGGTCGTCCGTGCAAGGACGCGCGCGCGGCGGCGCGGACGAGCGCAGCGTTCTGGCGCGCCTGCTCAACGCTGTCGGCAGCGATCACCAGCGCGGTGACCCTGGCGTCGAGAGCGAAGCGGACAGCGTGCTCGGCGAGCGTCAAACCGGCGGCGGCGGCCTCACGCTCCAGCGCCGTGACGCGCTCGAGCTCCTCGGCCTTCGGTTCGCGGTAGTGCACGGTCGCCGGCACCCCGGCCCCGGTGGCCAGGATGCCCGAGGCATACGGCGCTGCCACCAGCACCTCGAGCCCGCGCGCGTTCGCCTCCACGAGCAGCGGCTCCGCGCTCGAGTCGAGCAGGGTCCAGCGGCGCCACACCATCACCGCGTCGAACAGGCCCGTCCGGGCGGCTCGCAGGAGACAGGCGGTCGAGGAGCCCGTGACCCCGATCGAGCGAACCTCACCGGTCGCCCGGAGCTCGGCCAGTACCTCGGCGGCGCCGCCCGGGCCGAGCGCCTCCGCCCAGCTGGCGGCCGTGAGCTCGTGCAGGTACACGACGTCGAGGCGATCGCGTCGTAACGCGATGCGGCTCGCGTCGAGCGACCGCTTCGTCGCGTCGCCGGAAAAGTCAACCTCGTAGGCGCCGCCGGTACGATCGAACAGCCCTGTCTTGGTCGCGACCGTGACGTCGGCGCGGCCCTCGAGGGCCAGACCGAGTCGGCGCTCGCTGAGCCGGTTCCCGTAGGCCGGCGCCGTGTCGAACAGACGCACGCCGGACGCGAGCGCTGCGTCGACCACCGCCACTGCTTCGGCGTCCGTCGCGAAGCCGTGCTGGTTCATCAGGATGCCGGCACCGCCGAGCGCGAGCGGAAGCTCGAGGTCGATGCCCGTGACGCTCCCAGCCTCAAGCACCCGAGACCTCCTCGATCCGGTGGATGTGCACCATCGAGTCGACGACCAGACCGCCCTCGAGGGTGACGACGTCACAGCCGATCGCTCTGACCCACCGGCCGTCCCGGTATCGCGTCGTCCCCAACCACTCGAACGCGACCGTCCGCTCGTCCCCGACGACACGGTTGAGCTGCAGGTCGATCTCGGCCATCGGCGCGAGAAAGTCGGAATAGAACGCCCGGAGCGAGGCCCTGCCCTCGACGACCGCCTCCGGGGTCCGAAGCACGGCGTGCTCGGCGAAGAGCGCCACGACCTGGTCAACGTCGAGGGTCATCTCCGTCTCCACATACGTCCGCGAAAAGCGAACGGCGAAACTCTCGCTGCCGGGCTCAGTCATAATCGATCGCCCCTGGGAGCGTCGCCAGCAGCCCGCCGTCCACGCACAAGGCTGTTCCCGTGACGAACGATGCGGCATCAGATGCCAGGAAGAGCACAGCCTCCGCGACCTCCTCGGCGGTACCGAGGCGACCGAAGACGCTCATCGAGGCAAACCGCTCGCGTGTGGCGACAGGGTCGGGCCGCGTCGCGACAAAGTCGCGCACCATCGGCGTGTCGATCACGCCGGGGATCACCGCGTTCGCCCGCACGCCGTACTCGGCCCCCTCGGCGGCCAGCGACCGAACAAGCCCAAGCAGGCCCGCCTTGGAGGCTGCGTAGGCGGCGGTCGCGGCGTTCGTCGCCAGCGCGTGCGGCGACGACGTGACGACGATCGCGCCGGTTCGCTGGGCGCGCATCGCGCGCATGCCGGCGCGCGCCAGCAGGAACGCGCCCGTCAGGTTCACGTCGATGACGTGCCGCCAGTCGTCGAGTGTCAGGTCGACGACGCGGACCGAGGCTCCGATGCCAGCGTTCGCGTGGACGACGTCGATCCGGCCGTACTCTTCGACCGCCCGCCGCACGGCGGCATCGACGGCCCGCTCGTCGTCTGCGGATGCGGTGATCGCGAGACCGCCGACGGCGGCTGCGACGGCTGCGGCGGCCGCCCCGTCCACGTCGACGACGACGACCCGCGCGCCGTTACGCGCGAAGGCCCGGACGGTTGCCTCGCCGATGCCACGGGCGCCGCCGACGACCAGAGCGACCTTCCCGGCGAACCGCGAGTCGCTCACGGCTCGCCATCCTACTACCGGTGTAGTTGACAGGCAATCGGAGGTCGGTCTAGCCTCCCAACGTGGGCAGGGCGAGTGTGCTCCTCAGCGGGAACTGGCAGCTCGCGCGAGCCCCTCTGCGGCCGCTCGGCAGCCAGGATCCGCCGGTTGCCGACGACCTGCGCGCGATCGGAGCGGTCAACCTTCCCGGCAACGTGCAGACACAGCTCGGGTTCACCGACCTGTGGGTCGACGTTCCCGAGCTGACGAGTCGCTCAATCACGACGAGTGGCACTACACGCGAACCTTCGCGAGCCCGGGGCGGGGACGGATCGCACCACCTCGTGTTCGACGGCATCGACTACTTCTGCGACGTCTGGGTGAACGGCGTGTTCGCCGGTCATCACGAGGGCGCCTTCACCGAGTGGGAGCTCGACGTGACGACGCTGCTGCGCCCGGCCGGCGAGGAGAACAAGCTGAGGCTCGCGATCTCGTGCCCGTGGCGGGTCGACTCGCGCCACTTCTACCTCAACCCGTCGACCGTCTTCAGCGTCATCCTCAAGAACAGCGAGTACATGAAGGGAAACCTCCTCCACTACTGGGACGGTCTTCCGCTCTCGGGGAATGTTTCCGTCTTCCCGTTCGGCCCGTGGCGCGACGTGCACCTCGAGACCCGGCATGAGCTTGCGCTGCTACGGGTCGCAAGCACGACCGTCCAGGTCGGCGACGACGGGGTGGCCGAGATCGAGGTGCGTTGCGAGTGGGTGGAGCGGGGGCGACGCGGACACGACGGTCACGCTCGGTCTGGACGTGGCGCCCGAGACCTTCGGGGGCAAGGCGCGCCGGTTCGACGCGACCGCGACGGTGAGCCCCGGGACGGTCCCAGACGGCGCACCGCCTCAAGATCCCCGACGCGCACCTGTGGTGGACCTGGGACACGGGGCCGCGCGACATCTACCGCCTCACCGTGGACGCGGGCCGCGGAGGCTCCGGCGGCAGCGTCTTCGGCATCCGCACGCTCCGGCGCGACGACGAGACGCTCGCGTACTACCTGAACGGTCGGCGCCTGTTCCTGCGCGGCGTCTGGTACCCGTTCGCGAACATCTTCAGCTCACTTCCGACGCGTGAGGAGCATTGGCGCGACGCCGAGATGCTTCGCGAGGGCGGCTCGAACCACCTGATCTCGTTCACGTTCGTGGAGAAGCCCGGGCTCTACGACGCCTGCGACCGGCTCGGTCTGCTCGTCTTCCAGGAGCTTCCGTACCACCAGCTCGGCCCGATGAAGGTCGTCGATCCCTCCTACCCGCGGTTCCGCGAGTACTGGGACTGGTCGCTCGACGCGGTCGAGAACATCGTCCGCCAGCTTCGCGGCCACCCGTCGGTGGTCGTCTGGGGGGCGTTCGCCGAGACGCGGAAACAGGAGGAGTGGGTCTGGGGCGACTACACGGACTACAGCGACGCGATCGGCGAGATCGTGAACCGGCTGCACCCAGGCTCGATCTTCCACCCGAGCTTCTGTGACTTTTTGGAGGAACACATCTGGAACGGGGGCTTCCCGTTCGGGGAGTTCTGGGACCATTTCAACCGCAACCACAACTTCATCTCGGAGTTCGGCGCGATCGCCCCGCCTGTCGTCGAGACCCTGCGCGAGATCATCGCCCCGGACGCGATCTGGCGCGACGGAGCCACGCGCGAAGGTCGGCTCGGCCTCCCGATCGACGTCGAGGAGTACTCGTACCGGTGGGCCTTCGACTACGCCGGGCTGACCACCTCGGTCGCGCGCGCATGTACCGCTTGGGCCGACCGCCACCCGCCGACGCTCGAGCGGTTCGTCGACGCCGTACAGTGGTACCAGGCGCTCGGGCTCCGCTATTGCGCGGAGACGTACCGACGCAAGCGCTTCGCGGACGTCGCGGGCTGCCGCACCTGGTCGTACCGCGAGAACGTGCCCGGGATCAAGTTCACCGTCGTCGACCACCGCCAGCGGCCGAAGATGGGGTACTTCGGGCTCAAGGCCGGGTATGCGCCGATCCTGCTGTCGCTCGACGAGCAGTTCCCGCTGCTTCCCCGCGCCGCCGGTTCGACGTACGAGCGGGATCTCTGGATCGTCAACGACACCCAGGCGGACGAAAGCCTCGAGCTGTCGATCCGGCTCGTCGGGATCGAAGGAGGCGAGCACTTCGCTGACACCCGGACGGTCGGTGTCGCGGGCGACGCTGCGGCCGTCGAGCGTCTCGTGCTGCCCCTTCCACATGCAGCGGGCGTCCATCTCCTGCGCCTCGTCGCGCGCCGGCCGGGAGGCGAGGTCGCGGCCGCCAGCGATCAGTGGCTGACCGTCGTCGAGCCGGCGTTCGCCGAGCCGGTGCGAGTCCTTCTCCTCGGCCAGGGCCGTTACAACGCGCCGATCCTCGAAGCCCTCGACGGGGTGCCGGGTATCGAGCTCACCGTTGTCGACGAGACCACGCGCGACCCACAGGACGCGTCCTGGGCCGACGGCCTCGCCGGGCGTGTCGACGTGGCCTGGTTCGCCGGCTGGGACTACGCCGCGCACCTGTTCGGCGCCGAGGAGTGGAGCTGGCTCGCGAAGGCGATCGCCGACGGCGTCGGCTTCGTACACACCGGCGGTCAGGCCTCGTTCCACGGCGGCGACGGACGCGGCGCCCTGCTCGACTGCACACCGCTCGAGCCGGTGCTGCCCGTAGCCCTGCGACCCCACGACGGCGTGTGGGACCGCGAGCCGTTGCTCGACCCCGGCACGGCTGCGGAAGCGCTCGGCATCGACCTCGCCGGGCTGCCGTTCCGCGGCTTCAGCCGGACCGAGCCGCGGGACGGGACGACCGTCCACGCCCGCCTCGACGCGTTCCCGCTCCCTCGTCACCGGGTCATACGGCGCCGGTCGCACCGCGGTCTTCACAGGGTCGTTCACCAAGCCACTACGCATGTTCCGGATCGGCGAGGGACTCGACTGGGAGGATCCTCTCGACGTCGACCCCCACTGGGCGCGCAAGGACATCAAGGCCTACGGACAGTACTGGCGCGGCATCCGCCAGCTCGCTCTCGGCCTGCTCGCGTACGCGTCCGGCCGCACGCCGTCGGCCCCGCCGGCCGAGCTCGCCGAGGCGTTCGCGCAGCCCCTCTTCGAGCGGCTCGCCGGGCTGCCGCCGACCGAGCTCTTGGTCGAGCTCGATCGGATCGACCACGATGCCCTGTCTGACCTGACGACCGGGACCGTTCGGGTTCGAAACGCGGGCCGGGTCGTCGCGCGTCTCGTCCGGGGGGCGGTGGAGACGAAGGCGACCAGCAGTCACCGCTTCCGCGACGGGTTCGTCGACCTGCTGCCGGGCGAGTACGCACTCCTGCGGTTCGAGGCCGCCTGCAGGCCGGAGGCGATCGACGGGCTGGTGCTCTGGGGCCAGAACACGGAGGCCAGGCTGGAAGGTCCTGTCCGCCCGTGACCTCGATCGGCGACGTCTCGATCTACGCGGAGGGACTCGACCACCCGGAGGGCGTGACGGTCGGGCCTGACGGCACGGTCTGGGCCGGCGGCGAGGCGGGGCAGGTCTACCGGATCGCCGGCGATCCCCCGGTTGTGACCGAGGTTGGGAGTTCCCGCGGGCTCACCCTGGGGCTCGCTGTCGACGCCGCCGGCACCGTGTACACAACCGATCCCCACCACCGCAGCGTCCAGGCGTTCGGCGCCGACGGCGTCCCGTCCCTGTATGCGGACGGCTCCCCAGCGCCGCAGATCCGCGCACCGAATCATCTGTGCTTCGACAGCAAGGGCAACCTCTACGTCTCCGACAGCGGCCGCTGGAAGGAGCACGACGGCTGCATCTACCGCATGCGGCCCGGCGGGGCCGGGGAGGTGTGGTGCGACACGCTGCGGACTCTTCCGAACGGCGTCTGCATGGGGCCCGGCGAGGAGCATCTCTACGTCGCGATGAGCCTCGCGCCCGGCCGGATCAGCCGCGTCGAGATCCGCGCGGACGGATCGGCAGGACGGGTCGAGGACTTCGCGCTGATGGAGGGCACGATCCCCGACGGGCTGGCGTTCGACGTCAACGGCAATCTCTTCGTCGTCACCTATCGGCCCGAGACGGTGTGGATGATCCCGGGCGATTCCCGGCGGGCCGAGCCGCTCGTCCACGATCCCGAGGGGTGGCTACTCGCCTCGCCGACCAACGTCGCCTTCACGACGGTCGGATCGCCGCTGCTGCTGATCGCGAACATCGGCCGCTGGCACCTGTCGGCTCTCCCAGTGCCGTGGCCCGGTCTTCCGTTGCATCATCCCGAGCCGGCCTGGTGAGCCGTGATGACGTGCAGGCGCGAGCCACGACCGCACCATTGACATCCTTACCCCCGCAGTAGTAGGTTCGCAGGACCGACTGCAAGCAGGGCAAATCCGACCCCCGCTGCTGCAACAGCGTTGAGAGGAGGAACAGGCTTGAACCCGATCCGTTCGTCCGCGAGCAGTTCCGTGAGGCGTTCGCGCTCCCGCAGGGGCTTTAAGGGGGCGCTCATCGCCGTCTCGGCACTGGGGGCCGTTGCGGCGGCTCTTGCCGGCACCTCGACTGCGAGCCGCAACGCGGGGCCTGACCTCACCATGTGGCACTGGCAGGCGGGCAACAACTACGAGACCGTCTTTAAGGATGCCGGAGCGCGCTATACCGCCAAGTACGACGGCAACGTGAACCTATCGAGCCTCGCTTTCGCCGACATCTTCACGAAGTTCAAGACCGCCAGCGCGGCTGGCGACGTCCCTGATCTGATCGAGATGTCCTGGAGCGGCGATTACCGCGACCTGATCAAGGCCGGGACACTCACGCCCCTTACCAGCGCGCTCAAGACCGGCTTCCCGAAGTTCTACGCGCCGGTCATGAGCAGTCTCACGTACAACGGGCAGATCTACGGGATCCCGATCGACCTGAACACGCTGACCATCGCGTACAACAAGGCGATCTTCAAGAAGCTGAAGCTAAGCGTCCCGAAGACCTACGCCGACCTGCTCGCGCTCGCCGCCCCGATCCGCAAGGCCGGTCTGCAGCCGCTGGCGGTCAACGTCAAGGACGGCTGGCCCAACGGTGATCTCTGGTTTGCCCAGGTCGCCTATGCGGATCCGAGCGGGAACCTGATCCGGCAGGCCGAACTCGGCAAGGTCCCATGGACGTCTAAGCCGTTCGTTCAGGCGGCGACGCAGGTGCGCAAGCTCGTCACCTCCAAGCTGCTGGCTGACGGGGCGAACTCGCTCGACTTCATGGGCAACGTCGCGGTGTTCGGTCGCGGCCAGGCGGCCATGACGTACCCGGTCGGCAACTTCAGCACACCGCTTCTCGACAAGGCGATCGGTGGCAAGTTCCAATACGACCTCTTCCCCTTCCCTGCACCGAAAGCGGGGGTGAAGTCGCTCGCGACGGGCGGGCCGGCCATCATCCTCTCCGTCCCTGCCAAGGCGAAGAACAAAGAGGCGGCGATCAACCTGATTCGACTCCTCACCGACGCGACCGGGAACGCGGATCTCATCAAGTACGACTTGATCCCCTCGTCCCAGGCCGACATCTCGTCGAACGGCTCGGCGATCTACAAGCGGATGGTCAGCTTCCAGGCGACGGCGCAAACCCGTGCGATCTTCGTCCCGCAGGTCTACACGACGCTGCTCAACGGGATGACCGCGCTGCTCAACGGTACAACGACCCCTGAGCGGATGACCAAGGGCTTGCAGCGTGCCTTCAAGTCGGTGCCCAAGTAAGGCGCGTCCGGAAACGCTCTGAATCATGAAACGGCGGAAGTCCGTGGCCGGCGCGGTTTTCATCGCGCCGGCCACGATCTTCTTCGGGATGTTCCTGCTCCTGCCGGTGGTCACGGTCGCTCTGATCGCGTTCACGAAGTGGGCGGGCTTCGACATCCACAACATCCCCTGGGCGGGGACGGCCAACTTCCGGCAGCTTGCGTCGGACGCAGTCTTCGTCGACGCGCTCCTCCACACGCTGATCTTCGTCGTCTGCTCGACAGTGCTTCTCAACGTCGTCGGGCTCTCCCTCGCGAGCCTGATCAACACCCGGGTGCGGGGCAACGAGTTCCTGCGCATCGCCGTGTTCCTCCCGCTGGCGCTCTCGCCGGTCCTGACCGCCATTCTCTGGAACCAGGTGCTCGGGCCGTACGGGCTGATCAACTCGCTGCTCGTTGACACGCTTCAGCTCCGGACGACACCGATCGGGTTCCTCGGTGACCCCGACTTGGCGCTCTGGACGGTGATCGGCGCATCGGTCTGGCAGTACGCCGGCTACAACACCCTGCTGTACTACGCCGGGCTCCAGAGCCTGCCTCAGGAGCGGGTCGAGGCCGCGCGGATCGACGGCGCCGGTGTGCTGAACCGCCTCCGACATGTCATCGTTCCGTTTCTCCGCCCGGTCATCGCGGTCGTCGTCATCCTGAACCTGATCGGCGGCTGGAAGGTGTTCGACCTCGTATACGTGCTGACGGGGGGCGGGCCGGATCGGCGCACCGAGGTCCTGTCGACGTACCTGTACGAGCAGGGCTTCAGGTTCAACCTGGTCGGCTACGCGTCGACGATCGGCCTCGTGATCATCGCGCTGGCGACGATCTCCGCGCTGCTGCGCGGCCAGCTGACCGGAGCCAGGGCGTGATCAAGCGACCCGGCCGGCCGGCGGCGCGCCGCGGCTCGACCGGGCGGCGCCTGCCGCTGCCGACCCAGTTCGTACTCTCGATCGTCTCGTTCGTGCTCGCGGCGCTCGCGCTCGTCCCGATCGTCTGGACGGTCTCACTGTCGATCCGGACGAACAGCGACGTCTTCTCCAATCAGATCGTCCCACACACGTTCCGCCTCGCGAACTTCCCGGACGCCTGGCGCCAGTTCGGGCTCGGCATCCTCTTCCAGCACACGCTGATCGTGACCGCGGGCACGGTCGTGATCACGCTTGCGCTCGCTACGTTCGCGGCCTATGGGTTCTCGCGCTTCCGGACCCGCATCTCCGACGGAGTGTTCGTGCTGATCCTCACGGGCTTGATGATCCCGCCGGCGGCCGTGATCATTCCGTTCTTCGTGCTGATGCGGCAGTTCGACCTCTACAACAGCCTGCTGTCCGTGATTATCGGCGAGAGCGCCTTCGCGCTCCCGCTCGGGATCCTGCTCCTGCGCGGGTATATGGAGAGCGTCCCCGCCGAGCTGACGGACGCGGCGCGCGTCGACGGCGCGTCCGACTTCAAGGCGTTCTGGTACGTCGCAGTGCCACTGCTGCGCCCCGCGATCGCGACGGTCGCGCTGTTCACGACCATCTCCGCCTGGAACGGGTTCCTGCTACCGCTCGTGCTGATCAACGATCCGGTCAACGCGACCGTCACCGTCGGGCTGTCCCGGCTGCAGAACCAGTTCGGCCAGCTCAACCTCGAGCTGATGTCGGCGGCGGCCGTGCTGGCGATCATCCCGATCCTCGGGATCTTCGTCCTGTCGCGACGCTACTACGTGCGTGGGGTCACCGCCGGGGCGATCAAGAGCTGAGATGCAGGACGATCTCTCGATCCCAAGCGAGCCAGGGGGTGTCGTGCGTTGGCGACCGTGACGTTCCGCGGTGTTGGCAAGGTGTACGAGGATGGCACACGGGCCGTCCAATCGCTCGACCTGACCGTTGCCGACGGCGAGTTCGTCGTCCTGCTCGGGCCGTCGGGCTGCGGCAAGACGACGGCGCTCCGGATGCTCGCCGGTCTCGAGGACCCCACCGCCGGCGAGGTCCGGATCGGCGGCGCGAGGTCAACGACGTCGACCCGCGCGACCGCGACGTCGCGATGGTCTTCCAGAACTACGCGCTCTATCCGCACATGACGGTCGAGGACAACATCGGCTTCCGCTCACGGATCCGCAAGCTCCGAAGCCGAGCGGCGGCGCGTCGAGGCGGCGCGGCTCCTCGAGGTCGTCCACCTCCTGCAGCGCCGGCCGCGGCAGCTGTCGGGCGGGCAGCGCCAGCGCATCGCGATGGCCCGCGCGATCGTGCGGGAGCCGCCGGCGTTCCTCATGGACGAGCCGCTGTCGAACCTCGACGCCCGGCTCCGGCTCAGATGCGCGGCGAGATCCGGCATCCAGCGCGGCTCGGCACGACGACGATCTACGTCACCCACGACCAGGCCGAGGCGATGACCATGGCCGACCGGGTCGTCCTGAGCAACGGCGTGCTGCAGCAGTTCGCCCCGCCGAGAGCTCTTCGACCGCCCGGCGAACCGCTTCGTCGCCAGCTTCGTGGGCAACCCGCCGATGAACATCCTCTACGGCACGGTCGAGTCCAGCGCCGCCGGTCTCGGCTGCCGCATCGGCCCGGCGCTGCTCGAGCTACCCGCGGACGCTGCCGTGCGCCCGGCGCTCGCCTCGTACGTCGGCCGGCAGGTCGCAGTCGGCCTGCGGCCGGAGCACCTGCAGGATGCGGCCACCGCCGGCCCTGCGTTCGGCGGCCGCCTGCACGGGGAGGTGCGCGCGACCGAACTCCTCGGCTCCGAGGTGCTCGCGCACGTCGAGATCACCGCACGGCCGGTTGTCACCTCAGAGGTGATCGAGATCGCGGCCGACGTCGACGAGTTCGCTGCCGCCAAGGTCGAGCACGAGGCGGCGAGCGAGACCGCGACGCTCCTCGGACGCTTCGACCGCGCCAGCGGCGCCGCACCTGGCAAGACCATCGACGTCGCCGTCTCGACGAAAGATCTCTACTTCTTCGATCCGGGTACGGGCTCGTCGATCCTCGCGTGAACCGACTCGTGGAGGCCGGCGCGCATCGCGGGGAGATCGAGTCCGAGCTCCGGGCGGACGCCTTCCACGCCGACCCGTACCCGACCTATGCACGGCTCCGCAAGGAGGCTCCGGTCCACTTCAGCGAGAGTTGGAACGGCTCGCTCGTCAGCGGGTATGCGAGCGTCAAGCGCGTCCTCGGGCAGCCGGCGCTCTTCTCGAGTGCGGAGCGGGTGAGGGTGAGAATGGAGTCTCTGCCCGCGGAGACATGGGAGCAGATGGATGCGATCTACGGTGGCTTCCGCGGCTTCTTCTGGAGCGATCCGCCGGAGTATACGGCGCACCGCGACCGTGTCGGCCGCGCATTCCGGCCGCAGATCGGCGGTCTCGCCGACCGGATCGGGGCCATCGTGGACGAGGCGATCGACGATGTTGCCGACGCGGGCACGATGGACGTGATCCGCGACCTGGCTTTCCCCCTGCCGGCAACTGTGATCTTCGAGGTCCTCGGAATCCCGCTCGCCGACCGCGACCTGTTCCGCGGCTGGGCGGAGGACATGATCCAGCTCGCACGGATCATCGACACGCCCACGGCCCGCCAGGCGATGGAGAGTATGGACAGGGCCGTCGGCTGGGTGCGCACCCTGCTCGCCGCGCGGGGCTGCGACATGCCCGGCGATCTGATCCGCGCACTCACCGGCGGGCCGCCGGTCGACGAGCTGTCCGACCGCGATGCGCGGGCGGCGGCCGTCACGCTCATCCAGTTCCTGCTCGCCGGTCACGAGACGACGACGAACCTGATCGGGAACGGACTGTTCACGCTGCTCTCGCATCCCGACCAGCTGGCTGCCTTGCGCGCCGACCCTTCGCTCGTGCCGCGGGCCGTCGAGGAGATGCTGCGCTTCGAGAGTCCACTGCAGTACCTGACCCGCCGCGCGACAGAGGACGTCGAGATCGAGGGTACGGCCATCCCGAGGAACGGTCTCGTGCTCGGGCTGATCGGCGCCGCGAACCGTGACCCGGCGCAGTTCCCGGATCCGGACGTGTTCGACGTCGCTCGGCACCCGACCGCCACCTCGCCTTCGGCTTCAACATCCACTTCTGCCTCGGTGCTCCGCTTGCGCGCCTCGAAGCCCGGATCGCCCTCGAACGGCTGCTAGCCCGACTCGACGGCCTCGAGCTGGCCGATCCAGTGCCTGGTTGGCGCGCGAATCCGATGTTCCGTGGGCTCGAGTCGCTGCCGGTCAGATTCTCCGCTGCCGTCTGAGGCCTCCTGTCAGCCGGGAGCGGACGACGGCAGGCTCACGCCGACCTCGGCGCCTCGGTCCGCCGACGCGTAGAGCGCGTCGACGATCGCCTGGACGACGACCGCCTCGAAGGCCGTTGGCGTCGTCGTGTCCCCAGTTGCCTGTTCGAGGGATGCCACCACTTCGGCGATCTCGGCCCGGACGGACGACGGGAAATCCTCGCCGATCGCCGGCGCACCGTCCGGCGCGTAGCGCGGCGTCAGGTCGGTCAGCTCTCCCTTGCGCTCGCCGACGAGCCGCAGCGGGTCGGTCGCCGCTTGCCCCGCGTCGCCGACGAGTTCGAAGCCGAACTTCCAGCCGGGCGCGTCCCAGACCCAGGCGCCCTCGATCGACATCCAGAGCCCGCCCTCGAAGCGGATGTGCCCGAAGATCAGATCCTCGACGTCGAAGTCCGCCTCGTGGACGTGCGCGGGCTTTCCGGCGAGCCGCTTGCGCGGGAAGACGGTCGCCGGAGGCGGTGGCGGTCAGCGGCCGCGGGCGGCCGGCGAGCCACCAGACGACGTCGATCATGTGCACCGCGGTCGAAGCCATCTCACCCCCGCCCGACACGGCCTTCGTGTAGTGCCTGCCCCACCACGGCACGTCACCGGCGAGCATCCACCCGCGCGCGCAGAGCGGGCTCCCGAGTCCGCCCGCCTCGAGGAACCGCCGAACGGCGGCCACGGAGCGCATGTGGCGCATGTTGAAGCCGGCGAACAGCCGCCGCCCGGCCCTCTCCGCTGTCCGCGCCATCACGGCGGCCTCGTCGGCGGTACGGGCGATCGGCTTCTGCACACCACGTGGGCGCCCGCCGCGAGCGCGTCCGTGACGATCGCGAGATGCGAATCGGGCATGGTGCAGACGGTCACGAGGTCGAGGTCGTGTCGCACCAGGAGCTCGGCATGACTCGTGTACGAGCTGGCGATGCCGTGCCGTGCGGCCAGGGCCTGGGCGCGTGCCGCGTCGACGTCACAGACCGCGACAACGTCGACGACGTCGAGCTCGCACAGCGCCTGCACGTGGAGATCGCCCTGGAACCCGCAGCCGATCACCGCCTCGCGCATCCGGTCTCCCCGGGATCCGGCGGGCTGATCGCACGAAATCTACTGCGTGGGCGGTGCCCGGGTCGTTCGATCGCGCACGCCATCGACGCTCCTACTACCAGGGAGTATCGTCACCGGCCAGCTTCCGACGACGGCGGAGTATTCAGGTGAGCGAGATGTTGTCCATCGAGCAGGCGCTTGCAGAGCTCGGCGTCGGGCCGGCCACGCTGACGGCCGGGGAGCGGGAGCGGCTCGACCGCGACGGTTACGCGGTCTTCCCTGGGCTCCTCGACGCGGCCACAGTAGCCGCCGTGCGATCCTGATCGAAGCGCTCGAGCACGCCGAGAACGCCTGGAACACGAACATCAATCCGAACGACCCCGGTGCCGCGCGCGTCGACGACGTCAACCACAAGGGCGCGATCTTCGACCAGCTCTGGGTACACCCGGTCCTGCTCGCCTGCATGCACCACTATCTGGGCGACTTTCGCCTGTCCTCGGTGACGAGCCGAGCCGCCCGGCCGGGAATGGGCCACCAGAACATGCACGTCGACTGGTGGGGGCCGATCGGGGACGGGTTCGTCGCGTCCAACTCGTGCTGGCTGCTCAACGACTTCGGCGTTGCGAACGGTGCCACGAGGATTGTGCCCGGGTCACACCTCTCGGGACTCCGCCCCGAGGACCGGATGGACGACCTTCGCGCCAAGCATCCGGACGAGGTGATCATCGAGGCGCCCGCCGGATCGCTCGCCGTGTTCAACGGCTACGTCTGGCACTCCGGAACCGAGAACACGACCGATAGCCCGCGCCGCGGGGTCTTCACTGTGTACTCGCGCGCGGACCAGCCGCGCCAGAACGACCAGGCCGCCCTGCTCGACGAGGCGACAGCAGCGCGCCTGTCGCCCGCCGCACGCCGGATCCTCGCGGCCTGAGCCCGGCGCCTGATCGCGCGGCTCAGGCGATCAGGTACCCGGCGTCGACCTGAAGCATGTGCCCTGTGACCATCGACGACGCCTGCGAGGCGAGGAAGACGCACGGCCCGACGATCTCGTGCGGCTGCCCTCGGCGAGCGATCAGCTGGCGGGCCATGATGAAGTCGCTCGTCAACGACTTCTTCCTGTCCGCCGCGATCACGAGCGGGGTGTCGAACAGGGTTGGAGCGAGGGCGTTGACCCGGATGCCGTGGTCGATCCACTCGAGCGCCAGGCTGCGGGTCATCTGCAGCACGCCGCCTTTCGACTGGTTGTAGGCGGTCGCGTGCGGGTAGACGATCGAGGCGCCGATCGACGCGATGTTGATGATCGACCCGCCGTCGCCCTGCGCGATTAGCTGGCGGCCGACTGCCTGGGCGCAGAGGAACGAGCCCTTCAGGTTCAGGGTGATGATGCGGTCGTACTCGTCCTCCGGAAAGTCCTCCGCCGGGTAGCGGCCGGCGGTGCCGGCGCTGTTGACGAGGATGTCGACGCGCCCGTGCCGGTCGACGAGGGCAGCGACCATCGCCTCGACTTCCGCCTTCCGGGTCACGTCGACGGCCACGGGGTGCAGCGCGTAGTCGCGCCCGACGGTGCTCGCCGCCACCTCCTTCGCGGCCGCCTCGTCGAAGTCGGCGATCACGACGGTCGCGCCGGCCTGAGCCAGCCCGTGCGCCATCGCCTCGCCGAGGCCGCTGGCGCCGCCGGTGACGACGGCGACGCGACCGTCGAGGCGGAACAGGCCGTCGAGGTAGTGGTCGGGGACGTTCGGCTTTCGCTCAGTCATCTCGTCAGCCGCCGAGCTGGTCACGGGTCGGATGGTTGAGTGGGATCCCCGCGACCCCGGCCCGGAGCCGGGTCAGGTGCCAGCGTCCGAGGTTCGGCACGACCATCACGTCGAGGCTTTCACCGGTGAAGACGATGTTGGTCGGCGCTGCCAGCGACGTGCCTCGAGGGTCGTGGGCGAACACGGTGAGTCCGGTGTCGGGGTGCCAGCGGTAGATCGCGTCGGGCCGGTAGCAGGCGATGTAGAGCGACCCGTCGCGGGCAACCGCGACGCCGTCCGGGACGATCTCGCCCATCGCGCACAGCTCACGGCGCGGCCCGGCCGCGCCGTCCGGCCCGAGGGCGATCTCGACAAGCGCACTCGGGTTGCTCTCGAGCACGTACAGCCGTGAGCCGTCGGCCGAGACGGCAAGGCCGTTCGGGAAGTTGACGACGTCGCGTGACCAGATCTCCGCGGCCCCGCCCGGCGCGACCTTCCAGAGGAGCCCGTTTGTTTCGCCCCAGTCTCCGGAGTCCGAAAGGTAGTAGTTGCCGTGGCGATCGAACGCACCCCAGTTCGGCACGTTGAACCTACCCCCGGGCGACCCGTCCGCGTACACCGTCCGCTCACCCGTCGCCGGCTCGATCCGCCACACGCACTTGTGGACGTTGTCGATCGCGTAGATGCGGCTGTCGGCGTCGGCGGCAAGCCCGAGCACGAATCCGCCGGTTGAGAGCAGCTCGGAGAGGGTGTCGTCCGCACCGACCCGGTAGAGCTGTCCGGCCTCCCCACCGACGTACAGATGGCCGTCCGGAGCGAGGCAGATGCCCTCGGCGTGGTCGAGCCCGAACGCGAACAACTCCATCTGCTCTAGGGGGTAGAGCGGCTCCTGGGTATCTGTCATGGGTCTCCTTTCGTCAGCGCAGTTCGAGCGGGAGCACTTCCAGCCCGCGGAACGTTATGTTCGGCTTCCAGCGGATCTCGGCGGCTGGAGCGAGGCGGAGCGCCGGGAACCGGCGCAGCAGGGCGCCGAGGACGATCTCCCCCTCGAGGCGCGTGAGTGCCGCACCGACGCAAAGTGGATCCCGTAGCCGAAGGCGACGTGCCCTTGGTCGGCGCGCGCGATGTCGAGGACGTCAGGGTCCCGGAATGTGGCCGGGTCGCGGTTCGCGGCCCCATTAAACGCCATCACGAGATCGCCTGTCCGAATGCGCCGCCCGCGGAGCTCGACGTCGACCGTCGCGCGGCGCCGGAGCCTCTGCACGGGGCTGTCGTAGCGCAGGAGCTCCTCGACGGCGCGGGGCGCGAGGGTCTCGTCCTCTCGGAGCCGGTCGAGCTGCTCGGGGTTGCGCAGGAGCGCAAGGACACCGTTTCCGAGCAGGTTGGCGGTCGTCTCGTGTCCGGCGAAGAGCAGAGTGACGCACGTCGCGACCAGCTCGTCGTCGTCCAGGCTGTCGCCCTCGGCTGGGGCGGCGAGGAGGCTGATCAGGTCGTCGCGCGGGTGGACGCGGGCGTCTTCGATCAGCAGCTCCAGGAAGGACCGGAACTGCGCCAGGCTCGCGTTCGCACGCTCGGCACGGTCCGCGAGCGGCCTGCCGCTGCCGACGAACGCGACGAGGTCGGCCGACCAGCGCTCGAACAGGGTCCGTTCCGCTTCCGGGGCGCCGAGGAGCTGGGCGATTACGGTGGCGGGGAGCGGGTAGCAGAGCTCGCCGACGAGGTCGACGGTGCCGGCGCGGTCGAGCCGGTCGAGCATGCTCTCGACAAGCCGCTCGATGGCTGGTCGCAGCCGCTCGACGACACGCGGCGTGAAGCTGCGCACGACGGGGCCGCGCAGCCTACCGTGCGCCGGCGGGTCGGTGTTCGAAAGGATGCCCGTCGCGTAGTGGCGGACCAGGGCCGGGGTCCGCGCACGGGCGCCCTCGTCGAGCCCGGCCATGTAACTCGCCTCCCACCCCGTGCTCGAGAAGCTGCCGGGATCCTTTGTGACAGCCTGGACGTCCTCGAACCGGGTGATTACCCACTGGCGCCACGGCTCGCACCAGTGCACGGGATCCTCGTCGCGGAGGTGTGCATAGACGGGGTACGGGTCGTCCACGAGCCGGGGGTCGGAGAGCTCGTCGTCGAGGGAGCGAGCCGCGACCGCCATCAGGTGATCTTCTTGACGCGGAGGTAGCCGCCGTCGACGACGATGTCCTCACCTGTGATGTAGCTCGCGCGGTCGGAGCTGAGGAAGACGACGACGTCGGCGATCTCACGGGGGGTGCCGACCCGGCCGAGCGCGTTGGCAGCGTCGATCGCGGTCAGAAGGTTGGCTGCCTGTTCGGGGTTCATGCCGTCCAGGCTGCGTTGGAGCATCGGGGTGTCGATCGTGCCCGGGCTGACGGTGTTGACGCGGATCCCACGCCCGCCCACCTCGACCGCGAGTGCCCGGGCGGTCGCCATCAGGCCGGCCTTCGCGGCGGCGTAAGGCACGCAGCCGGGGAGCGTCACGTGTCCCTGAACCGAGGCTGTGATCACGATCGAGCCGCCGCCCCCCGCTGCTGCGAGGAGTGGCAGGGCCGTCTTGATGCAGCAGAGGTGGCCGACGAGATTCACGTCGATCTGGCGACGCAGCTCTTCCAGCTGCATCTCCTCGAGCGGGGCGTAGCCCTCACTGCCCGCGTTGGCATGGAGCGTGTCGAGCCGTCCGAACGTGGTCTCGACCCGCCCGAACGCGGCCGTTACGCGCGTCCAGTCCGTGATGTCGCACGCGATCGCGAGTGTTCGGGCGCCTGTCGTCCGGGTGATGTGGTCTGCGGTGCGCACCGCGGCGGCCTCGTCGATGTCGAGCGCGGCGACCGCGTAGCCGGCTTCGGCGAACGCGAGCGCGGAGGCCGCCCCGATCCCGGCTCCGGCGCCCGTCACGGCTGCGACACGTTCCTCAACCATCGCCTGCGCGTCCTCCCGTCCGATATCGTCAACGACGCCCTAGGATACGCGACTGGACGGGAGGTGTCCCCGGGCCGCGCAGCTGAAAGCGGGCGCTGGCGGCAGACTCGCAACGCCAGCCCGGCCGGTCGTGGGTAAGACGGTGGTCGTCCAGTACACCCTCACCCGGGGTGACACCTGCGCACCCATCACCGGTGCGACGATGAGTGTGACCCGTTGATCGCGTGCAAGGTCGTCAAGCACAAGGAGTCCCTCAAGGCAAATCCGCTGCTGTCGACGTGCGAGGTGCGAAGGAGATGGGCGGAACTTTGCGGTGCACAAACCAGGCGGAGGTAACGGCGCCGGCGCTGGCGACCTAGAGACGATCGAGCATCGCGCCCGAGGTGAGTGCGGCGATTTCGGCTGCCATCCGCGCGTCGTGGTTCGCGATCTTGGCCTCGTGCGGTCGCCCGTGTCCCGTCCCCTCTGCCTGCCGCAGCTTGTTCGCGGCCAGGGCCGTCAGGTAGACGCATTGCTGGAGGCGCTGCATCGGGTCGCTGTCGAGTTGCTTCAGGATCTCTTGCCACTCCGAAGGCCCCACCGGCGTCATGCCGATGGCTGCGAAAGCGTTATGAAGCGTGCCTTGGAAGCCCATGCTTTCGCTGTAGCTGCCGCCCCGCTCGACGAGCACATGTCTCGCCGTTGCTTCGGCAAGATCCTTCGCAGTGCCGGCGACGAGCGGTGCGTCGGCGTCCCTCGCCTGGCACGTTCGACATACACCTGTAGGCCGTCGTCAGCTCTCGACCGGAGAGCCCATCCAGCGATAGCGGTGCGACTGTGCCATCGTCCGCGATCGAGAATCCTGCGGATCGGAGAGCGCCTCGAAGACTTGTCAGCGCTCCACTCTGCACCAGGCGCGGGAACTCGCCGGCTCCCTTCAACAGGTCGATGAGGTGAAGGAGAAGCTGGCCGCCTCTGACTGGATCCTGGTGTGCCGCCTGGGTCAGGACCTCTCGAACTCGCTTGATCTTCCCCGCGTTCGGATCAAGCCGTCGAGGATCGAACTCTCGGAGTTGAAATCGCCCGAAGGAACGGTCGAGTACGTAGTGGGAGATCGGACTCTGGGCGGGAAGAGCTCTGCGATTGCCCCCGCCATTGGGACGGTGATGCGGAGTTCCATGGGAATCTCCATCTGGCGACGCGGCATCGAGGTCGGCCGCGCTCGACCCCCTCAGCACCTCGGGACGCCAAAGCGCCCGACGAACTCGGGCTGATCGGAGCCTAGAGACCGGACCGGATGGAGCCTCCCTCGGCCGACTGCTGTGCCCCTTCGCGGAACTCGTCAGCGGTGAGACGATGGGTTCATGAGCGCAGGAACTCAGCAAGCGGAGCGCGAGTTCCAGACGGCGATGCGCGACCCAAACAATCTGATCTGGTTCCACCGGAACTCACAGGCTGGGCAGGGCCGCCGCCACCGGCAGCCAACGCTCAACAGGGCCGTCGTGGTTCTCACCGCCGCAGCTTGGCAGGCGTACGTTCAGGACACGACCGCCGCGATCCTGCTCAGCCTTGAAGTGCCACCGGGTCACCAGGGACACGCGCTCTTCTCGCTCATCAGGGCCGCAACCCGGACTGCTTCGGGCCGATTCAACACACCCAACGCACGCAATACGCTGATGCTGCTCGACAACGTCGGATTCGATCCGTCTCCGAATTGGACCTCGGGATCGGTACGCCGGTCCACGCATATACGACGCTTGACGTCAGGGCCGAGATCGACGGGTGGTTGGACATGGAGTTCGATCGCACATGGCGCGGCGCTACCTGCAACCGATCTGGTCAGCGGGCGGACTCAAGACGGCCCGAACCTCCATCGCTCCGATGCTGAGCGTTGCATCCAGTTCTTCGAGCGGCTTGTCGAGGTGATGGCCGCAGCCGCGGATCAGCAGTTCCCGTAGGCGCCAACACCCCGCGTCCTGACGGGCCTAGAAGTCGAGCGGCTATGTATGCAGTCGGCCCGGCTGCCGCGCGGCAGGTCGGGCTACTCGGATGTCGATGATGGCGCGACCGGGGCCATGTCGGACACGGCGTCGAAGCTTTGCCACCCCCGCTCGGGGTATCGCGGAGAAGCACAGGGCCGATGAGGCACAAAGAGCATCGATCTCGGGGGGCAAGGTCAAGTCGACCGTGGGGACAAACGCCAGGCCCGCCTCAGCCGCACTCCAGTACTCGGGCTCTGACGACTCGAAGGTCAGGACGCCGTGCCTGCGCCCAAATCGAGACTGCCGAAGAGAGAGGGCGAGGTTGGCTCCCAGCGGGGAGTCGAGCCAGGCCTGGATACGGAAGACAAGGACGTTGGGATGGCCCTCGCGCGTGTAGCCCCAACCGACCCTGATCCTGATCCCGCCTCCACCGGGCGGAGCGGGACGAGCCATGCAGATCGCGCCACGGGTCAGACGGTGAATCTCGGCGAGCGCCCTGCGCTCCTCGTCCGTCCGTGTGACCGCGCCGCGCGTACCGCTAACACCGCCCTGCTCGAGGATGAGTAGGTACTGCTCGAGGAGCTTGGCCTCTCGCTTGCCGACCCTTGCGATGGGAACGCGAGCGCCGGAGTACCGCTTTCTCCATTCGGCTTTCGCGCTCTTCCTTGCGGGTGACGGTGAAGAAGCCGTCGGCTTCGATGGCCGCGATAGTCGCGGTGTCGTAGTCGGGGAAGTCCGGCATCGGTCTGAACTTGTCGTCCATCGTTGGCGCCAGAAGCAGTCGACCAATGCATCGCAAGCTGGCGGGAGCCATGCCAGGGCGACCGTTGTGCGCGAAGCTCCTCGTACTCCTGCGGCGTCACCGACTTCATCTCGTAGGCCTCGTTCTCATCGTCGATGTAGTCGAGGCTGTCGTCGCCGCCTGGCTCGGTCTCGTAACGACGGAGCGTCCGCCCGAGCGCACGACCGACGGCCTCGGCGGCGCGACGCTCGCGGGGATCCTCGCTGCTCATGCGCACCAGGGTACGTTGGGTGGGGGCGCGTGAGAGGGTCAGGCGCAAACCTGTTGCTCGTTGGCACCGAGCCGATCTCGGTGACGTAGCGCGACAGGCCACGGCTCACTGGAACGCATAGCGGCGCTGTCGTGTCTACCGCGCCGCTTCGAGCGGCGCGGCCGCGGGCGGGGAGTGTCGGAGATCGCGCAGCGTATCGATCGTCGGAGATCGATGAAGTCGTCCAGCCGCTTCGTCTTGCGCAGGCCCTCCGCCAGATGGCTCTCGGTGACGACCGCGTCGACGTCGAGGATCGCCGACGCGATGATGATGTCGAAGGCGTCCGAGCGCGTCCACTTGCGATTTCGATCGGTGTAGAACTTGTTGCCAGACCGCGTACGTGGTCGCCTTCACCGACGGGAAGGCGCCGATGCTTACGGCTTGGTTCTCGATCTCGACCGTCTTGCTCCGCGAAGTCGAGCTGGCGCATCGCGACTTGCGAGAAGCCCGCGATCTCGACGAAATCCGTGCCTCGTCGCGGCTATCATCACCCTCTGGGGGAAAGTTCCAACAGACAACGCGATGCCCTCGACGATGTCATGAGCGGCATCGTTCCAGTACTTCTCCTGGCCGCGGAAGAACTCGTCCTCGGAAGCCGTCTCGAGGACGCGGGCGAGATCCATGCCTTCGCCTCCCAGCATCGAGAAGCCGAGCAATATGGGGTCGATACGCGAGGGATCCGGGTAGCAGCGGACTTCGTCCTCCAACAGCTGCTCGTGACTCTTCACGAGCATGCAGGGCCACACTCGGAACAGCTCCTTGAAGCGTCCGTACACGTCGGGACAGCATCTCGAGGACGCTGAAGAGCGAGAAGCATGGGACGAACATCGGTTCCGCGCTCGACCACGTCAGGAAGTGACGGAAGCTGTCGCCTTGCTTCGCGAACTCGCTCAGCGCGTTCGTGTCGAGGAGGACGAGGCGATAGTCGTTGCCGTTGATCGTGATCAGCTCCGAAGGTACCGGCAGCCGTGGACGCGCCAGCTAGATCACTTTGGCCTGCGCCCGAATCTTTGGATACGTCTTCATCACGCCGTTGCGGTCGACTCCGAGGACGTGAACCTCCCCGCCAAGAGCACCGGCAACTTCGTGTAGATGCCGTGCTTCTTGCTCGACAGGCGCTTCAAGAACTCCATCCGTTGCCGGGCGAAGTACGCAAGATCGTCCAGCGAGCCGACCGGCTCGAAGCCGTCGACGCCATGGGTGTAGAGCGTGGATCAGGATCTGACCGAACGCATCGAAGACGGGCGCCGCTGGGAGCAAGACGCCCTGCCGGAACGAGTATGTCCGCTCACGAAGAAGCTCCTCCTTCGTCTGGCCTGGCTGAAGATCCCTCGGCATGTACCGCCCGTCCAAGTCGTCCACGACGTCGAAGTCCCGCTTCGGCGGCTTGTACGTCCAGTCGTGGTCGTTGAGTCCCTGGCTATTCCGCACGTACCAGAAGCGCACATCGCCGTTCTCTACTCCGCTGATCAGGATCTCCAGCGCCGACTGGAGACCGAGGGCATTCCACACCGCAGTCAGCTCCCGCCGAGCGCGTCGGCGTAGTCGGCGAGGCTGACACCGGCGTGCCGCGACCCGAACGCGGTCAGCCAATCCCAGGTCGGGCTCCCGTCGATCTCCTCCGTGCCGACGTACCCCGTGAACCCCGCGAACCCGCCCTCGTTGCGGATCACGATTGGGCATCTCGTCAGAGCTCCCTGCTGCGCGAGCACGCGCGTCTCCCCGCCGAGTGCTTCGACCGGCTGGCTATCAGCGCTCATCACGACGCCGAAAGTGGACACATCGACTGCGAGGAGTCCCACGAGGCGAGGCTAGCCGCGGGGCGCGCCCTTTCCTGCGCCGATCGCATTCGAACTCGTGGACGGCCTTCCGGCATGAGCACACAGCAGCGTGGCCTCTCACGACGCGTAAGCTCGCCCGATGCTCGTCTGCGAGCACGCTGACTTCGTCCCGTGGCGGCCGGACTTCTCCTCGTCGGAGCAGTCGAGCCCGTCCTGGACGAAGCTAACCTGCCGCGGCGAGCAGCTGGCGAACGGCATCGAGGCTGTCGACTGGTTCGATGAGCCTGCCGTTCAGGTCGAGCTCTGCGAATCGTGCGGGTTCGCCGGCTGCGAGAGCGGCGGTTACGTCCATGTCTCGCGTATCGGGCGCTACGTGCTTTGGACGGCTCCGCACGTGGACATCAACGACCCGTTCGAGTCGTACCAGTACGGGCCAAGCCAGCCCGTTCGTCGCTACGGCGGCGTCGCGATTCCCGTCGACGAGTGGGAGCGCTGGCGCGGCCAGTTCGCCGGCCTGCCAGGCGCCGATGGCTTCCCGGGCGCCACTCGCCGGGACCTGTACGCGGCGTGGCACGGCGAAGCGCCGATCTTCAGAGACTTCGATGACCCAACTCAGCTGGTCCAGCTCGTGCGAGAGCGCGCTGTGGCCGCGGATCCGTCGAGCCTCGACGAAGCTCTTGGTGACGTCGGGGTAGTAGCGGAGTGGCTGGGTGCCGACCCGGACGTTCCGGTCGACGGCGAGCTTCGCGATACGGCGGACGAGCACGTGGTCGTGGGGACGATCTACTTCGACGTGCCCGATACGTTCGATCGGCCGCGTCTGCGGGAGTGGTCGCCAACGGCTCGCCTGGGCGGCCAGGTAACTCCCGTCTTCGGCGGCGAGCTCTTACTCGCGTAAGCCCCGATCTGAGGACGTCCTGGCACGGGCGGTAGGGTCATTTCGTGGCACGCGACGAGCAGGGAAGTCTGGTCGAGAAGACGACAATCCTGCGAGGGACCGTCGGCTCGACCGTCCATGGTCTCCATCAGGGCGACCAGGACGATCGCGACGAGATGGCGATCTTCCTGGAGCCGCCCGAGTTCCTCATCGGTCTTCGACTCGTGAAATCAGGCAGGTCGTGGGGACCCTTCGAGCACTACGTCGAGCGAACCCAGCCTGAAGGCGCCCGCTCCGGTCCCGGCGACCTCGACTTGGTCGCCTACAGCCTGCGCAAGTGGCTACGGCTCGCGCTCTCGGGCAATCCCACAGTCCTGCTCTTGCTCTTCTCTCCGCCGGAGAGCCTGCTCGTATGCACCGAGCGCGGCTCCGCTCTTCGAGCTCTCGCGCCGGCCATCGTCTCGCGTAAGGCCGGGCCGCGCTTCGTTGGCTACATGCGCGCGCAGAAGGAGCGGCTGATCGGCACCCGCGGGCAGCGGCGCGTGAATCGTCCCGAACTGATCGAAGCCCACGGCTTCGACACCAAGTACGCCATGCACGTCGCGCGACTTGGGTTGCAGGGCATCGAGCTGCTGTCGACGGGACGCCTGACGCTTCCGATGGCGGAGCCGGATCGATCGCGAGTGATGGCGATCCGCCGGGGCGATGTGTCGCTTGAGGATGCTCTCGCCGAAATCGACGACATCGAGCGGAAGCTTCACGCGGCAGTCGAGAACAGCCCGCTGCGAGAGTTGCCCGACTACGGACGCGTCGACGCCTACCTGATCGAGACTTATCGGGACAGCTGGGGCTGGAAGTGATCGCCTCTGTCGCAGATGTCCCTGGTCTAGCTGCCGTCCGGGCCCACTGTCAGCGAACTGTCAGCCGATTGTGAGATCGATGGATCAGGCTTCGGGTCGTAACGCTCCTCCGCTGGCCCCGACAATCTGAGCGATAGAACTGGCCGCCCGACAGGGCGCACGACATCTAACTGCCCCCAACAGCCGCTGCTCGGACAGCCGCGGTTGGCCCGGCTGACCCAGGAGCAGGAGCGCGAGGCGGTCCTGCTCTTCGTCGAGCTGCTCCTGGACGCCGCCGCTCGAAAGCGACGGGGGTCCGCCTCTCCCAGCAGTTTCGGCAGCGTTATCGACGGCGCTTCAGGCAGCGTCGTTCCGTTCCCGGAAAGGCGCGGAAACGCGCGTGAGGTCGCGTGATCCGACAATCCGGCGACGCCGACAAACAAGGGGCAGGTTCAATTCCGAGGGCCGCGGCGAGGCCGCTCCGCGTGAGCGCGGAGCGCCTCTTCGAGCTCGCGCGCCATCTGACCGAGCGCGACCGGGAGGTCGCGCTCTACCTGTACCGCCACCGGGTGCTGACGACCGAGCAGCTGCAGCTGCTCTTCTTCTCCTCGCGCCGGAGAGCGCAGGACCGGCTGCTGGTCCTCTATCGGAACCGCGTTCTTGATCGCTTCTACCCGCCAGCGCCCTTCGGCCACGGCAAGCCGGAGGCGCACTGGCTGCTCGACGAGGCCGGAGCGATCCTGGTCGCCGCGATGCACGACCTCGAGCGCAAGGAGCTCGGCTGGCAGCGGCGCGACGACTGGGGCTCGCATCCCCAGCTGGCCCATCAGCTGGAGACGAACCGGTTCCTCACCGATCTGATCGCCGCCACGCTCGCCGACCCGAATCTGGGCGTGAGCGAGTGGTGGCCGCCAGCTGAGGCGGCCGGCCACCTGAACCAGCGCCGGAGAGGACGGGTGCTGCCCGACGCTGGCTTCTACCTGGAGACGCTGGCGGGGCCGAGCGAGTGTTACCTCGAGTGGGACCGCGCGACCGAAACGCAGCAACGGCTGGCCGAGAAGCTGCTCGCATACCGGACCGCCGAGGCGGAACTGTTCGACGAGGGCAAGCCACCACGCTGCGTCCTCTTCGTCGTCCCCAGCCCACGCCGGCTGGAGACGCTGCGCCACGCCTACCAGCACTTCGAGCGCGAGCGCGCGCGGCGAGGCAGCAGAGGGTCCGTCTACAGCCTGGACGGACGCTGGCCGCTCATCGCGACCAGCGCGAGTCGGCTGCACGCCGAGGGACACCTCGCAGCAGTGTGGGAGCGCCTCGACGAGAGAACCGCGCCGCCGATGGCGCTCACCGATCTGCCCGTTCGCGGCGACATGAAGCCGGTCGACGTGAGCCGGACGCTGGGGCGGCGCTGGCGCAAAGACGATCCCGACTTCTGGCGGCGGCTCTCACCACTCGGCACCGGTGGATACAAGACAAGCGAGGAAGTGCAGAGCAAGCCGCAGCCCTCGGAGCCCGAGTCCGATGCCTTCGCCACGCGGCTTCGGCACTGGCGCGAAGCGCACCTGGAAGAGGCCCGCCGCGACGCCGCGGGCCTCAACGCCGGGGCGCGCGAGACGGACTTGCGTTCGCCGGCGATCAATGGCTCCATGGACGAACGCGACCACGACTTCGAGGAGGGGTCATGGAAGTAACGCGCGTCGGCTGGCCGTGTTCGCCGAGTTCGAGCACGCCACCATCGTCGACCGCGTCACCGCCGGCATCGAACGACGCGCCAAGGAAGGCCGCTGACCCACCGGCCGGCTCCCGTTCGGCTACCGCCGGGACGAGCACAAGCGCGTCGTGCCCGACGAGCGGACCGCCCCGATCGTGAAACGGATCTTCGACGTCTATACGCGGGGTCGCCTCGGGACGGCCGCGATCGCACGCACGCTCGCCGCCGAGCAGGCGCCGGGGCCTGCCGCCGGCTGGCAGCCCGCCGTCGTGCAACTGATCCTCGACAACGAGGCCTACCTGGGCCGCGTGATCTGGCGCCGCCAGAGCCTGCCCGGCCTCCACGAGCCACTGATCGACGACGTCACCTTCCAGCGTGCGCGCAGGTTGCTTCGCGAGCGTGGCGAGGACATGGCGCTGCGCCGCAGCAACCCGAGCGATTACCTGCTCACCGGGCTCATCCGCTGCGGCCGCTGCCGCCGCGCTTACGTCGGAATGAGCGCCCGCGGCAACGGCGGCCTGTACCACTACTACGCGTGCTCCGGCAGGCAGGAGCTTGGCCGCACAAGCTGCGACGGCGAGCGCATACCTCGCGACAAGCTCGAAGCCGCCGTGCTCGAGCAGCTCGCCACGCTCTACCGGGACGGAGCACTCATCCGCCAAGCCGTGCACGAGGCAGCCGCCAAGGAGCAGGCCGGGCGACCCACGCTGAAAGAACGCCAGCGCGTGCTAGCTAAGGAGATCCGCCGCAGCGAGCGCGCTCTCGACCGCTACTACCACGCCTTCGAAAGCGGCGACCTCGACAGCGGCCGCCTCCAAACCCGCGTGTCCGCCCTCGAGACACGCCTCGACGCCCTGCGCGAACAAGACGCCGACCTCGCCCAGCAACTCGCCACAGAGGCCGACACGACGCCCGACAGCGCCGACCTCGAAGCCGTCGCCGACCAACTCGAGCGCACGATCGCCGACGCAGACCCAAAGCAGGCGAAAGCCCTGCTCCGACTCCTGATCAAAGACCTCTGCGCGAACGGCAAGTCGGAGATCCTCCCGACCTACCGCGTCGTCACGCCCGAGGTTTGCGCACTGCCAAGTTCAGTGGGCGGTACTGGGCTCGAACCAGTGACCCCCAGCTTGTCGAGCTGGTGCTCTCCCAACTGAGCTAACCGCCCCGGTCGGGTCGATTGTAGCCGACCCCGCTCCACGTGTTCAGGGCTGCGGCAGGCGGGCGTGCAGCGCGTTGATGCGCGCCGCGCTCGCTTCCAGCGAGGCTGCGCGGCAGGCGACCGTCCCTGGCGGCGGCGACCAGCGTGTCGTACACGGCCGCGCTCGACTGCTCGCTCCCCACCAACAGCAGGAGATCGACGCCCGCCGCGGCCGAGCGCAGCGCGACCTGGCCGACGGTCTCGCCCCTGTAGCGGGCCATCAGGTCGAGGGCGTCCGTGATCGTCGCCCCTGCGAAGCCGAGATCGTCGCGAAGCAGCGTCTGCACCGCGGCCGACCAGGCGGCAGGCTCCCAGTCGAGGGCGGCATAGCCGGCGTTCGAGAGCATGACCAGGGGCACGTCGGCGGCGATGAGCCGGCGGAAGGGAACCAGGCCACGGTCGAGCGCCGGCCGAGGAGCGACGACCGTCACCGGATGGAGATCGGTGTTCCGCACGACGCGCCCCAGACCCGGGAAGTGCTTGGCGACCGCGAGGACGCCGGCATCCCCCAGGCCGCGGGCAAACGCCACGGCGCGTGAGGCGGCACGCGCCGGGTCGGAGCCGAAGGCACGCTCCTGACGGGCGATGAACGACGCGGAGACCGCCGGCACGTCAGCCACCGGAGCCAGGTTCACGTCGACGCCGAGCGCGCGCAAGGATCGGCCCGCCTGGCGACCGGCGGCGCGAACCGAAGGCACCGATCGCTTGCCGAGAGCGGCGGCGCTCGCCGCAGGTGGCGCCCAGCGGAAGCGGCGGATCGCCCCGCCCTCCTGGTCGACCATGACGAGGAGCGGTGGACGCCCACCGGCGCGGGCTGCTTCGTGCAGCGCGGCGGTCACCGTCCGCACCTGCCCCGGACGCTCCACGTTGCTGCCGAACAGGATCACACCGCCGACCTCGCCGTCGCGCACCCGCCGCAGCAGGTCGGCGCTCGGCACCATCCCCCGCATTGCCACGACCACGCGCCTGCCGACGAGCTGTTCGATGCTCTCCCCGACCGGCCGCGACGCCCCGGCAGACGCGCACGTCACGGCCACCACTGCCGCCAGCAGGAATGCGGCGGCCCCGCGGCGGACACTCACCGCGGAGCGGAAAGCGTCGCCCGTAACCCGGCGAGTGCCTTCGCGCCGAGCTTCTTGAAGGTCCCGGCCAGGAACGGCTCGACCACCCGGAACGCCCCACGCATGCTGATCTCTGCCTCCCAGGTGATGCGCGAGCCCGAAGCGGCGGCGGTGACCGTAATCGTGTCCCTCGAGGTCGCCCTCCGGCCGCGCCCGTCGAACACGGCCCGGCCGCCCGTTGTGTCGAGCTCCACCAGCTCGTAGGCGAACGGTACCCGCTTGCCGCGAAAGAGCGCCGTCATCTCGTACCGCGACCCCGGCCGGGGAGCCCCCGGCGTCAACGCCACGACAGCCTCCACCCCGGGATCCCACTCGGCTGCGTTTGTGAGATCCGAAACGTAGGCGAAGGTCTCGCCCGGTGGAAGCGGAACCTCGATGACCTCTCGGACGAGCATCAGAAGTTCTCCGGGCACCACGGAGCCGCAGGCGTGCGGAAGAGCGCGTCGGCGCGAGTCAACCCTCCGCGGGATCCCTCCAGCGCCAGACCGGCCCCTGCCAGCTGGAGAAACGAGAACCCTCCGAGGAAGGCGGCACCGAGGGACTGCACCGATACACGGACATCCGGCCGCCGGGTCGTGCGCCGCACGCCCGCTTCGGGCTCGATCGTCCACGTCCCCACGTTCTCCGGGAAGTGCGGATCGCTGGTGATCTCCACGGACACTTTGCCGTCGCCCGCATAGGAGCGAGCGCCCAGCGCCGCCGGCACATCGACCACGCGCACCCACAACCCGTCCCACACCGTCAGCTTGAGCTCGTTGACCCGGGTCGCGATCAGCTGCAAGGGATGATCGGCCGGCAGCATCCACAGCTCGATGGTGTCCATCCAGTCGATGGAGAAGAGGTAGCGCCACACGTCGGCCGTGGCCGCGTCGTCGACACCGAAGGCGTCCTTGACCTGCAGGGTCTTCGACCACGCGGTGCCGGTTCGCTCGGTCTTCACGCGGTAGAGCGCGTAGCCGACGGCGCGGCCGCCGACCTCGAAGAGCACCCGCTGCAGCGGGCCGGAGCCGCGCCGGGCGCCTTCGCTGTCGTCGAGGACCTGCCATTTCCACCAGTCCGACGAACGGCCGAGGAAACCGACGGTCCGCTTGCGGATCCTCTCGTAGAGCCGTGGCAACACGGTCGCTGCCTCGTCCGCGTCGATGAACCGCCCTCGGGCGCCCGCCGATGGTGCCCACTCGCCGATCTCCGCGGTGTGCGCAGGTGCGCGCAGGAGGTGGGTCAGCGAGGCCATCCCGTAGCCGAAGCGACTGTAGATCGTCTCCTGCGAGGCCCAGAGGGCCGCGATCGGCTCTCCACGTTCCCTCACATCTCGCAGCTGCGCCGCCATCAGCCGCGCGGCAATCCCCCGCCGCCGATGTGTGGCCGCGGTCGCCACCACGGTCACGCAGGCACACGAAACGGGGCCGCCCGGGATCGTCAGCTCGAACGGGTAGACACCGGCGGAACCGACAACCTGGGGCCCGTCGAAGGCCGCGTGCAGGCGACCCACGGGCAGCAGCACCTGAAGCTGACGGAGGTCGTCGTCGTCCGGTTCCCACGCGAAGTACCGCCCGATCTGGCCGACGGCGGCGCGGTACTCCTCGAGGTCGCGGACGGTGCGGACACGGACGGCCATCAGCCGATCTTCTCGAGCGGGGCGTACTCCAGCATCAGCCGCCGGTCGGTGCTCTCCCCCGCAAAGCGCACCGTGACGATGCCGCCCGGCTCGATCTGGGTGATGATCCCCTCACCCAGCGTCCCGTGGCGGACGGTGTCACCGGTGGCCAGCGAGGGAACCTCGCGCTGCTCACGCGGGGCGATCTGGCGCGGCGAGGTCGCATAGCCTGCCCACGACGCCGGGCGCAGGCGCTCGCGCTCCACCGTGGCGGGCATCTCGTCCAGAAAGCGCGAGGGCAGGTTGTAATCGCGGCGGCCGTACAGCGTGCGCGCGGTGGCATGGGTGAGCACGAGCCGCTCCATCGCCCGCGTCATGCCGACGTAGCAAAGGCGCCGCTCCTCCTCGATCTCGTTCTCCTCGATCGATCGCGAGTGCGGGAAGATCCCGTCCTCCATCCCGATCAGGTAGACGGCGCGATACTCGAGCCCCTTCGCGTTGTGGATCGTCATCAGCGTGACCAGACCGCCCTCCTCGCGCAACTCGTCCTGATCGCCCGTCAGCGTCATCTCCTGCAGGAACCCGGAAAGCGACGGATCCTCCGCTCGGGCGCGGTACTCGCGGGCCACCCCCACGAACTCCTGGAGGTTCTCGATGCGCCCGCGCGCCTCGATCGTCCGCTCAGCCTCGTACGCCTCGATCGTGCCGGAGCGCTCGAGCACCGCCTCCAGCAACTCGTCCAGCTCCAGCTCCTGCTTCGCCGAGAGCAGCGACTCCATCACGTTGCGAAACCCGCGCAGCGCCTTGGCCGCAGCCGTCGCCACGCCCGCGGCCACGGGGTCGGCCGTCGCCTCCCACAGCGAGATACCGACGGCATCGGCGTAGGCGGCGAGGCGCTGCAGCGAGGTGTCGCCGATCCCCCGTCGCGGACGGTTCGCGATCCGCGCCAGCGCGATCGCATCGCTCGGATTGTCGAGCACGGTGAGATAGGCGACGGCGTCCTTGATCTCGGCGCGCTCGTAGAAGCGCGGCCCGCCGATCACCTGGTAGTCGATCCCCTGCCGCACGAACACGTCTTCCAGCACGCGCGACTGGGCGTTTGTGCGGTAGAAGATCGCGATCTCGCTCGGCGCCGTGTCGCCCTCCACGAGCCGGGCCACGTCGGCCGCGACGTAGCGCGCCTCCGAATGCTCGTCCTCCACCTCCACGACCTCCACCGGATCGCCCTCCCCGAGCTCCGACCACAACCGCTTCGGCTTCCGGTCGCGGTTACAGTCGATCACGGCGTTCGCCGCCCCGAGGATGGCGTTCGTCGAGCGGTAGTTCTGCTCCAGCGCGATGATCCGGGTGCCCGGATAGTCCTTCTCGAACTCCAGGATGTTGCGGATGTCGGCCCCGCGAAACGCGTAGATGGAGTTGTGGGTGACGATCCCGTTGGCGACGTAGTTGTGGGTCCGAGCCACGTCGATGTCGTGGACGGAGGCAACAAGCTCAACCTGTTCGACCGTCGCCACGACGTCCAGCGAACCGTCCTCCACGGCCATGGCCATTCCGGGACGCACCGCTGCTGCGGGCGTGAAAGGCAGCGCGTTCCTACTCTTCGTACCATCCCGCTTACAGCTGGCTACACGCGCAGAGAACCTGATCGTCGCGCCGAGCTCCTTCTCCAACACGCCGGCGATCTCGTAGATCTGCCGCATGTCCGCATGCGAGGTTTCGAAGCGCCAGCCGTCACTCCCGCGCCGGGCGGGGCGCACCGAATATCCGAGCCGCTTGAGCTTCTGGCGCCCCGCCTCGTCGTACCCGAACAGCGCGATCCGATGCAGGGGATTCGCGCCCCGAGGGTCTCCGCACAAGCTCACTGACACGCGCCGACGCGTCCTGACACCGCTGGTGGTCGTGGACGCCGAGAAGTGCGGGTAGTCGAAGCTCAGACCGAGATCCTCGAGCGCAGTGCGCCCGGATGCTTCGGTATCCAGCTCCTCGAACACGCGGTCTATTGCATCTTGATCGCCTACGAGGCTGTTACCCCTGCCGCGGACTGACGGTCGAGCCACGAACGGGATCGTGGGGAGGCCGTACCGGAGCGACAGCACGATCTCGTCGGACCGCGCGTTGAGCTCGGAGTCGTGGGCTGCGAGAATCCACGTCGCGTCCGCGTGCTCTGCGTTCATGCGCTGTGCCGGTCCGAGAACCGGCTTTCGCTGTCCCGCTGTGTAGGTGCGAGAGGTCCCGATCCGGAACCCCGTACCGCGCTTCCACATCAGGTACGTCATGTGTAGTTGCGGAGTCTCTCCCGCCTTGAATCCCGCGAAATGGACGTGCTCGGGTGTGGAGACGATTCTCCTGCCAGCCCGGGTGACAATGGCCACACCCCGTTTGGCCGAGCCCTGGTGGATGCGAGTCACAGCAGCGGGACGGAAGTCACCGCTTCCGTAGGACGAAAGCACCTGATCCCCGACCCCGACCTCCTGAATCGGCTTCTCGGTGCCGTCCGCCATCGCCACCATCGTCCCGGCGACGAGGCACTGGTCCGGGTCGCCAACAGCGAACACGTTGCCGTGCCCGGCCACCAGCTGCAACAGCCGGTACTGGGCGTGGTTGGTGTCCTGGTACTCGTCGACGAGCACGTAGCGGAAGGCGTGCGACCACTTCTTGCGCGCCTCGGGGAAGCGCTCCAGCACCTCCACCGTCAACATCAGCATGTCGTCGAAGTCGACCGCGTTGGAGCGGAACAGCGTGCGCTGGTAGAGGTCGTACACCTCGCCGACGGTCTGGTCGTAGAACGACGAGACCCGCGACAGGTACGTCTCGGGCGAGACGAGCTGGTTCTTGGCGTTGGAGATCTGCGTATGGATTCCGCGTGGGGTGAAGCGCTTCGGGTCGCGGCCCAACTCCTCGAGGCACTGCTTGACCACGCGCAGCTGGTCGCCCTGGTCGTAGATCGTGAAGTTGGAGCGGTAGCCGAGCCGTTCCGCTTCGCTCCGCAGGATGCGCCCGCACGCCGAGTGGAAGGTGAGGATCCAGATCGCACGCGCGGTGCGGCCGAGCATCTTCTCGAGCCGCTCGCGCATCTCCCCCGCAGCCTTGTTCGTGAACGTGATGGCGAGGATCTCGTTCGGCCGCACGCCATGCGCACCGATCAGATGCGCGACGCGGTGGGTGAGCACACGGGTCTTGCCGGAGCCGGCGCCGGCGATCACGAGCACCGGCCCGTCCGTCGTCAACACCGCCTCGCGCTGCGAAGGATTGAGACCGGAGAGCAGATCCTCGTGCGTCGCGGCGCTCACCATCCGATGCTACCCGGCGGCCTCGGGGGCGCCCCGCGAGCCGCTATCGTCGCCCCGTGGCGCGCCTCGCCGACACCGAACTGGACGTGTTTCCGCTCTGCCTTGGCGGGAACGTCTTCGGCTGGACGATGAACGAGGGCGAATCCTTCGCCGTCCTCGACGCCTACGCGGAAGCCGGAGGCAACTTCGTCGACACCGCCGACATGTACAGCCACTGGGTTCCGGGGCAGAGCGGCGGCGAGTCCGAGACGATCATCGGCAACTGGATGGCCAGCCGGGGCAATCGTGACCGGATCGTGGTCGCGACCAAGGTCGGGCGCGGCCGGGGAAAGGCCGATCTCCGCGCCGACACCATCCGCTCCGCCACCGACGACTGCCTGCGCCGCCTGCAGATCGACTGCATCGATCTGTTGTACGCGCACGGCGACGACGATCCCTCGATCCCGCTGGAGGAGACGCTCGGTGCCTTCGAGGAGATCGTCCAGGCGGGGAAGGCGCGGTACATCGCCGCCTCCAACTACACGCCCGAGCGCCTGGCCGCGGCCCTCGCTCTGGGCCAGCGCGACGGCTTCGCCTCCTACGTGGCGCTACAGCCCCACTACAACCTGGCCGAGCGCGCCCGCTACGAGGGCCCTCTGCAACAACTGTGCCTCGAGCGCGGCCTCGCGTGCCTTCCGTACTACGCCCTGGCCAGCGGCTTCCTGACCGGCAAGTACCGGCCCGGCGGCGGAGCAGTGGACAGCCGGCGAGGTGGAGGTGCAGAGCTGCTCGACCAGCGCGGCCTGGCCATCCTCGCCGCGCTCGACGAGGTCGCCGGCGCGCAAGAGACGACCGTGGCCGCGGTCGCGCTGGCCTGGCTGGCCGCTCAGCCGACGGTGGCCACCCCGATCGCCAGCGCCCGCACACCCGGGCAACTGGCCGAGCTGCTACCGATGGCCGATCTCACGCTCAGCCGGAACGAGCTCGACCTGCTCGACCGCGTCTCTGCGTGATCGACCGTTGCTCAACCCCAGCGCACGGTGAGCTGGAAGCGCGCCTTCGCCGGACCGTCCCAACGCACCTTGAAGGTGTACAGCCCGGCGGGCAGCGGCTCGAACGACCCCTCGCAGAAGATCGAGCCGGCGGTACCCTCGCATCCCGTCTTCGTGTCGAACAGCGGCCCTCCCGAGGGCGCGGTGGCCCCCGACAGGTAGAGCCGGGCGCGGCCCTGTGTCGGTACCTGCAACCGGATGCTGAACGCCGCCGCCTTGTGCACGCGCACGGTGAACTCCTTGGAGCCCTTCTTGGGCACCACGTTCGTGTACACGATGCGTCCTGCGGACGCTGCTGAGGCAGCCGCGGCGAGACTGACGGCGACGAGCAGAACGACGACCGTGACGGCTGATCTGCGCCGGCGGATGCAGCGGCAGAACCGATGCGCAACCATGGGGCGACTCCTCTGTCGGACGGCGAATCCGCTCTGCACTCTACGCCCCAGGCCGGTCAGCCCGGGCGCCCGACCCGAAGCGGCACCACCGCCAGGCCCTCGCCCAGCCGTACGATCCTCACGTTCGCGTCGTAGTGCAGGGACAGCGCCTCCTCGGTGAGCACGGCGTCCGGTGCGCCATCCGCGACCACCTCGCCGCGCACGAGGAGCACGACCCGGTCGGCGTACTGCGCAGCCAGCGTCAGATCGTGGACGGCGGCAACCAGCGTCAGCGACGATTCCTCGCGCAACTCGTCCAGCAGCTCCAGCATCTGCTGCTGGTGCCCGATGTCGAGCGAGGCAATCGGCTCGTCGAGGAGCACGATCGAGGCCTCCTGTGCGAGCGCGCGGGCGACGACCACGCGCTGCAACTCGCCCCCTGAAAGCGTCCCGAGACGGCGGCTCGCGACCTCCAGGAGGTCGAGCCGGCGTAGCGCCCGCTCCGCGGCCGCCAGGTCGTCAGCACCCTCGTTCGAGAGCAGCCCCAGGTGCGGCGTGCGCCCGAGCAGCACGTATTCCGACACGGTCAGCCAGTCCGGCGTGGATGGCTGCTGCGGCACCACCGCGATCTGCCTGGCCAGCTCCCTCCGGGTCAACTCCGCGAGCCGCCGTCCACCCACCTGCACGAGACCCGAGCAGGGAACAAGACCCGCGACCGCGCGCAGCAGTGTTGTCTTCCCGGCCCCGTTCGGGCCGATCAGCGCCACCCACTCGCCCCGCTCGATCTCGAGCGTGACACCGTGCAGCACCTCGGTCCGGCCGAAGCACACCGCGACCCCCTCCAGGGACAACGCTCGGGTCAGGCCCGCCCCCGCGCGGTTCGCAGGACGACGGCGAAGAACGGCGCCCCGAAGAACGCGGTCACGATCCCGATCGGCACCTCGGCCGGCGACAGCGCCGTCCGCGCGATCAGATCCGCGAACACGAGGAAGCCCGCACCGGCGATCACGGAGAGCGGGAGGATCGCGCGATACGTCCCACCGGTGAGCAACCGGATCGCATGCGGGACGATGATCCCGACGAAGCCGATCAGCCCGGTCACGGACACGGCAGCAGCGGTGCCGACGGTGGCCGCGACGACGAGCACGATCCTCGTGCGTCCCACGTTCACGCCCAGGCTGGCGGCTTCGTCGTCACCGAGGCTGAGGACGTCGATCACGCGCCGATGCAGCAGGATCACGATCGCGGACACGGCGATGTAGGGGAGGATCAGCCGCACGTCCGCCCACCCTGAGCTCGGTAGCCGTCCCAGGATCCACGAGTAGACCTGTTGCAGGGTGTCGGCATTCTGCTGCTGCACGAAGGTCTGCACCGCCGTCAGGAAGGCGGTCACCGTGACTCCGGCCAGCACGAGCGTCACCGTGTCCCGGTCTCTGCCAACCGAACGGCCCAGCGAGTACGTGAGCACGACCGCCGCCGCACCTCCGAGGAACGCCGCCGGCGGCAGCAGCTCCTGTCCCCGCAATCGCTCGGGGAGGTACGCGATGCCCAGCGTCACCCCGAGACCCGCTCCGGCGGCGATCCCGAGCAGGTACGGATCGACCAGTGGATTGCGAAAGACCCCCTGATAGGTCGCCCCCGCCAGTCCGAGCATGCCTCCGACGAGCAGGCCGAGCGCGACCCTGGGGATGCGCAGGTCCCAGAGAATCGACTCCCCCGTCGGATCGAGCGGCGACGTGACACCGGGAATATGGAGCCGGGCCAGGATCGACCTCCCGACATCGGCCATCCCGAGGTCGATCGGGCCGACGAGAATCGCCGCCACGATGGAGGCCAACGCGAAGACGGCCGCCACCACCGCCCACACGGCGACGAGCCCGCGGGGCCGCAGCTGGTGGGCGGTCGTGATCTGCGACAAGCCGCTCAGATCGGTCAGACGCTTTCGAGCCGGCGGAGCGCCGTGGCCACCGCGCGCACGAAGTTGACGAGCCGCGGTCCCCAGCGCGAGGCGATCGAGTCGTCGATCCGCACGATCGACCCGCTCTTGACCGCCTGCAGGCTGCCCCAGCCGGGCCGGGCGGCCACCGTCGCCGCGCTCTGTGCGCAGCAGACGGTGTCGGCGAGGACGATGATGTCCGGATTCGACGAGACCACGTACTCGGCGCCGAGCTGCGGGTAGCCGGAGCCGAACGAGTCGGCCGCGTCCGCGATGTTCTTCAGCCCGAACAGCTCGTACACCTTGCCTGCGAACGTGGCCGAGGTCAGGGAGTACAGGTCAGGGCCGAGCTCGTGGTAGACCGAGCGGCCCGCGCTCTTCGTCCTGGCCTGCGCCACGATCCGACCGATCGTCTTCTTCATGCGCACGGTCAGCGCGGCTGCCTTGCCGTCATTGCCCGTAACCCGTCCGAGCTGGCGGATCTGCTGATACGCGCCCTTGATGCTCTTGGCCGCGTCCATGTGGAGCACGGTGATCCCGAGCTTCTGCAACGCCTCCGAGAAGCCCTTGGGGTCGTAGGAGATGACCACCAGGTCGGGCTTGGTGGCCACGATCGCCTCGACGTTCGGCGTGAAGCCAGACAGCGTCGTCTGTGGCGCCGCCTTCGGGTGATCGGACTGGTCGTCGACGGCGATCACCTGGCTGCCGGCGCCGATGGCGAAGAGCGTCTCCGTGGCCGTGGCCGACAGCGAGACGATGCGCTTCGGCTGCTTCTGCACGGTGACCTTGCCGTTGGTCACGGTGACCGTGACGGGAAAGGTGTCGGCTGTGCGACGTGGTGCACCGGCACCGGGAGCTGCCAGGAGCAGGCTGACGAGAATGGTCGAGAGAAGACCGAGAAGCAGATGAGATCTCGACACGAATCCTCCTTCCGCGAGAGGTTCGGGGTATGTCGGAGTCGCGGCAGGTCTTCTGACTCGGGGCGCCCCTGCGTGTCGCCTTCCCAACCCGCAGGTCAGTGGCGTCTCGACACGTCGGCGTCTCCCCTCACAGCGGCGGGACCGTCCCGGACTTGCACCGGGTTCCCTCACCGTGCTCCGTTTGACCCGCCGAGCCTATCATCGGCGTGTGCCCTCCGCCCTCTTTCGCCGGTGGCTGCCGGTCGTCGTCTGGGCGGCGGTGATCTTCGGTTTCTCCTCGATCGCGACGCTTTCCTCGGGTCTCGGCGGCTGGGACCTCCTGCTGCGCAAGACGGCGCACCTGATCGAGTTCGGGATCCTCGGTGCCTTGCTGCTTCGCGCCACGCGGACACCCCTCGTCGCGATCCTGCTCGGGGTTCTCTACGCCGTGAGCGACGAGCTCCACCAGCACTATGTCCCCGGCCGCCGTGGAGCACCACTGGATGTCGCCATCGACGCGTTCGGTGTCCTCGCAGGCGTGTTGCTCCTGCGTCGGTTGGCCGGGAGGGTGAGCACGTGACCGTCGTCCTCGTCGACCTGGATGTCCTGGCGGACACGCAGCCCCTCTGGCAGGACTGGCTGGCAGACGCGGAGCGCGTGATCGGCCTGGCCCCCGACCTGGTGCCGCACGACCGGGCGGAGGCGGCAGCCGTCCTCGACGCCGGCGACGTCGGCAACTGGCGTGCGCTCCTGGAGCGCTTCGCGGAGGATCGCGGACCGCTCTACCTTCGGCCGGCGGCGGAGGTCAGCGCAACACTGCGTCGCATCGTGGCGAGTGGGGCACAGATCGCCGTCTTCAGCGACGCTCCCGCCGAGCTCGTTCGGGTGGCGCTCGCCCACAGCGGTGCGGGTCGCCGGGTGACGGCCGTCGAGACGGGTCTTGGCGCTCTGGAGCGTCTACGGGCGCGTTTCGAGAGCGAGGCGATTGTCATCGGAACCAGGGAGGAATTCACCAGGCTGGCGCCGTAAGCTTCAGACATGGAAAATCGCGAACTCCCAGACCGGCAGTTCGACGCCCTGCTGGAGCGGCTCGATCGCATCGTCATGCAGCTGGAGAAGATCGACTCGCGCCTCGAAGCCGGCGAAGGATTCAACGCCGTCTCACGCGAGATCCACACGCTCAACGAATCGTTGAACGCGCTCGCGTACGCGGCACTCGGTCAAAGCCCCCAGGTCAGACGCCGCGCCTCCTAGCTAGTGCGGCGACCCCCGTCGCCGCCCTAGTGCGGGTTCTTCCCAACGTTCACCCGGAACTGCGGCACCCACAACGCCACCGGGAGTTCCAGGTCAAACGTTAGGAGCTGCCGCGCTAGGGCTCGAGGCGGAAGATCGTGCCCTCGTGTGACACGAGGTAGAGCTCGCCGGCGGCATCTTCGCCGAAGCCGCTGAGCGACGGCACCTGGAACGCCTCCTTGCGGACATCGGTGACCGCCCCGCCGGCCAGCCGCAAGCTCCAGACGGCACCGCTGCAGTAGTCACCGAAGAAGTACCGGCCGCGTGCCGAGGGCACGTTCCTCCCGCGGTACACGTAGCCGCCGGTCACCGAGCAGCCCTCGTCATGGGTGTACTGGTGGACAGGCCCGATCACCCGGCCCGCGCCCGGCTGCTTGTCCTCGAACCGCGAGCGGCCCTCGAACACGTCCCAGCCGAAGTTGACGAGACCCTTCGACGAGCGCGGCAGGTGGTCGATCTCCTCGATCTCGCTCTGTCCCACGTCTCCGATCCAGAGATCGCCGGTCTGCCGGTCGAAGGAGAAGCGCCACGGGTTGCGCAGCCCGTTGGCCACGATCACCGGGCGCGGCCGGTCCGCAGCCCAGTCCAGTCGCAGGAGCTTGCCGAGCAACGACTTCATGTCCTGCGCCCGGTTCTCAGGGTCGCCCCCGTTCCCGCCGTCGCCCATGCCCACGTAGAGGTCTCCGTCGGGCCCGAAGGCCACCATGCCCCCGTTGTGGTTGGGGTACGGCTGCTTCACCGTGAGCAGCACCTTCGCCGAACCGGGAACCGCCCGGCCTCCGCGTGCGCGGTAGGCCACGATACGCGTGTGGCCGTCACGATCCGTGTAGTTGACGGCGAAGCGGCCGCTCTTGGCGAAGTCGCGAGGGAACGCGAGGCCGAGCAGCCCCTGCTCGCCGCCGGACACGATGTTGGCCCGCACGTCGAGGAACGGCGCCGCCCGCACCTTGCCGTTCGTGACGACGCGGATCCGTCCCGTCTGCTCGACGACGTAGAGACGCCCCGGAGCGCCCCCGGCCGCCGTCACGAGCACCGGCTGGTCGAGACCCCGAACAGCAGGTGCGATGCGGAGCGTCGCATTGTCGCGCGCGGAGGCAACGCCGGCCGCGAGCAACGAGAGCCCCGTAGCCGCGAACACCAGGGTGCGCCTAGCCATGACCGCACGGTACCTGCCGTCATCAAGCGGGCAGGCCGCTAGCGCGAGGGCTCCGCCTCTAATCATCTAGGTGATGTGAAGCCGGAAGTTCCTGGCGAGCCCCTGAAGGGGCCCGCACGCCGTGGCCCGCAACCCTGGCGTGTCCAGGCCGCCAACCGTGAGGGCTCCGCCTCATGCGAAGTTCCCAACCGGTGGGACAAGCGACCATCCGGAGCGGGCTCGAAGCATCTAGGCTCCCGCGGATGAAGATCTTCATCGTCGGGGCCGGGCAGGTCGGTTCGACCATCGTCGACGGCCTGCATTCCGAGCACGAGATCACCGTGCTCGACCTGGAGGCCGCCCGGCTGACCCCGTTGGCCTACAAGTACGACGTGCGGACGATCACGGCGAACGGCGCTTCACGCAAGGCGTTGACGGGAGCCGGCGTCGCCGAGACCGACCTCTTCATCGCCTGCACCTCCCGCGACGAGGCGAATCTCGTGGCGGCGGCCTTCGCCCGGACCGAGGCGCCGAACGCCACCACCGTTATTCGTACCTCGAACGTCGAGTACATCGAGCTCTGGCGCGAAGGTCGGCTCGACGTCGATTTCGTCGTCTCCTCCGAGATCGAGACGGCACACGCCATCGCCCGGGTGATCGGCACCCCCGCTGCCGTCGAGACCGACGTCTTCGCCGACGGCCAGGTGCAGCTCGTCGAGTACGACGTCGCTGCAGATGCGAGCCCGGAGATCGTGGGGCGCCCTCTCCGAGAGGCGCTGGTGCCGGCGGATTCCCGCGTCGTCGCTCTCATCCGTGACGGCGG
Source organism: uncultured Actinomycetes bacterium (assembly GCA_963738505.1). Classification (GTDB taxonomy): domain Bacteria; phylum Actinomycetota; class Thermoleophilia; order Gaiellales; family Gaiellaceae; genus Gaiella. The sequence continues at coordinate 87,625 of CAVTWR010000004.1, read as the reverse complement.
CATGCTCATTCCCCGTGGCGACGAGGCGATCAGGCACAAAGACCGGGTGGTCGTGATCGGTTCGCCGGACGCCGCGCTGCGCTGGGGCCGGCTCCTGGCGCCGAGCGAGAAGACCGTCGAGCGCGTTGTCGTCTTCGGCGGGGGGCGCGTCGGCACGGCGATTGCGCGACGGCTGATCGACCAGGGTGTGGACGTGCGCATCGTGGAGCCGGACGCGGAACGGGCTCGAGTCGTGGCCGAGTCGATCCCCGAGGCTCGCGTGTTCCATGCCACCGGCCTCGACCCGGACTTCCTCGAACGCGAGCGCATCGGCCATGCCGACGCGGCGGTCTTCGCCATGCGCGAGGACGCCAAGAACCACTACGCCGCAACCCTGGCTCGGGTCCACGGGATCGAGTTCACGATCGCCGTCGTCCACGACGCGGTGTCCAAGCAGGTGTACGAGCACTCCGGAGTCGATGTCACGGTGAACCCGCGACAGGTCACGGCCGAGGAGATCGTTCGCTTCGCACACGACCCGCGCACACTGCAGGTGGCGATGCTGGAGAACGATCGCTTCGAGGTGCTCGACATCACGACCCGACCGACGAGTGAGTACGTCGGCCTGCGCTTCCGTGACATGCCGATCCGCGGAGCGATCATCGGCGCCATCATCCGTAACGGTCGCGCGGTGTTCCCTCACTCGGACGATATCCTCCGTGCGGGCGATCGAGTGGTGGTGTTCACGTCGTCGGAGAAGGTGGCCGACGTCGAGCGCGTGCTGTGAGGCGCCGGCGCCGCTCACGCCTCGCGGTCGACATCCGAGGCTCGCTCGCCCTCTGTGGGCGCATGCTCAAGTACCTGAGCGCTGCGGTGCTGCTTCCGATCGCGATTGCGCTTGGCTACTCGGAATCGATCTGGCCCTTCGTGGCCGCCGGGGCAATTGCCTTCGTCGTCGGATTCGCTTTGCAACGACTCGGCGATCCCGCCTCGATCGGGATGCGAGAGGGATATCTCGTCGTCTCGTTGATGTGGCTGCTGGCGGCGGCGTTCGGGTCCCTCCCGTTCCTGTTCAGCGGCGACCCGCAGCTAGGCCGACCGCTGGACGCGTACTTCGAGTCGATGTCAGGCTTCACCACGACCGGCGCCTCGATCCTCACGGACATCGAAGCGCTCAACCAGTCGATCACAATGTGGCGGCAGTTCATCCAGTGGCTGGGCGGGATGGGGATCGTCGTGCTCGCCCTGGCCGTGTTGCCGCGCCTGCGCGTCGGTGGGCGCCAGCTGCTCGAGAACGAGATGCCGGGACCGGAGATCGACCAGCTCGCCGACCGCATCCGCGACATGTCACGGCGCCTGTGGCTGCTCTATGTCGGGCTGACAGCGGCGATGATCGCGGCCCTGACGGTTGTCGGCCTCGTCGGCCTCGACGACAGGATGTCGCTGTACCAGGCGACCGCTCACGCCTTCTCGACGCTACCGACGGGCGGCTTCTCCCCGAACGGCCGCTCGACGGAGGGCTTCGCTGGGATCTCGCAGTGGATCATCGCCTTCTTCATGGTCGTGGCCGGCGCGAACTTCGCCCTCTGGTACCGGGCGCTCATCAAACGGCAGTGGTGGGTGGTTCCCCGCGACGGCGAGCTCCGGCTCTACCTCGCGATCATGGCGGTGGCGTCCGTGGTCGTAGCGGTTGAGTTGTGGACGGAAGGTGTGACCAAGGGGGTGGAGCCCGCGATCCGGCATGCCACGTTCCAGGTCACCTCGATCATGACGACCACCGGCTACGCCAGCCTCGACTTCGCGACGTGGTCACAGCTCGCGCTGATGACACTCGTGGCCGTGATGTTCGTCGGCGGCTGTGCGGGATCGACCGGCGGTTCGATCAAGGTCGTGCGACATCTCCTGCTGGCCAAGGTGCTGCGCCGCGAGCTACGCCTGACCGTGCACCCGGACGAGGTCATGCTCGTCCGGCTCAACGGCTCGGTGGTCGACGAGCGCACGCTCCGGGCGATCGTCGCCTTCATCATGCTGTACGTCGGCTCGTGGGCGGTGGGAACCGGGTTGATCGCCGCCGAGGCCGCCTACCGGGGTCCGGACATCTCGGCGCTGGACGCCATCGCGGCGGCGGCCACGACCCTCGGAAACGTCGGGCCGGGCTTTGGGGTCGCCGGCCCGATGGGGAGCTACGGAAGCTTTGGGGACTTCTCCACAGGCACCATGGTCGTCCTCATGTGGCTGGGCAGGCTCGAGGTGATCCCCATCGTCGTGCTCCTGACCCGCCGGTACTGGCGGGCCTGAATAGACTCGCCCGATGCACTTCTACACCCGCCTCGTGGTCGTGCTCTCGGGGCTGTTCGTCACCCTCGGCCTGGCCTTGCTCGTGTTCGCCGCGGTGGACGGCCGTGGGCTGCGCCACTATCTCCTGGGCGCGCTGTTCGTGGGGGTCGGCGCGGCGCGGCTGACGCTGGAGCGGGCCCGGCGGCGCTGAGCGCGCCCCCAGTGGGCCGCGTGAGAGGGCGAGCGGGACCCCTCGGGACCTCGCAGCGGCCCCCGGCGAAACGGCGTTGGCTGCTTCAGCGGCGCACGGGTAGAGAACCTCGTGAGTCCCTGAAGGAACCCACTAAGCTTGCCCTCGCCCACTCCGTCGCATTCATGTCCTTCGTGGTGGGGTTGGGCACGGCTTCTTGGCCGTGCCCAACCCCACCACGAAGGACTACCCGTGTATCGAGGCGATGATCGGGATGATCAGGATGGCCACGATGTTGGCGATCTTGATCATCGGGTTGATCGCGGGGCCCGCGGTGTCCTTGTAGGGATCACCGACCGTGTCGCCCGTGATGCCCGCGGCGTGGGCCTCGGAGCCCTTGCCGCCGTAGAGCCCGTCCTCGATCAGCTTCTTCGCGTTGTCCCAGGCGCCGCCGCCCGACGTCATGGCGATGGCGAGGAAGATGCCCGTCACGATGGTGCCGATGAGCAGGCCACCGAGGGCCTCCGGCTTGATCACACCGACGATGATGGGGATCGCCACCGGCACCAGCGCCGGCGCCATCATGCTCTTGATCGCCGAGGCGGTGACGATGCCGATCGCCTTCGAGTAGTCCGGGCGGGAGGTGCCTTCCATGATGCCCGGATCCTCGCGGAACTGGCGTCGTACCTCCTCCACGACCTCGCCCCCGACGCGCCCGACCGCGGTCATCGCCATCGAGGCGAACAGGAACGGCATCATGCCGCCGATGAAGAGACCGGCGATGACCCACGGGTCCTCGAGGCTGAAGCTGATGTTCAGGCCCTCGTCCGCCAGGCGGCGCACGTACTCGTCGAAGAGGATGAGCGCCGCGAGACCGGCCGAACCGATGGCATAGCCCTTGGTCACGGCCTTGGTGGTGTTGCCGACCGCGTCGAGCGGGTCGGTCACGTTCCGCACGCTCTCCGGCATGTCCGCCATCTCCGCGATGCCGCCGGCGTTGTCCGTGACGGGGCCATAGGCGTCGAGGGCGACGATCAGCCCGGTCATGGACAGCTGCGCCATGACGGCGATACCGATGCCGTAGATGCTCTCACCGGCCGCGTAGTAGGCGCTGATGATCCCGACCACGATGACCATCACGGGCAGAGCCGTGGCTTGCATGCCGTACGCCAGGCCGGCGATGATGTTGGTCGCGTGCCCGGTCTGGGAGGCTTCCGCGATCTTCTTGACCGGCTTCCAGCGCGACCCCGTGTAGTACTCGGTGATCGCGACGAGCAGGAAGGTGACGCCGAGCCCGACGAGGGCCGGTCCGAACAGCTGCCAGAAGCTGAACTCGCCGTCGTCGAAGGCCATCGTCACCGGGATGAAGCCGATCGCCGAGAGCACGGTGGCCACGATCACGCTCTTGTACAGCGCGTTGATGATCGCGTTTCGGCCACGGCCGACACGGGCGAAGAACGTGCCGATGACCGACGCCAGAATGGAGACGCCGCCGAGCACGAGCGGGTACAGCCAGAGCTCACTCGACGGGTACTGGGTGCCGAGCAGCATGACCGCGACCGCCGTGACCGCGTAGGTCTCGAACAGGTCGGCCGCCATACCGGCGCAGTCGCCGACGTTGTCACCGACGTTGTCGGCGATCACGGCGGGGTTGCGCGGGTCGTCCTCCGGAATCCCGGCTTCGATCTTGCCGACCAGGTCGGCGCCGACGTCGGCGGCCTTGGTGAAGATGCCGCCTCCGAGCCGCGCGAAGACGCTGATCAGCGAGCCGCCGAAGGCGAGCCCGATGAGATCGTCGACCGCGGACTCAGGGCTGTTCCCGAGCCAACCGGTGAGGGCCCAGTAGTAGCCGGCGACACCGAGCAGCCCGAGACCGACGACGAGTAGACCTGTCACCGAACCCGCACGGAACGCCACTTTGAAGGCGCCTTGCACTCCTTCGCGGGCGGCCTCCGCCGTACGCACGTTGGAGCGAACAGCCACGTTCATGCCGATGAAGCCGGCCGCCCCCGAGAGCACTGCTCCCACGAGGAAACCGATCGCCGTGCCCCAACCCAGCGCGTTGTAGAAGCCGAGCATCAGGAACGGCGGCACAGCCACGGCCGCAATCGTCGTGTACTGCTTGGTCAGGTAGGCGGCTGCACCCTCCTGTACGGCGCGGGAGATCTCCTGCATCCGCTCGTTCCCGGCGGGCTGGGCCAGGAGCCAGTAGGTGAAGTACAGGCCGAACGCAACTGCTACGCCGGCGCAGATCAGGCCGACGAGCACAGCGTGGTCAACAAAGAAGTCCATCGATCCTCCGGAGCGAATGCATCACAAAGAAGCGCCGAATTGCAGTCGACGCGCCGGAAATGTGTATCACAATCTCCGGCTGGTACGTCCGTTCAACGGCCGCTTGTGGCGACGACGGAGACCTGCTCCGCGTAGATCTCCCGGAGCGTGGCACCCTCCTCGAACCGCTCGATCTGGCGCTCGGCAGCGTTCCGCTCGGGGATGGCCAGCCAGGGTGTGGCGCCGATCTCGTCGGCGGCCGGCCGCACCCACTCCAGCAGGCGTTCGAGACGCGCGCGAGCCGGAAGCACGTCTCCGCTGTCGAGGTCGATCAGCTCACCTGAGAGCCCGTAGCGGATGGCGCGCCAGGTGTTCTCCTCGATCAGGCGATGCGGATGGTCGGGCAGCTTCTCGCCCTCGTCGTAGGCGCGCGCGATGCGCACCGCGAGGGAGACGGCGAGCGCGGCGAGCGCCTGCGCCTCCCGCACGTCGGGCTGCCCGTCGCAGTTGCGGATCTCCACGGTCGGGAACGCCAGATGCGGCCGGACGCTCCACCAGAGCTGCGTGTGCTCGTCGATCGAGCCCGTCTCGTAGAGGAAGCGGACGTAGCGCTCGTAGTCCTCCCACCCCGCGAAGATGTCGGGGACGCCGCAGCGCGGGAAAAAACGCGTGAAGATCTGGGTGCGCGCCGAGTGCAGGCCTGTGTTCACACCCTCCGCGAACGGGGAGCTGGCCGAGACCGCCAGCAGCTCGGGCAGCCAGTTGCGCAGCCCGTTCGCGACCGCGATCGCGCGATCGGCGCCACGGATGGCCACGTGAACGTGAAACCCGAAGGTGTTGTTCTTGCGGACGACCCACTGCAGGATCTCGTCGTTGCGGCGGTAGTGTGCCGTGTCGATGATCCGCTGGTCCTGCCAGCGGGCCCAGGGGTGGGCGCCGGTGGCGCCGAGACGCAGGCCGAGTGGCTCGACGAGCCCGGCCAGCTGCTCCCGTCGGGTCGCGATGATCCCGGGCACGTCGGGGAACGAGTCGACGCGGCCGGTCTTGATCTCGACCTCCGAGGCGATCAGCTCGCCGACGACGTGCTCGTCGAAGTCCGTCGCAGCGGCGGCACCCTTGACGTTCTCGAAGCGGTTGACCAGGTCGAGCGTCTCGGGATCCAGGAGCGCGAACTCCTCCTCCACGGCGATGGAGAAGTCGTCAGCCTCTTCGAACCGCTCGCGCGCCTCGCGGATCAGCTGGTCGTACGGAACGCGTTGCGAGTCTCCCATTGTCAGGCAAAGCGTAGTGACCTGCGTGAGGTCACGTTGCCAGGTCGAGCAGCCGGCCCGCGACACCGGCCCAGCTCCAGCGCTCGACGACGGCCTCTCGAGCGGCAACGCGCAGTGCCGCACGATCGGCCGCCGGGAGCGACAGCAGGCGCTGCAGACGCACCTGCAGCTCCTGCGCATTCCCGTTCTCGAAGCCCACGAGCTCCCGGAGCCTCTCCGGGTAGGCCGCGGCGAGACCGGTCGCGATCTCTGCCAGGCCCGAGTGGAGGGCGACGAGCGGCGGGCACCCGGCCGCCGCGGCCTCGGCGGCGACCATCCCGAAGGCCTCGGGGAAGATCGAGGGCACGACACAGGCGTCGGCGAACGCGAGCAGGTGCCGGAGGTGGCGATGCTCGAGCGGGCCCGTGAACAGGGCCTCCACCCCGAGATCGTGGGCCAGGCCGGTCAGGGTCGCTCTCTCTGGGCCGAAGCCGACGACGACGAGCCTGGCCTCCACGCCGTCCAGAGCCTCGATCAGCACCTGCACGCCCTTCTGCTCGATCAGCTTCCCGAAGTAGACGACGGTCGGTCGCTCGCCGTCCAGGAACCGTGCGAACCGCGCCGCGTTGGCCTCGTCGGGCAGGCGCTCCTCGGCGTTTCCGTGGTTCGGGGCGTCCCGGCCGCACTCGTCGAGCAACGCAGCGCGGGCGGCGTCGCGACTCTCGGGCAGCCACTCGTCGATGTCCACCCCGGGGGGCACGACGTGCATCCGCTCGCGGTACCCGCACACCTCCTCGATCACGCCGCGGATGTGCTCGGAGCCGACGAACGTCGCCCTCGCCGGCTCCAGGACGTCGCGGCCCCAGCGGGAGAGCTCGGCGTTGCCGCGCATCGCGTACTCGAGCTCGGAACCGTGCGCCTTGACGGCGTACGGCGCGCCGCACGCCAGGCCGACCGCGCCGCCGAGCAGAACATGGTTGACGAAGACGAGATCGGCAGGAAGCGCCTCTCGCACCGCAGCCGCGTTCGCCTCCACCCAGCGCTCGAGCTCCTCTTGGGTGCAGTCCGGAACCCGCTTGACGGTGTAGCCCTCGTAGCGATCGAGCACGAACACCGGAAGCAGGCCACCAACCTCCGGGCGCACCGTCTCCGCGCCTCCGAGGTCGTAGCGCGAAGGGTCGGCGTCCTGGCTGAGTACGACGACCTCGTGCCCCGCACGCGACCACTCACGCGCCAACTGACGGGTGTAGACGTTGGAACCGGTGCCCGCGAGCAGGTACCCGTGCCAGAGCAGGATCCTCTTCCTCAGCATGCTTTCACGAGCGCTCGCCGTCCGGCGCGGCGCTCCGGAGTGCTTCGACCAGCGTTCGGGCGCGCTCCGTCCCGACTCCGCGCACCTCGAGCAACGACGTCTCGGAGGCAGCAAGGACGCCAGCCAGCGACCCGAACTGCCGGAGCAGCGCCCGCGCCGTGATCGTGGAGATGCCGGGAATGGCCGACAGCATGGCCTCGGCCACCGACTCGGGCGGGATGGTGGCGCGCGGAACGAGAGGCGGCAGCTCCATGGGCGGCGTCTCTCGTTGGCAGCGTACGGCCAGGCGATGCAGCCAACGGGCGCTGTCGGACTGGTCGACGGAGCGCAACAGCGCGACCCCCTGGTCGATCACGGCCAGGCAGGCGCCGCGAATGGAGTTTGGATGCAGGCCGCGACCGCCGCCGTCGAGGTCGCGACCCTCGATCAGCAGGTACGGAAACGGGCAAGCCGCGCGAAGCTTGGCGAGCTGCGCCCACAGGTGGCCGCGACGAACAGAGCTGTGCAGGTCGAGCACCGCCTTCCGCTCCACGATGGTGTCGTCCCCCACGACATAGTCGCCGGCTGAGAGGGCCACCACCTCCACCGAAGCACCCAATTGCTCCAGCAGCGCGGGCATCCCGCTTCTCCGCTCCTGGACGTCCACCAGAATCCGCACACAATCCGTCACCGGACTGACGATACGCGTCCGAGCCGGCCCCACCCCTAAGCCGTGCCAACCGGCGCCCCAGGCGCCCCAGCCGCGAAGCGGCTCCTCCGCGCAGCGGAGCCAGGCGCCCAGAAACCAGCCGGCCGCGAAGCGGCCGTCCGTTTCGCTTGACCCCTAAAGGGTCAAGCGAGGCGCCCCAGCCGCGAAGCGGCTCCTCCGCGAAGCGGAGCCAGGCGCCCAGAAACCAGCCGGCCGCGAAGCGGCCGTCCGTTTCGCTTGACCCCTAAAGGGTCAAGCGAGGTGGAAGTAGAGGGCGTACAGGAGCTCGACCGCCGGGTTCGAGGTGTGCACCTGGACGTCGCTGGGTGTCTCGAGCAGAGCCTCGGAGTAGTTGAAGATGATCTTGGCCCCGGCCCGCACGAGGTGATCGGCCGCGTCCTGCGCGGATTCGGCGGGCACGGCGATCACGCCGACGATGATGTTCCGCTCGCGGGCGATCCCGTCCAGGTCGGCCAGGGGGCTGACGGTCACTCCTCCGATCGGCCGGCCGAGCTTCTCGGGATCGGAGTCGAAGACGGCGGCGATCGTGATCCCGTGCTCCCCGAAGATCGGCGAGCGCGCGATCGCCTCGCCCAGACGGCCCGCGCCGACGAGCGCGATGTTGTGCTGGCCCTGCGTCCGCAGGATCCCGCGCAGCTCGGCGAGGAGCGACTCCACGCTGTATCCGACCCCGCGCTTTCCGAAGCGGCCGAAGTTGGCCAGGTCACGGCGGATCTGCGTGGGGTTGATGTTCGTGTAGTCCGAGATCTCGGCGGACGAGATCCGGTCCTTGCCCATCTTCCGCGCCTGGGACAGCACCTGGAGGTAGCGCGAGAGGCGCGCGGCCACTCCCACCGTCATCCGCTCTGCCACTGTCTTCCGACCCCCTCGCCTTTGTGCGTATTGCAACGATCGCGATTGGTTGTAGCAGAGCGAAAAGTGTGCCCGCGGCAGTGCCCGCCGTGTCGCAGGACCGTCGCGCGGGCTCCGCCGCACCTATCCCGCAGCTCTTGGGGCCTATCAGGGTGGGCCGGGCGCGCTGCGGGGCCCTTCAGGGCCTCGCCAGGAGCTCGTCCCGTGACCAGGACCACAGTCGCCGCTCCGGATGACCACTTGCAAATCGAGCCGCCACTACTCGCGAGGCCCTGAAAGGGCCCCGCAGGAGCGCAGGGCGGACCGCACGACGTCGGCGTCGACAAAGAGGCGGAACGTCGGCCCGCCCTCGATCACGACGACGGGTAGCCATTCCCGGTAGGAGGCCTCGAGCGTCGCGTCGGTCGCGATGTCCACGGTCTCCAGCCCGAAGGGCGTGTCGCGGCGCACCTGGCGCAGCACCTCGAGCGCCTCCTCGCAAAGCGAGCACCCGGCGGCGGTGTACAACGTGACCGCGTGGAGATCGCTCCCGTCGCCGGAAGCGCCGGGCTTCACGGATAGAGGCCGCGGATCGTGGTTGCCTCGGCCACTCGCTGAGCGGCCAGGCCGTAGGCGGCCAGGCGCATGCTCGTCGCCCTGCGATCCTTGGTCTGCCAGGTCTCTTCGAACGCGCGCACGGTGATGTCGTTGAGCTTGGCGTTCACCTCGTACTCCTTCCAGAAGTACTCCTGGAGGCCCTGCACCCACTCGAAGTACGAGACGACGACGCCACCGGCGTTGGCGAGCACGTCGGGCAACACGAGCACTCCGCGATCCTCGAGGATCTCGTCGGCCCCGGGCGTTGTGGGGCCGTTCGCACCCTCACAGACCATGCGCGCCTTGACCGCGGATGCGTTCCGCTCGTGGATCACCTGCTCCAGCGCGCACGGGGCGAGGACGTCGCACTCGACCTCCATCAGCTCCTCGTTGGAGATCGGCTCCGTCCCCGGAAGACCTTCGAGGGTGTCGTGCTCGCGCTTGTAGGCGAGCGCGGAGGCCACGTCCAGCCCGTACTGGTTGGTCACGCCGCCCTTGGAGTCGCTGAGCGCGACGACCCTTGCGCCTTCCTCCGACACGAGGCGCGCCAGGTTTCCGCCGACGTTGCCAAAGCCCTGAATGGCGATGCGCATGCCCGGGAGGCTCTGCCCCTGCTTCTGGAAGGCCGTCCTGATGCAGTAGAGGGCACCGCGCGCCGTCGCCTCGTCGCGCCCCACCGACCCGCCGACCGAGAGCGGCTTGCCCGTGACCACGCCGAGTACCGAGTGTCCGACGTTCATGGAATAGGTGTCGAAGATCCAGGCCATCACCTGGCTGTCCGTGCCCACGTCCGGCGCCGGAATGTCCTTCTCCGGCCCGATGTCGTTGATGATCTCGGTCGTGTAGCGACGCGTCAGGCGCTCCTTCTCACCGAGGGAGAGCAGCTTCGGGTCGCACACGACGCCGCCTTTGGCGCCGCCGAACGGCAGGGACATCAACGCGCACTTCCAGGTCATCCACATGGCCAGGGCCTTGACCTCGTCGCGGGTGACGTCGGGGTGGTAGCGGATGCCGCCCTTGGCCGGCCCGCGGGTCATGTTGTGCACGACGCGGTACCCCTGGAACACGCGTACGTACCCGTCGTCCATCTCCACGGGCACCGAGACCTCGACCGACTTCTTGCACTGGGAGAGGACGCGCACGAGGTTCGGGTCGATTCCGAACAGCTCCCCGACGCGCGCGAGCTGCCGCTGCGCGATCGCGAACGGCTCCTCGCGAAGATGCGTCCCGATCGCGCTCGCGTTGGCGTCGTCGCCCACGGGCCGGGACTATACCCGTGGCGCGTGCCGTGCCACGGTCGATCTCACGGGATCAGGTGATGCGCAGCGTCACCGTTGCCGTTTCCGGCCGCCCACCACCCACCGGTCGCGCGACGATGCGCAGCACGTACGTGCCCCTCGCCAGCCTGCGTCCGCGCGGGCCACGGCCAGTGAGCGCGAACGCGAGCCGTCCTGGCAGCAGGTCACGGAGCGTCACGAGCGTCCCGAGTGAGCGACCCTGGCGGAAGAGGTCGATGGTCAAGAGCTCCAGGGGCCTCACTTCGAGCGCGCCCGCGGTCCCTTCGACGTTGCCGGCTACCAAGCTGAGAACGACCGGGTTGACGTCCGAAGGCTTGAGCGTGGCGCTGGTCAAGGCCACACCCTGGAGCAGGGCGCCCCCGCCCCGTGGCACGGCCAGCGACCAGGGAACGTCGATCTTCCCGCCGCCGCGCAACCTCGCCTCGAGGAAGCCGGTCAGGGCGACGGTCTCGTCCGGGAGGGCGCGCACGCGAACGGTCATGCGCACCGCGCTCTCGCCACCCGGCCGGAGTCGTAGGACCCGCGGCCGGACCGTGAGCGCTGCACCGTCGGGCGGCTGCGCCGTGAGCCGTGCCACCAGCGCCCGGCTGGACACGTTGCGAAGCACGATGCGCGCCGAGCGGGTGCCGGGCGCCACGAGGGTGCCGAAGGTGACCGTGGCCCTGTCGGCGACGAGCTCTGCTGTCGGTGCGGCGGCCGCGTCCAGCAGGCCGCCCGCGAGCGGCGACGCGTCGGGAGCAGGACGGGCCGACCAGACGAGCGCGGCTCGGAGCCCGTCGGCGTCGAGGTCCGGCCTGGCCTCCGCCAGCAGCGCGGCGGCCCCGGCCGTGACCGCCGCGGCGGCGCTCGATCCGCTGACGCTGCCGTACCGCGCGACACCGTCCTCGCCACGCCCCGGCTTCGCGGTCCCGAGCACCACGCCCGGAGCGACGAGCTCCGGCTTGGCGGAGCCGTCGAAGGCGAGCCCCTGCGAGGAGAACGCCGATGCCCCGGAGACCTCCGCGTTTCTCCGCTCCCCGGGGGCGCCGAGTGCGACGGACACGGGTTGACCGTCGGTGAGCCGTGCCCTGATCTCCGAGGCGATCCCGGCGGGCAGCCCCACGACGGGGACCTGCAGCGGGTCGTCGACGTCCAGCGATCCCGAAGGGACGGCTCCGTCGACGAGGACGGCAAGCGCTCCTGCCGAGGCCGCCTCGCGGATCGCCTCCGGCGTCGGTGATCCTGCCGGGAGCAGCGCCGCCCGGCCGGCCACGCGGCTATGGCCGTCCTGGTCGTAGAACCGCGTGTCGCGGCTGTCTGTGGTCACGACGGATGGGCGGCGGCCGGCCACGGCCACGACCTCCATGTGCAGCGAAGGCTCGGGAGCAGCGGAGCCACCGAGTGGGACGGCGCCCGAGAGCATCACGCGCAGCCCGGTACGAACGAGCACGTGCACGACCGTGGTTCGCGACCGCACGTCCGCGGCGGCCACGGCGAGTGCGGTCGCTGCTGCTGCGGGTGCGCCGACGTTGCCGTACACCGGCCCGGAAGGGCCGTCGTTCCCGACGGGCGCCACCACCAGGGTGCCGAGGGTGTTCGCGCCGCCCGCGGCACGCGCGAGCGGAGAATCGGGGAAGGAGGCGTAGGGCTCGCTCAGTCCGACCAGGGCGATGCGCGCGGCGTCGTGGACGTCACCGTCGCCGTTGGGGTCGACGGCCGCTTCGAACCCGGCGAGCACCTGGTCGGTCCGCCCGTACACCGCGACGCCCCCACCGATCTCCGGTTGCCAGCCCGCGGCGCGAATGGGCAGGATCGTCACCTCCGGGGCGACACCGCGCAATCCTTGTGGGCCGTTGGCCCCGGCCACGAGCCCGGCCAGCTCCGTGGCGTGCCGTTCAGGCTGGCCCGCAGCAGTGGGATTCTGTTGGGCGTGTGCGTCCCCCTCCGGGTCGAGGATGTCGATTCCGGGCGCGAGCCGGCCCTCCAGGAACGGGTGGTCGAGATCGACGCCCGTGTCGATGAGCGCCACGGTTACGCCCTTTCCCGTGAAACCCGGTATCCCGACCCCCGTCGCCGCGACGTTGACGAACGCCCCTCCTCGCTCTTCGACCGCGGCCGGATACACCGCACGGACGGGATACACCGCGGCGACGGCGGTGTCCGTCTGGATCACCCGGAGCGCGCGCGCGTCGAGCGCGGCGGCAAACCCGTTGAGCACGCGGACATAGGAATGCTCCGGCTGGACGGGCGCGCCGCGAAAGGCCAGCCGGGCCAGGACGGCCTCCTGCTCGCGGCGGGCGCGGGCCGCCCAGAGACGCATCTGCGCCCCGTCCCCGCCACCCGCCCGGGCTACGCGGTCGGCCACCGAACGCCGGTCGAGGACGACGATCCAGCGGCCCGCGAGCTGTGCCGGCGCCCGGCTACCCAGGATTCCCTGCCAGGCAGCTGCGGCCTCGGCGGCCCGTTCATCGTCGTCCGCGGGTGCGGCGCCGGCGCTGAGCCCGAGCACGACCACGGCGATCGCGAGGGCGCAGAGGCTACGGGGTCGAGGGATACGCATCAAGGTCGAGATACCCGGGCGACCGGACGGCGGGCAGGTAGCGGGCTGCGGACGCGATCATCGCGGCATTGTCCGTGCAGTACGCGAGCGGGGCAAAGCGTGCCCCGGGAAGCGCGCTGCGAAGCGCACCGTTCGCGGCGACACCGCCGACGACGGCGAAACGCTCGAGGCCGGTGCGGTCGACTGCTTCCTCGACCCTCCCGGCGAGGGCCTTGACGATCGCGTGCTGGTAGGAAGCGGCAAGATCCGCGCGGGCAGCCGCCAGCGAAGCGTCGTCGAGCTTGCGCACGGCGTAGAGGAGCGAGGTCTTCAGCCCCGAGAAGGAGAAGTCGAGCCCGGGGACGCGCGCCACCGGGAACGCGAAGGCGTCAGGGTCACCGTTTCGCGCCAGTAGCTCGATCTCGGCCCCACCCGGATAGCCGAGGCCGAGCAGTCGAGCGCCCTTGTCGAACGCCTCGCCGGCCGCATCGTCGAGGCTGCCACCGAGGCGCTCGGCGGGCCCATGGTCGTGCACGGCCAGCAGCAACGTGTGCCCGCCACTGGCCAGCAGGCAGAGGAACGGCGGGTCGAGCGGGTCCTCGTCCAACCACAGCGAGGCGACGTGGCCGTGGAGGTGGTCGACCGGCACGAGAGGGAGCCCCGCCGACCAGGCGAAGGCCTTGGCGAAGGACAGCCCGACGAGGAGAGCCCCGACCAGCCCCGGCCCCTGGGTGACCGCAACCGCATCCAGGTCGGCGGCCGACACGCCGGCGTCGCGCAGGACCGACTCGACGGTCGGTGCGACCAGCTCGAGGTGCCGGCGGGAGGCGACCTCGGGCACCACGCCGCCATAGCGTGCGTGCAGCGCCGCCTGCGAGGAGACGACGTTCGAGAGCACCGTGCCACCGGCCGAGACGACCGCGGCGGCGGTCTCGTCACAGGACGTCTCCAGGCCGAGGATGAGGCGGTCAGCCATTGCCGTCCTCGGAGGGGGTGCGCCACATGACGACGGCGTCCTCGCGGTTGTCGGTGTAGTAGCCGCGTCGTATCCCGTGCACCACGAAGCCGTGGCGCTCGTACAACCGCTGCGCGCCCACGTTCGACACCCGAACCTCGAGCGTGTGCCCGCGCTCGGCCTGGCCCTCGGTCTCCTGGAGGACGTGCCCGAGGAGCGTCGAGCCGATCCCGCGTCGCCGCGAATCGGGAGTCACGGCGACGTTCATCACGTGCCAGGCATCGACGTAGCGGGAGACCACGACGTACCCGACGAGCGTTCCCTCGTCGAGCGCCGCAAGGGCGACGGAGGTCGGCTTGGCCAGCTCGCTCTCGAACATCCCCCGCGACCACGGGACGGCGTAGGAGACGCGTTCGATCTCCAGCAGGAGCTCGACGTCCTCCAGGGTGATCTCGCGCACCTGGAGCGTCACGAGGGCTTCAACACCTTGTCCGCATCGGGCGCCCGGACGTAGACGGGCTGGACGGGCGACCCGTCGAACACCGCCAGGGTCGCATGCAGCCGGGCCCAGGGCACGTGACGCGGGTCGCCGTCCGGCGGCACGATCAGACCCCGTGCCTCGAAGTGCTCGCGGTGGCGTCTGGCGCCGTCGCCGACGAGCGTCGTCCCCGGCGAGGCGGCGAGCTCGCCCGGCTTGACGGCCGCCGGGCCTGAGATGAAGATCTCGCCCCTCCTGGCGTCGATCACGGGAACGGCACCGGCTGCTCCCGCAGCGAGGGCCTCGAGGGTGGAGACACCGGCGACCGGGATGCTGAGGGCCAGGGCGAGCCCATACGCCGTGGCCACCCCCATGCGCGTGCCCGTGAAGCTGCCGGGGCCGGTACCGACGGCGACACCCTCGAGCGCGCCGGGCGCCAGGCGACACGCCTGGAGCAGCTCGTCCACGTCGGCAAGCACCCGCCGTGCGACGGAGACCCGCTCGCCGAGCACCAGCTCGCCGTCGACGAGCGCACACGTTGCGACGTCAGTCGCCGTGTCGAGCGCGACGATCAGCATCGTCCAATCCTTCCAGGAGCGCCCTGTCCGGCGCCGAGACGGTGATCTCGCGACGCTCCTCGCCGGCGTGCTCGAGGTGGACGAGGAGGCGTGGTTCGGGCAGCGCGCCGCGCCCTTCCTCCGGCCACTCGACGAACACGATCGCGTCCTCGAAGTACGGCTCCAGATCTCCCCACTCCGCCGCCGACAGCCCCTGGAAGCGGTAGAGGTCGAGGTGCGAGACGTCGACCGTGGCCGGGTAGCGATGCCCGATGGTGAACGTGGGGCTGGTCACGGGCCGTTCCACGCCGAGTGCCCGGCAGGCGCCGCGGACGAACGTCGTCTTGCCGGCCCCCAGATCACCTGAGACGAGAACCACGTCACCTGCGCGCAGGTGTCGGGCGAGCCGGGCGGCGAGCCCTTCCGTCTCCTCGCTGCCCGTCGAGACAACGCGCATCGCGGGCACGCCGTCGGGGCTCAGAAGAGGCCGAGCTGGACGGGCACGGCTGCCGCGTTCGACGGAATCGGCTGCTCGAGTTCGAGCTCGGACTCGGGGCTGCGGACAGGCGGGGTGGCCGTGGGCGGTGCGAGGAGCGCCGGCAGGCGCGTGAAGTCCTCCTCGAGCTCCCTGAGCATCGAGGGCGTGTAGAGCGCCGCGGCGGGGTGATAGAGCGGGTACAGGGTGACACGGCCCGACCCGACGGCGACGTCCTCGGCCACACCGTGCACCTTCGTGATCCCGTGCTCCCTGCCCGACAGGAGCCGGGTGGCGAAGTTGCCGAGAGTGGCCACCACCCTCGGTCCGACGCTCTCGATCTGCCGGAACAGGTGAGGCTCGCACGCGGCGATCTCCTCGGGCAAGGGATCCCGGTTGCCGGGTGGTCGGCACTTGAGGACGTTCGTGACGTACACGGAGCTGCGGTCGAGCCCGATGCTCTCGAGCAACCGATCGAGCAGCTGGCCCGCCTGGCCGACGAACGGCACGCCTTGCCGGTCCTCGTGGAACCCTGGCGCGTCACCGACGAGCATCAGCGCGGCTGCAGGATCACCTGCGCCGAACACGACCTGTGAGCGACCGGCCTGCAGCGCGCAGCGCACGCACCCGGAGGCCTCGTCAGCGTGTGTCCGCAACCGGTTCGCGCGCTCGACGACATCCATCACAGCGAGTCTAGAACGCCCGGCGGAGGCCGCCCCGTACGCAAGCGCGACCGATCTCCTACGACCGAAGGGGCTCACCAGAGCGTGTGCATCCGCCGGGTATTGTGAACGCGCCTCTGGCCGCCGACGCGGCTCAGGAATCAATCATCTCAGTGGCCGCAGCCGCAGCCACCGCCGCAGCAGCCACCGCCACCGGCGCCCGTGGGGCCGGCGAAGCTGGGCTTGGACTGCGTGCCGACGGTTGCGAACACGGACAGCTGCTTGAGCACGTTCCCGGCTCCACACTGGGGGCAGGCGACGGCCTGCTCCTGGCTGCGGACGAGCTCCTCGAAATGCTCCTCGCACTCCATGCAGGCGTATTCGTAGATAGGCATGCCCTCAGTGTACGTTGGGCGGCATGGTGGCGCGCGCAGACTGGCCGGCAGGCGTGCTGGCGGGGACGGTTGTACAGCTGGAGCCTCTGGGTGCCGAGCACGAGGAGGCGTTGTGGACGGCCTCCAGCGACGCACGTGCCTGGCAGTGGCTCTCCAGCATGCAGCCGCAGACCCGGGAGGAGTTGCGCGCGTGGGTCGCGGAGGCACGTGGCGCGGCCTCCCAGGATCGCGAGATCCCGTTCGTGACGCGGCGCGTCGCGGACGGGGCCGTGATCGGCTCGACCCGGTTCCTCGCCCTGCGCCGCGAGCATCGCTCCGTTGAGATCGGCTGGACGTGGCTGCACCCGGACGCCTGGGGCACAGGCGCCAATGTCGAGGCCAAGCTGCTCATGCTCGCGCATGCCTTCGACACCTGGGGCTGTCGCAGAGTGGAGTTGAAGACGGATGCCGGCAACGAGCGCGCCCGTGGCGCGCTCGAGGCGCTCGGCGCGACCTTCGAGGGCGTGCACCGGCAGCACATGCTGGTACGCGAGGGAGAGAACCGGGACTCGGCCTGGTACTCCATCCTCGACCACGAGTGGCCGAGAGTGCGAGCCGCAGGTCTCGACCGTCTGGCCAATGCGGGCTCTCCGAACCTCGCTCCGGGGACTCCGACTGGCGGTCACCTGCAAGGAAGTGGCCCTCCGCGACGCGGAGCCTGATCGCATCAGAAACAGCCGGCCGCGCAGCGGCCGGCCTGAGCCTTGTGCAGCGCCCACCACGTCCCACCCGGAGGGCTCCCGGGCAATCGTTGACGGGCGCCTGCACAAGGTGGGAATGGCGATATCGGCCTACGCCGTTTACACTTTCGACGAGCCCGGTATCCCGACGGAACTGGAGCAGATGATCGAAAGCACATATGTCGTCGGCGCGCGTGGGCGTGTCGGCCAGGCGATCAGCGGCCGGCTGGCCGAGCGAGGCGTACGCGTGCTCGACGGGCCGCCTGGTGCCGACCTGGTGTTGCTGTGCGTGCCCGACCGCTCGATCGCGGCGGTCGCCCGTGACCTCGAACCGGGCCCGTGGGTGGCGCACGTGTCCGGGGCGACGCCGCTGGACGCCCTCGAACCGCACGTGCGCCGCTTCAGCCTGCACCCCTTGCAGACGTTCACCGCGTCACGAGGATCGGAGCAGCTCGACGGGGCCTGGGCGGCACTGACCGCGGACGATGAGGACGCCGAGACCGTGGGCCGGTGGCTGGCCCGGACCCTGGGATTGCAACCGTTCCCACTCGACGACGTGCGGCGCACGCTCTATCACTGCGGGGCGACGATGGCCTCGAACTACCTTGTCACGATCCATCGCGCGGCTGCCTCGCTGCTGGTCGGCGCCGGGGCACCGGCCGAGGGACTCACCCCGCTCATGCGTCGCACGATCGAGAACGCCTTCGAGCTCACCGGTCCGATCGATCGCGGCGACTGGTCGACGGTGGAGCGGCACCTGGGCGCGCTCGAGAGAGACGCTCCCGCTCTGCTCGAGGCCTACCTTGCTCTCGCCCGGCTCACCGCCGAGCAGGTGGGCGCGCCACTTGGGGACAGTCCCCCCCGGGGACCGTCCCCCCCGGGGACTGTCCCCCACGTCTGCCGCACGATCGCCGACATTCGCGAGGCCCTGAGGCCGGTCAGGGCTGGCCGCGTCGGGCTCGTCCCCACGATGGGCGCCCTCCACGCAGGCCACGTTGCTCTCCTGGAGGCTGCCCGCGCCGAGTGCGACACGGTGGTGATGAGCCTCTTCGTCAACCCCATGCAGTTCGGCGAGCAACGCGATCTGGCGGCGTATCCGCGGGACGAGGCCCACGACATCGGCGTGGCGGCGGCGGCGGGAGCCGACTTCGTATTCGCGCCGACGACGACCGAGATGTACCCGGCGGGGTTCCAGACGTGGGTGGACGTGACAGAGCTCGGATCGATCCTCGAGGGCGCCCACCGCCCCGGGCACTTCCGGGCGGTCGCCACGGTCTGTCTCAAGCTGTTCAACATCGTCGAGCCGGACGTGGCGTTCTTCGGCCAGAAGGACGCACAGCAGGTCGCCGTTCTACGCCGAATGCTCGCCGATCTGGATCTCGAGTTGGAGCTCCACGCCCATCCCACCGTCCGCGATGCCGACGGCGTCGCCCTCTCCTCACGCAACGCGCGACTCTCCCACGCCGAGCGCGAGCTGGCCCGTTCCCTGCCGGCTGCCCTGGCCACCCACGACCCCGTCGCCGCCCGCCGGGTGCTCGAGGAGGCGGGTCTCGAGATCGATTACGTGGAGACCGCGCCGTTCGACCCGACTGTCCTCGCCGCCGCCGTCCGCGTCGGCTCCGTCCGCCTGATCGACAACGTCCCCCTGGAAGGAGCACCAACATGAGTGTCCCCGCAGCCAAGCGCTCCCTGCTCGAGTTCGCCGAGATGAAGGAACGCGGCGAGAAGATCGTGATGGTCACCGCCTACGACGCGCCCGGCGGCAAGTTCGCGGAGGACTCCGGTGTCGACATGATCCTGGTCGGCGACACCGCAGCCATGGTCGTGCTCGGGTACGAGGGCACCACGGTGCCCGTGACGATGGAGGAGATGATCATCCTCACCCGCACCGTCTCGCGCGCCACACGACGCCCGGTGATCGTCGGCGACCTGCCCTTCGGCAGCTACCAGGTCTCGGACGAGGACGCCGCGCGCAACGCGATCCGCCTGGTCAAGGAGGCGGGTGCGGACGTCGTCAAGCTCGAAGGAGCCGGGCCTATGCTCTCCAGGATCCGGGCGATCGTGGCTGCCGGCATCCCGGTCATGGGGCACATCGGCCTCACACCCCAGAGCGCGACCATGCTCGGGGGCTTCAAGACGCAGGGCAAGACCGCGGACGCGGCGCGAAAGGTCGTGGCGGACGCGCACGATCTGGTTGACGCGGGCTGCTTCTCGATCGTGCTCGAGGCCGTGCCGGCTCCGGTCGCCGCCCGCATCACGTGCGAGGTGGGCGTGCCCACGATCGGCATCGGCGCCGGCCCCGACACCGACGGGCAGGTGCTCGTCTACCACGACCTGCTCGGCCTCTCGGAGGGGCACATGCCGCGCTTCGTCAAGCGCTACGCGAACCTCTCACGCGAGATCCGCGACGCGCTGGAGGCCTACGTCGCCGACGTGCGCGGCGGAACGTTCCCCGCGGCGGAGCACACGTACTCGATGGCCGAGGAAGAGCGGGCGGCCTTCGAGGACGAGGCTACGCGAACGCCTGCGAGACGGTGACAACTGCAAGACCGTGGTGTTGCCCTGCGCCTCGGACCTGGGTAGGCAACCCAGGGCAGGGTTATCAGGGCCGGTCGGGGACAGTCCCGAGGAACGTGGGGCAGTCCCTCGCGCCGTCTCACGCCGCCCCGCGGAGCCCCGACGCCAAGATTGCGTTGGACAGCCCGACGGCGGGGGTGGGACGGCCGAAGTGGAAGCCCTGGCCGAACTTGCACCCGAGGCGCGCGAGCGCGCGGGCCTGGGCTTCGGTCTCGATGCCCTCCGCGACGACCTCCAGGCCGAGCACCGCGCCCATCCTCACGAACGTCTCTGCGAACACGCGATCGACCTCGCCTCCCGGGAGCGCCTGGGTGAACTCGCGAGCGATCTTGAGCGTGTCGAGCGGCAGGTCGCGCAGGTGCACGAACGACGAGTGACCGCTGCCGAAATTGTCGAGCGCGATCGACACCCCGAGCGCCTTCAGCTCACCGAGCGTCCGTCGCGTCTTCTCGGGATCCTCGAGCAGGCCGCCCTCCGTGATCTCCAGCACGAGCGCATCCGGCTCCAGGCCGCTCTCCTCCAGCACCGCGGCGATCTCCCGCACGAGACCAGGGTTACGCAACTCCACCGGTGCCAGATTGACGTTCACCTGGAGGCTCTCGCCACCCGGGAAGGCGTGCCGCCAGGAGCGCGCGTCACGCGCCGCCTGCATCATCACGAAGCGACCGATCTCCACCAGCAGCCCCATCTCGCTGGCCAGCGGAAAAAAGGCGGACGGCAATGCCAGCTGTCCCTGACGTTGCGACCAGCGGGTCAACGCCTCGACCGCGACGACACGTCCCGTGTCCAGCTCGACGATGGGCTGGTAGTGCACGTCGAACTCTCCACGGGCCACGGCGCGGTCGAGCGCGGTCGCCAGCTCCTGGCGGGCCCGAGCCCGCGTGTGCATGTGTTGCGCGTACTCCGCGACCTGCCGCTTCCCGCCCGCCTTCGCCTCGTACATCGCAGCGTCCGCGTTTCGCAACAGCTCCTCGACCCTGGTGCCCGCCTGACCGAAGGCGACGCCGACGCTGGCGTGCACCGAGATCTCACGACCCATGATCGTGACCGGCTCGTCGAGCACCGCGAGCAGGCGACCCGCGATGTCCCGTACTTCCGCCGTCTGGCCGACGTGGGCCAGGACGGCGAACTCGTCTCCGCCCAGCCGGGCCGCGAGATCGGAGGGTCGCAGAGCCGACTCGACACGACCCGCCACGGCGATCAACAACTCGTCGCCCGCCTGATGGCCGAGGCTGTCGTTGACCGTCTTGAAGTCGTCGAGATCGATGAAGAGCACCGCCGCGTAGCCGTTGACGGCCTGGGTGAGCGCCTCGCCGACCTGCTCGGCGAAGAGGACCCGGTTGGGCAGGCCTGTGAGCGCGTCGTGGAACGCGCGGTGACGCAGGTCCTCCTTCATCGAGGTGAGGTTCCGCACGGAGCGTTCGAGCCGCTCGTTCTCGACCAGCACGCCGACGTGCTGCGACAGCGAGGCTGCCAGGTGCAGCTCGGAGCCCCTGAACCCGCGCCGCGACCCGGTCCGCCCGAAGGCGAGCACGCCGGAGGCCTCACCGCCGCCGAATTGCGTGATCAGGGCGGTCCGCAGACCGAGCGTCGAGAGCGCGATGCCCACCGCCGGATCGGAGCGGCCGGCGTCGACGATCGTCGCCGAACCGGTTTCTCGGGCGAGGTCGGCCAGGAGCCGGTCGTGGGGCCTCAGGGCGCCGTCAGTCTCGCTGCGCAAGCCCTGGTCGTCCAGGTGCAGCAGGTGCGGGAAGCCTTCCGGTCGTCCGGCCCGAACGACGACCCAGGCGGTGTCCGCGTCCACCGCCTCGCGTGCCGTGTCGAGAAACTCACCCAGCAGCGCCTCGGGCGCCTGTTCCCGGGGGGCTGCGGGTTCCCCATCGACGTCCGGGGCCACTCCGCGAGGGGCGGCCGACCGCGAGACGAGCCCGGCCACGAGAGCAGCTGCGGCCAGCGCCAGCAGGCCGCCGATGATTCCCGTGCGCGCCCCTGCGAGCGCCGAGGTAGCCGAAGCACCCGCGGAGATCAGCGCCAGCAGACGCCACGTGTCGTTTCTTCTGTCAGCGCTCACGCGACTCACCGCCGCAGGACCCAGCTTCCATGCCTTGCCCCCTCCGTCATCTCGTCCTCCCACCGTGCGCGCAACAGGGTGCGAAAGCGATCCCTCGATCGGGGCTGCCCCGTCCCCCGATCGGGGGAACCGGGTTAGAGCGCCGTGGGCAGCACCGCGAGGGCGCCGACGATGACCGCGGCGAGGAGCGCAGCGCCGATCACACCACGCCACGGCAGACGGAGCGTCGTCCGCAACCCCACGGCCACGAGCCCGAGACTCCAGGCAGCGAACGACACACCAAGTCCCACGACCAGCCAGCGCCCGACTCCCTCGTCCGAGCCCCCCCGGCGGAAGAAGTCTCCGCCGAAGGCGATCAGCGCCACCGGCAGGGTCACGAACACGGAGAGAGCCAGCGGCACAGCGCTCCAGCCGAGCACATGCCGGGCGAGCAATGGCCGCTCCAGGGAACCGACGCTGCGGGCGCCGGCCCACAACGCCCAGCCCAGGAGGAAGTACTGCACGAACCCGGCCAGACCGCCCACGACGAACGTCCCGAACGCGAGAGCCAGGCCGTCCACGCCGTTCTCGTCGAGCATCCGGCTCCACACCGGGCTCAAGATCGTCCCGGCGATCCCGGAGAGCACGACGATCGCCAGCAACGGCTCCTGCCGCGCAACGGCGTCGTCCTCGTCACCGTCGCGGATCTCGGTGAACACCGCCACCGGTTCCACGAGCACGCGGGGAACGAGCCGCCACCAGCGGAGCGCGCTGACGGCCTCCTCGTCGGACGCCTCGGCCGCCTTCGCATCGGCCAGGTGCCCGAGCTTCATCTCGCCGCTCACCGCCCGAGCCTAGCGAGTGCGGCGCCCACCACGGCGCGGAATCCTCCAGATCGGACGTTGACCGGCGCCGCGCTAAGCAGCGACCACGACCGCGGGCACGCCGAGCAGCCTCCTCAGGAACTGACCCGTGTAACTCTCCTCGGCCGCCGCCACCTCCTCGGGCGTGCCGACGGCCACGATCTCGCCCCCGGCCTCCCCACCCTCGGGCCCGAGATCGACAACCCAGTCCGCCTGCTTGATCACGTCGAGGTTGTGCTCGATCACGAGCACGGTGTTCCCCGAGTCGACGAGACGCTGCAACACCTCGAGCAGCTTCTCGATGTCGGCGAAATGCAATCCGGTGGTGGGCTCGTCGAGGATGTACAGCGTGCGGCCGGTGGCCACCTTCGAGAGCTCCGAGGCCAGCTTGACCCGCTGCGCCTCGCCTCCCGAGAGCGTGGTGGCGGGCTGGCCGAGGCGGATGTAGTCGAGCCCCACGTCGTGCAGGGTCTGCAGGCGTCGAGCGATCTTGGGGATCTTCTCGAAGAAGGCGAGCGCTTCCTCGACAGGCATCTCGAGCACGTCGGAGATGGACTTGCCCTTGAAGCGCACCTCCAGGGTCTCCTTGTTGTAGCGCTTGCCATGGCAGGTCTCGCAGGGGACGTAGACGTCGGGCAGGAAGTGCATCTCGATCTTGATCTGGCCGTCGCCCTTGCAGGCCTCGCAGCGCCCGCCGCGGACGTTGAAGGAGAAACGTCCCGGCTTGTAGCCGCGCACCTTGGCCTCCGGGGTGAGCGAGTACAGGTCGCGCACATGGGTGAAGAGATCGGTGTACGTCGCGGGATTGGAGCGCGGCGTCCGACCGATGGGCGACTGGTCGATGTCGATCACCTTGTCGAACACGTCGATGCCCTCGACGGCGCGGTGGGCTCCCGGCTTGGTGCGCATCTTGTTCAGCCGGTTGGCCAGAGCCTTGAAGACGATCTCGTTGACGAGGGTGGACTTGCCGGATCCGGAGACACCGGTGACTGCCACGAAACAGCCGACCGGGAACTCGACGTCGATGCCCTTGAGGTTGTGCTCGGCGGCGCCGGACACCGCGAACCAGCCCCGGTCGGGACCTCGGCGCGGCGGGATCGCGATGCAACGCCTCCCGGAGAGGAACTGGCCGGTGACGGACTCGGCGACGCGCTCGATCGCCGCCGCCGGACCTTCGGCGACGACATGCCCCCCGTGCTCGCCCGCCCCCGGCCCCATGTCCACGACCCAGTCCGCGGACCGCATCATCTGCTCGTCGTGCTCGACCACGAGCACGGTGTTGCCCAGGGCGCGGAGCCGTTCCAGCGTGGCGATCAGCCGGTCGTTGTCGCGCTGATGGAGGCCGATCGACGGCTCGTCGAGGATGTAGAGCACGCCGACCAGCTGCGATCCGATCTGCGTGGCCAGGCGCAGGCGCTGTGCCTCGCCGCCCGAGAGGGTCTTGGCGGCGCGATCCAGGGCGAGATAGCCGACGCCGACATCCGACAGGAAGGTCAGGCGCTCACGGATCTCCTTGACGATGCGGTGTCCGATCAGCGTCTCGGTCTCCGTCAGCTGGAGCTCGTCGAGGAAGCGCAGGGCCTGGGTCACGGAGAGCTGGGTCAGCCGGTGGATGGAGCGTCCGCCCACCGTGACCGCGAGCACCTCGGGCTTGAGGCGCGCCCCCTTGCAGTCGGGACAGGGCCGGAGGCTCATGTACTCCTCGATTCGCTCACGCTGCTGCGACGACTCGGTCTCCCGGTAGCGCCGCTGCAGGTTCGTGACCAGCCCCTCGAAGGCCATCGCGTAGCGTCGCTTGCGGCCCATGCGGTTCTTGTACGCGACGAGCACACGGTCGCCGCCCGTGCCGAACAGGAAGAGATCCTGCTGCTCCGCGTCGAGATCGCGCCAGGGCGTCGTCAGGTCGATCTCGTACCGCTCGGCCACGGCCTGGACGACGCCTTCGTAGAAGCCACCGGCGCCGACCGACCAGGGCACGAGCGCCCCGTCTGCGATCGACAGCGACGTGTCCGGAACCAGCAGGTCCGGGTCGACCTCGAGTTGCGCCCCCAGCCCGGTGCAGCGCGGGCAGGCGCCGTGGGGCGAGTTGAACGAGAAGATCCGCGGCTCGAGCTCGGGCAGTGAGACACCGTGATCGGGACAGGCGAAGTTCTCGGAGAAGAGCAGCTGTTCGCCGTTCTCGAGCAGATCGACCGCGACCAGCCCCTCGGCCAGCGCGGCTGCGGTCTCGATGGATTGCGTCAGCCGCTGGCGCAGATCGGGCTTCATCACCAGGCGGTCGACCACCACCTCGATCGTGTGCTTGAACTTCTTGTCCAGCTCGATCGGGTCCTCGAGCAGGCGCTGCTCGCCGTCCACCTTGACACGGGTGAACCCGTCGCGGCGCAGCTCGTCCAGGATCTCGCGGAACTCGCCCTTGCGGTCGCGGACGACCGGCGCGTTCACCGTGAACCGCGTCCCCTCCCCCAGTGCCAGCACGCGCTCCACGATCTGGTCGAGGCTCTGCCCGGCGATCACGCGACCGCACTCGGGGCAGTGAGGCCGTCCCACACGCGCGAACAGCAGGCGCAGGTAGTCGTAGATCTCGGTGACCGTCCCCACGGTGGAGCGCGGGTTCCGTGAGGTCGTCTTCTGGTCGATGGAGATGGCCGGGGAGAGCCCATCGATCGAGTCCACATCGGGCTTCTCCATCATCTGCAGGAACTGCCGCGCGTAGGCGGAGAGCGACTCCACGTAGCGCCGCTGGCCCTCCGCGTAGATCGTGTCGAAGGCGAGGCTCGACTTCCCTGACCCGGAGAGGCCGGTGATGCAGATCAGTGAGTTGCGGGGTAGGCGGACGGTGACGTCCTTGAGGTTGTGCTCACGGGCGCCGTGGACGACGAGCTCTTCTGCAGCCATGCGCGCGAGTCTAGCGAGCGAACACGTGTTCGTCCAGATCCGCCTGTCGCGTATGCTGGAGTCCTATGGGTCGACACCTGGCAGCGGCGATGCTTCTGCTTGCACTGCTTGTCTTGGCAGTGGCCTGCGGCGGGGAGGGAACCACCGTCCCCCTGGATCCAGACGGGCCGCGTCTCGAGCTCCGCGCCGACGGGACTGTGCCGGTCGGTCGCTTCAACACGATCCTGGAAGCGGCGGTGGAGAGCTGGGAGACGGATCCCGGCCTCGTGGCGGAGCGGTTTGCCCGGGAGAGCGAAGGGGAAGGCGAGAACGTCAACTCGGGCTATACCGACCCGGCCGGCAAGGACGAGGTCGTCGTGACGGTGCTCGTCGAGAATCTCGCGGACGACTCGATCGCCGATCTCGAGTTCACGGTCGCGCTCGTCCGGCCGGACAGCACCTGGCTCCTGACCGAGGCGAGCTGGAAGCAGCGCTGCCGGCCGGGGCGAGGGCACCAGGCGCTCTCCACCGAGCCCTGTATCTGAGAGAGCCCCCCTCGGCGGGGCACCCCGGCCTCGCTTGGGCATGAACTCCTGGTGAGGCCCTGAAGGGCACCACTCCCTACGCTCGGCACTCCGCCCTACACTCCGCTCCTGGCCCCGCACACGCGTCACCCGCAGCCCCTCCGGGGGAGGCAAGCAACGGCGGCGCGGGGCCCTTCAGGGCCTCGCAAGGTGTTCGGGCAGCCACCGGTCCACGTGTCGCGAGCGGTGGGCCGACACCCCGGGAACACCGACAGATCCTGCCGTTGGTTGGCCGTCGCCCCCTGCCTCTCTTGGGGAAGAACTCCTGGTGAGGCCCTGAAGGGCCCCACTCCGCCCTCGCCGCTCCGCACTCCGCCCTACGCTCCGCACTCCGCCCTACGCTCCGCACTCCGCCCTACGCTCCGCACTCCGCCCTACGCTCCGCATCCGCCCACGCTCCTGCCCTACGCTCCGCACTCCGCCCTACGCTCCGCTCCTGGCCCCACACACGCGTCACCCGCAGCCCTCCGGGGGAGGCAAGCATCGGCGGAGCGGGGCCCTTCAGGGCCTCGCGAGAAGTTCGCTCGGGGCTCGGGTCCGGACTCACTCCTCCGATGGGGAACCAACCGTCTCAGCCGCAGAGAGGCCAAGCGTCCCGATCCCGGCGTTGAGCCCCTGTCGCTCGGCGGCGCCTGGCTCCGCATCATCTGGCGCATCTGGAAACCACGAAACCTGACAACCCCGCCAAACACGGAGGCCACCAACGACGGATCACAACCCAGGGTTGGCACCGGGCGTCTCACGCGGGTCGATGACCCTACTCACGATCCACGCGTGCTTACCGACCTGCCGGACGCGGGTGAAGCCGTATTGCTCGAACAGCTCGACGGTCGCGCTGAAGAGGAAGCGGCCCTGGGCCTCACGGCCGGCCGTCACCTCGGAGATCGCCTCGACGAGCCCTCCCCCGAGCTGCGCGATGTGGTCGAGCGCGCCCTCCAGCGCGGCCCGGGCGATCCCGCGGCCACGGTGTCTCCTGTCGATGTAGAAGCAGGTGATCCGCCAGTCCGGACGTGCAGGTGAATCCTTGTCGTACTCGCGCCGGTGCTTGATCCCCGGCAGTTCCTCGGGGCTGCCGTACTGGCACCAGCCCTGCGCCGCACCGCCCTCGTCGAGGACGAGAGCGGCGTGGGCGCGGCCGGTGCGGACCCGCTCCTCCTTGATCGCGCGGTAGTTGATGCCCCGCTGCCCGGCCTCGGGGTGATAGCCGATGCACCAGCACCCGCCGAAGATTCCGTTGTTGCGCTCGACGAGTTCGGCGAACGCATCCCACGTCGACCCGTCGAGCGATCGGATCGTGTACGTCACCGTCTGTCCTCCGATGGACGGGTACGGGCTCGCGGCGCTTCGGGACGTTCCGCCGCGTTCGTCAGGAGCCGGGCGAGCTCGTCCGGCGCGGTGACCATCGGCCAGTGGCCGGAGTCGATGTCGACGAACGAGACGTGCCTGGCGCGCCTGAGTTCAGGCGCGTCGCCGCCGGCGATCCACTCCCTGGCCTGCTCCGGGCTGAACTCCGGGCACACCAGCACGACCGGGACGTCGTGGCGGCGCTCGTCGGTCAGCCGGACGAGGCCGCGGGAGACACCCTCCGGGACTGGGATCGCAGCCGACGCGATGGCTTCCTTCGCGGCGTCGTCTAGATCGGCGGAGTCGGGCCCGGCGAAGGGGTCCCAGCCCGGGAACGGCATCACGCCGTTCTGCGTCGGGAAGAAATCGGCGTAGGTCTCGCCGTCCGCGGCGGGGAAGCCGCCAATGAGGACGACCTTGCCGATCCGGTCGGGGCGGGCGTCGGCGGCGAGCCAAGCCAGGGTGCACGCCGCGGAGTGCCCGACGACCATGGGCCTCCCCTTCGCAGCGTCGACAGCCGCGAGCACTGCGGCAACCTCATCGGCGAGCGTCGCCGACGTGTTCCCGTCGCCCTGGCCCGGCAGGGTGACCGGCACCGCGTGATGGCCGAGCTCCTCGAGTGAACGTGCCACGCCGTCCCAGACGGACGCGTCGAGCCAGAGGCCGGCGAGCAAGAGGATGTCCACGATGCGTCTCCTTCGGGGTGCGGGTGGGCGGCATGCGGCCATGAACGGCCACTTCGACGATAGGCACGATGACGGACGATTTCGTTCCTTGCTGCGCGAGGCCGACATCCCCGTCGAGTCGACCCGGGGTCGCCATGGCGGCTACCGGCTCGGCCGGGGGATCCGGCTGCCGCCCCTGATCTTCGGCGCCGACGACGCGGTCGGCCTCGTCATGGCCTTGCTCGACGGGCGCCACGCCGGCGCGGACGCCGAAGATCCTGCCGGCGTCGCCCTCGGCAAGATCATCCGAGCGCTCCCGGAGGGCGTCGCCCGACAGGCGTCCGCCCTCCGTCGGCACGCCTCGGCCGCGCCCGACCGGGGCGCCGCCCGCCCGAGCCCCGAGACGACGGGCGCCCTCGTCGCCGCAAGCGCGGCGCGACGCAGCGTCCGGGTCCAGGGCGCGCCTGAGCTGGCGCGGCCGCCGCCGCCTCGCGGAGCGGTCCAGGGCGCGCCTGCGCGCGGCCGCCGCCGCCGTCGCGGAGCGGATGACGGCGGCGCTGGACGACCCTACGGCAGCGACGCTTCCAACCACGGCTCGAACGACGCCAGCTCAGCCGCAGTGAGGTCGCGAAGCGGAGGGCGGACATCCGGCTTGATGGGCACCCCGCGCGCGCCCAGCACGCGCTTGAGCGCCGCCTGCTGCGGATACCCCATGACCTGAGCCCGCAGCGCCCCCGCCCACTCCGAGGCCCGGGCGGTGCCGGCGCGAAGCGCCTCCACCACCACCTCGGGGAAGGATCCGGCAAGCGCCGAGACAGCGCCGACGGCACCTGCCTGCAAGCCCTGATGGATGAGCGCCTCCGGCCCCACGAAGATGTCGAAGCCGTCGAGCAGATAGGGCTCGAAGGCGCTCCACGGCGTGTCCGACACCTTCATCCCACGCACGTTCCCCGCCTCGTCTCGCAGGCGCAGCAACATCTCCGGATCGAACGCGTAGCCTGCTGCCCCGGCGAACTCGTACACGTAGAACGGCAGCGGGGCACACGCCCCGGCCACGGCCAGCAGATGCCGCCGCTGCGCCTCTGCATCCAGCTTGAAGTACGGCGGACCGATCACCGCGACCGCATCAGCCCCTGCCTCCGCGGCGGCCATGGCCAGGGCCACCGAATCGGCTGTCGTCTGCGCGCCGCAATGCACCGCAACCGCGAGCCGCCCGCCGGCTGCCGCGAGGAAGGCCTCCGCCACCCGCCGCCGTTCCTCGACCGAGAGCAGGATCCCCTCGCCGTTCGTGCCGAGCGCCAGCACGCCGTCGAGGCCGCCCGCCACGAGGAACTCGGTGTAAGGACCGATCGCCTCCACGTCGACGTCGAGTCCGCCGGCCGTGAGCGGCGTGGAGACGGCTGCAATCGCCCCCTTCAGCATGCCATCGACTCTATCCTGGCCCGATGAACGCGGTGCGCATCGAGAGGGAAGGCGACGTTCTTCGTGTCACGATGAACCGGCCCGACAGCCGCAACGCCTTCGATGCGCAGCTGGTCCAGGAGCTCTCGACCGCCTTCGTGGACGTCGGCACCGTCCGCACCGTGGTCCTCCGCGGCGCGGGCCCGACGTTCTCGGCCGGCGCCGACCTGGAATGGATGCGCGCGTCGATCTCGTTGACGCTGGACGAGAACATGGCGGACGCCAACGCGATGCGCCGGATGTTCGAAGCCGTCGACTCCTGCCCGGCACCGGTCATCGCCCTGGTGCAGGGCCACGCCATGGGGGGCGGCATCGGCCTGGTGGCCTGCGCCGACATCACGATCGCGCATCCGCGCGCGCTCTTCGCCTTCCCCGAGGTCAAGCTCGGGCTGATCCCGGCCGTGATCTCGCCGTTCGTGCTGCGGCGGATCGGGGAGAGCGCTGCGCGCCGCTACTTCCTCACGGGGGAACGCTTCGACGCCGCCGAGGCGCAGCGCATCGGTCTCGTGCACGAGGTCGCGGACGACCTCGAAGCGCGGCTCGCTGCCGTCCTCGCGCAGCTTCGCGAGAACGGCCCCCGGGCCGTACGGCATGCGAAGCGGCTCGTCCTCGAGCGGCCCGACGGTTCCGAGACGGCCCGCCTCATCGCCGAGCGGCGCATCAGCGCCGAGGGGCAGGAGGGGCTGTCCGCGGCCGTTGAGGGCCGGGCTCCCGGCTGGCGTTCCCCGTGACCGCCCGCCAGGCTCCAGCGGCCTCGACTGACCTGTGACCGCGCTTCTTGCCCTCACCTCGGCCTTGGTGATCGGGGTCGTCGACTTCCTCGGCGGTCATACCGCGCGACGCGCACCCGCCCTGTCGGTCGCGTTGTGGGCGCAAGCGCTGGGCGTGCCCCTGGCCCTGATCGTGGCGCTCGTGGCCGACTCCGAGCGCGTGCGAATCACCGACATCGCCTGGGCGGTCGCGGCCGGAGCCTGCGGCTCGATCGGGCTAACCCTGTTCTACTTGGCGATGAGCCGGGGCCTGGTGAGCATCGTGGCGCCGCTGGCGGGAGTCATCGGGGCAGCGATTCCGGCGGCCTTCGGCATCCTCCGAGGAGACGATCTCGGTCTGCTGGCGCTCGTCGGTCTCGCCATCGCAATCGTCTCGATCTTCGTCGTCTCGATGGCGCCGGGTGGACCGAAGCACGTCGACGCCCGCACCGTCCTCTTGCTCGCCGTGGGCGCCGGTGCGCTCTTCGGCGGGTTCTTCGTGTTCTACTCCCTCCCCTCGGAGGACGCGGGGCTGTGGCCCGTCCTCGTGCTGCGCCTCGCGGGCACCGGAACGCTCCTGGCCGTGGCGCTCGGCCTGCGGCGGCCACTGAGGGTCGACCGTCCGGTCCTCGCCAGGACCGGGGTGATGGGCGCACTCGAGGTCAGCGCGGGCGTCGCGCTCCTTCTCGCCCTCCAGAAGGGCCCCGTCTCCGTGGCCTCGGTGCTCTCGTCGATGTACCCGGTGGCCACCGTGATCCTCGCTGCGATCGTGCTCAGCGAGAGATTGAGTCGCCTGCAGCTGGCCGGTGTCGCGCTCGCCCTGGGGGCGATCCTGCTGATCTCGTCCTGATCAGCGCACGACGAGGACGGCGCTGGTGCGGAGCAGGACCGGCACCGAGAGTCGCAGCCTCGTCCCCGCACCGGCGGTGACAACGGCGCGGAGGTACCCGCGGGAGGTGGTGGCACCGGTGGCGATGGTCGTCCAGGCCGATCCTGCGCGGCGCTGGATCTCATATCGCTGTGGCCCTGTGGCGGCACGCACCTGTGCCCAGAGCACGGTCCGGTCGCCGCTTCGCCGCACCTGTGAGAACGGCGTCTGGATGGCCTGCAGCGACGGCTTGGCCCGGTTGTCGACGGTCTGCAGGCCGCTCTGCCACCCTGCGAGCGCCGGCTCGTCACGGTAGAGGTAGTGGATGAGCAGATCGACGCGAGGCAGCGAGTAGGCCCGCTCGGCCGCCTCCGAGATATACCGCGCCTGGGTCGCCAGCGGCACTCCGCCACTCCGATCTGGCGGGTTGGTCTGATAGGCGAACTCCGTCAGCCAGATCCGCGTGGAAGGGCCGAACGCCTTGGCCGTCTCGAGCAGAAGCCGGTCGAGCGTGCCGATCGTCAGCGTCTTGCACTTGGCGCAGCCCTTGTCGAGAGGCCCTTCCTTCGAGTTCGCCGCGTACGGATGATGGGCATACGCGTCAAGTTTGGCGCCGGCCGCGCCCATGTCCCGGATGAAATCGACGGGTGAGATCCCGCCCCAGGAGGCGCGCGGCGCCGTGGCCCCGCCGCCGACTCGCGCGGTGGGGATCACGGCCTTGATCGCGTCGTAGGCAGGGTTGAGGATGCGGTCGACGTAATCGCCGGCGGTGGTCGGTCGGAGCCAGCGCCGCTGGTTCGGCTCGTTCCAGATCAGCCAGTACCTGACCCACGAGTAGCGCTCGGCGACAGTCGTCGCGAACGCGGCGAAGTCTGCGCCGCGGTCCGGCGCCCAGTTGGTGGAGCGCCCGCCGTTGGCCCAGCGGGGAGTACCCCAGATCGTCACGAGTGGATCGATCCCCGCCTCCTGCAGCCCTTCCAGCAACGCATCCGGGCGATCCCAATCGAACTCTCCCTGCTGCGCCTCGATCTCCGACCACCGCAGGGTCACCCGCACGACGTCGAGCCCGAGAGCCTTCAGACGCTTCGCCCGTGCGGCGATGGGCTCATCGGTGCCGAACTCGAGCCAGGCGTCGTCCTGGATCCCATAGCGGACGGACGGCGCGGCCACCGCCGTGCCCGCGAGAACACACGCGAGGGTGGCCAGGCTGACAGCGACGGCGCGTTTCATCGTACGGACGGTAACGGTCACGACTGCCGTCGGACGCTGACCTTACGAAACGCTTTCTTCCTCCGTCCGAGCGCAGTGCCGACGACGAGGTTGACGACGGAGATCACGGCGGTCGCGCCGACGTACGTCCAGAACCCGTCCACCACGAAGTCCGGCGTGATCCACTCCGTGAACGCAAGCATGAGCACGCTCACGGCGAACAGCCCGAGGCCGAAGGTCAACACCACGAGCGGCAACGCCAGCACGGCCACGAGCGGACGCAGGACGGTGTTGGCGACACCGAGCACGGCGCCGGCGAGCACGAGCGGGCCCCAGCGATCGACGGTCATCCCATCGAACAGGCTGTCGGCGACGATCAACGCGAGAACGTTGATCCCCCAGGAGACGAGCAGGCCGGCGCCTGCGGCGATCGCGCTCTTCACGAGCCGATTAGAACAGCTTCTGCAACTTGAGCGCCGCGCCCATGTCACCGGCGATCTTGAGCTTGCCGGTCATGTACGCGGTCGTCGGGTTCGCCTCGCCACTGGCGATCTTGAGCAACGTCTCCTCGGAGGTGGTAATCGTGCAGTCCGCCTCCCCTCGGCCCTCCACCACGGAGACTGCTCCGTCGGTGACCGCCACGGTCCACGAACCGACATCCTGGATCTCGAAGACGTAGCTGGCGTCGAGGCCGACCGTCTTCTCCGGGTCGACCCGGCTCGGCAACTCGCTGAAGAACTCCTGGATCGTCACGTTCGCTCCTTGCTGGTTTTACGGGAGGGTACCCGAGTGCCCGAGCTCGGCCGCCGCGCTCTGACGGCCCGCGCGGGCCGGTTGCGGATCTGCGTCTCGGGGCAGCCGAAGTGCCAGGAAGGTCCCGAAGACCGGGGCGGCGGCCGAGATCAGGAGCGCGGTCCGCAGATCGATGCCGTCTGCGAAGGCCCCGAGCACCACGGACGCAACCCCCCCGAGCCCCATGGCCAGACCCACCGAGATACCCGAGGCCATTCCGAGATGGCGTGGGAGGAACTGCTGGTTGAGCACCATGGTCACGGCGAAACTCCCGACCACGCACACGCCCACCAGGGCCACGGCGATCACGGCGATGGCGCCACCGACGAGCACGAAGATGGCTGTCAGCGGCCCGAGCAGCGCCTGCGTGACGATGAGCGTCGCCCGCAAGCCGACCCGGTCGGCGATGGGGCCGATGACCAGCGTTCCGGCCGCTCCGGCAAAGAGCATCAGCCACAGCACGCGGTTCCCTGCCTCTCGTGTGTGCCCCTGCGATTCCCACCACAGCGACGCGAACGTGAGCAGCGCGAACCACGTGAAGCTCCGCAAGACGATGACGCCGCCGAGCACGGCGGTGGCGCCGATGCGGTCCGGACCGGCAGCTGCCCTTGCCGCGGGCGGCGCAGGACGCAGACGGCGTAGCGCGGGAAGCGAGCGAAGGAGCAGGCCCGCGACGACGAGCACAGGGATGAACGCCGCTGCGCCGCCGCCCAGCCCGAAATGCAGGACGAGGGGTGTCGTGGTGAAGGCTCCGAGCGCGTAGCCGAGATTGCCGCCGATGTTGAAGTACCCCATGCCGCGCGCGCGATCCCGGCCGCTCGCGTACGACGCGAACTTCGCGCCCTCGGGATGGAAGGCGGCGATCCCCAACCCGGCGAGCAGCACCAGGGCGAAGACGAGCCAGAAGCTCGAGGCCACGGTGACCAGGGCCATGCAGGCGCCTGCCACGGCTGCGCCCGCCGGGAGCAGCCAGAGCGCCCCGCGTCGGTCGGAGACGAGGCCGAAGGCAGGCTGCACGAGCGCCGAGGAGACGGTGGCGGCGAGCATGAGGGCAGCGATCAGGGTGTAGCTGAGATCGAACCGGTCCTTGAGAAAGGGCAGGAGCGCGGGGAGCGCCCCGCTCGCGAAGTCCGTGGCGAGATGGCCGACGCCGAGGATGACCATCGCGCGACGCTCGACCGTGTCCCGCATCGTCTGAGCGTACAGACCCGACTATGGTGCTTCTCGTGGGTCGGAGAGGTCGAGCGGCAGCAGTGGTGGCGGTCGCGAGCGCGGCGCTGACAACGGCGGCACCGCTGCCGGCGCACGTCACGCCCAGGCCGCCTGCGGTGCCGATGCTCGAGGAGACCGCGGTGGCGCTGGATGTGCCCAACGAGCGGGACGTCCCGCTGGTCGGGTTCGACGTGACCGTGCCCGCGCAACTCTCGATCGTGGCAGCACCGGGGGCGGACGGCTGGTCGGCCATCCTCGACGGGGCCACGGCCCGCTGGGACGGCGGCGTCATAGCGTCCCGTGACGCGGCAGCCTTCGAGCTTCGTGTGCGGGCCGCCGGGCCGTCCGGAACGGTCGAGCTGGACACCGTGCTCAGGTATGAGGACGGCGCGACCGTCCGCTGGAAGGTGCCGCTCGTCGTGCTTCCGGCCAGTGGGGCGGCGGCGCCGGGAACGAATCTTGGCCGGGGCCTCGTGGCAGGAGCGATCGGGCTGAGCTTGATCGTGGGCACCTTGTTCGTGCGGCACTGGCGCCGAGGCCCACTTCACAACGGATAGCGGCACCCGTTGCTAGCGTCGCAGCGTGCTGTTTCGCCAATTTGTCGACGACGACCTCGGGTGCGCCAGCTACCTGATCGGCTGCGAAGCCTGCGGCGAGGCGGTCGTCGTCGATCCGCCGTTCGCGGTCGAGCCGGTGCTCGCCGAGGCAGACAAGCGCGGCGTGCGCATCGTCCGGGTGATCGAGACTCACACACACGCCGACCATCTCTCCGGGCATGGCCGGCTGGCGCTGGAGCACGGGGCGCGCGTCTCGATCCACCCCGCAGCCGAGGCGGAGTATGCACACGATGCGCTCCCCGACGGGGCCGAGATCCGGGTCGGCAAGGTCACGCTGCGCTGCATCCACACGCCGGGCCATCGCCCCGAGCACTGCTGCCTGGCAGTGACCGACAACACACGCGCGGATGAGCCGTGGCTCCTGCTGACCGGCGACTCGCTGTTCGTGGGTGATGCCGCGAGACCGGATCTGGCGGTGGACGGCCAGGAGGGCGCCGCGAGCCTCTACGCCTCGCTCGGCCGCCTGCTCGAGCTCGCCGACGGCGTCGAGGTCTACCCGGGCCATGTCGCCGGCTCCCTGTGTGGGAAGGGCATGAGCTCGAAAGCCTCGACTACCCTCGGCTTCGAGCGTCGCCACAACCCCATGCTCGCCTACACGGACGCCGCGTCGTTCATCCGCGCGTCCGCGGGGATCGACACGCCGAAGCCGCCCAACGTCGGGCGAATCGTCGCGCTGAACCGTGGGCCTTTCATCGGCAGCCCGGCGCGGCTCGATCGTTTGACAGGCACACCTCGCGCTGCCCAGATCGTGGACGCCCGACCGGCGAGGGACTACCTCGCCGCGCATCTTCCCGGCGCAGTCTCGATTCCGGTCGGAGGACCTGCGTTCGGCACGAAGGCTGGCTACACGCTACTGGCGGATCGGCCGCTCGTTGTCGCGGCAACCGACGAGCAGGAGGCTGAGACCGCGGCGCGAGGCTTGAGGGCGGTCGGCCTCCTCGAGATCAATGGCTGGGTCGACGGTGTCGGGCCGGTGGCGACGATGAACGTCTCTCTTGACGAGCTCGAGGCGAGCATCGGGACGGCGACGCAGATCGTGGACGTCCGCGAGCCCGACGAGAGGGCGGTGAGCGCGCTCCCGGGCAGCATCGCCATTCCGTATCGCGAGGCCCGGGCCGCGGCCGCCCGGCTCGACCGGGGACAGCCGGTGATCACGGTATGCGAGACGGGGGCGCGAGCGGCCGTGGCGGCAAGCGTGCTCGAGAGTCTCGGCTTTGCAGCCCGTCCCGTGGCGTTTGACGGCATGGCCGGGTGGCGCCACAGGCTCTCGGTACCCGCCGGGTAGGATCGGCCGGCGTGCAACGCCAAGGCACCCTTCGCGCTCTCCTGTCGTCCGACTCGTGGTACATGCACCCCGGAGAGCGCGCCGCGCTGGAAGGGCTGCTCTGCACGCTGCAGCCCGAGCTCTCGATCGAGATCGGGACGTACAAGGGCGGGAGCCTGGAACGGATCAGCGCCCACAGCCGCGAGGTGCACGCGTTCGATCTCCGCTTCCAGCCCGAGGTGACCGCGGACCGCTTCGGCAACGTCCATCTCCACGAAGGCGACAGCCACAGCCTCCTGCCCCTGGTGCTCGCTGGATTCGCTGCCGACGATCGCAATGTCGATTTCGCACTCGTCGACGGTGACCACTCCGGCCCGGGAGTCCAGCGGGACCTCCTCGACCTCCTCGAATCGCCGTGCACGGCGAGATCGGTGATCATCCTGCACGACACGTTGTCCGAGCGACTCCGCCAGGGGTTGGAAGAGATCGCCTTCGATCGTTACGACAAGGTCACGTACGTCGACCTCGACTTCGTGCAGGGCAGTGTGCGCTCGGAGGGACAGTCGAAGAACGATCTCTGGTGTGGGCTGGGCATCGTGGTCACAGGTGTCGAGATCGCCCATCCGTGGGCCAGGACGTATCCCGCCCCTCAGGTGTACGACGCCTTCGCCCGGACGATCGTTGCGGACGGGGAGGCCGTGCGGCTCGGTGACCGGCAGATCATGAATCTCGAGCGCGACCTGGAACGCCAGAAGAATCTGATCGCGTTGATGCGCGGTTCCTTCAGCTGGCGGTCGACGGCGCCACTGCGGGCAGCGCGGGGAATGATGCGAAACCGCGCGGGAGTGATGCGGGACCGCGGTCGCTGAGCGGCACCCACAGCACCAAGGAGAGTCACACGTCAAACGTTAGGAGCTGCCGCACTAGCGCAACCGCTCCACCCTGAAGCCGCCGCTCTCGAGCGCCTCGATCACTCGCTGCGAGTGCTCCTCGTCACGGGTCTCCAGCGTCAGCTCGGCCTCCGTCTGGAGGACGCCGATGTTGCGTCCCTCGCGGTGGTGCTCGACGGAGATGATGTTCCCGCGTTCGGCGGCGACGATGCCGACTATCTGCGCCAATTGCCCTGGACGGTCGGGGATGAGCACGCCGACGACGAGGTAACGACCGCTCGAGGTGAGGCCGTAGCGTACGACGGAGATGAGCGTCGTGGGGTCGATGTTCCCGCCGGCGACAATGGCGCACGCGAGCTCGGTGCCGCCGATCCGTCCGCCGAGAAGTGCGGCCACCGGCGCCGCACCGGCACCTTCCGCGACGAGCTTGACCCGCTCCAGGACGAAGACGATGGCCCTCGAGATCTCGTCGTCGTCGACGACGACCACGTCATCGAGGAGGTCGTGCACGATGGCCGAGGTGAGCTCACCGGGTCGCTTGACGGCGATTCCGTCAGCGATCGTCGGGCCGGTCGGTGAACGGCCGGCGAGCGGGGCGCAGGCCGCCGCCTGCACTCCGACGAGCCGCACCTCGGGTCGCAACTCCTTGAGCGCGATCGCGACGCCGCTGGCCAGCCCGCCGCCGCCGACGGGCACGATCACCACCGCGGGCCCGGCTGGAATCTGGGCAGCCAGCTCGACCCCGAGCGTGCCCTGGCCGGCGATCACGCGCGCGTCCTCGAACGCGTGGACGAACGTCGCGCCCTCGGTCTCCCTGAAGGCCCGGGCCGCGACCTCGGCGTCGTCGAAGCTCTCACCGCTGTGTACGACGTCTGCCCCGTAGCTTCGGGCTGCTTCCACCTTCGCCATGGGAGCCCCCTCCGGTACGAAGATCGTGGCGCGGGTGCCCGTCTCGCGCGCCGCCCACGCTACCGCCTGTCCGTGGTTGCCGGCACTGGCGGTGACGACACCCCGCGCGCGTTCCGCTGGATCCAGCTGCGAGATCGTGTTGAAGGCGCCACGGAGCTTGAACGACCCGGTGCGCTGGAGGCACTCCGCCTTCAACAGCACCGCCCGCCCGGCCGCCCGGCCGAGTGCCTCCGACCGGTACACGGGTGTCTCGCGGGCGACACCGTCGAGGGCTTCTCGCGCGCGTTCGATGTCCGAGAAGTCGGGGCGCCGCAACGGGTCAGTCGTCGTCGGAATCACTCCTGACGCTGGCCACGAGCCTGTGCGCCACCGCGAGAGGATCGAGCACTCGATCGGCCACCTGCTCCAGGGCGGTTCGCAGCTCGGGGTCGACCGTCAGTCGCCTGGCCATGGCGACCCGGAGCTGCTCCACGGCCAGGCCGACCACGGTCTGTTCGAGACCTCGCCGGCGGCGCGCGGCAAGCCGACCGTCCGCGTCGATGGTCGCGCGGCGTTCCTCGACCGCTGTCCACAGGTCCTCGATCCCCTCGCCCGCGAGCGCCTCGGTCTCGACGATCGCGGGCCTCACCTCGGAATCCGGCTCCAGGGCGACGGCGGCGCGGAGGTCGGCGACGGTGGCCGCGGTCTCCGGGTGATTGCGCTTGTTGACGGCGATCACGTCGGGGATCTCCATCGTCCCCGCCTTCAGCGCCTGCACGCCGTCACCGCCACCTGGCGCGACGACGACGACCACGAGGTCGACGATGCCGATCACCTCGGTTTCCCCCTGTCCTGCGCCCACCGTCTCGACCAACACCACGTCCTTGCCGGCGGCGTCGAGGAGTGCGACCGCGAGGCCGGTCGTCCCGGCGAGCCCGCCCGTGTGTCCGCGGCTGCCCATCGAGCGGATGAACACCTCGGGATCGAGGAAATGCTCGGCGAGCCGGATGCGATCCCCGAGGAGCGCGCCCTGCGTGAACGGGCTCGAGGGATCGACCGAGACGACACCGACGCTCCTCCTGTTGGCGCGCAGATGACGGACGACGGCGCCGGCCAGGGTGGACTTCCCCACGCCCGGGGCTCCGGTGAAGCCGACGGTGAGCGCTCGTCCGGTGGCGGGGAACACGCCCGCGAGCAGGCCGGCCACCGCTGGGTCGCCGTTCTCGATCAGCGTGAGGGCACGCGCCAGCGCCCGCCGGTCTCCGGCCAGCACGGCGGCGACGAGGTCTTCTCCGCTCGAAGTCGTCGCGCTCACCGCCCTGACTGTAGATACGACGGTGGCTGTGGCTGCCCTAGGGACGGCGCTTGGGGGCGTTTTGGAAGCGCAGGACCCTGCGTCGCGGGACGACGGCTCTGGCCGCCTCGGCCGCTCGGGCCGCCTCGATCTCGCCGAGCAGCCACTCCATCCGCTCCACACCCGCGGGCCGCGGCTTCTCGACAGGTTCCACCCGCACGCGCAGGAGCAGCATCAGCGCAAAGGAGAGCCCGCCGCAGACGAGGTAGATGACCGCCGAGAGCGCCCACACCGTCCTCGTGCCCTCGCGGTCGATGAGCCAGCCTGCTCCCGCCATGGCCAGGCCTTGCACGGCGAAGTAGACGCTCATCAGCACCGCGATGGCGCGACCGCGCATCGTGTCCGGAGCCCCTCGCTGCACGAGAAGCTGGTTGCAGACGAGGGCACACCCGTTGCCGATGGTGGCCAGCGCGATCAGCGGTGCGGCCACCGCGAGGGTGGGAGCTCGTGAGACGGCGAGGAACCCGAGCCCCATCCAGGCGATCGAGCCGCCGTAGGCGGCACGTACGCCGATCGTCCTGATCACGGCCGGGGCCGAGAGCCCACCGACCACGAGGCCGGCGCCGGTCGAGGCGACAACCAGGCCGAAGCCGAACGTGCCAGCGCCGAGCACGTCCTTGGCGAAGAACACCTCTCCCACGTTGATGCCGGCGGAGCCGATCGAGGCGAGCGTCCACACGATGAGCACGGTGAGGAGCGCGGGCGTTCGCAGAACGAGCGAGATGCCGTCCCTGACGTCTCGCAGGTGGCCGCGGGAGAGGGGGATCTCGGACTGGAACCTCGAGGCGGCGAGGCGGGAGAGAATCAGGGCCGACACGAGGAACGTGGCGGCGTTCAACCCGTAGGCGGCGTCGGTGCCGGCGACGACGAGCACTCCTGCAGCGGCCACGGGCCCGATCAGCCAGGCCAGGTTCTCCATCGTCGAGAGCAGCGAGTTCGCGTGGTCGAGGTCGTCGTCGTCGACGAGGTTGGGTAGGCCGGCGAACACGGCCGGCCGGAAGAACCCGGTGGCGACGCCGTTGACCGCTGCCAGCGCGACGATCAGCGCAGGCCGTTCCACGAACGGCAACGCGGCGAACACTCCGAGTCGCACGAGGTCTGCCCCGATCATCAGCCGCCGCCGCTGCAGCCGGTCGAGCAGCGGTCCGAGCAGCAGGCCGATGATCACCACCGGCAGAAAGTCGGCGACCAGGAGCAGGGCGACCCAGCGCCCGGATCCGGTCAGGTCCTGGATGTGGACGGTGAGCGCGACCGCCGCGAGATAGGTCCCGACCGACGAGAGTGCGGTGGCCAGGAAGAGGAGCCGAAAGCCGGAGTTCCGGCGGAGCAGAGCGCCTCCGAGCATCCGGTTGACGCTAGCAGCGCCCGTCGCCGCTGACGAGTGTCCGTTTGGGACACCCTGGAACGGGGGATGGTCGACGGGGTGGCTGTCCAGCGGCGTGACCCCCGAGGGGGTCAGACCAGGTCGCTCGCGGGGACCGCGCCGGCGGATCGATGGGCTGGACGCCTTGCGAGGCCCTGAGCCTGGATCCACCGATGGGAAATCAGATGCACCCGCCCGCCGCTGGCCGGCACGGCCATCACCAAGCACGAAGAGCTCGTGCCCCGACAAGAGCGGAGTGGGGCCCTTCAGGGCCTCACCAGGAGTTCGGCCCTCACCAGAGCAGGGGATCGACGACAACAAACGTCTAGACCCGTCGGTGTGCGGGAGGCGTAGGCCCACCGCGTAGGAGCCTGAACCGCGGGACAGCAGAACGTCTTGCGAGGCCCTGAAGGGCCCCGCTCCAACCACCGACTTCATCCTCCCGCGGATGGTCGGCACGGCCATCGCCAACGGAGCCTGATCGCAATCAGAAACAGCCGGCCGCTCCGCGGCCGACCCCAAACGCTAGTGCGGCACCCACAACACCAAGGAGAGTTACAGGTCAAACGTTTGGAGCGGCCGCACTACGACGAAGGGCTGGAACGTCGGTGTCCGGGAGGCGTGGGCCTGCCGCGTGTGCCGGTGGATCGCCGAACGTCTTGCGAGGCCCTGAAAGGCCCCGCTCCAACTCAGCCGGTGGTGCGGCCGGAGACCGTGAGCTGGTTTTCGGCGTGCTTGATGCGCTGCTCGAGCTGCCAGCGGTCGGCGGTGGATTCGCCGGCCTCGACCTTGGCCAGCTCCGCCTGGGCTGCCTCGAGCTGTGCCTGCGCCCGGCTGTCGTCGATCGCCTTCACGTCGACCGCGTCATCCACGAGCGCGAGCGCCTTGTCGGTCTCCACCTTGAAGAAGCCGGGGCCGGTGGCGAACTCCAGCACCTCGTCGTTCCCGAGATGCACCCGCGTGGAACCTGCCTTGAGCGTGGCGATCAGCGGTGCGTGGCGGGCGAGCACGCCGATCTCCCCGGCGTTGCCGGGTACGATCAACATCTCCGCTTCGCCGTCGAACACCGGGCCGTCCGGGGTGACGAGGGTGACGTCGAACTTGGGGTGCGGATCGGCCATTGGCAGTGACCCCTAGGAGGAGCGCCCCGCCGGCGCTCCGGGCACCGCACCGAAACATTGCGACCGCATCAGGCCGCAGACTTCTCGAGCTGACGGGCCTTCTCGAACGCCATGTCGATGGGGCCGATCATGTAGAAGACGGCCTCGGGTAGCTCGTCGCAGTCGCCCCTGAGGATGGCGTCGAAGCCCGCGATCGTGTCCTCGAGCTTGACGTACTGGCCCGGGGTGCCGGTGAACTGCTCGGCCACGAAGTTCGGCTGCGAGAGGTAGCGCTCGATCTTGCGGGCGCGGGAGACGACGAGCTTGTCCTCGTCGGTGAGCTCGTCCATGCCGAGGATGGCGATGATGTCCTGCAGGTCCTTGTAGCGCTGCAGCACCTGCTGCACCGAGGTCGCCACGCGGTAGTGGTCTTCGGAGACGATGCCGGGCTGGAGCGCGCGCGACGTGGAGTCGAGCGGATCCATCGCCGGGTAGATCCCCTTCTCCACGATCGCGCGGGAGAGCACAGTGGTGGCGTCGAGATGCGCGAACGTGTTGGCGGGCGCGGGGTCGGTGAGGTCGTCGGCGGGCACGTAGATCGCCTGCACCGAGGTGACCGAGCCGGTGCGCGTCGAGGTGATGCGCTCCTGCAGCTGCCCCATCTCGGTGGCCAGCGTGGGCTGGTAGCCGACGGCGCTCGGCATGCGGCCGAGGAGTGCGGACACCTCGGAGCCGGCCTGCACGAAGCGGAAGATGTTGTCGATGAAGAGCAGCACGTCCTGGCCCTCGTCACGGAAGTACTCGGCCATGGTCAGGCCGGAGAGCGCGACGCGCAGGCGGGCGCCCGGGGGCTCGTTCATCTGGCCGTAGACGAGGGCCGTCTTCT
Source organism: uncultured Actinomycetes bacterium (assembly GCA_963738505.1). Taxonomy (GTDB): domain Bacteria; phylum Actinomycetota; class Thermoleophilia; order Gaiellales; family Gaiellaceae; genus Gaiella. The sequence goes on along the minus strand of CAVTWR010000004.1, from coordinate 44,539 downwards.
CGATCACCCCGGTCTCGGTCATTTCGATCATCAGGTCGGTGCCCTCGCGCGTTCGCTCGCCGACGCCGGCGAAGACGGAAAGCCCGCCGTGCTGCTTGGCCAGGTTGTGGATGAGCTCCATGATGAGCACGGTCTTGCCCACGCCGGCGCCGCCGAACAGGCCGACCTTGCCGCCCTTGATGTAGGGCGCGATGAGGTCGACGACCTTGAGACCGGTCTCGAAGATCTCGATCTTCGGTGAGAGGTCGCGGAAGGCCGGCGGATCGCGGTGAATGGGCCAGCGCTCACCCTCGGCGGGCGCTTCCTTCTCGTCGATCGCCTCGCCGATCACGTTCCACAGCCGGCCGAGCGTGCGTGCCCCGACGGGCACGGAGATCGGCGCGCCGGTGTCGACGGCGTCGGCGCCGCGGGCGAGGCCGTCGGTCGCGTCCATGGCCACGGCGCGGACGCGATCGTCACCAAGGTGCTGCTGCACCTCTGCGATCAGCGTCGTGGACGATCCGTCGCCCTTGGGAACCTGGATCTCGAGGGCGTGGAGGATGCCGGGCAGGAAGTCCGGAAAGACCGCGTCGAGCACGACTCCCTTGATCTCGATGATCTTGCCGACGTTGCGACCGTTCTCGGTGGCCATGTGTCTCCTGTGGTTCAGCTGAGCGTGGGAAAGGTGGCCGAACCTGCGGCCGACGGCGAAATCGTACCCGACCCTCGTTGGGGCCGACCGGTCGAACCGTCACCGGCCTGTGCGACGGTCCCACCACGGCCCGTTCCAGGTCAGCCGTTGCAGGACCGCCGTACTAGATGATTGATCTAGGGCTCGATCTGCGGAGACGTGAGGCCGACCGCCCGGTGCGCCTGCACCGTGCGAAGCGCCTGTCCGCCACGGAAGGTGTCGATGGCCTCGTTGGCGGCGAGCACCGGCGCGATGATCAGCGGCGCCTGCGGGCCGGGGCTCGGCGGCCCGTCCCCGACCCGAGTGCCGACACCGAGCGCCAGCACGGCCAGGGCCAGCGAGGCCGACGCGGCGGCGGCGACGCGGCCGGTCTGCCCCCACTGACGGCGGCGCCCGAGGACGACGACGGGCGTGTGGAGAGGCTCGTCCCCGGCGCCGCGAATGGTCGTGGTGATCGCGGTCAGCCGGTCTGCGTGCTCGCGACAGGACGTACACCGTGTCAGGTGCACCTCGAGCAACCGCCGCTCGAATGACGACAGCTCACCGTCGGGGACGAGTGCTGCCCACATCCGAGCCCGGTCACATGCTGCCGAGCGTGACTCTCGCATCACATCCACTGAGACGACCTTCCCGGCTCGGGGTTAGCGCTGTACATCATCGATGATCGTCGTTTCTGGTGAGGAAATGGTGATAGGTCGGTGATCGGTACCTCGCACGTTGCGCTGGAGCACACGCCGCGACGACCCCCTTCTGGGGGAGAAGATCGCCGGCAGGCAGTGCCGTACCCACCCACCAAGGGTGCAGATCAGGCGGTGGAAGCTGCCGCAGTAGCGGCGCTCAGACGAGGCGGACGCGCGAGTCGACGGCGACGCCGACCATGATCAACACGAGCCCGGCCGCCACGAGGAGGGCCGAGAGGGCGAGCGTCGAGCGGCGTTCCTCGGAGGTCGCCTTGCGCAACCCGCGGCGGAACGCGAGTGGCCGGTCGCCGTCCGAGCGGCGCAGGGGGCCACGATTCCCGGCCACGAAGCCGAGCACCATGACGGCCGAGCCGGCCAGGTAGAGGCCGGCGGAGACGGCGCGGCCGATCCGGGAGTCCGTGGCGAGCGCGAGCGGGATCGTGAGCAGCGCCACCGCACCCACCAGGGCGCCGATCAGCAACGCAAAGCGCGCGATCGCGCCGAGCGGGCCGTCAGGAAGCGGGAACCTTGGCAACGCCCGCGCCCATCTCCTCGAGCGTGAGCGGCCAGCGCTCGAGCGGGTAGTGGCACGCCACCTCCTGCCCGTCCGCCACGGTGCGGAGCTCGGGCAGCTCGGTGTCGCAGGTACCAGCGTGGAAGCGGGGGCAGCGCGGATGGAAGCGGCACCCGTCGGGGGGGTTGATCGGGCTGGGCACGTCGCCTTCGAGCACGATCTGCTTGCGCTGCCGGCCGATCTTCGGGTTGGGGATCGGCACCGCCGAGAGCAGCGCACCCGTGTACGGATGCTTGGGTGCGGTGTAGAGCTTCTCCTCGTCCCCCGCCTCGGCCACCTTGCCCAGGTACATGACCATCACGCGGTCGGAAATGTGACGCACGACGTTGAGGTCGTGCGCGATGAAGATGTAGGTGAGCCCGAAGTCCTTCTGCAGGTCGCCGAGCAGGTTGAGGATCTGCGCCTGCACGGACACGTCGAGCGCGGACACCGGCTCGTCGCACACGATCAGCTTGGGGTTGACGGCGAGCGCACGGGCGATACCGATGCGCTGGCGCTGACCGCCCGAGAACTCGTGTGGGAAGCGGTTGTAGTGCTCCGGGTTGAGCCCGACGATCTCGAGCAGCTCCTGGACCCGGCGCTTCTGCTCGGCCTCGGTACCGATGCCGTGCACCTCGAGCGGCTCGGAGACGATGAACCCGACCCGCTTGCGCCCGTTGAGGGAGGCGTACGGGTCCTGGAAGACCATCATCATCTCGCGCCGGATCGGGCGCATCTCCGAGCGTGAGAGGCCGGTGATCTCGCGGCCGTCGAAGGTGATCTTGCCGGCGGTGGGCTCGAGGAGCCGCATCACGCAGCGGGCGAGCGTCGACTTGCCGCAACCGGACTCTCCGACGATGCCGAGGGTCTCGCCACGTTCGACCGTGAAGGACACGTCGTCGACCGCCTTGACCGCGGCGACCTCCCTCTTGAGCAGGATGCCCTCGGTGATCGGGAAGTACTTCTTGACGTTCTCGGCGATCAGCAGCGGGTCGCTCACACGGCCTCCACGCGGAGCCGAGCGCTCTGCTCGGCCCAGCGGGCCGTGCGCGTCTCGGCATCGAGGAAGCAACGGAACTCCTGACCGTCGGCGACGCTCTGCAGCTCCGGCACCTCGCTCTGGCAGCGCTCCATCGCGAACGCGCAGCGCGGGTGGAAGGCGCAGCCCGAGGGGGGCCGAAGAAGGGACGGGGGCTGGCCGGGGATCTGGAACAGCCGTTCCTCGCCCTCGTGGAGTCGTGGCAACGAGCCGAGCAGCCCCCAGGTGTACGGGTGCTGGGGCCGTTCGAAGAGCTCGTCGACCGGCGCATGCTCCACGACCCTGCCGCCGTACATGACCACCACGTCGTCGGCTATCTCCGCGATCACGCCGAGATCATGGGTGATCATCACGATCGCGATGTTCAGCCGCTCCTGCAGGTCGTGCATCACCTTCAGGATCTGCGCCTGCGTCGTCACGTCGAGGGCAGTGGTGGGCTCGTCGGCGATCAGCACCTCCGGGTCGTTGACGAGTGCCATGGCGATCATCACGCGCTGCCGCATCCCCCCGGAGAACTGGTGGGGGTAGTCGTCGATGCGCGCTGCGGCGTTGGGGATGCCGACGGCCTCGAGCAGCTCCAACGCTCGCGCCCGCGCCGCCTCCTTCGTCACGTCGCGGTGCACGAGCACAGCCTCCGCGAGCTGCCATCCGATCCGCTTGACCGGATTCAGGGAGGTCATGGGATCCTGGAAGATCATCGCCATGCGCCGGCCGCGGATGCGCCGCAGCGTCTCACCGTGGATGCCCAGGATCTCCTGCCCGTCGAGCAGCACCGATCCGGTCGACGCGGCGCGTCGCCGATCGTTGAGCCCCATCACGGTGAGCATGGTCACGCTCTTGCCGGAGCCGGACTCGCCGACGATACCGAGCGTCTTTCCCCGCTCCACACTGAAGCTCACACCGTTCACGGCCTTGACGACGCCGTCGTCGGTTCTGAAGCTCGTATGGAGGTCGGTGACCTGGAGCAGCGCGCTCACTCGAGCCGGATCCTCGGATCGAGCACGGCGTAGAGCATGTCCACGACGATATTGAAGACGATGATCGCGATGCAGGAGAAGACAACGACGCCCTGGATGATCGGGAGGTCGTTGACGTTGACCGCGCGCAGGATGGCCTGACCGAGCCCGGGGAGGTTGAAGATCGACTCGGTGAAGATGGCGCCGCCGAGCGCGAGCGAGATGTCGAGGCCGAGAATGGTGACAATCGGCAACATGCTGTTGCGCAGGACGTGGTGGCCGAGCACCCGCTGCTGGGAGGCGCCCTTGGCCCGGGCGGTGCGGACGTAATCCTCGCTCAGCGTCTCCATGACCGTGGCCCGGATGAAGCGCACGTAGTTCGCCGTGAAGAGCAGGGCAAAGGTGGCCCACGGCAGAATCATGTGGTACGCCCAGGACACCGGGCCGCCGCAACTCGCGCCGATGCCCGGGTTGAAGAAATCGCAGTAGCCGGTGATCGGCGTCACGCCCCATTTGAAGCCGAACAGGTAGGCGAGGATCAGGCCGATCCAGACCGGGTGGGCGGAGATGCCGATGAGCACGAAGATCGTGCTCACCCTGTCGAGTAACGACCGCGGCCGCAAGGCGGAGAAGACCCCGATGGGGATGGAGAAGAGCAGCCAGATGACCGCACCCCCGAGCACGAGGCTGGCGGTGACCGGCGCGCGTGCCTTGATCGTCTCGTTGACGCTCTGACCGTTGAGAAAGGAGTCCCCGAGCGAGCCGTGGCCGACGATGTCCCAGACAAACCTCCCGTACTGCTGGTAGAGGGGCTCGTCGAGGTGGTACTTCGCCTTGACCCGCGCGACGTCTACCTGGCTGCAGGCCTTGCCGCAGCGCTGCGCCGCCGGGTCGGCCGGAAGCACGTAGAAGAGGACGTAGGTGATGATCGTCGCGGCGAGGAAGAGCACGATGGCCCAGAGCAGTCGCCGGACGAGGAAGGGAAGCATTGTCTGTCAGGAAGTGTGGCCGAAGGTGCGGCTGGGGGGCCAATCGATTCTATCGGCCCCCCAGCCGCGGTGGTCAATCGCAGTTCGTGATACCTACCCGACCGACATCGCGTTGTACGCGGGCTGGCCGAAGTACGGCTGGTACACGAAGTTCTTCAGCCGCGCGGAGACGAACATCCGCGAGTTCGGGATCATGAACGGCACCCAGGGAGCATGATCGCGCATGATCTCCAGGTCGAGCTTCGCGTAGGCATTCGACCGGGCGTCGCCGAGAAGCTTGGAGGCGGCGTCCATCTTGCCGATGATGCCGTTGTTGGTGTAGTACGCGAAGTTGACGTTGTTCTTGTCCTGGATGGTGCGCCCGTCGAGCAGCACGTTGATGAAGTCGAACGGGTCGTTGTAGTCCGCGCACCAACCGGCGTAGGCGACGTCGAAGTCGACGCCCTTCGTGCCGAGCGTCGTGTAGTAGACGCTGGCCGAGACCGGCTTGTCCTGGATCTTGAAGCCCATCTGCTCCAGGTTGAACTTGACAACCTGGGCGCGAGCGGTCTGGAGGGCGCTCGTGCCATGGAACAGGACGATCTCCTTGCCACCGACGTTGCCGGCGAGCTGCTTGGCCTTGGCGGTGTCTGCACCCTTGACGGCGTACAGCTTGTAGTCCTTGAAACCGGGCACGCCCGGCACGAGGATCTGGTCGGTGCGCTTGCCGGCGAACTTACCGGAGACGCGGATCAGCGCCGGCCGGTCGATCGCCCACTCCACGCCCTTGCGGACGTTGAGCGAGTTGAACGGCGCCCGGGTCGTGTTCATCGCGTAGTAGAGGACACAGCCCTGAGGGCCGACGAAGTAGCGGCTCTTGTTGATGCCGTACTGAGCCGCGAGCGCCTCGTTCTCCGCCGGCGGATGACCACCCGCGTCGTAGTCCGCCTCGCCGCTTTTCACCTGCAGCAGCGACTGCGCCTGATCGGTGTTCACGGTGAACACGATCTGATCGGCGTTGGCCGGGCGGGAGCCCTTGTAGTTCGGGTTGCGGGCGAGCACCAGCGAGCGGCCGACGTCACGCGCCTTGATGTAGTACGGACCGGCCGACGGGTAGACGTCGAGACCCTTGTCCGTGTACGCCATGTTCGGCTTGACGGCGCCGAACCACTGCATGGCCATGATCGAGACGAAGGTCGGATCGTTCTTGGTGAGCTTGACCGTGAGCACCTGGCCCTTGGCCGTGACACCCGAGAGCACCTTGCTCTTGCCTTCGACGAAAGCGGTGCCACCCTGGATCAGCCCGTCGATATGCACGTTCACGCCGAGCGGCGAGCCCATCTCGGGGCTCAGGTTGCGCTCGAGCGCACGCTTGTAGGAGGCCGCAGTGACGGCACTGCCGTCGCTGAACTTCTGCCCGGCACGGATCCTGAACGTGTACGTCTTGCCGTCCTTGGAGATTGTGGGGAACGCGGTGGCGCCTTCCGGGTACAGCTTGGAGCCGGCGGCACCGGCCTTCTCCGGGTAGTTCACGAGCATCAGGCTGGTGGTGTACAGCATCGACCAGCCGAGGGTGTCGTACGCGATGCCCGGATCCACGTACTCGAAGTCACCGTTCGAGACGTTGAGCCGGAGCGTGCCACCCTTTTGCGTGGCGGCGTTGGAGGCCGTAGAGCCGGCGAACGCCGACGCGACCAGCAAGAGCGCGCCCAGAGCCGCCAGAACGACCGGGAGCAGAAACTTGATGCGCATCGAGCTCCTTCCTTGTTGTACCCCCAAGCAACCGGGGGGCCGTGTGTTGGTACCTGCCGGGAATGTGAGACGCCAGAAGTCGCCGAGTGTTAGCGGGGTGTTAAAGCACGCCACTCCTAGTGGATGACTGATTCCGAACTGGTCGAGTTGAGCGGTGACCGCTTCGTCCAGCCCGGGCGGCAGGCGAGGCTCGAGCGGGGCCCTTTTTCGGCGCCTGACGGCTCAGCCACGTTTGCCACCACGACGCGGGTGGGTGTTGGTGAGTAACAGCGAGGACAACGGTACGCGCGGCGGCGCGTCGGCGATCCTGTGAGGAGTTCCGCATCGGCCTCGTCTGGGAATGCGACCCATTCAGGCCGAGCCAGGGCCTGGCCCGCCCCGCGCTCGGTGTCTTCGTGCACGAGGCGGCGCCGGTCGATCCGGCGACGGGGTTCGTCAACGGGGAACCGACTTCAAGACGGGGTTGACGTTCGAGATCTCCGGGCCGTTCGCCACGGCCTGATCCGTCTAGAGCGTGCTGCGCGGATCGAAGGCGTCGCGCAGACCGTCGCCGAGCAGATTGAAGGCGATGGTGGTGAACAGGATCGCGAGCCCGGGCCAGACCATGACCCAGGGTTGCACGGTGTAGTAGGTCGGCCCCTTGGCCAGCAGGGTGCCCCAGCTTGATTCACCGAGCGGCAACCCGAGGCCGAGGAAGGAGAGGCCTGCCTCGCCGAGGATGAAGCCGGCGACGGCCAGCGTCGCGAAGACGATGATCGGGGCGACCAGGTGCGGCAGCAGATGCGACCGCATGATGCGTCGATCGGACGCACCCGTCATGCGCGCGGCTTCGATGAACTCCTTCTCGCGCAGCGAGAGCACGACCCCGCGCACGATGCGGGCCGGATAGAACCAGCCGAAGATGGTGAAGACGAGGACCAGCGTGAACACCCCGGGTGTGAGGAACCCGAACGTGACCGAGTTGAGCTTCTCCCCGACCGTGATCTGCACCGCGATGATGAAGAGCAGGCTCGGGAAGACCATGGCCATCTCGCTGAGCCGGGAGATGATGACGTCCACCCAGCCACGGAAGTAACCGGCCATCAGGCCCATCAGCACACCGAGCGCCGTCACGAAGATGGTGGAGAGCACCGCCACCTCGAGCGACGAGCGCGCGCCGTACAGCAGTCTCAGGAACATGTCCTGGCCGTTCTCGTTGGCGGTGCCGAGGACGAACAACACGTCCTTGAACTCGCCCGGCGCCCCCGGATACGGCTCGGTGCTGACATACGACCATGGCCCCTTGGGCTTGGAGAACCCCTCGAACGCGGTGGACACGAACTGGTCGTTCGGCCCGTGATCGAGCAGCCTGGCCGCCAGTGGCGCCCCGCCGATCGAGATCAGCACGAGCAGCAGGATGAACCCCGCGCTGGCCACGGCCATCTTGTCGCGGCGGAAGCGCCGCCAGACCTGCTCCCAGTACCCGCGGGCCTTGACCTGGCCGGCGCTGTCAGGGGCGAGTGAGGTTGCGTCTTCGAAGGTGGTCATCGTCGGCAGCAGAGGATAGCGGCACGGTCAGGTGCTGCCCGTCTGAGACGTCGGAATCGTCGCGAGGTTAGCGCGGGCACTCACGTGCGGGCGGAGCCCGCAAGGCGCACACACGGGCGGGCTCTACCCGCATGGCGCGCAGCGCCCTGAGGCCTGGCTCCGGACGGAATCGCCACGTGCCATACGGGCGGAGCCGCACGTTCCGGACAGGCGTCCGTGGTCAGGAGAGTGCATCCGCGCCGGCGACGATCTCCAGGATCTCCTGGGTGATCGCGGCCTGGCGGGCGCGGTTCATCTGCAGCGTGAGGCCGTCGATCAGCTCACCGGCGTTCTTCGAGGCGTTGCGCATCGCGGTCATGCGCGCGCCCTGCTCGGACGCGGTGCTCTCCAGCAGCGCCCGGTAGATCTGCGTCTCCAGGTACACGGGCAGCAGCCGCTGCAGGATCTCCTCCGGCTCGGGCTCGTAGATGAAATCCCCCCGGAGCGCATCGTCGCGACGTTCCTCGTCGTCCGTCTCCAGTACGTCCGCCGAGATCGGCAGCAGATCCTGAGCCGTCACGTGCTGCGTGAGCGCCGAAACGAACGTGTTGTAGACCAGCACCACCCGATCGACGGTGCCCTCGGTGTACAGCTCGGCCACCTTGTGCGCAATGGTCTGCGCGTCGGCGTAAGCGGGACTGTCCGTGAACCCGACGTACGCCCCGTCCAGCTCACGCCCGCGGAAGGTCAGCGTCGAGCGCCCTTTCTTGCCGACGGCAACCCAGCGAACCTTCTTGCCCTCGGCGAGCAGCTCCCGTTCCGTGGCCAGCGCGCGGCGCAGCACCTGAGTGTTGAACGCCCCGGCGAGCCCACGGTCTCCGGTCAGCGGCACGATCGCCACCGTCTCGATGGTCTCCCGCTGCTCCAGCAACGGCAACCCACGCACCGAGCTTGCGGCCCGGCCCACGCCGGCGATCAGCTCCTGCATCGTCCGCGCGTAGGGGCGCATCGCCTCGATCCGCGTCTGGGCGCGCCGCAGCTTCGCGGCCGCCACGAGCTCCATGGCACGCGTGATCTTCCGCGTGTTGCGAACGGAGCGGATGCGCCGCTTGAGATCCTGAACCGACGCCACTACTGCGGCCCTCGTGTCTTGCCGCCAAGGGTCGTTACCGCGATGTGACGGGCCGCAGTAGGGATGAGAGGACTGCCGCTTCGCGGCAAGCTGCTCGATGGGCACCAGGCTCCGCTTCGCGGAGGGCCGCTACGCGGCCGGTGGTGCCGGCGCCCCGGGCCGAAGGCCCCTCCGCGCAGCGGAGCAAGGCGCCCGAAAGGGGGCCGGCCGCGCAGCGGCCGACCTTCGGTCTAGTGGGGCGTCCACCAACCGACCATCCCAAGAACAGCTTCCAAGTCGCCCCACTAGACCAGACCTTTGTCCTCGGCGATCGCGAACGAGGAGAGGAACTTCTCGAGCGCCGCCTTCAGCTTGTCCGCCGTATCGTCGGCGAGGTCACGCGACTCACGGATGGTGGCGTAGATGGTGCCCTCCGAGCGGAGAGTCTCGCGCAGCTCCTCCTGGAAGCGCGGCACCTGCGGCACGGGGATCGTATCCAGATGCCCGTGGATACCGGCGTAGATGGCGACGACCTGCTCCTCCATCGGCCACGGCTGGTACTGCGGCTGGTTGAGCGTGGCGACCATCCGCTCACCGCGCCCGAGCGCCTGCTGCGTGGAGGCATCGAGCTCGGAGCCGAACTGCGAGAACGCCTCCAGCTCGCGATACTGGGCAAGATCGAGGCGCAGACGGCCGGCGACCTTCTTCATCGCCTTCGTCTGCGCGTTGCCGCCCACACGCGACACCGAGATGCCGACGTTGATGGCCGGCCGCACCCCTGAGTAGAAAAGCGATGACTCGAGGAAGATCTGGCCGTCGGTGATGGAGATGACGTTGGTCGGGATGTACGCCGACACATCACCGGCCTGGGTCTCGATCACCGGGAGCGCGGTGAGCGAGCCACCGCCGAGCGAGTCGTTGACCTTGCAGGCGCGCTCCAGCAGGCGGGAGTGCAGGTAGAAGACGTCGCCGGGGAACGCCTCGCGGCCGGGCGGACGGCGCAAGAGGAGCGAAAGCTGGCGGTAGGCGTCTGCGTGCTTGGTGAGATCGTCGTAGATGACGAGTGCGTGGCGGCCGCCGTAGAGGAAGTGCTCGCCGATGGAAGCGCCGGCGAAGGGGGCCATCCACTTGATCGGGGCTGCCTCCTGGGCGGGGGCGGAGATGATGATCGTGTAGTCCATCGCGCCCGAGTCGCGCAGCTTCTCGTACACCTGCGCCACGGTCGAAGCCTTCTGCCCGACGGCGACGTAGACGCAGATCACGTCGCCGCCCCGCTGGTTGATGATCGTGTCCACGGCGACGGCCGTCTTGCCGGTGCCGCGGTCGCCGATGATCAGCTCACGCTGGCCGCGGCCGATCGGGATCATCGAGTCGATGGCCTTGATCCCTGTCTGCAACGGCTCCGTCACCGGCTTGCGCTGGACGACGCCGGGCGCCTTGAACTCGAGCGGGCGGCTGCCGGTGGTGGCGATCGGGCCCTGGCCGTCGAGCGGGTTGCCGAGCGGGTCGATCACGCGACCGAGCATGGCGTCGCCGACGGGGATGCTCATGACCGCGCCGGTACGCCGGACGGGCTCGCCTTCCTTCACGTACTGCCACTCCCCGAAGAGCGCCACGCCGACGTTGTCCTCTTCGAGGTTGAAGGCGATGCCGACCACGCCGTGCTCGAACTCGAGGCGCTCGAGCGAGACGCAGTTCTCGAGGCCGTAGACGCGCGCGATGCCGTCACCGACCTGGAGGACGGTGCCGACCTCGCTGAGGTCGGTCTCGACGTCGTACTGCTCGATCCGGGCTTTGAGGATCGAGGTGATCTCTTCAGGGCGTAGCTTCACGTCTGGCTCCTTGTTCAGTTCCGGGCCGCGAGCGAGCGGCGGAGTCCTTCGAGTCGGCCGCGCACGCTGGCGTCCACGCGCAGCGAGCCGGCTTGCAGGATCATTCCGCCGATCAGGCTCGGATCCACGTTGCGGGTTGCTTCGACCTGGCGGCCGGAGGCGTGCTCGATCTGCTTGACGATGGTGGCCGCCTCGTCCTCCGACAGTTCGTGCGCCGTCGTGAGCTCGACCTGCACACGGCCTTCGGAGCGGTCGACGAGCGCCTCGAACTCCTCCGCGATACCGCTCAGCTGGCCGGCTCTCCCCTTCGCCGCCACGAGCCGCAGGAAGTTGAGCACGATCGGGTCGGCGCCCTCGGCGATCTGGGCGAGCACGTCGCCCTTGGCCTTCGGGTCGAGCTGCGGGTTGGAGAGGAAGCCCGCCAGCTCGGGAGTCGTGTCGATGGCGTCGGCGAACTGCGCCAGCTCCTCCCGGACGCGAGCGATGTTCCCTCCACCCTGCGCGGCCTGGAACAGGGCGCGGGCGTACATGCGGTGCGCGACGGCCATGGCTAGTTCTTGCTGCCACCTTCGAGAGCCGAGAAGTCGAGACCCGCGATCGCCTCGTCGATGAGGCGGCGCTGGTCGTCGCCGGTCAGTACCTTGCCGACCACGCGCTGTGTCGCCTCCACCGTGAGGTTGGCCACCTCGCCTCGGATCGCGTCGAGAGAACGGGCGGTCTCCGCCTCGATCTGCTTCTTGGTGTCCTCCAGCCGGCGCTGGCGCTCCACCTCCGCCTCGTCCTTGGCACGCTGGATCTGGGCGTCGGCCACCTTGCGGGCCTCCGCCAGGATGCCGGCCGACTCGTTCTTGGCCTCGGCCAGGATCGCGCGGTTCTGCTCGAGCAGCGAACGCGCCTCGACGCGTGCGTTGTCCGCCTCCTCGACCGCCTTCACGATGCGCTCGCGGCGGTCGTCGATCGTCTTCTGGATGGGCCCGAACGCGTACTTCCTGAGCACGAAGAACGTGATGCCGAAGGCGATCAGCGTCCAGACCATGAGGCCCGGGACGACATCGATCAGCCCCCCGGACTTCTCCTCGGTCGCTGCCAGCAGAAACGAGCTCATCGGATCAGATGAGGACGTAGGCGAGCAGGCCGCCGATCAGGCCGTAGAAGACCACGGCCTCGGTGAGGGCGAAGCCGAGCCACTGGATGCCGCTGAGCTCACCCTTGAGCTCGGGCTGGCGGGCCACTGCCTGGATCATGGAACCGAAGATGTTGCCGATGCCGATACCGGCGCCGAGCGAGCCGAGACCGATACCGAGGGCAAGGGCGATCGCCTTGCCGGCATCTGCGACGTTGCCGTCGAGTGCGGCCACCAACGAGAGAGCAGACATGTGTTTCGTTTCCTCCTTAGTGCTCCGGCTCGATGGCCGAGCCGATGTAGATAGCGGACAACGCGGCGAAGATGTAGGCCTGGATCGAGACCACGATCACGACCTCGAACAGGTAGAAAAGGGTCGCGGCCGGCACGGCGACCACGGCCAGCACCAGGTTCTCGAGCACGAAGATCAGCCCGATGAACGTGAGGATCAGCATGTGGCCGGCAAGCATGTTCGCGAACAGGCGGACGCTGAGGCTGATCAGGCGCATGAACTGCCCGAGGATCTCGAGCGGGATGATCAGCGGGTACATGACCTTCGGCACATCCGGGATCCAGCTCTTGAAGTACTTGACAGGGCCATTGGCACGGATGCCTTCGACGTGCGTGAAGACGAAGGTCATGAGCGCCAGCGCGATGGTCACCGACAGGGTGGAGGTGGCGGCGAAGATCCCGAGCGTTGGCAGGCCGTGCCACTTCTCGTCGGAGAGCGGCAGCGGGATGAAGCCGAGCATGTTCACGACCCAGATGAAGAGCATGAGCGTGGCCACGTACGGGAACCAGCGACCTATCGCCTTCGTCGGCAGGCCCTGCTCGGCCACCTGCACCTGGGCCACCTCGTAGATCATCTCTCCGAGCGCCTGCTTCCGGTCGGGGCCCTTGCCAATCTTGACGCGCATCAGCACGAGCCCGAGCAGGCACGTAAGCAGCGCGCCCAGCAGCAGGTAGGCGACGGCCTTGTTGATCGACATGTCGAGTGGGCCGAGCTTGAGCTCCACCCACGGATGGAGCGTCCATTCGCTCGATGGGTCGAACTTCTCCTCCTCCACGGGTGCCGTCTCCTGGGCCATGGCCAGCGAGGGGAGTGCGAGGAACAGCGCCGTCGTCAGGATCGCCAGGCGCCGGATCACGCCTTGAGCTCCTTCCCGGCCGAGCCGAAGAACCCGGCCAGCGAGGTCGCCAGCTCGAGGGTGTAGGCGAGCGCGTAGACAAGGGCGGCGGTGATGCCGACCCGCTCGTCGGCAACGGTGACCGCGACGAGCGGTACGCCGACGAGAAGCGCTCTGAAACTGGTGCCGATCCCTCGCATGCTTGCCGCGGCGAGGTTACCGGTGTCGAGCGGCAGCCGCGTCAGTACTGCCGCCAGCGCCTGTCCCCCGGCCCACAGCACGGCGGCGAGCGCCCAGCCCTTGACCGGGAAGCCGGCCACGAGCACGACTGGCAGCGCCAGCGCGATCACGAGACCACCGGCAACGGTCGGCAGCAGGCGGCCAGGTATGGGGCGCGGGTTGGTGAACAGCCGCGGCAGCGGCTTCTCCTCGGTCTCGGTGCTCACGTGGGCTTCCGGCCGTAGGTGCGATAGACGACGGCGACGGCAGCGGGGATCCCCGCGACGGCGCCGATCAGGAGCCCGATGCCCAGCGAGCCGACCGCCCAGCCCACGAGCGCGCCGATCCCCATCGCAGCAACGAGTGTTCCGAGCAGCAGCCCGGAAGCACCGGCGAGCGAGGCAGACGAGGACGAGGTCGCGGCAGCGGCCATGCGCCAGGGAGGATAGCACTCTGCTTGTAACAGCAGGATCCTTGATGCGAAGCCGACTTGCGGGCGGGTTTGTTACATGGTTGCCTCGCGGTGCGGGCTCCGTACGCACGCGGTGTGAGACGGTCGCCCTCGATATCGACGGGTACGCGCGCCTACTGCGCCCGCTGGGGCACCGTCGCGCTTGACCGCCGCAGGGCTGCTCGGGTGACGCGGGCGAGCCCGTACTCGTAGGCCGCCGCACCGAGGTTTGTGCCTGCGAGGAAGATGAGTGCTTCCTTGGACGAGATCGAAGCGCTCGCGAGGGCTACTCCGAACGCGCCTGCGTAGTAGGGAACCTCCTTGGCCAGCTCTGCTCCGAGGTACCCGATCGCGGCAGCGAGCTTCCGTCGGCCAACACTCATCGTGCGCCGCTTCGTCAGGTCGTACGCAGCCTTGGAGAGAGCATTGGTGCTCGTGCCAGTCTGTTCGAGCAACGCCAGATTCGCCGCCAGGGCGGCCCGGAGCCCGACACCCCAGAGAACGTACGTCGAAGCGAGCGCGACGAGCAGAAGTGAGCGCTCGAGGCCGCCAAGGACCCCAGACCCGACCAGCAGAACTCCTGCCGCCGTCGCGAAAGCGTCCAGGGCATACGTCGACACAACAGTTGCAGCGACGGTGAGAACCCACCTACGTGTTCTGGTCGACGTATTGAAGGAGGTCACAATCCTGCCCGCCGATCAGCGCTACACCCCTGGAGCCTCGACGAGGAGCGGCGTGACCCGGCGGCGCCGGCTCGCGACAACGGCCGCAGTCGCCCCGTTCGCCAGGCGCAGTAGGGCACCGGATCGATGAGCGAGAGGATCGCCACGGCGATCCCGAAGAACGCGAGCGTCGTCAACCTGGAAACGAGGCTAGAGAGACCGGCGTCCGCGCTCTAGAGGGGTTCCCCTACACCCCGCGGAAATCCCCCTCGCGTCCCCGCGGGCTCCCTACGGATCCGCGGACTCGGGCAACGTGAGCCCACGCTCGGCAACGATCCTGGTCAGCTCGCTTCGCGAGCCGATTCCAAGCTTGCGATAGATCCGCGTCAGGTGGGCCTCCACGGTTGCGACGCTCATGAACAGCTCTCCCCCCACCTCCCGGTTCTTGCGACCGTCCGCCACGAGCGCTGCGATACGTTGCTCTGCCGCAGTGAGCTCACCCTCGGCCCTTCCGGGCGCGGCCCGGTCGAGCTCATCCGCCGCGCGAAGCTCCCAGAGCACCGCCCCGGATTGTGCGAACAGCTCCCGAGCCCGCGCCAGGGCATCCGCCGCCTTCGCCCGCCGGCCGGCTCGGAGGAGCGCCTGGCCGTGGGCAAGAGCCGCCCGCGCTGCCTCCGGACGATGCCCGAGCCGTTCGAGCTCGGACCGCGAGGTCTCGAGAGACGTGGCGGCTGCCTCCGCGTCGCCCACCGCGAGAAGCAGGATCCCCCGGCTCCGTTCCAGGCTGGCCCGCCCCCACGCGGTGTCGACTGCGCCGACCTGCCGCTCGTAGCGCTCGAGCATGGCGCGGGCCGCGTCGACCTCACCCGCCCGCGCGCACGCCTCGATCGCGTCCGGCAGGACCGGGATGGCACCGGGATGGACGATCCCCATCGCAACAAGCAGCCTCGCCGCCTCGGAGAGCTGCGCCGCGGCTTCGTCGGTCTCTCCTGACGAGAGCGCCAGGAGTCCGAGCACGCGCCGGGCGAGCACCTCCCCGGGCGCACGCCCGCGCTGCCTGGCCCCGGACAGCACGCGCTCGGCGGTCTCGCGGGCCTCCTCGCTGCGGCCGCGCCAGGTCAGCACGAGTGCGAGGGGATACCGGAGGAGGCGCACGTAGTAGGAGCTCTCGGCGTCACGCGCTGCCTCGATACCCTCTCTGACGGTGTCCTCGGCAACGGCGAGGCGGCCTGCCGCACACTCGACGAGCGCCAGGTCGTAGGCCAGCTGCGGCCGCCGGAACTCGTTGCCGACCCGAGTTCCGTCGGCGACCAGCTCCGCGAGCTCGGAGCGAGCGGCCTCGAGGTCGCCTGCCCACACATGCTGCTTGGCCAGCAGGAGACGTGGGCCGAGGACGAGCCGCGACCCTCCGGCGTTCCGCTCGAGCGCGACTGCGGCAGTCATGAGGTCGGGGCGGGGCGCACCGGCCAGCGCGCTCAGGTGACCGAATCCTGTCATCGCGAGCACACTCAGCTCCGGGTCTCCGGCTCGCTCGGCGATCTCGAGCGCCTCGCGCGCACACGCGACAGCCCCGCCGACGTCGCCGAGGAACCAGGCCCGCAGCGTGCCCAGCTGGTCGAGGACGCGGCAACGCAGCAGCTCGTCGTCGCCCGCCTCCTCGAGCGCCTGCAACAGGAACGCCTCCGCGGTGGCGCGGTGGTCGTCCTGCAGCCTGGCGCGAATCACCAGCGCCCGAGCGCGCGCGTGGCCTGCGGGAAGGGTTGCGACGAGCCGATCGGCGATCTCGAGCGCCCGGCGGGCCTCTCCGGCCACCCCGAGGTACTCCACCTCGGCGAGGGAGCGTCGCGCGGAGCTCGCCTCGTCGGCGGCCGGGGTGAGGCGAACGCTGTGCTCGGCGAACTCGGCGGCCAGATCGAACGCCCCGCGGCTCCCCGAGCGCGCCGCGGCCTCCTCGAGGGCCTGTGCAACGCCGCCATCTGGCTCGGCGGTCGAGAGCGCAAGGTGCCGTGCACGCACGTCGGGGTCGGTTGCACGCCCGGCGAGACCTGCGTGGAGCTCCCTTCGCACGAGCGGGGACAGGCGCGAGTACATGGCCGAGCCGACCATGGGATGCGCGAAGCTGACGCGAAGGTCTTCGTCGACGACCAGCAGACCCTCGTCCTCCGCGAGTGCCAGCAGGCCGCCCGCGTCCGTGTCGGGTAGGGCATCCTTGACCTCCTGAACGCCGACCACGCCGTGCGCGGCCACCGCTGCGAGTAGCGGCTCGAGCTCCTTCGGTGCCGTCTCCAAGCGCCGGTCGATGGCGGAGTGAAGCGTGGAGGGGAGCGCCGCATCCATGTTGCCGCCACGCCGGGTGTGCGTGGAAAGCCCGCGCGCGAGCTCGAGGGCATACAGGGGGTTTCCGCCCGAAACCTTGTGGATCCGGCGCAGCGCCGGCCTCGAGATCGCGGTGATGGTTTCGCCGAGCAGCCGGCGTACGTCCTCGAGGGAGAGCGGCTGAAGCTCGAGAACGTCCCTGCGCCCGGGTGGCAACGACTCGTCCAGGGTCAGTGGGTCGGGGAGGTCGAGACTCGGCCTGGTCGCCGCAAGCACGCCGATCGGCTCGGCGTCAAGGCGGCGAAGCGCAAAGCGTAGGGCGCGCGCCGAGGCCGAGTCGAGCCACTGGAGGTCGTCGATCACGACGACCACCGGTCCAGCTGTGGAGAGGCTCCTCAGGACGGCGAGGACTGCTCGTCCGCATCCAAGAGGGTCGAGCTCCGGGTCGAGCAGCGGCGTCGCGTGAGGCACGTCCTCGAACAGGTCGGTCAGACCGACGAGCGCGAGCCGAAGCTCCTCGGCGGACGGTCGCGTGTGGAGCACGGTGTGGCCCGCCGCGCGGCAGCGCTCCATGCCGTGGCGCACGAGCGTCGTCTTGCCGATGCCGCTCTCACCGCAGACAAGCAGCGCCCTCGCACCGGACGGCACGGCGGCCACGAACGCGTCGAGGATTGCTACCTCGGCGTCGCGTCCGACCACGGTTGCACGCAGGCCGGATGGGTGCGCGGCTCCACCCATTCGCCGAGTATAGGAGTGGGCCGGCTGCCACACAGGCCGAGCCCCGACCGTTTCGTCAAGCCCACGCGGCACGCAAGTCGGAGCGGGGCCCTTCAGGGCCTCGCAAGACGTTCGGCGACCCAACCGTTTCGGCAAGCCCACGCGGCACGCAAGTCGGCGCGGGGCCCTTCAGGGCCTCGCAAGACGTTCGGCGACCCAACCGCTTCGGCAAGCCCACGCGGCACGCAAGTCGGAGCGGGGCCCTTCAGGGCCCCGCACGACGTTCGGCGACCCAACCGTTTCGGCAAGCCCACGCAGCACGCAAGTCGGCGCGGGGCCCCTCAGGGCCTCGCACGACGTTCGGCGACCCAACCGTTTCGGCAAGCCCACGCAGCACGCAAGTCGGCGCGGGGCCCTTCAGGGCCCCGCACGACGTTCGGCGACCCAACCGTTTCGGCAAGCCCACGCAGCACGCAAGTCGGCGCGGGGCCCTTCAGGGCCTCGCAAGACGTTCGGCGACCCAACCGTTTCGGCAAGCCCACGCGGCACGCGAGTCGGCGCGGGGCCCTTCAGGGCCTCGCACGACGTTCGGCGACCACCAGCCCATGCCTCATGAGCAGTGCGCCACACCCGGGACACCCACAGAGCCACCGTTCGCTGCACGCGGACACGGCCACCACCCAGGATGAACTCCTGGTGAGGCCCTAAAAGGGCCCCACACCACCAGTTGCCCGAGTGAGGCAGCGACCGTTTCGTCAAGCCCACGCGGCACGCGAGTCGGCGCGGGGCCCTTCAGGGCCTCGCACGACGTTCGGCGACCACCAGCCCATGCTCCAGGATGAACTCCTGGTGAGGCCCTAAAGGGCCCCACACGACCAGTTGCCCGAGTGCGGCGGCGACCGTTTCGTCAAGCCCACGCGGCACGCGAGTCGGCGCGGGGCCCTTCAGGGCCTCGCAAGACGTTCGGCGACCCACCAGCCCATGCCTCATAAGCAGTGCGCCCACACCCGGGACACCCCACAGAGCCACCGTTCGCTGCACGCGGACACGGCCACCACCCAGGATGAACTCCTGGTGAGGCCCTGAAGGGCCCCACACCGCCAGACACTCCCCTCGTGACCCGCCGACGCGTCACCGCCCGGAGTCCTGTGCGGGGAGGCAGGCAATTCGCAATCAATCCGTTTCAGGCGCTGCGCCGCACCTCGTCCTCGAGTCCCTGCACGCGCTTTCGTACTCGCGGGTTGGCGAGCTTGACGATCTCGAGCAGATACACGATGTACACGGAGGAGGCGAGCGCGCCGAGGGCGATCGCGACGACCGCTGCGGTCTCCCACGCGTGCCAGCGGCCGCCTTCGCGGAACGGGATGAAGCGCGTGGCCAGGGCGGCCGCCCCGAGCGTGGCCGTCCAGCCCCACATGGTGAGCGCGGCTCGGCGCTGGGAGAAGCCGATGTCCATGAAACGGTGGTGCAAGTGCGAGCGGTCGGGCGCGCTGATCGGCCTCCGGTACTTGAGTCGCTTGGCGACCACGAACGACGTGTCGACGATGGGCACGGCCAGCACCAGCAGCGGCAGGAACAGCACCACGGTGGACGCGGTCTTGAGCAATCCCGCGACCGCCACAGAAGCCAGTGTGAACCCGAGCACGAGCGCACCCGAGTCGCCCATGAAGATGCGCGCCGGGAAGAAGTTGTGGCGCAGAAAGCCGAGGCACGCGCCGGCAACGATGGCCGACAGCACGGCGGCGTCCACCTTGCCCAGCGAGAGCGCGATCACCGAGAACGTCAGGCCCGAGATCCCGCAAACCCCTGCGGCGAGGCCGTCCAGGCCGTCCAGGAAGTTGACCATGTTCATCACCGCCACCACCCAGAACACGGTGAGCGGGACGCCAACCCAGACCGGAAGATCGACCGCCCCGAGAAACGGGAGCGTGAAGTGGTCGACCCACGTCCCGAAGGCCGTGGGAATCGCCGCCGCCATCACCTGACCCGCGAGCTTGGGGAGCGGGTCGAGCCCCGTGAAGTCGTCGATCGCGCCGACCACGCAAGCGACCGCTGCCCCGAGCAGCACGCCTCGCATCTCTCCCGCGAGATCGAGGAAGGCGAGGCTCGGGACGATGATCCCGAGGAAGATGGCGAGGCCGCCGAGCCGGGGGATGGGACGGCGGTTGACACGACGTCCGCCCGGTTCGTCGACCACGCCCAGGAGCCGCGCCATGCCACCCACGGCGGGCGTGAGCAGGATGACCACGACGAGCGCGACGACGAGCCCGTACAGCACCTCCGGGTTCGCGCGCAGGTCGGCCCACATGATGGCGCTACTTCGTGCCGTACAGGCGATCGCCTGCGTCGCCGAGACCCGGGACGATGTAGCCCTTCTCGTTCAGCTGACGGTCGACCGAGGCGACCACGATGCGCACGTCGGGGTACTCGTCGTGGATGCGCGCGATGCCCTCCGGTGCGGCGATCAGGGCGATCAGGCGGATCGAGGTGGCGCCGGCCCGCTTGACCGTGGCCACGGCGGCGGCGGTCGAGTTGCCGGTGGCGAGCATCGGGTCGAGCAGGATCACGTCGCGCACGGACAGATCGTCGGGGAGCTTCACGAAGTACTCGACGGGCTGCAGCGTCTCCTCGTTGCGATAGAGGCCGATGAAGCCGACACGCGCGCCTGGGATCAGCGAGAGCACAGCGTCGAGCATGCCGACGCCTGCCCGCAGGATGGGACACACCGCCACCTTCTTCCCGGAGATCCGGCGTGCCGTCATCTTCTCGAGTGGCGTCTCGATCTCCACGCCCTCGTCCGCGAGATCCTTGGTCGCTTCGTAGGTGAGCAGCAGCGTGAGCTCGTTGACGAGCTGCCGGAACATCTGGGTGGGCGTCGTCACGTCGCGGAGCAGGCCGAGCTTGTGCTGCACGAGCGGGTGCCCGACCTCGATCACGTTGTTCACGTCACACCCCTCCGAAGCGGGCGTAGCCGGAGCGGCCCGAGTACAGCGGCCGCCTGGTGCACAGGTCGAGACTGCGTTGCCGGAGCGCGGCGACGTCGGCGTCAGCGGCGAGCGAGCCGGCGATGATCGAGGCCACCTCGGCGAAGTCGGCCGCGTCGAAGCCGCGCATGGTGGCCGCGGGGGTGCCGAGCCGGACGCCGGAGGCGACCGTCGGCGGCCGTTCGTCGAAGGGCACGGTGTTCCTGTTCGCGGTGATCTTGACCTCGTGCAGCCGCTCCTCGGCATCCTTCCCGGTCCACTCCGTGCGCCGCAGGTCGAGCTGGACGAGGTGCGTGTCGGTGCCGCCGGTGACCACGTCGAGACCGCCCTCGATGAGCCCGGCGGCGAGCACGTCGGCGTTGGCCCGGACTCGCTCCTGGTACTCGCGGAACGGGGCGCCGGCCGCGATCTTGAAGCAAGTCGCCTTGGCCGCGATCACGTGCATCAGCGGGCCACCCTGCATGCCTGGGAAGACGGCGCGGTCGATCGCCGCCGCATGCTCCTCGCGACAGAGGATGAACCCCCCGCGGGGCCCGGCCAGGGTCTTGTGCGTGGTCGAGGTGACGACGTCGCAGTCCGGCACCGGGTTCGGGTGCAGCCCCGCGGCGACCAGACCGGAGAAGTGCGCCATGTCGCACATGAGGAGGGCGCCCACCTCGTCGGCGATCTTGCGGAACTCCCAGGTCTCGACTGTGCGCGGATAGGCGGAGCCGCCGCAGACGATCAGCTTCGGCCGGTGCTCCTTGGCCAGTCGCAGCACCTCGTCGTAGTCGACCCGCGAGGTCTCGCGACTGACTCCGTAGCTGGCGATCGTGTAGAGCCGCCCGGAGAAGTTCACCTTCAACCCGTGCGTCAGGTGCCCGCCGTGGTCGAGCCGCAGGCCGAGGATCGTGTCGCCCGGGTCGAGCAGGCCGAAGTAGGCGCCCATATTCGCCTGCGCCCCCGCGTGCGGTTGCACGTTTGCGTGCTCGGCGCCGAACAGCGATTTGGCCCGGTCGATGGCGAGCTGCTCCATCTCGTCCACGACCTCGCAGCCGCCGTAGTAGCGCCGTCCGGGGTACCCCTCGGCGTACTTGTTCGTCGGCACGCTGCCCACGGCCTCGAGCACGGCCGGCCAGGTGAAGTTCTCGGAGGCGATCAGCTCGATCTGGTCGCGCTGGCGCTCGAGCTCCCGGTCGAGGAGCGCCGCGATCGCCGGGTCGACGTCGGCCAGGCCGCCCGCGCGCAGCTCGTCGAACGAGGAGACCCCGGACCCACCCATGCGGGCGATGCTATCGCGTCGAGGGGCGTGGGCTGCTCGCGCCGGGGCGCCAAGGGGCTGCATCCCTGACGACCGCGTAACGCAAACGCATTTCGCAAAGCACGCCGCCGCACGCGCGAGGCGGGAGTTCCGCTGCAACCGCAGGACGCTGAAGCGTGCCGGAGCAGCGGAGCGTCCGGCGGAGTGGGCCCCTTCAGGCCTCACAAGAAGTTCGTCCGCACCAGAGCCACAAAGCAGTCCGGGCCGACTGCAACGAACGACGGACCGGAGTGGGGCCCTTCAGGGCCTCACAAGGAGTTCGTCCCCCACAGAGCCCCAAAGCTCGACAGCAAACGAAGAGAGGGCCGACCTGTCGGCTGCCCCGGGAATGCCGGCCCACCGCCCACCACGCGCGGGCCGATGAACCGCCGAACGCCTTGCGAGGCCCTGAAGGGCCCCGCTCCCTGTCCCGGGAATGCCGGCCCACCGCCCACCACGCGCGGGCCGATGAACCGCCGAACGCCTTGCGAGGCCCTGAAGGGCCCCGCTCCCTGTCCCGGGAATGCCGGCCCACCGCCCACCACGCGCGGGCCGATGAACCGCCGAACGCCTTGCGAGGCCCTGAAGGGCCCCGCTCCCACCTCGCCAGCCGCGTGAACTTGACGAAGCAGTCCGGGCCGACTGCAACGAACGACGGACCGGAGTGGGGCCCTTCAGGGCCTCACAAGGAGTGTCCGGCCCACCGCCCACCACGCGCGGGCCGATGAACCGCCGAACGTCTCGCGAGGCCCTGAAGGGCCCCGCTCCCTGTCCCGGGGGTGCCGGCCCACCGCCCACCACGCGCGGGCCGATGAACCGCCGAACGCCTTGCGAGGCCCTGAAGGGCCCCGCTCCCTGTCCCGGGGGTGCCGGCCCACCGCCCACCACGCGCGGGCCGATGAACCGCCGAACGTCTCGCGAGGCCCTGAAGGGCCCCGCTCCCTGTCCCGGGAGTGCCGGCCCACCGCCCACCACGCGCGGGCCGATGAACCGCCGAACGCCTTGCGAGGCCCTGAAGGGCCCCGCTCCCACCTCGCCAGCCGCCGTGTACTAGCTGCGGCGGCGGTCGCGGCCGTCGGTGAGCAGCTTGTCCCGGCCGCCGCCGCCGTACACGCGATCGCGGGCGCCGTCGCGGGCGTAGATCACGTCGCGCCCGTCGCCGCCGTAGAGATCGTCGTTGCCGCGACCTCCGATGATCGTGTCCGCCCCGGAACCGCCGCGGATCAGGTCGGAGCCGGAGCCTCCGAAGAGGCCGTCGTTGCCTTCCTCGCCGAACAGCTCGTCGGGCCCGTCGCCACCGCTCAGCTCGTCGTTGCCGGTGCCGCCGATCAGCACGTCAGCGCCCGCACCGCCGTCGACGCGATCGTTACCCGGACCTGCGATGACGAGGTCGTTCCCGCCGCCGGCGCTGATCCGGTCGTTGCCGCCGAACCCGCAGATCACATCTGGCCCTGCCGTTCCCCGCAGCACATCTGCGCCGGCCGAGCCGAAGATCGTGCAGGCCACAGGCCGCCCACGCTCATCGCGGGCGGGGGGCACCGTGCCGAACGAGAGCGTCGCGCCGGTGCCGGTGCCGGCGCTGTTCTGTGCGACGACGCGGAAGTAGTACCGCACCCCCGGCACCAGCCCCGAGAGGGTGGCGCTCACCGGTACCGCAGCAGTGCCGGCACCGGCGCCCTGCGTTCCGGTGCGCTGGCCAAGCGAGGAATTGCGTCCGTACTCCACCCACCAGCTGGTTTCCAGGCCGTTCGGGGTGACGGAACCCGTGACCGTGGCCGCGGAGGGGCTGACGTGCGTGACCTGCCCGGTGACCGCAACCGGCGTACCGATCGTGCGGAAGGTCACGTCGGGGCCGTACGTGCGGCCGCCGGAGCTCTCCGCGGCGAGCCGCACATGGATCTCGGCGTTCGGCTGGAGGCCGGCCAGGCGTTCCTTGACCGCGAGCGCCGTCGTCCCGCTTCCCGCGCTCTGCTTCGCGGTCTGGGAGCCGTACCCGGTCGTCGCCCCGTACTCGAACCACCAGCTGGTCGAGCGTCCGTTGGGATTCACCGCTCCGGAGACCAGCGCCCCGGTCGCGGAGACCTCGGTCACGGTCACGGCGGAGACGCCCGGACCAGCCCGCGTGGTGAACGAGCGCGTGGAACCCGCGACCGTCCCTGCGTCGCTCTGGGCGACGACGCGGAAGTAGATCCGTGTGCCTGGCTGGAGACCGGAGATGGCCGCCGACACCGACCGCGAGCTCGTACCGTCGAGGCGCACATTCTCCGTTCGCGAGCCGAGGCTCGTCGTGGTTCCGTACTCGAACCAGGCGGTCGTGGCCCGACCGCGGGGGTTCACCGACCCGTTCAGCTTCGCCGTGGTCGAGCCGATGGAGCTGGCCGATCCCGTCGAGACCGACGGTGGGGGGTCGGTGCGGAAGCTCACGTCGCCGCCACGAGCGGAGCCGGCGTCGTTTGTCGCCACGATGCGGTAGTGGTAGGTGACGCCGGAGCGCAGCCCGCCGATCAATGTTGCGACCGAAACTGTCGCGGAGCCCGCGCCGGCGCTCTGCGGCGCCGTCTTCGTGCCGTAGCCCGTCGTCGTCCCGTATTCGAAGTACCACGTCGTGGCGCGGCCGCTGGGGTTGACGCGACCGTTCAGCTTCGCCTTGCCCGGTCCGATCTCGGTAGCGCTCCGCGTCGAGACTCGCGGGGCGGGTGCCGACGTCGTCTGGAACACGCCGTCGGAGCCGCGCGCCGTGCCGTCCTGATTCTCCGCGACCAACCGGTAGTGGTAGGTCGTGCCCGGCGTCAGCCCCGTGATTGCGGTCGAGACGGCGACATTCGCCGTGCCCGCGCTCAGGCTCTCGGTCGGCGTCTTCGACCCGTAGCTCGTGGAGGTGCCGTACTCCACGTACCAGCTGGTCGTCTCGCCGCCCGGGTTGACCGTTCCGCCGACCGTGACGCTCGTCGAGCCGATGGCGCTGACGGTCCCGGTGATCGCCGTCGGGCCGGCAAGCGTCGCCGCCCCGGCCGCCGAGGCAGAGACGAGAAGAGACAACGCGAGGCCCGCGAGGAGGCGTTTCATCACACCGACCCTATGTCTCGCGCGTTAGCCGGCGATCGTTGCGCGGTTAGGAATACGTAAGTCTTTGAGACGCCCCAGAACCGCGGTGGGGCAGAGTCCTCACCCGTCAATGGCGCTGCCAGGCCGCGCGAACCGCCGCGAGAGCCTCTTCCTCCGACACGGCGCCGGCGCGCAGGATGCGAGGCTCGTCCGCGGTGAGGTCGACCACCGTCGAGGCGAGGCCTGGAAGCTCACCTTCGTCGAGAATCGCGTCGACCGACGAGCGCAGCACGGGGACAATGGCCGAGACGCTGTGGGGAGCTGCCTCCCCGGCCAGGTTGGCGCTGCTCGCCGCGAGGACGCCGACAGCGTCCAGGACCGCCCTGGCGCCTCCCTCGACCGCGGGGACGCGGACGCCGACCGTGTCGGGCCGCGACGGGTTGAGCCACGGCCAGCGCTCGGCGGCGTTGGGGACGACGAAGGTGTACGGGCCCGGGAGGAGCGAGCGGAGCACCCGCTCGATCCCGCCGCCCTTCAGCTCCGGAAGCGCCCCGAGCACTGCCTGCACGCTTGGCGACAGCAGGGCGACCGGCTTCCCCTCGTCCCGGCCCTTGAGGGCACAAAGCCGGCGAACAGCCTCCGCCGACTCGGCGGAGCAGGCGAGCCCGTAAACGGTGTCGGTCGGGATCACGACCACTCCCCCGGCCCTGATGGCCTCGACGACCGGACCGACAGCTCTGCTGTTCTCAACCATCTAGTGCGGTGTCTCCCAGCGTTTCTCCTGGAACTGCAAAGCGCGATCACCGGCCACGAAGTGGCCCTCCGCGAAGCGGAGCCTGATCGCCAGAGGAACAGCCGGCCGCTCCGCGGCCGACCTTTACGTCGTGCGGCGGCCCCAACACGGTCAGTTCCAGGTCAACCGCCCGGGGCCGCCGCACCACTAGTCCCCTCCACGACTCGGTCGCGCCCGGCCAGGTCAAGGGTGACGACGACCTCTGCGAACCCGAGGGCAGCGAGCCGCGACGACGCAGACCCACCCTGGTTGTCGCCGACTTCCAGCACGAGAGCACCGCCGGGCGCCAGGGCCGACGCCGCTCCTCGGGCCACGGCCTCCGCTGCGTCGGTTGCGAAGAGCGCCAGCTCCGGCTCCCACTCGCGAACCTCCGGTTGCAGCAGGTCACGGTCGGCGGGATCGACGTACGGCGGATTGGACACGACGAGATCGTACGGTCCTCCCCGCAAAGCCACCCGGAAGTCGCCCTCGACGAGTTCGACCGTCAGCCCGGCACGCCGGGCGTTCTCCGAGGCCAGCTCGAGCGCCTCTGCCGAGATGTCCATCGCGGTCACTCGCGCACCCGGATGCTCGTCCGCGATGGCCAGCGCGATCGCTCCCGTCCCCGTCCCCACGTCGAGCACGCGCGGCGCTTCCAGGCCGGCGATTCGGGCCAGTGCGCGCTCAACGACGATCTCCGTCTCCGGCCGAGGGATGAGCGCGCGCGGGTCGACGAGCAGGTCGAGGCGGCGGAAGCCCCAGCTGCCGAGCACGTACTGCAGCGGTTCGCGCTTGCCACGCCGCGCCACGAGCCCGCGGGCCCGGCCCAGCTCGGCCGGGGTCAGCGGACGGTCGAGGTGCATGTACAGCTCGATCCTCTGGAGCGACAGGGCCTGCCCGAGCAGCAGCTCGGCATCGAGCCGCGCCGTCTCGGAACCGGCCTCCTCCAGGTATCCCGTGCTGCGGCGCAGCACCTCGCCGAGCGTGAGCGCTTCGGCCACGGTCGGTTCAGGCTTCGAGGGCGCGGCGGCGTTCCTCGGCCTGCAGCGCCTCCGTGAACTCGAGCAGGTCGCCCGACAGGATCTGATCGAGACGATGGGCCGTGAGCTTGATGCGATGGTCGGTCAAGCGGTTCTCCGGGAAGTTGTAGGTGCGTATCTTCTCCGCCCGGTCACCGGACCCGACCTGGGCCTTGCGGCGGGCGGCGATCTCTGCGAGCTGTTTCTCCCGTTCGGCCTCGTAGAGCCGCGCACGCAGGACGCGCATCGCCTTCTCGCGATTCTGCAACTGCGAGCGCTCGTCCTGCATGGCGACGGCGATGCCGGTGGGCAGGTGGGTGATGCGGACGGCCGAGTCCGTCGTGTTCACGCTCTGACCACCCGGGCCGGTGGAGCGGTAGACGTCGATCTTCAGGTCCTTCTCGTCGATCGCGATCTCCACATCCTCGACCTCGGGCATCACGGCAACCGTCGCAGTCGAGGTGTGGATGCGACCGGCGGACTCCGTGGCCGGCACCCGCTGCACCCGGTGCGTGCCCCCCTCCCACTTGAAGACGGAGTAGGCGCCGTCACCCTTGACGGCGAACGATGTCTCCTTGATGCCACCGCTGTCGTTCTCGCTGGTCGACATCATCTCCGTGCGGTACCCGCGCTGCTCCGCATAGCGGGTGAGCATGCGCGCCACCTCGCCGGCCCAGAGCGCAGCCTCGTCCCCGCCCACACCCTGGCGAATCTCGACGATCACGTCCTTGGAGTCAGCCGGGTCGCGCTCGAGAAGCGCCAGCTTGAGCTCTTCCTCGAGGCGGGCCAGGCGCTCCTCGGCCTCGGGCAGCAGCTCGCGGAGATCCGCGTCGTCGCGAATGGCCTCGCAGTCCTCCGCGGCACTCAGCCATTCGCGTGCGATGCGGTAGGGCTCCTCCAGCTCCTTGAGCCTCCGCCCCACATCGGCTGCCTGCTTGCGATCCGCCCACACGGCAGGGTCGGACTGGCGCTCCTGCAACTCGGCGTAGGAGCGCTCCAGTTCGGCGACGAGATCGTGCAGTGCGGCCATGGGTGGAGGGTAGCCGCGGCGCCAACACGTGCGGGCTCCGCCCGCACGGCGCGTGACGCCTCGTACCTCGACCCGCTGCAAGAGGACGGCCGCAACACGCCGTGCGAGCCAAGCTCGCACGTTTCCGGGCGCGGGCCTCAGGCCAGCTGGGCGTCCAGGGTGACCTCGGGAATCCCGGACAGCGCCTTCGAGACCGGACAGCCGGTTTTCGCCCCGTCGGCGGCGGCCGCAAACCCGGCAGCGTCGAGGCCCGGTACGGTGCCGCGCACGCTGAGCGCGCCGCGGATGATCCCCTCGCCGGGCTGGAACGTGACCGTGGCGCTGGTCTCCAGCTTCTCGGGAGGCGTCCCGGCCTTGGCCAGGCCGGCGGACAGCGCCATCGAGAAGCACGATGCCCACGCTGCGGCGATCAACTCCTCGGGGCTCGTCTTGCCGCCCGGCTCTTCCGAGCGGGCGGGCCAGCTCACGGGCAGCGGCGCGAGCGCTCCGCTGGTGACGCTGTCGATCGTGCCGGATCCTTCGAGTAGCGATCCGTTCCAGGTGACGTGCGCGGTGCGATCTGTGGCCATCAGGCTGCTTCCTCCCAGACGGTGGTGATGTCGACGATGCCGGAGCCTGCACGGATCAGCTCCGAGAATGGGCACTTGTCGGCCAGGGCGACGGCCTGCTCGAACGCTGCGCGGTCGCTGCCGGGGACGGAGCCGCGCACCTCGAGCTCGGAGCGAACGATCCGCCAACCCTGCCCCTCGACGTTGTCGAGCACGATCGTGCAACGCACCCTGAGCTTCCCGGGCGGCGTCTTGGCCGCTGTCAGCTCGGAGGCGAGAGACATCGCGAAGCACCCACCATGGGCCGCTGCGAGCAACTCCTCCGAGCTCGTCTCGCCCTCGGTGTCGGCCACGCGGGTGATCTCCCGGAAGGGCAGGCCGGTGAAGGCGCTCGACGAGGCGGCGGTGAAGGTGCCGCCACCCCGAGCCGAACTTCCCTCCCAGGTCACCTCGGCGCTGCGGGCGATGCTCATGCAGTCCTCCTCGGGCTCGTTCAGGCCATGACTTCGACGCGCGATGCGTCGGTGCCGGCTCGCGCCTCGGCGTCACGGACTTCCTGCAGGGCACGGATGGAGACCTCGATCTGATCGAGCGTCGGCTCGCGGGTGGTCAGCCGTTGCAGCCACAGTCCGGGAGCGAGAAGCGCCATCAGGAAGCGGTTCTTCTGATGCTTGCCGGCAAAGCGGATCAGCTCGTACGCGAGCCCGGCGATCACCGGCAACAGCGCCACGCGGCTCGCGATCAGCCAGTACCAGGTCGGCCGACCCACGAGCGCGAACACGAAGATCCCGATCACCATCACCCACAGCAGGAACGCCGTCCCGCAACGGGGGTGGATGAGGCTGAAACGCTGCACGTTTGCCGGCGTCAACTCCGCGTCCGCTTCGAGCGCGTTGATCGCCTTGTGCTCGGCTGCGTGGTACTGGAACACCCGCTTGAGATCCGGCACGAGACCGATCAGCGCGATGTAGACGACGAACACGCAGACCCGGATCACGCCCTCGACGATCACGAACCACGCCGTGTTGTCGATGGGCAGCCAGTTCGTGAGCAACGCGGGCCCCACCTTGAACAGCATGAGCGCGAAGCCGATGGCGAGGACGAACGAGAAGATGATCTGCCCGCGCGTGATCTCCGTCCGCACCTCTCCGTCCTCGCCTTCCTCCTGCGCGGCGTAGTTGGCCGAGATGGCGAGGGCGCGGAAGCCGATGGCGAGCGACTCGCCGAGCGCCATCACGCCGCGGACGACCGGGAGGCGCCAGACCTTGCGGCGCTGCATCGGTGAGGTGATCGTCCTGACGACCTCGGCGATCGACCCGTCATGGGTGCGGATCGCCACCGCCCAGCAGGACGGGCTGCGCATCATCACCCCTTCGAGCACCGCCTGGCCGCCGTAGGTCACGGCGGAGAGCGGGATGCGCGCCACGCGCGCGCTGAACCGCACCATCCGTCCGGGGCGGCGGCTCCGGGGTTCAGAGTTCACGAGAGGGGGCCGCGAGGCGGCTACGCGGAGGCCTTGCCGGCCTTTTCGAGGCGGCGCTGGAAGCGCTCGACCCGGCCGCCGGCGTCCATCAGCTTCTGCTTGCCCGTGTAGAACGGGTGGCAGGCAGAGCAGATCTCCACGTGCAGCTCGGCTTTCGTCGAGCGCGTGGTGAAGTTGTTGCCGCACGAGCAGGTGACGTTCGCGGTGATGTAGTCGGGATGGATGTCGGCCTTCATCGCCCGGCCAGGATATCAGAGGCGGTGGAGGCGGAGACGTTGCCACCGGAGACGACGACCGCGACTCTGCCGCCGGTTACCTTGCCGGACCGCACCGCGGCCGTGGCCGCCGCCGCACCCGGCTCGACCGCGAGCTTGGCGCGGGCATAGAGGAAGCGGAACGCGTCTTCGATCTCGTTGTCGGTGACCGTGACCGCCTCCACCCCGAGTGCTCCGCAGATGGCGATCGGGAGCACGCCTGCAAACGGCGCGTTCAGCGCATCGGCGATCGAGTCAGGGGTCACGGGTACCGGCTCGCCGGCAGCCAGGCCCTGCGCGAGCGCGGTTGACCCCTCCGGCTCGACCGCGATCACGCGAACTCCAGCCGGTGCGCACGCGGCCGCGATCCCGGAGACGAGGCCGCCTCCCCCTGTGCCGACGACGATGGTGTCGACACCGTCGAGGTCCTGGAGGATCTCCAGCCCGACCGTGCCCTGCCCGGCGATCGTGCGCGGGTCGTCGAAGGGATGGACGAGCACGCGCCCCGTCTCGTGACGGAGCTCGTCGAGCCGGCTGAACGCGGAACCCGGGCCGTCGGCCTCGAGATCGACCGCGGCGCCGTACCCGCGTGTCGCCTCGATCTTGGCCTGGCTGGCGGAGGCCCACATCACGAGCAGCGCATCGAGGCCCTCCTGTGCCGCCCCCCACGCCAGCGCCTGCGCATGGTTCCCTGCCGAGACCCCGATCACACCGTGACGCCTCTCCTCCTCGCCGAGGGTGGCCAGCGTCGTGAGCACACCGCGCACCTTGAAGCTCCCCGTCTTCTGCAGGAGCTCCGCCTTCAGCCACACGTCTGGGCCGAGGCCGGCGCAGGGAAAGATGGGTGTCCGGTGGATGCGGCCCGAGATGGTCGTCGCGGCCCGTTCGACGTCGTCCCGCGTGACGGGGAGGTCGGACATCAGGCGATCCTAGCCCGATCGACGGCTAGATGATTGATTCCGAATCAGTCGAGTTGAGCGGTGATCGCTTCGTCAAGCCCCGGCGGCAGGCGAGGTTGGAGCGGGGCCCTTCAGGGCCTCGCAAGGCGTTCGGCTGTTACCAGCCCACGCGTCGTGCGCGATGGGCAGGCGGCAGGCGAGGTTGGCGCGGGGCCCTTCAGGGCCTCGCCAGACGTTCGGCTGCAGGCGAGGTTGGAGCGGGGCCCTTCAGGGCCTCGCCAGAAGTTCGGCTGTTACCAGCCCACGCGTCGTGCGCGATGGGCCGACACCCCCGGGAACACCGACAGATCCGCCGTTCGTTGCAGTCGACCCCGGCCTCTGTTGGGGACGAACTCCTGGTGAGGCCCTGAAGGGCCCCACTCCACGGCACGCTCCGCTGCTCACCCACCTGCATCACCCCGGAGGCCTGAGCAGGGAGGCAGGCAACTCGGAATCAATCGTCTAGTGCTGGTCAACCTGAGTACCGCGCCACGAACATGTCGTGCTCGACGTGCCAGGCCAGCTTGTTCCTCGTCGCCCAGGCGACAAGGGCGTCTCGGCTGGGATACGCCGAGTACGGCGAGTGGGTTGGGTCGAAGCACCTCATGTCGTCGACGATGACTGTCACCGGTTGCAGCGTCGGCAAGTGTTGCTCGATGGTCGCGAGTTCGGCGAGGATCGGGGTGTCGCTGTTCCCTCGATGTGTCACGCCACCCGAGAAATGCCCGTCGAGCCAGAACGCAACCGGACCCACGATCCGCGGGAGCAGGTCAGGCAGAACGTCCTCCGACGCTCCCTCGATCACCGTGACAGTGGGCATGTGAGAAAACCGCTTATGTGCGCGAGCGGCCAGCTCCGGGTCCGGTTCGATGGTGAACACGTGCGTTGCCCCATGGCGCGCGAGAGCGGCCGTCGTATCGCCGAGGTACGTCCCCGTCTCCACCCAGGTGACCGGGGACGGGCACGCCCGGAGCAGCACCGCGCGTTTCACGTGAGGAGGGCTGGGCGCTGCATACCCGCGCCGGCGCCAAGCTCCTGTCTCGACGATGCGCGCCACCGCTCGGCGCAGCGGCGCAGGGAGCCGTGTGGCAACCCTGGTGATCATTGCAGCCCGCGGGCGCGGGAGAGATCGAAGGAGTCCTCCGCCCGATCGGCGATCTCGGCCGCGATGGCGAGGGAGGACGTGGCCCCGGGCGACGGAGCGTTCCGCACGTGGAGGGTGCGCTCGTCGCCTTCGAACACGAAGTCGTCCACGAGCGACCCGTCAGGCGCCAGCGCCTGCGCGCGGATGCCACTCGGCCCGCGCCGCACGTCGGCCGGGCGGAGCGCCGGCACGAGCCGGCGTGCCGCGGCGACGAACAGGTGCTTGCTGTACCCGCGGGCCGCCTCGACGACGCCGAGCTTCCAGTGGCGGCGCGCGAGGTTGCGGAAGCCCGGCGCCCCAAGGGCGTCTGCAAGGTCGCCGGGCGAGATGCCGAAGCGGCCGTAGGACTCGCGGCCCACGGCGAGCAGCGCGTTCGGCCCGAGCCACATCTCTCCGTTCGGGCGCAGGGTCGAGTGGACGCCGAGGAAGGGGAACTGCGGGTCGGGCACCGGGTACACGAGGCCGTTGAGCAGGTGCCGGCGCTCGGGCCGGAGCACGTAGTAGTCGCCGCGGAAGGGGACGATCCTCGGCTCGCGCGCGCCCCCCGTGAGGCGCGCGATGCGGTCGGAGTGGACACCGGCGCAGGTCACGAGGTGCGCACAGTCGAGGGTGCCCGCCGATGTCGTCAGGCGAAGGCCGCCGGCTCGTGCGCGAGATACCGGTGACCTCGGTGGCGCAGCGCACCTCTCCCCCTGGCGTCGCGTTCACCTCCGCGGCGACGGTCGTGGCGACGAGCTGGAAGTCGACGACCCCCGTTCCGGGAACCCACAAAGCCCGGGTGCAGGCCACGTGCGGCTCCTTCTCGCGAAGCTGGGCCGGGTCGATCAGCTCGACTCCCGGCACGCCGTTCTCCAGCGAGCGGCGGTGGAGCTCGTCCAGCTTGGGCAGCTCTTCCTCCGTCACGGCGACGACCGCCTTGCCGCACAGCGTGACCGGAATCTCCTGCTCCTCGCAGAAGGCCAGCATCAGCTCGCGCCCCTGCACGCAGAGGCGGGCCTTCAGCGATCCGGGCGCGTAGTAGACGCCGGAGTGGAGCACGCCGCTCGAGTGGCCGGACTGGTGCCGCGCCACCGCGGGCTCTTTCTCGAGCACGACGACGCGCAGCCCGTCATGCCGGCGCAGCAGCTCCCGAGCAGTGGCGAGGCCGATGATGCCTCCGCCGACGACGACGATGTCCGCCATGAGCCGAGGATATTGCAGAACGTCCGGGGACAGTCCCGCCCGGGGACAGTCCCCCTGAAACGAATGATTCCGAATCGGTCGAGTCGAGCGGTGACCGCTTCGTCAGGCCCCACGCGGCTGGCGAGGTAGGAGCGGGGCCCTTCAGGGCCTCGCAAGACGTTCGGCCGTCCACCAGCCCACGCGTCGTGAGCGGTGAGCCGACACCCCCCGGAACACCCACAGATCAGCCCGTCGTCGCAGTCGACCCCTTGCCTCACTCGGGGACGAACTCCTTGTGAGTTGGCGATGGCCTTGCGGCCACCCGCGGGCGTATGAAATCGGTGGTTGGAGCGGGGCCCTTCAGGGCCTCGCAAGACGTTCCGCTGCCCCGCGGTCAGGCTCCTACACGGTGGGCCCACGCCTCCCGCACACCAACGGGTCCAGACCTTCGTTGTCGTCGACCCCCTGCTTCTCGTGAGGGCCGAACTCCTGGTGAGGCCCTCAAGGGCCCCACTCCGCTCTTGTCGGGGCACCAGCTCTTCGTGCCTTGGCGATGGTCGTGCCGGCCAGCGGCGGGCGGGCGCAATCGGTGATTTCCCATGAGGCCCTGAAGGGCGCACTTTGCCGCACGCTCCGCTGCTGACCCGCGCCCGCATCGCCCGGGGTCCTGCGCGGGGAGGCCGGCAATTCGCAATCAATCATCCAAGGTCTGTCCCCCCGCGAAGGCGGCGCGCTTCCGCCCGCAAACCGGCACTTTCCGGTCGGCCAGGGCTATCCGCGAGCGAAGCCAGCAGTGCTGGGGCCTACGTGAGCGTGTACTCGGGGCCCGATCCGCCTTCGGGCGGGGTCAGGCGGCCGCCTTTGGCGGTGATGGCGCCGCACTGCACACAGTTCGAAGGCGTCAGCTTGACCGCGACCGTGCCGTCACCGGCGTCGTCGCCGACCTCGTACACCTGCGCCGGGCACATCCACGCCCACATCTCCGCCAGGTCGCGCGGCACGCCCGTCTGGATCCGCACATGGTTCGGCTGGTCGTCCCGGGTGCGGTTGCCTGAGGCGAATACAGACGAGAGCTTGTCGAACGTGAGCATGCCGTCGGCCGCCGGATAGCGCGCGGCTCGATCAGAGCGCCGGAGCTCGTGCGAGGCGTTGGCATGGGAGCCCAGCTCGAACGGCGGCAGCTTTCCCCTGGTCACCGTCATCTGGCTGGCCAGCGCACCCCCGACGAAGAAGCCCTTGTCGAAGGCCTGCCGCATGTTGCGCGCCTCCGTCAGGTCCTTCCACACGTAGCTCGCGCGCAAGGACTCGTCGTAGCGGTCGAGAGCGCCGACGCCACCGATCACCTCGCCGCGCGCGAGCGACCCGACGATCGCCTCCGCCGCCAGCATCCCGGACTCGACCGCGTAGTGGATGCCCTTCAGCCGCGGCACGTTGACGAGACCGGGCCCCTCCCCCACGAGCAGCAGGCCTGGCGCATTCAGCCTCGCCGGCAGCGAATGCAGCCCGCCCTCGGTGATCGTCTTGGCACCCCAGGCCACGCGCTCGCCGCCCTGCAGCAGCTTCCGCACCAGAGGGTGCGTCTTGAACTGCTGCAGCACGTCGTGGACGGAGAACTCGACGTCGCGGTACTCGAGTCCGGCCACGAAGCCGATGGTGAGCATGTCGTCGCCCATGGGGTAGATGAACGACCCGCCGAACTCACCCCACTTGGCGCCGGTCCGCAGCGGCCAGCCCATGGTGTGCACGATGCGGCGGAGCGGCTTCGCGACCTTCCACACCTCCTTCACCCCGAGCGCCCAGATCTGGGGATTGCGTCCGCGGAGGCCGAAGCGGTCGATGGCGGCGTAGGTGAGATGGCCGGCGGTGCCTTCGGCGAGGACGGTGACGCGGGCGACGATGTCGGCGCCCGGCTCGAAGTTGCCGAGCGGCTCGCCCTCCCGCCCGCGGCCCTTGTCGCCCGTGCGCACGCCGACCACCCGGCCGTGCTCGACGAGCAGCTTGTCGGCCGCGGTCTCCGGGAGGATCATCGTGCCGCCCGCCTCGGCCTGTTCGGCCAGGTACCGGCCGAGCTGCGAGACCGAGAGGATCCAGTTGCCGTGGTTCTTCATGGGCGGCGGTGGCGGAATGCGCAGCGACTGCCCGCGCGTCAGCAGGTAGACCGCCTCGCCGTGCACCTCGCCGTAGCGGGGGATGCCGTCGAGCTGCTGCTGCCCCTTGAACAGCCGGCGAAGAGCCCGAGGGTTCACAACCGCGCCGGACAGCAGATGCGACCCAGGCTGCTTGCCCTTCTCGACGAGCGCGACCGGCACGTCGCCGAGCGCCTCCTGCAACTCAGGCCGTTCGGCCAGCAGCTGCCCCAGCCGGATGGCGCAGGCGAGCCCGCCCGGGCCGCCGCCGACGATGAGCACGCCGACCTCGATGCGCTCGTCCCGCGGGTCGGTGGGCGCGGCGATGACCTCGCTGGTGGTGAAGGGCGGCGGATACTCCGCCGGCCGGGTCATGCTTTCCGCTGGCGCACGAGCTCCGCGAGCTTCGGCGCAATCTGATGCAGGTCACCGACGACGCCGAAGTCGGCGAAGTCGAAGATCGGTGCGTTCGCGTCCTTGTTCACCGCCACGATGGTGCCGGAGCCCTGCATGCCGACCTTGTGCTGGATCGCACCGGAGATGCCGAGCGCGATGTAGAGCTTCGGCGAGACCGACTTGCCGGTCTGTCCGACCTGGGTCGAGTAGGGGTACCACCCGGCGTCGACGACCGCGCGCGTTGCGGCGACGGCGCCGCCGAGCGCGGCGGCGAGCTCCTCGCAGACCTTGAAGCCTTCGGGGGCGCCGAGGCCGCGCCCGCCCGCGACGATGATGTCGGCCTCCTCGATCGACGGCCCGCTCGAGGCCTCCACGAGATGCTCCACCAGCTCGGCCTGCGCGGAGTGGTCGCGGTGCACGACCGCGAGCGGCTGCACCGTGGCCGTCCCGCCGCTCTCGACCGGGTCGAACGTCCCCGAGCGAACGAGTGCGATGCGCGGCGTCGTCGTCCAGCCGGCGTCCACGAGGACGGTGTCGCCGAGCGCCTGCCGCTTGCCGACCAGCTCGCCGCCCTCGACGACGAGGTCGCTGAGATCCCAGTTGAGACCGGCTTCGAGTCGCGCCGCCAGGCCGGCTGCGATGTCGGCGGCGAGGACGGAGGCGGCAAAGAGGATGTTCTCGGCCCCGCTCGCGGCAACTGCCGCTTCGAGGGCGTCGACGCGGGGCTGCGGCAGCGGCGCGGCCAGTGCCGGATCGTCGACCAGGTGGACGACCGAGGCGCCGTGCGCACCTGCCGCCGCGACCACGTCGCCGACACCGTGGCCGACGACGACCGCGTGGGCCTCACCGAGCTGCGCAGCCTTGCCGAGCACACCGAGCGAGCCCTTGCTGAGCTGGCCGTCGTGATGCTCGAGGAAGACGAGGGAGCGCATCAGATGCGCCACCCTGGCCGCGAAGCGGCACCTCCGCGAAGCGGAGCCTGGCGCCCAACCAGATTGCCGACCGCGAAGCGGTCGACCCTCATTGCTTTGCTGCAGCAGCAGCCGAGCGCTACGGGTGAAGCCGAGCCGATCCCATTCTGCTGCATCAAAGGAGTCGTTTCTCCGCCAGGAAGTCGGCGATCTTCTCGGCGGCGCTGCCGTCGTCCTCGATCTTCACCTGGCCCGCCTTGCCCGGCGGGGGTTGTTGCGCGCGGACGATCGTGCCGGAGCCCGCCGCACCCACCTGGCCCCCCTCGACACCGAGATCGGCGAGCGAGAGGGTCTCCTGTGGCTTTGACTTCGCCGACATGATCCCCTTGAGGGAGGGGTAGCGGGGCTCGTTGATCGCATCCGACACGGCGACCACGGCGGGGAGGGGAGCGCGGATCACGTCGTAGCCGAACTCGGTCTGGCGCTTGCCGGTGACGGCGGAGCCCTCGACGGAGAGTTGCGCGACCTGTGAGACGAGGGGGCGGCCGAGCCGTTCGGCGACCGCGGCCCACATCACTGCGCCGTCGCCGTCAGAGGACTGCTGCCCGAAGAGCACGAGATCGGCGTTCTGCCTGGCCACGGCGGCGGCGAGTGCGCGGCTGGTGGCCACGAGATCGGAGCCGGCGAGGGCCTCGTCGGTGACGAGCACGGCGCGATCAGCGCCCATCGCCAGCCCCTTGCGGAGCGCGTCCATCGCCTTCTCCGGGCCGAGTGAGAGCACGACGACCTCGCCGCCGTGTGCCTCCTTGATGCGGAGCGCCTCTTCGATCGCGTTCACGTCGGTCGCGTTGAGGGCGCTCTCGCCGGATCGGTCGAGCCGGCCCGTGGCCGGGTCGAGCCGCCGCACCGCGGTCGCGTCCGGCACCTGCTTCACGCACACCGTCACGTTCATCGCCGGGAAGGCTAGACGCTCGGGGGTTCAGGGTGGCGCACTTCCCGCCGATCAGAGGTCCTGGTACGGTCGGTCGGACCTCGATCGCCTCACCGGACGATGATGATCACCCGGACGACAGCACGAGGAGCTCTTGCTCTCCTCTCCGCCCTCTTCCTCGCCGCGTTTGCGGTAGCCGCCGCATCCGCTGGTGTCGACCCGAACGGCCCCACACCGGAGCAGGTGGCTGCGGCGCACGAGGAACGCGCCGGCGTGGCTACCGAGGCGGCCGCCGACGGGATCGTCTTCCCGCTGATCGGCAAGGTCAGTTATCGCGACGACTTCGGCGATCCGCGCGGGAACGGTGCGCATCAGGGGAACGATCTGGTCACCCCACGCCGGACGCCGGTGGTGGCGGCCGAAGCCGGCCGCGTGCACTGGTGGCGCTCGTCGGCCAGGGCCGGCTGCATGCTCTACCTGTACGGGCGCAGTGGAACGACGTACCTGTACATCCACCTGAACAACGACCGCACGCTGCGAAACGACAACGACGCCGGCTGCGAGCTGGGCTCGACGTACACGACGCGCGACAACGCCGTCGTCGAGACGGGGGAGCTGATCGCCTGGAGCGGCGACTCGGGCGACGCCGACGGGAACCCGCACCTCCACTTCGAGGTGCATCCGGAGGACGGCGACGCCGTGAGCCCCTACTCCTTCCTGCAGGGCGCGACACACCATCTGTTCCCCGCGCGGATCGGTAAGGCCGCTGCGGTCGGGCTCAGAGGCACGGCGACGGCGGCCGGCGGCGGCGAGCTCTCGCTCGAGGTGAGGTCCGTTCGCTGGTGGCCGGGCGGGCGCTGGACACCGGTGGAGGCCCGATCCGTCACGGTGGCCGTCCCCGCCGAGGCGGAGATCGACGACGCTCTGGCGGCCGCGATCTCGGGTGAGAGCGCCGCCCCGCTGGACGCGGCGGTGACCGTGGTCACCCGCTCGGAGCGGGCCACGCCCGAGCAGCTGCGGGGCGCTTCCGGCGCGCTCACCGCCGCCCGCGTACGCGCCGGCTGACCCCAGCGTCCGGCGAAGTGGGGCCTGGCGAAGTGGGGCCTGGCGAAGTGGGGCCTGGCGAAGTGGGGCCCTTTAGGGCCTCACCAGGAGTTCATCCCCAAGAGAGGCACCGGGGTCCCACCTGCAACAAACGGGGATCTGTGAGTGTTCCCGGAGGTGTGTGCCCACCGCTCGCGACACCTGGGGCTGGTGCATCCCCGAACGTCTTGCGAGGCCCTGAAGGGCCCCGCTGCGCCCGCTCGCGACAGCTGAGGCTGGCGGATCCCCGAACGCCTTGCGAGGCCCTGAAGGGCCCCGCTGCGCCCGCTCGCGACAGCTGAGGCTGGCGGATCCCCGAACGCCTTGCGAGGCCCTGAAGGGCCCCGCTGCGCCCGCTCGCGACAGCTGAGGCTGGCGGATCCCCGAACGCCTTGCGAGGCCCTGAAGGGCCCCGCTGCGCCCGCTCGCGACAGCTGAGGCTGGCGGATCCCCGAACGCCTTGCGAGGCCCTGAAGGGCCCCGCTGCGCCCGCTCGCGACAGCTGAGGCTGGCGGATCCCCGAACGCCTTGCGAGGCCCTGAAGGGCCCCGCTGCGCCCGCTCGCGACAGCTGAGGCTGGCGGATCCCCGAACGCCTTGCGAGGCCCTGAAGGGCCCCGCTGCGCCCGCTCGCGACAGCTGAGGCTGGCGGATCCCCGAACGCCTTGCGAGGCCCTGAAGGGCCCCGCTGCGCCCGCTCGCGCGCCGACCCCCGGCGCGGCGGAGCGAGGCAGGGGCGGAGTGGGGCCCGGCGAAGTGGGGCCCTTCAGGGCCTCACCAGGAGTTCATCCCCAACAGAGGCGCGGGCCACATCCAACAAGCGGGGATCTGTGGGTGTTCCCCGGGGGTGTCTGCCCAGCGCTCGCGACCGCTGGGGCTGGTGGATCCCCGAACGTCTTGCGAGGCCCTGAGGGGCCCCGCTGCGCCCGCTCGCGCGCCGACCCCGCGCGGCGGAGCGGGACAAGACACAAGAGCGGAGCGCCCGCCCAAGTGGGGCCCTTGAGGGCCTCACCAGGAGTTCATCCCCAACAGAGGCACCGGGGGTTCACCTGCAACAAACGGGGATCTGTGAGCGTTCCCGGGGTGTCGTGTCCAGCGCTCGCGACCCGTGGGGCTGGTGGATCCCCGAACGTCTTGCGAGGCCCTCAAGGGGCCCCGCTCCCGTGTTCGCCGCGAGCGCCTACGTGAGCTGCGCCCTCTCGCGCGCCGACCCCCGGGCGCGGCGGAGCGGGGACAGGGGCGGAGCGTCCCCGGCGGAGTGGGCCCCTTCAGGGGCTCACCAGGAACTACCGCGCAACAGCCCCGCGCACGTAGTCCACGATCTCCCGCGT
The DNA here is from genome assembly GCA_963738505.1 of uncultured Actinomycetes bacterium. Lineage (GTDB taxonomy): Bacteria > Actinomycetota > Thermoleophilia > Gaiellales > Gaiellaceae > Gaiella. The sequence goes on along the minus strand of CAVTWR010000004.1, from coordinate 4,423 downwards.
CGGCGTCCCCGGCCCGAACACCGCCCCCACACCTGCTGCGCGCAGCTCGTCTGCGTCCTCCGCAGGGATCGTCCCGCCGACCACGACCTGCACGTCCCCGAGGTCGTTCTCACGCAGCAGCTCGAGGATGCGCGGCACGAGGGTCATGTGAGCGCCCGAGAGGATGGAGATGCCGATCGCCTGCGCGTCCTCCTGCAGGGTCGTCTCGACGATCTGCTCGGGTGTCTGGTGGAGCCCGGTGTAGACGACCTCCATGCCGGCGTCACGCAGCGCCCGCGCGATGATCTTCGCGCCGCGGTCGTGCCCGTCCAGCCCCGGTTTGGCGATGACGACTCGGATCGGCGCGGCCACGTGCCGAGTATAGGAGCCCGGGTCTGGCACGCCGTACACGCCCGCCCGCAACGAAGGGCCGATCCCGGTAGGCCGGGCGCGCTGCGGAGCCCTTCAGGGCCTCGCAAGAAGCTCGTCCCGGGACGAGGGCCGGACATGCCGCTGCGAATGACCAACTGCTGATCGAGCTTTCACTACTCGCGAGGCCCTGAAAGGCCCCGCAGTACGCCACAGTACGCCGTTCCGACGCCTATCGGGATATGTCCAAAGAACTCCGGCCCGCTTCAGCCCCGCGTCCGCAGGGCTCCTCGCGGAAGCGCTACCCGTTGCCGAGCGGAACCGGCGGCTTGTAGCGCGGGTTCCAGTAGTTCACGAGCCAGCGTCCGTTCGAGCCGCCGACCTTGACGAAGCCGATGAAGAAGGTGAGCGGCTTGACGTCGATGTCCTTGGGCGGGATCAGACCGACTTCGAGCAGCGCTTCGTCCGTGTACGAGTAGTCGACCTTGTAGCGCACCTGGGCGCGGTCGGCGCCGGGATAGGGGACGACCGGGATGTTCCCCGTCTCCCACTGCTTCAACGTCAGCGAGCCCTTGAGATCGGCGTGCGTGATCGCGAACGCCGCCTTCAGGTTCTTGCGGGCGACGGCCGTGTCGATGAACGTCTTGGCCAGTTCGCGAAGCTGCGGGTCGAGCTCGACGGCGATCTGCGGCTTGACCGTCTGCGCGGGCACGTTGGGGTTCGCCTGTGGCAGCGGCTCGGCCTTGTCGCCGAAGAAGGCGACCACGAACACTGCCGTGCCGATGGCGAGCACGGCGATGCCGGCGGCCAGCGCGCGCCTTTGCGCGCGCGGCGATTCGAGCATGCGTTCCATCCGGCCCTGCGCGCCGGTCACCTTTTCGCCGCCCACGTTTCGTGAGACTGGCGTAGAGTGGGAAAGTTAGGAACGTCTGATTCCGGGGAAGAGGGGCACATGCGCGTATTGCTCGCGGACGATCACCGACTGCTGCTCGACGGTATCCGCCGGGCGCTGGAAGAGGACGGCGGGTTCGAGATCGTCGGGGAGACCCAGGACGGGAAGCGGGTGCTGGAGCTGGTTCGCGAGTCGTCTCCCGAGCTGGTCGTGCTCGACCTGCGGATGCCGAACGTGGACGGCCTGCAGTGCCTGGAGGAGATCAAGTCGGAGTTCCCGGACGTGAAGGTCGTGATGCTGTCGGCCTCGACACGTCAGGATCTGATCGAGCAGTCGCTGGCCAAGGGGGCGAACGCGTACGTGGTGAAGACGGTCGATCCGCGGGATCTGCCGGCCACGCTGCGCCAGGCGGCGGGCGGAACGATGTTCACCACGTTCGGGGTGCCCAAGCCCTCCGAGCCCGGCGGCGGCGCGCGGGCTGCGGGTCTGACGGAGCGCGAGATCTCGATCCTGGAGGCGCTGGCCAAGGGCCTCTCCAACGATCAGATCGCCAAGGAGCTGTGGGTCAGCCAGCAGACCGTGAAGTTCCATCTCACGAACGTGTACCGCAAGCTCGGCGTCTCCAACCGTGCCGGTGCGCTGCGTACCGCGTTCAAGCTCGGGCTGGTCGAGACACCGCTCGACCGCGACTGACCGACCGACACGCCCAACCCACGCAGGCCCCTTTGCTAGGCGTCGGAACGGCGTACTGCGGGGCCCTTCAGGGCCTCGCCAGGAGTGAGAGCTCGACCGGCCCTTGGTCATCTCGAGGGGCGAATCCGGCCCTCGTCACGGACGAGCTACGTGTGAGTCCCTGAGGGCCCCGCAGCGCGCCCGACCTACCGGGCCGTACGGTGGGCCGACGCCCGTACCAATACACCAATAACGTGTACTACGTGTACTATTGGTGTATGAGTCGAACCAACATCGACATTGACGACCGTGCCCTCGAGATCGTGATGCGCCGCTACGGCATCCACACCAAGACCGCGGCGGTCGAGCTCGCGCTGCGTCGCCTGGTAGGTGAGCCGCTCACGATCGCCGAGGCGCTCGCGTTACAGGGAGCGCATCTCATCGACGAGGTTCCCGCGGACACGCCGTCCGCGTGATCCTCGTCGACACCTCGGTCTGGGTCGAGTACGACCAGGCGACGCAGTCCGCGGCCCATCTTGAGCTCGCAAGCCTGATCTCGGGCGCCGGCGACATTCGCGTCACCGAACCGATCCTGATGGAGGTTCTCGCCGGCGCTCGCGACGAGCGTGCAGGCGCAATCCTGCGCCGGCTGCTGACCTCCTTCGGGTGGCTGCCGTTCGACGCCGTCGCCGATTTCGAGGGTGCCGCCAAGGTGTACCGCGCATGCCGTCGCGCGGGCATCACCCCGCGTGGCCTCATCGACTGCATGATCGTGGCCGTCGCGCTCCGCACCGGTTCCGAGCTGTTCACGACGGATCAGGACTTCGAGCGACTCAGCGGCATCCTGCCGCTCCGTCTGCACGCTCCGGCCCGGTCATGACGCGCGGGCCGGCCCCTTCAGTGGCCGGCAGGCGGCGTTCGCGGGGCAATCGCCTTGCTCCGTCGTCAGCGGGGATGAGGTATCTGCGTAAACGGTTATGCATGTTCTGCGTAAAATATGAAGCGATAGAGGTGTGGTTTGCTATATTCCATTCCCTCACATGTCCGCTGTTGAGCCATACGTCCAGCGCCTGATCGACCCGTTTATCGCGACTCACTTCGAAACCCTCCCGGCGATTCTGGTCACCGGACCCCGGGCGGCCGGCAAGACGACCACTGCAACACGCCACGCGAAGACGAGACTCAGGCTCGACATACCCGCGCAGGCTGCCGCGCTCGAGTCCGATCCGGACGCCGTCCTCAGAGGCCTCGAAGAGCCGGTTCTGCTCGACGAATGGCAGAACGTCCCGTCGGTGATGGGCGCTGTCAAGCGAACGATCGACGGAGCCTTTCGTGGCCGCCGCTTCCTGCTGACCGGTTCTGTTCGAGATCGTCTACCGCTTGGCACGTGGCCAGGAACGGGGCGCGTGATCACGGCGGAAATGTGGGGCCTGAACATTCGCGAGCGGCTCGGGCGTGTCACGTCGCCCTCCCCAATCGACCGACTGGCAGCTGGCGCGACACTCGAGCGCGTCGCGACCGATCCTCCTGACCTCCGAGGGTACGTCGACCTTGCGCTCGAAAGCGGTTTTCCGTTGCCCGCGCTGACCCTCAGCGTAGAGCAGCGACGGATCTGGCTGGAGGCGTACGTGACGCAGATCGTGGATCGCGATGCGATCGACATCGGCTGGGGGCGCGACCCGGCGCGGTTCCGACGGTACGTCGAGGCGTACTCGGCGAACTCGGCTCGCACCGTCAGCGAGAGCACACTCGTGCGTGCAGCAGGGATCGCGCGCCCGACCGCCATGGCGTACAACAGACTGCTCCACGACCTCCTGTTCGTGAGAGAACATGCGGGATGGAGATCGAACAGGATGAAGCGACTGACGGAGGTTCCACGCCGATACGTCGCCGACCCGGCGCTTGCCGCGACCGTCCTCGGCGTCGATGCCGATGGGGTGCTCCGTGACGGAGACCTTCTCGGAGGAATCCTCGAGACGTTCGTCGTCGCCCAACTGCGCCCCGAGACGGTCATCGCCGAGCGCCGGGCTCGGCTCTTTCACCTGCGCGAGCAGCAGGGGCGCCGCGAGGTCGATGTCGTGATCGAACTCGCTGGCGGACGGATGATAGGGATCGAAGTCAAGGCATCGGCTGGACCGACTGCCTCCGATGCCCGCCACCTCGCCTGGATGCGCGACGAACTCGGGGAGTCCTTCATCACCGGCGTCGTCCTGCACACGGGACCCCGCCAGTACGCCCTCGGTGACCGGCTGGTCGCACTCCCGATCGCGTGGCTCTGGGCTCCATAGGACACACATCGGGGATACTTCAGGAAGCTCGGGCTGGGCTCCCGAGGGAGACGGACGCGGCCAGGCGAAAGGAGCACTTCAGGAAGCTCGGGCTGGGCTCCCGAGGGAGGCGGACGCGGCCAGGCGAAAGGAGCGACCGTGATCGCCCCGGTGGCGTCTTACACTGAAGGGGCCTGCTAGCGACCGATCGGGACTTCGAGCGACTCAGCGGCATCCTGCCGCT
>CAVTWR010000003.1:0-106654 GCA_963738505.1 uncultured Actinomycetes bacterium | reverse complement strand
CAGATCACGGATCCGTTGAGCCGTGTCACGCAGGTGCAGTGGACGACCTCGGCTCCGTTGAACCAGGTGTTCAAGGTGACAGAGCCCACCGGTGAGTTCATGCAGTACGGCTATAACGCCAACGGCTACAAGACCTCCGAGCAGGACCAGCTGGGCAACCAGACCACGTTCACCTATCAGGACCTCGCGGTCGACGCCAACGACGTCACCGGAAACTGGGAGGCCGGCCGCGCGATCGGGAACATCAGCCAGCTCGCCTCGGTCACGCGGCCCAGGGGGAACGCCACCACCGGCAACCCCACGGATTACAAGTGGACGTTCACCTACACGCAAACCCCGGGTGACTCCACCACGGGGTTGGTGAAGACGGTGAGCGACCCGTTGGCGAACGTGACCACGAACACCTGGAACGCCAACGGCACCCTAGCCACCCAGACATTGCCGGGGAACGGGGATGGGATCACGCGCACCACCACCTACAACACCTATGACGCGAACGGGCTGCCAACCAAGGTCACCGACGCGGCCGGCGGGGTGGCGGAAGCCTCCTACAAGGCCGACGGCAGCGTGATCTTGCAACGCGACCCCAACCATGCGAGTGGGTCGGCGCCGTCTGATCAGGATGCGCAAAAGGTGTATTACGACGCCTACGGCCGTGAGCGGCGCTCCTCTTCGCCCAAGTCGACGGCGGTCACGCCGGGCTTGTTGGTGTGGCACAACCAGGCCTATGACGTGAACGACAACGTCACCTCCGGCCAGTCGGCGCATTACGGTCGTGGTGACGGCAGCAACGGCGCCACTTCGACGAGCAGCTATGACGCCATGGACCGCGAGACGTTGTCGACGGGGCCGCGGGTGGCGGCGGATGGGGGGCCGACGGGGGCGAAGAGCGAGTACGACGCCGCCGGCCGCGTGACCAAGACAACCGACCCCAAGGGTGTGAACACCGCACCCTCGGGCGGGGCCTATGTCAACGACTACGTCACCGAAACCAGCTATGACCTGCTCGACCGGCAAACCGCCGTTCAGCAGTACGCGGTTGATGGTTCCGGCAACGTCGACACGGCAAACTCGCGCACCAGCAAGTACTGCTACGACCAGGCCGGTGACCTGCGCTCGGTCACCGGTCCCAAGGGCGCTGCCGGTTTGACGGCCTGTCCCAACCCTGCCGCCGTGCCGTACGTGTATACGTCGGCGACGCACACCAGCAAGTTCGAGTACGACGAGGCGCATCGCCAGTTGAAGACGACGGATGCGGCCGGGAACGTGACGCAGACCGCCTTCGACGAGAACGGGCAGCCGACATCATCAACGGACGAGCTGAACAAGCAGACCACCTACACGTACAGCGATCGCGGGGAGCGGGTCAGCCAGGTGGAACCGTTCGACACCGGGCGTTCGCTGACCTCGAAGTGGGAGTACGACAACCTCGGCAACCTCAAACGCCTGATCAGCCCGCGCGCGTTCGACGCTGCCGCTGGTGGCCCTACCTACACGGACTATGTGGAGAGCTACGCCTATGACGCGTTGAATCGGCAGGTCACGACGACGCTGCCGCAGCTGACATCCAGCTACTCCGCGGAGATCCTCGGGGACACCCCGGCCGCCTACTGGCGATTGGGGGAAACCTCGGGCACAACCGCGGCGGACGCCAGCGGCAACGGGCTCTCGTTGACCTACACGAACGGGCCGAGTTTGAACCAGCCGGGGGCGTTGCCAGCGGATTCGAACCCGGCACCGTCCTTTGACGGGGTCAACGACACCACCACCCGCACCCCGGTGGTGACGACCAGCTTGGGGGATGTGTCGCTGGAGGCGTGGGCGTATCGCACCGCCTCGAGCACGTTCGGGTCGATCCTGTACAACGGCAACTCGGCCTCGAACGGCTACGGGATCATCTTGAACAACGGTTCCTGCGGTGGCGGCGACAAGATCACCATCCTGCTGGGCGGAACAACCTGTGCCGCCACCGGCTCCTCGGTGACGATGCCGGCCGCCACCTGGATGCACCTGGTCGCGGTACGCCAGTCCGGCACCTGGACCTTGTATGTGAACGGGGTCGCTTCCGGCACCGGCACCGCCGCACCGACCACTCCGAACGGCACCACCACGATCGGTGGTACCGGCACCAGCTACTTCGGCGGCAAAGTCGACGAAGCCGCCATCTACACACGTGCGCTCACCGCCACCGAGATCCAGTCGCACTACCAGTACGGCCTCGCCACCCAGCAGGCCTACCGCCACTCGAGCTACGACGCCAACGGGCAGCTCACCTGGACAAGCCTGGCCACCACCAGCTCCACCCCGGCCGGTGTGACCGCCAGCGAGAAGACCACCAACACCTACTGGGACACCGGCAGCATCTACACCGCACAGGACCCAGCGAACCCCAAAGTGCGGTACGAGTACACGGCGGAGGGATGGCAGTCGGCGCGCATCCCCGAGATTGTGGGGCAGACGGGGTTCTTGAACTACGGGCAGGCCATGTACTGGGCCTACCTGCCCGACGGACTGACCAGGAGCCTGCTCGACCAGGCGGGAGAGCGTGCGAAGTACACGTATAACGCGAACGGCAACCGCACCAACGCCACCGAAGCCACCGGGCTCGTCCAAGTCGGACAAGCGCCGCTACCGATCGACCTCTCCTACAACAGCCTGGACGAGCTGACCAAGGTACGCACCCCGAAAACGGGGACGGCGAACTACCTGGCCACCTACCTTGGCTACGACCTGCACGGGAACACCGCCACGCTGGAGGACAACCGGGAGGAAACCTCTGGTGGCAGCACCGTCACCGCGGGGCGCGTGTTCGCCTACAGCTACAACAACCTTGACCAGCCCACCAACCAGACGGATGATTTCTCCACAGCCGGCACCGCCACCGATGACGAGCAAATCACCTACACCTACACGCCACGCGGCCAGCTGGACATCCAAACCTTGCAGAAGGGCGGGTCGGGGGCGTGGGTGAGTGAGCAGTCGGCGACGCGCACCTATTTCGACAACGGGCTGACGAAGACGCTGACGAACAGGAACGGTGCCGGGACGATGGTCGGCCAGCACACGCTCGGCTACATCACCGCCGGCCAGTATCTGAACGGCAACCGGGTCAGCGACGTGTTCCAGCTGAAGGGCCCCGACACGGGCGCTTCCTGCTACGCGGCGACGTGTACGGCGGGCTGGACCTATGACGCGCGCGAGCGGCTGGTCAACGAGAACCCGGGCACGGGCACCTCGACGGCGTTCAAGCTGGACACGATCGGCAACGTCACCCAGGAAACCCCATCGTCGGGATCTGTGATCACGCGCACCTACAACGGGCAGCAACTCAGCACCCAGACCGTGGGGGCGACCACGGAGAAGTTCTTCTACGACTCCTTGGGCAACCAGGACTGCAAGACCAAGAGCGCCTACGCGGGCACCAACTGCCCTGTCTCGGGGAACGATCTGTTGGAGGACTGGGCGTACGACTACAAGAACCGCCTCAGCGGGTATGCCTCCTACAATGGCAGCGGCGTGGTGGTGAACAGTGTGGTGTACACGAGCGACCCCTTGGACCGGCCGGTGAAGCAGGTCTCGACCGAGTCGGGGGCGACCACCACCTACGACTTCACCTACGTCGGTGTCAGCAACGCGGTCTCCAAGGAAGCGCTGAGCGGGGCGACGACCTCGACCAAGCGATACGCCTATGACGCGTTCGGGCAGCGCGCCACCATCGCCGAAACCGTGGGTGCGACCACCAGCAGGTTCAGCTACCTGTACGACCCGCACACCTCCGTCAGCCTGCTCATCGACCAGGCCAACACGGTTAAGGAGTCCTACGGATACGCGGGCTACGGCGCCGCCAACGCCGCCCTCTCCAAGACCGCGGCAGGGTTCTCCAACAAGACCAACCCCTACCGCTACACCGGCAAACGACTCGACACAGGGTCCGGCACACTTGATATGGGAGCCCGCCGGTACCACAGTGCGACGGCGCGGTTCTTGCAGCGGGACTCTTACGTCAGCGCACAGAGAAGCTCAGGTCTGTCGTCAAATCCGCTCACACAGAACCGCTACTCGTTCGCGGGTGGGAACCCAGCAAGTTTCGTCGAGACGGACGGACACGTCTTTGACAATCACGAACTCGGCACCCGTCCTGCCGCCTCGCCCGAGGAGGAGGCGGAGCGGCGGGAGGAGGCTGCGAAATGGAATCAGCAGGCTCTAGGTTGCGAGCGCTGGCCGAATTACCACGCTCGTTATGGGCAGACTCTAAGTGGTGACGACTTCGAGCGGTGGCTCCTGTGCGGTGGCATGAGGTCGGAGGAGCGCGCCTGGCACGACGCCGCGCATACCGATTTCTGGGAAGGGGCAGGCGCGTGGGTTAGCGACAACTGGACGACACTGGCCGCGTTAGGATGTGGGCTGGGCGGTGTGATTGCAGCTGGACCCGCGGGCGGGATGACTGCGTGGACATACTGCAGTTTGACCTTAGCTGGATACCAGATGTTACAAGACGATTGGAAGGATGTGTCGTTCTGGGAGGCTACGGTCGGCTCGCTTTGCTTGATCGCCTCAACCAAGGTTGGAGGGGGCAAGAAGAAGGCCGCCGAAGTATGTGGCACAGCCCTCGACACGCTAGCCGTCATGGGACTCTTTAGTATTTCGGTCAACGATACGGCATCCGGGCAGCAACACAGCTGTAAGGGTACGCGCAGGGGCGCACACGGGGGGTCGAAGCAGTGTCGCAAGTGAGCCGACTCGCCAAGAGAAGCTGGGGCGATGTGGTCATCCGTGCGGGTAGCCACAAGCTGCGGCGATTGCAGACGGTGTCCACTTTCGCCGTACTGGCCGCCGGAGGCGCCGGCGCTGCCGCGGGCTCTGAGCCACGCAAACACGCGTGGTGGGCGGTGGCTGCGTGGGCGGTACTGTGTGTGGTGTTCTTGCTCAGAGGCGGCACAGTTTTGGCTCGACCCTCGCCGCGCGATGATCGGTTGTTTGTTGTTGCGCTGGGTCTCATAGTCGGGGGCCTCGTGGTCATGAGTGGCTTTCTCGGGATGATCAAGGAGTCGGCGGTGACGTTTGGTGGCGGGGTAGCTCTGTTCACAGGGGGTGCGCTGTTGTTCGTGGCCGCACTGGACGCCCATGCGCAGAGTTGAAGGGAGGTGCCCCTCTTCAGCAAACCTGAGCCATCCCAAGTGGTTGGCGGAGTCGGAGGTTCGGTCGCGGGTGGCGCTGCGGCGGACCAAGGCATTCGGCACTTGACCCCGTAGCGTGGACACGTGGTTTTGTGGATCATGCTGAATCGCCCCGGGTTTCGTGGACACTTCGGGTTCACGAGAGGAGAGGGCTATGGCGCAGGGTAGGAGGTATCCGCAGGAGCTGCGGGAGCGGTCGGTGCGGATGGTGGCGGAGGCACGGGCGGAGTCGCCTGAGCTGTCGTTGAATCGGGCGGTGTTGCGGATCGGGCCGCGGGTCGGGGTCGTCCCGGACACGCTGCGCGGCTGGGTGAATCAGGCTCGCGTTGATGCGGGTGAGGTGCCGGGCCGTTCGACGGACGAGCGCCAGCGGGTGCGGGAGCTGGAGCGTGAGGTGCGCGAGCTGAAGCGCGCGAACGAGATTCTGTTGGCGGCCTCGAGTTTCTTCGCGCGGGAGCTCGACCCGCGACTGCCGTGGTAGTCGAGTTCATCGACCGTCACAAGGCCCGCTTCGGGGTCGTGCCGATCTGCCGTGTGCTCTGTGAGCATGGGGTGGGGATCGCTCCCGAGCAGCTACTACCCGTTCCGGGCGCGGCCGGCGAGCGAGCGTTCTCGCCGCGACCGTGATCTGGCCGCTGAGGTCCTGCGCGTGTACATGGAGGTGGGCAGGGGTCGTTACGGGGCGCGCAAGGTGTGGCGGCAGCTGCAGGCTGATCCGTCCTGGGTTGGTTGGAGGCTTGGTTATCTGGCTGATTGTTCTCACGGGGTGGCTGTGAGGGTGTTCGACTCTATCTCTATTCGGTTCGGTCCGGCAGCGCCCAGTCTCCGGAGCCCTGTTTTGGGGGGTGCTGGATCATGGGTGGGGTGCTCGCGGTCGCTCTCGAGGCCGTTGAGCGCTTCGAATTCGGCGGGTGGGATGTCGCCGAGCGCTTCGTGCAGCCTGTTGTGGTTGTAGAAGCTGATCCAGGCGACGGTCTCGTGCTCGCTGCGTTCGTAGCTTGTCAGCCCGAGCCAGTCGGTCAGTTCGGTCTTGTAGCTGGCGACCCACGCCTCGGCCATGGCGTTGTCGTAAGCATCTTCCTTCGTCCCGACCGACGGCGCGATCTGCAGCTCGTCCAAACGGTCGGTGTAGACAAGGCTCGTGTATTGCCCAATACACCGCCTGGGGTTACAGCCAACGTCTCCAGGATGCCGGAATCGTCCCCAGCCGCGGCCGCACGGGGACCGCGTTGGACAACGCGATGGCCGAGAGCGTGATCGCCACGATCAAGACCGAGCTGACGAAGACACGCGTCTGGAGGACACGCCTCGACCTCGAGCTCGCGCTGCTCACCTACATCGGCTGGTACAACCAGCGTAGGCTGCACCGCTCACTCGGCGGCAACACCCCGAACGAAACCGCCGCCGCCTACCGGCCCGACACGGCCGCACAGACCGAAACAGAAAGTGGAATCACCGCGAGAACCAACTAAACAGCCCGGCGTCAAACCCGGGACGGACCAGTTCGCCGCGTTGTGGTCGCGGCCCTGGAGCGATAATCGGCCAAGGAAGGATCGTCGACTCGGCTAGCCATGGATTCCCCCAGACCCCCCTCCGGTAGCGACCTGCTCGAGGGCTGGGCCTCCGACTACAAGAACCGTCTCCGGCTACACCTCCTACAATGGCAGCGGTGCCGTGGTGAACAGTGTCGTGTACACGAACGACCCCTTGGACCGGCCTGTGAAGCAGGTCTCGACCGAGCCGGGGGCGACCATCACCTATGACTTCACGTACGTCGGCGTCACCAACGCGTTGTCGAAGGAGGCGCTGAGCGGGACGACGACGTCGACCAAGCCGTACGCGCATGACGCGTTCGGGCGGCGCGCCACGATCGCCGAAACCGTGGGTGCGACCACCAGCCAGTACAGCTACCTGTACGACCCCCACACCTCCGTCAGCCTGCTCATCGACCAGGCCAACACGGTCAAGGAGTCCTACGGATACGCGGCATATGGGGCAGCCAACGCCGCCCTCTCCAAGACCGCGGCGGGGTTCTCGGCGAAGGTTAACCCGTATCGGTATAGCGGCGGCAGGCTGGACACGGGCTCGGGGTCGATCGATCTAGGAGTCCGCCGATACTCGCCGGGGGTCGGTCGCTGGCTTCAGCGTGACTACTACAACCAGGCGATTGCCGATTTCGGTCTCGCCGGCGATCTCTTCAATTCAAACCGATATTTGTTCGCTGGCGCCAATCCCATCGGACGTTTCGAGGTCGACGGTCACCGAAACGAGTCGCGAGATCTCGGACAGCCGAACTGTCGGGAAGTAGATGTGGATATGACGATCACTGGTCAATGCCAGATGGCTCCCGGTGTGCCTGCTCCCGGGAGACCCCAAGACCAGACTGAGGCACGTGAGCGCGCAAGCGAGGCGGCCGAGTACGACGCTAGCTGCCGTGGAATCGGGCGGCCCCGCGGAGCGTCGCTCGCGGAAGAAATGCGCTGGCGCGACCGCTGCGCAGAGCTGTGGTCGAAGCTAAGACGCGATTCTGATTTCATCGAACGTAGCTGGTCGTATCTGGAAGATAATGCGGTTGAGATAGCCATCGATCTCGGGCCGCTGGCTTGTGTGTTCGCGGGCGGGCCTGCGGGAGCACTTGTATGCACAATAATCGCCACAGGTGGCCAGATGATGTATTTCACTGTTACCGCGAATGCCGCAGGTAGCAGCATTTCGTCAGCCGAGCACTATTGCTCGATTGCTGTGCTTGGGACCAAGGCGTCGGGCGCTCTTAAGCACAGGCTGGCTAAGGCCTGCGCCGCTATTGCTGGGGCGGTAGGGGCGGGCAGCACCGTTGGTGAGGTTGTTTCGGACGCGACTGGTCATGGGTCAGGAGCGGGCAACCATAGCCCCGGCGGCGGGGGAGCATATGGGCCTGGATCCAATAAGAGAGGCTGATTTGGCTCGGCGCCTGTACAACTCGTACTGTCTTGTGTACAACTGGTATTGGGGGCCATTTACGTTTGGAAAAAGACTCCTCTTCTTCCTTCTCATGATCGCCATGTTTTTCAGTGGCGTTGCTCTCCGACTGCCTTGGTGGGGATACACATTGCTCTTTGGCCCACTGTTCGCCGCGTTGTGGTCGCGGCCCTGGAGCGATAATCGGCCAAGGAAGGATCGTCGACTCGGCTAGCCATGGATTCCCCCAGACCCCCCTCCGGTAGCGACCTGCTCGAGGGCTGGGCCTCCGACTACAAGAACCGTCTCCGGCTACACCTCCTACAATGGCAGCGGTGCCGTGGTGAACAGTGTCGTGTACACGAACGACCCCTTGGACCGGCCTGTGAAGCAGGTCTCGACCGAGCCGGGGGCGACCATCACCTATGACTTCACGTACGTCGGCGTCACCAACGCGTTGTCGAAGGAGGCGCTGAGCGGGACGACGACGTCGACCAAGCCGTACGCGCATGACGCGTTCGGGCGGCGCGCCACGATCGCCGAAACCGTGGGTGCGACCACCAGCCAGTACAGCTACCTGTACGACCCCCACACCTCCGTCAGCCTGCTCATCGACCAAGCCAACACCGTCAAGGAATCCTACGGATACGCAGGATACGGTGCCGCCAACGCCGCCCTGTCCAGAACGGCGGCAGGGTTCTCCAACAAGACCAACCCCTACCGCTACACACGCTGGACATGGGGGCGCGACACGGGCACCTCCACGCCTTCAAGTTGGACACGATCGGGAACGTCACCGAGGAAACCCCCTCCAGCCCGTGCCTACGGCAGCTGCACCACGACGCCGCCCTCGAACAACCGATCGTCTCCCGCATAGGCGGGCAGCCCCAGGTGCTCACCGACCTCGAGGCCCTGCAGCACCGACGGCAGCAGCAGCGGCAACGCAAAGCGCGGATTGCGGCTTCTCTGCGCCCAGGCCTCCAGCTCGCGACGCCTCCCGCGGCTCCCTCGCACGTCGAGCGCAGGTCCCACCGCCGGGTGTCCCTCGGCGTGGGCGTCGAGCATCCTGGCGGCCCAGTCTAGGGGCGGTATGGCACCGGCGACGAGCGTGGCGACGGCCTCGGCTGCCGACCGGTCGCGGCTGACCCGCTCCGTCTGGGCGGCCAGAGCCGCAGCTGTCGCCGGGTGCTCGCCACCGACCACGTGCACCGCCAGCGTCCGCTCCGAGATCCTCGGCTCGACCTTGACCGGCACGTTCCGCACCTCGCAACCCACCTCGTTCAACCAGAAGTGGAGCTCCTCGACCAGGTCGAGCTGCAGGACGTACTCTCCCGGCGGGCGCGGCACACGCAGCGGCAGCTCGACCTCGAGCCTCGCCCCGGGTGGGACGTCGTGTGGCAGCGCCGTGCGTCGACCGTCCCAGACGATCGGATTGCCGAGCGGATCGAGCCAGTGGTAGGACAGCTGCAGGCCCCGGTCGCCGCGCGAGCGCCACGTCGCCGATCCCGCGTTCTCCACCTCGATACGTGCTGTCGTCTCGAGCCCGGCCCGTACCCGTCCGACGTCAGCCGCCAGCCAGCGGGGGCGGAGGGGCGGGGTGGCAGGCACCCTGCGCAGGCTACTCTGAGTGCATGTCCGCGCCGCTCCTCGTTCGGGCCGCGCGACGCGAGCCCGTCGAACGAACGCCGGTCTGGTTCATGCGTCAGGCCGGTCGCTCGCTTCCCGAGTACAGGGCGATCCGCGAGCGCCACGCCTTCTTCGAGGTCGCCCACACCCCCGAGCTCTGCGCCGAGGTGACGCTGCAGCCGGTGCGCCGCCACGGCGTGGACGCTGCGGTGATGTTCGCCGACATCATGACGCCGGTGCTCGGCATGGGCCTCGACGTCCGCCTCGTGGAAGGCGTCGGCCCGGTGCTCGACGAGCCCGTCCGCACCATGGCCGCGGTGCAGGCCCTCCGGCTTCCGGATCCCGAGGAGGCCTTCGCGCCGGTGCTGGAGGCGATCCGGCTCGTCCGGGGCGAGCTGCGCGACGACCAGGCGGTGATCGGGTTCTGCGGTGGCCCCTTCACCGTCGCCGGGTATCTCGTCGAAGGCCGACCGAGCCGCGAGTTCGGGCTCACCCGCTCCCTGATGCTCTCCGAGCCGGGCATCTGGCACGCGCTGCTCGACCGGTTGGCCACGGTCTTCTCCGGCTACGTCGCCGCGAAGGCACGGGCCGGTGCCGACGTGATCCAGCTCTTCGACTCGTGGGTCGGTGCGCTCACGCCCGAGCAGTACCGCGTGCACGTGGCGCCGTACTCGCAGCGCATCCTGGACGCCGTCGCCGTCCCCACGATCCACTTCGGCACCGGCGCGCCCCACCTGCTCGGTGCACTCGCGGACGCGGGCGGCGACGTGATCGGCCTCGATTGGCGGCTGCCGCTCGACGAGGGCTGGGCGCGCGTCCCCGACCGGGCGGTGCAAGGAAACCTCGACCCGGCTGCGCTGCTCGCGCCCTGGGAGGTGGTGGAACGGGAAGCTCGAGACGTACTCGCCCGGGCGGCCGGTCGCCCCGGCCACATCTTCAACCTCGGTCACGGCGTGCTCCCGACGACCGATCCAGACCACCTCACGCGACTCGTCGAGCTCGTGGCGGGTGGGGGCGGGCCGGCATGAGCCCAGGCTCGATCTCCGTGGTCTCGGTCTCGCGCCGCTTCACGGTGCGCGCGCGCGACACGCAGACGCTGAAGGAGCTGCTCGTGCGCCGGGGGTGGGGCGGAGGCGAGGAGGTGTGGGCGCTTCGCAACGTCTCGCTCGAGATCTCCCCGGGGGAGGCGGTGGCGCTCGTCGGGCGAAACGGCTCGGGCAAGTCGACGCTGTTGCGGATCGTGGCCGGGATCATCCGGCCGACCACCGGCACCGTCGCCTCCGGCGGGCGTCTGGGCAGCCTGCTCGAGCTCGGCGCCGGCTTCCACCCCGACTTCACCGGGCGCGAGAACGTCTTCCTGAACGGATCGATCCAGGGGCTGCGCCGCGCGGAGATCACCGCGCGCTTCGACGAGATCGTCGCCTTCGCCGAGCTGGAGCATGCCATCGACCGCCCCGTGCGCACCTACTCCTCCGGGATGTACATGCGCCTCGGCTTCGCCATCGCAGCGTTCCTGGAGGCCGACACCCTGCTGCTCGACGAGGTGTTCGCGGTCGGGGACGAGGAGTTCCAGCGCAAGTGCTTCGGCCGCATCGCGCAGTTCCGCGAGCGCGGCGGGACGATCGTCTTCGTCTCGCACGACGCGGCCGCAGTGGAACGGGTCTGCGAGCGGGCGCTCGTGCTGCAGGGGGGACAGGTCGCGTACGACGGCGCTGCACACGAGGCGCTCGCCCACTACAGAAGCCAGCTGGCGACACACGAGGGGACAGTCCCCCCCGGGGGGACTGTCCCCAAGGCGACGAGGTCGTGGGGGTCAGCATCGTGGACGCCGACGGCGCCCCGGTCGGACAGATCCTCGCCGGCTCGCCCTTCTCCGTGGTGGCCGAGGTGCGCAGGCGCCCGGGAGCCCCTCCGCGGACCCTGCGTTTGGAGATCCGCGACGAGGCCGGCCTGCTCGTCGCTGAGGAGTCGCTGCCGCTCGACCACGACGGCGTGCCCGGGGTCATCGTCGCCCGCTTCGACGTGCCCGAGCCGCCGCTCCGCTTCGGGCGTTTTCGCGTTCGCGCCTACCTGCTCGGGCCTGACCACGAGCTCCTCTCAGAACGGGCCGCGGCGCAGACGCTCGTCGTCTACCCCGACGCCGCCGACCGCGGGCTCGTGCGGCTTGGAGGATCCTGGACCTCCGCCTCGAACGACGGGAAGCGATGAGCTACAAGACCTGCCCGGACTGGCCCGACTTGATGGAGATGGCGCCCGAGCTCCAGTTCAAGCACATGAGCGTGCAGCAGGCTCAGCTCCCGTTCGAGGTGCTGGGGCGCCTTTCGAGCATCTCTCTTGACGATCTCGAGATCTGCTGCGATCTCGAGCATCACGTGATCAACGCGTCGCACACGCACCCGGACGTGGTGGCTGCCCTCGAGGGGACGCACTGGTTCGACGTCCACGAGTGGTCGACCTCCGGGCCTGGCGCGTCCTCCCACGCGGCTTAGCGACTAGCGTACCGCGATCGGGTCAATGCCATCGCAGGCAGCGAGGAATCACAGCCACGACGGTTGCAGACGTCGTGAAGCAGGCGCTGAGTGGGGATGCCGAACAAACGTCGTAGCTCCGATTGCCCGTCCAACGACTTGCCAGCTCAGCGCCTCGCGGAATCGTGCTGCTCTAAGGTGACGTCATGGTCTCGGTCGTCGTTCCGTTCCGCGCCGGCGGGAAAAGCAGGCTGCCGGAACAGGTTCGGGAGGCCCTCGCCCTCGCGATGCTCGGCGACGTCTTGCAGGCCGCCGTAGGGGTTGGTCGAACGGTCGTCGTGACCGCCGACCGCCAGGCGCAGGCGCTCGCGACCGAGCACGGAGCGGAATGGGTCAGCGACCCCGAGCAGGGCCAGGGGGCCGCGGTCGAGGCGGCTCTCGCCGAGGTCGCCGGGCCGGTGCTGGTCGTCAACGCCGACCTGCCGGCGGTGCGCACCATCGATCTGCTTGCTCTGGCTGGCCCTCCACTGGCAGGCCGGCTCTCCCTCGCTCGAGCTACGGACGGGACGACGAACGCCCTCGGGCTCCCTGCCCCGTCCTTCTTCGCACCGCTGTACGGCGCTGGCAGCGCCGGGCGGTTCGTCGCTCACGCGCGTGCGCTGGGGCTCGCGGTCGATGAGCCCTCGATCCCGGCCCTTGTGACGGACGTCGACACGCTGGCCGACCTCGAGCTGCTTCGCGCGCAGGCTGGGCCTCGCACTCGCGATGCGTTCGGCAAGGTCGCCGCGGCGTGAACGTCGTCTGCCTGAGCGGCGGAGTCGGTGGCGCCAAGCTCGCCTGCGGCTTGTACGACGCGCTCGCGCCGGACGAGCTGACGGTGATCGGCAACGTCGGCGACGACCTCGAGTTCCTGGGGCTCACGGTCTCGCCTGACCTCGACTCGATCCTCTATGCGCTCGCCGGGCTCAACGACACGAGCCGGGGGTGGGGCCGTTCCGGCGAGAGCTGGAACGCCCTGAAAGCGGCGGCGGCGTGGGGCGGCGAGTCGTGGTTCCAGCTCGGTGATCTCGACATCGGGCTGCACCTCGTGCGCTCGCAGGCGCTTCGCGAGGGCCGACCGCTCTCCGCCGTTACCGCCGCTCTTGTTGCCCGTGCCGGGCTCGCGCTGTCTTTGCTTCCCGCGACCGATGATCGGCTGCGGACGCACGTCGTCACGCCGGCTGGCGGCTTCAGCTTTCAGGAGTGGTTCGTCGGGCGCCGTCACGGCGACCGGGTCGACGAGGTTGACCTGGTCGGCGCCGCCGCGGCCAGGCCGGCTCCCGGTGTGCTCGAGGCGATCGGGGCGGCGGATCTCCTTGTGATCGCGCCCAGCAACCCCTTCGTCTCGGTCGGGCCGATCCTCGCCGTCCCCGGGCTGCGGGCCGCGATCCGCACGCGAGGTGTCCCATGCGTGGCGGTCAGCCCGCTGATCGGCGGCGTCGCCGTCAAAGGGCCGGCCACCGCAATGCTCTCCCACCTCGCAGGCGGGACGACACCCACGCACGTCGCAGGGTGCTACGAAGGTCTCATCGACCGGTTGGTGATCGACGAGGCTGACGTGGGGCAAAGCCCTCACGGCCTGGACGTCACCGTCACGGGCACACTCATGACCGACCGCGAGGCAGCACGCCGTCTCGCCGAAACCATTCTCGAGGAGGCGCTGTGAAGATCGGTGTGATCGGTGGCACAGGAAGCTTTGGGAAAGCGCTCGCGACCCGTCTGCGCGAGGCCGGGTACGAGGTGATCATTGGCTCGCGCGAGGCGGAGCGCGCGCAGGCGGCCGCCGCGGAGCTTGGCGTCGCGGGTGCGACGAACGAGGAGGCTGCGCGCGCGTCAGACTTGGTCGTCCTCGCGACGAAGGCAGAAGGTGCGATCACCACCGCCCGGGAGCTTCGTGAAGCGATCGGCCGAACACCGGTGCTTTGCGTGGCTGCGGAGCTTTCCTTCGGCAAGGACGGCGTCTCCCCGACGACGGAGGCAACGTCTATCGCGCAGCGCATCCAGGCGGAGCTCGACGCGCCGGTGGTCGCAGGTCTGCACTCGCTCGCGGCCTCGAATCTTGGGGCCGAGGAGGCGCCCGACGAGGACACGCTGGTCTGCGGTGACGACGCGGAGGCGAAAGCCATGGCGCTCGAGCTGGCGGAGAAGATCACAGCGGGTCGCGCCGTCGACGCAGGGCCGCTCGCGAGTGCGCGCGCGCTCGAGGGTTTGACCGCGGTGATCGTCAACGTGAACAAGCGGTACAAGGCACACGCCGGCGTGCGCATCACCGGTCTTCGTTGACCCCACCCGTGAACGCAGGCGTCGCAGTTGTCGAGGTCATCCCACTCGTCGGGCTCCCCGAGCTCGTGACAGGCGACGATCTCGCGGCGCTGCTCGCGAGCGCGGCGCTCGAACGCGGCGGCCTTCGTGACGGTGACGTGGTCGTCGTCGCCCAGAAGGCAGTCTCGAAGGTGGAGGGGCGCGTCGTGCGTCTCGAGGAGGTCGTTCCGTCTGCCCGCGCGGTCGAGCTGGCCGGCGCCGAAGGCGACCCGCGGCAGGTCGAGGTGATCCTTTCCGAGGCGCGTGAGGTCATGAGGTCACGACCGCCGCTCGTGATCACCGAGACGCACCACGGCTTCGTCTGTGCATCTGCGGGGGTCGATGCGTCGAACGCGCCGGATGGAGGCGTTGTCGTGCTGCTACCAGTCGATCCCGACGCGAGCGCGCGTGTTCTCCGCGAACGACTGCGGGAACTTGCCGGAGCGGACGTCGGCGTGATCGTGAGCGACTCCTTCGGCCGCGCGTGGCGGCAGGGCACCACCGACGTCGCGCTTGGTGTGGCGGGCTTCCGTCCGCTCCGGGATCTGCGCGGAACCGCCGATGCCTCGGGGCGCGAGTTGCAGGGGACGATCATCGCCGTCGCCGACGAGATCGCCTCTGCGGCGGAGCTCGTTCTCGGCAAGGCGAATCGCGTCCCGGCAGCAGTTGTGCGTGGGGTCGACCTTCCTGCCGGAGACGGATCCGGCACGGAGCTCGTGATGCCGCGCGAGCGCGACCTTTTCCGCTGACGGTCCTTTGCGGGTTCCCCGCAGTCCGCTCAGCGCCCGACCGCATGCCGCGGCGCACCACCACCGCAATGCTGCCGACAAGCGACAAAGGATGGTTGGAGATGCGAAGGCTCGTTCCCGTTGTGGTCTTGTTGGCGGCGGTCGTGATCGTGCCGGTCGTGCTGGCCGCGGGCAATGGCGGCACGGTTTCGGTTCAACTCAAGGAATTCAAGGTCACCCCGAAGCCGGCGACCGTCAAGGCCGGCAAAGTCACGTTCAAGGTCAAGAACGTTGGCAAGCTCATGCATGAGATGGTCGTCGTCAGGACGAACCTCGCGCCTGCGAAGCTGGCGCTGAAGAACGGCGAGGCCAGCGAAAAGGGTGCGGTCGGCGAGGTTCCGGATGTCCCCGCCGGTAAGAGCGGGATGATCACGCTCACCCTCAAGGTTGGGAAGTACGTCCTCCTCTGCAATCTTCCGGGTCACTTCAAGGCGGGCCAGTACGTCCGGTTCGTCGTCAAGTAGCGAGTTCGGGTCTGACCCGGGGTCAAACCCGGGGTCAGACCCGCCCAGTAGACTTGCCGGAATGCCGCGCTACGCGATCTGGGGAACGGACACCTCCCCCTCACACAAGGCGTGGGTGGAGACGATCGGCGCGCGCTTCGAGGCGGACGGGTTCGAGCGGGTCGACGATCATGCCGAGGCCGACTTCGTGCTCAACATGTTCGACGCCGCCACGCCGAAGGCGTTCCGGCGCTCCTCGCGCGGCACGTACTCGGCCTCGTTCTACGAGCTGGACGCGGTACCCGACGACGTGCTCAGGACGAGCTACCCGATGCTCGTGCGCACGCTCGCGAACGTCGTGGTGCTCCACGTGCCCGGCGAGGGCGTGTGGTTCACGACGATGGAGCGAGGCACCTACAAGATCTCCGACGATCCCGCCGAGGTGTTCGAGCGGCTGGCCCCCCTCGCCAAGTCGAAGCTCGTGATCGAGAACGAGTTCATCCCCGATCTCGAGCCCGACCTGTGGGACGGCGACGAGCATACGGTGGAGCTGGCGGCCGCCGGCAAACGCATGGACGAGCTCGACCTCCTACCGGCACCGTTCCCGGTGCACGAGTTCCTGGACGAGCGCGACCTGCGGCACGTGATGCGGCTCTATCAGGTCGGTGGCCTCTCCTACGGCAACCTTTCCCAGCGCAAGGACGCCACCCGCTTCTGGATGAGCGCGAGCGGTGTCGACAAGTCCAACCTGCGAGACGTCGGCACCGACATGCTCCTCGTCTCCGGCTACGAGGAGGACCGCGCGACGATCGTGCTCAGCGTGCCGCCGGGCATCGAACCGCGCCGGGTCTCGGTCGACGCGATCGAGCACTGGATGATCTACATGCAGCACCCGGACGTCGGCGCCATCCTCCACGTGCACGCCTGGATGGAGGGCTGTCCCGCCACCGACGTCAACTACCCCTGCGGGACGCAGGAGCTGGCGGAGTCCGTGGCCGAGCTGATCGCCCGCGAGCCCGATCCGGCCCATGCCGTGATCGGCCTCCGCAACCACGGGATCACGGCCACCGGCGACAGCCTGACGGAGATCCTCGACCGGATCACGGCCAAGCTGCAGCGCCAAGTCCCCATGACCTAGCTAGTGCGGCTCCTCCAAACGTTGGACCTGTAACTCTCGTTGGTGTTGTGGGTGCCGCACTAGCGCTTTGAGGTCGGCCGCGGAGCGGCCGGCTGTTTCTGATTGCGATCAGGCTCCGCTTCGCGGAGGGCCACTGCGTGGCCGGTGATCGCCTGTGGGAGTTCCAGGCGGAACGTTTGGAGACACCGCACGAGCGCGGTCTCTGCAGGTGCGCGGCGGCCACCGCGCGAAGTCCTGAGCCGAACTTGGGTGTCGTCGCACTACAGCAGGATCTCGGCGGCCAGCCCGGGCGGGCAGCCTTGCTCGAGCATGCGCGAGGCGAGGTGCAGATCGACCTTGCTGGCCGCGAGTGCGCTCGCGACGAGCGGCGGGTAGCCGGCCTCGACGAGGATCTCGAAGCGCCAGCACTGCACCCGCTCCAGCTCGGAGACGACTGCCGGGCCCTCGACGTGATCTTCGACCGATTCCATGCGAAACGTGATCGGAAGAAATCGGCCGACCTTGAGAGCTGATTCGTTGTCTTCTTGGCGGTCTTTGTGGCGCTTACGATGAGAGGCGGACGAATCCTGTGGCTTCACTCAGTGATCGCTGGACACGGCTGACGCGTTGCTGATGGTTGCCTTCGATCGTGGTCAGCGCCCCGCCGGGGCCGACCGACTCGACGATTCCGATGTGCTCGCCGCCGAAGAGGATGAGATCCCCCGGCTGCGGTGCCGCTCCGGCAGGGAGCAGACGGCCGGTGCGTTCCGCCCAGTCGTGCACCTGCTCGACGGCGCCATAGCCTTGGCCTTCCTCGCCAACCGGCACGCCGGCCTGGGCGGAGGCCCACGAGACGAAGTACGCGCACCACGGCACACCCGGCGCCGAGCCTTCGACCGCTGTGCGATAGGCCGCGATCCGTGGGCTGTCGTTCGATCCTGGCGGCTCCTCCTGCACACCGAGCTCGGCGGTGGCGGCCGCCAGCGTGCGAAGCCCGGCGCCGGCGTTGCTCAGAGCAACCCCGGCCGGCTCATACACCCCGGTGGGTTGCATGATGCGAGAGAGCTGTGCCTGGAAGTCCACCGTCGGCTCCGCGAGCGGGGCACGCGAAGTGGCGGCGAGCTGGTGGATCTCCGAGATGCGTGCGAGGACGTCCGCGACGGGCACCTACCGGTAGTCGGCAGGCGGGCGACGGGGTTGAGCCGGGGATCAGCCAGATAGGCACTCAACAAGGGTCTAGTCGATCCCCAGCTGGTGTACACTCCTGCATCGCACCCTTCGAAAAGGGAACACCCGCCAGGCACATGGGAGGAGTACACGTGCGGCGCCTTGCGTCGGCTCGGTCGGTCGTGGCCCTGATCGGGGCAGCGTGCCTCCTGGCTGTCGCTCTGACCGGGTCTGCGGGGGCGCGAACCACGACGTTCGAGCCGTACGACCAGCTTGTGCTGAACGATGGTGCGAGTCACGTTTGGCGCCTAGATGAGCTTGCTGGTTCGACTGCCGACGATTCGGTCGGTTCGCTCGACATCTCCGGGACTGCACCTGCGTGGATCGTGGATGGTCCGGGCCCGGTGCTGACGGGTGCAGGGTTTCACGCACCGCAGAGCTTGAGCGTGATCGGGACGCTGTCGGACTTCCCGGTCAACAACTTCTCTGCCGAGTCGTGGTTCCTGACGGACGGCGCGTCGTGCTTCACGACGGTGCAGCAGGTAATGGGTCTCGGCAACTTCATGCGCTCGGGCGCGCAGGGATGGGGCGTGTGGCTCGACGGGAGCACGTGTGGCCCGCAGACGCTGAAGCTGACGGCGAGCCTTGCCGACATCGTCGTCGGCCCGGTCGTCACGGCGGGGGTGTGGCATCACCTGGTCGTGACCCGGTCGGGCGGGTCGTGGTCGCTGTTTCTCGATGGTGTGCTCGTGGGCTCGAGCGCGACCGGGAATGCGAATGCGCAGTCGCGGTTCTGGATCGCCCACGATTTCGCAGGATCGGCGTTTCATCTCGCGGGCGCGCTCAGCCGGGTCGCGTTCTATCCGGCGGTGCTGTCGTCGTCTGAGGTGCTGGAGCACTACGAGGTCGGCGCGGGCCTGGGCGCGGGTCCTCCGGTGGAGCAGACGTACGGGGTCTTCTGCGAGCCCGGCAGTCGAGGGTCACTCGCGCAGGCCCCGTGCGGCACGCTGTCGGATCCCGTGAACACGTTGACAGGGGCGTTTGTCCACTCGGAGACCGACGTCTCGTTGGCGAGCCAGGGAGTCCCGATCGAGCTGACGAGGACGTACACGTCGGCGGACGCCGGGTCGGGTCGCTTTGGACTGGGCTGGAAGGACTCGTTCGGCGCGGCGTTGAGCATCCAGGGGAACGGCGATGTTGTCGCGACCGGCGACGAGGGGCAGCGTTTAACGTTCATATCGTTGGGTGGCGGGGTCTTCGAGGGGGCGGCGGGGGCGAGAGCGTCGCTGGTGACGATCGCCGGTGGGTTTCGGATGACGACCACCGATCAGATCGTCTACGAGTTCGACACCGTCGGCAGGCTCGTCTCGAAGAAGGATCGAAACACCAACGGGTTCTCGCTCGCCTACGACGGCAACGGCCGCCTGGCAACGGTCACCGACGACACCGCCAACACAGCCACGTTCTCCTACAACGCGAGCAATCTGGTGTCGGGTGTGGCGTTGTCGGACGGGCGTGCGACGGGGTATGGGTACACGTCTGGTCGGTTGACCTCGTTCACGGATGTGCGTGGCAAGTCGTGGTCGTACACCTATGACTCGGGTGGCCGGTTGGCGACGATCGTGGATCCGCTGTCGCATACGCAGGTGACGAACGTGTACGACGGCACGTCGGGTCGGGTGGTGTCGCAGACGGACGCGACGAACAAGACGACCTTGTTTGCGTGGGATGCGGGGACGCAGACGGCGACGGTGACGGATCCGAACAGCCATGTGTGGAAGGACGTGTACGCCGACAACGTGTTGTTGAAGCGGATCGACGGCGCGACCAACGCGACGGAGTTCACGCATGACGGTGATTTGAACGCGACCGGGGTGAAGTCCCCGTTGAACGAGACGACGAGCATGACCTTTGATCTCGAGGGGAACATGTTGACCGCGACCGCGCCATCGTCGCTGGGTGGGGCGCAGAAGGTGTTCACCTACAACGCGAGCAACGACCCGTTGACGGTGACGGACGCGCGCGGGAAGGTGACCGCGTACACGTACACGGGTGGGCTCGTGTCGACGGTGACCCAGGATGGCCAGCAGGTTGGCTCCTACACCTATGACGCGCAGGGCCGTGTCGAGACGTCGACGGATGGGAACGGGAAGACGACGGATTACACGTATGACGCGAATGGGAACACGGCGTCGGTGACCGCCCCGGATCCTGATGGTGGGGGTTCGTTGCCGCGCCCGAAGACGACGTTCACCTATGACAGTCAGGGCAATGTGCTGACCCGGGTTGATCCGAGGGGGAACGTGGCTGGGTGCGGGTGTGCCTCGCAGTACACGACGACCTCTACCTACAACTTGGCGGGTCAGTTGTTGACGGAGACGGATCCGTTGGGGCGTGTGACGACGACGAACGTGTACGACGATGCGGGCAGGCTGACCTCGACCACGGACGCGAACAGCCATACCACCTCGTTCATCTATGACAACGCGAACCGGGTGTTGACGGAGACCCGGCCCGACCCGGACGGGGCGGGGCCGCTGCTGGCGCCGGTGACGACGTCCACCTACGACGACGCGGGCAACAGGCTGACGCAGACCGACCCGCGTGGGAACACGACCACGTTCGCCTACGACAACGCGAACCGGCTGCTCTCAACCACGGGTCCTGACCCTGATGGTGCGGGCGCGCTCACGGCTCCGGTGTCGACGAACACGTATGACGTGAACGGGAATTTGGCCTCGACGGTGGAGCCGCGCGGGAACGTGTCCGGCGCGAACCCGAACGACTACCGGACTTCATTCACCTACGACGCCGCCGGCCGGCTGTTGACCACGACGACGCCTGATCCTGATGGTGCGGGGTCGCAGACGGCGTCGACGACGACGAACGTATACGACGCCGTGGGGAACCTGCAGTCGGTGACGGATGGCAACGGCCACACCACCTCGTACACGTATGACTACGCGGGGCGCATCTTCACGGTGACCGCGCCTGATCCGGACGGGGCGGGAGCGCTGGCGGCTCCGGTCACTGCCTACACCTACGATCCGGTGGGGAACCGGCTGACGCGCACGGACGCGAACAGTCATGTGACGACGTGGGTGTATGACGCCCTGAACCGGGTGTCCACGGTGACGGCACCGGATCCGGATGGTGGCGGCGCGCTCACACCATCGGTCACGTCGTACGCGTTTGATGTGAATGGGAATCAGGTGTCGGTGACGGACGCGATCGGCAACAACACCGGCACCGTCGGGGATGGCACGACCACGTCTGCGTACGACCGGGCGAACCGGTTGACGGGGATCGATTACTCGGATGCGACGCCGGATGTGACGTTCACCCTGGACAATGTCGGCAACCGTCTGAGCATGGTGGATGGGTCGGGCACGGAGACGCGCAGCTACGACAACCTCGACCGGCTGCTCACCGTGACCCGGTCGGGCACCTCGTTCACCTATTTTTACGACGCGGCCGGGAATGTGACCAGGCGCACCTACAAGGACGACACGGTCGTGGACATCACCTACGACCCCTTGAACCGCATGGCGACGGTGGCCTCGGGTGGGCGCACGACCGGCTACGCCTACGACCCTGCATCCAACCTCACGACAACCACGCTGCCGGCGACGAACGGCTATGTGGAGACACGGGTGTATGACCGGGCGGGCAGGCTCAATCAGGTGAAAAACATGAAGGGCGCGACCACTCTGGCCGACATCACCTACAGCCGTGACAAGGTCGGGAACCCGCTCACAGAGACGCGTACCGGTGCTTCGCCGGTGTCGAAGACCTTCCAGTACGACAACATGGACCGGTTGACCGGTGTCTGCTACCTCGCGACGCTGTGTCCCGGCGCCACGGATCCGTACATTCGTCACACCTATGACGGGGTCGGGAACCGGCTCACCGAAGCGCGGCCGTCGACGGCGACGAAGAACTACACCTACGACAACATGGATCGCCTGCTCACGGCGGGCGCGACGTCGTACACGTGGGATCGCAATGGCAACCAGCTGTCGGCGGGCACGCGGACGTTCACCTGGGATCTGGCGAACCGCATGAAGACCACCACCGCTTCCGGCACCACGACCACTTACAGTTATGACGGTGACGGCGTTCGCTTGCAGGCCTCGACGGGGACGGCGGCGTCGGCGAAGACGAACTTCCAGTGGGATGTCAACAACTCGCTGCCCATGTTGGCGCGTGAGGCGAACGGCAGCGACTCGCTGTTGCGCCGCTATGTGTACGGGCAGCGGTTGATCTTTATGAGCACCACCTCGAGCAACGCCTGGTACTACCACTATGACCCGCTCGGCAGCGTGCGTAACGTCACCGGCTCAACCGGCGCCACGCAGTTGACCTACGACTACGAACCCTACGGGGCGATCCGGTCGAGCAGCGGCTCGACGCCGACCAACCTGCTCAAGTTCACCGGCGAGTACAACGACCCCACCGGGCTCTACCACCTCCGCGCGAGACAGAACGATACAACTCTCGGCCGGCTTGCAAGCGCGGACCCCGTGCAGCGAGCGGACGGTCTACCGGCAATCTCTTCGTTTGCGTACGCAGACTTGCAACCAGTCGTCAAGTCCGACCCGTCTGGCGAAATCGCCAGGAGCATGAGATCCTCGTCATCCGTTGCCACCGCGTTCGCAGAGGAAGCCACAACCGATCTTGAGGAGCTTGGCGTTGTTGAGAGCCAAGCTGTGGAGGAAAGAACCCGAGCGGCATTCAAGTTCTTCATTCGGAAAGGCCGAGGTCTCAGAGGTATCCAGTCGGCAGGCGTGGTCGGCAACCTTCTCGTTGAGACCGGATACACACTCAATCCGCGAACGAATCAGGACGGCGGGGGACCTGGACGTGGGCTCGCACAGTGGTCCGCCGACGGACGTTGGCTCGATCTGTTGGGATGGGCCGAAACGGAGCGACGGCCGCCGTACGGCTTCTACACCCAGCTCAGGTTCATTTGGTACGAGCTGAATCACGGCTTCCAAGGAGCGCTTAGGCACCTTCGAGCGGCGCGCACTGTCACCGCCGCAACGATCGTGTTTCAAGATGAGTTCGAGAAACCATCAGTTCCCCATCAGTCAGACCGTATTCGGGAAGCAAAGCGAGTCTTCAGGCTGTATGGATGACACCGATGTAGATCCACGCGGCGAGGGACGCGGGTGATACAGATGCCATTCAGCGTTCGCGCTGTCGCCTTCGCATTGTCTATCGGTATCACTGTAGCGTCATGCGTGATGGCCGTTGTGCCCCGGGATCGCGGGGTTATCTCCCAGAGCGCCGAACCTGCATCTCTAGTGCTGGCTGCTATTCCACGACTAGGCGTCGCCCACTACCGCACTGAGGGAGTTTACCCGACACTCGGGCCGGGAGCGCCCGACGCGGCCTTCGTCAGTCGTGCGATGGAACAGGTGATTCGTCATGATCAGCGGGCCTTTCGCCGACGCGCCTTCGCAGACGTATCCTCGACGTCAGGAAGTTTGGCCAGATCATGCCCCGGGAGATATTCGATCACTCCGGATCTCTCGCTGGTGGGAAGCAGTCGAAGAATCTTCAGTGTTCTGCTTCCGGTTGACCGAAGACTCATATGTGGGAACGATGGTGAGGATTGGATCGCCGTGAACCTAGACCTCGAATCTAAGAGCAAGATTTCGATCTCTCAGCTCATTGGCGACGATGGTGACGCCCTGCGATCGTTCGCCAGCTCTGTTCGGCGTCAACTTGTTACCGGCAACTCCTGTGTGCGTGCTTCTTGGAAGGTTCCACGGGCCAGATTGAGCTATTTCCGGGTCTTGACGCCTAGGCTGGAGAACTTTCGATCGTTCTCGCTCACGCCGAGAGATGTTGCCGTTGGCTTTCCGGTTGGTAGCGTTGCTGGGATTCCGTGCGGTCGCGTTCGCGCGCTGGTGCCATATACCGAAATCATCGGCATCCTTAGCCGGTATGGACGAGAGGCTACGGAGGCCGTCACGTCTGTGCGCGTGCGAGAACCTGGCTGATGCAGGGCTGGCTGTCGTCCTCGCTCACCGCGAGCCAGCCTCCCCGTTCCCTCTCGATGAGATGTGGACGAATATCCAATACCTATTTACCGCGGTCGCCCTCCGATTTGTTTGAGATGCGGAGGACGTACCCAAGAGGCAGGACCCCGAGTACGACTCGGCCGATTTCGAGAACGCGCTCGACAGGGCTACGCGTCGGCTAGACGATCCTGTCGAACCCGATCCAAGATCGACCAGAAGATAGCCCGCTCGTCGTTCCGCCATCCGGATGGTGCGGGCGGGCAGACCGCGGCGACGACGACGAACGTGTACGACGCCGTGGGGAATCTGCAGTCGGTGACCGACGGCAACGGGCATGTCACGAGCTACACGTACGACTACGCGGGGCGCATCCTGACGGTGACCGCGCCGGATCCGGACGGCGGCGGGCCGCTGGTGGCGCCGGTCACGACCTACACCTACGACCCGGTGGGTAACCGGTTGACGCGCGCCGACGCGAACAACCATGTCACGACGTGGGCGTACGACGGCATGAACCGGGTGTCCACGACCTAACCCGCTCCAATGCTGTCCGCGCGCAGTCAGGGCAGACGGACAAGAAGGGGTGCGAGGACATAGGCCTCGCACCCCTTCGTGCGGGAGCCGAGAGGTGCCTGGCTGAAGCCAGGCACCTCTTTCGGCATCACCCGCGCAGGAGGCTGAGCACGGACTGCGGGGCCGTGTTGGCCTGGGCGAGCATCGCGGTGCCCGCCTGCTGCAGGATCTGGTACTTCGTGAACGTGACCATCTCTGCGGCCATGTCCACGTCCCGGATCCGGCTCTCGGAGGCCGTGAGGTTCTCCTCGTAGGCTGCGAGGTTCGCGAGCGCGTGCTCGATGCGGTTCTGGGCGGAGCCGAACACGCCTCGGGTGGAGGCGACCTGGGCGATCGCGTCGTCGAAGTCTGCGATCAACGCGGTCGAGAAGGCGGTGAAGATCGCCGAGTCGACGGCGTAGCCGGCGCCGACGCCGTACAGCTGGGTCGCACTCACCGTGATCGACTGACCGTCGTTCGCGCCCACCTGGAAGGTGACCGTGGTCGTCGAGTTGAGCAGGGTGATGCCGTTGAACGTCGTGTCGTTGCCGATCCGGCCGATCTCCGAGCCGAGCTGGGTGATCTCGGACTCGATCGACACCTTGTCGGCGTTCGACAGCGTGCCGTTGAGGGACTGGACCTTGAGGTCACGGGCCCGCTGGAGCATCGCGTGGACCTCCTGCAGGGCGCCTTCCGCCGTCTGCACGAGCGAGATCGCGTCGAGCCCGTTCTGCTGGGCCATCTTGAGACCGCCGACCTGGGCGCGGAGCTTCTCGCTGATCGCGAGGCCGGCCGCGTCGTCGGCGGCCCGGTTGATGCGGAAGCCCGAAGAGAGCTTCTCCATGGAGCGGGACATCTTGTTGGAGGTGCCGACGAGCTGGCGATGCGCGTTGAACGCTTCGATGTTGTTCTGGATACGCAGGGACATGAGTTCCGAGAGTCCTTTCTCGAGTGAGGCCTGGCGGTGCTACGCCTCGTCTTGCGATGGTTTGGGGGTTGATGGGAGGTTCTTGATGCTCGCCTGTGCTGCCGCCTGGTTCTCCGCTTTCACGGCATCCCAGATCTCCTGGCGGTACACCGGGATCTCGGCCGGGGCGGCGATGCCGATCCGGACGGAGGAACCGACGATGTCGAGGACGGTGATGGTCACGTCGTCTCCGAGACAGACGGATTCTCCGGCCTTGCGGGTGATGACGAGCATTGTCTGCGTCTCCTCTCTAGCCGGCCGTTGCCGCCACCGGAAGGGGAGACGCCGCGGCCGTGATCTCGCTCAGCTGCACCTCACTGAAGAGGGGCTGGTCGACAGCGTAACCGCGCACGTCGTTGATGATCTGACGCCCGAGCCGTTCATCGGTGTGGAGCACGATCGGTGCGATCAGGTTGACGGTGAACTCGGAGAGCTCCTCGCCTGCGCGAACCACGCAGAGGATGCTCGCCTTGGTGGCGTCCTCGAGCTCGATCGTGCGAGCGTCCTCCTCGGACATCCGCACCTCGAAGTCTGCGAAGAACAGCCAGGGGTTGATGACCGGGACGGCCACCTCGGGGTGCTCCACGCTGTGGAACCACATGAAGGGTGAGTCGGGATTCTGGGCGAGGAGCGCGTACTGCGTCCCCGGAAGCCCGATCAGCCCGTCCGGGAGGGTGATCACCGCGTCGTCGCGGATTTCCACCATCTCGAACCTCGTGCTCTCGATCTGCATGCGTTTCATGCCTCCTTCGTGGGGACTCGGTGCGCGAGTTACCGCAGGAAGTCGAGGAGTGATGACTGGACGATGTTCGCGCCGGCCCGCAGAGCGGACTCGTACACGGCCTGCTGTTGCGAGACCTGCACCAGGGTCTCGGCGATGTCGGCGTCCTCCGTCTTGGAGAGGAGGGTCACCGATGCTTCCTCGAGCTCGGTCAGGCGGGCGCCTGCCGAATCGAGCCTGTTCACCCTCGCCCCGACCTGGGCGCGTGCGTCGACGAGCAAGTCGTGCGCTGCGTCGATCGCCGTCAGGTCGGAACCGAGCGAGGTGATGTCGTTCGCGGCGAGATGGGTCTCGACGTCGCGGAGCGCCTGGATGATGCCGCTCGCGCCGTCGCCGACCACGCTCTGACCGATCACGTTGAGATCGATCTGCACGCCGGGGCCGATCTCGCGGCGGATGGCCACGGTGTCCCCGGCGTAGGCGTCGCTCGCAGTGGAATAGGGGGCGGTGAGGGTGGCAGCGCCCGAGAACACGTAGCGGCCGGCGTACTGCGCGTTCGCCGTCGTCTTCACGTGCTCGATCAGCTGTCGGATCTCGGTGCCGATCGCCTGCCGCGCGTCGTTCGAGGTGGCGCCGTTCGCCGCCTGCACGGTGAGGTCGCGCGCTCGCAGCAGCGCGTCGCCGATGGCTGAGAGCGCGGTGTCGGTCACGTTCTGCCAGCCGGTCGCCTCACCGATCGAGCGCTGGTACTGGCGATTGGAGGCAAGCTCGGAGCGGTACTGCAGCGCGCGGCTGACGGCGAACGGGTCGTCCGAGGGTCGGGTCAGCGCCTTGCCCGAGGCGAGCTTCTCGCGGGTGCGGCTGAGCTTCGAGGAGACGTCCTGCAGATCCGAGAGGAGCGAGCGGGACATCATCGACTGCGTGATGCGCGTGCTCACAGCCCGACCCTGCCCGTGCGGTTGATCAGCAGGTCGATCATCTCGTCCATTGCGTTGAGCGCGCGGGCCGAGGCCTGGAAGCCGCGCTGGAAGCGCACCAGGTTGGACATCTCCTCGTCCATCGAGACGCCGGAGACGGAGTCGCGACGGTCGTGCAGGGCGTCGGTGAGCAGGATCGCGTTCGCGAGTGCGCGGCCGGCCTCCTGGCCGTCCGAGCCGAGGCGCGTGACGAGCTGGTGGTAGGCGACATCGATCCCTGTGTTCGCCCGCAAGCCGGCGATCTGCAGCGCGACTGCGGAGTTGCCGGGCTGACCGGCCGCTCCCGAGGCTGCCACCAATCGCGGGTCGGCCAGCAGGGTCGGGTCAACGGCGATCGTGGCGGCGGTGGTGCCGCCGGCCGTGAAGAACGTCTGGCCTGTGGCGCCGGCGAGGTCGAAGCCGGCGGTGTGGAAGGCGTTGACCTGCGCCACGAGGCTGGCGGCCACAGCGTCGAGGGAGGTGCGGTAACCGGGTAGCGTCGTGTCGCGAAGCGTCTGCAGCGCGGCGAGCTTGCCGGAGGTGAGGCTGGTCAGGTCGGCCTCGACGAGCGTGGCTGCGCTCGTCGTGCCGGTGACCAGGGTGGCGCCGCCGATCGTGACGTCGACCACGTCGAGCGCACCCGTGGTCACGGTGACATTGCCGAGCTGGGCCAGCCGGTCGAGCAGGACGTCGCGCTTGTCGAAGAGGTCGTTCGGCTGGTCGCCGATGGCCCGGACGTTGGCGATCTGCACGTTGAGGTCGAGGATCTGGGCGCCGATCGAGTTGACCTCGTCCATGGTCAGCGTGAGGTCCGTGGCGGCCTGGCCGGCGATCGTGGAGAGCTGCGAGTCCACCGAGCGGAGACCTTCCGCCAGGCTGGCCGCGGACTGCACGAGGGCCTGGCGGGTGGCCAGGTTCTCCGGCGCGTCGGAGACGTCCTGCCACGAGTCCCAGAACTTGGAGAGGAGAGTGTTGAGCCCCGTGTCGCCGGGCTCGGCGAAGGCGAGCTCGACCTGCTCCAGGCCGTCGCGGGTCGTCTCGTAGTAGCCGTGGCGCATCGTCTGGGTGCGGAGCTGCACGTCGATGAAGGCGTCGCGGACGCGCCTGTACTGGTTGACGTCGACACCGCTCCCGATCTGGCCGGCGCCGGCCGGGGTGTTCAGGCCGGGGTAGCTGAAGGCCGGGGACGACTCCAGCACCGCTTCCTGGCGGGAGTAGCCGACGGTGTTCGCGTTCGCGATGTTGTGCGTCGTGATGTCCAGCGACCGCTGCTGGGCGAGGATGCCGCGCAGCGCCGTGTGGAGCCCGAAGAAGGTCGAGATCGACATGTGGCTAGGCCCTCGCGTCCAAGGCGTTGACGACCTGTTGCGCGGCACCGAAGCCTGTCGGCGTGTACCCGGCCTGTGGCACGCCCGAAAGGATGCGCATCAGGTGATCGAGGAACGAGAGCTCCTGGCGCAGGAGGATGCGATTCTGCTCGTGCAGGCGGGCGGTCTCGGTGACCAGGCCCTTGAGCTCGGCGGAAAGCGCTCGTGCCTGTCCGGCCGTGTCGACCGACGGCTCGAGCTCGAGCACGGCCTCCAGGTCGACGTCGGCCACGGGCAGGCCGAGCCGGTCCGAGGCGTCGCGCAGGATGCCGTCGCGCTCGGTCTCGAGGTGGGCGCGCTGCAGCAGCTCTGCCTGGAGCTCCGAAAGACGGGCGAGCACCCCTTCGACGTCCCGGCGGCGGATGGCCTTGC
Source organism: uncultured Actinomycetes bacterium (assembly GCA_963738505.1). Lineage (GTDB taxonomy): Bacteria > Actinomycetota > Thermoleophilia > Gaiellales > Gaiellaceae > Gaiella. Next base: position 77,627 of record CAVTWR010000003.1, on the reverse strand, counting down.
CCTGGGCCAGGACGATGCCGAGCAGGCGGCGCGATGACTGCACCTGCCGATCGAGATGCTCGAGCAGCACGGTCATCGTCCGACCTCCCGGCGGAGGCTGTCGTACAGGGAGCGAGCGAGGCCGAGGCCGCCCGCGGCCGTGAGGCTCTGCGCGAGTGCCTCGGGCAGCTGCTCGCGGTACATGGCCGTCGAGGCGCTGTCCTCGTCCTCGCCGCCGAGGCCCTGGGTCTCGGTGAGCACCGAGGCCATCTGGCGCAACAGCAGCTGCTCGAACCCGGCGGCCGCCTGGTACAGCTTGCGCGCCTCGGGCCCGGCGGCGCGGACGTCCGCAGGGAGGGGGACAGCAGTGGAGGTGGGGGTGGTCGGCTGGATCATCTAGCGCCGGATCCCGTTGGCGATCTCGAGCAGCTGGTCGTGCGTGCGAAGCGACCGGCTGGTCAGGTCGAACCCCCGCTGGGTCTCGATCAGGTCGACCATCGCCTCGGCCAGGTCGACGTTTGAGCCCTCGATGAAGCCTTGCTGCACCGCGGCGTCCTTGGCGGGGGTGCCGGGGCCGCTGGCGGGGGTCAGCTGGAAGAGGTTGTCGCCGACATGAAGCAGGCCGTCGGGCGCGGTCACCGTGACAAGCGTGATCTGGCCCAGCTTCTTCCCCGCCAGGGTGACGGTGCCGTCCTGCGAGATCTTCACGTCCGACAGCTCGTAGCCCACCGGCAGCGTGATCGGCGGCTCGAGGCGCTCACCGCCGGCCAGCGAGAGCGAGCCCTTGCCGTCCACGCGGAGGTCGCCGTCGCGGGTCAGGGCCAGCGTGCCGTCGGCCCGCTTCACCTGCATGAATCCAGGGCCGTCGAGGCCGACCGCGATCGGGTTGGAGTTGGCGTAGAGCAGACCCTGATCGAAGACGTGTGTGGCCTGTCCGACCCGGACACCGCTGCCGGTTCCGTCACTTCCGACGCCGCTCACGACCTCCTGGAACGTCACGCGGGTGCGCTTGTACCCGGTGGTGTTGACGTTCGCGATGTCGTTGGCGATCGCGTCCATCTTCAGCTGCTGGGCGATCACCCCGGATGACGCAGCGTGGAGTCCGTTCGGCATGCTCTATCCGCCTTTCCCTCATTCGGAGGGGACTGGTGGAGCGGCGCAGTCGGCGCCCCTCCCGGGCTCCTGCTTCGCAGTCCGGCCCGTTTCGTGCTTCCTTGACGACCCGGTATTCGACCCCTCGATCGAGGTCTTTAGTGCGACGGGTGAAACGCGCGAGAAAGGGCCATTGCTGTTGTCTTTTCGTGCAACGGACGGCCGCTTCGCGGCCGGCTGCTCTCCGGCACCTTGCTCCGCTGCGCGGAGGGCCGCAGGCGGCCGGGGTGCACGGGTGGATCAGCCGCCGGCGGTGGCGCCGGCGGAGTTGATGCCGCGCTGCAGCGTCTCGTCGATCGCGTGCAACACCCGCTGACCGGCCTCGAAGGCGCGCAGCGAGACGATCATCGCCACCATCGACTCGGAGGGGTTGACGGCAGACGCCTCCAGGTAGCCCTGACGCACCGCCAGGTCCTTCGGCTTGGCGCCGACGGTTCCGGTGTAGAGACCCTCGCCGGTACGGGAAGGCGCCTCGAGGCCGACGATCAGCAGCGTTCCGAGGGTCTTGCCTGCGGCGCTGATCACACCGTCGGCGTTGATCTCCACGGGAACGTTCGGCGGGATCACGATCGGCTTCTTGTCCTCGCCGAGCACAGGCAGACCGGTGGGGTTGACGAGCTGGCCCTTGGCGTCGAGTCGGAACTGGCCGTTCCGGGTGTACGAGATCCCGGTCTCGGTCTGAATGGCGATCCACCCGGGCCCGTCGAGAGCGACGTCGAACTGCTCGTCGGTTCCTCGCAGTGCTCCCTGGCGCACGTCGAGGCCGTCGTCCACGCCGAGCACGCCCGTGCCTGCAGGCCCGACGACCGCCCCCGTCTGCCGGTTCACGAGCAGCATGTCGCTGAACGCGCGGTTGCCGGCCAGATCGGGCTTGTATCCCGGTGTGTTCCCGTTCGCGAGGTCGTTGGCGATCCGCTCTTGACGGAGGAGCTCGGTCTGCATACCCGAGGCTGTGATGTAGAGACCACGGTCCATTGGACGATTACGACGGGTGGGAAGGAACCCGACCCGGTGATCGGCGCCCTCCAGGGGCTCTTGAGGAAATGGACGTCCAAAGGACACATGGCGCTGGCCCGGGCCCCCAGGGGGAACCGAAGCCCGTTGTTCATCTGCGCGAGGGCAGCCAGATCGTCGGGCGCGTGGTGCAGGCACCGACCCAAGGCAAGGATGGGCTACTCGCCCTGGGCGCGGGCGTGTTCCGAGCCAAGCTGCCGAAGGGCGTGAAGCGCGGCCAGAAGCTGACCATGACCGTGCAGGGCACGGACGGTGACAGCGTCGTGCTCAAGCGAGTCGGTGGGAGGAAGGGGCGCGGTCGGGTTCCGGCTCGTCTGGTTGCCGCGCTCGCCACCCAGGCCGACGGCGATCTGCTCCGCGTCGCCGTCGGTCTCGCCCGAGGCCCGCTTCAACTCGCTGGGCGCCGGCTCGCCACCGTCGAGGAGGAGGAGACTCCGGGCTCGTCGGAAGGTGACGGCGCCGTGCGTTTTACGCTGTTCGCGCCCGACCTCGGCCCGCTCGAGGTCGTGTTGCGACTGGACGGAGGTGTGCTCGAGGCCACGGTGATCACCGAGCCTGGCAGCTCCAGGGAGCTCGCTGCGGCGGAGGTGGCCGCCCTCGCACGGCGGCTGGAGGCCTCCGTCGAGGCGCGCGTCCGTGTCTTCGTCGTCGGGCGGCGAGGCCCCGTACCCGCCGTGCCGGCCGTGGACGATCCGCTCGACGAGCTGGAGCGATTCGCGTGAGCGCCGGCCGGCCTCCCCGCAGAGAGCCACGCCGTCTCGCCACCGCGCTCTCCTACCCGGGTGACGGCGCCCCGAAAGTCGTGGCCACCGGCCGGGACGAGATCGCCGACAAGATCCTGGCGGTGGCGCGCGAGGCGGGTGTACCGATTCACGAAGATCCGTTGCTCGCGGAGGCGCTCGAGCAGCTCGAGATCGGCCGTGAGATCCCGGCCACCCTGTACCAGGCGGTGGCCGAGGTGCTCGTGTGGGCGATGCGCCTGGACGAGGCGGCGCGCAAGAGCGCCGCGTCCCGACCGCGCCGACCGCGCTGAACTCGCCCCGGCTCTATCCTCCGCCGTGTGCCCGAGGCAACTCCCGACGGCTTGCGGGTCGCCATGTGCGGCACGTTCGACGTCCACAACTACGGTGACCTTCTCTTCCCGCTCATTGCGCAAGTGGAACTCGGCGACCGCCTTCCCGGGGTCACGGTCGTTCCGTACTCCTACCAAGAGAAGGCACTGTCCGACTGGCCGTTCGCGGTCAGCTCGCTCATCGACGTGACTTCCGGGTTGCAGGGCTCCGCAGCTCTTCTCGTGGGTGGCGGCCACCTCATTCGATTCGACAAGCGAATCGCCATCGGGTACGTGCCACCGGTGGCCGGGATTCACCACCCGACCGGGTATTGGCTGGCACCGCAACTCGTTGCGCGCCATCAGGGCGTCCCCATCGCGTGGAACGCGCCGAGTGGCGGCGATATCCCCGACTGGGCCCACGGCCTGCTGCGTCTTGCACTCGGCGGCAGCGACTACGTTTCCGTCCGGGACGAGTCGACCCGTTCCCAGCTGGCAGCGGTCGAGCCGGGCGTGGCGATCGCCGTCGTTCCCGATTCCGCGTTCGGGCTCGATCGCATCGTCAGTCTCGAAGCGGTGCCATCGCCTGCCTTCCGCGCGCTTCGAGCCGAGCTGGAGCTGACCGGACCGACACTCGTCGTACAGGCTCGCAGGAATGCCCTGACCGTGCTGCCCCGGCTGTTGGAGGCGTTTCCGCTGCATCAGGTCCTCGCTGTCCCGATTGGGATCGATGTGGGCGACGACCCATCACTGTTTCGTGGGTTGCCCCGTGTGCGCATCCTCGAACGGTGGAGCGATCCGCGCCTGCTCGCCGAGGTGCTCGGTCGCGCGGACGCCCTGATTGGCTCGAGCCTGCACCTCGGCATCACGGCGTTGGTCTTCGATGTCCCGTTGCTTCGTCCGGCGGACGCTTCGACCGGGAAGTACGGCGTGCTCCAGCGCGCAGGTGTCTGGACGTGTCCGCCGGACGGAGCACTGCCGGTGGGTTTCGTCTCGGCTGTCGGTGCGCCGCGCCGCGCGGCCGCGCTCACCGCCGAGAAGGAGCGACTGCGGACGCATTGGGACGCGGTTGCCGAGGTCGTCGCCGGAGGGGGACGCGCCGGACGCCGCGAGAACGGGGACGGGGGCCACTGGCAGCAGGCCGCGTTCTTCCTCGAGCCCTCTGGCAGCCGGCCTGCCAAGCTCAATCGATCGGTCGCTCGCGCGTTCTCCCGTCTGGCGCGCGTCCGCTCCGTGAGAATGGGGCGTGGTGCCATGAAGGTGTTGAGTGATCGGAGGAAACGATGATGCAGTTCGAGGTACTCGGGGGAGCCGCGCTCGAGGTCCATCCGTTTCGGTTCGCCGAGGTTGGAGGCCTGTACCCGGCCGAGGGGGCAGCGGAGTTGGCGCGTACCTACCCTCGCGACAAGTTCAAGGTGGTCAAGGGCGACGACGGCGAGAAGAGCTACGAGTACTGGGCCCGGTCGTTGATCCGCATGGGAGCCGCGGCGCCGTCTCACGCCGAGGGGTTGAGTGACGCCTGGCGTGAGCTGGCGAGCGACCTCCTCTCTCCGGCCTACCGCTCGGCGGTTTCCACGTTGACCGGGCTCGCGCTTCACGACGCTCCAATCGAGGTGAACGTCTTCCACTATGGGCCTGGCGCCTGGCTCGGCCCGCACCTGGACCTTGCCGACAAGCTCGTCACCCACGTTCTCTATTTCAACGACTCATGGAACAACCTCGACGGTGGCTGTCTGCAGATCCTCGACTCCAAGGATCCAGCCGCTGTGGTGCGTCAGGTGTCTCCGCTCGTCGGGAACTCCGCCGTTCTCGTCCGTTCGGAGAGCTCTTGGCATGCCGTGGCGCCGGTGGTGCCGGGGAGCTCGACGTCACGTCGAAGCGTCACCGTTACGTTGTATGCGCAGGGGTCGACGAGCTCGATGTGGCCGGAGGACGACAGATCACCGCTCCGGGACTACAACGGGGAGAAGATGGGGCTCGCCGCGGAACCACCCAGCCGCCAGGGGGTGCTCGGGCGTTTGCTCGCGAGGCGCTGATCGCACCGTGGTCGCCGGAGCCTCAAGTCCGGCAGTTGCCGGTCGAGTACCCCGGGCACGATGCAGCCGAGCCAGCAGCCTCTCGCTCACATCCTCGTCGTCGAAGACGATGATCTCGTGCGCAAGCTGATCGGGACGGTGCTGCAGCGGCGGGGCTATCAGGTGTCGTTTGCAGGAGACGCGATCGTGGCGACGCAGGTGGCGCGGCGCGAGCTCCCCGACCTCGTCCTGCTGGACATCCTGCTCCCAGGCGGAGACGGGATCACCGTTCTCGAGCGGCTCCGTTCGATCGCGATGCTCCAGTCCGTCCCGGTCGTGGTGATGACGGGAGCGGACAGCGAGGGCTACAAGTCACGGGCGTACCAGCTCGGGGCCTCGGAAGTGCTGGAGAAGCCCGTCGGGCCTGCCCGCCTGCTCGAGGCCGTGGACGCGGCATTGAGCGGTGTCGACGCCGTCGGCATCATGGGCCTCGTCGGCGCACTCGAGTCCGAGCTCGGCGTCTGAGGCCCCCGGGCCTCTTCCTCCCTTTCGGCAGCGCCTCACCTGGACGGCGGCGTGTCGTACGCGCCACCCGCGACGTCCGCACGCGCTCAGGCAGCCGCTTCGCCTGGCACGAGGTCGCGGTAGGAGATCACGCGGTCACGACCCCGATCCTTCGCTGCGTATAGCGCCGCATCGACCTGCTGCAGGATCATCGAGACCGTGGCGCCCATCTCGATCGCGGTCACGCCGATGCTGGCGCGCAACTCGATCTGACCGCTCTCCGTGTCGAGCTCCGACTCGCGTAGTCGCTGGGCCAGCGCTTCCGCGAGCCGGACGGCGTCGTCCTCGGTCGCGTAGCGCAGGATCACCGCGAACTCGTCGCCCCCGTAGCGGGCCACCAGGTCGCTCTTGCGCGGGAACGTCCGGGTCATCTCTCGTGAGACCATCTGTAGCGCCTTGTCGCCCGAGAGGTGGCCGTGGCGGTCGTTGATCGCCTTGAACCCGTCGATGTCGACCAGGATCAGGGAGACCGGGTCGCGAAGCAAGGTTCGCATCTGGATCGCGCGCTCCAGCTCTCGGTCGAAGGAACGCCGATTGGCGACGTCGGTGAGCCCGTCCAGTTCCGCCTCGCGTCGCGCGTGCTCGAGTTCGAGGCCGAGCGTGGTGATCTGCTCGCCGAGCTCCGTGGCCATCGTCTCCTGGCGCGACTGGCGTTGCTCGAGCAGCTCTCCGAGCGCGTTCGCCGCCTCGGCCGCCCGCAGCTTGAGCTCCTCGGGCGATCCGTCGACGGCCGCCTTGAGGCGATCGAGGGTGGACGACGCCCGGCTGTCACCCTCGAGGTCCGCCGTGAGCGTGCGGCTCAGATTCTCGGCAAACCCCCAGATCGCTGCCTGGAGATCGCCGACGGTCTCGCCGGTGACGCGATGCTCCTCCTGGATGTGCCGAAGGGCGTAACTGCGCGCGGCGCCCCACTCTCTCGTGACGGGGTGACCGGACGGACTGCCAGGGGCGGGGGCCAGATGCACGATGTGCTGGGCCCATGCGTCGAGCTCCGAGGCCACCCGCGGCCCGCGTGTGGTGGAGCGGGAGAGCTGCCGCAGGAGCGCGGCGAACCCGTCGATGACGCCGTCCAGGTCGTTCGGCCCGGACAGGCCACTCGGGGCACCCACGAGGGTGGGCGCCGGATCACGGTCGCGCTGTGCGCGTCGCCTCAGGACCACGGTGTTCCCTGATGCGAGCGTGAGTCCACGCCTGGAATATCGGCGCGAACAGTCCGGAGTTTCGGGCGCCGGCCACTGCGCGGCACCCGAAATCCAGATAGTCATCTAGGCCCCTTCGGCTGCCCAGTAGCGGTTGAGCGCGCCCTGCACCTTCACGAACCAGACGATCGCTGGAATCAGCAGGATCCCGAACGGGATCAGCCAGAGCCCGGTCCAGCCCGTCACCGGTGACTGGCGGCCTCGTAACTGGTGCATCTTCCCGATCTCGCTGGGCAGGATGAACGCGGTGACCGGGCTGATCACGAGATAGATCACGAGCCCGAGCACGCCTCCGACACCCTGGTTCGAATGCACCTTGATCTCGTCGTGCGTCTTGAACGTCCAGTACCAGCCGTAGAAGCCGAGAGTGACGATGAAGAGCAGGATCGACACCCCGATCGACCGCGGCTTGCCGGGAGGTCCAAGCTGAGTCGGTTGGACGATCGCTTCCATGTGTGTGTTCCTCCTTGTGCTGACGGACCGTCCGGTGTCTTCGACGGCCCGCAGAGCATGCCTGCCGACTCAGTCGTCGGCGCGCGACGGGAACAGCCTCGCCCCAGGGTCCTGCGTCTCCTCGATGCGGAAGTAGCCGAGCCGCTGCAGGCGCCGCCGGAACTCGGCCCGGTCGGCGGGTGGAACCTGGATCCCCGCGAGCACCCGTCCCGAGTCGGAGCCGTGGTTGCGGTAGTGGAAGAGCGAGATGTTCCGCGCAACACCGCGGGATCACCCGCCGTCGGGTAGCCTTCGACCCACGACCTCCGTCCGCGCGACGCCGCGCGGAGCCGGGGGTGCTCGGCGTCCCCGAAAACAAAGGCGGCGGTGGCAAGGGTCCTGCGCAACGGAGTGTCGGGCCGGCCCGGGAAGACCGGGCTCTACGACCCTGCGTACGAGCACGACTCGTGCGGCGTGGCGTTTGTCGCGCGGCTCGACGGTGCCGCCTGCCACGAGACGATCGAGCGTGGCCTTCGGGCGCTGGCCAACCTCGAGCACCGCGGCGCGGCCGGCGCAGACGCGCTCACCGGTGACGGCGCAGGCATCCTTCTCCAGCTTCCCGATGCCTTCCTGCGTGAGGTCGCCGGCATCGACCTGCCTCCGTTCGGCCAGTACGGCGTGGCCATGTGCTTTCTCCCGGCCGACCCTGTGCGCCGCCACGACCTCGAACGGCTGCTCGCCGGAGTGGTCGAAGACGAGGATCAGGTCGTGCTCGGGTGGCGTGACGTCCCCGTCGACGCGTCCCACGTGGGAGAGGCGGCCGGCGCGGTAGCTCCCGTCGTACGGCAGCTGCTTGTCGGCGCCGGCGATGACCATCGCGGCGATCAGGACGCCTTCGAACGCAAGCTGTACGTGATCCGCCGTGTGGCCGAGAACGCCGCCGGCCCGGATCTCGTCGTGCCGAGCTTCTCCTCCCGCACCATCGTCTACAAGGGGATGCTCACCGCCCCCCAGCTCGAGGGCTACTACCCCGACCTGGCCGATCCGCGCCTCGCCTCCGCGCTCGCGCTCGTCCACTCCCGCTACTCCACCAACACCTTCCCCAGCTGGGAGCTCGCCCACCCGTACCGCATGATCGCTCACAACGGCGAGATCAACACGGTGCGCGGCAACGTCAACTGGATGCGGGCCCGGGAGTCGCAGCTCGCCTCCGAGCTCTTCGGGGACGACCTGCGCAAGCTGCTGCCGATCGTCCGCGCGGCCGGGTCGGACACGGCGATGTTCGACAACGTCCTCGAGCTGCTCGTGCTCGCGGGACGCACACTGCCGCACGCGATGATGATGATGGTGCCCGAGGCCGTGGCGGGACGTGACGACGTCCCCGACGAGGTGCGCGGCTTCTACGCGTACCACCAGTGCTTGATGGAGGCGTGGGACGGACCCGCTTCGATCGCCTTCTCCGACGGTCGCGTGATCGGCGCCACGCTCGACCGCAACGGCCTGCGACCCGGACGCTGGGTGGAGACCAAGGACGGTTGGGTGGCGCTCGCCTCCGAGGCCGGCGCGTTCGAGGTGGATCCGCAGAACGTCCTGCGCAAGGGCCGCCTGCAGCCCGGCAAGCTCTTTCTCGTCGATCTCGAACAGGGGCGCATCGTTCCCAACGACGAGGCCAAGCTGGCGGTGGCGGGGCGGCAACCGTATGCCCGCTGGTACGAGGAGAACGTCGTGCACCTCGCCGATCTGCCCGCCCGCGAGCCCGAGCCGCGCACGGTCGACTCCCTGCGCCAGCGCCAGATCGCGTTCGGGTACACGCAGGAGGACATGAAGGTGACGCTGGCACCACTCGCCCGCAACGCCGAGGAGGCCGTCAGCTCCATGGGGAACGACACGCCGCTGGCGGTGCTGTCCTCGAGCCCGCGGCTCATCTACTCGTACTTCAAGCAGCTCTTCGCCCAGGTCACGAATCCGCCGATCGATTCGATCCGCGAGGCGGTGGTGATGAGCGTGGCGGCCAGCGTCGGCTCCGAGCACAACCTGCTGGACGAGACCCCTGAGCACGCCCGGCAGCTGGCCATCCCCAACCCGATCCTGCTCGACGCCGACCTCGAGAAGCTGCGACAGGTGGACTCCGACGTCTTTCGCGCGCACACACTCGACACCACGTGGCCCGTCTCCGAAGGGCCGCTCGGGATGGAGCGGGCGCTCGGCCGCCTGTTCATCGAGGCCGACGCGGCGCTCGCGCGCGGCGTCAACATCCTCGTCCTCTCCGATCGGGCCACCGGGCCCAAGCGAGCCCCGATCCCCGCGCTCCTGGCCGTGTCTGCCGTGCACCACCACCTCGTGCGGCAGGGCACCCGCCTGCAGGCCGGTCTCGTGGTCGAGTCCGGCGAGCCGCGCAGCGTCCCGGCCATGGCCACCCTGATCGGCTATGGCGCCGGCGCCGTCAACCCGTATCTGATGCTGGAGACGATCGACGAGCTCGTCGATCTCGGCTGGCTGCCGGAGGGCATGAGCAAGGCGCAGGCGCAGGAGCGGGCGATCAAGGGCGTGGCCAAGGGCATCCTCAAGGTGCTCTCGAAGATGGGCATCTCCACGGTCCCTTCGTACTGTGGTGCGCAGATCTTCGAGGCTGTCGGCCTGTCCGAGGAGCTCATCGAGCGGCATTTCACCGGCACCGCGTCGCGCATCGGCGGCATCGGCCTCGACACCCTCGCGCGCATGTCGCTGACCCGCCACGAACGCGCCTATCCCGGCGGCGACGAAACACCGCTGCCGATCATCGGTCTCTACGCGTGGCGGCGCGACGGCGAGCATCACCAGTGGAACCCCGACTCGATCTCACTGCTACAGCACGCGGTGCGCGGCGGCGCCTGGGAATCCTACGAGCGGTATGCGGAGACCGTGAACTCGGAGGCGACGAGACGCCGCACCCTCCGCGGCCTGTTCCGCTTCCGCCTCGCCGAGGACGGCGGCCTCTCCCTCGACGAAGTGGAGCCCGCGTCCGAGATCGTCAAGCGCTTCGCCACGGGAGCGATGTCGCTCGGCTCCATCTCACGCGAGGCGCACGAGACGCTGGCCATCGCCATGAACCGGCTCGGCGGCAAGTCGAACACCGGCGAGGGCGGGGAGGATCCGGCGCGCTTCACGCCAGACGCCAACGGCGACCTGCGCCGCTCGGCGATCAAGCAGGTGGCCTCCGGCCGGTTCGGCGTCAACATCGACTACCTGACGAACGCGGACGAGCTGCAGATCAAGATGGCGCAGGGCGCCAAGCCCGGCGAAGGCGGGCAGCTGCCGGGGCACAAGGTCGACCGCTACATCGCCGGTGTGCGCCTCACCACTCCGGGAGTCGGTCTCATTTCCCCCCCGCCGCATCACGACATCTACTCGATCGAGGATCTCAAGCAGCTGATCTACGACCTGCGCTGCGCCAACCCGGTGGCCCGCATCTCGGTCAAGCTGGTGGCCGAGGCGGGTGTGGGCACGGTCGCGGCGGGGGTGGCCAAGGCCAACGCCGACCACGTCCTGATCTCCGGGCACGAGGGCGGCACGGGCGCCTCGCCGCTCTCCTCCATTCTCTTCGCGGGCACCCCGTGGGAGATCGGCCTGGCCGAGACACAGCAGACGCTCGTCCTCAACGGCCTGCGCTCACGCATCTGGGTGCAGACCGACGGGCAGCTGAAGACGGGCCGTGACGTGGTTGTGGCCGCTCTGCTCGGTGCCGACGAGATGGGGTTCGCCACTGCCCCGCTGGTGGCGAGCGGCTGCGTGATGATGCGCGCCTGCCACCTCAACACGTGCCCCGTCGGCATCGCCACACAGGATCCCGAGCTGCGCAAGCGCTTCCAGGGGCAGCCCGAGCACGTCGTCAACTTCTTTTTCTTCGTAGCCGAGGAAGCGCGGCGGATCATGGCGCAGCTCGGTGTCCGGCGCTTCGAGGAGCTCACCGGCCGCGTAGACCTCCTCGAGGCGGACGAGGCGATCGACGTCTGGCGGCGCCGCGGCATCGACCTCTCCCGCATCCTCGCGCAGCCTCCGGTCCCCGCCGGCACGCCGCTCCGTCGCGTGCAGGCACAGGAGTCGCCGCTCGCTGACAACCTCGACTGGCAGCTGATCGAGGCGGCCCGGCCCGCTCTCGAGCGCCGCGAAGCGGTCACAGCGGCGTTCGCGGTGCGGAACGTCCATCGCACCGTCGGGGGTCTGCTCTCGCATCACGTGACAAAGGCCTGCGGCCGGGGTGGCCTCCCAGCCGGCACGGTGCGCTTCGCGCTCCGCGGCTCGGCGGGCCAGTCCTTCGGCGCCTGGCTCGCTCCCGGCATCGAGCTCGCGCTCGAGGGTGAGGCGAACGACTACACAGGCAAGGGGCTCTCGGGTGGCGTGGTCAGCGTGCGTCCGCCCGTCGAGGCGACGTTCGCGGCGGAGGAGAACGTGATCGTCGGCAACACCGTCCTGTACGGCGCCACCGCGGGGAAGGCGTTCTTCAGCGGCCGTGCGGGCGAGCGCTTCGCCGTTCGCAACTCGGGTGCGCAGGCCGTCGTGGAAGGCGTCGGCGACCACGGCTGCGAGTACATGACCGGCGGCATCGCGGTGGTGCTCGGGCCGACCGGCCGTAACTTCGCCGCCGGCATGAGCGGTGGGGTCGCCTACGTCCTCGACGACGATGAAGGCTTCCGGGGTCGGTGCAACAAAGAGCTGGTCGGCTTCGATCCGCTCGAGGAGCCCGACCGCGACACGCTGCGGTCGCTCGTCGAGGAGCATCTCGTCCGCACCGGGTCGGCTGTGGCGGAACGACTGCTGGCCGACTGGGAGGCCGCGCTTGCACGCTTCGTCAAGGTGATGCCGCACGACTACAAGCGCGCGCTGGCCGACCATGCCGTCGAGGTCGACGACCACCCGGTCTCGACGGGCGGCGAGGGCTTCTTCACCACCGAGTCGGAGGAGGCCGCGTAGTGGGCAAGCTCGGCGGCTTCCTCGAGATCCAGCGCGTCGATGCGCTCGAGCGCGATCCGACGGAACGGGTCCGCGACTTCCGCGAATTCGTGAAGCCGCTCGCGGTGGCCCAGGTGCGCGGCCAGGGGGCCCGCTGCATGGAGTGCGGCGTGCCGTTCTGTCATCACGGCTGCCCGCTCGGCAACCTCATCCCCGACTGGAACGACCTCGTCTATCGCGATCGGTGGCGCGAGGCCATCGAGCAGTTGCACCGCACCAACAACTTCCCGGAGTTCACCGGCCGGCTGTGCCCAGCACCGTGCGAGGCCGCCTGCGTCCTGGAGATCGACGAGGGCCAGTCGGTGGCGATCAAGCAGATCGAGGTCTCCATCGTCAACCGCGCGTGGGACGAAGGCTGGATCACACCGCAGCGGGCCGAGATCGCCACCGGCCGCTCGGTGGCCGTCGTCGGCTCCGGGCCGGCAGGCCTCGCCTGCGCCCAGCAGCTGGCACGCGCCGGCCATGCGGTCACGGTGTTCGAGCGCGACGAGGCCGCCGGCGGGCTCGTGCGATTCGGCGTGCCGGACTTCAAGATCGAGAAGCAGGTCGTCGAGCGCCGCGTGGCGCAGCTGGAGGCCGAAGGCGTGTCGTTCCGCTACGGCGTCGACGTGGGGCGCGCGGTCACCCTCGTCGACCTGCGGGCCGAGCACGACGCCGTCGTCGTGGCCACCGGATCGCGCGTGCCTCGTGACCTGCCCGTACCGGGGCGGGAGCTCCTCGGTGTGCACTTTGCCATGGAGTACCTGTACCAGCGAACGCGTTGGGTGGCCCGTGAGCTCGGTGAGGCGCCGGCGGGAGCGCCCGCTGCGCCGCAGGGTGACGCCGTGATCACGGCTGCGGGCAAGCATGTGATCGTCGTGGGCGGCGGTGACACGGGCGCCGACTGCGTCGCGCAAGCGCACCGGGAGGGGGCGGCCTCGGTCACGCAGATCGAGCTCGTCGGCGAGCCTCCACCCTCACGTCCGGACGAGGTGACGCCGTGGCCGCTGTGGCCCATGAAGCTCCGCACCTCGTACGCCTTGAAGGAAGGGGGGGAGCGCGACTTCGCGATCTCGACCACCCGGCTCACCGGCACCACTGGCCGGGTCGAGCGCATCCACTGGTCGCGGAACACTGGCGTGCCCCCGTTCGCGCTGGTCGAGGGGACGGAGGAGGAACACCCCGCCGACCTCGTACTGCTGGCGATGGGCTTCCTGCACGCCGAACAGAAGCCCTTGGAGGATGCGGGTGTCGCTCGAGACGGGCGCGGCAACGTAGCCGCCCCGACCTTTGCCACCTCCGTGGACGGGATCTTCGCCGCCGGCGATGCAAGGCGGGGGCAGTCGCTCGTCGTGTGGGCGATCGCCGAGGGCCGTCGCTGCGCGCTTGCCGTCGACCGCTGGCTGGCCGGCCTCCCGATTCGCCGTATCGCCGACCGCTGAACGTACGGGCTCCGCCCGCCCGGCGGGTGCGCTTGAACGGCCGTGGACGATACCGCTCTGCGCTCCGCCCCGTGTCCAGAATGGACAACTTGCGCTGAACGCACTCGATTCGGCACTCTGTAGCCGTGAACGACGCAGCAGTCGATCGTGACGAGTGGCTTCTGTTGCTGGGGATGATTGGTGACATCCGTCAGGAGCTGACCGACCTCAACCGCCTGGTGCGGGGGGAGGAAGACGATGAAGAGTCGGAAGATGAATCCTGAGTGGGAGGCTCGGCGCAAGCGATTCGAGAAGGAATCGGCCGAGCGCTACGAGTACTTCCGCAAGCTGGTCGACGAGCGCCTCGCCGAGTACTACGAGAAGAAGCGGCGCGCCGCAGAGGGCGGCGCAACGTGATCTTGTCGTGGTGACGGGCCGCCTGCGTCAGGAGGGAGAGGCAGACGGCCCGTCGCCTCCACAAGTCAGCTGCTCGCGGAAGCCGGGATCGCACCTGACGCGGCCGGGGGCGCGTGGGTCGGTGCGTTGAAAGGCGCGTGGTAGTCGGTCCCGTAGCCACCCGGGACCGGGATGAAGAACTCGGGATAGCCCCACATGCCGTGCTCCGACACGTCGAGGCCGAGCTCCTCGACCTCCGGCTCCGCCCGGATGCCGGCGGTGACCTTCATCACCCACAGCACGAGGAAGGAGGCGCCGAAGGTGAAGGCGCCGACCGCCGCCAGACCGAGTGCCTGTGTTCCGAGCTGGTGGAGGCCGCCGCCGTAGAAGAGACCGCCCGAGCCCGTCTCCAGCCGCTCGGCCAGCGAGGGAACGGTGAGGAAGCCGAGAGACAGCGTCCCCCACACACCGGACATGCCGTGGGCTGCCACGGCCCCGATGGGATCGTCGATCCCGAGCCGCTCCACGGCGAGCACACCGAGCACGACGATCACGCCGGCCACGAAACCGATGACGATCGCCGCCCACGGAGTGACGAAGGCGCAGGCGGCCGTGATCGCCACGAGGCCGCCGATGGCACCGTTCAGCATCATCGAGAGGTCGGGCTTCTTGATCACCAGGAAGGAGGTGACGACCGCGCCGAGCACCCCTGCGGCCGCTCCGATGTTCGTGTTCAAGGCGACGTAGGCGAAGAAGCCGACGCCGCCGAAGTCCACGGACAACACGGAGCCGGCGTTGAAGCCGAACCAGCCGAACCAGAGGATCAGCACGCCGAGCGTGGTGAACGCCATGTTGTGCCCGGGGATCGGCTGTGGTTTCCCGTTTGCGTACTTGCCGATGCGCGGGCCGAGGAGCAGGGCCCCGGCCAGGCCGGCGAGCGCGCCCTGGTAGTGCACGACGGTGGAGCCGGCGAAGTCCTGCATGCCCTTCGCGAACAGCCAGCCGTCGGGGCTCCAGATCCAGTGTGAGACGACGGAGTAGATGAGCGTGAACGCGACGCCGAAGGCGAGATAGACCCAGAGTCGGGTCCGCTCCGCCATCGCGCCCCACACGATCGCCAGGGAGACGGCGGCGAAGGCGACCTCGAACAGGTATCCGGCCGCCCCCGGGATGGCGCCGAACTGACCGACGTTCTTCATGCGGGTGAGGCCCGCCTCCAGGAAGGCGAACCCGGCCTGCATGAAGAGGACGAGGACAGCTGCGACGACGACCCAGATCGTCGAGGTGACGATCGCCAGCTCCCTGGTGCTCATACGGGCTCGACCTCCTCGAGCCGAAGCCCGGTCCGGTTGTGGGTGACGCCGGAGACGGGGCTCGACCAGCAGATGCCGTCGCCGTTGACGTGCCCTGTGCGCGCAGCATCCGAGATCGCGTGCATCACGTCTGCCGCGACCTCGTCGCGGACGATGAACGTCATCAGGGCCTTGGGCAGGAACCGTGATTCGAACACGCGGCCTCGGTACTCGTGGGTGATGCCCCGTTCGCGCCCGTGGCCGACCGCCTCGATCACGGTCACGCCGACGTGGCCGGTGTGCTCCTCTACCGCCTCCATGACCGTTTCCACCCGGTCACGGACGACAACGGCTTCCACCTTCATCATCGCGTGCTCCTTTCCCGTTGGACCAACAAAAAAAGGCCCCACCTCTCCTGCGGAGAGATGAGGCCTCGAAGCCTTCCGGCGGCGCCTACGACGGGGCCGACTGCGACGCTGTAGCCGAGATCCAGTGGAGGGGGTGGTCGCTTCGCCGCCGGCCGTATGCTGCGGGCTGCGCCACGACCCCTGACGACTTGGAGGCTGGTTCGGAATGAAGGCGATCGTCTTGCACGAGAAGGGCGGCCCGGCTGCGGTTCGCTACGAGGACACCACCGATCCGGAGCCCGGTCACGGCGAGGTTGCCGTCCGCATCCACGCCTCCGCGCTCAACCGTCGCGATCTCTACGTCACCTACGGGCAGTACCCCGGGATCAAGCTGCCGTGCATTCTCGGGTCCGACGCGGTCGGTGAGATCGCGGCCGTCGGTGACGGAGTAGCCCTGAACGTCGGCGCCACGGTTCTCATCGACCCGACCCTCGGCTGGGGCGGCGATCAGCGGGCGCCCGGCCCGGCCGGCATCCGCATCCTCGGTGTTCCCGACCGCGGGACCTTCGCGGAGCTCGTGGTCGTGCCCGAGGGGAACGTCCATCCGGTCCCCGCCCACCTGGCCACCGACGAGGCTGCGGCCCTGCCCCTCGCCGGTGTCACCGCCTACCGCTCGACGGTCGCCCGCGGCGGCGCAGCACCCGGTGTGACGATGCTCGTGCCGGGGATTGGCGGCGGTGTGGCCACACTCTGTGTGCAGTTCGCCGCTGCCCTCGGGGCGCGCGTCTTCGTGACCTCGACGAGCGACGAGAAGATCGCCGCAGCTGCCGAGCTCGGCGCGGCCGGGGGCGTCAACACCACCGCGGACGACTGGGCGTCGCAGCTGAAGGAGCTGGCAGGCCCGATCGACGTGGTGATCGACTCCATCGGCGGATCCCTGTTCAAGGACTACCCGCGGCTGCTGCGCATCGGCGGCACCATCGTGTCCTTCGGCGCCACCGCAGGGCCGGTTCCCGAGCTCGTCCTGCCGGCACTCTTCCTCAAGCACATCGACGTGCTGGGCACGGCGATGGGCAGCCCGGCCGACTTCGCCGGAATGCTCCGTCTCGTCGACGAGCACGAGATCCGTCCGCTGGTGGCGGCCAGGTATCCCCTGTCGGAGGCGCGCGCCGCGCTCGAGCTGATGGAGAGCGGCACGCCGATGGGCAAGATCGTCCTCGACGTGGCGCCATAGCCGCCGTTCGGGTGATGATCCCCAGTGGAGGATTGATCTCGGATGCGAATGACTGGACTGACGTTCTTGTGAGTCCCTGAAGGAACCCACTGCGCCAAGAGCCGCTTCGCTACCAGTGGGGCTCGCCCTTCGCGCGCAGGTTCGGGGACGAGAGGCGCGAGCGGGGCCCTTCAGGGCCTCGCACGGACTTCGGCCCACTCACGCGACGGGGACCTCGGCCTACGCTCTCGACGTCTGACGTGCGGGCTTCGCCCGCACGGCGTGGGTGACGCCCTTCCGTGCCGCACGGGCAGAGCCCGCGCGTGCGTTCCGCCTCACATCTCCCACGTCGCGCCCGGCTCGAGCACGACTACGGTCCCGTGGCCCGCGCCCTCGACGTCCCGCTTGAACGCCTGCGCGTCGGTCTCGATCGGCGGGAACGTGTTGTAGTGGCAGGGGATGATCACGTCTGCCCCGACCAGCTCGGCTGCCTGCACCGCATCGAAGCGGTCCATCGTGAAGAAGCCGCCGATCGGCATGAGCGCGATGTCGATCTTCTCCCTGCGTCCGGGCAGCGCCAGGTCGGAGAAGAGCGCCGTGTCTCCAAGGTGGTAGACGCTCACGTCGCCCATCCGGATCACCGCCCCGGCGGGGGTGGAGACGCGACCGCGTTGCGTCGTCGACGTGTGCCAGGCGGGGGTGAGCCTGGCCGAGCCCCACTCGAAGGAGGCGGTGCCGCCGATGTTCGGCCCGATCGTCGTGGCGCCGGCGGAGTCAAGTTCTGCCGCGAGCTCGACGATCGCCACGACGGGGGCTCCTGTGCGCTGTGAGATAGCCACCGCATCGCCGACGTGATCGAAGTGCCCGTGCGTGACCACGATCGCGTCGGCTGCGACGCTGTCTGCCGTGACGACGGCCTTCGGGTTGCCCTCGAACCACGGATCGACGAGCACCGTCGCTCCTCCATGGGTGAGCTCGAAGGCCGAGTGCCCGTGATAGCGAATCTTCATGGAGCCTCCTGGGTCAGTGCGACGTTTCGGGGAAGGGCACGACCTCGGTCTGTCTGCGGTGTTCGAAGATCAACCGCGTCTCGACGTGGGCGACCTCGGGGCGCGTCGTGAAGTCTGCCACCACCAGGTCGCGCAGGTGATCGGTGTCACGGGTGGCGACGTGGACGAGGTAGTCGTCCGCGCCGGCCACGTGATAGAAGGCGACCGTCTCCGGGAGCGACAACGCGTGCTCGCGGAAGCGGTCGATCAGGTCTCGATCGTGGACGGAGAGCCGCACGCCGACGAGCGCCTGAACGGTGCGGCCGAGGGCAGCCGGATCGACGTCGGCGTGAAAGCCACGGATCACCCCGCGGGCGCGCAGGCGGCGCATCCGCTCGAGGCACGTCGATGGGGCGACCCCCACAGCTTCTGCAAGATCCTTGTTCGATGATCGAGCATTCTTCTGGAGAATCGCGATGATCTCAAGATCTATTCGGTCAAGCGTTGGCATCATCGACGGATATCGAAGCATATTCGCCCTGTTTCCGAGAGCCCTGATCGTCGCTATCTTTCGGAAAGTGAGCGGCCTCCTTGGCCGTGCCCGCGCAGCCATGTGAGGAGATCTCCGATGTCGAGCCCCACGCGTTCCTTTCAGTTCACCTCCGAGTCGGTGACCGAGGGTCATCCCGACAAGATCGCCGACCAGATCTCGGACAGCGTCCTCGACGCCGTCCTCGCCGAGGATCCCACCGGTCGGGTGGCGTGCGAGACCCTGATCACCACGGGGCTCGTCGTCGTCGCCGGTGAGATCACGACGTCCGCCCGGCTCGACATTCCCTCGCTCGTCCGCGAGCGGATCACCGAGATCGGGTACACGCGCGCCAAGTTCGGCTTCGACGCGGACACCTGCGGTGTGATCGTCACGCTCGACCGGCAGTCGCCGGACATCGCGCAGGGCGTCGACGAGTCGTTCGAGCTTCAGCACGGCGACACGGACCCGATCGACCAGGTCGGCGCCGGCGACCAGGGGATGATGTTCGGGTACGCCTCGAACGAGACGGCCGATCTCATGCCCCTCCCCATCCAGCTCGCCCACCGGCTGGCCAAGCGGCTCTCCGAGGTGCGCAAGGCCGGCGTGCTTCCGTACCTGCGGCCGGACGGCAAGACCCAGGTCACGGTGCGCTACGAGGTCGACGAGCACGGGCACCAGCGGCCCGTGGAGATCGAGCGCGTGGTCATCTCCACGCAGCATCGCGACGGGATGGACGAGGAGACGATGATCAAGCCCGACCTGCTCGAGCACGTGCTCGAGCCGATTCTGCACACGGACTACGCGGATCTGTTCGACGGCCACAGGCTCGGGGCGCGCGATTTCTTCTACGTCAACCCGACGGGTAAGTTCGTGATCGGCGGGCCGATGGGGGACACTGGGCTCACCGGTCGCAAGATCATCGTCGACACGTACGGGGGCGCAGCGCCCCACGGCGGCGGTGCCTTCTCCGGGAAGGACCCCACGAAGGTCGACCGCTCGGCCGCCTATGCGGCGCGTCATGTCGCCAAGAACGTCGTGGCGGCGGGGCTCGCCGACCGCTGCCAGATCCAGGTCGCCTACGCGATCGGTGTGGCCCGGCCGATGAGCGTGCTCGTCGACTGCTTCGGCACCGAGAACATCCCGTTGGCCCAGGTGGAGGCGCTCGTCTCCGAGCACTTCGACCTACGCCCGGCGGCGATCATCCGCGATCTCGACCTGCGCCGGCCGATCTACGCGAAGACGGCGGCATACGGGCACTTCGGGCGATCCGAGCACGGCTTTACGTGGGAGCAGACGAACAAGGCCGACCTGCTCCGGTCCGCCGCGGGAGTCGGCGCTGTCGCGTAGGCGGATCGCGCAGTTGCATCCGTCAGTCACACTGTCGAAAACCACCACATCGCACATTGCGCAGGACGAGGAGAATGAGATGACGGAGATGGCAGTTCGCGGCCTCGACGCCGCCGACTACAGGGTTGCGGATCTCTCGCTGGCCGATTTCGGCCGCAAGGAGATCGAGCTCGCTGAGCACGAGATGCCCGGTCTGATGTCGCTGCGCCGCGAGTACGGCGCAGAGCAGCCGCTGCGTGGTGCGCGCATCACGGGCTCGCTGCACATGACGATCCAGACTGCGGTGCTGATCGAGACGCTGGTTGCGCTGGGCGCGGAGGTGCGCTGGGCCTCGTGCAACATCTTTTCCACCCAGGATCACGCGGCGGCGGCCGTCGCCGTGGGGCCGGACGGCACCGTCGACAGCCCGCGGGGCGTGCCGGTGTTCGCGTGGAAGGGCGAGACGCTCGAGGAGTACTGGTGGTGCACGGAGCAGGCGCTGACCTGGCCGGACGGCGGCCCGAACATGCTGCTGGACGACGGCGGCGACGCTACGCTGCTCGTCCACAAGGGGCGCGAGTACGAGCTGGCGGGGGCCGTGCCCGACCCTGCGAGCGCCGACTCCGAGGAGTTCCAGCTCGTGCTGCAGCTGCTGCAGCGCTCACTCGAAGCCGACGCCACGAAGTGGACGACGATCGCCGCCGGCATCAAGGGCGTGACGGAGGAGACGACGACCGGTGTGCACCGGCTGTACGAGATGGCGAAGGCGGGGCAGCTCCTGTTTCCCGCGATCAACGTCAACGACTCGGTCACGAAGAGCAAGTTCGACAATCTCTATGGTTGCCGCCACTCGCTGGTGGACGGCATCAACCGGGCAGTCGACCTCATGCTCGCCGGCAAGTTGTGCGTGGTCTGCGGCTACGGCGACGTCGGCAAGGGGTCGGCGGAGTCCCTGCGTGCGCAGGGTGCCCGCGTGGTGATCACGGAGATCGATCCGATCTGCGCGCTGCAGGCCTTGATGGAAGGCTACGAGGTCGTGGCGCTGGACGACGTGATCGGTGCCGCCGACGTGGTGATCACCGCCACCGGCAACAAGGACATCCTCACCGTCGAGCACATGCAGCGGATGAAGCACAACGCCGTGGTCGGCAACATCGGCCATTTCGACAACGAGATCGACATGGCAGGGCTGTCGCGGATCGGCGGCATCGTGCGCGACACCATCAAGCCGCAGGTCGATCGCTGGGTGTTCCCGGACGGTCACGCGGTGATCGTTCTCTCCGAGGGCCGGCTGCTCAACCTGGGCAACGCCACGGGGCATCCGAGCTTCGTGATGTCCAACTCGTTCTCCAATCAGACGATTGCGCAGATCGAGCTGTTCACGAAGGCCGACGAGTACGAGCTGGGCGTGCACATCCTGCCCAAGCACCTCGACGAGAAGGTCGCCCGCCTGCACGTGGAGGCGCTCGGAGGCCGGCTCACCGAGCTCAGCCCCGACCAGGCCGCCTACATCGGTGTCCCCGTCGAAGGTCCCTACAAGGCCGACCACTACCGCTACTAGTGCGGCACCTCCAAGCGATTGACCTGGAGCTCTCGTTGGTGTTGTGGGTGCCCGCACGAGGCGCGCCACACTCGTGGGGACGGTCCCCCCTGGCTGGCAGACCGGGCGCGAGGCGCAGCGGGGCCCGCCAGCGCCTCGCAAGGCGGGCAGCCAGCAGCTCGGCTGTCGCGGGCGCCGTGACAGACCGTGCACCTGCCGAGTGTGGCGATGAAGGAATCAACCGGTGCGGGGCGTCCCGGCAGGTGCGGGTGCGTTCGCTTCGTTGCGGTGCGCGGCTCCGATCCTGCGCACGTCGCGGCTGACGAGCATCCACACGGCAAGGAGCACCCCTGCCGCCGCCATCACGTACAGGGTCACGTCGGTGCCGGTGGTCTCCGCGATCACGCCGCCGAGTGCGAAGCCGATCGGCATGCCGGCGAGCGAGCCCAGCCAGTCCCAGGCGCTGACGCGGGAGAGGAGCTCGTTGGGGATCTGCCGCTGCATCTCCGACTCCCAGACGGCGAGGAAGACTCCGACAGCGAGCCCTTCCACACCGAGACTGGCCGCGATCGCCGGCCACGGCGCGGCGAAGGCGAGCAGCAGCGGCGTCAGCCCGGTGATCAGGAAAAGGATCCCTGAGACGACGATCGGGCGACGTAGCCTCAGCGCGGCCGCGCCGACGCCACCGATCATGGCGCCCAGGGAGAAGGCCGCCATCGCGAAGCCCCAGACGTCGGCGCCGCCGAGCTCACGTTTGGCGACCAGCGGTCCGATCACCTCGAGCGGGGCGACGTAGAGCATCAGGAAGAGCGAGGCGTTGAGGACGGCCAGCCACAGCCACCGGTGCCGTCGCAGCTCACGGAAGCCGTCCGCGAGCTGTTGCAGGAACGGCTCGCCTGGCTCGGCCGCGATCGGCTTCGGATGCATCGCCAGCAGGCAGAGCGCAGAGACGGCGAAGGTCGCCGCATCGAGCCCGATCACCGTCCCAGGCCCGAACCACTCGATCAGCACGCCCCCGATTGCCGCCCCCAGGAGGCTCATGCCGTTCCTCGTTGCACCCATGAGGCCGTTGGCGTGGAGCAGTTCCTCTGGCTCGAGGATCTGCGGCAACATCCCCGTCGAGGCCGGTCCGAAGAAGGCCTGGGCGGCGCCGTAGAGCCCCTGCAACGCGATCATGTGCCAGAGCTCCGCGTTGCCGGTCAGCAGCAGGACTGCCATCACGAGCTGGATGGCCATGCGCGCGAGGTCCGCGCTCAGCATCACCCTCCGCCGTTCGAGCCGATCGGCCCAGACGCCCCCCACGAGGACGAAGGCGATCGTCGGGACGGCGCCCGCCGCGTAGACGATGCCGAGTGCGAGCGGGGAGTCGTCCGTGATCTCGAGAACTGCGAAAGCCACCGCGATGAAGAACATGCCGTCCCCGATCAGGGAGATCGCCTGCCCCGAGTAGAGGAGCGCGAAATCGCGATGAAAGAGGCGTCGGAACGTCCTGAAGTCCATCCGGCGAGTCTAGGTGCGGGGCTCGCTCTGGTAGACCTGGGTCATGCGGGTGTCACTGGCCTTCGGCGAGACGGGCCTCGAGATCGAGATGCCCGACAATCGAACGACCGTCGTCGTCCCGCGACACCCGCCACCCGCAGCCGACGGCTACGCGGCTGTGGTGGACGCGATCCGGTCGCCGGTCGCCGGGCCGCCGCTCCGCTCGCTCGTTCGGCCAGGGCAGACGGTTGCGATCAGCGTGTGCGACGGGACCCGCCCGCAGCCGCGGCGGATCGTCGTCCCGGCGCTGCTCGACGAGATCGCCGACATCGTCGGGCTGGGAAACATCACGGTTCTCGTCGCCACCGGGACGCATCGGGGCAACACGGAGGCCGAGTTGCGGGTCATGCTCGGAGACGAGATCGTGGACGGTGTCGAGGTGGTCAACCACGACGCCCGCGACGACTCCGCGCTGCGCTTCGTCGGGACACTCGGGGCCGGCGTGCCCGTCTGGCTCAACGCGCGCTGGCTCGACGCGGACGTTCGCATCACCACGGGGTTCGTCGAGCCGCACTTCTTCGCCGGCTTCTCCGGAGGCCCGAAGCTCGCGGCCCCGGGTCTGGCCGGCCTGGAGACGGTACTGACGCTGCACGACGCTGCGCGCATCGGGCATCCGCACGCGCGCTTCGGGGTGATCGAGGGCAATCCAGTGCACGACGACGTGCGCGCGATCGCCCGTGCAACGGGTGTCGACTTCGCCCTCGACGTGGTGCTGGACGGCGAGAAGCGCATCGTGCAGGCCTTCGGGGGCGAGCTGTTCGCGATGCATGCGGCCGCGTGTGCGCTCGCCCGCACGGTCGCGATGCGCCAGGTGCCCGAGCCGTTCGACGTGGTGGTCACGACCAACTCCGGGTTCCCGCTCGACCAGAACCTGTACCAGGCGGTGAAAGGCATCTCGGCCGGTGCGCAAGTGGTGCGACCGGGCGGGTTGATCGTGTGCGCCGCCGAGTGCCGTGACGGCTTCCCGGCTCACGGTGCCTTCCGGTCCGAGCTGGAGGCGGCACCGCTGCCGGAGGATGCCTTCGCGCGGATCATGGCGCGCGAGCGCACGGTCCCCGACCAGTGGCAGATCCAGGTCCTGGCCAAGATCCGGCGTCAGGCTCGCGTCGTGATGCACACGGGCTTCCTCTCCGACGAGGATCTCGCCGGCGCCGGCCTCGAGCAGACGGGGGACGTCGGTGAGACGGTGGCCGAGGCTCTCGGCCGAGCCGGGGACACCGGTCGAGTCTGTGTCCTGCCCGAGGGTCCCCAGACGATCCCGTTCGTCGCGTGAGGGCACTCGCCGCCCCGGACAAGTTCCGCGGGACGCTCTCCGCCGCCGACGCCGCTGCCGCCATGGCGCGTGGGGCGCGACGGGCGGGCTGGGAATGCGATGAGCTGCCGCTCGCCGACGGTGGCGAGGGCACGCTCGACGTGCTCGGCGGGGCGAACCGGTGGACGGCGGTGACGGGACCGCTCGGGGCTTCGGTGGAGGCGGGGTGGCGGCTGGTCGGGCGGACGGCGGTGATCGAGATGGCCCGCGCCTCCGGTCTCGAGTTGGCCGGCGGCCGGGAGGGCAACGATCCGCTGCGAGCCTCGACCCGAGGCACGGGTGAGGTGATCCGCGCGGCGCTGGAGGCAGGGGCCGTCCACGTCGTGGTCTGCGTCGGTGGCTCGGCGACGACGGACGGAGGGATCGGCGCGCTCGAGGCCCTCGACGGGTGCGTGCCCTTCCCGGTGGACGTCGAGGTCGAGGTCGCCTGTGACGTGCAAACCCGATTCCTCGATGCCGCACGAGTGTTCGGCCCGCAGAAAGGCGCGGACGAGGACGCGGTCGCCATCCTCACAGACCGGCTTCGGCGGCTGGCCGCGGACTACGAGAGGCGGTTCCGCAGTGACGTGACAGCCGTCGCCGGGGCCGGCGCGGCGGGCGGCCTCGCCGGTGGCCTGGCCGCCGCCGGCGCGCGTCTCGTTCCCGGGTTCCAGCTGGTCGCAGGTCTGGTGGGCCTGAGGCAGGCGCTTGAAGGCCTCGAGGTCGTCCTCACCGGCGAGGGGCAGCTCGACGCCACCTCGTTCCAGGGCAAGGTCGTGGGTGGTGTCCATGATCTGGCGATCGCACGAGGGGTGCGTACCGTGGTGGTCGCCGGTCGGGTCGACCCCCGCGTGGCCGGCCGCACCGAGTCGGTCTCGCTGGCCGACAGCTTCGGCACCGAGCAGGCCATGACCGAAACCGCAGCGTGCCTCGAGGCCGCGGTCGTCGCCGTCCTGAGCTGACGGGGACAGTCCCCCGGGGGACTGTCCCCGCCGCTGCCCTGTTTCTCGCTTCAGCCGCCCAGGAGGTGTTTCGTGACGGTGGTCGCGACGTCGATGGCACTCCGACCGCCGCCGATCACGGAGATCGCGATCCACAGCTCGTCCGTGGGATCGGTTGCGATGATCGCCTTGCGGCGGCCGCGGGTCGCCCGATCCCACACGAGCATGACCTCCTCCCCGGCAAGCCAGGGAGCACCGCGCTGCTTGGCCTGCCTTTCGTTGTCGACCAGGGCGTAGTACCCCTGCGACCCGATCACAGCGAGAATGTTTCGCTGCGTGGCGGGCGTCCACGGCTTCTTGCCGGTGAACTCGGAGTTGCGCTCGTAGACCTGCACGTTGAGGAATGTCCCCTTCCGCGGATCGGCCCAGGTGCACCCGGTACGGGAGACGTCGAGGAAGTGGTTGATGTCCGGGTCGGCCTTCGGGAGCTCAGGCAGCGCAAAGGACTGGCGGTGCGAGATTGCGGCCGGACCGAGAACTGACTTGACACGGGATGGGCTCAGGACGGCGCACGCGTCGGGGTTGGTGCGCTGATCGCCGCCGGCGAGCGCCGCGCCTACGAGGACACCTGCGGAGAGGGCCACCGCAAGGGCGGCGCGGGGACGCGAGACCATGTTTGCTCCTTTCGGTCGGTTGGTGATCACGGCCGCGGCCCGAAGGCGACCCCGGTCGACGCCGGCAGAGTCGGGTTCGCCGTGACGAGAGTTCGCGCACACACGGCCCAAGCCGTGACGGTGAGCGGCGCGGCTGCCTGTCGGTAGGGTTGGAACACGCCCAGATGGACGACCAGTACCGCCCAGCCTCGCTCCTTGTGCACCGGGCGGCTGGCGACAAGGGCGTACGCGTTGAGGTTCGCTCTCGGCTGCCCGACCTCCGCGCCGCCGCCGATCGCCGTCTCGTCGGGGTTGCAGTCGACACGCACCCAGCCCCCCTTGCGATAGTCCGGAGTCCCCTCGTCCTGAACGAAGCGGACGTCGGTGCGATAGGAGGCGTGGGGATCCTCCGGCCTGCCCTGGGCCCCTGTGGCGCCCGCCGGTCCGGCTGGGCCCGCGACCCCGGTCTGGTTCCACAGGAGCTCCCGTGTCCCGGCCGGGCAGCCGTCCCGCTCGTCGACGACATAGAGATCCTTGAGCACACCGCCGGCCCCGGCCGGGTCGGCGTCATAGCACCCCCGGATGCGCCCGTCGCTCCCCGGGATCGCTCCCTGGGCGACCCCGGCGAGGGCGACGGCGAGCGCGAGTCCGGCGAGTACCGAGGTGACTGATGGTCGAGGCATGGTTCCTCCTGTTCGATCGGCAGAGTGATACGGCGAGCCGCTTACCCGAAGGTCGCGGTCGCGGCGAGGTAGCCGGGGGCGGTCGCTGTCGCCTTGCCGCCCTTGGCCACACCGGTGATCCTGGCCCGGCCCTTGGCGTCGGTCGCGGCGGAACGTCCGGCAAGGGCTACCTTCACCCCCGCGACGGGGTCGCCGACATCGGTGACGGCGATCGAGACGACGTTCTTCTTGTCGCGCTTCACCGACAGGGAGAGCGGTGGCAACAGCTGCCGGTGCCACCAGGCGAGGACCGATCCGGTGCTGTAGCGCGCGATCGCGTCCAGCGGCCCGGCGGATCCTTCGCCTGCCAGCTCGAACGCCGTTGGCGAGCCGCCGGGCGGGGCCACGGCCTGGATCGCACCGAACCGCGACGCAACCCGGTTCGAGCGGACCGCGTGGAGCTTGCCGTCGCTCGACAACCAGCTGACCCACAGGCGCCCGTCGGGGCCCGCCGTCACGTCCACCGCCTTGACGGCAGCATCCTTCCCGATCAGGCCGAGCGCTCCGCCCACCCTGCCGAACCGGACACCGGCCGGGGAGGAGACCACGACGAACGTGCCGGCGGCGCCGATTCGGCCGGACACACCACCATCGACAGCCTCGTCCGCGGCGCCGACGAGCGTCTGCGGTCCGGCGGATGGGTAGACCTGCTGCGTGACGATGCCTCGCCGACCGCCCTGGTCGACGTACCAGGACGCCACGACAGCACCGCTGCCCTGATCGACCGCGACTTCGGGGTCGTACGAGTACGGCGCCGGCGGGAGCACGATGCCGCCTGCTCCCCGCGCGATGCCGCTGAAGAACACTGCACCGCTGCCCCCGATCGCGGTCACGGGCGTGCCGTCCTTGCCAAGAACGGCGTGTACGTCGCGTTGGTTCGCCAGGGCGCCGCCCCAGACGGCCTGTGGATCGAGCGTCCACGCTGCGCCTGAAGCGGGTGCGGTCGCGGTGTGGATACCGATGTCTGCGCCGATGTCTGCGGGCTTGATCGAGCCGCTGAGAAAGGCGCGGAGCGTCCCGTCCGGCTGCACGACCAACGCCGGTCCGGCCATCGATGCCCAGCCGGACGCCACGGGTGTTCGGCTCGCTGGCTTGCCGGCAGCCGAGATCCGGGAGTCGAAGGCGGAGCCACCCCTGGCCCAGACGACGTGGAGCGTCCCCTCGCCGACCCGGGCCACTCCCACGCTGCCCTCGGCGCCAGGATCGCTGACCCGGGCCCAGCCGTTCGCGCTCACCGAGGCGGCGGCCGTGACTGCCAGCGCCCCGCAGAGCACGACCGCGAGCGGGATGAGGTATCTCTTCATGGTTCGGTCCTTTCCTCTGGGTTCTGTCGTGCCTCCGGCAGGCCCGAGACGACGACGATTCGGTCGAAGGGGACGCTTGCCGCGAAGCAGAGCGCCCGCACGGCGCTCTCCGAGTTCGCCTGGAGCCACACGAACACGACGTCGTCCTCCGGGACGAGGGTGGTGCCGAGGTGCTCGACGCAGGCGTGAGCGTGCCTCCCGAGGCGCCGGTCGAGTGCGGCGACGTCGGCCACCGTGACGCTGGGCCAGAGACACTCGGCGATGTAGGGAACCCACGGCGGCATTGCGCGGAACGTACGAGCCGCGGGCTCCCGTCACATCGGGCGTTTCCCTATCCCTGCGCAGGCAGACGGTTCGCGAGCTCGGTCCGTGAGTGGACGCCGAGCTTGCGGTAGGCACGGGAAAGATGCGCCTCGACCGTCTTCGGGCTCATGAAGAGCAGTTCGGCGATCTCGCGGTTCTTGAGGCCCGACGCGGCCGCCAGGGCGACTGCCCGCTCGCTCTCGGTGAGCTCGCCTCCGGTGCGCGAGAGCCCGAGTCGCGCCAGCTCCTCCTGTGTCGCGGCCGCCCACCGTGGGGCAGGGAGCCCCTCGAACGTCCGTAGTGCACCCTCGAGCGTCCGCCGGGCAGCGCCTCGGCGCTTTGCACGGCGAAGCAGGCGCCCGAGCACGAGGGCGGTGCGCGCTTGCTCGAACGGCATCGGGAGCTGTTCCGCGGCGGCGTGAGCGGATTGAGCAGCCTCGAGCGCGAGTGCGAGATCACCGGTGGCGCCGTGGATCAACGCGCGTCCGCGATGGACCTGCATCGCGAGCCACGGTCGCTCGAAGGTGACGAGGCGCTCCGCGAGACGCTCGGCCAGCGCGGTCGCCCGGTCGAGATCTCCACGCAGGACAAGGACCTCGA
Source organism: uncultured Actinomycetes bacterium (assembly GCA_963738505.1). Classification (GTDB taxonomy): domain Bacteria; phylum Actinomycetota; class Thermoleophilia; order Gaiellales; family Gaiellaceae; genus Gaiella. The sequence goes on along the minus strand of CAVTWR010000003.1, from coordinate 48,844 downwards.
GGTGATCGCCGTGGTAGCGGAGCCGCGCCGGCTCCCGCATGCCGACGCCGTCGAGCAAGGCGGATGCCGTCGAGTAGGCCTCATCGGCCTCCGCCAATCGACCCGCGACGAATGCGGCGAACCCGACGGCCGCGTGCGCGACCGCTGCCGCAACCGCCTTCCGCGAGACGGGAAGCGCCTCGGCGGCATGGCGCTCGGCGTCTCCGCTGCGCCCTTCGATCGCAGCCAGGTGAGCGGCCGAGGAGTGGAGGCTGCCGAGGTACGTGGTGCCGGGGAGCTCGTCCTGCAAGCGCAGCGCTTCGTCGAAAGCCCCGCGAGCCGAAGGGAAGTCACCGCGCCACGTGTCGAGCTCCCCCAACGCGAAGAGGCAGGCGATGAGGAACTGCTCGTCGCGCGATTCCCGGGCGAAGCCCAGGCGTTGCTCGAGGATCGCCCGGGCCTCGTCGAGCCGGTCGGTGAACTTCGCCCACATCTCTGGCACCGGGTTCTGGGCGAGCACGTTCTGGCGCCTGAGCTCGGCGATATCCGTCTCGATCGCCTCTCGGTCCGGGGGGTACCCGGCGACGATCGCGAAGTACGCCGCGAGCAGGCGGGCGCGGGGCAGAAGCATCGGATCCCCTTGCTGCTCGCGAACCCGAACAAGGTGTCTGCCGCTCTCGCAGGCCTGCTCGAGATCGTCTTCGTACAGCCAGATCAGCGTTTCGTAGGCCTCGGCGTGCAGCGCCGGATCGCGGCTTTCTTCGAGCGCTCTGCGGCACGCGGCGATGCCGCTCGGGAGGTCGTCGTCCCTCCAGCACGTCCAGCCGAGCTGGACGAGCGCCTTGCCTCGGTCGTCACCGCGCGGCGCGCCCGCGATCTCGCGCTCGAGCACCGTTCGCCCGTCGGCGGCCGCGCCGGCAGCGTCCAGGCACTCGGCGTATTCGCGCGCGCGCTCCAACCGCAGTCCGACCTCCTCTCGAGGCGTGAGCTGAAGCGCCAGCTCGGAGAGCTCGAGCGCCGCCGGCGCGTTCCCACGGTCGGTCGCCAGCGCGTAGCCCGCTGCGGCGGCTGCAGCCGCCGCTCCGTCGGGGGCGACCGCTGCCAGCGCGAGATGACGCGCCCCCTCGACGTCATCGGCGTCGGACGAGGCAAGCACCCTGTGCGCCGTCCGCCGCTCCGCAGGTGTGGCGACGTCGATCACGGCTGTCGCGATGAGCGGATGGGCGAAGCGGACGCTGCCGTCTTGCTCCTGCTCGACCACGCCCTCGTCCAGTGCGGGTTGGAGGTCGGGCCCGGCGGCACCCGACCGCGAACGCGACGCCAGGGCGAGGTGCAGCAGTGCCTCCCGCGTCGCCTTCGGCAGGCGAAGAATCCGGTTCGCCGTGAGGCGCGTCACGTCGCTCGGGAGCCGAAGCGCTCCCGAGGGCTGGGCGCCCGACCGGATCAACTCACGCGCGATCTCGAGCGCGTAGTAGGGATTGCCGCCCGAGGAGCGCAGGACGCGCACGAGGAGCGGCCGCGGGAGTGACGTGCCAGTGCGCACGAGCAGGATCTCGCGGAGCGCAGACAGGCTCAGCGGGCCGATCGCGAGTAGATCGACATGGGTTCCCGGGAGCGCATCCTCGAGCGCCGTGCTCGCGCCGGCCGGCGGCCGGCGGGCGAGCAGGACACGGCCAGCGGCAGGCACGAGTCGCCGTAGCGCGTAGGCGAGGGCGCCGCGCGACCGCTCGTCGAGCCACTGCACGTCGTCGATCGCCACCACGAGTCGCGTCTCGGCGGCGATGGCCAGCAGCAGGTCGGCCAGCCCCCGCGAGACGACTCGCTCGTCAGGGAGTGTCGAGCGCGAGGCCAGCAGTGCAGCGTCCCGCAACGCGTCTCGCAGCGGATCGCCGATCGCCTCGAGCCGACCCGGGTCGAGATCGCGCAGCAGGTCTCCCAGTGCCGAGTAGGGCAGACGGCTCTCGCTCGCGGTCGGGCGCGCGGCGAGGACCAGCGCACCATGGTGGCGGGCGAGCCGGACGCCCTCGAACCAGAGAGTGGTCTTCCCGATACCCGGCTCGCCCTCGAGGAGGAGCACGGCGAATCCCGGCGCGGCGGAGGGATCGAGAAGATCGCCAAGTACCTCCAGCTCCGCTCGCCGTCCCACGATCTCCCGCTCCACGCCCTCAACGCTACGTCAGGGGACTGTCTGGTCGGCTCAGGCCGCGTCGATTCGAGTGTTCCCGGCCTCGAGCGCGGGGAGCCACGAGCGCGCGGCGCTCGCCTTGACCGCGGGGCGTCAATGGGATACTCTTGTATCAAGATATCCTTATGTATTGATGGAAGGCAAGGCGATGGAACGGCTTCTCCAGGGACTGCGGGCGGTGGCGGAGACGACGAGGTTGCGGATCCTCGGTCTCTGCGCGCACGGCGATCTCTCCGTCTCCGAGCTCGTGGAGATTCTCGGCCAGAGCCAGCCGCGACTCTCCCGGCACCTCAAGCTCCTTCAGGAGGCGGGCCTGCTCGAGCGTCACCAGGAAGGGAACCGCGCCTACTTCCGCCTCTCCAACGATCGTGACGGAGCTGAGCTCGGGCGGCTGATCGTCGACCTGATGCCCGACGACGACCCTCAGCACGCTCTCGACCTCGAACGGCTGCAGGCTGTGAAGGCCGTCACAGCTGCGAGGGCGGCCGCCTACTTCCGCGCCAATGCCGTGAACTGGTCGGAGATCCGGGCGCTGCACGTCGACGACGACGAGGTCGACGCCGCCATCAGCCGCACGCTCGGCAGCGGCCCGCTCGGCGACCTGCTCGACATCGGGACGGGGACCGGCCACCTGCTCCAGCTGCTGCAGGGCCGCCTCCGCACCGGTGTCGGCATCGATACGTCCCGCGACATGCTGAACGTGGCACGCGCCAACCTCTTCCGGGGTGGCCTCCAGCACTGCCACGTGCGTCAGGCGGAGATGACGCAGCTGCCGTTCCCGGCCGCGAGCTTCGACACCGTGGCGATGCGGCTCGTCCTGCACTATGCCGAGCGCCCGGTCGATGCCCTCGCCGAGGCGGCCCGCGTCCTGCGACCCGGCGGCCGGCTGCTCGTCGTCGACTTCGCGCCGCACGAGCGGCAGGAGCTGCGCACCGAGCATGCCCATCGCTGGCTCGGCTTCCCGGACGCGCTCGTCGAAGGTGCCATGCAGGACGCCGGCGTCCTCCCCGGTCGGGCCGAGCGTCTCGAGGGCGGCGCCATCACTGTCGTCCTGTGGACGGGCCGCGCCGGCGCCCAACCCGGCCGTGAGGCCACGCTGCGACGCGCCGCGGAGCTGTCGTGAGCCGCCTGCGCCTCTCACTCGAGGTGTTCCCGCCACGTGAACCCGCGGGTGACCAGGCGTTTCGGACCACGCTGGCTGAGCTGGCCGCCCTGCCGGCCGCGTTCTGCTCGGTCACCTACGGGGCAGGCGGATCCAACGCCCACCGCACCGACCGCATCGTTCGTAGCCTCGCTAAGGAAGGACCGTTCACCCCTGCCGGCCATCTCACGTGCGTGGGGGAGAGCCGGCGCGAGACCAACCGCATCGCACGCCGCTGGGCCGACGCGGGCGTGCGCAGGATCGTCGCCCTGCGGGGCGACATGCCCGAGGTCGGGGCGCCGTTCGTGCCCCATGCGCACGGCTACACCTGCGTGCCGCAATTGATCGCGGGTCTGCGCGAGGTCGCCGACTTCGACATCTCGGTCGGCTGCTACCCGGAGGGCCATCCTGAGTCGACCTCGCAGAAGGCCGAGCTCGAGCATCTGCGCCGCAAGCTGGAGGCCGGCGCTGCTCGCGCGATCAGCCAGTACTTCTTCGACGTGGACACGTTCATCCGCTTCCGCGACCGTGTCGCGCGCTCCGGGATCGAGCAGCCGATCGTCGCGGGAATCATGCCCATCGGCGACATCGATCGTGTCGTGTCGTTCAGCCGCCGCTGCGGCGCCACGGTACCGAGCTGGGTCGTGAGGCGATTCGCCGGGCTGAAGGACGAGACGGAACGGACGAGCGCGGCGATCGAGATCGCCTCCCAGATGTGCCTCGACCTCGCCGCGAGCGGAGTGGAGAACGTCCACCTCTACACGTTGAACCGTGCCGACCTGACCCTCGGCGTCTGTCGTGCTGTCGGGTTGACCCCCGAGCTGGAGCTGGCCGCATGAGGCGCCTCGACGACGTTGCGCGCGAGCGGATCCTCGTGCTCGACGGTGCCATGGGAACGATGGTGCAAGCGCGCGACCTGGCGGAGTCCGACTACCGGGGCGAGCGCTTTCGCGACCACGACGTCGACCTGCGCGGGAACATGGATCTGCTCAACCTCACCGCACCCGACGTGATCCGTTGGGTCCACGGGGAGTACCTCGCTGCCGGGGCCGACATCATCGAGACGAATACGTTCAACGCCACCCGGATCAGCCAGGCCGACTACGGGCTGGCCGATCTCGACTACGAGCTGAACCGGGCCGGCGCCGAGATCGCGCGCGCCGCGGCCGACCAGGCGGAGCACGCCGACCCCGATCGACCGCGGTTCGTGGCGGGAGCACTGGGGCCAACGTCCCGCACAGCTTCGATCTCGCCCGACGTCTCCGACGGCGCCGCGCGGAACATCCGCTTCGAAGATCTCCGTCTCGCCTACCGGCGCGCCACCCAGGGCCTGCTCGACGGCGGTGTCGACCTTCTGCTCGTGGAGACGGTGTTCGACACGCTGAACGCGCGCGCCGCCCTGTTCGCGGTCGACGAGCTCTTCGAGGAACGAGGCCGGCGCGTCCCGCTCATGGTCTCCGGCACGATCACCGACCTCGCCGGACGCACCCTGTCAGGACAGACGCCTGAGGCGTTCTGGGTCTCCGTCTCCCACGCCCGCCCGTGGAGCGTCGGGCTCAACTGCGCCCTCGGCTTCCGCGAGCTCCGCGGGCACGTGGCCGAGCTCGCCCGTGTTGCCGGCACCAGGATCAGCGCGCATCCCAACGCCGGCCTGCCGAACCAGTTCGGCGGCTACGACGAGACGCCCGAGCAGATGGCTGCGCAGCTCGGTGCCGCTGCCCGCGACGGTCTCCTCGACGTCGTCGGGGGTTGTTGCGGCACGACGCCGGCGCACATCTCCGCCATCGCCGCCGCGGTCGAAGGCGTCCCGCCACGAACCGCGCCGCAGCCGGCGCCTGCGCTCCGTCTCTCCGGTCTCGAGCCGTTCGCGCTCGCCTCGTGAGCGAGCTCACTCCCGAGGCCCGGTTCGTCCTCGTCGGCGAGCGTACGAACGTCGCGGGCTCCGCACTCTTCAAGCGCCTGATCATGGACGGCGACTACGAGACGGCCCTTCAGGTCGCACGCGACCAGGTGGAGAACGGCGCGCAGGTGATCGACATCAACTTCGACGAGGCAATGCTCGATGCCGAGGCCGCAATGACCCGCTTCCTCGACCTGATCGCCGGGGAGCCCGCCATCGGGCGCGTCCCGGTGATGATCGACTCGTCGAAGTGGTCGGTGCTCGAGGCGGGGCTGCGCTGCGTTCAGGGCAAGCCGATCGTCAACTCGATCAGCCTCAAGGAGGGGGAGGAGGAGTTCCTGCGCCAGGCGCGCCTCATCCGCCGGTACGGAGCCGCCGTCGTCGTGATGGCCTTCGACCAGCAGGGTCAGGCGGAGACGGCGGAGCGGAAGTTCGCGATCTGCGAGCGGTCCTACCGGTTGCTCACCGAGCAGGCGGACTTCCCTCCCGAGGACATCATCTTCGACCCGAACATCTTCGCCGTGGCCACCGGCATCGCCGAGCACGACGACTACGCCCGAGCGTTCATCGACGCCACCCGGCTGATCAAGGAGCGCCTGCCACACGCTCGCGTCTCAGGCGGCGTCTCGAACATCTCGTTCTCGTTCCGCGGCAACAACGCCGTGCGCGAGGCGATGCACTCGGTCTTTCTCTACCACGCGATCCGCTCCGGCCTCGACATGGGGATCGTCAACGCCGGTCAAATCACCGTCTACGAGGACATCCCACTCGAATTGCGAGAAGCGGTCGAGGCGGTCATCCTCAACACCCACGCCGGCGCCACAGACGTCCTGCTCGAGCTGGCGGAGCGCTACCGGGACGACCCGTCCGCGGCTGCCGAGGGAATCGATCCCGCCTGGCGCAGCGAGCCCGTCGAGAAGCGACTCGAGCACGCACTCGTCCACGGTGTCGCCGATTTCATCGAGGAGGACACCGAGGAGGCCCGGCTCGCGGCGGCACGGCCGCTCGATGTGATCGAGGGCCCGCTGATGGCCGGGATGGACGTCGTCGGCGACCTCTTCGGAGCGGGGAAGATGTTCCTGCCCCAGGTGGTGAAGAGCGCACGCGTGATGAAGAAGGCCGTTGCCACCCTGCTCCCGCACATCGAGGCGGGAAGCGCCGGCGAGGCAAAGCGCGGCAAGATCGTGATGGCCACCGTCAAGGGGGACGTCCACGACATCGGCAAGAACATCGTCGGCGTCGTCCTCCAGTGCAACGGGTTCGACGTCGTCGATCTCGGCGTGATGGTGCCGTGCGCCAGGATCCTGGAGACGGCCCGAGCCGAGCAGGCCGATCTGATCGGCCTCTCCGGTCTCATCACACCGAGCCTGGAGGAGATGCGCTACGTCGCCTCGGAGATGGAGCGCGAAGGGATGGACCTGCCGCTGCTGATCGGCGGCGCGACCACGAGCAAGATCCATACCGCGGTCAAGATCGCACCCGCCTACGACGGCCCGGTCGTGCACGTCGCCGACGCCTCGCGCGCCGTGGGTGTCGCGCGGCAGCTGGCCTCGGCCGAGCATCGCGCCGGCCTGGCGGCGGAGGTCACGGAGCAGTACCGGGTATTGGTCGAGGAGCACGAGCGTGCGATCGGCGAGCGGCGGCTCGTCTCCCTGGCCGCTGCGCGGGCCAACGCGGTCAGCATCGACTGGGCGGTGCACGACGCCCCTGCGCCGGCGCATCCGGGGATCACCACCTTCGCTGGCTACGACCTGGCCGACCTCGTGGAATGCATCGACTGGAAGCCCTTCTTCACCGTCTGGGACTTGCCCGGCGCCTTCCCGGCGCTGCTCGACGATCCGCAGGTCGGCGAGGCCGCCTCCATGGTCCACCGCGACGCGCTCGCGCTGCTCGAGCGGATCGTCACGGAGGGCTGGTTCCATCCCCGCGCGGTGGTCGGGCTCTGGCCGGCCAACGCCGTCGGCGACGACATCGAGGTGTATGCCGACACCGCCCGCTCCGCCGTGCTCGGCACGATCCGCACGCTCCGGCAGCAGCTCGAGCGCCGCGACTCGCGTCCCAACTACGCGCTCGCCGACTTCGTCGCTCCCCGCTCCGGGGGCGCCATCGACCACGTCGGCGCGTTCACGGTCACGATCGGCGGTGAGGTCGAGGCCCGGGCGGCTGCCTACCGGGCCGCCGAGGACGACTACAACGCGATCCTCGTGCAGGCGCTCGGCGACCGCCTGGCGGAGGCGTTCGCCGAGCGGCTCCACGAGCATGTGCGCAAGGAGCTGTGGGGCTACGCCCCGCACGAACAGCTCGCCAACGCGGAACTGGTCTCCGAGGCCTACCGCGGCATCCGTCCCGCGCCGGGGTACCCGGCCTGCCCTGACCACAACGGCAAGCGCACGATCTTCGAGTTGCTCGGTAGCGAGCGAGCCACGGGAGTTCGACTCACCGAGAGCCTGGCCATGACCCCGGCCTCCTCCGTGTCCGGCTTCTACTTCGCCCACCCGCAGGCCCGCTACTTCGGTCTCGGCAAGATCCAGCGCGACCAGGTCGAGGACTACGCGTCGCGGTGCGGCGTCTCACTGAGTGGGGCGGAGCGCTGGCTCCTGCCCAACCTCGCCTATACGCCGGTCAACGCCGGCGGCGAGGCCGCCCCGCGCGCCGCGGCCGCCTAGTGCGGCGGCCCTGAACGGTTGCCTGGAACTGGCGGTGGTGGGGCCGCCGCACCAGCGTCCTTGGGGTCGGCCGCGGAGCGGCCGGCTGTTTCTCTGGCGATCAGGCTCCGCTTCGCGGAGGGCCACTTCGTGGCCGGTGATCGCTCGTAGGAGTTCAGGGCGCAACGTGTCGGAGATCACACTAGGCTCAAGGAGTTCGCGATACTCCAGGCGTGAAGACGGGGTCGCCATGAGCGCACACCTCGAGTCGGCTCGCGCGGACGAATCGCAGGGCGCCGGCGAGACGACGTTCCTCGAGGCGATCCGCGCAGCCCTGCGCGACAGCCTCGCCGCGGACGAGCGTGTGTTCCTGATGGGCGAGGACATCGGGCACTTTGGCGGTGCGTTCGGGGTGACGCAGGGGCTGTTCGCCGAGTTCGGCGAAGCCCGTGTGGTCGACACCCCGATCGCCGAGGAGGGTTTTGTGGGCGCGGCCTTCGGGGCCGCCTGGATGGGGCGGCGGCCGGTCGTGGAGTTCCAGTTCGCGGACTTCCTCTCGTGTGCGTTCGACACCATCGTCAACGTCGGCGCCAAGACCCACTGGCGATCCGGGATCGCGCTCCCCGTGGTCCTCCGCGCGCCTTTCGGGGGAGGTGTCCGCGGCGGCCCGTTTCACGCGTCCTGTCCCGAGGGCTGGTTCGCGGGTACGGCGGGCCTCAAGGTGGTGTGTCCATCGTCCGTGGCCGACGCGTACGGCCTGCTCCGTGCCGCCATCGAGGACGACGATCCCGTGCTCTTCTTCGAGCACAAGGCGCTGTACCGTCGTGTGCGGGGTGTGCTGCCGCCCAACGACCACCGGGTGCAGCTCGCACGGGCAGCCGTGGCCCGCGCCGGAGCCGACGCGACCGTGATCACGTACGGAGCGGGAGTCGGGTGGGCGATCGCCGCTGCGGAGGCCCTCGGGGCCTCGGTCGACGTGATCGACCTGCGCACGTTGTGGCCGCTCGATCGGGACGCCATCCTGGAGTCCGTCGCCAGAACGTCCCGGGTGCTGATGCTCCAGGAGGCGTCTGCTGCGACCGGGGTCGCGGGGCTCGTGCTGTCGCTCGTGGCACGGGAGGGCTTCGAGTCGCTCGACGCGCCACCCGTGTTGCACGCTCCCGTCGACACACCGGTGCCCTTTGCACCCGAGCTCGAGGACGCGTACCTGCCGAGCGTGGAGAGCACCCGGCGTGTGCTGGATGAGCTGCTTGCCTACTGACAGCCCGCATGCACGCGTTCCGCCGGCGATCCCCGCGCCTCAGATCCCGGAGCTGCAACGTGTGGCGCTGCTCCGGCTCGTCCTGCAGCAGCGCCTGTTCGAGGAACGGATCATGGCCCTGTATCGGCAAGGGCGGATCGCCGGCAGCGTCTACACCGGCCGCGGTCAGGAGGCTGTGGCCGCAGGCGCAGGGCTCGCGCTCGGGCCCGACGATGTCGTCGCTCCGCTCAACCGGGAGCTGGCCTGCCACTTCGCGCGTGGGGTGACCCCGGCGGACGCGTTCCGGCACTTCCTCGGGCGGGGAACGGGGCCGACCCGCGGCCGCGACGGGAACCTGCACTTCGGGATGAAGGAGCGGAACGTGTTCCCGCTGGTCTCCATGCTGGGCGACGTCCTGTGCGTCGCCGTCGGTGCGGCTCTCGCTTTCAAGCAGCGCGGGGAGCCGCGGGTCGCGCTGACCTTCCTCGGCGAAGGGGCGTTCTCCACCGGCGACGTCCACGAAGGGCTCAACCTGGCCGCGGTGTGGCGCTTGCCGCTCGTGGTCGTCATCCAGGCCAACCAGTACTCCTACTCGACCCCGGCGGGGCGGCAGATGGTCAATACCAACATCGCCGAACGTCTCCGCGGTGGGTGGTCGATCCCGGCCGAGCGCGTCGACGGCACCGATGCGCTCGCCGTGCTGGAGTCGGTGTCGGCTGCGATCGAGCGGGCTCGGGCCGGTCAAGGCCCGCAGGCCGTGGAGGCCCTGACCTTGCGCATTCATGGCCACGCCGGCCACGACGCGGCCACCTACGTCGATCCGGCGCTGCGTGAGCGATACGAGACCGAGCTGGACCCGGCAGCCCGGCTCGAGGCGCGCCTGCAGCTCGACGGTATCGGCCAGGAACGGCTCGTGGCGATTCGCGCCGAGGTGGCGAGCGAGCTGGCAGAAGCCCTGGCCGAGGCGGAGTCCGCTCCCGCGCCGGACCCCTCCCTGCTCGAGGACGGCGTCTACGCGTCGCCGCTACTGTGATGTGATGGGAAACGCGAGCGGAGGCCCGAGGTGGCGCTGAAGACAGCCGAACAGTACGTCGAGAGCCTGCGCGCGTTGAAGACCCGCGCCTACGTCGGGGGCGAGCGGGTGGACAGCGTGGCCGACCACCCGCAGACCGCGCCTCACGTGAACACGGTGGCCAAGACCTACGAGCTCGCGCACATGCCGGAGCACCGTGAGGTGATGACCGCGATCAGCAACCTCACCGGCGATCGCATCCATCGCTACACGCATATCTTCCAGAGCGCCGACGATCTGGTGAAGAAGATCCAGATGCTGCGTCTCCTGGGTCAGGTCACAGGGACCTGCTTCCAGCGCTGTGTCGGTCTCGACGCGCTGAATGCGCTCTACGCCGGCACCTACGAGGCCGACCAGGAGGGGGGCACGGACTACCACCAGCGCTTCCGTACGTACCTGGAGTGGGTGCAGGCGGAGGATCTGATGCTGGCGGGCGCGATGACCGACCCCAAAGGCCATCGCGCGCAGCGGCCCTCGGAGCAGAGCGACCCCGACCAGTTCGTGCGCGTCGTCGAGCGGCGCCCCGACGGTGTCGTGATCCGCGGCGCGAAGATGCACAACACCGGCGGCATCAACTCGCACGAGGTGCTGGTGCTGCCCGGAACCGCGCTCACCCCGGAGGAGGTGGACTACGCGATCGCCTGTGCTGTGCCGGCGGATGCGGAGGGCGTGCTCTTCATCTTCGGGCGCCAGTCGAACGACAACCGCAAGCTCGAAGGCGGTTGCGACATCGGCAACCCGCGCTTCGGCATCGTCGGAGGCGAGGCGATGATCGTGTTCGACGATGTCTTCGTCCCCAACGACCGGGTCTTCCTGAACGGGGAGACCGGCCATTGCGCCCGCCTCGTCACCTATTTCGCGACCTGGCATCGCGCGAACTACGGCGGCTGCAAGGGCGGTAACGCGGACGTGCTGATCGGTGCCACCGCGAAGATGACGCGCATCCTCGGAACCGAGAAGAACGCGGTGGTCAAGGACAAGCTCGTGGAGATGATCCATTTGAACGAGACGACGTACGCGTCTGCGATCGGTGCGAGCGCGATGGGCTACGAGCTGCCGTGCGGGTCGTTCATGGTCGACCCGATGATGGCCAACACGGTGAAGCAGAACATCACGCGCAACGTCTACCAGATCGGTCGTTTCAGCCACGACCTGGCGGGCGGCTTCCTGGCCACGATGCCGGACGAGCAGGCGCTCGAGAACCCGGAGATCGGTGACCTGGTGCGCAAGTACCACACCGCCAATCCCGACTACGACGTGATGGAACGCATCCGGGTGGGCCGCTACATCGAGAACATGACCAGCGTGACGACCATGGTCGAGGCCATGCACGGCGCGGGCTCCCCACAGGCGCAGCGCATCGTCATGCTCGGCCAGGCCGATCTCGAGGAGAAGATGGCGATGGCCGACAGGGTGCTGAACGGGACGGACGACGTGCCGGGGCTCGCGCTCCCTGGAACGAACCAGCCGGTTCGTGCGGCATCTCCTGACGTTTGACCCGGAACGTTGTTGGCGGTGTTACGGCCGCACCAGCGTGTCTGTTCCCACCCCGAGCGCGCGCAGGCCCGCCAGCAGGTTGACATCGTGCAAGATTGCTGACCGATGCCATGGGATCCTCTGACACCGGAGCAGCGAGAGATCCGTGACCTCGTACGTTCGCTGGCGTGCGAACGCATCGCACCGCGCGCCGCCGAGATCGACGCGTCGCACGAGTTTCCCTGGGACGTGGTCGAGTTGTTTCGCGAGCACGGGCTGTTCGGGCTCTTCCTCGACGAGGAGGCGGGTGGCGTCGGGGCGGGCCAGCTCGCGGCCCTGATCGCGATCGAGGAGGTGTCGCGGGCGTGCGCGACCTCGGGCCTGATCCTGGCCGTACAGGATCTCGGCTCACTCGCGCTCAAGCTCGTGGGCTCGGCAGACCAGCGGGCCCGCTATCTGGGCAAGCTCGCCTCGGGCGAGTGGCTGAGCGCGTATGCGCTGACCGAGGCCGGGTCCGGCTCGGATTCGGCGGCCATGCGCACGGCGGCCCGCCGCGAGGAGGAGACGTACGTTCTCGACGGCGGCAAGCGCTTCATCACCAACGCCGGCGTCGCGAAGCTTTACACCGTCTTCGCCAAGACCGACCCGGCGGCGAAGCACCGCGGTATCAGTGCTTTCCTCGTCGAGCCCGACGCGCCCGGGTTTTCGGTGGCGCGCCTCGAGCCGAAAATGGGCATCTCCGGCTCGACCACGGGCGAGCTGGTGTTCGACGGTGTGCGTGTGCCGCTGGAGAACCGGCTCGGGGACGAGGGCACCGGGTTCGTGCTCGCCATGCGCATCCTCGACCGGTCCCGTGCCGGGGTTGCCGCGCAGGCTCTCGGGATCGCGCAGGGCGCCGTGGACTATGCGCTCGAGTATGCGAAGACGCGCGAGACGATGGGCCGGCCGATCGCGCAGCACCAGCTGATCGCGGCCAAGCTCGCGGACATGGAGACGAGAACCGAGGCTGCGCGCGGCCTGCTCTACCGCTTCGGCCGCATGGTCGACGACGGCGTCCCCGAGTTGGAGCTGACGAAGGCCTCGGCCATGGCCAAGCTCTTCTGTGGGGATGTCGCGATGTACGTGACGACCGAGGCCGTGCAGATCCTCGGCGGCTACGGGTACGTCAAGGAGTACCCGGTCGAACGCTTCATGCGCGACGCCAAGATCACCCAGATCTACGAGGGCACACAGGAGATCCAGCGGCTCGTGATCGCACGAGAGATGCTGAAGGAGCTCCGCGCCTAGTGCGGCATCACGTAACGTTTGACCTGGAACTCTCCTTGGTGTTGTGGGTGCCGCACCAGCGTTCCGGGTGAAACGTTGGGAGACACCGCACTAGTACTGCGGGGCCCTTCAGGGCCTCGCGAGGAGTGGAAGCTCGACCGGCAATTGGTCATTCGCAGCGGCGAATCCGGCCCTCGTCACGGGACGAGCTCGGCCCTGAAGGACCCCGCAGCGCGCCCGGCCTGCCGGGATAGGCTCCAAGCCTGGATCCAGGCTAAGAGCTCGCCCGGCCGAGCGTCAACCAGCCGACCTGCGGCGGCCCCTTCCACCTGAGGCGGGTGGCGTTACATTGGAACGGGGTGACGCTGCCCGGGGACGTGACGTTGGTCGCAATGCCTTTGACCGTGACCGTCCCTGTGCCCCGTGAGAGCGTGACCCGCCCGCGGGTTGCCGTGTAGGTGTACGCCATGAAGAAGCTGCCGGAACCCGGCGGGGCACCTGGCACGCTGATCACGAAGCGCGTCGTGCCGTACTGCATCGTCCCGTCGCGGAAGTCCATGTACAGCTTGCCTGTGAACGTGTACGGCCCGGGTACCAGCACCCTCAGCACGCGTTGGGATTCTGCCTTGGTGGCGACCCAGTGCCCGCGCAGGCAGGCCGGCGAGTTCGGTGCTCCCGGGAGCGTGCGCGCCCACGCAATCTGCGTGACGGCCAAGGTCGCTGCGATCAGGCTCGTAAGGGCAAGGGCTCGTGCGGCTCGACGCATCTCGGGTTCCCTCCTTCGGGTTGTGGGTTCAGGGTAGACGTCGTCCCGGTGGCCGTCGATCCCTCGACCGGTGGTGGTGCCACCGGGGGTACGCTGCCCCGGTGACCGCGAGCGGACTCGCCACCCCGGAGCAGGCGGTCTCGCTTGTCCGATCGGGCGACACGATCATGGTCGGCGGCTTCGGTCTCGTCGGTGCCCCGCTCACCTTGATCGACGCGCTCGTCGACGCCTCGGACGCGACCGATCTGACAATCGTCTCCAACAACATCGGCGAGGCCGGTCGCGGGCTCGGCAAGCTGCTCCGTCAGGGCCGCATCAGCCGTGGTATCTCGTCCTACTTCACCTCGAACCCCGAGGCGGTGGCCGCCGTCAACGCCGGAGAGATCGAGGCCACCTTGCTGCCGCAGGGCACCTTTGCCGAGGCGATCCGGGCCGGCGGGGCCGGGATCGGCGGCTTCTACACCCGCGTCGGCGCGGGCACGCTCCTGGCCGAGGGCAAGGAGGAGCGCGTGATCGACGGTGCCCTCCACGTCCTCGAGCCGCCCCTGCGCGCCGACATCTCGCTCGTCTACGCCGCACGGGCCGACACGCTCGGGAACCTCTGGTACCGGCGTACCGCCCGCAACTTCAATCCGCTGATGGCGACGGCGGCGACGATCACCATCGCCGAGGCGGGCGAGATCGTGCCCGCGGGCGGCCTGGAGCCCGAAGCGATCGTCACACCGCATCTCTATGTCGACCACCTCGTGCAGGGTCGGCCATGAGCGACCCCAGGCACGTGATCGCGGAGCGCGCGGCCCGGGAGTTTCGGCCCGGCGAGATCGTGAACCTCGGGATCGGCATCCCCAACCTGATTCCCGCGTTCCTGTCCCCGGACGCCGGTGTCTTCGTGCACACGGAGAACGGCTTGCTCGGCGTCGGCCCGCGACCCGCGGACGAGGAGATCGATCCCGATGTGATCGACGCCGCCAAGCGTCCTGTGACGGCGCTGCCGGGGGCGGCCTACTTCGACAGCGCCGAGAGCTTCGCCATGATCCGGGGCGGGCACGTCGACGTCGCCGTACTCGGTGCCCTGCAGGTGAGCGGCGCGGGCGACGTCGCCAACTGGGCCGTTCCCGGGCGGGACGTGCTGGGCGTCGGTGGCGCCATGGATCTCGTCGTCGGTGCCCGCCGTGTGATCGTGACGATGACCGCAACCTCCTCGGACGGCTCCCCCAAGTTCGTCCGGGAGTGCACCTACCCGCTCACCGCGCGCGAGGCGGCTGACGTCCTGATCACCGAGCAGGCCGTCTTCCGGTTCCGTGACGGCGAGCTCTGGCTGACCGAGCTGCTCGACGCGGCTACGCTCGCTGACGTGCAGGCGGCGACGACAGCTTCCTTCCTGGTCGAGGAGGGCATCACGTGAGACGGGCGGTGATCATCTCCGCTGTGCGCACCCCGGTTGGCCGTTACGGTGGCGCGCTCGCGAACGTGCGCCCGGACGACCTCGCCGCGGTTGCGGTGCGCGCGGCCGTCGAGCGGTCCGGCATCGACCCGGCGGAGATCGAGGACGTCATGCTCGGGTGTGCCAACCAGGCCGGCGAGGACAACCGCAATGTGGCACGCTTCGCCGCGCTCCTGGCGGGACTGCCGGAGACGGTGGCGGGGGTCACGGTCAACCGCCTCTGCGCCTCTGGCCTGGCGGCGACCGTGGCGGCGTGCCACGCCGTGCTCGCGGGTGACGCGGACGTGGTCGTGGCGGGCGGTGTCGAGTCGATGTCGCGCGCCCCGTTCGTGATGGCGAAGCCGGACGCGGCGTTCCCGCGCGGCGATCGCATCCTGCACGACACGACGCTGGGCTGGCGCTTCGTCAACCCGCGCTACGCCGAGAGCTGGTCGGACGAGGCGATGGGGGAGACCGGCGAGAACGTGGCTGAGCGCTACGGCGTGTCACGCGAGGATCAGGACGCGTTCGCGTACGCGTCGCAGCAGAAATGGGCGGCGGCCCAGGCGGCCGGCCGCTTTGCCGACGAGATCGTCCCGGTGGACGGCGTCGACACGGACGAGCACCCGCGTCCCGATACGCAGCTCGAGAAGCTGGGCACGTTGCGCGCCGTCTTTCGTCCCGGAGGGACGGTCACGGCCGGCAACGCCAGCGGCATCAACGACGGTGCGGCGGCTCTCGTGATCACGACCGAGGCCCGAGCGCGCGAGCTCGGCGTGGAGCCGCTGGGCGTCTTCGTGGGATCTGCTGCCGCCGGTGTCGATCCGGCGGTGATGGGGATCGGGCCGGTGCCGGCGGTGAGGCGGCTGCTGGAGCGGCAGGGGCTCTCGACCGGCGAGCTCGATCTGGTCGAGCTGAACGAGGCGTTTGCCTCCCAGTCGATCGCGGTGATGCGCGAGCTCGGCCTGGACGGGGCGAAGGTCAACGTCAACGGCGGTGCGATCGCCATCGGCCATCCCCTCGGCATGAGCGGAGCCCGGCTCGTCGTCAGTCTCCTGCACGAGTTGCGCCGCCGTGACGGGCGCTACGGGCTCGCCACCCTGTGCGTCGGGGTCGGTCAGGGCCAGGCCGCGCTCTTCTCCCGGTGATCGCTCTCATCGGCTTCTCACGCCAGTCCACTAGGTTGTCAGCGTGCCGCTCATCGCCACCCGTGGCCTGACCAAGCGCTACGGCTCGGTGGTGGCGCTGGACGGTCTCGACCTGCAGCTCGAGCCAGGCGTGATCGGGTTGGTGGGCGCCAACGGTGCCGGCAAGAGCACGCTCATCCGGATCCTGCTCGGGTTGCTCCAGCCGAGCAGCGGCTCCGCCGAGCTGTTCGGGCTCGACGTCGTGCGCGACGGGCTCGCTGTGCGGCAGCTGACCGGGTACATGCCCGAGCACGACTGCCTGCCGCTCGAGATCAACGCCACCGAGTTCGTGACCCACATGGCGCAGGTCAACGGGCTGCCCCGCGGCGCGGCCCGGGAGCGTACGGCCGAGACCCTGCGTCATGTCGGGCTCTTCGAGGAACGCTATCGCGAGATGCGGGGCTACTCGACGGGGATGCGCCAGCGGGTCAAGCTGGCGCAGGCGCTCGTGCACGATCCGAAGCTGATGCTGCTGGACGAGCCGACCAACGGCCTCGACCCGGCGGGGCGGGACGAGATGCTGGAGCTGATCGGGCGGATCGGCCGCGAGTTCGGCATCTCCATCCTCATGTCCTCGCACCTGTTGACCGAGATCGAGCGGGTCTGCGAGTTCCTCGTGGTGATCGAGGGTGGCCGGCTCGTGGAGGCCGATCAGCTCGACACGTTCACCGGGCGCACGGCGGTGCTCACGGTCGAGGTCGAGGGGTCTGCGGCCGGTCTCGCCGAGCGCCTTCGCGACCAGGGGTTCGAGGCCACCGCCGGTCAGCGCACCCTGGAGGTCGTGCTCACCGACGAGCGCCTGTACGACGCGATCCGAGACGGTGCAGCCGAGTTGGCGCTCGGGCTCGTCCGGGTGGAGCAGAGGCGCCGGCAGCTCGAGGATCTCTTTCGCGACGAGGAGGGCGTGATCGGCGATGTCCACGCCTGAGCCAACCGCCCCCGCGAGCAGCATCTACGACCTCGGTTATCGCAGCTACGCGGGCGAGCGCATCGGGCGTCGGGGGACTCTGCTCACGCTCTACGTCCACGCTCTGCGCAGCGCCTTCGGTCTCGGCCGGCGCACGAGCAGCAAGATCTTCCCGTTCCTGCTCGCTATCTTCGCCTTCGTCCCGGCCATCGTCCAGCTCGGTGTGGGTGCCGTGGTCAGCGGCGTCGACCAGCACGTCGACCTGTTCAAGCACGAGGACTACTTCAGCTACGTGCAGATCGTGCTCGTGCTCTTCTGCGCCACCGTGGCGCCGGAGCTGGTCGGGCGCGACCAGCGCAATCGGCTGCTTTCCCTCTACTTCTCCCGCTCGGTCTCCCGCCTCGACTACACGGCGGCCAAGTTCGCCGCCCTGATCAGCGCCATGCTCGTGCTCACGCTCGGTCCGCAGCTCCTGCTGTTCGTCGGCAACGGCATGGCCGACGACGACCTGTCCGGGTACCTGGCCGACCGCTGGGATCTCATCTTCCCGATCCTGGCCGGCTCGCTGACGATGTCTGCCACGATCGCCGCACTCGGTCTCGTGATCGCCGCGTACCTTCCCCGCCGTGCGTACGCGACGGCCGCCATCGTCGGCGCGTTCGTGCTCACCCTGGCGGCGGCCAACATCCTCATGGAAACGGCCGACACGGCGATCGCGCGCTTCTCCCTCCTGCTCAGCCCCGTTGCCTGGGAGGGCACGATCGACTGGTTCTTCGGGTCCGAGTCGGGTGCAGAGAACATCCTGCGCGACGCCGCGTTCGGCGGGTGGGTCTACTTCCTCGCGGGGGTGGCCACGATCGTCGCCGGCTTCGCGCTCACCTTCGTCCGCCTGCGGCGGGTGGTGGCATGACCGTTGTTCCTTCGCAGTCCTCCGCGGTCGGGTCGGCCGCGGCCACGATCGTGCTCGACCAGGTCTCCCGCTGGTACGGCAACGTCGTCGCGGTCAACGGCATCTCCTTCGCCATCGAGCCGGGGATCACGGGTCTCCTCGGGCCGAACGGCGCCGGCAAGAGCACGCTGCTGCACATGCTCTCCGGGCTCCTGAAGCCGAGCGCGGGCGAGGTCTCGGTGCTCGGAGCGTCGGCCTGGCAGAATCCGGGCCTGTACCGTGACCTGGGCCTCGTCCCGGAGCGCGAGGCGGTGTACGGGGGCCTCTCGGGGTTCGAGTTCGTCCGGCTCAATGCCCGGTTGCAGGGCGTTGCCGACCCGGACGGGGCCGCCGGGCGGGCCATTCGCACGGTTGAGCTCCAGGACGCTGCCGGGCGGGCCACGGCGACCTACTCGAAGGGGATGAAGCAGCGCATCAAGGTCGCCGCCGCGCTCGTTCACGATCCGCAGGTGCTCCTGCTCGACGAGCCTTTCAACGGCGCCGATCCGCGGCAGCGGCTGCACCTGATCGAGCTGCTCCGCAGGCTGGCCGCTGACGGCCGGACGATCATCTTCTCCTCGCACATCCTGGAGGAGGTCGAGCGGCTGGCAGAGCGTGTGCTCGTCATCGTCGGCGGGCGGCTGGCCGCCTCCGGCGACTTCCGCGAGATCCGGCGGCTGATGACCGACCGGCCGCACACGTTTACGTTGCGTTCGACCGACAACCGCGGCCTCGCCGCCGCGCTTGTGGCGCACGAAAGCGTGCTCGGGGTCGAGCTGCAGGACGGACGGCTCTCCGTGCGCACCTCGGAGCTCCGGGGGTTCGCGCACGCACTTCCGGGGATCGCGCGCGCGAAGGGCATTACCCTGCGCGAGCTGCGTCCCAGTGACGAGTCGCTCGAGGACGTCTTCGCCTACCTGGTGGGCCGGTGAGCGCCGACATCGCCCGGCTCACCGTGCGCCAGCTTCTGGGGCGCGGGCGAACGCTGCTGATGGCCGCGATCGCGCTGCTTCCCGTCCTGCTCGCCATCGTCTACCGCGTCGGCAGCCAGGACGGCGATCCGCAGGAATGGGTGGCCCAGGTGCTGTTCGAGGGGCTCATCGTGACGTCGCTCCTCCCCCTGGTCGCGCTCGTCTTCGGCACGGCCGCGCTCGGTGCGGAGATCGAGGACGGCACGGCTGTGTATCTGCTCGTCAAGCCCATCGCCCGCAGCCGGATCATCGCCGGCAAGCTCGTCGCCGCGTGGTTTGCGACGGCGGTGACGGTGCTCGTCTCCGGTCTGGCCGCAGGGGCGATCGGTCTCTCGGGTGCATTCGACGCCAGGCTGCTGCTCGGCTTCGCCGTCGCGCTCGTCCTCGGCAGCCTCGTCTACTCGGCGCTGTTCGTGATGTTGAGCGTTGTCACCAGCCGCGCTCTCATTGCCGGGCTGGCCTACGTCTTCATCTGGGAGGGGCTGATCAACGGACTCTTCGCCGGCACCCGGCTGCTCAGCGTGCGCCACTACACGCTGGCCGTCGCCGACCTCGTGGCTGATGCGCCGCGCAGCGTGTTTGCAGCGAAGCTGACTGCGGCGCCGGCCGTCGTGCTCATGATCCTCGTGTGCCTGTCGTCCGTCTGGCTGGCGGTCCGGCGGCTGCAACGGTTCGAGATCGGCGAGACGTCGTAGTTGGCACGGTGTCTCCTAACGTTTCACCTGGAGCTGCAACACGCGATCACCGGCCACGAAGTGGCCCTCCGCGAAGCGGAGCCTGATCGCAACAAGTACAGCCGTCCGCTCCGCGGCCGACCTTCAATCATCTAGTGCGGCGACCACCACACCCGCGACAGTTCCAGGTCAAACGCTCGGAGATGCCGCACTAGGTTGCGCCGCAGGCGCCGCAATGGTGCGTCCCGACGCGGCGCGGCCCGTGGCAGGTGGTGCATTCGCCGAGCACGGTTCGGCCGCAGCCCTCGCAGTGCACGGCTCCCCGAGCCGGATACCCGCAGAAGGGGCATTCGGCCTTGCGTACCCGTCGGCCGGGGAGCCGGCGCGCCAGGTAGCGCTGCAGCCACCAGAAGGCGACGAGCGTGAAGGCGATGCCCGCCACCGACAGGACGAGCGGGCCGAGCTCGGCGACGTCGATGTAGTCGGTGAAGTAGTCGCCGGCAAGGACGAGGGCGAGGATCGCCGCGTACCCGACGAGGGCGAAGCCGACGGGTAGATAGCGCGAGCCGGTACGCCGGAGCCCGAGTAGGAACCAGTAGCCGGCGCCGAGCGAGCCGAGCACGAAGGCCAGGCGGAGGCCGAAGGCCAGCCTTCCATCGCGCCTGCTGGCGCGCTCTGCCTCCGCCGACGCGCGATCGTAGGCGGCCGTGGCGGCGGGCTGCGCGGCAGCGGCGGCTTGCCGCGCCTCGGCCTGCTCGGCGGTGGCGGCGTCGAATCGCTGTTGGGCCGTTTCGTAGGAGCGGCGCAGCTCGGGCACGTCCTGCCCCGCATCGAGCCCAGTCCGGTACGCCTCGCGCGCGAGCTCGAGCTCCTGCCGTGCCTGCCCCGCCGCGATCTCGGCTGTGCCGGCCCGCGTCTGAGCCGCCTGGGACGCGTCGACGGCCGAGCGCTCCGACGCGGTGAAGTAGCTCTCGGGAGTGCGATACGCCCGGTCGCCCAGATCGTCGAGCTTCGTGTAGGCCCAGATGCCGCCGACGAGGAAGAAGGCGGTCAGGACAACGGCCAGCAGCTTCTCCGTCATGGTCGTCTCGATCTCCTCGAGGCCGACGTTGTGGGCACGGCCCGTCATGCGAGGTCTCCCTTCGGTGCGGTGCGGGGTCGGAGCTCGACCGCGAGCGTGCAGTCGAGGGCAGTGGCCACGCGGAGCAGTGTGTCGATGCGCGGTGGACGTCCACCGCTCTCGAGCCGCGCGATTGCGGACTGCGTGGTCGCGCACAGCTCGGCCAACTCGGCCTGCGAGAGCCCGCGAGCTCGTCGTTGCTCGGCGACCTGGCTCGCGATCTGCGCGAAGAGCCAGCCGTCCTCGACGTGGGCGAGCCGTTCTCGGAGACGTTCCAGCGGCCGCGTCAGCGCCGGCTCACGGTCGGGGCGCTTCTCCTTCATCGCACATATGCTATATAGCAAGAGTGCTATTGTCAAACTGCTGGTGCCGGAAGCTACGACAGGCGATCACCGGCCACGAAGTGGCCCTCCGCGAAGGGGAGCCTGATCGCAATCAGAATCAGCCGGCCGCTCCGTGGCCGACCTATACAAGTGTGCGGCGCCACACCCCGGCCGGGTCCAGATCAGCCGTTCTGGGACGCCGCACTAGGCCACGACCGGAGCGTGCTCGTCGATCTCGCCCGGCGCCGGGCGCACGAGCAGCAAGGTGACGAGCACCCCCGCGGCGGCGAAGCCCGCGAGCACCCAGAACGCGGCCGAGTAGCCGCTCGTGAACGCCTGGGGTGGCGCCTGGCCACCCGCGATCAGGTCGTTGGCCTTGCTGATGGCGACGGTTGCGGTGATGGCCACGCCAAGTGCGCCGCCGATCTGCTGGGACGTGTTGAGCAGGCCGGAGGCCACGCCCGCTTCCTGCGGCGCGACTCCGGACAGAGCGGCGATGGACACGGGGATGAACGACAGCGCCAGCCCGAAGCCGACCATCAGGTACCCCGGTAGCAGGTCGGAGGCGTACTTCCCGTCCACGGGGATCTGCGCGTACCAGAGCATGCCTCCGAGGAGGAGTGCGAGCCCGATCGCCATCACCGGCCTCGGCCCGATCCGTGTTGTCAGGGCCTGTGAGAGCCCGGCGACGATCACGACCGTCCCCGCGGTGGCGAGAAATGTGACGCCGGTCCTGAGCGCGCTGTATCCGAGGACGTTTTGCACGTACAACGTAAGCAGGAAGAAGTTCGAGAAGACGACGGCGCCGAGGAGGAGCGAGACGGCGTTGGCTCCCGCGACGGTTCGCAGGCGGAAGATCCGCAACGGCATGAGCGGTGCCTTGGCCCTCGCCTCCCAGAGCACGAAGAACGCGAGCAGCGCCACGGAGGCGAGCAGGAGCAGGATCGTGCTGCCGGAGCCCCAGCCGGAGTCGGGGGCCTTGGAGATCGCGTACACGAGCAGGGCCAGGCCAGCCGTGACGGAGACCGCGCCAGGGGCGTCGAAGGTCCGGCTCACGCCCTCCGCGCGGCTCTCGCGCACGATTGAACGGGTCAGGAGGAGCACGAGCACACCCACGGGGACGTTGACGAAGAACACCCACTCCCAACCCGCGTAGCGCGTGAGCAGGCCGCCGAAGAGCACGCCGGCCGCAGCGCCGCTGCCGCCCATGGCCCCCCAGATGCCGAGCGCCTTGTTGCGCTCCGAGCCTTCGTCGAACGTGGTGGTGATGATGGCGAGGGTGGCGGGCGAGATGATGGCGCCGCCGATGCCCTGCAGCGCGCGGCTGGACACCAGCATCCAGGGCTCCGTGGCCAGCCCGCAAAGCAGCGACGCGACCGAAAAGAGCGCGAGCCCGATCATGAACATGCGGCGGCGGCCGAGCAGGTCGCAGGCCCGTCCGCCGAGCAGAAGGAAGCCGCCGAAGGTGATCGCGTACGCGGTGACCACCCACTGCAGCCCGGTCTCGGAGAAGGACAGGTCGCGCGCGATCGACGGCAGGGCCACGTTGACGATGGAGACGTCGAGGATCGTCATGAAGAAAGCGACGCACACGAGGGTCAGCGCCTGCCAGCGTTTGGGATCTGCCGCCATGTTCCATGTCTCCTGTTCTGGTTGGTCTCGGGTCGCTCTTCGCTCCAACGCACAAGGGTCGCGGTTGATTCCACGCGGCGCAACCCGCACGTAACGGTGCGGCAACGCTGCTCCAATCCCTGCTTACCGCGTCTTCACACCGCTCTCGTACCACCTTGCAGAGAGAGTTCCTACACGAGGAGGTCGAGGATGATGGTGTCTCGCAGGAAGCTGACGATGCTGGCTGTCCTGGGGTTCGCCGCTTTGCTGGTCGTGGCTGCAGCGGCCCGGGCCGACGTGGTCGTCGCGCGGGATGCGTCCGGCCGGCCTATCCGGTTCGATGTGCGCGACGCGGGCATCGACGTCGAGTGGTTCGCCGCGATCCTGCGCGGTGCGGCGCATGGCGACGAGATCGGGCGGGTCGTGATCCGCGTCGTCGCACCGGCCGCGATCCACTCGCAGTGCGGACCCGGCGCCGCCGGCTGCTACCACGGCGACGCCGCCGGAGGGGTGATCGTGGTGCCGTCGCCGCGGACGTCCTCGACCCGTCACACGTTGCTCCACGAGTACGGTCACCATCTCGACGCCGCCACGCCCGTCGCAGGGGTGCGAGAGCCGAACGGCACTCCGGCCTGGTGGGCAGCCCGCGGCCTGGAGGAGCTCTCCGCGCAAGGTCTCGTGGCGCGGGACTACTCCCGGGGCTGGAGCCGGTCTGTCGGGGAGATCTTCGCCGAGGACTACGCGCAGATGCACGAGCGGTTCTTCTACAAGATCGGTTGGCTCGAGCCACCGTCCGGAGCGGTCGCGGAGGCACTGAGGGCCGATCTCAGCGGCGTGCCGCAGACGCCTGTTTCGCGTCCGGTCGAGATCGTGCGGCGCGGCGTGATCGCCGCGGGTCAGACGCGGACGCTACCGTTCGGGCTGCTCGGGCCTGGCCGTCGGGTGACGTTCTCGGTGGCGCTCGGCGCGCGCGGACAGGTCGCGTCAGCACGGGTCGAGATCCGTTGCGGGACCAGGCGGTACGTACGCCGCGTCGGCGTTGACGGTCGCGTCACGCTTGCACGCACGGGCCTCGGGCCCGCACAGTGCGAGGTGGCGCTGGTCAGCACCGCGGATCACGCCCAGGAGTACCTCGCCAGGCTTCGGCTGGGGGTGTCCCCGGCGCTAGCGCGCGCCAGGGACGAGGGCCACGCACTCGACCTCGATCTTCGCGCCTTCGATCACGAGCGCGGAGACCTCGACCAAGGTCGACGCGGGGCGTGTCGCGCCGAAGACCTCTTGCCGCACCGGGTTCACGAGCGCCCGATCGTGAACGTCGGTCAGGAAGACAGTGACCTTCACGACGTCGGCGAACCCGCACCCAGCGGCAGCCAGCACGGAACGCATGTTCTCGAAGACCGAGCGCGCCTGCTCGACCACATCGTCGCCGCCCACGAGCTCACGCCGCTCGTCCACTGGGACGATGCCACTCACGAACAGCAAGTTGCCCGCCTGGACGGCGTCGGTGAAATGCGAGATCGGCTCGGCCTGGCCCGCGACCCGGAACTCCTTGCGCTGACTCATCGTCCTCTCTCTCCTTGGTGTTTTCGGTGCCGCACTAGGCCGCCAGCGCCGCTTTCACATCCGCGCAGTTGGAGACGGTCGCGACATTCTGGAGCGCGTAGTTGATCGAGGCGTTGTGCCAGTCGGCGTTCATGGTCGAGCAGCCGTCCTCGGGGACGACAACGAAGTAGCCCTTGTCGGCTCCCGTCCTCGAGGTGTGCTCGATCGACATGTTCGTCCAGGCCCCGGTGACGATGATCGTGTCGCGGCCGGTGCCCGCCAGGACGCTCTCGAGCTTCGTTCCGTGCCAGGCAGACATGCGCATCTTCTCCACCACGAAGTCGCCGGGCTCCGCCTCCAGGCCCTCCACGGCGGCGGCGCCCCACGTTCCCCGCACCAGGGCGCCCGCGTCCTTGACGCCGTTGAAGAGCGGCGCGTTGAGCTTGAGGCCTGGCGCCCCCTCCTCGACGATGTACCAGACGTGGATCACGGGGATGTCCTTGCTCCGGCAGAACGCGGCCAGGTCCCCGACGTTCGCGACGACGTTCTGTTCCCGGGCGTGCTGCGGGGAGCCGGACTCGGCGAAGGCCCCGCCTTCGATGATCACGTCGTTCTGCAGGTCCTGGATGATCAGGGCGCAGCGCCCGGCATCGAGTGTGTAGTCCGGCATCGGTCCTCCCTAGCGCATGTAGGGCTCGCGGCGTGGGCCGACGAGCGTGCGGATCGTGTAGACGGACGAGGTGGAGGTGATGAACAACGTGTGCCAGTCCGGTCCGCCCCAGGCGTGGTTGGCGGCGTTCTCGGGAACGAGGATCGTGCCGAGGTGCTCGCCGGCGGCAGAGAGCACCCAGACGCCATCGGGCCCGGTGACCCAGACGTTCCCGCGCTCGTCGCATTTCATCCCGTCGACGACCGCCTCGCCGGCCGCGGCGGAGCCGATACCCTCGAAGAACATGCGCCCGTTCACGAGCGTGCCGTCGGGGTTAGCGTCCCACACCTTGATGTGCGCGCGCGGCGAGTCGTTGACGTAGAGCAGGGACTCGTCCGGTGAGAAGGCGAGGCCGTTCGGCATGTCGAACTCGTCCTCGGGCACTGCGAGCGCCAGCTCGGCTTGGCCGCCACCGGGCGGGATCCGGAACACGCCTTGCCAGCCGAGCTCGCGCGCGCGCTCGATCCCGAACCCGGGGAAGCGCCCGTACCAGGGGTCGGTGAAGTAGATCGTGCCGTCCGAGCGGACGATCACGTCGTTCGGGCTGTTGAGATAGGCGCCCTGCCAGTGGAAGGCGAGCGTCTCGCGGGTGCCGTCCGTGTTCTCGCGAACCAGCGAGCTCGAGACGTGCTCGCAGACGAGCATGTTGTGATCCGCGTCGAGCGTCAGGCCGTTGCACTTGAGCGCCGGCCGGCGGACCTCGGTCACGACGCCGTCGAGCGTCGCCTTGCGGCGGACGTCTCCCGGCATGTCCGAGAAGTAGAGGACCTGCTCGCCCGGATGCCAGAGCGGGCCCTCGGTGAACACGAACCCTGTCGCGAGCCGGTCGACCGCCGACCCCTCCTCGACGAGCTCGTGGATTGTGTCTGACTTCACGTCGATACCCGACACGTGCATCCCCTTTCCAGGAGGCAGCGGCTTACCTGGCGACGCTAACACGACAGAGAACGTCGTGACCGACCACCGTGCATCCTCCGGGTCGTCCATGTAAGACTCGCATCTCCAATCCCGAGAGAGGAGCCACGATGCCACTGATCGAGGTCAAGCTGTACGATCGCCGCGTCACCGAGGAGTCGGTCCCGAAGATGATCGAGGCGCTGACGGACGCCCTCGCCGAGTCGAGCGGTGCCGCGAAGGAGCACATTCAGGTGGTCATCCAGGGGATCGAGCCGAAGCACTGGGGGATTGCGGGCAAGGCGCAGTCGTGAGCGCCGTTCGGTTATCGTCGCGGATCGACGGCTCCGGCCTTGCACGTTCGATAACCGTTCGAACAGGGAAACAACAATGACGTACGCCACCGAGATCCTCACCCCGAGCTCGCCGGAAGAGGCGGTCACGCTGTATGGCGACGGCGAGGGGATCACGGTAGTCGGTGGCGGCACGATCGTCGTGCCGGACGCGACCGCAAGCGGGCGAAGGCCCGTAACGGCGCTCCTGCTCCGTAACGCCGGCCTGGCCGGTGTCGCCCGTCAGGGCAGTCGCATCACGGTGGGCGCGGCCACTCCGGTCGCGGAGCTCGTCGGTCTCGCGTCCCCTGTCGGGCCCTGTGCGGGCAACATCGCGGACGGCGAGATCCGTGGACAGGCAACAATCGGCGGCAATCTCTGCGCGGGTCAGGGGCCTGATGCGCCTCGCGGCGACCTCCAGGGCGCGTTGCTGGCGGTCGCGGCCACGGTTCGTTCGGCCGGGCCGGACGGGGTCACCGAGGAGCCCGTTGAATCCTTTCTCGCGCGGCGGGGACGTCTGGTGCTCGACGTGTCGTACGACGAACCGAGAGCGGGGGCGTTCGCCGCGCTCAGCCGCCCCCATACGCACGACTACACCGCGCTCGCGGTGTCGGTGGCGAGGCTCGCGGATGGGTCGCTGCGCATCGCCGCGACCGGCACCGGGACGCACGGCGTCCGGCTCCCTTCAGCCGAGGCGAAGGGCGGCGACCCGGCCGCCGCCGGTGAAGCCGCGCTCGGCGACGTGACGCCACATGACGACGCGCTCGCCTCGGCCTGGTACCGAGCCAGGGCGCTCCCGGTCCTCGTGCGCCGTGCCCTCTCCGAGCTGATGGAGTCCGAATGAGGATCACGGTCAACGGTCTCGACCGCGCGGTTGCGAGCGGCGGTCTCACCTCGCTCCTCGACGTGCTCCGCGAGGAGCTCGGGGTCACGAGCCCCAAGGCGGGCTGCGAGCAGGGCGGCTGCGGCGCCTGCACCGTCCTGATCGACGGCCAGCCGAGGCGGTCCTGCCTGATCCCGGTCGCCCATGTCGAGGGCGCCGAGGTGACGACGGTGGAGGGCCTCGGGACACCGGAGCACCTGGCGCCGATCCAGCAGGCGTTCACCCACCATTACGCGGCGCAGTGCGGGTTCTGCACGTCAGGCATGATGCTCGCCGCGCACGCCTACGTGTCCGGCGGCGGTACGGACGATCCCGAGGCGATCCAACGTGCGCTCGGCGGCCACGTCTGCCGGTGCACCGGGTACGTGAAGATCATCGACGCCGTCGCCGCCACCGTTCGCGGCGGAGCATTCGACATGACCGTCACCGCGGCGGGTTCCGGGATCACCAACCTGGGCGGTGTCCAATGAAGGCCGTCGGGGCACGCGTCCCCCGCTACGACGGGGTGGAGCACGTCACTGGCCGGACGGTCTTCGTCGACGACGTCCGGGTGCCCGGCACGCTCTGCGTGAAGGCGCTCCGGTCTCCGGTCCATCACGCGGCGATGACGGGGCTGGATGTGACCAAGGCGGAGCAGATGCCCGGTGTCCACGCCGTCGTCTCGGCGAAGGACGTCCCGCTGCTCGAGTACGGGCACCTGTCCGCACTCGGGATCCCGGCCGACGAGCCGCTGCTCGCCAAGGACGAGGTCCGGTACAAGGGACAGCCGGTCGCCGTGGTCGCAGCCGAGGACGAGGACACTGCGCTGGCGGCAGTCGAGGCGATCGCCGTCTCGTACGAGGAGCGACCGGCGCTGTTCGACATACGCCGGGCCTTCGACGCCGATGTGCCCACGATCCACCCCTGGGGCAACTGGTATCCACACTTCGAAGGCGAGATGGATCGCCGCCAGATCCGCAAGGGGAACATCGGCGAGGCCTTCGAGCGCGCGGACGTGATCGTCCAGGGTGTGTACCGGCCGGCGGCGATCGAGCACGCCCCCCTGGAGACCCAGGTCAGCCTCGTCGTCCCGGAGGCCAGCGGTCGGCTCACGATCTACACCTGCACCCAGGCCCTCTACTTTTCGATGGGCGTCGTCGCTGCGCACCTGCAACTACCCCTCAACAGGCTGAAGCTCGTCGGCGGTACGGTCGGCGGCGGTTTCGGCGGCAAGGTCGACACGGCGACAGAGACGCTCTGCGCGCTCCTCGCGGTGAAGTCGGGACGTCCGGTGAAGTGGCGCTGGACGCGCGAGGAGGAGTTTCTCTGCTCTTCGACCCGGGCACCGTGGCACATGGAGATTGCGGACGCGGTCACCAAGGACGGGTGGATCCTGGGTCGGAAGATGCTGACACTGCACGACTCCGGGGCCTACGCGCGTTTTTCGCCCTACGGGCTGACCAAGCACTCGTTTCATCACACCGGCGCGTACACCATCCCCAACCTCGAGTTCGACGGCTACGTCGTCTTCACGAACCGCGTCCCTACGACTGCCATGCGCGGGTTCGGCGTGACGTCGGTCTCGTTCGCGACCGAGACGCACCTGAGCCGCATCGCCGACGTGCTCGGTCTCGACCCGTACGAGATTCGCCTCAAGAACGCGAACCGGATCGGGGACACCTCGCCGAACAGGTTCGCGTACACCGACCCCGCCACGGTGCCGGTCGTCAAGGCACTCGCAGGCGGCATGGGTCACGAGCTTGCGCCCGACTATGCGGCGATGACGCGAGACGGGCGCGCAGGCGACCTGCTTCCCGAGCACCTCGTCGGGCAGCTCGGCAACCCGGACGACCACTAGACCCAGGAGCGAGTCGATGGCCCTGCACACCGGCCGCGGGATCGCGGCGATCGAGTACCCGACAGGGATGAACCAGAACGGCGACCCGTCGCAGGCCTGGATCAAGGTCAAGCCGGACGGCCGCATCGATGTCTTCGCAGGCACGTCCGACATCGGCAACGGCTCGAAGACGATCCAGTCCCAGATCGTGGCGGAGACGATCGGCGTCCCCTACGAGTGGATCACGTATGACAACTCGAACACCGATTCCTCGCCGGTCTGCACCGGGACGTTCGCGTCGCGCGCGACCTTCGTCGCCGGCAAGGCGGCGGAGAAGGCGGCGGTCAAGGTGCGCGAGAAGATCCTGGAGATCGCGGGCAAGGAACTGGAGATCGACCCGGCCGACCTGGAGATCGTCGACGGCGTGGTGCTCGCCAAGGGCGCGCCGCAGAAGAAGATCAGCGTCCCGGACGTCGCTGCGGCGGCCACCTGGGGGCATGGAGAGCTGATCACGGGAACGGGGGCGCAGTTGAAGCCGTTCGCGGCGATCGTCGACACCCAGACCGGCGAGGTCGACCTGCCGCCGCACTCGGCGATCTCGTACGCGGCCTGCGCGGCGGAGGTCGAGGTCGACGACGAGACCGGCGAGGTGCGCGTGACGCGACTCGTGCAGGTCTACGACGTCGGGAAGGCGATCAACCCGACGCTGGTCGAGGGTCAGATCGAAGGGGGTGCGCTGCAGGGACTTGGCCTCGCCGTACTCGAGGAGTGCTATCCGTACTACCCCTCGGCCGAGCACCGAGGACCGCAGTTCGGGTCCTACCTCGTTCCGGGCATGGAGGACCTGCCGGCGATCGAGACGATCTTGATCGAGAACCCGTCGGCGGACGGGCCGTTCGGCGCGAAGGGTATCGGCGAGATGGCCAACAACGGCCAGCCGCCCGCGATCGCCACGGCGGTGTACGACGCCATCGGTGTCTGGGTGACGGAGCTCCCGATCACGCCCGAGCGGGTGCTTCGCGCGCTCGAGGCCAAGGCGGAGGGCGTTGCGGGGCCCGTGCGCGCGGGGAAGACGGTCGTCTACGACGAGGCGCTCTCCGTCAACGCCGTCTCGACCGGCGGCCTGCGCTTCCAGCCGTGAACTCCCAGGTGATCACTCCCGAGGCATGAGCTGAGCGCCTTCCGCACGTTCAACGGCGCCGAGCCGTTCGCGATCTTCCCTGGGGTGAAGGTTCACCCCATCGCCGGCGACCAGGTCTTCCTGGGCCGGGTCACCTACGAGCCCGGCACGACCGTCCGACGGCACAGCCACGAGCACACCGAGCAGGCGATGCTGATCCTGGAGGGCTCGTTGCGGATGACGATCGGTGCGGAGACACGCGATATGGGTCCTGGTGACGTGTGTGTCGTCAACCGCGGGATCGAGCACGAGCTCGTCTCGACGGGCGGTGTCACGTTCATCGAGGCGCTGGGGCCGGTTCCGCTCGACCACATCGGAGATCGCGAGCGTGATCTCGTACTCGGCGACCTACAGGGGTCGCTCCACGTCGAGCGGTAGAGCTCGCCGGATCGAACACCGCAGACACGCGGCAGAGGTGGTTGGAGCGGGGCCCTTCAGGGCCTCGCAAGGCGTTCGGCGATCCAACAGCCCACGCGTCGCAAACGGTGGGCCGACACCCGGGAACACCGACAGATCCGCCGTTCGCTGCACGCGGACACCTGCCTCTACTCAGGATGAACTCCTGGTGAGGCCCTGAAGGGCCCCACTCAGCCGGACACTCCGCTTTGAGCCCGCGACGCATCACCACCCGGAGTCCTGTGGGGGAGTGGCAGGCAATTCGGAAGCGATCATTTACGCGATGCGAGGCAACCGCTCCGAGCGCTGGCTACCCGTCTCGCCGGCGCCGTTGGACGCGGACGCCGAGCGTGAGCAGCGCGAGCCCGCCGGGGACGGCAAGGGCGACGGGGAGGATGCCGCCGGAGTTGAGTGTCTTTCGCGACGCCACGTCGAAGCGGAGCGAGGGGCCCGTCACGGGCGTGCCGATTCCGCTCTCCGGCACGAAGGTGACGTAGGCGGCGAGCGAGCCGCCGTTGACAGCCTTCACCTGCCAGCGCACCGTTCGCGAGCGGCCAGGCTGGATCGGATCGAGATAGTACGTACGGTTGGCCGACCAGTCCTCCGGGTCGACGTATACACCCGGTCGCAGGCTGAGGATGTTGAGGTGCGCGACGAGCGTGGGGGTCGAAGCCGTACCGGGGTTCGCGATGGTGGTGGTGAACGTGAAGCTCCGGCCGAGCGACGTCAAGACGTGCGTGCGGTCGATGTCGACGACGACGGCGTCGTCAGCGCTCGCCGCGGGCACGAGCACGAGCATGGCTGCCACCAGCGCCGGCAGAAGACGCCTCCTCATGACGCAGTGGCTCCGCGTAGTGAGATCGACCGCGCCGCGATGATCGCGGCTGCGGCGAAGAGGGTCGCGCCGACCGCGGGCGAGACGAGCCACGACGCGTCGCGAGTCCACGAGTGGCCGTCGACCACGATCTTCCCGATGTAGTGCTCACCGGCCGTGAGTGGATTGATACGGAGCAGCAGGTCGCCGGCCCAGCCCTGCTTCGCGCCCGTCGGGAACTGTGTCGGTGCGAAGAGCGCGAGCAGCAGCAGGAGGCTGACGGACAGGCTGACGCGGTTCGAGCGGGAGAAGGCGCTGACCAGGACGCCGAGCGAGGCGACGAAGACGGCGACGAGCGTCCCGACGAGCAGGCCGGCCGTGAGCGCTTCGGCGACGACGCCGACCCCGCGGCTCAGATACCAGACATAGGGGATCGCGACCCCGAACGAGACGACCCAGAGCGAAAGCGCGGCAGCGAGCTTGCCGGCGACGAGGTGGTGCCGCGAGAGCGGTGTCACGAGGAGGCTCTCGAGTGTGCCGCGCTCGCGCTCACCGCTGATCGTGTCGGCGGCGGCAAGCAGCGCCAGAAGCGCGCCGACCGCGACCGCCACCTGCAGTGTCAGGTTTACCGACTCGCGCTGCTCCAGGTAGTTGAGCGCCTGGTTCGTGGCGACAAGGTAGGAGACGATGCTGAGCAGCACGCTGAACGCGAGAGTGAGCGCGAGCGCGCGTCCGCCGAGCCAGAGATCGCGAAGTTCCTGTTCGACGACGACCATCAGCCGGGGGCCTCTGTCATGGCGAGGAACGCGTCGCTCAGGCGCGCGCCCTCGAGTTCGAACGCGAGGACGGGGAGTCGTGCGCCGGCGAGAGCGAGCAGAGCCGCTGTCGCCGGCTCCTCCTCCGTGCCCGTGAACGCGACGACGAGCCCACCGGGCTGCCCGTCGGCGCGCTCCACACTCTCGATCCCGGCGGTGCGCGCGAGTGCGCTGCGTGCGTCCTCGACCCGTTCGGCCGGTACCCGCAGACGGGCGCTTCGCGGTGCGGTCGCCCGGCGTGCGATCTCCGAGACCGTTCCCTCCGCCGCCACGCGACCGCGGTTGAGGATCAGCACGCGGGTGCAGAGCTCCTCCACCTCGGTCAGCAGATGGGTGCTGAGGAGCACTGTCGCGCCACGGTCACGGGCGAGGCTGCGGACGAGCATGAGCACCTGCCGCTGCCCGGCTGGGTCGAGCCCGAGCGTCGGCTCGTCGAGGAAGACGACCCTCGGATCGTTCACGAGCGCACGCGCGATTCCCAGCCGCTGGCGCATCCCGCGGCTGTACGTGGCGACGCGCGAGCGGGCGCGATCCGCCAAGCCGACCTCGGCCAGCAGCGCCGTGGCGGTCGCCGCCGCGTTCGCCCGGCTGCTGCCGTAGAGGCGGGCGTAGAAGCGGAGGAACTCCTCGCCCGTCTGCTGTTCCGGGTAGCCGGCGCTCTCCGGCAGCACGCCGATGCGCGCCCGGATCTCCGCCGGCCGGGTGTGGGGCGCGTCCGCCACGCGAAAACTGCCCCGGGTGGGTGAGAGGACCGTCGTCAACACGCGGATGGCCGTCGTCTTCCCGGCCCCGTTCGGGCCGAGCACGCCCAGGATCTCGCCGGCCTCGACCGAGAAGCTCAGGTCA
Organism: uncultured Actinomycetes bacterium; assembly: GCA_963738505.1. GTDB lineage: Bacteria > Actinomycetota > Thermoleophilia > Gaiellales > Gaiellaceae > Gaiella. The sequence continues at coordinate 15,803 of CAVTWR010000003.1, read as the reverse complement.
CTGACGGCGACGAGCGACCCGTACTCCCTGCGGATGCCGTGGGCCTCGACTGCAGCACTCATGCTCGGCACCGTACGGAGCCGACATGAACGCCCGATGAACGCCTGAGAGCCGATCCCGCTAGGCGTCGGAACGGCGTACTGCGGGGCCCTTCAGGGCCTCGGGAGGAGTGGAGGCTCGACCGGCAATCGGTCATCCGGAGCGGCGAATCCCGGCGCTCGTCACAGGACGAGCTGCTGGCGAGGCCCTGAAGGGCCCCGCAGCGCGCCCGGCCCACCGGGATAGGTTTTAGGGCCCGCCCACCGGCGGGAAGGCCGCCCAGCCGCCGTCGTCGAAGCTCTGCAAGTTCGTCGCTTGCACCCCGGCGTCGCTGACCGTGTACAGCGTCGAGCTGACGATCAGCGACCGCCTGATCGGCATCGATCCGACCCGCGGGTTCGCGCTGCCGCCGTTCTGTGGCCGATGAGTGATCCGGCCGAGCTCCTCGATGACGCCGGCTCGTGTGATGCGAAACCCGATGGCGCCGGTGAAGGGTGCCGGTCCGCCCTCTTTGAGTGCGTACTCGTTCACCGGAAGCACGGTGAGCCGCTCTCGCGGCCACCAGAGGAAGGCGTGGTGGTCCCATTCGACGTCGGAGGCCCCGGGGCCGAGGGTCAGCCGGTGAAGGCGTGTCGGGCGCCGTAGGTCGGAGACGTCGAAGACGGAAAGCTGTGTCCCGAGGGTACGGCCCTCGCTGCTCGCGTCCTGGCCCACGCCCAGTAGGAGGTCGCCGCCCAGGGGATGGAGGTAGGCGGAGTAGCCGGCGATCTTCAGCTCACCGAGCACCACCGGCTTGGCCGCGTCGGCCAGGTCGAGCGTGTACAGGGGGTCGACCTGACGGAAGGTGACGACGTACGCCCGGTCCTGATCGAAGCGGACCGAGTAGACCCGCTCGCCCTTGCCGAGCCCGCCCACACGGCCGAGCCGTTCCAGCGTGCCGGCGCGTTCGTGGAGCGTGGTGACGAAGCTCTCGCTTTCCTGCTGGGGCCCGGGGTTCCACCATGTCGGTTCCTCGGTGCTCGCCACGCGCAGCACGTTCTTGTACTCGGAGAGCGCCCACTGGTTGAGGACGTAACCGGAAACCGCTCCGCTCGAGCGGTAGTGCGTGCGCAGCGGATCGGAGATGTCGAAGCGATGGATCGAGGTCGTCATCCGGGGCGGGTTGCCGTTGGTCTGGACGGGCTGCGCGAGCCAGCGCTGCGTGGCGACGTAGAGGCTGTTCTGCGAGGCGTACACCGTCTGGCCGTCGGCGAGGACGGCCTCCGAGTCGACGGGCGCAAGGCCCTTGCGGAGATCGATCGTGAGCACCGTGAGCAGGCCCGTCCCGGAGTAGGTCGTAGGCCGCCGCACGTCGCGACAGGACACGAGCGTGTTGCGGGAGAGCGTCTGGCCCCGCTTCCCCCTGACGGCGTACCGCGGCAGCCACGTGCCGATTCGCGAGGAGGCGACGAGCTTGCGATTGCGGGCCTGCGCAGCCTCCTGCGCTGCGGCCGTGCCGTCGGCAGGTGGCGGGAACCGCAGCGAGCCGGGCATCGCCGAAACCGTCACGATGCGCGCGGTCGCACCGACGAGACGAGCACTGAGGTAGTTCGCGTCGAGCACCAGGCTCCGCACCGTGGTCAGGGCCGAGGGGCGTGTCGCGTCGATCTCTGTCAGGACCGTCTGCTGCGCGTACGGCGCGATCTCCGATCGGGCCACACCCGTTCCGCCACCGATCGGTAAGGGGCTGGGGCCGCCGCCCTGGGAGAGGACGAACAGCCGGCTGCCGTGGAGCAGCAACACGTGGCTCCATCCCTCGGTCAGTGCCAGCGAACCGACGAGGCGTGGCCGGTCGGCGCGAACGTCCACCGCCAACAGCCGGTCCTGCCGAACGACGTAGAGGTAGGACCCGTCCGACTTGACCAGATCGGGCTCGTCGACGCCGGCCTCCTGGACGTTGGTCGTCGAGAAGTCCACGCCTGCCACCGGACCAGATGAGGGCCCGGCCGCCGGTACGGCCCCTCCGATCGCCTCCCGCGCCGCACCTGAACCGGGGAGCCCGTACGGCCCGACGAGCGGCAAGAGGCGTTGCTTGACGTGACCGAGAAGCTGGCCGCACGAGGCGAACGGTTTGAGCCCCGGACCGGCCGCCTGCGACGCACCGCTACCGGCCGCGGCCCAGATGCCCGCGGCGACGGCGAGAGCCGCTCCCAGCCCGATCAGGCCACGATGTCTCATCTTCCTGTGTGTTGTACGCCACCGGGAGGGTGTCTGTCACGCGTGTTTGCGACGTCATCCCACGGCAGGCTACTCCCGGAGGCGAACCTCGACCAGCGCGCGGGTGCCCCAGCCGGGGTTGCGCAGGCTGCAGAGTGCCCAGACCCGGATCGGCATCAGGATGAGGAGGTAGAGCAGGCCGTAGAGGGGAGCGAGCAGGTAGACGCCGAACTGGCTGAGCAGGCTCGACCGTTGCGAGCCGAGGTAACGGACGCTGCGGGCGTAGGCCATGACCGCGACGAAGGCGAGGTACCAGGTGCTCGGGAGCTCGCCGGTGAGGAGCGGGTAGACGGCGAGGGCGATGACCAGCGAGAGGGTGAAGCACAGCCAGAGGGCGAGCTCGGCGAAGCTGAGAAGCCATACCCGGTTCCACGGCGGGAAGTGATTCAGCGCCCAGAGCGTCTCCCGGAAGAACGATTTGTTCCACCGCAGCTGCTGGCTGGCGAAGTGGCGGAAGCGCTCGGGTACCGTCGTGTACGCGATCGCGGTGTCCTGGAACAGCACTCTGCCACGGGTGAGGGCGTAGTTGGTGAGCCTGCGGTCGTCGCCGTACATGACGGGCGTCTCGAAGAACGTCTGGTGGGTGTAGTCATCGAGGTGATCGGCGATCAGGGATCGACGCCAGAGGCTGAAGCTTCCGCAGGCGCACAGCACCGAGCCGAGGGTGCTGTAGGCCGCCCGTTCCCAGAGGAACGCGTTGGCGTAGCGCAGGGAGGTCAGCCGTGTGAGGATGTTGGTGGCGGCGTTGTGCGCCTGGACGTTGCCGGTGACCGCCTGGACCCGCGAGTCGGTGAACCCCCGTAGTCCCTCGCGCACGGCGTGGGGATGCAGGATGGTGTCCGAGTCGACGGTCAGCACGATGTCGGTCTGGAGGCGCTCGAACGCCCACGCCTGGGCGTGGCGCTTGCCCCGGTTGCTTTGCAGTCGGTACACGATCGTCCCGGGATGGTCACAGGCGGTGAGGAGGCGGAGAGCTCGGATGAGGCATTCGTCGTCGTCGGAGCCGTCGTCGATGACGTAGATCCGATCGACCGGTCGGGACTGCCCGAGGATGCTGTGCAGGCACGCTTCGAGGGTGGCCGGATCCTCGTTGTAGAAGGGCACGACGGCGGCGACGGTGCCGACATCGACGGGATCGCCGCGGGAGGGGCGGTAGCCGATAGCGCAGACCAGTTTGCCGGCGAGATAGCCGAGTGCGACAACGCCGTAGACGGACAGCCCGACACCGGTCTTCAGCATGAGCGCCACGACGGCCGCCAGGATCACGCTGAACATGAGCGAGGCGTGGACAGCCCGAAGCCCGCGGCTTCGCGCGAGCCGCTCGTCGTCCGGCGGCGCGGGCAGGGCGGCGGTTAAGCAGCGTGCCGGTCGAGCCGCTCCGGTCGGGTGGACGGTCGCTCGTCCGGGCGGGTGTCCGGACGGTGCCCCGGGCTTGCCGGAATCCCCGGTGGGGTCCAGGTGCCGACCGGCCGGGCCGGCGGGCCGAGCGTCTCCTTCCGTCCGGTGAGTCACGGTCGAGTATTCGACCCGCCGGCCCGCACGTGAACCGTTGGGGCGCGACTCCCGGTTTCCGACTGGCGCCAAGGACGCCTTCGGCGCCCTGCGGCCGGCGCAGGGTCGGGAGAGAATCCGACCGAAGGCCCCGGAGCGATCCGGGGTCCTCGGTCAGGGGTGAGATGGTCTCAGAACACCTCGGAAAAGGACTCGGGCCCCGGCCGGGGGCCTGCTCCGTCTCTAGACGCGCGCTCCGGCGAGCACTTCGACGATCGGCGCTTCGTAGAGATCCGCCGACCGGAGGTGCCGCCCATCTCCCGCACGATCTCCTCGCGCTTCGGCCCGAACCGGCGCTCAGCCTCTTCGGCCGTCTCCCTCGTCTCCCACAAGAGCACGTTCCGCGTACGCCGGTTCTCCTCGTCGAGGAGCGTGATGAAGCCGACGAAGCCGTCGATCTCCTTCATGCCGGGGATGATCCCCAGAACCGCTGCACGTGCGGTGTGTAAGAGCGTGAGCGACGGACCTGAACCCGCGACTCCGGCGTGACAGGCCGAGTCGACCGTGGCAACACCGGACGACAGCGTGGCTGGGCGTCTTCCGGACGGAAGACAACAGGGCGCTGGCGCCACGTCGACGAGGGCGTACAGAGCCCTCATTCGCCGGGCAGCGGGGACGTCGGGCGCGCCCTCGACGTCCCCGCCTTGGAACAATCATCCAGATGATTGATCGGCAATTCCGGCACGAACCTTCACGGCTCCCCAAAGCGCGTTCGCTCGACGGTCGGTGCGAGGATCAGCTGAGGGCGTCCCCGATCTCCCAGAGGGCCGAGAGGAGCAGCGACCTGCGCCCCAGCGCCATGCTGGCTGGACACCTTCGGATCCGAGTGCCATACTCCCCGCACATTGAGCGCCGCCTGGTGCTCGTCGGAGCGCCAGCGAAGCTCTACGGAACTAGCGACATCCGCCATATCCGCCGCTCGGGTCGATACGAAAGGACAGGATCGTGAACTATTCAGACGATCGCGGTACCGCAGACTCAAACCAGCTTCCGGCCGAACTTCCTGCCGAGATTGCCCTCCTGATCCCCGACCCCGAGAAGCGGGAACTCATAGCACTCGCCTATCGGCTGTACGCCGAGGAGGGGTTCCGGACCGCGTTCTGGGCCGATCCGCCGTCAGCGCTTCTCGAGCGAGGCCTGTCGGCCAAGCCGGCACATATCGACTCGCTACAAAAGATGGACAGAGCCGTGGTCGACGAGTTGGCGCAGCAATGGAGGCAAATGGCCGCACGCACTGGCGCGCTCAAGGTGAGCGACGACCGCGGGGGCGAGCCCGGGGGTGAGCGCGGGGCTGAGTTCGCTGTGATCGCCCTACTCATGGCGGCCTCATTTGCGGCAGGAATGATCGGCTCTCATTACATTGCTCATCACCTTCTCGAGCACAAGACGAGGGACATGTGACCCGCGCTCCAGCATCGTGCGTACTACTTGCGACAAACGAGTGCCGCCCAGGGTGTCCGCATTGCGTCGCCGTGTCCGGCTCGATTTGCCCATCCTCCCGATGGGCCGAGGTGGTTGATGGTCTCCCGCCACACACCAATCTGTACGTTGGGGTGGAGGCCTTCAGAGAGCTCGATCTCCTTGAACCGCTGGTACGTCGGTGTCAGTTAAACAGCGTGCTTCCGACTCTACTCACGTACGGGCAACGCTTTGCGGACGCTGAGACGGCGACCAGAGTTCTGTCAGACCTGCGAAAGGCCGGACCGTTCTCCGTCGTGGTGGTTTGCGATGCGCAACATTGGAATTCGGCGAGGAAGGGGCGAGTTGCCAAGTGGCTATCGGCATCAAGGGTGACCGGAGTCGCGCCGGAGGTGCTCTACCTGCGGGAGGACGACGAGGTTGTACCCGCTGATCTGCTTGCACTGGAAGAGCTCAACACCTTTAGTGTGATCTATTGTCGCGATGCGCAAGACCTTTCGTGTTACTTTGCGCAGAAGACATGGCCCGTCATAGACAGAGACTCTCTGCGGCAGGGCCGAAGCATTGCCGAGGAGACGTCGCGGCTTGCTAAGGCCACTCCAAATCACAGCGACTCCGTTTTGGCTGGCGCGGCGCACGCTGAGGAGTTGCCGACTTACCCAGTGTTTTTCAACAGTCTGGTTCTGGAGACTACGTACTTCTGCAACGCGAAGTGTGATCATTGCTATACGAGCTGCGGTCCGCAGGAGAGCACGACGAGGATGAGCGTTGACCAGGTTAAGGAAATCGTCTCGGACGCCTCGAGGGTTCCGAACCTCGTTAAGCGATGCCACGTCGGCGGTGGCGAAGCGACCGTGTTCTGGAACGAGATGCTGGAGATATTGCAGCATGCCCACAAATGTGGCTTTACGAACAGCATCGTAACCAACGGCTGGTGGGCGAAGTCGCCGGAAAAGGCGATGTTGAAAGTTCGGGCACTAAGCGAAGCTGGGGTTGCAAACATCGAACTTAGCGTTGACGCTATGCATCAGGACTATATTTCGATCGCACCAATACTCCATCTCATTCGCGCGGCCAAGGAGTTGGACGTTGGAGTAACGCTTCGAGTGTGCACGACACGCTCTCGACGCGCCGACGCTGTCCTGAATGAGTTTCCCTCAGAGGATCAAGGGGGAGTCACAATCGCGATAAGTCGTGTTGCACCGGTGGGCAGAGCTGCAGAGGCGATTCCAAGAAGCGACCTGTTCCTCGATGAGGGGCTCCCTGCGGGGACATGCAGCACAATGCTGAATCTCACGGTCACGCCTAACGGCGACGTCTTTCCTTGTTGTGCGGGAAGCGAGACCTGCGGGTCCCTGAGACTTGGTAATGCACTGGATCAACCACTCACGAAGGTCGTCGAGAGCGTGCAAGCCAACCTATTCGTTAGAACTCTCGTGCACGCGGGTCCGGCCTACTTCGCAACGTTGCTAGACGAAGTCGAGCTTCAGGATCGATTGGGCTCTGAGTACTCCAATATCTGTCATCTCTGCAATGAACTCTGCAGCGACGACGAGCTGTCTTCGGCGATCGAAGAAAGGTTGGGCTCTCGGATTAGGGAGATGCTGCCGACGTTGGTTGAGCGAGTGCCGATGTAAGTCAAGAGCGGGCGCAAGCTGGCCTCGAATCGACCCCCAGGATTCGCTCGTCCGCGCTCTACGTCGAGATCAGACCCTCAAGTCCCTCTGTTCAGGCGGCTCTGCGTGGAACGACGCCGCCCAGTTGAAGGGCGAGCCCTCTCCTTGTGAAGGAGGTGGCCTGTGTCCCAGACCTGACAAAATATTTTGTTTTGCGGGGATTTTGTAAGCCTGCCAGGCGGACTCGAACCGCCGACCCTCTGTCATGGAGCTTCGCTGCCAGTGGTGTGACTGCCAACGTTCGCCGGGGGACAGGTCTTCAGGACAGATTCGGGGTTTCAGGTGGAGCTCAAGGCTCCTCGAGGAGGGGTTGCAGAGGCAAGAATCATCGGCCTCAGCCCGCGTCCGTGCCGCTCATGTGCCGAGGGTAGACGCCACGGCCTCCGAGCGACCGGTTTCCCTTCGTGGGAAGCAAACGATCGACTCCGATCGCGACGGTTCCGCCTCCAGAGACAACAAAAGCTGGCCTTTTGCAGGGACTTCGAGAGCGGGAGCGACGGGACTCGAACCCGCGACCTCCGGCGTGACAAGCGCCGTCCCGGCGATCCCGAGGAACCACCGGTTGTCTCCTTCCGCAGCGCAGCCCACGGCAAGTAGTGGAGCGGAGGAGTGCGTCGTTTCGCGAACTCCAGCGCCGCCGTGTAGAAGATGAGCGCGTACACGACGAACACGGCACGCCTGGGCTCTCCACGATTGCCAATCGCGGTTAGTCCCACCACCGCGCTCTGCAGCCCGCGGTCAGAATCTCTGGGTCACCGTCGGTCACGAGAACAGCTTCCTCGTAGATCGCCGTCGCAATACCGGGCTGTGAGACGTACGTCTCGACAGCGATCGTCATGCCAGGGATGAAGCTGGTTTCGTCTTCTGCGACGAGCCACGGACGATCCCAACCGAGGCCTATCCCGTGTCCATAGAACTCGATCGAGCCGACGTCGGTGTCGCCCTCTGCGGCACTCGGCTCCTCGAATCCGTGCTCGCGCGTCCATCTCGAACCTGCTTCGAAGGCATCGCGGGCCGTCTTCCCTGGGCGCAGCTGATCACAGATGTAGTGCACCTTCGCGACCGCTCCCTCGAGAACGTCGCGCTGTGCCGCCGTCGGTTTGCCTCCAACCGCGAGTGAGCGTTGGAAGTCGTAGAAGTAGCCCTCCACGCATCCCCAGATGTCCGGGTGCACGACGTCTCCAGCTTCGTAGGCGCGCCACGGGTCGAATGAAGGTAGGCGGTGATGATAGGCGTGGTCGGAGTGCGGGCCCGACGACATCGCGAACTCCCAGGGAACGGCACCGTGCTTGGAAGCGATCTCGAACCCGATGGCGGCGAGGTCGGCGTCGGTGCATCCGACCTCTGCGGCGCCGAGCATGCCGTTCATCATCTCGACGGCAACGCTCGACGCGTGTCGCATCCAGGCGATCTCGCTACTGCTCTTGACTGTCCGCAGGTTCTCGACGAGGTCGTCGGCGCCAACGAGCTCCAACCCGGGCAGGTCGGCTCGAAGCTCGTGGAAGAGCGGGAGCGCAAACGTCTCGGAACGGAGGATCCCGATCCGGCCCGACGAGAGGCCTTTCTCACGGAGGTAGCGCACGACGAGGGCGTAGAGGTCACGGCCAGAGCGGACGTCGTCGATCGCGACGAGGTCGCGACGCCAGTCGGGCGGGCCGACGAGCAGCGCGCCGTCTCCGTCCGACGAGAGGACAACTGCGGCACGGCCGAACCCTGTCCAGTGAGGCCGAAGATCCCATGACTTGGGCTCGACCGGGTAGTGGTTTGTCAGGTAGAAGACGTCCCCGAAAGCATCCAGGGTCGACCCGCCCGCTGACCAGACAATGACACCGTCGAGTCCCCGTTCGGCGGCGGCGGCGCGCGTAAGATCCCTTCGAGTTGCGTACTCGCTCGCGGGGATCGGCTCTGGCCGCGGGAGCGCTCCGATAGCCAAGGCGCTAGTAGCCGTTTGCGGCATGGAACGCCCCAAGGCCTTCTTCGCGGAACTCGTCCACCGGGGCGCCCATCACGACCCACCACGCATCGGCGTCGCTGTTATTGGAAAACGAACGGTCGACACTGGGTCCGACGTAGATGGCGTCGAGCTCCTTTGCGTCGACGATCTCGTCGTCGACCATCATCTGGCAGTTGCCCTTGATGAGCAGATGGATCTCCTCCGCCTCGGCATGGCGGTGGTGCATGCCGGACTCGCCGGGTCCGATCCGGACGAGGCAGAAGGCGATGTGCTCGCAGCCGAGGACGTTGTCGTAGTCGCGTGACTTGTACGGGATGTCGGTCGGCCAGGGGTGAACGTACGACGCGGGTCGCGGAACCTTGCCGTTGTCGGGCAGCTCGTCCCAACCAACCTTCGTGTAGCTGGGTTTGACCGTGGACATGTGCGTCTCCTCTCGGTGGGGCGGGTTCTGGCTACCTCGCAATTGTTTCTCGGTGCCGGCGGTCGACGCCGCACCAGTCTGCGGCGACTACGGCGTAGGTCTTGGTGGCCGCGATGAGTTCAGCGATCGAGACGTGCTCGTCGACGCCGTGTGCGACGCGGAGGTCGCCGGGTCCGTAGGTGACCGTTGGAATTCCGGCCTGATTGAGGTAGGTGGCGTCGTTGACCGCGACGAAGCCGGCGATGTTCGCCGCTTGCTTGTTGGCTGCTTCGTGGGCTGAGGAAGCGGCGATGACGATCGGGTGGTCGAGGTCGGTCGCCGTTGCCGGCCAGTGATGCTTCCACTCGACGGCCGGAGCGTGATCGCTGAGCCAATCGTCAGCAGCTGCGGCGGCTACCACGCAGCGTTCGATCTCGGCTCTGACCTCGTCGACGTCTTCGGTGGGTGAATACCAGAGGATGTAGTCGATAGAGGCTCGATCGGGGATCGAGAATGGCACCAACCCGTTGCGGGGGCCGCCGATGAAGACGCCCGGGTTGATCGCGAAGTGGCCGGGTCGAAACAAGGGGTGATGTTTCGTGCGGCCCCAATCCTCCTCGAGCTTCGCGAGAGCGCCGTGCACGATGATCGCCTTGTCGATCGCGTTGACGCCGACATCGGCTCCATAGCCGCCTGGGTAGATCGTTTCACCCCTCATCGAGGTGTGGCTGGGTTTTCCCTCGCAAGCGACCTCAAACCAGAGGACGCCCGCCGTGACGGGGGCGATCGCTAGCGCTTGGGGTGGGGAGGAGGGCTCGGAGACGACGGCCGCGTCTGCCGAATATCCCCGGAGGACGCAAGCGGTGGTGCCGAGGTGATGCTCCATCATCTCTTCGCCTACGACCGCCTCGAGTATGAGGTCGCCACGGAGTTGAATGCCGGCTTCGCGCAGAGCGAGAGCTGCATGGGCCTGCGCGAGAACCCCGCCTTTCATGTCGCAGGCACCGCGGCCGAAGATGTTGCCGTCTGCAACTCTGCCGCTCCATGGGTCGCCGTCAGCCCACTCGTCGCTCGGGCCACCTGGGACGACGTCGGTGTGGCCGTTGAAGATAAGGGAGCGCCCGCCGCCTGTGCCGCGGAGGAGCCCGACGCAGTTTTCGCGCCCGGGCTCGACAGCGAACAGATCGACCTGGCAACCTGCCTGCCGATAGCGCTCGCCAACGAGTTGGGCAACGGCAGCCTCGCCTCCGAGGAGATCCTCGTAGGACTCCCCGGGATAGTTGGGCGTGATGCTCGGGATGCGCACGGCATCGATGACGGCCTCGACAAGGGCGTCGCCGAGCCCGTCTACGGCGTCGAGGATCCGGTCGAGTTCGTGTGGGAGGAGACCGTCGGTGGAGCCTTGGTTGCTGCGGGAGGCGTCGGACGTCTTGCTCATACGGATACCGGCGCGGCAGGCAAGTGCTCTACGTGCTCCCAGCCGCGAGCGACGACGGGCCAGCGTTCCGTGCTCCCATCAGGCATTCGTACTGCGTAGGAGGCATGGAGGTTTGCGCACGTGCACGCGTGGTTAGGAACCACTTGGACGCGGTCGCCGATTGCGAGCTTGCAGTCGCCGCTCACCTTGCAGATGCCGTGCTCCTCGTACAACCGGTCGAGGGTCAGCTCGGGATGTCCGGACACCAGCCCGAACGCTTGGGTGGCGGGGGACATGCGCTCTGAGGCGAGGGCCTTCGAACCGGCGTCGAGAATGAGGAGATCGTTCGCCGGTCGACTGATTACTGTCGCCTCCACGGTCAGGGCGCAGTCGTCGAGTGTCGCTGATCCGAGGAAGACCTGGGTGGCGTCGTTGAAGACGTAGTTCCCGAACCGATACTCGCCGGCGACGTCGTCGCCGTGCGGCCAGAGAGGTGTCGAACCCGCGCTTAGGATGCCGGGTGGGATTCCACGCTCTTCCAGCGCTCTGACCGTGTCGCGCAGGGCGTTGGCCTCCTGGGATGCGACCCCTTCGAGCTCGGTCGCATCCCGAGCCGCGTAGGCGTGACCGGAGAAAGTCATGAGTCCCACGAGGCGGACGTGTGGGAGGTCGAGGACGGATTGAACCGCCTCTGCTGTCTCTCTTCCCGGCTGGGTTCCGAGGCGCCGGGCGCCTGAGTCCACCTCCCAGTAGTAGTCGATCGGGCTGCCGATCTTCGCCAGGGCACGAACGTGTTCGGGTTCGGAGCAAGTGACGATAATCCGCGCTTGGCCGAGGAGTGCCTCGATCGCGTTCAGCCGTGCTCGACCGACCGGTGGGTGAGCGATCAGGACATCCGTTGCGCCGCCTTCGATCGCAACTTCGGCTTCGTGAATAGTGGCGACCGTCACGCCTACGGCTCCGGCGGCCAGTTGTCGTTTGAGCACCTCGGGCGACTTGTGCGTCTTGAAGTGCGGCCTCAGGACTGCGTGGCGCCGCTGCACACGTCGGGCCATCTCGGCGATGTTCCGCTCGACACGCTCGAGGTCGAGGAGCAGGCGGGGGGTGCCGTCGATGGTTTCGGTCACGTTCGACTCATTCGGTTCCGTCTAGCGGAATCGTGTTCTATTTCCGTGACAGTACGAGACTCGCGCGGGGAGTGTCAAGCCGGGCGGCGGAGCACGCAGCCGGCCCATACATCCGTCAGTGTCCGTCTTCAACGGCCTTGTTCCCGGCGACCATGACCCACTCGATGCCGATCGGTTGGACGCAAGGATCAGTGTACCCGCCCGTTCCGCCTACCAAGCCTCCGCCGCGGATCATGACGTCGAGCACCGCAACTCCTCGAGCCCGATCACCAACCTTCGTTTCGTCTCATGAAGTTCGGTTTTGCCAGGAGAGACACGGCAGCCGATTCTTAGACGCTGACGAAGGCCGATGTCAAGGTCGACTTTTTGACAGTGATCCAGGTCGTCGAACGTGCCTCGCGGATCCTGGCGTCTTTCACGCGGGAACATCCGGAGCTGACACTGAGCGAGTGCGCCGAGTCGGCGAACCTGACCAAGAGCTCCGCGCATCGCCTCCTGACCAGTCTGGCTGCGATCGATCTCGTCGAGCGGGACGCGACTCCTTGGCGTCTCGGCCCCGGCGTCGTTCGCCTCGCATCGGTGCGCCTGGGGCAGTTCGATCTTCGACGAGAGGCCATGCCACTGCTGCGCGAGCTAGGCCGAGAGTTTCGTGCGGCGGTCGCGTTTTCGGTGCCTCACGGCTCGGAAATGGTGTACCTCGAACGCTACGAAAGCACTGAATCCATCGCGGCAACCGCACAACTTGGCGCTCGGGCGCCGATCTGGGCAGGAGCGGCCGGTCAGTCCGTTCTGGCCGCGCTGCCGGTCGAGGCGCGCGAGGTCAGGCTCGATGTACCCGAGTGGCGCGGGCTGCCGTTCTCCACTCGGAAGAAGGTACTGGCGGAGATCAAACGCGGCGAGAAGCGCCGGTACGTGATCGACGCGGGCAACTTCTTCGCCGGCGTAGCAGGTGTCGCGATCGCCGTGACCGATCATCACGGCTTTCCTGTCGCCGCGATGAGCATCATCTCCTCGCCCGACCGACTCACGAAGACCGAAGCCGGCGCGATCGGACAGAGACTCGTCGTGACCGCAGACGAACTCGCCCAGTTCGCTCGCGACTGGCACGTCTAGTCCCGATCCGTTGCGCCGTGTGCTTGACACGGGGAAGGCGAGTCCCTACGTTCGTCCCATGCGGAACCTGGTTTCGCACAGAGACAGGACAGCGGCGTTGAATCGCCCCACGATCCCGCGCGAAGAGTTCGGGCAGCGGCGTGATGCGATGCGGGAGGAGGCAGAAGCCGCCGGCCTCGACGGGCTGATCGCGTGGTCGATGGGCGGTTCGACCCTCGACCGATTCGCGTCGGTCTTCTATCTCACAAACCACTACCAGCCGTGCTGTGTGCTTCCGGACAGCCCGCCGCTCTGGACGGGCTTCGGGCAGGCCGCGCTCGTCCTCCCTGTCCACGGACCGGCGGTGCTCGTCGTCGACCAGCCGGACTGGAGAACAGATGTTGTCGAGTGCGACGAGGTCATCGTTCGCAGAGACGTCTACGCCGGGGTCGTCGAGGCGGCGCGCAACTGCGGACTCGACGGCGGCAGAGTCGGTCTCACCGACGAGGAGCGAATGACGGTGGCGGCGTACAAGGAGCTCCGTCGGAAGCTCGAGAAGACGAGCTTCGAGCGAGCGGACGGCCTGCTCATGCGTCGCCGGATGATCAAGAGTGCAGCCGAGCTCGATTGCATGCGGCTCGCCTCAGCGGTGGGCGTAGAGATCATGAACGCGATGTTCGCCGTCGTTGCTGAGGGTCGAACGGATGCCGACATCGTCGCTGCCGGGTTCTCCGCCGCGGCCGGACTGGGCGCGCAACCGTACGACTTTGCGATGGCCTCGGGGCCTGAGGATAGGGCACCTCTGGTGGGCACGGCTTCCGAGCTGGAACTGGCAACGGCCTTATGAGCGGGGTGACATCGTCCATCCCGACATCTACGGCGCGGTGGACGGGTACTTCTACGATTTCGTCCGTTCGATCGTGGTGGCTGGCGAGCCGACGAGCGCTCAGATCGAGATCCTGGAGGCGGGCATCGGGTGCATCCACGCCGCCTGCAATGCGGCTCGCGCCGGAAGTCCTGCCAGCGTGATCTACGAGGCGGGCGACGCTACCTTCGGAGCACGAGGTCGACCACGTCGAGAGCCCGCTGCGACGTCGTCGACCTCCAACCCAGGCGCTCGAGTCGATCGGGCACGGACTCGGGTTCGGCTGGGAGGAACCATGGCTGACACCCGTCTCGGAGACCGTGCTCGAGCCCGGCATGGTCTTGTCGGTCAGCACTGACGCGCCGCGGCGTAGGAACGATGTGGTACGAGGAGACGATCATCGTCACGGACGGCGAACCGGAGTTCCTGACGGCGGCTTGCCCCGCACGGTGGTGGTGAGCACCGGCGCCTCTCACGCCTCGTGGTACCCGGCGCGGGAGACGTGGCCCGACGCGCTGCGCGTCGGTGCCGGCGGCAACCTCGAGCTCGACGGATGCGACCTCGAAGCACTCGCCGCCGAGCGAGGGACACCCCTGTGGGCGATCTCGAGGTCAACCGTCGAAGGCAACTTCAGGGAGCTTCACTCGGCGTTCACTCGGCGCTATCCCCGGTGCGAGATCGCCTACTCGATCAAGGCGCACAACACAGCGGCCGTGATCCGGTTGCTGCACGAGGTGGGCGCCGTCGTCGACGCGAGCGCCGAATACGAGTTCCAGCTCGCACTCCAGGCCGGAGTGCCGGCTGACGAGATCATCCTCAACGGAAACGGAAAGAGCGACGCAGCACTGGCCGCAGCCGTCGAGCTTGGCATCCGCCAGATCAACCTCGACTCTCTCGACGAGATCCGCCGGTTGGATGCTGAAATCGCGGCCCAGCGCGGTCGCACCGTCCCGTGCCTCGTCCGCATCCAACTCGGGCTACGAACAGCTCCTCCAGCTCGACCCGAGCTTCGAATCGATGCTCCGGATCGGAGAGGGCAAGTTCGGCTCCAACGTGGCTTCCGGGCAAACAATGGAAGCCGTCGAAGCGGCGATCGCCGCAAACAACATCGAGTTCCTCGGTGTCTCTCACCACGTGGGATTCTCCGGATACATGGGTGACTACAGCCCGGAACGCGAGGTCATGCACCACCGTGAGTGCACGCGGGAGGTGTGCGCGTTTGCCAACCAGGCCAAGCGCAGGTTCGGGGTGGACGTCCAACGCCTCGACCTAGGAGGGGGCTTTCGGTCGGGCCGCAAGGTGCTCCTTTCCACGCCGGGAGCGGCGGATCATGAGGTCTCCACGACCTGCCGGAACTGACCGACTACGCGGACGCTATCTTCTCCGACCATTGAAGCGGAGCTCGAGATCGACGAGGCCCCCCTCGTTCAGTTCGAGACCGGCGGATACCAGATCGCGAACAGCGTCGTGATGCTCGCAGCGGTCAGCGAGGTGAAAGACGTGCGACCATCCCGGCGCGGCGGTATGTCGTCGTCGACGGCTCGATGATGATGTTCGTCAGCCGGGGCATGATGCGCGTCGGTCATCCGGTCATCCCTGTCCGAGATCCCGGCCGCCGGGCCGAGACGGATGTCGCAGTGGAGGTGGTCGGCCAAACCTGTGTGTACGACTCGATCGCCGAAGACATCGCGCTACCGGACATCGAGCGCGGCGAGGTTCTCGTCTTCCTCAACCAAGGGGCGTACTGCGAGACGGAGTCGACGCAGTTCAACGCCTTCCCTCGGCCCGAAGTCGTTCTCCTCGACGACGGTGTCGCCACCGTCGTGAAACGACGCGAGACGCTCGCGGATATCGCCGCTCGCGACATCTTCCCGTCCGCGAACGCTTCGACCGAGGCAGGAAGCGCAACTTGAAATCGCATCATGCACTCGTCATAGTCTCCGCATCGTGGAACCATCTTGCATCGTGCGGAACACTGTTTCCGACCAACCGGAGGTGAGATGATGG
>CAVTWR010000002.1:0-139505 GCA_963738505.1 uncultured Actinomycetes bacterium | reverse complement strand
CGCCTACTTGCGCTCGGGGAGCGGGGCGGAGTAGTCGGCGCCGGAGTCGAGGCCGAACGCGGTGTGCAGCGCACGGGCGGCCCGTTCCATGTCGCCGGCGGCGATGACGACCGAGACGCGGATCGTCGAGGTGGAGATCATCTGGATGTTGACGCCTTCGTCGGCGAGCACCCGGAACATCTTCGCGGCGATGCCCGGCGACGACTTCATGCCGGCACCGACGATCGACACCTTGGCGATGTCGTTGTCGTGCGACACGCCGGCCGCGCCGACCTCGTCGGCGACTCGCGACGACGATGTCCTCGGCGTCGGTCATGTCGGCCATCGGCATCGTGAAGCTGATGTCGGTCGTGCCGTCGGTCGAGGTGTTCTGCACGATCATGTCGACGTTGACGTTCGCCGCGGCGAGCGGCTCGAACAGCGCCGCCGACACGCCGGGGCGGTCGGGCACGCCGAGCACGGTGACCTTGGCCTCGGTCATGTCGGTGACGACACCGGAGATGATCGGATCTTCCATCGAGGGCTCCTCGTTGGTGACCCACGTGCCCGGTTCCCATGTGAACGACGAGCGGACGTGGAGCGGAACGTCGTGTTTGCGGGCGAACTCGACCGAGCGCAGCGCGAGCACCTTGAGCCGGCGCCGGCCATCTCGAGCATCTCGTCGAAGTGGACCCTGTGCAGCTTGCGGGCCTGGGGCACGATGCGCGGGTCGGCGGTGAACACGCCGGTGACGTCGGTGTAGATCTCGCAGGCGTCGGCCTTCATGCGCCTGGGCGAGCGCCGATGCGGTGAGGTCGGAGGCGCCACGGCCCATCGTGGTGATCTCCTTGTCGGTGCTCACACCCTGGAAGCCGGCGACGACGGCGACCTTGCCGGCGGCGAGCGCCTCGCGGACGCGGTCGCCCTTGACCTCGACGATCTTCGCCTTGCGGTGGGTGGTGTCGGTGATGATGCCGACCTGGCTGCCGGTGAAGCTGATGGCGTCGATGCCGCGGTCGGCGAGCGCCATCGTCATCAGCGCCGCCGTCTGCGCTCGCCGGTGGTGAGCAGCATGTCCATCTCGCGGCCGGGCTGGGTCTTCGACACCGAGTCGGCGAGCGCGATCAGGTTGTCGGTGGCCTTGCCCATCGCCGACACGACGACGACGACGTCGTTGCCGCGGCGCTTGGTGATCGCGACGTTGTCGGCGACGGCGCGGATGCGCTCGGGATCGGCGACGGACGTGCCGCCGTACTTCTGGACGATCAGGGCCACGGGGACGGAACCCTACCGGCCCACGCTCACCTCATCCACGTTTGCGTCAAGAAATCGGAGGACTGGATCTCCGAAATCGTTGTCGCAAACGTGGATTGAGGGCGGGGGTGGGTCAGGCGCCTTTGACGACGTGTTCGACGACTTCGAAGCTGAGCAGCGATGGCACCCTGCGCGACCGGCTTCTGCGCCGTCGCCGTCGCCCGCCGGCGGGCCACCGGGATGCCGCCACCGGCGTGCGCCGCCGCCGTGGCCCTGGCCGAACTCCTGGCTGTTGAGCCACACCTGGAACGCCTCCTCGGACGCCCAGCGGGTGTAGACGAAGTAGCGGTCCTCGCCCTCGACGGGACGCAGGAGCTGGAAGTCCTCGAAGCCCTCGAACTGCTCGACCATCTTCGCCCGACCGGCGAAGCGCTCTTCGAGCTGCGGGCCCATGCCCTCGGGAATCTGGATGGCATTGATCTTGACGACGCTCATGGCCCCAGCATGCCGCGATCGGCACCGCTCGTCGACCCACTCGGCCGGTCAGGTCCGACGAGTCGGCGAGGGCGACATCGCGTCGTAGACGTCGACGAAGCGGGTCGTCAGCGGGGAGAGGCCGAAGCGCAGGACGTCGGGGTCGCGGTAGTCGAGGACGACCTTGCGCTCGACGAGCTGGGCGTGGAGGCGCCGGGCATCGGGATGGTGGACGCCGACGTGTCCGCCGCGGCGCATCGGATCGCGTGGGGTGTCGGTGTCGAGACCGAACTGGTCGGCGAGCTCGAGGGCGAAGCTCGTCAGCTCGCGGGCCTTCGTCGGCGACCGCGGCGATGCCCGCATCGCGGTCACCGAGATGCCGCCCGCGGCGGCGGTGAGGCCGAGCACCGGCGGCGTGCCGTTGAGCATCCGCCCGATGCCGGCGCGGGGGTCGAACGGGCGCTCCATGGCGAACTGGTCGTTCTGGGCGAACCAGCCCCAGATCGGCTGGACCACCCGATCCTGCACGTCGGTCGACACGAACACGAACGCCGGAGCGCCCGGCCCGCCGTTCAGGAACTTGTACGTGCACCCGACGGCCAGCTCGACGCCCGCCGCCGGAAGGTCGAGGTCGAGCACGCCGGCCGCGTGCGACAGGTCCCACACCGTCGTTGCGCCGGCGGCCGCGGCCCGCGCCGTCTCGCCGGCGAGGTCGGCCACCTCGGCCGTGCGGTAGTCGACGAGCGAGCGCAGCACCACGTCGACGCCGTCGAGGTCGTCGAGCCCGTGACGCACCTCGCCGCCGCGGAGGCGGGCGACTCCCTCGACGACGTACCGGTCGGTCGGGAAGTCGCCGTCGTCGACGGCGATCACCCGTCGGCCCGGCACGAGATCGAGCGCGACGTTGACCTGCTGGAAGATGCTGACCGTGGTCGACTCGTGGACGGCGACCTCGCCCGGCCGAAGCGCCGAGCAGCGGCGCCAGCTCGTCACCGACCGTCAGGGCCAGGTTCAGCCAGTCGTGTTCCCACCACGACGCGATCAGGTCGCCGGCCCACTGCTCCTCGACCACCCGGCGCAGTGCCTCGACCGCGCGCTTCGGCGTGCGCCCGAGCGAGTTGCCGTCGAGGTAGATCAGGTCGGGATCGGCGATGACGAACTCGTCGCGCCAGCGCGCGAGCGGGTCGGCGGCGTCGAGCGCTCGGCGCGCGGCACGTTCGATCATGCCGGCTCCACTCTGGCAGCCGCCGGCACCCAGAGTGCACGGAGGCGGGTGACAGGCCTCACGGGTCGAGCTCGATGAAGCTGGCGTGGCGGACGAGGCCTTCGTTGGTGAACTCGGCGATCTCGACCGTGGCGCCGTCAGCACCGGGTCGACCCAGGTGGCGCCGCGCCGGTACGCCGGTCGGCGGCGGCGGATCGAACGGGCAGGCGTCGGTGCGCAGCGCGCGCATGCGCGCGGTGAGCGACTCGCAGCGTGCGCTGGTTGAAGCCGGTGCCGACGCCGCCGGCGAACTGCAGCGCCGCTCGGCGATCGGCCGCCCGACGAGCAGCGCCCCGAACGTCCCCGATCGGTTGCCGCTCGCCGGCGGTGAAGCCGCCGATCGTCAGCTCGACGCGGTGCGGTTCTTGACCTTGAGCCAGTCCTTCGTCCGCTTGCCGGGCCGATAGGTCGAGCCGAGCTTCTTGGCGATCACGCCTTCCAGCCCCTGCGCCGCGCGTCGCCTCGAGCAGCTCGTCGCCGTCGCCGACGCGGTGGGCCGGGATCATCCAGTTGGCGCCGGGCTCGACGAGCTGTTCCAGCAGGCGTCGCCGGTCCTCGTACGGCAGGTCGACCGTGTCGGTCCCGCCGACGGACAACACGTCGAACAGCTGCAGCACGGCCTGGCGCGTCGATCCGACGCCGCTGTTCTGCACCAGCTCGAAACGCGGACGACCGTCGTCGTCGAACACCACCAGCTCGCCGTCGAGGATCGCGCTCGGCGCGTTGACCGATTCGGCCAGCGGCGAACTCGGGCCAGCGTGCGCGTCACGTCGTGGCCGGCGGTGCTCTGCAGGCGCACGCGCCGTCGGCGATGTGGACGATCGTGCGGTAGCCGTCCCACTTGATCTCGAAGGCCCAGCCGTCGCCGGGTCGGGAGCGAGCCCATCGACGCCTTCATCGGCAGGACGGGGAACTGCAGGCTCACGACGGCCAATCGGCGTCAGTCCGTCGGGACCCGGCTCGACAACACGCCGCTCGGCCTCGAGCTCGTCGAGGCGTTCGTCGTCGTAGCCGAGCAGGTCGGTCGAGCAGCGAGCGGTTGTCCTCGCCGCGGTACTTCGGCACGCCCGACACGGCGACGTCCGGTGCGCCGCTGAACCGCCACGGCGACGTTCGGCACGCGGATGGAGCCGCCGGCGCGGTCGTCGATGTCGACCACCGCACCGCGCTCGCGGGCCCACTCGGTGTCGGTCAGCTCGCCGGGCTCGCGGACGCGACCGACCGCGAGTTGGTGGTGCGAGAAGATCTCCTCGAACGTGTCGGCGTCGGGCATCGCCGGCGGCGAACTCGCGGATGATCGTCGGACAGCGCGTCGAAGTTCGCCAGCCGGCTGGCGACGTCGACGAAGCGGGGATCGTCGGCGAGGTCGGGCCGCCCCATCGCGGCGAGGAAGAAGTCGAACGTGCCGCGCTCGGCCGGGTGGCCGCTGACGACGAGCGACTCGCCGTTGGCGACGGTCAGCACGAGGTAGTCGCCGGGCCGGAAGCTGCGGATCCAGTTCGGGTCGTCGTCGCCGTCCCACAGCGCGTCGTGGAGGTGCTCGTTGACGTAGAGCATCGTCTCGGCCATCGACACGTCGATCGCCTGGCCCGACCCCGGTGCGTTCGCGTTGGTAGAGCGCGGCGAGGATCGCCGACGCCGTCTCGAGCGCGGTGTACACGTCGGCGTGGCTGTGCGGGTCCTTGCGCAGCGGCCCCCCGGGCGTTGCCCTGCGAGGCGATGATGCCGGCTTCGGCCTCGACGACCGGCGCGTACGCCCGCCGCCGACCCACGGCCCGGTCTGGCCGTACCCGGAGATCGACGCGTAGATCAGCCGGGGGTTGCGGGCCAGCATCGCCTCGACGCCGAGCCCGAGCCGGTCCATCACGCCGGGCCGATAGTTCTGGACCAGCACGTCGGCGTGCTCGGCGAGCTCGAGCAGGATCTCGGCGCCGGCGGTCGACGACAGGTCGAGGCTGATGTTGCGCTTGCCGACGTTCTGCTGCACGAAGTAGCTCGACAGCCCGTTGCGGCGCGGCGACGCGAAGCGGGTCAGGTCGCCGGCCGGCGGTTCGATCTTGATCACGTCGGCGCCGAGGTCGGCGAGCATCCGGGTGCAGTGCGGGCCCGACAGCACCCGGCTCAGATCGAGCACGCGGATGCCGGCCAGTGGGCGAGAGGTGGGGCAGTTCGGCGGACGTCACGGTGCCATCGTGACCGATCCATCACCGTCACACGGTGCCGGGTCGACCGTGGCGTCCCGAGTGTCCGATCCGTTCCGACCCGGACGGACTGGACACACTGACCCGATGGCCGACACCAACTCGAACTCGCCGCCGCTCGCCGATCACCTTGCGTTCATCACCGGCGGTGGCTCGGGTATCGGGCTCGCCTGTGCGAGGGCGCTGCTCGCCGACGGAGCCGACGTCGTCCTCGCGGCGCGCAACGTCGATCGGTTGGCCGCGGTCGCCGACGAACTGCGCGTCGAGCACCCGGGTGCCACCGTGCTCACGGTCGCTTGCGACGTGACCGACGAAGTGAGTGTGGAGGCCGCGTGCGCCGTCGCCGCAGCGGCAGGTCCTCTGCGCATCGTGGTGGCCAATGCCGGCACCGGATCGGCCGGCCCGTTCCATTCGACGACGCTCGACGACTGGAACACCGTGCTCGGAACGAACCTCACGGGAGCGTTCCTCACGATGAAGCACGCGGTAGCGCACCTGGCGGGCAACGGTGGTGGCTCGATCGTCGCAATGTCGTCGATCGCGGCCGTTGCGACGCATCGGTACATGACGCCGTACAACGTGTCGAAGGCCGGCCTCGAGATGCTCGTTCGCCAGGTCGCCGACGAACTCGGCGCGCTCGGCATCCGCGCCAACGCCGTCCGGCCGAGCCTGGTGCCGACCGACATCTCCGCCGGCCTGACCGCGATCCCCGAGATCGTCGACGACTACCTCGACCAGATGCCGCTGCACCGGCTCGGAACCACCGACGACATCGCATCCGTCGTGCGATTCCTGGCCGGTCCCGAGAGTTCGTGGATCACCGGCGTGTGCATCAGCGCCGATGGCGGCCATCACCTCCGGCGGGGCCCGAACCTCGAGGGCGTGATGCGGATGGTCTTCGGTGACGGCATCGCGCCGTCTGCGCCGGCCAACTGATTTTCACCATTGTGGATGGCGACGTTCGCCATCAGCGTGTAAAATCTCTGCACCTCGCAGACTCACTCGACACTCACCGCAACAAGCGCAACTGGAAGCGACCCGATGATGAATGACAGCACCGTCCATGGCCCGATCGACTTCGTCCTCCTCGAATTCACCGGGGGCCACGATCTCTCGACGACCGCCTCTGCGCTCATCGACCTGATCGAGCGGGGCACGTCAGCTTGTACGACCTCGTTGCCATCCAAAAGGCCGACGACGGCACGTTCTCGCTGCTCGAACTCGACGGTCTCGGCGACGAAATCGTGTTCATCTCGGAGCGCGATCCGGCCTGCTCGGTGACGACGACATGCAGGCGGCCGCCGAGACGATGCTGCCGGGCACGACCGGTGTGCTGCTCATGTACGAGAACACCTGGGCTGTGCCGTTCGTGTCGGCAGCGCTCGAGGCCGGTGGCACGATGATCGCCACGAAGCGCATTCCCGCCCAGGATCTCATCGCAGTCCTCGACGAACTCGAAGCCGCCGACTGAAACTGCTCGACGAGCACGACCGAAAGGAAACGACCATGCCAGGACTCGCCAGAGGAATTGCCCGTACCGCCGTCGTCGCCGGAACTGCCACGGCGGTGTCCGGTCGAGTCGCCCGTCGCCAGGCCGGGAAGTACACCGAGAAGGACGCCCAGCTCGCGGCCGATCGCAACGCCGCCTACCAACGTGACATGGCCGCCCAGCAGCCGCCGCCGCAGTACGCACCGCAGCCGCAGTACGCCCAGCCCCCGCAGTACGCACCGCAGCCGCACTACGCAGCAGCAGTACGCGCCGCAACCGGAGCCGCAGTATGCGCCGGCACCGGCGCCGGCGGCACCGAGCCAGGACGAGGTCATCAAGCAACTCACGCAGCTCGGTGAACTGCACGCCAACGGGATCCTCACCGATGACGAGTTCGCCGCCCAGAAGGCCAAGATCCTCGGCACCTGATTCGTGATGTCGCGTACGTGTGGCCCGACCGGTGACGGTGGGCGTCACACCGCGACGCGTCGATGTGCCGGTAGGTTTGTCACCGCGCTGGTCGAATTCCCGACCGGTGAGCGCACTCGGATTCACTCTCTGCTCCGGTTCTGCGCTGTGTGAGCAACATAGAGGAGTCCCCCAATGACCATCATCGACGACGCGCCGCGGGTCATGTCCACCGACGTTCCCGACGACGAGATCGTCCCCTTCCGCGATCTCGGCCTGCCCGACTCGATCGTCCACCGCCTCGAGAGCCAGGGCAAGCACAACGCCTTTCCCATCCAGGCCGCCGTCATCCCCGACGCCCTCGCCGGACGCGACGTCGCCGGCCGCGCCCCGACCGGCTCGGGCAAGACGCTCGCCTTCGGGCTGCCGCTCGTCGCCCGCCTGGTCGACGCCACGCCCGAAGCGCCCGTCGCCCTCGTGCTCGCCCCCACCCGCGAGCTCGCCGAGCAGATCTGGCCGAGCTCGCGCCTTCGCCGAAGGCCGCCGGCCACGATGCCGCGTCGGTCTACGGCGGCGTCGGGTACGGCGCCCAGCGCAAGGCGCTCGACCGCGGCGTCGACTCGTCGTCGCCTGCCCCGGCCGGCTCGAGGACCTCATCCAGATGCGGCGCACTCGACCTGCGCGACGTCGCCATCGTCGTCATCGACGAAGCCGACCGGATGGCCGACATGGGCTTCCTGCCCGCCGTGCGTCGCATCCTCGAGCAGACGCCGCAGCGACCGCCAGGTGCTGCTGTTCTCGGCCACGCTCGACGGCCCGGTCGCCAAGCTCGTCGCCGACTTCCAGCACGACCCGGTCCGCCACGAGGTCGGCGCCAAGGGCCCCGACGTCCACGCCGCGCAGCACCTTTCTGGGTCGTCGACCGCGACGAGCGCGTCAACACCACTGCCGAGGTGATCGCAGCGCCTCGGCTCCGACGATCGTGTTCACCCGCACCCGCCACGGCGCCGACCGCCTCGCGAAGCAGCTCGGTCGCAGCGGCGTCGACCGCCGAGCCGATCCACGGCGGCCGCAGCCAGGGCCAGCGCGACCGTGCCCTCGCCGCGTTCAGACGGGTCAGGCGTCGGCGCTGGTCGCCACCGACGTCGCCGCTCGCGGCATCCACGTCAACGGTGTCGCCTGCCGTCGTCCACTACGACCCGCCGGCCGAGGACGCCACGTACCTGCACCGCTCGGGTCGTACGGCCCGCGCCGGCGCCATGGGCATCGTCGTGTCGCTGCTCGACCAGAGCCAGAAGAAGGACGCCATGAAGATGCAGCGTGGCATCGGCATCAACGAGCCGCTCACGTCGGCCCGCGTCAACGACCTCGTGATCCACGCCTCGCCGGCAGTCACCAAGCAGGCGCGAACCGCCGATCTCGACGTCGAGCATCGTCAGACGCAGGATCACCCGTGACGCGGCGCCGGCGTGTGAACGGGCGGACAAGCCGACACCAGCCGTCCGGTCCCGACCGGGAACGCAGGAGACGCCAAGGGCACCGTCAAGTTCTTCAACTCCGGCCGCGGCTACGGCTTCATCACGCCCGACGACGGCGGCGAGGACCTCTTCGTCCACTTCTCCGTCATCGTCAACGACGGCTTCAAGACGCTCGACAACGGCGCTCGGGTCGACTTCCAGGTCCGTGAGGGCCGTAACGGTCAGGAAGCCTTCGACGTCCGCGTCGTCCCCTTCCAGCTGATCGCCGTCGTGCTCGATGAGTTCGGCGTGGACAGGTCGCGCCGAAACTCATCGGAATAGGGTCGCCGTGTGCACAACGATCGGGACCTCGTCGAGAAGCGAATCCAACGTGAGCTGTGGGAGCGGGTTCTCCCGCTCGCCCACGTCGACCGTCGACCACTGACCATCGAAGCCGGCCCCGACCTCGACCACCTCGCACCGTTCGAGGCCGGGTCGCTCGTGGGGTGCGCCGTGGGCGACGACATGGTTCCGGCTGTCGGGTGAGATACCGCCCGAGTGGGCCGGTCGCCGGGTCGAGGCAGTGATCGACCTCGGCTTCCATCCCGAACGCCGCCGGATTCCAGTGCGAGGGCCTCGTCGTCGACGTTGCCGACGACGGATCGTTCCGTCCGCTGCAGGGCATCCATCCCCGTCGGACGAACTACACGGTCGACGCCGTGGCCGGTCAGCTCGTCGCTCCACGTCGAGGCCGCCTCGAATCCGATGTTCCCATCGTTCACGCCGTCGCAGCTCGGCTCGCTCGACACGGCGGCGACCGCCTGCTCTACCGCTTCCGTCAGGCCGCGCTCGTGGTCGTCGACCCGCACGCGGAAGCCCTCGCCTACGACATCGAGGTGCTCGACGGCGTGATGCGCGCGCTGCGCCTCGACGACCCCGCCGAACCGCGCTCCAACGCGATCCTCGCCCGAACGCTCGACCGGCTCCCGGACGTCGCCGCCGCGCCAGCGGCGTGATCGCACCGGCGATGGCCGAGGACTTCGGCGACGCCGTCCGGCACCGCTCGGTCGCCATCGGCCACGCCCACATCGACACCGCCTGGCTGTGGCCGCTGCGCGAGACGAGCGCAAGTGCGCGCGCACGTTCGCCTCCGCCGTCGCGCCTGATGGACGACTACCCGGACTACCGGTTCGCCTGCTCGCAGGCCCAGCAGTACGCGTGGATCGAGGAGCGTCATCCCGAGCTGTTCGCGCGGATCGCCGAGCAGGTCGCGCGCGGGCCAGTGGATCCCGGTCGGCGGGATGTGGGTCGAGGCCGACATGAACCTGCCGTCGGGCGAGAGCCTCGTCCGCCAGATCGTGCACGGCCAGCGCTACTTCGAGGAGCAGTTCGGCGTGCGCTGCACCGAGGTGTGGATCCCCGACGTGTTCGGCTACCCGGCCGGCCTGCCGCAGATCTTCGCCGCCGGCGGGATGCGACCGCTTCGTCACCCAGAAGCTGTCGTGGAACAAGCAGAACCGGTTCCCGCACAACACGTTCTGGTGGGAGGGCATCGACGGCACGAAGGTGCTCACCCACTTCCCGCCGGTCGACACCTACAACGCCGAGATCACGCCGGCCGAGCTCGCGTTCGCCGTCGCGCAACTTCCACGACCACGGCTGGAGCGACTGAGTCGCTGATGCCGTTCGGCTACGGCGACGGGGGCGGCGGGCCGACGCGCGAGATGCTCGAGCGCGGCCCGGCGGCTGGCGCGATCTCGACGGCCGCCCGACGCTCGAGGTCGGCACGCCCGACGACGTTCTTCGAGCGCGTCGAGGCGGAGGTCGATGCGCGGCGCGCCGACGCCCGGTGTGGCGCGGCGAGCTGTACTTCGAGATGCATCGCGGCACGCTGACCAGCCAGCTGCAGACCAAGCTCGGCAACCGCCGCTGCGAGCGCCTGCTGCGCGAGGCCGAGCTGTGGGCGGCGACGCTCGGCCGGCCGCGCCGAGGTCGATCGATCTCGTGGAAGGAGGTGCTCACCCAGCAGTTCCACGACATCCTGCCGGGCTCGTCGATCGCCTGGGTGCATCAGCCGATGCCGAGGCGGTCTTCGCCGAGCGTGGCGAGCAGACCTCGACGGCCGGATCGCCGGCCGTGCTCGGCGAACTCGGTGCGGCGTGAGTCGCTCGCCAACCCGTCCGACGCCGCCGTCGACGAGGTCGTGCGTCGTCGACGGCGACGTCGACGCCGGGCTCGACGGCGCCAGCGGCTGCCGGACGGCGCGACGGCGGTTCGCCTCGCAGGTCCCGGCGCTCGGTGTCGCCCCGTTCGCGCCGCTGCGCCGTGACGACCGGGTCGTGCTGTCCGACACGTCGATGACCAACCGTCATCTCGCCGTGCGTTGGGACGCGTGCGGGCAACATCACGTCGATCATCGACCTCGCCCACGCCCGTGAGATCGTCCCGAGCGGCGCCTGGCAGCGGTGCTCGAGCTTGCGCCCGACCATCCGGTCGAGTACGACGCGTGGGATCTCGAATCGTGGACCCGCGCCGGTGCACGGTCGCTGACCGACGTTGCCGACGTGACGATCGTCGACTCCGGACCACTCGTCGGCCGCGTGCGCGTCGAGCGCCGCTTCGGGCCATCGTCGTCGATCGTCACCTACGAGCTGCGCGCCGACAGCGCGCAACTCGACGTCCACGTCGAGCTCGACTGGCACCACGACGAGCACCTGCTGTCGATGGCCTTCCCGCTCGACGTCCGCGCCGACATGGCGATGTGCGACATCCAGTTCGGTGTCGTCGCGCGCCCGACCCACCCGTCGAGCCCATGGGACGCTGCGAAGTTCGAGGTCTGCGCGCACCGTTACGTCGACGTGGCCGAACCCGGCTTCGGCGTCGCGATCCTGAACAACGGCCGCTACGGACACGGCGTGTTCGACGGTGCCGTCAGGGTCAGCCTGCGCGCGGGCCGCGAACTACCCAGACCCGCGCGCCGACCACGGTCACCACGAGGTGACGCTGGCGATCCGTCCCGCATGGTGCCGGGCTGGCCGACGTCGTGCCGCAGCGGCACGCCTCAACGCACCGTTGCGGGTCGTGAACGGCACGGGCGACGGCGCGGTCGCCCGGCGGCACCGCCGGTCGTCGTCGTGAGTGGTCCCGACGGCGGTGCCGCACCCGGCGTGGAGGTCGACGCCGTCAAGCTCGCCGACGACGGCACCGGCGATCTGATCGTGCGGCTCCACGAGGCGTGCGGCAATCGGATCCGGATCTCGGTGGCGACCCCGCAGCGGATCGCCGCGGCCTGGCGGTGCAATCTGCTGGAGGAGCCCGGCCGGGCGAGGAGGTCGGTGACGGGATCGTCGCCATCACGCTGCGTCCGTTCGAGATCGTCACCCTGCGCCTTCGTGGCTCGCCCGCCGACCGCTTCGACGGCCGCTCACCTCACGCTCGAACCGCCTGGAGTCGGCTACCGGCGGGTGTCAGGTGGGCGCGAGGTGGCGCAGGGCGGCGGTGGCGTAGAGCGCGATGCCGGCGGCCATGGCCGATTCGTCGAACGTACACGCGGTTGGAGTGGTTGGGCGCGGCCGTCGCCGGATCGACGCCGTCGGGCGTGCCACCGAGGAACATCATCGCGCCCGGGCACCTTCTGCAGGACGTAGCTGAAGTCCTCGGCCCCCATCACCGGGTGCGGGAGCCGCACGACGTTCTCGGCGCCGGCGACATCGCGTGGCCACGTCGAGCGAGAACTCGGCGAACCGGTCGTCGTTGGTGGTCACCGGGTAGCCGTGGTCGATGTCGACGTCGCAGTCGCATCCGTGCGCTGCCGCGATGCCCTCGGCGACGCGCCGGATGCCGTCGTGGACCTTGGCGCGGGTGCGTTCGCTCGACGGCTCGGATCGTGCCCTCGATCTCGGCCGTCTCGGGGATCACGTTGTTGGTCGTGCCGGCGGTGATCCGTCCGACGGTGACGACCGATGGATCGAACACGTCGATCGACCTGCGTGATCATCAGTCTGCAGCGCCTGCACGATCTCGCACGCGACCGGGATCGGGTCGAGCGCGCGGTGCGGCTCGCTGGCGTGCCCGCCCTGGCCCATCGACGCGGATGATCATCGTGTCGGCCGATGCCATGATCGGCCCGCCGCGGCGCTCACCCAACCAGTCGGCAGCGCCGACGTGATGTGCAGTGCGAACGCGGCATCGACCGGCGACGGTGTGCCATCGGAGAGCGTCGGCACGTCGAGCAGGCCCTCGTCGAGCATGAACCGCGCCCCGTGGTGGCCCTCCTCGCCGGGTTGGAACATGAACAGCACCCGTCCGGCGAGGTCGTCGCGTCGGTCGCTCAGGACTCGGGCGGCGCCGACGAGCATCGCGGTGTGGGTGTCGTGCCCGCACGCGTGCATGCACCCGTCGACATGCGACGCGAAGTCGAGGCCGGTGTCCTCCGGCATCGGCAACGCATCCATGTCGCCGCGCAGCAGAATCGTCGGCCCCGGCCTCGACCCTCGAGCAGCGCGACGATGCCGCTCGTCGACTCGTGGGTGGTGACGTCGAGCGGCAGACCTTCGAGCGATTCGAGCACCCGGTCGCGGGTGATCGGGAGTTCGTTGCCGATTCGGGCCACTCGTGCAGCGTGCGCCGCAGCGCAATGGTGTCGTCCGAGCAGATCGGCGGCGTGCGCCCGCACCGAGTCGCGATCGTCGTCGCGGTCGGGTGGCCTCGATCGGCTCGGCCATCGTCGCATCGTAGGCCTTCCCCGCCTGCGGTGTCGCCGCCCACTGTCGGCGTGCCGACGAACCGTTCGTCGCAGACGACAGGAGGAATCGACATGTCGATGTACGGAGCGAACCCCGAGCAGCTCGCGAACCTGGGCACCACGCTGACCCGCCAGATCGACGTCGATCTCGCAGGTGATGTCGACCGTCGACGGGCCCTGAACGGCAACCACCTGGACCGGGCCGGCCCGCGACCGGTTCGTGGAGGACTGGAACGGGAGCTTCAAGCAGGCCCTCGGCAAGCTCAACGAGGCGTTCGGGCTGGCCGGACGAGGACTGCGTCACGCGGTCGGAGGAGCTCCGCCGCATCCTGGGCGCCGGCTGTCTGACGGGCATCGACACCGACGCACCTACGCTGGCCGACGTGGCCTACGTCGAGTTCACCATCGAGCCCTTCGTCGAGGGTCGGCCCGGCCCCACGTGACGGCGGCCATCGACGCGGCCCGTCATCTCGGCGTCGATGTCGAGATCGGCCCGTTCGGATCGTCGTGCACGGTGGCGATCGAGGGCGTCGGTGCGCTCGTCGCAGCGGTGTCGATGCGGCGTTCGCGAACGGCGCCACGCATGTCAGCGTCCACATCGCCCGCGAGGCGCCCACGGCGCCGTCGGCATTCCCGTTCCGCCGGAGCGGCGCAGTGAGCGAGCAGGCACACACCCGGCCCGTGGTGCACCCGCTGATCCGTTCGGTGAAGCCGGTCGTCGACGCCCTCGGCGCCTCGTTCGTGGCCGTCGGCGACATGGAGGCGAGTGACGTGCCGTTGTCTGGGACGGCCGCGACGATCGCAGGGGTGCGCATGCCGCCGTTGCACGGTGCGCTCGATCGGTTGATCGACGCCGTCGAGGCCGAACTCGGCGGTCGCCTGCCGATGCTGTCGCGCGAGGACAAGCAGCGCGCCGTACGGCTGCTCGACGAGCGCGGTGCCTTCATCCTGCGGCGCGCCGTCGAGGACGTCGCCGACGCGATGGGCGTGAGCCGCATCACGGTCTACAACTATCTGAACGCCATCCATCGATGAGCCGGCCACGTGCCGACTGCGCCCCGTGCCGGCCGGCCGCATCGACGCGTTCGACGTCGTCGCGTTCGACGCCGACGACACGCTGTGGCGGAGCGAGGATTCGTTCGACCACGCCGAACGGCGTTTCGCCGAACTCGTCGGCACCGTACGTGCCGGAGGGCGTCGACGTCGACGCGGCGTTGCGGGCGACCGAGAAGGCCGATCTGTCGATTTCCGGCTACGGCGTCAAGGCGTTCACGCTTGTCGATGGTCCGCGCCGCGATCAGGTCACCGACGGTGCGGTGCCGAGCTCGGTGATCGGTGACCTCGTCGATCTCGGGCGCTCGATGCTCACCGAGCCGGTGCATCTGCTTCCTCATGTGCCCGAGGTCCTTGCCGCGGTGTCGCCGCACGCCGCGTTGCGCTGATCACCAAGGGCGACCTCGTCCACCAGACGCGCAAGGTCACCACGTCGGGCATCGAGCACCACTTCGCCGACATCGAGATCGTGTTGGAGAAGGATCCCGACACCTACCTGAAGCTCCTGCGCCGGCTCGACGTCGCGCCGGAGCGGTTCTGCATGGTCGGCAACTCGGTGCGCAGCGACATGCTCCCGGTGATGGCGATCGGTGGCCACGCCGTGCACGTGCCGTACCACATCACCTGGGACCTCGAGCGCGTCGAGCATCACGACGAAGACGTCACCGAACTCTCCTCGATCGCCGACGTTCCGCTCTGGCTCGGAATCACCAGTTTCTGAACGAGGTGCGAGGGCATGCAGACCCCGCCGTTCGTTCAGTCGTCGCGGTCGTCGCGCGGGGCGAGCAGATCGTCGAGCGCCGCCGCGATCGCCGGGTGGATCTCGCCGGTCTCGGCCCAGATGGCGAGTTCGTCTCGCAGGACTTCGGTTGCTTCGCGTTGCTTGGCTCCACGGCGCTCGATCACCGTGCGCAGGTCCTCGGCGAGCGCCTCACCTGACGCGCCGACGAGTTCGGGGTCACGCTCCACCTGGGCGAGGAACACCTCGATGTCGTCGGTCGCAGGGAATCCGGGGATCACGTCGTCGACCGGCGGGAGGGTCGCCTCTGGAGGCGCTGCCACGGTCAGTTCGATCAGGGGTGGACCCGTTGTCGGCGGTGGTGGCGCGCCGGTGGTCGGCGTCGTGGCCGCCTCGGTGGTCCCCGCGGGGACGGTGCCGACGGCAACGTCGGCGTCGGGGCGCTCGGAGTTGCCTGCATTGCGCGGCGGCGACCGCAGCGACTCCCCCGAGCACGAGCAGCAAGACGGCGAACATCACCACCGCCGTCCGCCCGGAGGAATGCTTCGTCGGCACGGCCGGCAGCACGGCGGTGGCATCCGACCCGGCACTCGGCCTCGTCGGGTTCATCTGCTTCGTCGCGTCGACGACCGAGGGCGGGCCGGGGCCCATCGACGCCGTCGAGTCGAGCAGCGCGAGCAGATCGGCTGCGGTCGCCGGACGTTCACCGGGATCGGTGGCAAGTGCGCTGGCGATCGCCAGTGCCACGGTCGGGGGCACGTCGGGTCGCAGGGTCCGCCGTCGGGCGCTGGTCTCGACTGCCGTGCGAGAGCGGCAGCGGCCGGTGAATCGGCCTCGAACGGAAGCCGGCCCGTGAGCATCTCGAACAACACGATGCCCATCGCGTACACGTCGGTGGCCGGTGTGACGGGCAAACCGAGCGCCTGCTCCGGCGCCAGATAGCGGGGCGTGCCGATCACCGTGCCGACGGACGTCACAGAGGCATCCAGGTCGTCGAACCGCTTGGCGATCCCGAAGTCGGCCAGCTTCGTCTCCCCGTCGGCTGCGATCAGGATGTTCGCCGGCTTCACGTCACGGTGCACGATGCCGGCGGCGTGCGCCGCAGCCAGCACCGAGAGCACCTGGACGGCCAGACGGACCGTCTCGTCGATCGGGGGTGGACCGGTTCGCGCAAGGTGGTGGGCCAACGACGGCCCATCGACCAGCTCCATGACGATGAACAGGTCTCCGTCGTCCTCGCCGGCGTCGAACACGGTCACCGCGTGTCGGTGACTGAATCCCGGCCGTGGTCCGACCCTCACGCAGGAAACGTTCCCGGCCTTCCGGATCGGTCGCCGCGACGATGCGGGCATCGAGGAGCTTGACCGCCACCCGGCGGCCGAGTCGTTCGTCGACGGCGGCGTGCACCCGGGAGGTGCCGCCGGCGCCGAGTTGCTCACCGAGCACGTATCGCCCGGCCAATCGTCGTGTCATGACGACGACCGTACCCAGCCGCCCCGGTTCGCATGTCGGGAGCGTGGATCGTCAGAGGCGCAGGAGCTGCACGTGGTTCACACGGTGGTCGGCGGTCTTGTGCACGACGAGCGACGCACGGTCACGAGTCGGCTCGATGTTCTCGCGCAGGTTCAAACCGTTGATCTCACGCCAGATCCGTCGTGCGATCTCGATCGGCCTCGTCGTCGCTCAGTTCGGCGAGTGGCGGAAGAACGAGTCGGGATCCTGGAACACCGACGCCCGCAGCGCCAGGAACCGCTCGATGTACCACTGCTCGATGTCGGGCTCGTCCGCGTCGATGTAGATCGAGAAGTCGAAGTAGTCGCTCACGAACTCGGGTGCCCCACTGCGGGTCTGCAGCACGTTGAGACCCTCGAGGATCACGATGTCCGGCTTGCGCACCACGACCTGCTCGCCGGGCACGATGTCGTACACGACGTGGCTGTACACCGGGCGCCTCGACCTCGTCTCACCGCTCTTGATCCGCGCGGAGGACGTCGAGGAGTGCGTCGGGTGTCGTACGTCTCGGGGAAGCCCTTGCGGTTCATGAGCCCGCGCTCCTCGAGCACCGTGTTGGGGTACAGGAAGCCGTCGGTGGTGATCAGGTCGACCTTGGGATGGTCCGGCCACTGCGCCAGCAGCGCCTGGAGGATGCGGGCGAAGGTGCTCTTGCCGACGGCGACGCTGCCGGCGATGCCGATGACGTACGGAACCTTCGGGGCGATCGTGCCGAGGAACGTCGCCGACACCTTGTGGAGATCCTGGGTGGCGCTGACGTACAGGTTCAGCAGCCGGCTCAGCGGGAGGTACACCGTCGGTGACCTCGTCCAGGTCGATGCGGTCGTTGATGCCGCGCAGTTGCTCGAGGTCGGGCTGCTCGAGGGTCAACGGCGTCGCTGCGCGCAGGTGTGACCACGCCGACCGATCGAACTCGAGATAGCGACTGGAGGCGGCCGGCTCGGTCACGTCGGCGACTGTAGATCGCACGGCTCCCGGCCGCCCCATGAGCCCGGCCGGCTGAGTCCGGTGATCGTGGCGGACCGGCCACGTAGCCTGCGATCGTGACCTCCCGGGCCGACACCAAGCTGCTCGGTTCCTCCGCCACACGGCCTACCGCTCCCTGGCCTCGACGGTCGCTCCCGGTCCGGAGGGCTCCGTGCTCAAGCTCGTGTGGTCGGAGGCGTACCAACGGGTGACCGCGCTCGGTCAGGAGCTGCTGGGCGCCGACGCTCAGCTCGTCGGTGGCGGCGCCCCCTACGGCGGCTGGTGGCAACGCCAGCAGCTGCGCAGCCGTGGCAACACCATCGAGGCCGGCACCTCGGAGATCCTCCGCTCGATCATCGCCGAACGCGTGCTGGGACTGCCGCGCAGCCGATGAGCCAGTCACGGGAAGCGATCCGGCAGGAGCTCGCCCGCGAGGCCCGCTCGTTCCTCGGGGACCATCCGAGCCCGTCGTTCGCCGAGCTCGCCTCCCTCGGGTGGTGCGGCGTGTCCCTCCCGGAGGAGCACGGTGGCGCGGGTCTCGGCTTCGGCGAGGAGGTGCTGCTCCACGAGGAGCTGGGGCGGGTCGTGGCGACCGGGCCGTTCCTCCCCACGATGCTCACTCTCCCGGCGCTCCCCGCCGACGAGCAGCGGGCAGTGGCGGCGGGGGAGGCGACCTGGACGCTGGCCATCGGCCCGCTGGTGATGGGTCTCGATTGCGTCGATCACGTCGCCTTCGTCGGCGGTGACGGGATCTTCGAGCTCGCCGGCGCCGAACGGGGCCTGTTCGAGACGCAGGACGAGACCAGGCCGCTCGGCATCCTGCAGGGCGGTGAGCTCGGACAGCGTTTGAGCGGCGTCGAGGTCCTGCCCGAGATCCGCCGGCGGACACGGGTTGCGCTCGCGGCCGAAGCTGTGGGTGTCGCCTCGCGCGCACTCGAGCTCGCGGTCACGCATGCCCGAGAGCGCGAACAGTTCGGCCGTCCCATCGGCAGCTATCAGGCGGTTGCCCATCCGCTCGCCACCTGCTTCGCCGAGCTGGAGCTGGCACGGTCGCTGACCACGCACGCGGCGTCGCGGGTGGCAACCGACGGCGACGCGGCCGAGTTGACCGCGGCAGCTGCCAAGGCCCGCGCCTCGGAGATGGCGGTGACGACGTGCGAGCGGGCGATCCAGGTGCACGGCGGCATCGGGTTCACGTGGGAGCACCCGCTCAACCGCCTGTACAAGCGCGCGCTCGGCATTCGCGCGTGGGAAGCTTCACCTCGTAGGCTCCTTGGCGAGTTGGCCGACGCCCTCATCTGACCGACCGGAGGTTCCATGAGCTACATCTCGACCACCCTGGACGGTGCCGTCGCCGTCGTGACGATCGACAACCCGCCCCTGAACGCCCTCTCCAGCCCGCTCCTGGCGGAGCTCGAGGCAGTGATCGACCGTCTCGACAACGACGAAGAAGTACGGGCCATGGTGCTGACGGGCGCGGGCGACCGCGCGTTCGTGGCCGGAGCGGACATCAAGGAGTTCCCCGCACTGCGCGACGTCGACGTGCCGGACGGCGGTTCGCCCCGTAACCTGCAGCAACTGGGCACGCGGATCGAGAGCGCCCGCACCCCGGTGATCGCCGCGATCGCCGGGTACTGCCTCGGCGGTGGTCTCGAGCTGGCCATGAGTTGCGCGCTCCGCGTCTGCTCGGACGATTCGCAGCTGGGCCAGCCGGAGATCAAGCTCGGCCTGATCCCCGGTGGCGGCGGCACGCAGCGCTTGCCACGGCTGATCGGCCCCGGCCGCGCGATGCTGCTCAACGCGACCGGCGACTTCATCGACGGGACGACGGCGTACGAATGGGGTCTCGTGGAGAAGGTCGTGCCGCGTGACGAGGTGCAGGCCACGGCCCTCGGCATCGCGCAGACCATTGCCTCCCGCTCGCCGATCGCCATCGGCGTTCTTCTGGAGCTGGCGCGTTCCACCCGCGACATGCCCGTTGAGGACGGGCTGCGGCGGGAGGCCGACGGCTTCATGCGCTGCCTGCGCAGCGATGACGGGCTCGAGGGCGTGACGGCGTTCGTGGAGAAGCGCGAGCCGCGGTTCACGGGTCGGTAGCTGCCGGCGCGTACGCTTGAGCCGTGTGGCGCCGACGGCTTCCCGCGCTCGCGATCGCGCTCGGCCTTACGCTCGCCGGTGTCTCCGTGGGGCTCTGGCTGACGCGGGAGGGTGAGCGCACCGTTGTCGGCACCACGGTGACGCCCGAGCCGCCTGCGCCGCCGACGGTGACTCCACCGGCCTCGCCGCCCCCGCCTCCTCCGGCCTCGCCGCCCCCGGCGGGCGTGGCGGCTCCGGCAATCCGTGACGTGACGCCGCTCACGGCGACGCTGGCCTGGTCGACGGCGACACCGTCCACAGGCCGCATCGCGGTCGGCACGACAGCGCTGGGACCAGCACGATGGCTGCCGGCCTCTGGACCGGCGAATGAGCATGCCATCCGCCTGGGGGCCCTCACTCCCGGACGCACGTACGCGGTCTGGGTCGAGATCGACGAGGCCGGCACCACGCGCAGCGAGCAACTCGGCTTCGCCACCCCCGCCTTCCAGACGAAACCGGTCGCCACGACGAGCCCGGGGGCGCTGCTGCTGGACGGTGAGCCGTGGCTACCTCTGCTCAGCTGGGGGCTCTGTTCCGACATCATCGCCACGGCACTGGTGCCTGGCCTCAATCTGCTCGCCGCCAACCCCTGCGGGGGACTCGAGGCGCAGGCGGACGCAGCGGCGGGGCGTGCCCTGTCGCTCGGCACCGAGGCGGACGCAGGCGGCGGGCCAGGTGAGGCGATCGGCTGGTTCCATCCGGACGAGGCCGACGCCCACGGTTACCGGGGGGACACGCTGCCGCCCGCGCCGCTGCGTCCCACCTTCCTCACCCTGACCAACCACTTCTACAGCGGTGCCGACCCGCTGCCGGAGGGGCGCGGGATGGTGCCCGGCCTGATCGCCGCCTCCGACGTGGTCGGCTTCGACCTCTACCCGCTGCAGGAGTGGTGCCGTCCCGACCGGATCGGCGAGGTCTTCGAGGCCCAGCGCGAGCTGGTGGCGCTGGCCGCGGGGAAGCCGACCTTCCAGTGGATCGAGACGGCCGCGATGAAATGCGGGACGGACGGAGACGCAGCGATCACGGCGGAGACGGTGCGCCTCGAATCGTGGCTGGCGCTGGCGGGTGGCGCGCGCGGGCTCGGGTTCTTCCCCACCGGGTGGACGGCGGAGGTGGAGAAGGCGATTGCGCGCGTGGCGGAGGAGTCGGCCGCCTTGACGCCGGCGCTGCTTGGCGAGACGGTCGAGGTGCGGGCCGCGTTGCCGTTGCGGGCGGGGGCGCGCCGCGGCGGCGGGGCGTTGCTTGTGATCGTGGCGAACCCGACACGTGCCGAGCGGACGCTGCGCGTGACCGTACCCGGGCTGGGCGATCGAGCGCTCCGCGAGCTGGGGACGGGACGGACCATTGCGGCGGCGGGGGGTGCGATCACGGATCGCGTAGGCCCGCTGGGTGTGCGGCTGTACGTGACTCGCGCGTAGGATCGGCCTCGTGCGGCTCGGGCTCCATCTCGACTACTACGACCCCGTCCGCGACGCCGCGCTGGCAGTCGAGGCAGACCGCCTCGGCTTCCACTCCGCCTGGACGGCGGAGGCCTACGGCCCGGATGCGTTCACCCCGCTGGCCTGGATCGCCGCACGCACGGAGCGGATCATGGTCGGCCCCGGAATCGCACAGATGCCGGCGCGGACGCCCGCGACGACCGCCGCCACGGTGGCCACCCTGGACCTGCTCTCCGGCGGACGGGCCATGCTCGGGCTCGGCACGTCTGGGCCGCAGGTGGTCGAGGGCTGGCTCGGCCAACCTTGGGGCAAGCCGCTCGTGCGCACCCGCGAGTACGTGGACATCGTCCGCGCGGTCCTGCGCCGGGAGGCGCCGCTCGAGCACCACGGCGAGCACTACGACATCCCCTACACCGGCCACGGCGCCACCGGCCTCGGCAAGCCGCTGAAGCTGATCCTGCGTCCGCGTGCCGACATCCCGATCTACCTGGCTGCGATCGGCCCGAAGAACGTCGCGCTCGCCGCCGAGATCGCCGACGGCTGGCTCCCCATCTTCTTCTCCCCCGAGCGCTTCCGCGAGACGCATCTGCCATCGCTCGAGCAGGGTTGGGCCGCGCGCGGTGGGCGCCCGGACGCCTTCGACATCGCTCCTCTCGTCCCGGTGCTGCTGGCCGACGACGTCGCCGCGGCGCGCGACTTCCTGCGCCCGCTGCTCGCGCTGTACGTCGGCGGCATGGGCGCGCGAGGCCAGAACTTCTACAACCGTCTCGCCTGCCGCTACGGCTTCGAGGCCGAGGCTGCCAAGATCCAGGATCTGTTCCTGGACGGCAAGCGCGAGGACGCCGCCGCGGCCGTGCCGGACGCGCTGATCGACGAGGTTGCCCTGGTCGGCGAGCGTGCCCGGATCGCCGACCGGCTGGCGGCGTGGCGCGAGAGCGGAGCCACCTCGCTGCTGCTGCAGGCGCGGCAGCCGGAGGCGCTGCAGGTGCTGGCGGAGTTGGTGCTCTGAGGCCTGCGGGATGCTTCAGCGCCCTGCGGTGTTGCTCGCGACTCCAATTGCTCCCCCAAGCGCGAATCTGGCACCGCCCTGAAGGCGCCCTCTCGGACCAGACCGTTGACGCGTTGCGGCTATCCGATGCCGAGCTCGGACGCGAGGCGCTCCGCCTCGTCGATGTCCTCTGCGAGCGCATCGATCCCGAGTGCCCAGATCGCCGGGTCGGCCAGGTCGAGGCCGACCAGCTCGGCCAGCTCCTGCGGCGTCCGCGAGCCACCGGCCCGCAGGAGGTCGAGGATCGGCTCGACCATCGAGTCACCCTCCTTCTCGTACTTGCGGAAGATGGTCAGCGAGAACAGGAAGCCGTAGGCGTACGCGTACACGTAGCCGGGTGAGCTGGTGAAGTGATGGATGTAGCTCCACCACGGGCCGTAGCCCTCGATGTCGACGGAGTCGCCGAAGAGACGGGCCTGCTCGGCCAGCCACAGCTCGTTGAAGCGATCGACCGACAGCTCGCCCTGCTCGCGCCGCTCGGTGTGCATCGCGTGCTCGAACCGGTTCATCGCAACTTGGCGGAAGACGGTCGCGATGGCGTCCTCGAGCCGGCCGGTGACGAGTGAGAGCCGCGTTCGCGGATCGGTCTCGCCGGCGAGCAGCCGCTTGAACGTCAGCGACTCACCGAACACGGAGGCCGTCTCTGCAGTGGTCAGCGGGGTCGAGGCGTTGTAGAGGCCGAGCGGCTGCGCCAGCATCCCGTGCAGGCCGTGTCCGAGCTCGTGCGCGAGGGTGAGGATCGACCTGCGCTCGCCCGTGTAGTTCATGAGGATGTACGGGTGCACGCCGGGGACGTTGGTGGCGCAGAAGGCACCTGTTCGCTTGTCCTCGCGGACGGGACCGTCGATCCAGTTCTGCTCGAAGAACCGTCGCACGATGTCGCCGGCCTCGCTCGAGAAGTCGCTGTACGCCTCCTGCACGACGGAGTGGGCCTCGGCCCACGGCGTGTTGGAGTTGTCCTCGGCCACGGGGGCGAAGCGGTCGTAGTGCGCGATGCGGTCAATCCCGAGCAGCTTCGCCTTGAGGCGGTAGTAGCGCTGCGTGACGTCGTAGCGCGACACGACCGCCTGCACGAGCGCGTCCACCGCCTCGTCCGTGGTCTCGTTGGAGAGGTTGCGCGAGGAGATCCAGATCGGGTAGCTCCGCAGCCGATCGTCGATCGACTTGTCCACGAGGATGGTGTTGAAGATAAACGCGCGGGTGCGCAGGCCCGGCAGGAGAGAGGCGCCGATGGCCTCCGCGGTGGAGCGGCGGATCTCGCGGTCGGACTGGTGCATGCGGGCCACGGCGGTCTCGAGCGAGACCTCCTCCCCGTCGATCGTGACGCGGAGCGCCGCCACCTGCTCCTCGAAGAGTCGCGACCAGGCGCTCGCGCCGGAGACGCCCTTCTCGGTGACGATCTTCTCCTCCGGCTCGCTCAGCAGGTGCGGGCGGTACTTGCGGAGCGAGGTGATCCAGTGGTGCCAGAGCTCGAGCTCGGGCGCAGCGAGGTGCAGATCCGCGGCGGCGTCGTCGACCGCTGCCAGTTCGAGCGTGAAGAACAGGAGTTGCGTTTCGAGGGCGGCACCCTGCTCGGTGAGCTTCGCGACGAGAGCGCCGCGCTCGGGGTCGGCCACGTTCGTCGAGTAGTTGAGGTGCGCGAAGTACGCCGCGCGTGTGAAGACGGAGTCGATGCGCTCGCGCTCGACGATGGCCTCCGCGAGCGCGGCCGGGTCGAGCCCGGCGACCTTGCCGTAGTAGCGGTGGCGGAAGACGGCGGCGTCCTTCTCGGTCTGGTCGATGTCACCCTGAAGCGCGGGGTCGTCTGAACCGGAGTACAGGTCGGAGAGGTCCCACGCAACGTCCTCCGCACCGGTGAGCTCGATCGTTGTCATCCCGTGAGGGTAGCGACGCCGGTCACGGGTCGGTGACCGGAGCCAGGCAGGAGAACCGCTCGCAGACATACACGGCGGTCTTCCCGCCGATCAGCTCTTTCCCGGCGAGCAGCGGAACATCGTCCGCCGGGCCCACTGCGACGGCCGTTTCCGGCTGGAACGGCTCGAGCGCTGCGCGTACCACTGCAGCGCCCAGGTCACCCGCCACGGCGATCTCCCGCGGCGGCGCGAGGTGCGCGTGCAGGACGCACAGCGCCCACGCGAACCCGCCCGCGTGGCGTCGCATGTGCTGCTCGACGAGCCGCAGCGCGTCCACCGCCTGCCGTTCGAGCTCGTCGTCGGCCCAGAGACGTGCGATCCGCAAGAGCACCCAGGCCAGCATCGAGCTTCCGGAGGGCACAGGCGTGTCCTGGAGATCCTTCGTTCGCGCCACCAGCTCCTCTCCAGCAACCGGCGCCAGGTAGAACCCCCCGCGTTCGCGGTCGCCGAACAGCTCGAGCGCGAGCAGGGCCAGCCGCCGCGCCTCGTGCAGCCAACGCAACTCGCCGGTGGCCACGTGGAGCTCGAGCAGACCGAAGGCGACGTTGGCGTAGTCGTCGAGGAAGCCCGGCCCGCTCGTCGAGCCATTGCGCCACGAGCGACGGAGCGTCCCGTCTTCCCCGGACAGCGGCCCGAGCAGGAACTCGGCCACCCGCCGTCCCGCCTCGATCCAGTCCGGCCGTTCCAGCCGGTACCCGGCCTCCGCCAGCGCCGCCAGCGCCAGTCCGTTCCAGGAGGCGATCACCTTGTCGTCGCGGAAGGGTTGCGGGCGGCGGTCGCGGATGGTGCGAACGTGCTCGCGCGTCGCCTCGTCCAGGTCGCCGCGGATGATCGAACGGCCGTGCTCGAACGGCAGCAACAGGCCCGGGTCGAAGCCGGCGGCGACCGCCTCCTCCTCCGTCCAGGTGAACGTGAGGCCCTCGACGCCGTCGGTGTCGGCGTCCTGCGCGGAGGCGAGCCCTCCGTCCTCCAGCGTCAGCTCACGGAGCATGTACTCGACCGTCCGCTCCGTCACCTGCCGGTAGCGCTCCTCCCCGAGCACAACCCACGCATGCAGGTACGTCGAGGCGAGGAGCGCGTTGTCGTACAGCATCTTCTCGAAATGCGGGACGAGCCAGCGGTCGTCCACCGAGTAGCGGTGGAAGCCGCCGCCGACGACGTCGTACATGCCGCCGGCAGCCATGCCGTCGAGCGTGCGCCGGGTCATCTCGAGAGCGCGATCCGAGCCGACCCGAAGCAGGAAGTCGAGGCCCGAGGCGGGCGGGAACTTCGGTGCGCGCCCGAACCCGCCGAACTGGGGCTCGAACGTGCGGGCGATCGACTCCTCCGCCTCCTCGATGACCCGCTGCGTGAGCGGCCCGTCCGACGCGGTCAGCCGCGCCGACTGACCGAGCTCGGCGACCATCCGTGCCGCCTGCGCCACGACATCCTCCCGCTGATCGCGCCACGCGGCAGCGATGGACAGCAGCAGCTGCCGGAAGCTGGGCATGCCGTGCCGTGGCTCGGGCGGGTAGTACGTCCCCGCATAGAACGGCCGGCGGTCGGGCGTGAGGAACACCGTCATCGGCCAGCCGCCGCTCCCGGACATGGAGATGGTGGCTTCCATGTAGAGCGCGTCGACGTCCGGTCGCTCCTCGCGGTCGACCTTGATGCTGACGAAATGCTCGTTCAGGACCGCCGCCGTCGCGTGATCCTCGAACGACTCGTGCTCCATCACGTGGCACCAGTGGCAGGCGCTGTAGCCGATGGAGAGCAGGATCGGCTTGTCCTCGGCGGCGGCCCGCGCAGCCGCCTCCGGCCCCCACGGGTACCAGTCGACCGGGTTCCCCGCGTGTTGCAGCAGGTACGGGCTGGTCTCGCCGGCGAGACGGTTCACACGTAACTCACGGGTCGGCCGCGTCGAGGGCCTCGGCCCGCGCACGCCGCTTGCTGCGCTTGGCTCGCACCACCTCGACGGTGAGAGCGATCCCCACGGCGACGGCGAAGGCGACCACGAGCCCCTTCCAGGGCGCCTCCTCGAACTGCTTGCCGCCGATGTACCCGAGGAGCGCCGCGTACGTCCCCCAGATGATCCCGGCTGCGACGTCGGCGAGGATGAAGCGTCGCCAGGTGAACGAGTGCACGTAGCCGGCCGAGAACGTCACGGCGGTGCGTCCGCCCGGTATGAAGCGCGCGATCACGATCAGGTACAGCCCGCGCGACTCCAGCTGACGTTCCGCCCACTCGAACGCGTGCCGCGACTTCTCACCGCGGAAGACGCGCTTCACGGTGTGCTCGCCAAGCCACTTGCCGAGGAAGTACGAGATGTTGTCACCGATGATCGCCCCGGCGCTGGCGCAGACGATGACCAGCGGCAGGCTGAGCTTGCCGCCGCTTGCGACCACGCCGCCCGTGATGACGACGGTCTCGCTCGGCACGATCGGGAGGAACGCGTCGAGCATGGAGACGAGGAAGACGACGGGATAGCTCCACCACTTCCCCGAGACCCAGTCGACGAACTGATCGAACATGGCCTGCATCCTCGCAGACACGAGGTCGACCGCCCCGGGGCTGCAGTTCTGGGGCGTGGTAGCACGTTCTCCACGCGGTGGTGGAACGGCGTTGGCGAAGGCCCCGATACGGTTAGGCTCCATGGCTCACCTTTCCGCCTCCTTCAGCGCCACCTTGCGTGTCCGCCTGTCCGACGCGCCCGGCTCCTTCGCCCTCCTGGCCCACGCCATCGGCGACGCCGGTGGATCGCTCGGGGCGATCGATCTGGTGCGGGTCGAGCAGGGGCACAAGGTGCGCGACATCACGGTCGACGCCGCCGACGACGCGCACCTCGAGCGCATCGCGGAGGCGGTGCGCGGGGTCGAGGGGATCGAGGTGCTACGCGTCTCGGACCGCACGTTCCTGATGCACCTCGGCGGCAAGATCGAGATGCGGGGCAAGGTCCCCGTGAAGACGCGCGACGACCTCTCGATGGCCTACACGCCTGGAGTGGCGCGCGTCTGCACGGCGATCGCAGCCGACCGTGACGCCGCCTGGAACCTGACGATCAAGCAGAACACGGTCGCGGTCGTGAGCGACGGGACGGCCGTGCTCGGATTGGGCGACATCGGCCCCGAGGCGGCAATGCCGGTGATGGAGGGCAAAGCCCTGCTGTTCAAGGAGTTCGGCGGTGTCGACGCCTGGCCGATCTGCCTCGCCACGAAAGACGTGGACGAGATCGTCGCCGCCGTCACCGCCATCGCCCCAGGCTTCGGCGGCATCAACCTCGAGGACATCTCCGCGCCGCGCTGCTTCGAGATCGAGGCGCGGCTCCGCGCAGCACTGGACATTCCGGTCTTCCACGACGACCAGCACGGCACTGCAATCGTTGTCCTCGCCGCCCTCACCAACGCGTTACGTGTGGTCGGCAAGCGC
The DNA here is from genome assembly GCA_963738505.1 of uncultured Actinomycetes bacterium. GTDB lineage: Bacteria > Actinomycetota > Thermoleophilia > Gaiellales > Gaiellaceae > Gaiella. The sequence goes on along the minus strand of CAVTWR010000002.1, from coordinate 112,024 downwards.
CTCGAGGACGTGCGGATCGTGGTCACAGGGGCCGGCGCCGCCGGGATCGCCGTATCGGACATCTTGCTCCACGCCGGAGCACGCGACCTCGTCGCCTGCGATCGCAAGGGCGCGCTCTTCAACGGTCGCGGGGACATGGACGCGGTCAAGTCGGCGTTTGCGGCGAGAACCAACCCGCGCGGCATCACGGGCACCGCCGACGAGGTACTCGCCGGAGCCGATGTCTACCTCGGGCTGTCGCTGCCCGGAGCCGTCTCACCCGCCGGGATCGCCGCGATGGCGGATGACGCCATCTTCTTCGCCATGGCCAATCCCACACCCGAGGTGGCGCCTGAAGATCTGCCTCCCGGCAAGGCGGCCGTCGTGGCCACCGGACGTTCCGACTATCCAAATCAGATCAACAACGTGCTCGCCTTCCCCGGTGTCTTCCGGGGCGCTCTCGACGTGCGTGCGTCGGAGATCACCGAGGGCATGAAGGTCGCGGCCGGCGAGGCGATCGCCACAGTGATCGGCGAGGACGAGTTGGGACCGGAGTACGTAATCCCCAGCGTGTTCAATCGGGACGTGGCACCCGCTGTGGCCGCAGCAGTTGCCGCAGCGGCCGAGCGCGACGGCGTCGCCCGCCGCCCTCGTTCGTAGCCTACGCCCTACGCGGTTCTTCGCTTCGCGTCGAGCTCGGCCTTGATCCGGGCTATCGCCGATTCGACCTCACGGAGCCGGGCGTCCCGCGCTTGGCGCCAGGCGCGCCACTCCTCATGGGTCCATTTCTTCCGATTCTTCATCGTTCTCCTCCCTCGGATCGAGGATGTCGAGGATCTGCGAGGTATCGCGATAGATGTCGGCGATTAGGCCCATCATCAGGAGAACTTCCTCCCGGTAGATGCCCTGGTCATCCTCCACTTCCCAAGGATGCCTGCTGGCTTCGGGCCGCGCTAGTCGCTCTTTGGGCCCTGTCCGCTGCGGACGGCTACTCGTAGTGCAGGGCTTCGAGTGGGTCCAGCTTGGCGGCGCGGCGGGCCGGGAAGATGGCTGCGACGATGCCGACGACCACGGTGAGCACCGCGAAGACGATCAACTGGGTGACGGGGACGGAAAAGTCGATGAAGTCCACCCGCGACACGAGCAGCGCCGCGAGGATCAGGCCCAGCACGACACCGATCAGTCCCCCGATCAGCGCCGTGATCACGCTCTCGTGCCGGATCATGCGCCGCACCTGACGCCTGGTCATGCCGATCGCCCTCAGCATGCCGATCTCGCGTGTGCGCTCGAACACCGAGAGCACCAGCGTGTTCACGATCCCGAAGAGGCTGACGATCACGGACAGCGCGAGCAGCACGTACAGGATGTTGAGCACGGAGCTCAGCCCCGAGATCTGATTGTCGATGAACTTCTCACGAGTCTGGGCCTTCGCGTTCGGGAAGGCGGCGAGAACGGCGTCCAGTCGTGACTGGTTCTCCAGGGTCTCACCGCCCGCCATCTTGACGAAGGTGTAGAGGTTCTTCGGCTGCGGATTCTGGGCGTCCCACGCCACCGCGGAAATGGTGATCGGGCCGAACGGAGAGCCTCCTGTGGGTGGCTCGAAGACGCCCTTCACCGTGAAGGTCTGGGTCGCGCCGTTCGCGAACGTGAGCGCGATCGGCGAACCGAGACCGAGGTCGTGATCGTCGGCGTAGCCGTCGTCGACGAAGGCGCCGTTCTCGCCGAGCGAGGCGAGGGTCTCCTGCGAGCCGAGCTTCCAGTCGAGACTGAGCACGTCCCTGGCACCGTCGTCGACCGCGGTCACGAACAGGGTCTTGCCGAAGGCCAAGCCGTCCCCGGTCCGCACGCTGCCGATCGACTGGAGCCCGCCCGCCTCGGCGGCCACCGCCTCCGCGGCCGAAGTCGGGATCGGCGAGAAGTTGTTCTGCGCGGTGATCGCGTAGTCACCCGTGAAGAGCTCGTCAACCGCCTTCTCGAAGGTTCGTGTGATGCCGGCCGCCAGCGTCGCCACCAATGTGACGAGGGCGAGGCCGATCATCAGCGCGGCCGCTGTCGATGCCGTCCGCTGTGGATTGCGCCGGGCGTTGTCACGAGCGAGCGTGCCGGCAACCCCACCGATCCGGGTTGCGGGCCACCCGAGCGCGCGGGCGAGGGGGCGGATGAACCGCACCGACAGGAGCGCAACCCCGAAGAAGACCAGCAACGTCCCGATCCCCATCCACAGCAGAATCTGCGTCGTCCCGAGGTCGGGCCCGAAGAGCCCCCAGAGCAGAGCCGCGAATCCGGCGCCGGCGAGCAAGATCGACCACGGCGTCCGGAACCGCGCAAACCGCCCCTCGGGCAGGACCGCGCCCTCCCGCACCGCCGCGATCGGCGGCACGCGCGTCGCCCGGAGCGCCGGACGCAGGCTCGCCACCAGCGTGACGAGAATCCCGACGATCAGGGACACGACGATCGTGCGTCCGAGGAACACGAGCCCGCTGTTCGGGAGGGTGAACCCGACTGCGTCGAACAGCTTGAACAGACCTGTGGCCAGGGCCAGCCCGAGCAGGAGGCCGACGATCGCCGACAGCGTGCCGACGGCAACCGCCTCGAGAACGATCACCCAGAGGACCTGCCGCCGCGAGGCGCCCAGGGTGCGCAGCGTCCCGAATTCGCGGGTGCGCTGGGCGATCGTGATCGAGAGCGAGTTCGCGATGACGAACGAGCCGACGAAGAGGGCGATCCCACCAAACGCGAGGAGGAACTTCTGGAGGAACGAGATGAACTCGTTGGTTCCCTCGGCGTCCTCGCGGGCCTGGGCGTCACCGGTGCGAACCTGCGTGCCGGCGGGCAGGATCCTCTTGACGGCGGCCACAACCTGGTCGGCCGTGAGACCTTCCTTGCCCGCGATGCGGATCTGGTCGAGCTGGCCCTCCTTGTCGAACAGGCTCTGGGCGGTCGGCAGGTCGAACCCGGCCAGGGTTGCCCCGCCGATCGAGCTGACCGCACCGAATCTGACAAGTCCGGCGATCGTCATCTCGGTGACCGGGCCTTCGGCCTGCACGCCTACTCTGTCGCCGATCGCGAGGTTCTTCTTGTCGGCAGTCGCCGTGTCGATCACGACCTCGCCCGCCTCTGGCCACTCGCCCGACTCGAGCGTGAGCGTGTTGAACTCCGGCTTTGTCGGATCGACGCTGAACCCGAGGTTCGGCGCGCCACCGAACACGATCGCCTTGCCGTCCTCTCCGATCAGCTGGGCTTCGCCGCCGACTCCGCCGATCGCGTCCGCGACCTCGGGCAGCTCTTTGACCTTGGCGGTCAGGCTGTCGTCGAAGGTCGGAGCAAGGCTGCCCGAACCGTCCTGGATGTCGAATGCGGTCTTGCCCGTGATGGTGGCATCGGTGCCCCGGTAGATCTCACCGAAGATGGAATCGAAGGCCTTGTCGATCGAGTCGGTGAGCACGTAGGTGCCGCTGACCATCGAGACGCCCAGCACGATCGCCAGAGCGGTCAGGGCCGTTCGCAGCTTGCGGCCGAACATCCCCTTCAGGGCAAAACGGATCATGAGGCGCTGAGCTGATCCAGCGTGCGCACGATCTCGGCCGCGTCGGCGCCGCTCGTCTCACGCACGATGAGCCCGTCGGCCAGGAACAGCACGCGGTCGGCGAAGGCTGCAGCGCGTGGCTCATGGGTGACCATGACCACCGTCTGGCCGGTCGTGGTGACAGTGCGGCGCACCAGCTCCAGGATGTCCCCACCGGTCTTCGAGTCGAGGTTGCCCGTCGGCTCGTCGGCGAAGAGCACCGTAGGGCGCGAGAGCAAGGCGCGGGCGATCGCCACCCGCTGTTGCTGGCCGCCGGAGAGCTCCGCGGGACGGTGCGTAAGACGGTCACCGAGACCCACCTGGCCGACGACCTCGGCCAGCCAGGCGGGATCCGCCTTGATCCCGGCGATCGACAGCGGCAGGGTCATGTTCTCCTGCGCGGTCAGCATCGGCAGCAGGTTGAAGAACTGGAAGACGAAGCCGATGTGGTGGCGGCGGAGATGCGTCAAGTCGTTGTCGCCGAGCGTCGTGATCTCCGTTCCGGCAACGGCCACCGAACCCGCCGTGGGGCGATCCAGCCCGGCCATGATGTGCATCAGGGTGGACTTGCCCGACCCCGACGGCCCCATCACGGCGGTCAGCTTGCCGGCCTCGATCTCCACCGACACGCCACGAAGAGCATCTACGGCGGTGTCCCCGGCGCCGTAGCGCCTCGTCACGTCGCGGCAGACGACCACCGCCTGTCCGTTCTCGGTCATTCCACTCTCCTCAGTCATGCCCGCAGCCTGCGGCACGGGGCGTCCGGGGGCAATCGGGACGTACCCTAGCTCGCCGACGGATTGTCCCGGGCGCCGAACCTGCGCGGCGACCAGAGCGGTCGACGCAACACCTTGCGCTGCGCGGGCGGGTGCTCAGCGAGCCATGCGGCGGCTCGCCTCGGCGAGCACGTCGCCGAGGATCCCCACGATCTCGTCGAGCTCCGCTTCGCCTGCGACGAGCGGCGGCGAGATCTGCACCACCGGATCGCCACGATCGTCCGCCCGGCAGATGAGGCCGGCCTCGAAGAAGGCGGGTGAAAGGAAGCCGCGCAGCAGCGCCTCGCACTCGTCGTCGTCGAACGTCTCACGCGTGTCCCTGTCGCGGACGAGCTCGATCGCCCAGAAGTAGCCCGCGCCGCGAATGTCGCCGACGATCGGCAGCGCCTCGAGCTGGCCGAGCTTGGCCCGGAACGCATCCTCCGTGTCGCGCACGTGCTCGACCAGACCCTCGCGCTTCATGATCTCGATGTTCTTCAGGGCCACCGCGCACTGCACCGGATGGCCGCCGAAGGTGATGCCGTGCGAGTACATCGAGGAGCCCTCGAGGAACGGCTCCGCCACCTTGTCCGTGGCGATGACTGCGCCGATCGCCGCATAGGACGACGAAAGTCCCTTGGCGCTCGTGATCAGATCGGGACGGATGTCGTACCGCTCGGACGCGAACCAGTAGCCGACGCGGCCGAAGCCGGTGATCACCTCGTCTGCGGAGAGCAGGATGTCGTACTCGTCGCAGATGCGCCGCACGCCCTGGAAGTACCCCGCAGGCGGCGTGAACGCGCCACCAGAATTCTGCACCGGCTCCATGTGCACGAGACAGACGGTCTCAGGCCCCATCATCTCGATCGTCCGCTCCAGCTCGTCCAGCAGGAAGGCCGTGAACTCCTCCTCGCTCTCGGCCGGCGGCCGGCGGTAGCGGTTGGTGTTGGAGACGTTCCGTACCTCGGGCACCAGCGGCTCGAAGGGGATGCGGATGGCAGCGATCCCGGTCAGTGAGAGCGCACCCATGGTCGTTCCGTGATACGCCGTCTGCCGCGAGATCGCCTTGTACTTGCGCGATGGCAGGCTGAAGTTGGCGACGACAGCGTCGTGGTCGCGCTCAGGAAGCCGGCCCAGCGAGCCGAGCTGCTTCTCTCCGCGCGCCAGGTAGTACTGCCGGGCCAGCTTGAACGCCGACTCCACCGCTTCCGATCCGCCGGACGTGAAGAAGACACGGTTGAGGTCGCCAGGCGTGAGCGAGGCGATCTCGGCCGCAAGCTCCACGGCGCGCGGGTGCGCGTAGGTCCAGTTGGTGTAGAAGGGCAGCTCGCGCATCTGCTCGAGCGCGGCCTGGCCGATCTCCTCACCGAAGCCGTAGCCGATGTTGACCGAGAACAGACCGGCCAGCGCATCGAGGTAGCGCTTGCCGTTCGCGTCCTCGAGGTAGCAGCCGTCCCCACGCACGATCATCGGCACCTCGCCCTTCTGGTACCCGCTCATGCGGGTGAAGTGCATCCAGAGGTGGTCGCGGGCGAGTTGCTGGAGATCGAGCGCGGTTTCGGTCATGCCTGATCCTACTTCTCGGGGAGGGTCAGTCCTCGGAGACCGGCACGGCGACCACGGGCACCGTCGCCCGATGCAGGAGCTTGAACGGCACCGAGCCGAGGATGGCGCCGCGGAGCGGCCGCTCGCTCCAGGTGCCGACCACGATCATGCGGGCCTCACGCTCGGCGGCAAGATCGATCAGGGCCTGGGTCGGCTTGTCATCCACGATTCGCGCCTCGAGGTCGATTCCGCGCTCGGCAGCCCGCGCGCGGGCGGTGGCGGACACCTTCTCGCCGATCTCCTCGAGAGCCTTCCTGTGCTCGCGGTACTCCTCGCCGACGTTGCGGTTGGGCGGAGCGGCTGCGTAGATCGCGATCACCGACGTGCCGAGAGCCTGGGCCAGGTCGAGGGCCACCTCGAGCGCAGCGTCCGCGCACTCTGAGCCGTCGTACCCGAGAACGATTTCCCCTGCCATCAGAGCGCCTCCCCTTCCTTGAGACCGGCGACGGCCTTCATGGTTTGCGGCGTCTCGAAGGCGCGCCGGCCGAAGAACCGCTCGTTGCCGCCGAGCCGCCACAGAACCATGATGATCACGCCGAGGATCATGAAGGCCAGGCCGATCGCCAGCGGCACACCGACCCCGAGGATCTCCTGGCCGGAGTACGAGTTCTCCGGATCGGCGAGATCCATGACCGAGCGCACGAGCAGGAACCCGAGGATCACGGCGCCGGTCACAGGAGCCACGCCGATGAAGAGGAAGTTCTTCGCGGACTTCCGCAGCTCGTGGCGGTGGAAGACGGCGCAGGCGAGACCCGTGAGCCCGTAGTAGAAGGCGATCATCAGCGACAGCGCGCTCAGCGTGTCGAACAGGAAGTTCTCCGACGCGATGTTCAACGGCACATACCAGGCGATGGCGAGCGCCGCGATCACGATCGTGGAGAACGCGGGCGTCCGGAAGCGCGGGTGCACCCTGGCGAACGCGGCCGGCAGAGCTCCCTGGCGGGCCATGGAGAACGAGGTCCGAGAGGCTGGAATGATCGTGGTCTGGGTCGAGGCGAGCGCCGAGGTCACGACCGCGAGCACGACCAGCTTGTCCCACGGCGAGCCGAGAACGTCTGTGGCGAGCGAGCTGAGAATGCCCTCGTCGTCGGCGAACTCGCCGAGCGTCTCCAGCCCCGCGTAGCCGACGACTGCAGCACCCACAGCGAGGTACGTGACGAGCAGGACGATGGTGCTGACGATCGCCGCCCTGCCCGGCGCGCGGGCGCTGTCGCGCGTCTCCTCGGTGAGGTTGACCGAGCTCTCCCAGCCCCAGTAGATGAAGACACCGATCAGCAGCGCTGAAACCAGCCCCGAGAACCCTCCCGGTGCCCCGAACGGGTTGAACCAGCCTGCGTCGAGCTTTGCCGAACCGGCCGCAGCGTCGCCTGAGTAGATCTTGACGAAGGCCACGACCGCGAACAGGAGGAGCGCCCCGACCTGTCCGATGATCATGAAGGTCTGGAGCTTGGCGGAGAGCTCCGTACCGGCGATGCACACGAAGGTGAGCAGGATGATGAAGGCGACTGCGAGCACCATCACGGCCGCCTTCGATCCCGCCGCCCCGTCGGCGCCGAGCAGCAGGTATGTGTAGCGCGCGCCGACGTCGGCGAGCGAGCCGACGACGAGGATGCCGGTGGTGCAGATGGCCCAGCCGCCGATCCAGCCGAGCCACGGGCCCATCGCCCGCGTCACCCACGAGAAGCTTGTACCGGCGTCCTGGTCGGAGCGGTTCATGTAGTAGAACGCTGCGGCGATCAGGAACATCGGGACGAACGAGGCGAGCAGCGCTCCCGGGGCCTGCAACCCCACGATCACCGCGACCGAGCCGATGACGGCGGCCAGAGAGTAGGCCGGCGCCGTCGAGGCGAGCCCGATCACGAGCGCGTCGAGGAAGCCGATGGCGTTGTGGTCGAGTTCGGGCTCGCTCTGACCGCCCTTCGACGTCTCCGTTGCGCTCATGTGACCTCGCTTCCGTGTTCGGACTGCGGGCCAGGACATTACCGAGACGCGACTCCTGGTTCAACAGGCCGGGATGCGATAGAACAGGCGCATGCGCATTCTCGTGATCGGAACCGGAGGGGTCGGTTCGGCGTTCGCGGGCATCGCCACGCGGCGTTCGTTCTTCGAGCACTGCTCCCTCGCCGACTACAACGCTGCCAGCCCGCAGCGCGTCGTCGCCGACCTCGACGACGGCCGTTTCAGCGCCCACCAGATCGACGCCTCCAGCCGCGACGCGATCGTGGCGCTGATTCGCGAGACGCGGGCCGACGCGGTTCTCAACGCGGTCGACCCGCTGTTCAACGTGCCGATCTTCGACGCCTGCTTCGAGGCCGAAGTCACCTACCTGGACCTGGCGATGACGCTCTCCGAGCCCCATCCCACCAATCCGTTCGAGGAGTGCGGGGTCAAGCTCGGCGACTACCAGTTCGAGCGCTCCGCGGCCTGGGAGGAGAAAGGGCTGCTGGCGCTCGCCGGGATCGGCATCGAGCCTGGTGCAGCCGACGTGTTCGCGCGCTACGCGGCCGACAACCTGTTCTCGGAGATCGACGAAGTGGGGATCCGCGACGGCGCCAACCTCACCGTGGAGGGGTACGACTTCGCCCCCACCTTCTCCATCTGGACGACGATCGAGGAGTGCCTCAACCCGCCGGTGATCTGGGAGCAGGACCGCGGCTGGTTCACGACCGCCCCGTTCTCCGAGCCGGAGGTGTTCGACTTCCCGGAGGGCATCGGGCCGGTCGAGTGCGTCAACGTCGAGCACGAGGAGGTGCTGCTCGTGCCGCGGTGGATCGACTGCAAGCGAGCGACGTTCAAGTACGGCCTCGGTGACGAGTTCATCGGGGTGCTGAAGACGCTGCACAAGCTGGGCCTCGACTCGAAGGAGAAGCTCGAGGTCAAGGGCATCGAGGTGGCTCCGCGCGACGTGGTCGCAGCCGCCCTGCCCAACCCGGCCACACTCGGCGAGCGCATGAGCGGCAAGACCTGCGCGGGCACGCTCGTCACGGGCCTCGGCCAGGACGGCCGACCGCGGAAGACCTACCTGTACCACGTGGTCGACAACGAGTGGTCGATGCGCGAGTACGGCTCGCAGGCGGTCGTCTGGCAGACGGCCCTCAATCCGGTGGTCGCGCTCGAGCTGGTGGCGCGCGGCGCCTGGGCCGGCAAGGGTGTGCTGGGCCCGGAGGCGTTCGAGCCGCAGCCCTTCCTCGACCTGCTCGCCGAGTACGGCGCGCCACACGGGCAGCTCGAGCTCGAGCCCTGACTGGTCGGAAGTGCCCGACGACGCCGTCCCTGAAGCGATCGCGGCGCTGCTTTCCGCGCACGCGCTCGGGGCACTCGACAGCGACGAGGCCGCCGAGGCCGACAGGCTGATCGAACGTTCGTCCGCGTGCCGCGCGCTGTTCGAACAGGCCCTGGAGACCGCCGCGCTTCTTGCTCTCGCCGTGGACGGGATCGAGCCCGACCCGCGTCTGCGAGCCCGGATCCTCGACGCCGTGCGCAGCGAACAGGAGCGCTGACCGTGCCGACCGTCCTGCTCATCGACGATGACAGGGCGCTCCGCAAGCTCGTCCGGGCCTATCTGGAGGAGGAGGCGATCACCGTCCTCGAAGCCGGTAGCGGCGAGGACGGCCTGGCCGTGGTCGACCGCACGCCACCCGACCTGGTGCTGCTCGACGTCCGCCTCCCCGGGATCGACGGATTCGAGGTGCTACGCAAGCTGGAGGCGGCGGGACGCTCGGTTCCCGTGATCCTCGTCACCTCGCTGGAGGACGAGCTCGATCAGCTCGTGGGATACCGGCTCGGTGCGGTCGACTACGTGATCAAGCCGGTCTCCCCGAAGGTGCTGGCCGCGAAGGTGAGGGCGTTCGTCTCGCGAGTGGCGCCGCGCGAAGCCGTGACGCGCACCGTCTGCGGCGAGCTCGTGATCGAGCACGATGCTCACCGTGCCCTGTTCCGTGAGGCGGAGCTGCCACTCACCCGACGCGAGCTCGCGCTGCTGGAGGCGCTGGCGGCCCACCCCGGATGGGTGTATCCGCGCGACCACCTGCTGCTGGCGGTGTGGGGCATCGACGGCGCCGCCATCGAGACGAGGCTCGTCGACCAGCACGTCGCCAACCTGCGCAGGAAGCTCACCGACGCCGGGGCGGACGGCATGGTGCAGACCGTGAGGGGAATCGGCTACCGGCTGCTCCCAGGCACCGGCGTTTCTTGACGTTCCCTAGACGTTCGGCGGACCATCGCGCGACAGGTGCTTTGTAGCGTGGGTCGGTATGAGCACGATGTCGCTTGAGGATGCGACCGTCGCCTCCTATAGGCTCGCACACCGGATCACGGGCAGCGAGAGCACGGCCGCAGCGGCGGTCGGCACGGCCGCCCGTTCGACCCGCGATCCCGCCACGCTGGTACGGCTCACGCGCGCGGCCGCCCGCCGCGATCGTCTGGAGCGGATCGCGCCGATCGACCGCCCCGAGACGCTGACCGAGGTCGACCCGGCCTCCTGGGCGCTGCTCGAGCGGGTTGCGCTCCGCGGCATGACTCTGCGGGAGGCTGCGACCGACACGGCGGTCGATCGCCGTCAGGCGCTGCTTGCCCTACACCGTGGCCTGGTCGCCGCCGGCGCCTGCCTCCGCGAACAGCGGCAGGGTGACGACCGCACGCACCCCGCGCGGCTCGGCCTCGTCGAGTCTGACCGTGCCACCCGCGCCCTCGACGATCCGTTGCACGATCGTCAGCCCCAGGCCGCTCCCGCCGCCCGCCTCGCGGGCTGAGGCTCCTCGGTAGAACCGGTCGAACACGCGCCCGCGTTCGAGATCGCCAAGGCCGGGCCCATCGTCCTCGACAACGAGTTCCGCTTCGCCATCTCGTTGCCGCACCATGACGCGGATCCGCGAGCCGTGGAGATCGTGCTGGATCGCCCGCAGGCCGTTGCGGATGAGGTTGACGAGAACCTGCTCCAGGCGCCGTCTCGACCCGAGCACGGCAACGGACGCGCACTGGGCTACCAGCTCGAGACGGGCCGAGTCGGCCAGTGGCCTCAGGCGCGTGACCATCTGCTCGGCGACCTGCCCCAGATCGACCGATTCCAGGTCGCCGTCGCCCCCTGCGCCCTCGAGACGGGTCAGCTCGACGATGTCGTCGAGCAGAGCCACGGCGCGACCCGCCTCGTGGCGCAGGAGCACCACCCGCTCGTCGTCCCGGGGCACGACGCCGTCGAGCATCGCCTCGGCGTAGCCGTCGATCACCTGGAGCGGCGCGCGGATCTCGTGGCGCAGGTCTTCGGCCAGCTGCACTCTCCGTCGTTCCGCGTCTGCGACGCGTGCCAGCGCCGCCTCCAAGCCGCCGGCCGCGCGTTCGCGGGCGAGCTCGTGCCCGAGCAGGGTCGCCAGCACCTCGAGCAGTGCCTCCTCGTCGGAGCTCCACCTCCGCGGTTCCAGATGGTGCAGGCAAAGCGTTCCGTAGAACGTGCCGTCCGGCAACATCACGTCCCGGGTGCAGAAGGCGAGGACGTCCCATTCGACGCCGAGCTCGCCCTTGAGACGAAGCCAATTGCGCCAGAGCGCCGGAACCTCACGGGTATCAGGGACGGTCTGCGGCGCCTCACCCGCGTGGTGTCGCGAGCAGAGGCTCCACTCCCAGGGGATGGCGTCGTCGCGCTCGATCGGGACCTGCGGCCGCTTCTCGAGACCACGGAAGACGTATCTCCCGTCTGCGGTAACCTCCGAGACCACGGTGACGTCGATCCCGGACACCCGTTGTGCGACCTGCGCGACCGCAGCGATCGCGTCTGCGCTCGACGCGAGCGTGCGACGGCCCAGCTCCGCGATCTCGCTGAGACCGATCGTGCTCATACCGCGGACCATAGACCCGTTGGTCGTCTCCGGGGAAGTTGGTGGTCCGTGGCCGAGGTGATCCTGCGCGCGCCCCTTTCCGAGCTGGCCGGTGCGAAAGCGCATCAGGTGCAGGCAGAGACGGTACGCTCTGCGCTCTTCGAGCTGGAGTCGCGCCTTCCGGCGCTCGCGGGTTGGATCCTCGATGAGCGAAGGCACCTCCGCGAACATGTCAACGTCTACGTCAACGGAGCGCAGGCGCGCGAGGAGACGCCCGTCGTCGAGGGCGACCGGATCCGCGTGCTGCCCGCGATCACTGGAGGGTGAGATGACCGAGCTGCTGGTAGGGACGCGCAAGGGCCTTGTGCTGCTGGAGGGCGATGCCTCCTCCGGCTTCGAGGTGACGGGCCGAGCCTTTGCGGGCGATCCGGTGGAGTTCGCGATGCGCGATCCCCGGTCTGGCCGCTACGTCGCCGCCACCACCTCGTGGTTCTACGGACCGAAGCTGTGGGTCACCGACGATCCTCGAGGCGAGTGGGAGCAGGCGCAGGGCATCGCATTGCCCGAAGGAGGCGACGCCTCGCTCGCCCGGATGTGGGTGATCGAGCCTGGCGAGGCCGACGATGTCCTCTACGCCGGCGGCGATCCCGGCGTGCTGTTCGAAAGTCGTGACGGTGGTCTCACCTGGGAGCTCAACGCGGCCCTCTGGGAGCACGAGACGCGACCGCAGTGGACCCCTGGCGCCGGCGGGCTGTGCCTGCACACCATCGTGCCTTGGCCCGGCGACCCGTCGCGGCTGATGGTGGCGATCTCTGCGGTCGGGGTCTGGGTGACCGAGGACGGCGGCGGATCGTGGCAGCACTCGAATACCGGGATCGTGCCCGAGTACCTGCCCGAGGAGTCGCGCGACAACCCCATCCAGCATTGCGTCCACAATGTGCGCCGCTCGCGTTCGCGTCCGGAGCGGCTGTTCATGCAGTTCCACGGCGGCGTCTACCGTTCGGACGACGCGGGAGCGACCTGGATCGACGTCGGCGAGGACAACGGCCTCCCTTCGGACTTCGGGTTCCCGGTTGTGATCGACCCCGACGACCCGGACAGCGCCTACGTGATCCCGCTGGACGGGGCCGGCGACCGGGTCACACCGGGCGGCGCGGTGAGGGTGTTCCAGACCCGCGACGGCGGCCACAGCTGGGCCTCCGCCAGCCAGGGGCTCCCGCAGACGAATGCGTGGCTCACGGTGTTGCGCGAGGCGTTCGACTCCGCCGGCTCGGGACCCGGCCTCGAGCTGTACTTCGGGTCGACCTCGGGCGAGGTGTACGGCTCGGGCGACGCAGGCGGCTCGTGGATCGAGGTCGCTCGCAGCCTGCCGCCGGTCTACTCGGTGCGCACCGCGAAGTAGTGCGGCATCTCCTAACGTTTGACCTGTAACTCTCGTTGGTGTTGTGGGTGCCGCACTAGCGTTTTTGGACTGTCAGGCGGGCCCATAGGGCCCGCCTGACGCGGTCGACTCTCACCCCATCGAGAAGTACTCGACGTGGTCTGGCTGAACGCGAACGATCACGCGCTCCTCGGTCGGCGTGCGGTAGGGGTACGTCTCCGCCCCGAGGTACTTGGCGGCGAGCTTGTCGATGTGGGCGTCGGCGCCCTCGTCGACGAGCGTGGCGCGACCCGTAACCGACACGTACTCATACGGATTCTCGTTGTTGGCAACGTGCAGGGTGGCGCGTCCGTCCCGCGCGACGTGGCGGTGCTTGGCGCGGCCCTTGGCGGTGTTGACGAGGACGTTCTCGCCGTCGGTGTCCACCCAGACCACCGACACGTGCGGGGTGCCGTCGGCACGAATCGTGGCCAGCTGGCCGTAGTTCTTGTCGCTGAACAGCTTCGCGGCTGCCTCGCTGAGTGCTGCCATGGGGTCTCCTCCCAGGTCGATTGGAACGTGCGGTTCCCCGCTCACAACGCGGCGCAGCGGCATTCTGTTCCCTCCCCTTGACTTCGGGCGGTTTCCGGCCGACAACGAGGGAATGCGGAAGACTCCCCGATGGCTCAAGCTGGTGGCGCTGATCAGCCTGATCGCCGAGGCCGGCGCAGCGATGGCCGTGTTCTGGCACTCAGGTCCCCGGACCTCGCGCCCCTGACGGGTGCCCCTCCCCCACCCGCGACCCTAGTCCGACGAAGTGGCGTAGATCCGCTCGCTGTACTCGTCGAACATCCTCGTCGCTGTGAAGCGGGCCGCGCAGGAGGCGATCGCCCGCTTCATCACCGCGCACCAGCCGTGCGGCACGCCGTCCTCGCCGCGTTCGTGGAAGAGCGGGACGACCGAGCGCTCCAGCAGGTCGTAGAACTCGAGCGCATCCCGTTCGTCGGCCTGGGCGGCGTCCAGCTCATCCCCGTCGATGGCCCACCCGTTGCTGCCGTCGTACCCCTCGGCCCACCAGCCGTCGAGCACGCTCAGCTGTAGCCCGCCGTTGAGCGTCGCCTTCATCCCACTCGTCCCGCTGGCCTCGAGCGGGCGGCGTGGCAGGTTGATCCACACGTCGCAACCCCCGACCAGGGCGCGACCGACCGTGAGGTCGTAGTCCTCGAGCACGACGACACGTTTCGCCGCGGCCGGCGTCGAGCGCTTGAGCTCGAAGAGGCTGCGCAGCGCATCCTTGCCTGCTGCGTCCCGAGGGTGGGCCTTGCCCGACAGCAGGAGCTGCACGGGCGGCTCCCCGGTGAGCAGCCGGAGGAGGCGCTGGGGATCGCGAGCCAGCAGGTACACGCGCTTGTACGTGGCGAGCCTTCGCGCAAAGCCGAGGGTGAGGGCGCCCGGATCGAGGGCCTCCGCGGCTGCCCGGACGTACTCGAGTGACTCGCCGCGCTGGAGCCGTTCGCGCTCGCTGCGGACCCGCACGAAATCGATCAGCTCTGCCCGGGCCCGGCACCGTGCCTTCCATAGCTCCCCGTCCGGGATAGCGAGCACCGGCGCCCAGGTGCCGGGGTCGGCGGCGTGACGCCTCCAGTCGCTGCCGAGATGGCGGTCGTACAAGTCGCGGAACGCGGGCGTGAGGAACGTCGGCAGGTGAACCCCGTTCGTCACGTGCGTGATCGGGACCGACTCGCCTTCGGCGGCCGCAAAGAACTCCCGCCACATCTCACGGGCCACCTCGCCGTGCAACCTGCTGACCGCATTCCTTCGGCGTGACGCCCGCAGCGCCAGCTGCGACATGCCTCCCGGCTCGGACGCTCCCGGTGTCGAGCGGAGCAGATCGAGGAGCCGATCGGCGTCGATGCCGAGCGCGGCCGGCAGGTCGGAGAACGCGGAGAGCAGCTGGTCCGGAGGGTAGGTCTCGTTCCCCGCGGCCACTGGCGTGTGCGTCGTGAACACGAATCTCTCGGCAGCCTGCGCGAAAGCAGTGTCGAAGGCAATGCCGCGGGCGACGTCGCGCGAGGCGAGCTCCAGCGCGGCCAGGGCTGGGTGTCCCTCGTTGAGGTGGACCACCCCGGGGTCGATCCCGAACGCCTCCAGGACCCGCATGCTCCCTCTCCCGAGCAGCGCGTACTGCGCGAGCCGGATCGGCGGCTCACCGTCGTACAGCCGAGAGGTGGTCCAACGCTGAACCTGATCGTTGGCGGACACGTCGGCGTCGAGGAGGTAGAGCGGTACGCGGCCGACGTCCACACGCCACACCTGGAAGGCCAGCGGGCGACCGTGGATCTCGACGGAGTGCTGCAGCGGCACTCCGTCGAGCGAGACCCGGGACATCGGCATCGCTTTCGGATCGGCGGCGAGCCAGTACTCCATCTGCCGGCCCTCGATGTCGATGCGCTGCCGGAAGTAGCCCCGGCGGTAAAAGAGACCGAAGGCGAGGAGCGGGGCCGCCTGATCGCTGGCCTCCTTGATCGTGTCGCCCGCGAGCACGCCGAGACCACCCGAGTAGACGGGAAGTGACGCGTCGACGCCGAACTCGGCACAGAGGTAGACGATCGGAGCGGGGACGCCGGGCCGGAGGGCGGGCGGTTGGGCGAGATAGGCGTCGAATGTTCCGGCCAATGCTTCGATCCTCGCTCTCAGCCCGGGATCCTCATCCGCGTGCCGCATGGTCGAGGGCCACAGGTCGGACAGAAAGCGAACGGGGTTGCGCCCCGTGGACTCCCAGCGCAACGGACTGATCTCGCGGAAGACGGCCTCGCCGTCGGGCAGCCACGACCAGAGGTAGTTGTAGGCGACACGGGCCAGCGGCCGGAGCGACTCGGTGAGCTCGGCTTCGAGCTCGGCGATCCGCTCCGCCGTGTCCGCCGCGCCCGCACGAGCGAGCGCGCGAGTGAGTTCGTCCGCACGCATAGGATGGGCAGGGTAGTGAAGGCCCTCGGACAGCGGGCGGGGGACCCGCCCGTGCGCGACGCCGATCTCTGGCCTCCACGGCACCGCGGAGGTGGCGTTCTCCTCCACCCCAGCTCGTTTCCCTCCGGCCGCCTCGGTGCGGACGCCTTCGCGTTCGTGGACTGGCTCGTACGGGCCCAGCAGTCGTTCTGGCAGGTCCTCCCGCTGACGCCGCCGGATGCCTCAGGCTCGCCGTACTCGTCCGTGTCGGCCTTCGCGGGCTCACCCCTACTGCTCGGCGACCCCGATCGGAAGATCAGCCGCCACCTGCTCCGCGCGTTTCGCGAGCGGCACCGGTACTGGATCGACGACTGGGCAACCTACGACGGCGGTCCGGAGGCAATCGCCGATCAGGTGCGCTTCGAGCGCGAATGGCTCGAGTTGCGCCGGTACGCCAATGGCCGGGGCGTCCGCATCATCGGCGACGTCCCGATCTACGTTGCCCGTGACAGCGCCGATGTCGCTGCTCATCCGTCGCTGTTCGACACGACGCGCGCTGCGGGGGTTCCTCCCGACGCTTTCAGCGAGACCGGCCAGCTCTGGGGCAATCCTCTCCACAGCTTCGGCTCCCAGAGCCGCGACGGCTACCGGTGGTGGATCGAGCGCTTCCGGCGGATGCTTCAGCTCGTCGACGTGCCGCGCGTCGACCACTTCCGCGGGTTCGTCGCCTACTGGGCGGTGGCGGGCGATGCCACGATCGCCGGTGGCGGGCGGTGGTGTCGGGGCCCCGGACTGCGCCTGTTCAAGGCCGTGCACGATGCCCTCGGCCCGCTGCCGCTCGTCGCCGAGGACCTCGGGGTGATCACGCCTGCCGTGAACCGGCTCCGCGACGACATAGGGGCTCTCGGCATGCAGGTCCTGCAGTTCGGGTTCGCGAGCAGGGTGAGCTCGCACCACCCTTCTCGGCACCGAGAGCTCTCGGTGGTCTACACGGGCACCCACGACCATCCGCCAGCGGCGGGCTGGTGGCAGCACGCGGCGCCCGTCGAACGCGTGCTGCTGGCGGAGGCGCTGGAACTGGCGCAGATCGATCCCGATGACCCTTCATGGGCGCTGATCCGACTCGCACACGCTTCACGAGCACGGATCGCAGTCGTCCAGCTGCAGGACGTCCTCGGTCTCGGCGACGAGGGGCGGATGAACCGACCGGCCGGTTCCGGAGCGAACTGGAGCTGGCGCCTGCGCGCCGGGGAGCTGACCGCCGACCACGCCGAGCAACTGCGTGCCGCGACCGTCGAGACAGGGCGGGCGGGCGCCGACAGGCGCGACGCGGTTCCGCATGGCAGACTTCCGGCCTACCCGCGACGTGAGAGGAGGAGTGAGCCATGACTTTCCAGAGCGCACGATTCTGCCCCGCCGCGGGGTGTTCGTAGCAGCCTCGGCTCCCACGATCGCACCGGCGGCACCTGTCGACGATCGAAGGAGCACCTGTCTTGCCTGATCTCACGACACTCGGCTGGGACCGCCAGTACGAGGACGCATTCGCAGCATTCGCCGCCCGGGGGCTGACCCCGGCCCGGGTTGCCGTACAGCACCGAGGGGCCTACGACGTGCTCGACGAGACGGGGGAGCGCCGGGTCGAGGCTCTCCCCCGGCTGGTTCGCGAGGCGGCGGCGGTCGCCGATCTCCCTGCCGTCGGGGACTGGGTCGCCCTGGAACGAGCCGAGCCGGGCGTCGGAACCATCCACGCTGTCCTCCCCCGCAGGACGAAGTTCTCCCGATTGGCGGCGAGCGACACCGCGGAGGGCGGCTCACAGGAGCAGGTCGTCGCCGCCAACGTCGATGTCGTCTTCATCGTCTCCTCGCTCAACGAGGACCTGAACGTGCGCCGCATCGAGCGATACTTGATCCTCTCCTGGGAGAGCGGGGCTCGCCCTGTGATCCTGCTCACCAAGGCCGATCTCGTCGGCGATCCGCACCCGGCCGTGATCGATGTCGAGTCGGTGGCCATCGGGGTGCCCATCCATGTGATCTCGTCCGTCCGGGGCGCCGGCCTCGACCTCGTTCGAGGCGAGATCGGCCCGGGCGAGACCGCTGCCCTCCTCGGCTCGTCAGGGGTGGGCAAGTCGACGCTGCTGAACGCGCTCCTCGGCGAGGAGCGCTTCGAAGTGCAGGAGCTGCGCTCGGACGGCCAGGGTCGGCACACCACGAGGCGGCGCGAGCTGGCGCTGCTCCCGGGACACGGGCTCGTGATCGACACGCCTGGCATGCGCGAACTTCACCTCTGGGTGGGCGACAGCGGGCTCGAAGAGACGTTCGACGACGTGACTTCGCTGTTCGCGGTCTGCAAGTTCTCGGACTGCACCCACGTGTCAGAGCCCGGCTGCGCCGTGCTCGCGGCAATTGCGGCGGGCACGCTCGACCCCGAGCGCTGGGCCAGCTACGAAAAGCTGGAACGGGAGCTGGCCGCCCTCGAGCGTCGGCTGGACAAGCGTGCCCAGTCCGAGCAGAGGAAGCGCTGGAGGTCGCTGGCTCGGGCGAACCGTGCCAGGCCAAAGAAGCGCTAGTGCGGCACCTCCAAACGTTTGACCTGTAACTCTCGTTGGTGTTGTGGTGCCGCACTAGCGTCTTGGGGTCGGCCGCGGAGCGGCCGGCTGTTTCACTGGCGATCAGGCTCCGCTTCGCGGAGGGCCACTTCGTGGCCGGTGATCGCGTGTTGCAGTTCCGGGTGCAACGCTAGGAGACACCGCGCTAGGGGCGTCATCCCGATCGTCGCCTGACCAGCTCGTCCCAGATCACGGCGCCCTCCGGATAGCGAGGATCCTCACTCCGCAGCGGACGGAGTGCGTCGACCAGGCCCGGCTCCAGATCGGGCCCCCCGAGCGCGCGAAGCAACTCGAGAGAACGCGCCGCATGACGGAGGTTGAGGAGCGTCTCGTAGCCGGCGGCATCGTCGAAGAACCACCCGCAGCTCGAGAACATGAAGAGCAGGTGCCGCTGCAGCTCGAGCCACGTCCTGGCCCGTTCGCCATCGGCTCCAGGCTCGAGCCGCGGCTCGAGCCAGTCGCCGATGGGCACGGCTCCCGTGAGCACCGATCCGTACTCGTCACGCGCGCCCCACCGGTCGACGAGCCCGGTGTCCGAGACCGCGTCGGAGGCCTCGGCGCGGAGCCAGTCGAGAGCGTCCCGCAGGGGCGCCCGCCAGGATTGCCCGTTAGCTGTCGGCGCGCCCGCGCGGCACCCGCAATCCGACCGCCAGCGTTCCACGCCGTGTGCGCAGCTCCAGCTGGAAGGCTCGACGAGCCGGCCTTCCCCGGGGGCAGCACCGCGCACTGCTGTGGCCGCGGACACCACCGCGACACCATCTTGCGCTTCCAGCACGTCGAGCGCCTTGGCGAGCGCCATCTCCCCGAAGCGATGGTGGTGCCCGAACGTCTCGAAGTCGGTGACGACGGCGGCAATCGGCTCTTCTGCACCATCCTCGCCGTGCGCGGAAAGCACCCGTCCGGCAAAGCCGATCCCGTCGCGCAGCACATCCTCGAAGGCGACTGCGTTGGAGAGCGCGCCGTCGTAGGTGAGCACGTCCACGGAACGTCCGGACGGCAGCCCGATCCGGTACGGGACGCGAGGGTCGACTTCCTCCCCCCAGTCAGCCTCGGACGCGGAGGTCGTTCGTGCCAGCTGCCGCGGTGCCAGGATCGTGAACCGGATCCCCTGGGCGGCGAGCGTCTCGAGGGTCGGGGTGTCGACCCCGGTCTCGGGGAGCCACATACCCTCGGGCTGCCGGCCGAAGCGTCGCTCGAAGTCCAGGATCCCCCACCGGACGAGGGTGCGCCGGTCGAGCTCGCAGCAAAGAGGCAGGATCGCGTGCACCCACGGCTGCGCGAGCGCTGTGTGGCTCACCCGGTCGGCTGCGACCAGCGCCTCGTGAACCTCCGGGGCGTGCCGCTCGAGCCAACCGGCCAGCGTGGGCCCCACGTTGAAGGAGATGCTCGCGTAGTTGTTCCGCACGGTGGCCAGCTTCCCCTCCCCCTGGAGGACGGTGGCACACGCGTTCGGCTGATAGCACTCAGCGGTGATCCTCTCGTTCCAGTTGGCAAACGGCGCGGCGCTCGGCTCGACCGGCACCTCGCCGGTCCACGGGTCCTCCCGCGGGGGCTGGTAGAGATGACCATGGATGACGACCCGGCGCGTCACCGGCGGAGGCCCAAGACGAGGAGCCCGAGCGGCGGGACGGTGATCTCGGTCGACCAGGGATGGCCGTGACAGGGAAGAGCATCCGACCTCGGGCCGACCATCGCCCCGTAGCCGCTCCCGCCGAAGGCGGGGTCGTCGCTGTTGAGCATGAGCTGCCACACGCCGTCGACCGGGAGTCCGATCCGGTACCCGTCACGCGGGACCGGCGTGAAGTTCGCGACCCATACCGTCACCTGCCCTCCCTCGGTCGGATGTCGACTCCAGGCGAGGACGCTCTGCGCGGCGTCATCAGGCACGAGCCAGCGGAAGCTCTGGGCGCTGTCCACGAGCGACGCCTCCGCGCGATACAACGCGTTCAGCGCGGCCACCCAGCGGGCGATCCCGGCGTGGCCGGGTTCCTCGAGCAGGTCCCAGTCGAGGCTGCCGTCATGATCCCACTCGCATCGCTGGCCGAGCTCCGCCCCCATGAACAGGAGCTTCCCTCCCGGCATCCCATACTGGTGGCCGAGCAGCAGCCTGAGGTTCGCCAGCTGCTGCCAAGGATCGCCGGGCATCTTGGCCAGCAGCGACCCCTTGCCGTGCACGACCTCGTCGTGGGAGAGCGGCAGGATCCACCTCTCGCTCGCCAGGTAGAGGCCGCGGAAGGTGAGATCGCGGTGATGCCACCGGCGGTGCACGGAGTCCCGGGTCAGGTAGTGCAGCGTGTCGTGCATCCACCCCAGGTCCCACTTGTGGGTGAAGCCGAGCCCGCCCTCACCGGTCGGCGCGGTCACGCCGGGCCAGGCGGTCGACTCCTCCGCCACGAAGAGGGCGTCCGGGTGGCGCGACCGGACGACGTCCGCGCAGCTCCGGAGCAAGTTTACGGCCTCCAGGTTCTCTCGCCCCCCGTAGCGGTTCGGTACCCATTCGCCGGCGGGCCGGGAGTAGTCGCGGTAGAGCATGGACGCGACGGCGTCGACCCGGAGCCCGTCCACGTGGAAGTCGTCGAGCCAGCACAGCGCACTCGAGATCAGGAAGGACGCGACCTCGTTCCTCCCGTAGTTGAAGATCAAGCTGCCCCAGTCCGGATGGCGGCCTTCCCGCGGGTCGGCATGCTCGAAGAGCGCGGTGCCGTCGAACCGTGCGAGCCCGTGGGCATCGTCGGGGAAGTGGGCGGGAACCCAGTCGAGGAGGACGCCGAGCCCCCGCTGGTGGAGGTGGTCGACGAACCAGCGGAAGTCGTCCGGCGCGCCGAAGCGAGAGGTGGGAGCGAAGAATCCCGTCACCTGGTAACCCCACGAGGGCGCGTAGGGATGCTCCATCACAGGGAGGAGCTCGACGTGCGTGAAACCCAGCTCGAGGCAGTGTTCGGCGAGCGCGGGCGCGAGCTCCCGATAGCTGAGCGGGCGGTTGCCCTCGTCCCGCACCCGGCGCCAGGAGCCGAGGTGCACCTCGTAGATGGCCAGCGGAGCCCCTAGCACCTGCCGCGTAGCGCGTCCCTCGAGCCATTCCCCGTCCTCCCAGGTGTGCCGCGAATGCACGAGGATCGAGGCGTTGCCCGGCGGCTGCTCGCAGTGTGCCGCGAACGGATCGGCCTTCTCGACGACCTCGCCGGTCCCGGTGGTGATCTCGAACTTGTAGCGGTGCCACTCCTCCGCGCCCGGAACCACCCCGAACCAGACCCCCGAGGCGGCTATCGGCTCCAGAGGACGGCAGGGCGCCCACCCGTCCCAGTCCCCGGCCACCCCGACCGCTGCAGCGTTCGGCGCCCACACGGCGAACGCCGCACCGCCCGATCCCAACAGGTGCCCGCCGAGCATGCGCTGTAACTCGAAATGCCGTCCTTCGCCCAGCAGATGGAGGTCGAACTCACTGACCTGTCCCGGCTGCGACCGGTGGGCGGGTGCCTCGCCGTCGGCTCTCGGGACACTGCCCGTCCGGGCCTCCGTCACGCGTACACCGTCAGATCACGACCCTTCTCGACGACCACGATCCCGCCGGAAGAGATGGTGAAGCGCTCTGCGTCCACCTCGGGGTCGAACCCGATGGCAAGCGCCTCGGGCACGATCACGTTCTTGTCGACGATGCAACGCCGCAGGCGCGCGCCCCGGCCGACGCTGACGCCGGGCAGGAGAATCGCGTCCTCGACATCGGCGCGGCCCTCGATGGTGACGTCTGGACCCACGATCGAGCGCTCGACGCGGCCCCCCACGACGAGCGACCCCTGGCAGAGGAGGCTGCTGGAGACCGTCGCGCCGCGCCCGTCCAGATCCTGCGAGATCTTCGCCGGCGCGAGCGAAGGCAAGTGTGTGTGCACCGGCCAGTCGTGGTTGTAGAGGTTGAACACCGGAAGGGGCGCTATCAGGTCCATGTTTGCGGCGAAGTACGTGTCGATCGTCCCCACGTCGCGCCAGTAGCCTTGCTCCCGGTCGTCCTGTCCGGGCACGACGTTCTCGGAGAAGTCGTAGACCCGCGCCACGCCGGCGGCGCTGAGTGCGGGAATCACGTCCCGGCCGATGTCGGACGGAGTCTCGTCGCCCTCCGTCGGTGTGACAACGTCGATCAGCGTCTGTGTGTCGAAGACGTAGTTGCCCATGGAGGCCAGGCAGCGCATGTCGTCGCCGGGCATCGCCGGGGGGTCGGGTGACTTCTCGTGGAAGCGGAGGATGCGACCCTGATCGTCCGCCTCGATCACTCCAAGCTCCGTGGCGTCCTCGAGCGGGACGGGAATCGCCGCCACGGTCACGCCCGCTCCCGACCTGACGTGCTCGGCCACCATCTCCCGGGGGTCCATGCGGTAGATGTGGTCGGCACCGAAGACGCACACATGGTCGGGCTGCTCGTCGGCCAGCAAGTTGAGGTTCTGGTAGATGGCGTCCGCGGAGCCGGTGAACCAGTATGGCCCGCGACGCATCTGGGCGGGCACCGGGGTCACGTAGTTTCCGAGCAACGTCGAGAAGCGCCAGGTCAGCGACACGTGCCGGTCGAGGCTGTGGCTCTTGTACTGCGTGAGCACGACGATCTTCAGGTACCCGGCGTTGGCGAAGTTCGAGAGCGCGAAGTCGATGAGCCGGTACGAGCCGGCAAAGGGAACCGCAGGTTTGGCGCGATCGTTGGTCAGCGGGGCAAGACGCTTCCCCTCGCCGCCCGCCAGCACGATGACGAGCACTCGAGGCTCGCGTCTGGGCATGCCCGCACCGTACTTCATTCCGCGCCGACCTCAGACCCGGCCGGGCTCGCGGAGCGAAGCAGCCGACGGTAGACGCGGGCGTATCGCTGCGCCGGCTCCTCCCACGACCAGTCGGTGGTCATGCCTCGCTGCTGGATGGCGCGACGCCGAGCCGTGTCCGACCACCCGCGGTGGGCGCGGTGCAGCGCATCGAGGATGTGCAGCGTGTCTGCGCTGCGAGCCACGAAGCCCGTGCCCTGGCGGGACGACCGATCGGCATCGGCCACGGTGTCGTGCAGACCGCCGACGTCGGTCACGACCGGGATCGTGCCGTAGCGCATGGCCTGCATCTGCGCGAGCCCGCACGCTTCGAAACGGCTCGGCATGAGCAGGAGGTCGCCGCCCGCGAACAGCCTGTGCGACAGCCCCTCGTCGTACCCGGCGACGAAGGCGATCAAACCGGGCTGTGCGGCAGAAGCCGCCTGCAGCCCCGAGACGAGCTCCGCCTCCCCGGCCCCGAGCACCGCGAGCTGCATCGGCAGAGTGGGCAACAGCTCGAGCAGCGGCAGGACGAGATCGACGCCCTTCTGCTCTGTGAGTCTCGTCACCATCACACCGACGGGGACCTTCAGCTGCCGGAGGCCGAGTTCTGCGCGCAGGGCTTTACGGTTCGCCCCCTTGCGACCGATGTGCTCGACGTCGAAGTGCCGTGCGATGAGCGGGTCCGTCCGCGGGTCCCAGAGGTCGACGTCGATACCGTTACGGATTCCCGTCAGCAGGGCTCCCTTGGCGCGCAAGAGGGCATCCAGCCCCATTCCGAGCTCGGGCGTCCGGATCTCGGCGGCGTAGGACGGGCTCACGGCGATGACGGCGTCCGCGAGGGAGATGCCGCCTGCCAGCGGGTTGCAGGACAGCCCCTGCTCGTAGGCCCCCGACCGGGGACCCAGGCGCGGGAGCCACTCTCGCCCGCACTGTCCCTGATAGGCGAGGTTGTGAATCGACAGCACGGACGGCGGCGCGAGCTCGAGCGCGCCGAGCGCGGCAGCCGTGTGCCAGTCGTTGAGATGGAGCACGTCCGGGGGGTTCCGGCGAACGAGCGCGGCGATCGCCTGAGAAAAGCTCAGAAACCGGCGATCGTTGTCCGGCCAACCCGTACCATCCGGCTGGAGGTATGGGTGCGGCCTGGCCAGTCCGGGCGCAGCCACGAGTGTCAACAGCCCAATGTCCGGGTGCATCCCCCGGCGGGCGTGAGCCGGTCCGGCCCACGCTGGCACGTCCAGCTCCACTCGCTCCCCGCCGGCGAGCGGGATCCCCCCGTAGTCCGGGTGCACGACTTCGACCTCGACACCCGACCGGCGCAGTTGGCGCACGAGGCCTGCGGACGCCGAGGCGAGGCCGCCGACGAACGACACCGGGGCGAACTCCGCTGAGGCGTAGAGGACCCGCACCACGCCCATCGTCGCAGATACCGATTCCGGACCGCTTAGCCTGGATCCAGGCTTAAGCGGGCTGTCAGGCAACGTTGTTTGCAGTGCGGGTGGTGAGACCGAGGCGGGCACGGACGCACGGAGCCCCAAGACGGATCTGTCTTGGGTCGACCGAGGACAACGCCCGACGAAGCGTCATCGCGGGCCGCAACCCGGCGAACGTTGCCTGACAGTCCACGAGCTCCCTCCCGGCCGCACGGCTGCCGGGAGGGAGGCGCTTTGCGTGTCACGCGGCCCTGTTTGCCGCTCCAGGTGTGGGAGCGGTGGACAGGCCCCAATCGGCCGCGGCGTTGTTCGTGTCGGCGCGGTCGGGGAGCCGGGAGAGGCTGGCCGCCACCGTGTTCGAGTCGGCCACGCTCGCAGCGAGCGGTGTGCCCTCCACGAGGTCGTAGGTGCGGCCGCCGATCACTGCCGCGCGGATCTCGCCCTCGTAGGAGAGCGCATCGAGCAACGTGCCCGTGCCGGCGACCAGCGCCACACCGTCGGGTGCGCCGTTCTGGGGATCGACGTCGACGACGAGATAGGCCCCGGCGGCGAGCGTGCCGGTGAGGGCGCGCCGGTCGTACTCGGCCGAATCGCCGCCGTTGACCAGCACCAGCGCCACGCCGTCGAGCGTGACCGGCTGCGAGCCCGTGTTGGCGATCTCGACGAAGCCCGCGCCGTCGGCACCGACCTGGTCGTAGTCGACCTCGTTGATCACGAGCGTCAGTGCCCCGCTCGGGGGCGGTGGGGGCGGTGGGGGCGGAGGCGGAGGAGGCGGTGGAGGCGGTGTCACTCCGCCAACACAGCGAAGCGTGACCACACCGTCGGCGCCCACGGCGACCTGCACCGTACCCGCCGCTGCATTCGCGGTCGTGCAGGACGACCCGGACAGCGCCGCGAGCGTGGCGGGCCCTGCAGGCCCCTCGGGCCCGCGCGGACCGGCAGCGCCGGCAGGCCCCGGTTGCCCCGTCGGTCCGGCCGGGCCAACCGGCCCGGCCGCCCCGGTTGCGCCCTTCACCCCTGCCGGCCCAGCAGGCCCAGCCGCGCCCGTCGTCCCCCTGGGCCCGGCCGGCCCGGACGCTCCCGTGGCTCCAGCCGGGCCTAGCGGTCCTCGCGCGCCCGTGTCGCCCCTCGGTCCCTGGGGCCCTCTCGACCCCCAGCTGACCGCGACCTCGTAACTGCGGCAGGCGACGCCCGGCCCCACGATGCGCACGAAGCCGCGCTTCGCGCTCTTGCACGCGTGGATCGTCGGATCGTCGCCGGCGGCGCCGGCGAACGAAGCCGCACCGACGAGTGCAACCGCACCCGCGGCGCCGGCCGCGATGATGGTTCGTCTCACTGATTCCTCCCTGGTCGTTGTGACCCACCGAGAGTCGCCCGGGAACAGCGAGATCGCTAGTGTCCAAAACGGACAACAAGACCGGGAACCGCAGCGGCATGCGGCCCTGGGGACGAATCGTTACGAAGTTGGCACGAAGGACGTGCCTCGCAGGGACAGGTCAGGCGTCGGGCGGGTCGTCCGGAGCCTCGTCCAGCCGGACATCCTGGTGGTGCAGCCGATGACCCAGCTTGTCGCGCTTCGCTGCGAGGTAGCCGGCGTTCTCCTGGTTCGGCGTCGACTCGATCGAGACCTGCTCGACCACTGAGAGGCCGAACCCCGAGATGCCGTCGATCTTGCGCGGATTGTTGGTCAGCACCCGGATCGTGGAGAGCCCGAGATCGGCGAGGATCTGCGACCCGATGCCGTACTCGCGGGCGTCGGCAGGGAAGCCGAGCTCGAGGTTCGCCTGCACCGTGTCCAATCCCTGCTCCTGCAACTCGTACGCTCGCAGCTTGTTGAGCAGGCCAATGCCCCGTCCCTCCTGCGAGAGGTAGAGGAGCACCCCGAGCCCCTCGGACTCGATGCGGCGCAGGGCCAGCCCGAGCTGTTCACCGCAGTCGCAGCGCAGCGAGTGGAAGACGTCGCCCGTGAGGCATTCGGAATGAACGCGGACGAGCACGTTCTGGATGCCGACCACGTCACCCTTGACGAGTGCCACATGCTGCTTCCCGGTCAGGACTTCCCGGTAGGCGACCGCCTGGAACTCCCCGTACTCCGTCGGCATGCGGACGGTGGCGACCCGCTCCACGAGCTGCTCGTGGCGGCGCCGGTACTCGATGAGGTCGGCGACGGTGATCATCTTCAGCCCGTGACGCTCGCAGTACGGCTCGAGGTCCGGCAGGCGGGCCATCGTCCCGTCCTCGTTCATGATCTCGCAGACCACACCTGCCGGCTGCAGACCAGCGAGCCGGGCGAGATCCACCGCTGCCTCCGTCTGCCCGGTCCGCTGCAGGACGCCGCCCGCCCGCGCCCGCAGAGGGAAGATGTGTCCGGGTTGCACGAGATCGGCGCCGCTCTTGCGTGGATCGACCGCGACCTGGATCGTGTGCGAGCGGTCTCTCGCGGAGATCCCGGTGGTGATGCCTTCGCGGGCCTCGATGGAGACGGTGAAGGCCGTCTGGAACGGCGTCTCGTTGTTCGACGTCATCATCGGCAGCCCCAGCTCGTCGCACCGCTCCTCGGTGAGGCACAGGCAGATCAGCCCGCGGCCGTGCGTGGCCATGAAGTTGACCGCTTCCGGTGTGCAGAACTGCGCCGCGATCGTGAGATCGCCCTCGTTCTCGCGATCGGGGTCGTCCACGACGACCACGAACCGGCCGGCGCGGATCTCCTCGATCGCCTCCTCCACGGCGGCGAACGGGCTCTCCAGGGCGGAATGCGGAGCGGACACGCTCATCCGCTCAGTGTACGGCTGAACGGCGTATCTCGGATCCAGGTCAGGTCGTTGCCGCCATCCGATCGAGATAGGCGCGGGCGCCGTCCGGGGTCATGAACCAGCTCGCGTAGTCGGGCGGATGGTCGAAGCCGTTGACGAAGCGATGCGCGATCGCCTGGTTGCCGCACGCCGCGCCGAGCACCTCGAGCACGTGCGGCGGTGGGGGTTGCAGGAGCGCGTTCGTCCAGTTGACGACGTCCTTCGCGTACGCCCACAGCTCCTCGAACGTGCCCTGCATCCAGGCGGCGTCGAACGGGCCCGAGCCACGCTCGAGAATCCGCTTCAGGTAGACCGCCGCGCCCTTGGCCGCGTTGTTCGAGCCCTGCCCGGTGACGGGATCGTTGAGCAGCACCGCGTCGGCCATCCCGAGCACGGGCCTCCCGGACGGCAGCACGCCGACCGGCTTGCGAACCGTGGGCGGGAACCTCCCGGCCAGGGTGCCGAGCGGGTCGGTCAGCTCGACGCTCTCGCAGCGCTCTCCCTCCCAGGGGAAGAAGGTGTCGAGAATCCACCGCGACTTGGTCAGGTGCTCGTCCGGGGTGGTCACGTCCGCCCAGCAGTCCATAGGGCCACCCGGCACGCCTTCGAACACCATGATCTCGCAGCTGCCGCCGATCGTCTCGGCGGGGAACACGAAGTACTCCCCCACGCCGGGACAGAGGTTGAAACACACGGCGGAGTAGTCGGGCCTCGGCGTCATCCCGGTGACGTAGGTGAGCGCGAGAGCCCTCATCGGCTGGTCGAACGCCGATCTCTCCGCGTCACGCTCGAAGAAGCGCGCGATCTCCCCCTTGCCCGCTGCGACCACCACGAGATCGCTCTCGTCCGCGTACGTCTCCAGATCCGCCACCGTCGCCTCGTGCAGGACGAGCGTGCCGCCGCCGGCCTGGAAGTGCTCCATCCAGCGCGGGAACTTGATCCGCTGGTCGACGGCCTGGGCCGGCCGATCGAGCCGCGAGGCGAACTCCATCGCCTTCGTCCCGGGGATCTCCGGATGGGGCACGGAGAAGCTGATGCCGGTCACGGGGGGACAGCTGTCGTCCCAGAAGTCGATGCCGAGGGCGCGCTCGTGGTCGAGTGCGTTGGCGAACATGCACTGGCTGGAGGTGACGCGCCCCTCGAGGATCTGCTGAGGCGACCGGTCGGAGACGATCGTCACGTCCCAGCCTCCCTGCAGCAGGCCGATCCCCAGCTGCAAGCCCGACTGTCCTCCGCCGACGATGGTGATGCGTGACATCTCGAGCTCCTCTCAGTCCATCAGAAGGGGAATCGCAGGTGCCGCCTGCTCGGGGCCCATCGCCGAATAGCCGCCGTCGACCGCCCAGTCGGCGCCGGTGACGAAGCTGGCGTCGTCGGAGAGCAGAAAGGCCACGACCCGTGCAACCTCCTCGGGGTCCCCCACGCGTCGAAGCAGATGGAACGGTGCCGCCACGCGGTCGGTCTTGGCACGGTCGCCAGAGGTCAGCTCGTCCATCACCTTCGACCACGTCCAACCCGGGGAGACGGCGTTGACGCGGATTCCGTCCGGTGCCAGATCCATGGCCATGTTGCGCGTGAGCTGGACGATCGCCGCCTTGCTCACCGGGTAGAGCCAGCGCCCGGTTTGCGCCACGTCCGCGGAGATCGAGGCGAAGTTGACCACGGCGGCGCCACGGCTCGCCTTGAGGTGCGGATGGGCGGCCTTGACGGTCATCACAGCGCTCACCACGTTCACGTCGAGAGCCGCCAGCCAGTCGGCCCGCGGGGAGGCGAACCCCTCGTCGAGGTAGGAACAGGCGAGGTTGACGACCGCGTCGATCCCGCCGAAGGCCTCGACCGCCCCGGCCACACACGCTGCGAGCTCCGCGTCCTGCGTGATGTCCGTCCGCCGGAAGCGGACGCGGTCGCCGAGCTCCGTGGCGAGCGCGGCGCCGGGCGCCTCATCGATGTCGGCCACCATCACATACATCCCGCGATCGTGGAGCTCCCGCACGACCGCACGCCCGATCAGGGTGGAGCCACCCGTGACGATCACGACCCGCCCTTCGAGACCTCTCATCGCTCCTCCCGGCCTTGGTTGTCGGCGCGCTGCTGCGAGCCTACGACATCACGTATGCGACGTCACCGACGACCGGCGCGATGCCGGGTGAGGATGCGGTTCATGGCGTCGCCGCCACAGACGATCTCGTCCTCCTCCACCTCGAGCCTCCGGGTGCGGGGCGCGGCACTGTCCGCCTGGAGGCCGCGGCGGGCGAGCTCCTCTTCCACCACACGCGCGCCGAGAGCCCCGAGCGTCCGGTGGAAGCCGTCCTCCGCCTCCCGCCCGACCGCCCGAAAGAACGCCGGCAGCCAGCGGCCGGCGTGCTCGCGGAGAAACGCGCGCTCCGCTTCCTCACATGCCCTCGACTGCTCGTCGTCCCCGGCGGCCGCAGCGTCGACGCGGCGCGCACCGAGGTAGGCCAGGAACTCGAGCTCGCAGCCTGCATGGTCTGGCCGCTCATGCATCGGACCATGAGGTTCCGCACCGAAGGCGCGGTAGAAGCCGGCGATGTCGGCCATCTGGCGGGCCTGGCGGAACGGGTCGTCCTCGTAGCTTCCCTCGCAGGGTGAGACGGCCGTCTTGCCAGCGAAGAGCCGGGCCTGGGCGGCGAGCAGCGTCTCCGCACTCGAGCGCTCGCACGCGTCCGCGAACGACTCGAGCTCCGGGCTCGAGGTGAGAGGCGTCAGTGCTCTCGCGAGCTCGTGCGCCTCCTCGAGCGTGTCTTGCGAAAGTGTCGAGAGCGCCAGCGACAGCAGGCGCCAGAGCCCGACGGTGACGACGTCCCGAGCCGGCGCAGCTGCGGTCACGACGTCGCCTCGAGTGAGAGCTGCGCCCAGTCGACGTAGTGCTTCCTTCCCCCACGGTTGCTCTGATCGCCGAGCCACACGGCGAAGGCCACAGGCCAGGTCGATCCAGGAGTGAGCGCTTCGCCGATTCCCGCCCGCTCGAGCGGGCAGCCGAGAACGACCGTCCAGGTCGATCCGTCGTTGATCCCGCGGCCGACCACATCCTGGCGGCTTGCGTGGGTGGTCGTCCCGAAGCCCTCCGCCACCACCTGCTCGACGGGCGAGGTGCGCTCGACCTGCGAGAGCGGGTTGCCGGCAGCGCGGCCGACCCAGTACAGGGCGGCCGAGCGCTCGGGGAGCACGTCGTCGGGCATGACGTCGTGCACGACGCGCGGATAGATCTGGTCGACGCCTGTCTTGCCGGCGAGATCGCGTTCCCACGTGGCGCGCCACTGGACGATCTGAACAGGGCTCCCCACCGCACCCATCGTGATCGCCGGCGCGGCGCCGCTGCTCGTGGGCAGCATCATCGCCACCGCGTCGTGGTAGCGGCCGACTCCG
This sequence comes from uncultured Actinomycetes bacterium, assembly GCA_963738505.1. Taxonomy (GTDB): domain Bacteria; phylum Actinomycetota; class Thermoleophilia; order Gaiellales; family Gaiellaceae; genus Gaiella. The sequence goes on along the minus strand of CAVTWR010000002.1, from coordinate 81,008 downwards.
TCGAGATCGTCGACCGTCGCGTCCTCCCAGCGCACACGGATGGCCAGCCGGCGGCCGTCGTGCAGGGCTCGGACACGGATCTCGGCCACACCGAGCGTGTCGAGCACGGGCGGCGCAACTCTCTGCGCGAGGAGGGGCAGCACGGTCTCCGGCGTCGCCTCCCAGACGCTCGCCGACGGGTCCACGACCGGGGCGCGGGCCACGCGCGCGGCGCGCACAACCGTTCCGCTCGACGACTTCTGCTCTCCCCGTGCGAGGCCGATCACGCCGGCGGCACCCACGGCTGCCGCTCCCACGGCCCCCACCGCGCCGGCGGCGAGGAGCGCATCCTTTCGTGTGATCGTCCGTTCGTCGAGGCTCATGGGGTCACTCACGTGTTGTGCCGGAAGCCCGTGGCGGGCTCCCCCGCGATCTCGGTGGCGAACTCGAAGGGGCGCACGAAGGTCGGCTCGCGGAGCGGGACGGCGACGATCTCCTGCCCCTCCTCGTCGTAGCCTCGGGCCACGCCCCGCTTGACGTCGAAGGTGTCGATGATCCGCTCGGTGGAGCCGAAGAGCAGCAGCAGCCCGAGCAGCTCCGGATCGTCCTTGGCGGCGCGATACGTCTCGATCGCTGCCTCCACGCCCGGCCCGAACATCTGCGTCAGGTAGTCCACCGGCACGTGCACCGGCGGTACGTAGTAGACGTTCGGCTCGAGCCCGAGCTGGGGGTAGAGCGGCAGCGCGATCTTCTTCACGTGCACGAGGAAGTCCGCAGGCTTGCGCGGATCGACGGCGTCCGGCGCGGAAAGGTAGTTGGTCAGGCGCAGGCGCCCGATGCAGGACGTGGTGCACTGCGTCTGCAGCCCTTGCTCGAGCTTGGGGTAGCAGCCGATGCATTTCTCGGAGACCCGCGTCTCGAGGTTGAACATCGTCTTCTTGTAGGGGCACGCGGTGAGGCACTCCTGGTAGCCGCGGCAGCGCTCCTGGTCGACGAGCACGATCCCGTCTTCGGGGCGCTTGTAGATGGCCTCGCGCGGGCAGGCCGCCACGCAGGCCGGGTAGGTGCAGTGGTTGCAGATGCGCTGCAGGTAGTACATCCACATCATCGAGTGCGGGGCGTCCTCCATATACGGGACGGTGTCCGCGTCGCCGGTCGGCTCGTCCTCACCGAGGTTCGGATGGTTCCAGTCCTCCTCCGCCGGTGCCCAGCCCAGCACCCGCTCGCCGGCGGGTGCCGCTTCGTACAGGGTCTGCCCCGTGTAGCGCTCGCCCTCCCAGGTCTGCTCCGTGAGCAACTCGAGGACGTTCACGTCCCAGCCGGTCGGGTAGAAGCCGAACGGCTTCGTCTCGATGTTGTTCCAGAGCATGTACTCCTGTCCCTTGCCCCAGGTCCAGGTGCTCTTGCAGGCGATCGTGCAGCTCTGGCAGGCAATGCACTTGTTGGTGTCCATGATCATGCAGAACTGCTTCTCGGGCCTGGCGCCCTCGAACGGGTAGTCCATCTCGCGGCCGAGCTGCCAGTTGTCGACCTTGGGGCTCATCCGCCGGCCTTGCTCAGGTTCACGTAGCGGCCGTCCAGGTACGCCGCGAACGCGTCGGAGGGCGCACCGGGCCGGAGGCCCAGCGTCACCGGCCGCCAGATCCCGTCGCCGTCCGGTGTTGCCGCCTCGGCGCGCTCGATCTTCACGAACGCCTCCTTCGGCGCGCCGGAGACGGAGTGCACGTCAGCTTCGAACCCCTCGCCGATGACCTGACCGAAGTACGCCTTGCGCGTGAGCGTCTCGGTCATCTGTGTCGGACGCAACCAGGCGCGCGTGCCCGACTGGTGGCTGCCGTGGCGGAAGAGCGAGACGTAGCGGGTGGCGGGGTTCTGCGCGGCGTTCCCGTCCGCGAGCTTCTGCGCGGCCACGGTACCCGGGGTCGCGGCGTACATGTTGAACCACGTCCGCACGAGGCCGCGCGTCATGCCGGGGAAGACCCGCACCCGCATCATGGCGCGGGCCACCTCGTAGTACGGGTCGTCCTCTTTCCAGTCGCGGTAGGGCCGGTCCTCGGGATCGGCGTCGATCCACGCGTAGTCGCCGTCGCCGAGGCCGAGCTCGAGCGCATCGGCGGGATGCATCTCGCAGTAGGCCTCCCCCGTCCACGGGGAGCGGGGGTCGCGTCGGTACGGGTCACCGAAGGGACCGAAGAGCATGGCGATCCAGTCGGCGTCGACCGCCGTGGAGTGTGCTCCCCAGCGGTACTTCGGTGTCTGGAAGACGAAGCGGAACGCCGGGTCCTGCTCGGTCAGCGGATGCCTCGTGGCGCGCAGCTCGGCCCAGGTGCGCACCACGTTCCGGTACTGGCGTGTCTCCGCGTCCTGTTGCGATTCCGGGACGCCGTAGCTCTCGGGCGAACGCGGCTCGATCGACGGATGGGCCTTGTTGGAGAGGATCGCGTTCGGCTCGTAGAACGTCGCGTCGACCGGTTCGCGCCACACTGGCAGCGATTCGCCCGCCTCCTGGAACTCGCGTTCGGGCCGGTAGAACTCGAGCCTGCCCGTGGGCGTCCACCATGGCCGGTCCTCCTGCCGTTGCTCCCAGCCGGCCGCGCGTGGGTAGGTGCGCGTGTTCATCAGCAGTGGGATGCCCTCACTCGAGGAGGCGTGCAGATCCTCGAACTTCACCCCGCGGGTCGCATTCGAGCCGCCCAGGATGCGCTGCAGGTAGGGCGACGGGTCGCCGTCGAGGACGCCGCGCCAGTAGGCGGCCATCCTCGGCTCGCCGATCTCCTTCCCCAGCGCCTCGGCGGTGAGGGCCAGGATCTCGTAGTCGGAGCGCGTGTCGTGGATGCGCTCGAGGGGCGTCGTGGGGAACGCGAGCAGGAAGGGGTTCGTGCAGCTGGCGGTCATGTCGGCCAGCTTGAACTCGGCCCAGGAGTCGGCCGGGAAGACGAGGTCGGCGTACTCGCACGAGCTCGTCCAGTGCCATTCGTTGCAGAAGATCGCATCCTGTCGTGGCAGGGTGTTGGCGACCACGTCGTACGACCACTTGGCGTTGCCGAGCAGGGAGTTGGAGTTGCCGAACCAGATGAGCTTGGTGGGCGTGGGGAGGTGGCTCTTCCCGGTGATCGTCTCCTTGGGAGACTTCAGCGGCCGCTCTCCGTAGTTCCAGTAGTGGGCCGATTCGGCCTTGTAGTACTTCTTGACCCGCGCCGGCTTGCTCAGGTCGCTCTCGATGTCGAATGGGTTCTCGAGGATCCACTGCGGCATGGCCTGGAAGAGCGAGCCGCGGTAGTTGCCGGCGAAGCTGCCGACGTTGCCGCCGATGTGGCCGATGTTGTCGGTGAGCGCGGCGACGAGGAAGTGGACGCGGCCGAAGAGGTCGTTGTTGAAGTAGTGGTTCGGCCCCATGCCGGCGGCGAGCAGCGACTTCCCCTTGTGTTCGGAGAGCTGGCGGGCCAGGCTCTGGATGGCGGCGGGCGGGACGCGGCAGACCTCGGAGGTGGTCTGGAGGTCGAAGCTCTCGTCCAGGTACTCCTTGAGCAGGTCGAACGCCGGGCGCACGGTGACCTTCGAGCCGTCCAGCAGCTCGACCTCGAACTCGCCGAGCAGCGCCGGGTCACCGGTGAAGCGGGCTCCGACCTCGTCTCGCGAGACGGCCCTGGGGCCATTCGTGGCGCGGTCCCAGAACACGAAATCGCCCCACTTCTCCCTGAGCTCCGTCGGCACGATCTGCTTGCCGACGGTGAACGGAGGCGGCGGTGGGTCGGTCGCGATCGCCTCGGCCGGCTTCAGCAGGATGGTGTTCTCCAACTCGGCGAGGCTGTGGCCCGCGAAGACATCCCGCGCGTCGAGGCGCTCACCGGTATCGAGCCGGACGAGCAGCGGCAGATCGGTGCGCTCGACGACCGCCTCGCGGTCGTAGAGGTTCTTGGCCATCAGCTCGCGCGCGACCCCGAGCAGGAAGGCCGTGTCGGTGCCGGCGCGGAGGATCACGACCTCGTCCGCCTTGTTCGCGGTCGGCATGTAGTCCGCGCTGATCACGACGACGCGGGTGCCCTTGAGACGGGCGTCCCCGATCCAGTGCCCGTCCGGCATCTTCGTGCAGATCCAGTTCATGCCGATGATCACCAGCAAGTCGGTGTGCTCGGCGGCGAACAGGTCGAAGTCCACCGTCTGCGAGCCGGTGACCATGGGATGGCCGGGAGGCAGGTCGGTGTGCCAGGCGTAGTTGTCGAAGGCACGGCTGCCCACGATCTCCTCGGGTGTCGCCTCCGGGCGTACCTTGGCGTCGAGCAGGGCCAGCATGTTTGCGAAGCGGTAGAACCCGAAGATCCGTCCCACGCCGAGGAGCGGCATGCCGCCGCGCATCTTGATCGCCTGCACGCCCGCGCCGTGCATGGCCTCGACCATCTCTGCGTCGTAGCCCTGCCCGAGCAGCAGGGCGGCCCCCTCCTCGCCGCCCCACGTGCGTGCGACGTTGTCGAGGGTGCGGGCGGCGATCGTCGTCGCCTCCTCCCAGGAGATCTTGATCCAGTCGTCGCTGCCGCGGCGTTCGAGCTCGGACTTCGGTGTGCCGTCGGCCTCACGGGGGAATCCGGCCTCGGCCCAGGCCTTGAAGCCCTTGCGGATCATCGGGGCCTTCACCCGCCGGTCGCCGTAGAAGCGCCGGCTGAGGATCAATCCCTTCTGGCAGATTCTGGGGTCCCAGCGGTGCGAGGCCTGGTTGCCGTAGAGGTCGGTCGCCTTCCCATAGCCGTACGTGGGGCTGATCCGGACGACGACGCCGTTCTTGACATGCGCCCGCAACAGGCAGTTGTGCGTGTCGTTGGGCGCGCAGGTGAAGACGAAGCTGGAGTCGTCCTCGTACTGGTTGCGGTAGATCTGCTCCCAATCGCGCGGCGGCATCTGAGTGAGCGGGTTCCCGGGGATGAAGGCGGCCTGGGCGTCGTTCTGCGCCGAGGCCGCCGAGAGGAAGCGAGCCGGGCCGAGGGCCTCGCCGAGGGCCACGGCGCCACCGACCGCGAAGGCTCTCTGGAGCAGGGCCGATCGGGAGAGCGCGTCACCCATCTTCCGACAAACCTCAAGGCTCTGCCCGCTCATCGCCTCTGCAAAGTCCCGCATGAGCTCTCGGTAGTTCCCCCCGAGCCCGTGTCGCGCGTGCGGTCGCGTCTACCATTGGTGGGGCCATGAGCGCGCCAGCTTTCGTACTCGGCGGCCCGCCAACGGTGCGTATCGGTGGCACCACCTATCCCGTGCTGCTCCCGTCGCTCCGTGATCCGCGGTTGCACCTCGCGGCCGTGATCACCTCGCTCCAGGTGCTCGGGCAGGTCGCGTTCGAGTTCCGGCTCTCGATCGCCCAGCTCCTGATCTCACTCGGTACCTGCGCGGTGCTCGAGGTGGCCATCGCCTTCCGCGCCCGGCGCGTGCTGCTGTGGCCGGCCAGCGCGCTCCTCACCGGGAACGGCGTCGCCTTCATCCTCCGCGTACCGGGGACCGAGCACGGCGACTGGTGGAGCCTGCATGGCTGGTGGATCTTTGCCGGCACCGCGGCCCTCGCGCTGCTGTCCAAGCACCTGATCCGCTTCCGCGGCGAGCACGTGTTCAACCCGTCCAACATCGGGCTCGTCATCTGCTTCCTCGCCCTCGGTTCGACGCGTGTCGATCCACTCGAGTTCTGGTGGGCGCCGATGTCCCCGTTCATGGCGCTGGCGCTGATCGTGATCGTGGCGGGTGGGTTCGCGATCCTCCTCCGCCTGCACCTGTTCGTGATCGCCGCGTCCTTCTGGCTGACGTTCGCCGGTGCGATCGGTGTCGTCGCCCTGGCGGGGCACGAGATGACCGCCCGCTGGCACCTCGGCCCGATCACCGGGGGCCACTTCTGGTGGGTGCTCGTCTCGTCGCCCGAGATCCTCGTCTTCCTCTTCTTCATGATCACCGACCCGAAGACGGTGCCAGGCGGCTTCCGTGGACGCGCCACGTTCGGCGCGTGCGTCGGCCTGCTGGCGGCGCTCCTGATCGCGCCGTTGACAGGGGAGTTCTGGAGCAAGGTCGCCGTGCTCGGTTCGCTGGCGATTGTCTGTGCGGCACGACCGGTGCTCACGGTCGTGCGCGAGCGCCGGCGCAACCGCTCGCCGGGGCGCCGGCAGGGCCCCGCTGTCCGCCTCGCCCGCACGGGCGTGGGTGTGGCAGCCGTGGCCGGCGCGCTCGTCGTCGTGGGCCTGCCGGCTCGCCCGAGCGCCGCGGCTGCGGCACTGGCTGACGGGGGAGCTCTGGGCCTGCCGAGCGTGAGCGTCGTTCGATCGAACGACGTCGCCTCCGGGCTCGACATGCGGCAGGCTCGCGCGATTGTGCGGCAGCTGGTGCTGGAGCTCCGCTCGGTGACCTCCCGCCGTGCGGCCACGACCGGCGGCGAGGTTCCGGTGTACCGGCCGCGAACGGTCGAGCTCTCACTCGAGAAGGCAGACTTCCAGGACCCGCCGATCGCCGTGGCCAGGGTGCGGGGAGACGTCGAGCTTGTCCGGTTCCTTCCCGGCTCGCAGGTGATCGACACCCGGTCGGCTCCGCTGCCGTGGGACGAGACCCTCGAGCTCGTGGAGACGGAGGGCGGCTATCGCATCGCGGACTCACGCGAGGTGACACCCGTCCAGCTGCGCGGCTTGCTCCCGGTCTCGGCCTCGCCGGCAGGCGAACCGCCGGTTCCACCGGCGGCTGTGCCGGTGACCGAGCCGCCGGTTTCCGAACCGCCGCTCGGCGGACTGCCGGGTCTGCGTCTCGAGAACGTGGCGGCCGCGATCGGCCTCGACTTCCGCCAGGGTGTGTTTCGCTTCGGCGTGTCGCAGGATCCGGCGGCGATGATGGGCGGCGGGCTGTGCTGGCTGGACTACGACGCCGACGGCTGGCTCGACCTGTTCGTGACCAACTCGTACGCGGAGAGCGACGTGCCCGGGTTCCAGGAGCGCGGCGGGTTGCCGTCCAGCGCGCTGTTCCACAACAGCGGAGGCCGGTTCGAGAACGTCACGGCCGGCTCGGGTGCCGGGCTCCAGATCAGGGCGAACGGCTGCGTGGCCGCTGACTTCGACCTCGATGGGCGCACCGATCTCTTCGTGACCGGCGCCGCCTTCGACGCGCTGCTCTGGAACGAGGGCAACGGCCGTTTCCGTGAGGGATCGCGCGCCGCGGGGCTGGACGTGGCCGGTTGGCATGCCGGGGCGGCCGTGGCCGATGTGGACGGCAACGGGTGGCCGGATCTCTTCGTCTCGGGGTACACGGACATCCGCGCGCCGATCGCGGGCTCGGTAGCGGGCTTCCCGGACGACCATCGCGCGTTGCCGGATGCGCTCTACCTCAACCTCGGGCCGGGAACCGGCCGCCGGCCGGTCTTCCGCGAGGTCGCTGCGGCGGCCGGAATCGAGCGCGGCGGCCTCGACCACGGGCTGGGCGCCACGTTCGTGGACGTGGACGACGACACGAGGCCCGACCTGTACGTGGCCAACGACCTCGACCCCAACCGCCTCTACGTGAACGTGCCCTGGCCGGGTGGGGCGAAGGCGGATCCACAGGGCCTCGGCTTCCGCTTCCGCGAGCGCGGTCGCGCCGAGGGGGTCGACGATCCGCACGCGGGCATGGGCATCGCGGCGGCCGACTGGACCGGCGACGGACTGCCGGATCTGTTCGTCACGAACAACCGCAGGCAGCGGCACGCAGCGTTTACGAGCGTGACCGGCGCCATGGGTGCCGGCCTCTACGCCGACGCGCGCCCTGCCTTCGCCGAGCTGCTGGGCACCCGCCTCGCCGGCTGGGGCTCGAGCGCCGCCGATCTCGATCTCGACGGCCGTCTGGATCTGGTCTTCGCCACGGGCCTGATCCCGATCCGCGACGCGAAGGGCCAGGCACAGCCGATCCAGGTGCTGGGCGGGATCGTTGGCAGCCCCTCCGGGTTCCTGGTATCCAGCGCAGCGGTCAACGGCGTCGGCCCACTCAACGGACGCGGTCTCGCGGCCGCGGACTTCGACAACGACGGCCGGGTCGACCTGGCCGTCAACACGATCGGCGGCCGCGTCGTCCTGCTGCGCAACATCGCCACGACCGACGTCTCGGGGCACTGGCTGGAGGTCGCGTTCGAGCGCTTCGCGCCCGGCGCCAAGGCCACGGTCGTCCTCCGAGACGGACGGACGCTCGTGCGCACCGTGCAGGCAGGCAGCAGCTACCTCTCCTCCGAGGACCCGCGGCTGCACTTCGGGTTGGGCGACGCGGATCGGGTCGTGGAGCTTGTCGTGCGCTTCCCCGACGGTCGGGAACGCCGGCTGAAGGACGTGCCGGCCGACCGTCTCGTCGAGGTCGCCGCACCCTGAGGACGTGTGCCGCCCGGGCGTTGTCCGCCCGGGCGTCGTGGGTTCCTTCAGGGACTCACGAGGAACTCATCCCGGCGCTCGCACCCCGGGACCCAGTCGTGGTCGCCCGCCGCGGAGCGGCCCTCCTAGGGCTCCAGCACCCGCTTCAGCGCCCGCAGATCCTTCGTGCTCGCCCGCCGCATGGCGCGCTCCAGGAACGGTGCCGCCAGCCGGGAGAACCCCGACGGCTCGCCGCGGTTGCGGAGCGTCATTCTCGTTCCGCCGGCGGCGGTCGACTCCCAGGTATAGGTCGTCTCCATCGGGAAGGGGCCTTCCGACGTGCGCATGACCAGCCGTTCCCCCGGGACGGACTCCACGATCGTGTACGTGTAGGCGAGGGTGCGGCCGAGAAAGCGGGCGACGAAGGCGATCTCCGACCCCACGCCGTGCGGAGCAGGGCTCCGCCACTCGGCGGACGTGATGTTCTCGTACCACGCAGCCGTGTTGCCCGGATCACCGGCGTAGGCCGCCACCGTCTCTCGCGGCTTCGCGATCTCGATCGCGGTGACGACGTCGACGGCCACCCTAGCCTGGATCCGTCGATTGGCGTGATCGCGGGGCGCCTGCCAGGGTCGTCAGGACGTGCGCGGACAACGTCGGGCAGGCTGGTTGCCTGTTCGACGCTGTCCGCGCGCGGAGCGCACCGACCGGGCGCAAGCCCTCCACGCCCTTTCGGAGGGATTGCACCCGGTCGGGGAGCGCCCTGACGGGCCTGGCAGGATGCACCGCCCACGCCAAGCGGTGGATCCAGGCTTTAGCCGGCCTCGTAACGATCATGCCGGCGAACCCAGGCCATCGGCCACTCCAGCGCGTCCTCGTCCCGGCCCTTGGGCACCAGATCGAGCAGCTGGTACGCCCCGTTGAACCCGTCCAGCCCACGCCCGTAGCAGGAATACGTGTGGTAGACGATGCCGTCGTCGGTGAGCGCGAAACAGCTGAGGCCCGGTAGCTCCTCGCCCATCCGCTCGAGCTGCCGGAAGTTGTACTCGCCGCCGTGCTCGCGCTGATCGGGAGTGGCTGACACGCCGAAGTCGACGTTGAAGTCGCTGCCGGCCGAGGAGACCCACTCGAACTGCCATCCCAGGCGGCGCCGGTACGCGTCGATGGCAGCCAAAGGCGCACGAGAGACGACGATCATCGTCACGTCACGGTGTCGCAGGTGCCGGATGCCACCCGCGAACGTGTCCGCCCAGAACGAGCAGAGCGGGCAGCCCTCCGTCCAGTCGGGCCCCATCATGAAGTGATAGACGACGAGTTGTGAACGGCCGTCGAAGAGCTGTGCCAGCTGCTTTGCGCCAGTGGGAGTCTCGAACACGTAGTCCTTCTCGATCGGCACCCAAGGCAGCCGCCTCCGCTCCGCCGCGATCTCGTCGTGCAACCGCGTCAGCTGCTTCTCGCGCTCGAGCAGCAGGAGCCGCTCCGCCCGCCATTCCTCCCGTGTCCCCACCATGTGGCCGGTCATGCCTGCCTTGTCCCCTCTTCGCGTCTCAGTGAGGGGTCGGGGCCTGGGTCGCCACCCCCGCCTGCCACCCGCAGGCGCTCGAGGTAGTGCGCCCAGCCGACGTCGTGCTGCTCGGCTCCCACGGCGTCGAGACCGGCGTGCACGAGCGTGAGACGGGTGCCCGTGGCGGTGGGCTCGAGCGTCACCGTGATCGTGGTCGAGCCGGGAGCCAACTGAGTTCCCTCCCAGCCCCAGGTGAAGACGATCCGGCTCACCGGCTCGACCTCGACGAACGTGCCCCGCGCCGCGCTCCCGGGCAGGACGTCCACGCTGAACACCCCACCGGGTCGCGGGTCGAGCTCCGCGGCGACCCCCATCCAGCGCGGCATCTTCTCCGCATCGACAAGGAAGCCCCAGACGACCTCCGGGTCAGCTTCGATCTCGATCGTGTGGTTCACCTCGATCGCGCTCACCCTGATCCCTTCCTCGCTCGCTGTTCCTTCTCGGCCTCACGTTTGAGATCGGCGAGCGCCACGTCCCAGAACGTCTCAAGCTCCAAGATCACGCGCCTCAGTACGTCCTCGCGTGCGCTGTACAGGCGACTCGTCGCCACCCGTCGCTCCTGCAGCAGACCGGCCTCCTTGAGAACACGGAGGTGTTGGGAGATGGCCGGCCGGCTGAGCTCGAACTGGGCTGCGATCTCCCCTGCCGGCAACTCGCGTCCGCGGACGAGCCGCAGGATGCGTCGGCGCCGCGGGTCGGCCAGTGCTTTCAGTGCTGCGTCCATCCCTATATGTAAGCAGATTCTTACGTAAGGCGTCTACGACGCACGCTGGATGGAGCCCGTCTGGGCTAGACCAGCACGTGCGGGGTCAGCGTCCCGCTGAGCAGCGCCGGCGCCGAGATCGGCCAGACGTGGCCGGCCGAGCACCGGACCTCGCGGTACCTCGCTCCGAGCAGCGCGGCTGCGCGCAGGCAGTGGTCAGAGGTGACCAGCGTGTCCTCGACACAGCCGATGACCGCGGCCGGCACCCGGCGCCTGCGGAGCCGTACCATCTCGATCGAGAGATCGAGGGTGCGCAGCTCCCGGATCAGCCTCCTCGTCGCAGGCGGATTCCGCAGCAGCTCGGCGGCCGACGATCCGATGTCGCGCAGCCGGTGCGTCCCGCGTACGCTCTGGATCACGAAGTCGCGAACGCACGCACTGACGGGCTTGACCAGCGGCAGGCCGGCCGGAGCCAGGAGGATCAGGCCGGAGACGAGGTCTGGGCGTTCCGCCGCTACGAGCATGGCCAGCGCCCCACCCATCGAGTGCCCGGCGACCAGCGCCGGCGCGGGCCGCCGCTCCAACTCGCCGGCCAGCCACCCGGTCAGCGCCCGCAACGAGCCGCCGCAGGCCGGGATCGGCGGTTGCAGGGCGATCCAGCCGTCCGGCAACCCCGGGGCGTAGGCGCCGCACCGGGCCGCGAAGCCGGGCACGAAGATCCTGGTCGGAACCGGCATCGCAACAGCGTGCCAGGCCCGACGCGTACGTCAAGTCGAGGACCTCGCGAGGCTGCCGTTGCGGGACGGCCGCGACTCCTTCCCCAGCAGGGTTCGATGAACCTCGCGCAACTGCTCGAACGAGCGCTCCCAGGTCTGCTCCATCGCCGCCGCGCGCCCGCCCGCTCCCAGCGACTGGCGCGCTCCCCGAGACTCGAGCAGCGTAAGAATGGCCTCGCCCAGCCGTTCCGGATCGTCGGGATCGACCAGAAGGCCGGTGGCACCGGGCCGGACGAGATCGAGTGCGCCGCCGGCGGCCGCGGCCACCACGGGCAGCCCCGAGGCGCCCGCCTCGAGCAGCACTTGCCCGAACGTGTCGGTCGTGCTCGGGAAGCAGAAGATGTCGGCGTTGGCGTATGCGTCCGCGAGCGCCTCCGCGCGCAGCTCGCCGAGGAACAGCGTCCCCCCGGGCGCCGTCCGCTCCAGATCGGCACGAGCCGGGCCGTCGCCGACGACGGCGAGAATCGTGCCCGGCCGCTTCCCCAACCTCCGGTATGCGTCGAGCAGGACGTCGAGGCGCTTCTCGGCCGAAACCCGGCCGACGGAGAGCAGCACGGACTCGGCCTCGCCGAACAGCTCCTCTCTCACGCGCGGGTCGCGGCGCAGAGGGGTGAATAGCTCGCTGTCCACGCCGCGGGCCCAGATCAGCTCGCGGCCGCTCACGCCCCGCTCCACGAGGCGCTCGGCGACCGAGATCGTCGGTGCCAGAGTTGCGTCGCAACGGCCGTAGAACCAGTCGACGTACATGCCGATGGCCTCGGCCACGACGAGGTCGCGCGTGAGATGCAGGGCGTACGGCCCGAGCTCGGTGTGGTACGAGCCGATCACGGGGATGCCGAGGAGCTTGGCCACGACGAGGCCGCAGAGCCCCACGGGGCCGGGTGTGGCCAGCTGGATCACATCCGGCTTGTGCTCCTGGACGAGCCGCAGGACCTCGAGCAGGTTCGGGAAGTGGAGCTCGATGTGCTCCGAGGTCGGTAGCGGCAGCGACCACTCGGGAACAAGGGTGTGCGCACCCGCCGCGCCGTTCCCGGCTCCAGCCGAGACGACGCCGATGCGGGGATCGCCGAGGGCGGCCAGGCGCCGCATGGTGCCGGCGACCCCGTTCGTCTCGGCAATCGTGTCCGTGAACAGGAGCGCGCGTGGCTCGCGGACGGACACGGCTTCCCCGTAGAAAGCCTCCCGCAACTGGTGCAGGTCGCGCCGCGCTCCGGCGTGATGGTGCGCCGTGGCCAGGAACGGCAGCTGCACCGCCACAGCGAAGGCGAGGCGGGCCAGCCGCGCCCCGATCTCGGGCACCGACTCGAGCTCCAGGCCGCCCTCGCGCGCCCGTTCTCCCAGCCAGCGCGTGATCGATCCGCCGCTCGAGGTGATCTCCGTATGGCGCTGCTCGTCGTCCTCGGCGTCGCTGTCGAAGAGGTGCGCGACGAGGGAGTCGAGCGGGGCGGCCAGCCGCCCGCCGCTCTCCCGGTACGCGTTCGCGAACAGCGCCATGATCGCGTGCGCCAGCTTCTCGGGCGAGCCGTGGGCGCCGCGGGCGACGGCGTCACCGCGGGCGAGTGCGCAGAAGAACTCCTCGACGGTGGCGGCGTCGGCTTCGACATCGGTCCAGGTCGTCGCGATGTCGAGCGCGCCGTGGTCGTCCGAACCGCCGACGAGGGCGATCCGGCCGCCATGTCGCGGTGCGAGGTCGTGCCGCTCGGCGAGCTTTTCCAGATACCCGGGCGAGACCGACCGCGCCAGCCGGCACGCGGTCTCGTTGTGCTCGCGGGGCCGGCCGCCGTTCCGACCTTCCCAGACACCGAACAGCAGCATCATCCGCTCGACGTGCGAGACCGTGATCGGCGGCCCCATCCGGTAGAGCGGATGCGCGAGACCGTGGGCCAGCTTGCGGTCGGCGAGGAACGCCTGCAGCTCGTAGACCGAGCTGCGGTACGGCTGGAGATCGCGGTGATCCTCCTCGGTCAGGTTCCAGACGAGGACGTGCAGCGGAAGATCGTCCTCCGGGAAGCGCGTCGTGACCTCCACCGAGAGGAACGTGTCCGGCAAGTGGGCGATGCCAAGCGCACCGGCGACGGTGTTGTGGTCGCTGATCGTGACGAAGCGCATGCCTCGAGCCCTGCACACGCGGTAGATCCGCTCGGGATCCGTGTACGACTCGCCGAGCCGCGCCCTCTGCAGCGCGAAGTTTCCGCTCTCGGTGGAGAAACGCGAGTGGACGTGGAGATCGCAGAGCGCAGCCATCCCGTTCACGTGTAGCCCGCCGGGCGGACGAATCATGCCGTTTGCGGGCGGCTTTGCACCGCGTTTACCGTACTGTCACCACGTTTCCTCGAAACGGTGACGAGACGGGGCATCATCCCGCCGGCGCCGGGCGCAGCGTAGGAGCCTCAGCGGCCGAGCGCGGCCCCGACCAGCGGCTCGACCTCGTCCGGTTCGGGGTAGCGCCCGAGCATCGACTTGGTGAACACGAGCTCGCCGTCGACGTGGACGTCGAAGATGCCGGCGGCGCCGGGAACGACCTCGATGCCGCCGATCGCGCGTTCGTACTTCTCGAGCAGGAGCGCCGCCAGACCGGAGGCGTACGGCCGCGCGCTTCAGGGCACGCAGTACTCGATACGGATTCGGGGCGCGGCGGCCATCGTGGTTATCGTGCCAGACGAGGAGGGGGTCACGATCGACGCGGAACGGCCACCGCATCGCCACCGTCGCCGCCAGGCCGTCCTGTCAGACTGGGCGGATGCAGAAGCCTGGTCCGATCCCGGCGGTGAAGCGCATCGCGCTGATCGCCCACGACAACCGCAAACGCGAGATGGTCGAGTGGGCGGGCGAGAACCGCAAGGCGCTCACCGGTCACACCCTCTTCGCAACCGGGACCACCGGCGGCCTGCTGGTCGACGAGATCGGCCTCGAGGTGCACCGCTACCTGAGCGGCCCGCTCGGGGGTGACCAGCAGGTCGGGGCGGGGATCGCCGAAGGACGGATCGACATGGTCGTGTTCTTCTCGGATCCCTTCGAACCGCACCCGCACGATGTCGACGTCAAGGCCCTGCTCCGCATCGCGGTCGTCCATGACGTGCCGATCGCGTGCAACCGCGCCACCGCCGACTTCCTGCTCTCGAGCCCGCTGATGGATCTCGAGTACACCCGCCGGTAGCGCAGTACTGTTCGAAGCGATGAGCGTCAACGCTGAAACCTTCGACGCGTGGATCCGGTCGACGTTCGTCGAACTGAACACCGCGCTCGAGGAGCTGTACTTCGCGCACGAGGATCGCGCCGCCGTCGAGGGTGTGGGCGACGACCTCAAGCAGCAGATCCTGGAGGAGGGTCGAGCGTATGTCCGTGCGCTGCAGATCGAGGGGAACACCGACGAGGGCTTCGATCGCGCGTTCGACCTGCTCGGCAACCTCGGCCTCTACATGGCCTCGCTCCGCCGCCATGAGCTGACGAACCCGGCACGCGAGGAGCGCTCGCCGCACGAGGAGGCCTCCACGCTCGGCATGCACATCGGAGCCTCACTGGGGGTCGCGCCCCGCTTCGCCACGAGCCACCTCTCGACACACAACCCGGCCCGTGACGGGAAGCAGAAGAGCTTCACCTCGCTCGCGGACGAGTTCGTGTTCATCGACTACAACACCCGCGGCATCTTCGCCTACAAGCGTGCGGCCGACGCGCTGACGCGCATCGTCCCGCTCGGTGTCTCGCACACGGTGGCGGAGACGCTGTTCGGGGTCGCCCGCGAGGCGCTGGAGGAGGTGGCGCGCTGGAACGAGGTGCTGTTCTCGCAGCTCGACACCGACCGCTTCTTCTACAGCGTGCGCCCCTACTACAAGCCCTACCGGGTCGGTCGCGTCGAGTACCGCGGCGCCAACGCCGGCGACTTCTCCGGAATCAACGAGATCGACCTGCTGCTCGGGCTGTGTCGAGGCAACGACCCCTATTACTCGCAGCTGCTCGTGGAGAAGATGCTGTACATGCTGCCAGCCGATCAGGCCGCTCTGCGCGACACCTTGCGCCACCGCAGCCTCCTCGACGAGCTTCTCGACTGCCTCGACACAAGCGGCGCGGCACCCTGGTTCCAGCGGAACGCGGCGGCGTTCCTCGCCGTGTGCGATGCGCACGGCCGAACGGCCGCCCAGCACCATGACCAGCTGGTCTCGCGGTTCATCTCCGGTCCGTCAGGCTCACTGGCCGACAAGCATCTGGCGCAGGTCACGGCGAGCGGCCCTCCGTTGCCGGTCCTGCTGCGCACGCTGGAGACGCTGCGCGATCTGCGCCGGGCCGCCCCGCGCGACGACATCGCCTCACGGCATGCCGACCTCGCCCGGTTGCGCGAGGCCGTCGGCCACACCGCCTGACCCGGGGGCCGCAGCGGGAAGGCGGATTGCAGCATGGCCGCCGGTGTCATACATTCGGCCCACCCACCCCAGGAGGTCGAGATGAGCGCCTACCCGAACCTGTTCAGCCCGCTCGCGATCGGCGGCGTCACCGCTCGCAACCGAGTGATGCAAACCGCGCACGTGAAGCTCTTTGCCTGGGGAGGCGTGGATTCACAGCGCAACGTCGACTATCAGGTGGAGCGCGCCAAGGGCGGCGCCGCCCTGTTGATCACGGGCAACCGGCTGGTCCACCCGTCCTCGTTCACCGGCATGCCGCGCTTTGCGTTCGCCTTCCTCGACCAGGCACGCGAGGTGAACCGAAGGATCGCCGACGGTGTCCACGAGCACGGCGCGCTCATCTTCGAGCAGCTCAACCACTTCGGCCTCAACGCCACGAGCGACTCGGGCGACGACTTCCGCGTCAACTGGGGGCCTTCGGCCGTGAAGTCGCCTGCGTACGGGGAAACGCCGAAGGTCATGGAGAGGGAGGACATCGACGAGGTCGTCAGCTGGTGGGGTCGGTGCGCAGAACTCACGCGCGACAGCGGCTTCGACGGCACCGAGGTGCACATCGCCCACTCGTACCTGCTGCACCAGTTCCTCTCCCCCATCTACAACAAGCGCGACGACGAGTACGGCGGCACGCTCGAGAACCGGCTCCGCTTCACGCGCGAGGTGATCGCGGAGGTGCGGCGCCGGGTCGGTGACGACTGGGTGGTCGGTATCCGCCTCTCCCTCACCGACTTCATTCCGGGTGCGCTCGACGAGGACGATGGCGTCGAGGTCGCCCGGCTGCTCGAGGCCGACGGGAAGATCGATTTCGTCAACGTCTCTGCTGCCGGCTACCACAACATCCACAGGGCGATCGAGCCGTCCGACCACCCCGACGGCTACCTGGTCGAGCTGACGGCGAAGGTGAAGAACGCAGTCTCGCTCCCCGTGTTCACGGTCGGCGGGATCAAGGACCCGGCGCTCGCCGAAGAGATTGTGGCTACCGGCAAGGCCGACATGGTGGCGATGACACGAGCTCAGATCGCCGACCCCTTCTTTGCACGGAAGGCCATGGACGGCCGTGCCGACGAGATCGTGCACTGCATCCGTGGCAACCAGGGCTGCATTGGACGAGTCTTCAAGGGCCTGCCGATCACCTGCACCGTGAACCCCGCCGCCGGCCGCGAAGGCCGTTTCGGCGAAGGCACCCTCGTTCCGGCCGACCGGCCGGGGACGTGGGTCGTGGTCGGGGGTGGCCCGGCGGGGATGCGTGCAGCTCTCACCCTCTCACGCCGCGGTCACGCGGTGACGCTACTCGAGCGCGGGGAGGAGCTCGGCGGTCAGATCAACCTCATCACGCGCACGCCGGGCCGTGCAGACTTCGGCCACGTGCGCAGCGACCTCGAGCGGCTGCTGGCCAAGCAGGGTGTCGAGATCCGCGTGAGCACCGAGGCCACAGCGGAGCTCGTCCGCGCACTCTCTGCCGACGGCGTGATCCTGGCGACCGGAGCGGTACCCGACCGTTCGGGGTTCTCGACGATGAACCCGCTGGTTGACATCCTCCCCGGAGTCGATCAGCCTCACGTGCTTCACGCCTGGGACGTGATTGCCGGGGGCGACGTCGCCGGCAGCCGGGTGGTCGTGCTCGACGGCGACGGTGGCCGCTACGCCGCGGGCACGTGCGAGGTGTTGCTGGATCGGGGCAAACAGGTGGAGATCGTGACCCCTTTCAACGCCCTCTTCCCCGGCACGTTCACGACGCTGGACATGGTCACGCTGTATGGACGCCTGATGACGAAGGGTCTCACCGACCGTGTCAACCACTGGGCAACCGCGATCGAGGGCGGCACCGTGCGCACGGTGAACCTGTACACCGGTCGGGAGACCGCGCTCGAGGGTGTCGACGCCGTGGTACTCGCGACGGGACCGAAGGCGAACGACGCGCTGTACTTCGCCCTCAAGGGCACCGTCGAGGATCTACACCGGATCGGCGACTGTGTCGCGCCGCGCAAGATCGACCACGCGATCTACGAGGGAGAACTCGCCGGCCGCGAACTGTGGGATCCCGAGGAGCGATACATCTACGAGGGCGAGCTCGAGCGACTCGAAGAGGTGCACGCCTAGTGCGGCAAACGTTTGACCTGGAACTCTCCTTGGTGTTGTGGGTGCCGCACGAGCGTTCCGGCGGGCGGCGCACCTTGGCGAGTAGGCCCGTCTACCGACGAGCAGGCCGTGGTCCGGGAAGACCATCCACCCGGTGCGAGCCGCCGAACGCTACTGGAGCTGGAGTGCGTCCACCTGCACGGCGGAGAGCTGCCGGTAGCGCGCGAAGACGTTCGTGGCCGGGCCGCCCGGTCGCGGGATCGAGGCGCACGCGAGGTTCACGGTGGCCTTGCCCCCGGCGGGGACGGTCAGCGGGGCCTGCAGGGCGATGGTTGTCGTGTTCGCCCCTGTTCCCGTCACGGCCTGCATCAGCTGTACCCAGGACTGGTCGAGGGCGGTGGTCTCGACGAGGAGGGAGCAGGGCACGAAGGTGGTACCGATCGCCCGGAAGTTGAGGTTGGCCACGTTGACCTTGCCGTGCAGCTGGTAGGAGCCCTCGGGGAGCACGAGCGTGGCGACCGGGGTACTCGTCGCGGCGAGCATGATCTCCGCCGGGCGGGAGGCGGAGTAGCCGCGAGTCGGCCCGCCGAGCGCCACCGCCGCCTCGGTGCCCGCCGCGCAGTCGGTGGAGACGCCGACGGCGCGGAGCGCGCCTGTGCTCGTGTCGAAGCAGGCGTCGATCACGTTCCCGTTCGGGATCGCGGCCCAGGCGAGGCCGGCGGCGAAGGCGAGGACACAAGTCGCTGCGGAGGCGAGCGCCAGCGGGCGGCGGAGGTAGGTCTTCACGGCAACACACCTTTCGACAAGGGGGAGACAAGGGGGACGTCTCACCCGGAATCGGCGTTTGCGCGGCGTTCGATGAACTCGAACGAGTGATGCGGATCAGTCGCGCGTCCGTAGCTCGTCGGCGCCCAGCGCTGCGAGGCGGGCGAAGACAAGGTCGCTGATCGCCTGCCTCGGGCGTCACACCAGGAGCGTCGCGCCGTGAAGGAGTGCTTCGGCCCGAGAGTCAATATCCTCCGCCGGGTGAGAGTCACACGCGTTCGCGCCTACCGCATGCTCCACCCTTTCCGGCGCGGCGGCTACCGCATGGGCTCGAGCGCCTCCGCCGGCTTCGACTCGCTGGTCGTCCGCCTCGACACCGACGACGGCGTCACGGGGTACGGCGAGACCAGCGTCATCAACTCCGTGTACGCGGAGGCGTTCGCGGCGGGCGCCCGCGCCGGTGTCAACGATCTGGCTGCGCTTCTCGTCGGCGCCGACCCGACCCAACCGGGCACGGTGCTCGCCCTGCTCGACGCGAACCTGCGCGGCCACCCGTACGTGAAGTCGGCGATCGACATGGCGTGCTGGGATGCGAAGGCGAAGGCGGCCGGGCGACCCCTCTGGCACGAGCTGGGAGCACGGTATGGCGACACGGTCGCGCTCTACCACGTGGTGATCGTGTCACCGCTCGACGAAGCCGTCGTGCTCGCGCGCGAGCTGCTCGCAGACGGTTATCGGCGCATCCAGGTGAAGGTCGGCACCGATCCCCACGCCGATGCCGAGCGCCTGGCCGCGGTGCGGGACGTGGTCGGACGCGAGGTCGTCCTCTACGCCGATGCGAATGGGGCCTTCACCACCTCCGACGCACGCCGCTTCCTACGCGCGACGCGCGAGCTCGAGTACGTCCTCGAGCAGCCGTGCCGCACCTACGACGAATGCGCAGCGCTGCGCACGAGCTGCGATCGACCGCTCGTGCTCGACGAGTCGATCGTCACTCTCGGGCACCTCCTGAGCGCGGCCCGCGAGCGCGTCGCCGACGGCGTCACGCTGAAGCTGCAGCGGATCGGCGGCGTCTCCCGCGCTCGTCTCTTCCGCGACGTTGCCGTCGAGCTCGGGCTCGACGTCACCATCGAGGACGCCGGCGGCGCCAGCCTCGCCACCGCCGCTTTCGTGCACCTCGGCCTCGGCACCCCGGAGGGCCACCGCGCCCACATGGTCGACTTCCATCGCTGGGTCACCCTCGACCACGGCGCCGGCCTGCCGCCCAGCCTGGACGGCACACAACCCCCGCCGGCCGGACCGGGTCTGGGGATCGAGGTGGACGAGGACGCGCTCGGCGCGCCCGTCGTGGACACCGCCCCGGGGAGATAGATGAGGCGCGCAGTACGAAGATCTGTCAGGCGGCCGCTCCCTCAAGCACCCGCTCCACCGTCTCCGGCTCCCAATTCCCATGCGCCGTGCGCGGCAGCGCCTGCCGCCCGAACCAGGCCGCGGGCACAGGCCCATCCGCGTCCGGATCGCCGCTGACCCGCGCGAGGTAGTCGAACGAGATGTGCCAGCCGCGGCGGCCGCGGAAGGACTGCACGCCGGCCAGCTCGAGCGTGTGGACGGTGAGGCCGGCGAGGTCGTCGAGCGTCGCTCGCGCGACGTCGTCGGGATGGTCGTACGGGTCGAGCTCGCCGGCGGGAAGGAACCAGCGCGCGTCGGCGTCATCGGTCTCGACCTCGGCGGCCGCGCCGTAGCGGGCGAGGAGCACGCGCCCCGCCCCGTCGTGGGCGACGATGTTCGCAAGCAGTTGAATCTCGGGCCGGTCGGTCATCGGGTCTCCTCCCCTTGCTGGGGTTGTTGTCGTTGTTCGTGCCAGTCCAGCTCCGCCGCGACGAGCGCCCGGCGGCGGCGCACGATCTCGCCGTCCGGAGCGCTACGGGCGTGCTGGGCGATCAGCTCGAGCTGGTCGCGGAGCGTACCGGCCCGCCGCTCGAGCAACTCCTCCACCTCGCGCTCGTCGAGGTCACCCGACGCGGCGAGCGCGATCTCCACCGGTGCGGCGACCGGCAACGGTTCGGCGAGCGCGGCGCGCAGCAGCTCGCGGTAGTAGGCGCGCCCGGCCGCGGTGAGCGAGTAGCGCCGCCGCGGCCGACCCGTGTCCGCCCCCTCCATGTGCTCGACGGCGTATCCGTTCCGCTCGAGCGTCCGTAGCACCGAGTAGATCGAGGCCTCCTCCACCGGAAACCAGAACCGCATCCCCGAGTCGGAGAGACTCCGCGTGATCTCGTACCCGTACAGGGGCCGTTCCGAGAGGAGCCAGAGCACGAGGAGGCGGGTCATGGAGACCAATACTACACGTTTAGTATTTGGGTGCTTGCCCGGACGCGTGGGTTCCCATGTGCGGACTCCGCCCGCACGGCGCGTCTGGCCTCACGCATTACCGGAGACGCGCGCCCGCATCGCCTCGACGCGGGCAGGCCACTGCTCGATGTGATCGCGGTCGCCTCCCGCAAGGTTCTAGACTGCAGATCCGTGAGCCGGCGCATTCTCATCCTCGGCGCGGGGTTCGGCGGGCTCGAGCTGGCGACGACGCTGTCCGAGACGCTCGGCGACGGAGCCGAGGTCACGCTGATCGACAAGAACGACGCGTTCGTCTTCGGCTATTCGAAGCTCGACGTGATGTTCGGGCGCACGACACCCGAGGCCGTTCGTCTGCCGTACCGCGATATCGCGAAGGTCGGCGTGCGTGTCCTGCAGGAGACGGTCACCGCAATCGATCCCCAGGCGCGGCGCGTCACAACGCACGCCGGCGAGCACGAGGCCGATGTCCTCGTCATCGCGCTCGGCGCCGACTACGACATGGACGCAACCCCCGGGCTCGCCGAGGGCGGCAACGAGTTCTACTCGGTCGCAGGCGCGACCGAGTTGCGCGACGTGCTGCCGGCGTTTTCGGGCGGCCGCGTCGTGATCGGGGTCTGCGGCGCGCCGTTCAAGTGCCCGCCCGCGCCGAGTGAGTGCGCACTGTTGCTGCACGACCACCTCGCCGAACGGGGCATCCGCGACGCCTGCGACGTGAAGATCGTGATCCCGTTCGGCAGCCCCGTGCCGCCGTCGCCCGACACGTCGCGCGCGCTGGTCGAGGCCTTCGCTGAGCGAAGCATCGAGTTCGTCCCGAGCCGCCGCGTCAGCTCGATCGACGCCGCGCGCAAGGTAGCCGTCTTGGACGACGAGAGCGAGTTACCGTTCGACCTCTTCCTCGGCGTGCCCGTACACCGCGCCCCCGACGTCGTGATCGCGAGCGGGATGACCGAGAACGGCTACATCCCGGTCGATTCGCGGACGCTCGAGACACGCTACCCCGGCGTCTTCGCCGTCGGCGACGTCGCCACTGTCGGCGTGCCGAAGGCCGGCGTGTTCGCCGAGGGTGCGGCACGCGCAGTGGCCCGCCAGCTGATGGCAGCCGAGCATGGAGCCGCCCAGGCCGAGGGGTACGAGGGGCGCGGCTCCTGCTACATCGAATTCGGCGACGGCCGCGTCGGCCGGGTCGACGTCGACTTCCTCTCGGGCCCGAAACCGACCGGCGTGTACCAGGAACCGTCGCGCGAGCTCGTTGCGGAGAAGGTGCTCTTCGGCTCCAGCCGACGAGCACGCTGGTTTGGGCACTGACAGTCCACTGGCGCGGCATCCCTCAACGCTTGGCCTGGAACTTTCCTTGGTGCTGTGGGTGCCGCACGAGCCCAGGGAGAACACCCGCCTGCAGTTCGAACGGCTGGAATGCGACCTGGGGTATCGGTCAGCCGGAGAATGCACCCACGTGGTCGCGAGCGAAATCGTCAAAGGCTCGCGGCGGTCCTTCGAGGTCGTTGCCCTTCTGACCAACCAGACGTGGGAACCTGACCCCACTGTTCGCGGACACCAATGTCCCAGCTGCCCTACCAGTCGATCGGGCGGTAGTCCTTGAGGAACTGGCCCCACACGTGAGTGCCTGTGTTGAAGCCGTTGATGATGGGGTCGACGATGCGGGCGGCGCCGTCGACGATGTCCAGCGGCGGCGAGAAGCGGTGCTCGACAGCCTTGCGCTCGGCAATGTGGGCCGGATCCTCGTCGGTCACCCATCCGGTGTCCACGCTGTTCATATGGATGCCGTCGGCGTGGTAGTCGGCGGCGGACGTTCGCGTCATCATGTTCAACGCCGCCTTGGCCATGTTCGTGTGCGGGTGCCGGGTGGTCTTGTACTTGCGGTAGAACTGCCCTTCCACGGCGGAGACATTGACGACGTGCTTGTCGCGCTCGGGCGACCGCAACATGAGGGGTTTCAGGCGCGCGTTGAGCACGAAGGGCGCCACTGCGTTCACGAGCTGCGTCTCCAGCAACTCGACGGTCGAGACCTCGGCCAGCAAGAGCCGCCACGAGTTCCGCTCGCGCAGGTCGACCTGTTGCAGATCCTGGTCGAGCCGGCCCTCCGGGAAGAGGTCGCGCTGCCCGTGCTCGTCCTCGGGTAGCAGCGGCAGTTGCGAGAGCTCCGCGGCGCGGGTCACGCCGACCAGCTCCCGTACCGTCGCGGGAGCAAGCGCCGCCTCGCCGTCCGGGAGCATGTCGTGGCGGCGCAATCCCTCATAGCCGCCGAGCAAGGCGCGCACGTGATCGGGGAGCGTCGCCTCCGCTGCCGTCTCGGCCTCGAGCATATGCCTGTAGAAGTCGGGTGGACGGCGCACCGTCTGGCAGGCGTTGTTGACGATGAAGTCGAGCCGGTCGGTGGTCTCCGGCAGGTGGTGGCAGAACGCCTCCACGCTCGGGGTGTGCCGCAGGTCGAGCCCGTAGATCTCCAGTCTCTCCCCCCACTCCGCGAAATCCGCCTCCTGCGCATAGCGAGCGGCTGCGTCGCGCGGGAACCGGGTGGTCACGACGAGGCGCGCACCGGCCCGAAGTAGCTTGATGCCGGCCTGATAGCCGATCTTCACGCGGCCCCCGGTGAGCAACGCCACACGCCCCGAGAGGTCGGCCGTCTCGGTCCGCTTGGCCAGGTTGAGGGCGGCGCAGGCCGGGCAGAGCTGGTCGTAGAACGGGTGGATCTCCGCGTAGCGCTGCTTGCACACGTAGCAGAACTGCGGCTCGACGGCCTCGCGGAACTCCGGGTCCCCCTCGATCTCGACCTGCTCGAACCCGGACGGGGAAACGATGTTCGGCGTCGTGAACACCGGCCGCTCGCGCAGAACACGGATCCCCGTCTCGGCGAGCATCGCCTCGTCCTGCACCCGCCGCTCGGCCTTCTCCTGACGTTTGGCCCGCTTGCGCGCGCGGCGGCGCTGGGCCGCATCCGGGTTGAAGACGTCGCCCGCGGCGGTGAAGAGCCGCGTCCGCTCATCGATCGTGAGCGCCTCGAGCTGCCGCGGATCGCCGACGATCGCTTCCAACTCGGCCGTCAGAGCCCGCAAGCGGGCAGCGCGCTCGGCCGCTCTGTTCGTCGACCACGAGGGCTCCCGTGACCTGTGATCCTCGACGCCCGACATCGTTCGAGGGTAGCTGGGCCGTTCCGCGGGCCGCTCAGCTCGCGCATCCGGCGGCGCCGTGGCACGATCGAGGCAGCAAATGTCGGTCGAACCCGGGAGCTGAGATGACGGAGTCGATCCCGCCCGGGATCCGGCGCCTGCATGCCCTCGAGCAGGCTCAGATCGAGGGGCTCACCGACGTGCTGATCGATTGCATCGCCGGCGGTGCCGGAGTCAGCTTCCTGCACCCGCTGGAGCCGGCCGAAGCGCAGGCGTTCTGGCGAGGCGTGGCCGAGGACGTGGCCGCCGGGAGGCGCGCGCTCCTGGTGGCCGAGGACGAGACGGGCATCGTCGGCACCGTGCAGCTCGTGCTCGACATGCCTCAGAACCAGCCGCATAGGGCCGACCTCTCGAAGATGCTCGTGCACCGCCGCGCTCGCCGCCGCGGCCTCGGTGCGGCGCTGCTGGCGTCCGCCGAGCAGCTGGCGCGCGAGTGCGGACGCACCCTGCTCGTCCTCGACACGAACACCGGCAGCGACGCCGAGCGGCTGTACGCCCGGAGGGGCTGGGTGCGAGTCGGCGAGATCCCGGACTTCTCCGTACAACCGTACGGCGGCCTCGGACCGACGACGCTGTTCTACAAACGGCTGTAGGGCCCGGCTCGACTCAGGGCTGACTTGTTCCGGATACGAGTGCCGGGGCGAACCTCTTGTGAGTTGGCGATGGCAGTGCCGGCCATCCGCGGGAGGATGAAGTCGGTGGTTGGAGCGGGGCCCTTCAGGGCCTCGCAACTGAAGCAAACCCACTCCGCCGGGGATCGCTCGCTGCGCTGTGGAACTCGCTGCTCGGCAGATCGCTGCCCGAGGCAGAGCGGGGCCCTTTCAAGGCCCCGCAAGACGTGCGGCCCCCTCGCGGGGGCCGCTCACGCCGGGCAGGAGGGCGGAGCTCACCCCTCAGTGGCCGCCCTTGCCCTTCGGATTGCCGATCTTCAGCAGTCCGACCTGGCCGAGATCGACATGCGCGAACGCGTGGCTGACGAACGGGTACAGCCCCTCCTCGTCGATCTTCACATCGAAGACGGCTCCCCCGCCGGCTGGGACGAGCACCGTCTGCACCCCGGTCTGGAACTGGGTCATGTCCTGGTTGACCCAGGCGCGATTGAAGATGGTGCCGACAATGTGGAAGTTGGTGTCCAGGGTCGGGCCGGCGGCCACCACCCAGAAGCGCACGGTCTCTCCGGGGTCGGCGGTCAACGGGTGCGTGACGTACTGGTTCGCGTAGCCGTTGAAGGTCGTCCAGTCCGGCTCCATGCGACGGGCCTTGGCCATGTCGAGGCTCGCGGGAGTCTTGATCCCGTCGCCGTTCATGTACCACTCGCTCGCGACAAGAACGTACTCCTTGTCTGCCTTGGGCAGCGCCGCGGCCGGCTCGACGACTATGGCGCCGTACATGCCGTTGGCGATGTGGGCGAGCACCGGCTTCGTGCCGCAGTGATACATGAAGACGCCGGGATCTCCCGCCTTGAACCGGAAGGTGAACGACTCTCCCGGCGCGACGTCGCGGAAGGCGATGTTCGGCGCGATGCGGGCCGCGTGGAAGTCGATCGAGTGCGGGATCGCGCCGCCGTTGGTCAGGGTCATCTCCACGATTTGCCCCTGGCGCACGTGCACGACCGGGCCTGGCGCCCCCACTCCGTCGAACGCCCAGGTGTTGTAGGTGACTCCTGGTGCGATCTCCACCGCGAGGTCCTTCAACGTCATGTGCACCTTCACCACCGGCCCGGGTTGCAATGCGGGCAACACGGCGTCGTAGGGCTGGTGTGCCTCAGCGAGCTCCTGCGCGTTGTCGGGCACCGTCCCCGCGAAGCTCTGCAAGGGCAGCGCCACGTTGTGGTCGTGCGCGCCGACGGTAGCGACCGGGGAGTTCCCGCCGGCCACGGCCGCCGCGGCGTCCTTGCGCGCTGCGCGCGCGTCGCCCCACACCAGGACGGCGATCACGGCGAACGTTCCGGCCAGCAGGCCGAGCAGCAGCGCGGCGAGCTTGAAGAGTGCTCCGGACTCAGTTTCTGCACGGCGAACACCGTTCTGAACGTGAGTTGACATGACGGTCTCCTGGTGAGGGGTGAGAAGGACTCCCACACCTTGTGACCGGCGCGACAGGCCTGCCTCCGGAGTCTCCTGCACGCCGCTGATCGCTACTACGGAGCGCCTTGCGGGTTAGCCGCAGCCGGCCTGTGAACCGCAGGACCCGTCGGGGTCTGTCATTGTTGAGGGATCCTGCCCACCCGAGCGAGGAGGATCTGCCGTGACTGGAAGCGTGTACCGGGTCACCGAGGTGATCGGCACGAGCAGCGAGTCGTGGGAGGCGGCTGCGAGGAACGCCGTGCAGACCGCCGGCACCTCGGTACGCGACCTGCGGGTGGCCGAGGTCGTGCGCCAGGACGTGACGATCGAGGAGGGCGCGATCACCAGCTACCGCGTCCGTCTCGCCATCTCGTTCAAGTACGAGACCGGAGACTAGTGCTAGCGAGGCGAGCGATGTCCGATCCAGACACCGTTTCCGTGACGCCCGTCCTGCAGGACGTGGCGCGGCGGCGCGCCGATCTCTACCAGGCGATCATTGCGCTGGAGCAGGCCGCCGCCCGGCCGGCCTCGGGCCGGGAGACGGCGTGGACCGAGGCTGTGCTCGAAGCCGTGGAGAACCTGCGGCTGGAGGTCGTCGAGCACATCGAGAGCACGGAGCACGCCGACGGCCTCTACTCCGAGATCGCCGAGCACGCCCCCCGCCTGATCCACCGGATCGGGCAACTGCGGGAGGAGCACGTCAGGATGCGCCACGACGTGACGGCGCTCCGCAGCGCGCTGCAAGCCGCTCCCCCGACCGACACCCACACCGTGGGAGAGACACGCGACGACGTGCAGCGGCTCCTCGGGCTGCTCGTCAAGCACCGCCAGCACGGCGCCGACCTCGTCTGGGAGGCGTTCACCCTGGACATCGGCAACACGGGCTGATCTATTCGTACCGCAGCGCGGTGATGGGATCCAGCCGAGCTGCGCGCCGGGCCGGGTAGTAGCCGAAGAAGAGTCCCACCCCGACCGCCGCCGAGAAGGCGAAGCCAAGCGCCGACGGGCTGATCGCGACCTGCCAGCCTGCCAGCGATCCTGTGAGCCGCGTGGCTCCGATGCCGGCTAGCAGCCCGAGGGTGCCGCCGAGCGTGCTCAGCACGAGCGCTTCGATCAGGAACTGCGCCTGCACTCTGCCGGGATTGGCTCCCACCGACTTGCGGATCCCGATCTCGCGCGTTCGCTCACGGATGGAGACGAGCATCATGTTCATGATCCCGATCCCACCTACGAGCAGCGCGATCCCGCCGAGCGCGAACGTGAGCACCCGGAACGTGGTCGTCGCGCGCTGCGCCTCCTTCACCAGCGCGGCCTGGTCCTCCGTCGCGAAATCGTCGGCGTAGCTGTCGGGCAGCCGGTGCTGGCGGCGCAAGAGCCCCGAGATGGCGTCCATCGCCGGCTCGATCTCGACCTCGCTACGGATGCGGACACCGACGCTCTTGGTGTTCGACCCGCCGAGCAGCACCCGCGTGACGAGCGGCAGCGGGACGAAGATCCGGCCGTCGAGGTTCTCGTCGCCGAACTTGCCCTTGCGCGCCTGCACGCCGATGACCTCGAACTCGTGGGTGCCGACCCGGACGGTCTTGCCGATCGCGCTTTCACCCGGAAACAGCTTCCTCCGCGCCACGAGACCGAGCACCATCACGCTGCGCCCGAACGAGACGTCGGAGGCCGAGATCAGGCGTCCAGACCCTGCCGACTGGTTGTAGATGTCGCTGTAGGCGGGGGTGATGCCGAACAGGCGGGACGTCGCCTGGTTACGGCCTGCGGAGATGCTCAGGCTTTCCAGGTCCTGGTGGGGTGCGACGGCCGTGACCATGGGCAGCTTGGCAATCGCGGCGACGTCGTCCGGAGTGATCGTCCTCTCGCTCGCCGACTGCCGGGTGCCGACCGTGATGAACTCTCCATCCACGAGCACGACGTTCGCGCCGAGCCGGCGGATGCTGTCCGCGACCTCCGTCTGGGCACCGGCGCTGACAGCCGTGACGGCGACCAGCGAGGCGACACCGATGACCACGCCGAGGGCGGTCAGCATGGCGCGGAACCAGTTCGCGCGGAGCGCCCACAACGCGATCCGCCAGTTCTCGAGGTGTGCTGTCATCGCACGCCACCCGTCGCCGCGAGTCGCCGTTCGACGATGTCGTCGGCGATGATCAGGCCGTCTCCGAACAGCACGATGCGCGACGCGTGCTCCGCCACCTCGCGTGAGTGCGTGACCATCACGATCGTCACGCCGCGGTCATGCAGCCGAGCGAGCATCGCGAGCACGTCCTTCTCGCTGGCGGAATCGAGGTTGCCGGTTGGCTCGTCGGCGAGGACCACGCTCGGCTGCACCACGAGTGCGCGGGCGATCGCGACACGCTGCTGCTCCCCGCCCGAGAGCTGGGTCGGCACATGTCCCGTGCGCTCGGCGAGACCGACCTCGGCCAGTGCCTCGAACACGCGGCTTCTGCGCTCGGGCGCCCGCACTCCCGCGTACACGAGCGGCAGCTCCACGTTCTTGTAGGCCGTGGCGCGCGGGATGAGGTTGTACGCCTGGAACACGAACCCGATGCGCTCCCCGCGGATGCGCGCCCGCCGTGCCTCGCCGAGCGTGGCCACCTCCTCGCCCGCGAGCCGGTAGGAGCCGGTGGTGGGCCGGTCGAGCAGGCCGAGAATCCCGAGGAGTGTCGTCTTCCCCGATCCCGAGGCGCCCATGATCGCCACGAACTCGCCCTCGCGGACCACGAGGCTGCAGTCCCTGACCGCCTGCACCGTCAGGTCGCCGCTGCTGTGGGTCTTGGTCAGCCCGGTGAGCTCGATGACAGGGTCTGTCCCGCGGACGGTCATGCTTCGCCGCTCGCGTCCGGCTCGGCCAGCGTGACACGTTCGCCTACCTTCAGGCCCTTGACGATCTCGACCGCCTTGTTGTTGGCGAGGCCGAGGGTGACCTTGCGCGTGACCTGCTGACCTGCCGGGTCGAACACGGTGACCGTGGCCTCATCACCATCCTGCACCACGGCTTCCAATGGGATGCGAACGACGCCTTGCCGCTTGGCCACGACGATGCGGACGCTGACGTTCATGCCCGGCTTGAGGCCCTCTGCGTCGGTGAGCTCGACCTGGACCGGGAACGTCACGATTCCCGTGGTGTTGCTTCCGGTGAACGCCACGAAGCGCACGGTTCCCTTGAAGGCCTCTCCGCCCAGGGCATCGACGCTCACGCTGGCTCGCTGGCCGCGGCGCACGCGAGCGACGTCGAACTCGCTCAGATCCACGGTGACCTCGAGACGATCCAGGTTGGCGACCGCCACGATCGGCGTGGACAGATCGACCCGTGCACCCGCAGGTGCGAGCAGCGCGGTCACGGTTCCGGGCCGCTGCGCACGCACCGTCAACGCCGTGGTTGCGAGCTGGGCGCTCGCGAGTCGCGCCTGGGCGGACTCGGCCTTGAGTCGCGCGAGCGCGACCTCGGTCGTGGAGGCGGGCCGCTGCCGCGCGCGCAGCACCGCCAACTCTGCCTCGGCCCGTTGGCGGTCGAGCCGGGCGGCTGCGATGTCGCTGCGAAGCGGAGGTGCGGACAACTGCCGGAGCCGCGTCCGGGCACTGGTCACGGCCAGGCGCGACGCCGCCAGAGTTGCGCGGCTGGGACCTGCTGCCAGCTTGCGAAGCTCCACCTGCGCGCGCTCGACCTCCAGGCGCGCGGCCGCAATCTCGGTCGGATCCACGGGAGCGAGAACCTGTGCCAGCTTCAGTTTCGCGACCTCGATCGCGGCCCTGGCTGCCTCGATCTCCTTCAGCGTCACCGGTTGGGTGCGGTCGGTTCTGACCAGAGCCTCGAGGTCGGCCTCTGCGCGCTTGACGTCCGACTGGGCTGCGGCCACATCGGCCGGGCGCGGCGGGGCGAGTAGCCGGTCGAAGCGGGCCTGGGCCAGTTCCACGTTCTTCTGTGCGAGCAGTAGGGTGTCCGCCCGGGTCTCGGCAGTCCCGCCGAGGATCGTCTCGAGCTCGGCCTCGGCTCGGCTCACCTCGAGGCGTGCCGCTGCCACCTCGGCCGCGCGGGGTGGAGCGCCGAGAACGGAGAGACGCGCTCGGGCCGAGGCCACCGCTGCCCGGGCGGCCGCGAACTCCGCTGCGGTCGGGAGGACGCCGCTGGCCGGGTCGTATGTCTGCTTCTGAAGCAGCTCGAGTCGCGCGGCGGCAAGATCCGACCGCGCCTGGCTGACTCCCGCGGCGGCCAGCCCGCCGTCATCGAGAACAGCGACCGGCTGGCCGGCGGCGACGCGATCTCCGCGGGCGACGAGCAGCTGCGCGATCCGGCCACTGGCCTGCGGGAATACCGGGGCCCCCTGTAGTTCGCCGCCTACAGCGCCAGTGCCTGTCGTGGCATTCGCTAGGCCCGTTTCGCCCGACTGAACGATCCGTCCGACACCACCGACCGCGACCGTGATGTCCCCGCGTTTCACCTTGACCCCCGCCGGCGGCGCCGCAGCCGCTGCCCCACCGTCGTGCGATCGCATGACGCCGATCACGGCCGCGGTGGTGGCCGCCAGGATCGCGAGAACCACCAGTCGCATCCGGACGTTGAACAATCGGTTGTTGCTGTGCATCGGGCCGCCTCCTGAAGTTGTCTTCACGGAGGCTGGAGGACGGAGATGAACGCGTGATGACGGTCAAACCAGCGACCGGATGGCACTGGAGCGCCGTCCCGCAACGTCCGACCGACGACTGCGCGTCGGTGGGCTGAGCCCCTTGCGAGACCCTGGAGGGCCCCGCTCGCGGCGAAACCGCGACCCCCGCGCAGTGGGTTACTTCAGCGAGACCGCACCGCGCGGAACTGCTGTGGCGTCCTGCCCGGTGACACTGCGGTAGGTGCGTAGTGGATCCCTTCAGTGACCACAAGGAGTTCTCCCGGAACTCGCGTCGGGCACCAACCGCCCGGTCCGGTGTCAGTCGCCGGAGGCAGCGCCTCGCTCGGTCGCCGAGGAGAGCACGCCGGCGCGCACCAGGGCGTCGATCACGAGCTGCGCCGACTCCTCGGGCTCGAGGGCGGCCGTGTCGACTCGAACCTCGGGACTCTCGGGGGCTTCGTAGGGAGAGTCGATGCCGGTGAAGTTCTTGAGCTCGCCGCGGCGGGCCTTCTTGTACAGGCCCTTGGTGTCCCGTCCCTCGGCCACCTCGAGGGGCGCGTCCACGAAGACCTCGATGAACTCGTTCTCCTCGACCAGCGAGCGCACCGTCAGGCGCTCGCTGCGAAACGGGGAGATGAACGAGGCGATCACGATCAGTCCGGCATCGACCATGAGCCGGGCCACCTCACCCACCCGGCGGATGTTCTCGACCCGGTCGGCCGCCGTGAACCCGAGATCCTTGCTCAGACCATGCCGCACGTTGTCGCCGTCGAGCAGGTACGTGTGATGGCCGAGGCTGTGCAACCGCTTTTCCACGAGGTTGGCCAGTGTCGACTTTCCGGCCCCGGAGAGCCCCGTGAACCACACGATGCACGGCTTCTGGCGGCTGAGCGCCGACCGCGCCTGCTTGTCGACGTCGATCGCCTGCCACGGCACGTTCTCGGAGCGGCGCAGGGCGAAGCTGAGCAGACCCGCTCCGACGGTGGCGTTTGTGAGGCGGTCGACGAGGACGAAGCCGCCGGTGTCGCGGTTCTGGCGGTAGGGGTCGAAGGCGATCACCCGGTCGAGCTCCAGGGCGCCGACGCCGATCTCGTTCAGCTCGAGCTTGGTCGCCGCGAGGTGCTCGAGCGTCTGCACGTCGACCTTGTACTTGAGCGGCGTGATCGTGGTCACGGCAGTGGCGCCGCCGATCCGCAGGATGTACTCGCGGCCGGGGAGCATCGGGTCGTCGTCCATCCACACGATCGTGGCCTCGAAGGAGTCGGCCACCCCGGGCCGCGAGTCCGCCTTCGCGATCAGGTCGCCGCGGCTGATGTCGATCTCGTCGGCGAGTGTGAGCGTCACGGCCTGCCCGGCGACGGCGATCTCGAGGTCGCCGTCGAAGGTGACGATCCGCTCCACCGTGCTCTCGCGCCCGGACGGCAGGACGACCACGCGATCACCGGGGGAGACCGAGCCGCCCACCACCGTGCCGGCGAAACCGCGGAAGTCGAGACTGGGGCGGTTGACCCACTGCACGGGCAGCCGAAACGGCGCTCGCCGCAACACGTCTTCGTCGATGTCCACCATCTCCAGATACCCGAGGAGCGTCGGCCCCTCGTACCATCCGAGCGCCTCGCTGGGGGTCACCACGTTGTCGCCCCGCAGGCCCGAGAGCGGGATGCAGCGAACATCCTCGGCGCCGATCCACGCCGCCAGCTCGGCCACCTCGGCCTCGACCTCGGCGAAGCGCTGCGCGGAGAAGCCGACGAGATCCATCTTGTTCACGGCCACCGCGATGTGACGGATTCCGAGCAGGGAGACGATGAACGCGTGGCGTCGGGTCTGCGTCAGCACGCCCTTGCGCGCGTCGATCAGGATCACGGCGCAGTCGGCCGTGGAGGCACCGGTGACCATGTTGCGGGTGTACTGCTCGTGGCCGGGCGTGTCCGCCACGATGAACTTGCGCCGGTCGGTGGAGAAGTAGCGGTAGGCGACGTCGATCGTGATCCCCTGCTCGCGCTCCGCGGTGAGCCCGTCCAGGAGCAGCGCGAAGTCGAGCTCGTCCCCCTGCGTCCCGACCTTCTTCGAGTCGACCGCGAGCGCCGCCAGCTGGTCGTCGAAGAGCACCTGCGACTCGTAGAGCAGCCGGCCGATCAGCGTGCTCTTGCCGTCGTCGACGCTGCCGCAGGTGATGAAGCGCAGCATCCCCTTGTGCTCGTGCTCGCGCAGGTACGCGAGGATGTCCTCGGCGATCAGATCGGAGCCGGAGGAGCCGGGGCCGCTCAGAAGTACCCCTCCTGCTTCTTCTTCTCCATCGACCCGGCCGCGTCGTGGTCGATCACGCGACCCTGCCGCTCGGAAGTCCGCGCGAGCAGCATCTCCTGGATGATCGCCGGCAGCGTGTCGGCGTCGCTCTCGACCGCACCGGTCAGCGGGTAACAGCCGAGCGTGCGGAAGCGCACCTTCTTCAGCATCGGCTGCTCGCCGGGAGCGAGCGGCAGGCGCTCGTCGTCGACCATGATCAGCACGCCGTCTCGCTCCACCACAGGACGCTCGGCGGCCAGATACAGCGGCACGATGGGGATCTGCTCGCGGTACAGGTAGAGCCAGACGTCCAGCTCGGTCCAGTTGGAGAGCGGGAAGGCGCGGATCGACTCACCGCGGCGCTTCGCCGCGTTGTACACGCGCCACAGCTCGGGCCGTTGGTTCTTCGGGTCCCAGCGGTGCTGCGCCGAGCGGAAGGAGAGGATCCGCTCCTTGGCTCGGGACTTCTCCTCGTCGCGGCGCGCACCGCCGAACGCGGCGTCGAAGCCGTACTTGGTGAGTGCCTGCTTCAGCGCCTCCGTCTTCATGACGTCGGTGTGCACCGCCGACCCGTGGGTGAAGGGCCCGACCCCCTGCGCCAGGCCATCCTCGTTGACATGGACGAGGAGCTCCATCCCCAACTCGCTCGCCATGCGGTCGCGCAGTGTGTACATGTCGCGGAACTTCCACGTCGTGTCGACGTGCAGGAGCGGGAACGGCGGCTTCGCCGGGTGAAACGCCTTGCGTGCCAGGTGGAGCATGGCCGCGCTGTCCTTGCCGATCGAGTACAGCATGACCGGGTTCTCGGCGACGGCCACGACCTCGCGCAGGATGTGGATGCTCTCCGCCTCGAGGCGTTGGAGGTGCGTGAGACGATCGGTCGGCCCTGCATCCTCCATGGTCGATCTCTACCACAGTCTCGCTACTTCCCAGGGAGCACCCGGCTCCGGCGTTCTCGGTCGACCCCGTCAGCTCGTTGCTTCCAGAACGCCTGGCGAGGCCCGTGCCTCTTCGCGCCGCGAACCACGCGAGCGGCGAGCTCTACCGCCCAGCGAGCGACCCCCGGGCGCAGTGGGTTCCTTGAGGGACTCACAAGGAACTCGTCCCGGAACTCGCACGTGGTGAGGTGCCGTGGGGTTTGATCGTGGCCCGGCGAGGCGCGCGCACCCGACTCCAGCAACTCGTGAGCACCCTCCGGCGGTTCCGCCGCCACGCGCGACGGATCAGACGCGCTGGATCAGCGTGTTCGTCCCGAGCCCTCCGCCGCAGCACATGGTGACGAGACCGAACTCCTTGTCTCCGCGCTGCAGCTCGTGCACCAGGGTCGTGAGCAGACGGGCGCCGGTGGAGCCGAGCGGATGGCCGAGCGCGATCGCGCCGCCGTTGACGTTGACCCGATCCATGTCCGGGTCGAGCTCCCGCTGCCAGGCCACGACGACCGAGGCGAACGCCTCGTTGATCTCGACGAGATCGATGTCCTCGATCTTCATCCCGTTGCGCTGGAGGATCTTTCGCGTCCCCGGGATCGGGCCCGTGAGCATCGTCACCGGGTCGACACCGACCGTCGTGTGATCCACAATTCGCGCCCTCGCCTGCAGGCCCAGCTCCGCTGCCTTGTCCGCGCTCATCAGGAGCACGGCAGCGGCGCCGTCGGAGATCTGCGAGGAGTTGCCGGCGGTGATCCTGCCGTTCTCCCTGAAGGCCGGCTGCAACTGGCTGAGCGCCTCCAGGCTGGTGTCGGGCCGGATGCCCTGATCTCGCGTGTGTGCCGTCCCGTTGGACTGGATCGGCACGATCTCGAGGTCGAAGCGCCCCTCTGCCGTGGCCCGCTGCGCGTTCTGGTGGGAACGGAACCCGATGGCGTCCATCTCCTCACGCGTCACGTGCCACTTGTCCGCGATCAACTCGGCGCTCTCCCCCTGATCGACCAGCGCGTACCGGTCGCGGATGGCCTGCGGCCAGGGGCTCCCGACGTCCATCTCCCATTTGCGGCCGACGAACATGGGGATGTGGCCGAGGTGCTCGACCCCGGAGCCGATCGCGATGTCGTGCACCCCCGACGCGATCAGCGAGGCTGCGAAGTTGACCGCCTGCTGGGCCGACCCGCACTGCCGGTCGATCGTCGTCGCCGGCACCTCATAGGGAAGGCCCTCCTGCAGCCATGCATTGCGCCCAACGTTGAAAGATTGCTCCCCGTACTGCTGCACACAGCCGGCGATGACGTCGCCCACGAGCAGCGGGTCGATCCCCGAGCGCTCGAGGACGGCGGAGTAGCACGCACCCAGGAGCTCGTTCGGGTGGATGTCCTTGTAGATGCCCTTCTCCGGATGGCCGCGGCCGATCGGGGTGCGCGCTGCCTCGACGATGACGACTTCCCGGCCTTGCATGCGACCACCGTAGCAAGGCGCGACTCGGCCTCTCCCGGGCCCTCGGGCACTAGACTCTGCACCTCGCGACAGGCAGAACCGACGTGATCATGATCATCGCCAGCAGCCCTCCAACCAGCCCGACCCGCCCGTGAGGCGTTAGGCGCCAGCGTGCGCGTCCAGGAGCTGTTCGACCTCAGCGGCAAGGTGGCCATCGTCACGGGCGGCGCCACGGGCCTGGGCCGGCAGATGGCCGACGCCCTCGCCGAATGCGGAGCCGGCGTGGTCGTCTGCGCACGCAACGCGGAGCGCTGCGAGCAGGCTGCGTCGGAGCTCGAAACCCTCGGCGTCCGAGCGCTGGGACTCGGCTGCGACGTGCGTGACGCCGGTTCGATCAAGAGTGTCGTCGACTCGGCAGTGAAGACGCTCGGTCGCGTGGACATCCTCGTCAACAACTCGGGCACCTCCTGGGGCGCCCCTGCCGAGGAAGTGCCGCTGGAGGGGTGGCAGAAGGTGATCGACGTCAATCTCACCGGCGCCTTCCTCTTCACGCAGGCCGTCGGTCGCCGGCTGATCACGCAGGGGGACGGCGGCAAGATCGTGAACATCGCCTCGATTGCCGCCTTCCGCGGCGCCGCGCCGGAGACGATGGACGCGCTGCCCTACAACGCAAGCAAGGGCGGGCTTGTGGCGCTCACCATCGACCTCGCTGTCAAGTGGGCCAGGCACCGGATCAACGTGAACGCACTCGCCCCCGGCTGGTTCCCGTCGGACATGTCCGAAAAGGTGCTCGAGCGGGCTGGCGAGGCGCTGCTTTCCCGCATTCCGCTGGGACGGTTCGGGACATCGCATGACCTGAAGGGCGCAATCGCCTTCCTCGCCTCCCCCGCCTCGGACTTCGTCACAGGGCAGACACTCCTGGTCGACGGCGGCCAGAGCGCCACGTAAGCAGGAGCGCCGGCTGCCCACCAAGTCGACCTCTTCAGATGATTGATTCCCCAACTGCGCGACCGGGTCCGGAGGCGAGTGCCGGGCCGAACTGCTTGTGAGCCCCTGAAGGGACCCACTACGCCCGGGGTGTCGCTCGCCGGGCGGTGGAACTGGCCTGCGCGCACGAGAGCAGCGCGGGGCCCTTCAGGGCCTCGCAAGACGCTCAGCCCCGCTCGACCCATCGCGAGAGCGGCGCGGGGCCCTTCAGGGCCTCGCAAGACGCTCAGCCCCGCTCGACCCATCGCGAGAGCGGCGCGGGGCCCTTCAGGGCCTCGCAAGACGTTCAGCCCCGCTCGACCCATCGCGAGAGCGGCGCGGGGCCCTTCAGGGCCTCGCAAGACGTTCAGCCCCGCTCGACCCATCGCGAGCCGCCGCGACGGACCCGAGCAGTTGCCGATGTTCGAACTAGTGGACTGTCAGGCGACCGGGAATCCATCACCTCGGGGCCGACAAGGAACTTCGTCCTCCCCACGGCGCAGGCACGCCACCCCGAGCAACAGGTGCGCCGGAGGCGATGGAGATACGTTGTGCGCGTGAATGCACCCTGGTGGCGCTCGGCCGTCGTGTACCAGATCTACCCACGCTCCTTCTGCGACTCCGACGGCGATGGCGTCGGCGACCTCGAGGGCATCACCTCGAGGCTCGACCATGTCGCGAAGCTGGGTGTGGACGCCATCTGGCTGTCGCCGATCTACCGCTCGCCGATGGCGGATTCCGGCTACGACGTCAGCGACTACAACGATGTCGATCCGGTCTTCGGCGACCTCGACGCATTCGACCGGCTGCTCGCAGAGGCGCACCGGCTGGGGTTGCGCGTCGTCCTCGACTGGGTTCCGAATCACACCAGCTCTCAGCATCCCTGGTTTCTCGAGTCGAGGTCCTCGCGCACGTCCACGAAGCGCGAGTGGTACATCTGGCGGGACGGCCGGGGCGCAGGGCCGCCGAACAACTGGCGTTCCGCCTTCGGGGGCCCCGCCTGGACTCGGGACGAGGCCACGGAGCAGTGGTACCTCCACCTGTTCCTCCCGGAGCAGCCGGACCTCAACTGGGCCAGTCCAGAGGTCGTGACAGCGATGCACGGCACCCTCCGCTTCTGGCTGGACCGCGGTGTCGACGGGTTTCGGGCGGACGTCGTCAACCTGATCGGGAAGGACGAGACGCTGCCCGACCACGGGCACGAGCTCCTGCATCTCGATATCGCCACGCACCACGATCACCCTCGTACGCATGAGCTCCTGCGGGACATCCGCAAGCTGCTGGACGAGTACGAGGGCGACCGGGTGATGATCGGCGAGGTGCCGTTCGACTCTCCGGCGCGTCTCGCGGGCTACTACGGGGCCGGCGACGAACTGCACATGGTCTTCAACTTCGCCCTGATGCACGTGCCGTGGTCGGCCGGGGCATTCGCGAAGGCGTTGGTGGAGGCGGAGCGGGCGCTTGCAGCCCCTGAAGCGTGGCCCTGCTGGGTGCTGTCGAATCACGACCAGCCTCGCCACCGCACGCGCTTCGCCGCCTCGGAGGAACGCGCGCGAGCCGCCGCGGTGGTGATCCTGACGCTGTGCGGTACGCCGTTTCTCTTCGCCGGCGAGGAGCTCGGGCTGCTCGATGCCGACGTCCCCGTCGGATCGCGCGTCGACCCCGGTGGGCGGGATGGCTCACGCGCGCCCATTCCCTGGGAGATGGCGCCGCCTCACGGGTGGCCGTCGCCTCCCTGGCTGCCCTGGCCACCGGATCCCGGGCTGCGGAACGCCGAGCGCGAGGAGGCCGACCCGGATTCGCTGCTCGCGCTCTACCGGCGCCTGCTCGTGACCAGGCGAGGCTCGGCGGCACTGAGGTCAGGGAGCTGGCGGCTGCTCGAGGCCCCGGCCGGAGCGCTCGTGTACGAGCGACGGCACGCCGACGACCTGCGCCTGATAGCGGTGAACTTCACCGACGAGCACCTGGAGGGTGTCGGCACCGCCGGCGGCTGGCGGATCGAGGTCGCCACCCACCGACGACGCGAGGGACAAGGCTGGGACGGCTGCCTCGGACCGGCGGAAGGAGTGATCCTGGCGCCCGCCTGACCCGGACGGGCCGCCGACGTCGATCAGGCGCGGGCGCGGTGCAGCTCGACCACGCGCTGGTAGACGTCGAGGTACTCGTCCACCATGCGGTTGACGTCGAAGCGCTGCTCCACCGTCGCGCGAACCGCACTGCGGTCGAGGCTGCTCGTGAGATCGACTGCGGCTGCCGCCTCGTCGATCGACCCGACCAGAAACCCGTTCTCGCCGTGCCGCACGATCTCGGGCATCGATCCGCGCGCAGTCGCGATCACGGGCGTGCCGCAGGCGATGGCCTCGACGACGCTGTACCCGAACGGCTCCTCGAAGTTGGCCAGGTGCAGGAGCGCCCGGGCGGCACCGAGCACGTCGCTCCGGGCGTCGGCGGCGACGACTCCGATGTAGGTGACGCTCTCGCCGTCGATCCGTGGCTCCACGAGCCGGGCGAAGTACTCGCGATCCTGGACGATCCCGGCGAGGATCAGGGGGAGGCCAGCCCGCCCGGCCACCTCGATCGCCTCGACCGTTCCCTTGTCGGGATGGATTCTCCCGAAGTACAGCAGGTGGCCGCCCTCGCCAGAGCCCAGCGCCAGCTTCCGCATGTCGATGCCGTGATGGATGGTTGCGACGTAGTCGAGCTTGTCACTTCGATCTGCGTCACTGATCGCCACGTAGTACGAGCTGCTGTCGTACTTCTCGTACACGGGCAGGATCCGTGGGGACGAGAAGCCGTGGACCGTCGTGACCACAGGCGTGCCGACCAGCCGGCTGAAAGCGAGCGGCAGGAAGTCGAAGCTGTTGTGGATGAGGTCGAACTCCCCGGCGCGCTCGAACACCGCGGAGATGTGCAGGGCCTCCCAGACCTTGGCGTCCAGCTCGGGATCCTCGGAGTATCCCGTCGGCGCCGAGCCGACCAGGTGCGCCCGGGTCTGCGAGTCCGCCGTGGCGAAGAGCGTCACGTCGACCCCCCGCTCGACCAGGCCCTCGGTGAGCAGCGAGACGAACTGCTCCCAGGGACCGTAGTGCCGCGGCGGCACCCGCCAGGAGATCGGCGCCAGCATCGCCACCTTCAACCTCCCGGCGGCCGCACGAGAGGACCTCATTCCCGGCAACGATAGCTCTCGAGCTCGCCGGAGGTCCCCGCCCGAGCCGGCTAGCCGGCCGGCGCCGCGGCCGGACGACCCACTTGCCGGCGCCACTCGACGAGGCCTCCGCTGGCGAGCATCTCCTGCATGAACGGCGGGATCGGCCTGGCCTGGAAGGTCGCTCCGTCGACGACGACGACTCCCGTTTCGGACTCGACCT
The DNA here is from genome assembly GCA_963738505.1 of uncultured Actinomycetes bacterium. Classification (GTDB taxonomy): domain Bacteria; phylum Actinomycetota; class Thermoleophilia; order Gaiellales; family Gaiellaceae; genus Gaiella. The sequence continues at coordinate 41,234 of CAVTWR010000002.1, read as the reverse complement.
CCACGCGCGAGCCTGGAGTCGCGGCGTCCACCGCCTCCGAGCAGACGACGACCAGCAGGCCGAGGTTGATGCAGTTCCGGTAGAAGATCCGCGCGAAGCTCTTACCGAGCAGGCAGGTGATGCCCGAGGCGCGCATCGCCTGGGGAACGTGCTCACGGGACGAGCCCGTACCGAAGTTCTCGTTGACGACGAGGATGGTGTCGCCGACGAGTTCGTCGCGCAGGGTCGGATCCAACCCCTCGAACAGGTGCGCCTTCATCTGGTCGACGTCCTGGATGCTGAGGAACGGCCCGGGGTACAGCACGTCGGTGTCGACGTTGTCCTCGCGGATCACGACCGCCGTGCCGGAGCGCACCATCAGACCACCGCCGCCGGATCTGCGATCTCACCTGCGACAGCTGCCGCGGCGGCCACCCAGGCGTTGCCGAGGTGCACCCCGGCGTCGGGTGAGCCCATCCTGCCCTTGAAGTTCCTGTTCGTCGTCGCCAGGGCGTTCTCGCCCGCGGCGAGGATGCCGCCGCTACCCCCGAAGCACGCCCCGCACGTTGGCGTGGAGACCAGGCAGCCGGCCTCGGCGAAGACGTCGAGCAGGCCTTCGGCGAGCGCCGCGCGCCAGATCTTCTGGGAGGCGGGCACGATGATGGCGCGGGTACGTGCGTGAACCTGTTTGCCGCGCAGGATCTCGGCCGCCTGCCGCAGGTCGGTGAGGGTCCCGTTCGAGCAGTTGCCGATGTAGACCTGGTCGATCCTGCGTCCGAGTGCCTCGGCCAGCGGGACGATGTTGCCCGGCGAATGCGGCAGCGCAATCAGGGGCGGCAGGCCGTCGAGGTCGATCCTCACCGTCCGCGCGAACTCCGCGCCCGGGTCGGAGGTCACCGCCGTCCACGGCCTGTCCGTACGGCCCTCGAGATAGGCAGCGGTTGTCGCGTCCGCAGGGAAGACACCCGTCTCGGAGCCCGCCTCGACCGCGAGATTCGCGACGGCGAGCCGTTCGTCGATCGAGAGGGCCTCGGCGCCCGGACCCACGAACTCGAGCACGTGGTTGGTGCCACCGGCGACTCCGATCTCGGCGATCACCGCGAGGATCAGGTCCTTGCCCGTCACCCAGCGCCGCTTCGAGCCGTCGAACTCCACACGGATCGTCGCCGGGACCTGCTGCCAGAACTCGCCGAACGCGAGGCAGTCGGCAACGTCGGTCGAGCCGAGACCGGTGCCGAAGGCACCGAGGGCGCCGAGGGTGCACGTGTGCGAATCACCTCCCGCGATGACGGAGCCCGGCACGACCCAGCCGTCCTCGACGAGCACGGCGTGCTCGATCCCGCCGCGGCCCTGATCGTAGAAGGCGACGCCCTGTTCGAACGCCCACTCCTTCAGCACCTTCTGCAGCTCCGCGGAGCGGGCGTCCTTGGCGGGGACGAAGTGATCGGGGATGAGCACGACCTTCGTGGGGTCGAACACCTTCGAGACGCCCATCGCCTTCATCGTCCGGAACGCGATCGGACCCGAGATGTCGTTGGTCATGACGACGTCGCAGCGCACCATGATCAGGTCGCCGGGGACGATCGTCTCGGCGTCGCAGTGCGCGAGCAGGATCTTCTCGGTGAGGGTCTGTGGCACGTCTCTTCCAGGGGCTCGCCGCCCGACCACCGGCAGGACGGTACGCGGCGAAGCGATACTACTACCCATGCTCCCGTATCCGACCGCGCTGCTCAGCGACGCAACCGGGCGGCGGATCGCTCTCGACCAGCGGATCCGGCCGCTCTGGCCCGGCGCGCGCCTGCACGGCACCGCCTTCACCGTGCGAACCCCGCCCGGCGAGCACTTCTCCGTGCGTGAGGCCGCGCTCGCCGCATGCCGCGGCGACGTCGTCATCGTCGACGGCGGCGGCTGCACGGACGCCGCTCTGTGGGGCGACATCCTCGCGCAGGTCGGCCTTGCTCGCGGGCTGGCCGGCCTCGTCGTCGACGGCGCCGTGCGCGACGCCGAGGAGATCGAGCGGCTGGGCTTTCCGGTGTTCGCAGCGGCGGTCGTGCCCACGGGCCCCCGCGGGAAGGAGACTCCCGGCGAGATCGGCGTGCGGATCAGGTGCGCCGGCATCGACGTCGACCCCGGCGACTACGTCTACGGAGACCGCGACGGCGTCGTCGTGATCCCGCGCGCCGACCTCGACGAGGTGCTCACGCGGGCGAAGGCCCGCGAGGAGGTAGAAGCAGAGATCCTCCGGGAGCTGCTGGCGCACGGAAAGCCGTCGCCCGGCGACTGACCGGGCGGCGACCGTCGCTGCGAAGCGGACCTGCGCTCAACGCGGGTCGATGACCAGCAGCCGCTCCTGGGTCATCTCCTGCACGGCGTAGCGCATGCCCTCACGTCCGAGCCCGGACTGCTTTGCACCCCCGTAGGGCATGTGGTCGACGCGGAACGTGTTGACGTCGTTGACGATCAGGCCGCCGACCTCGAGGCGCTCGAAGGCGCGGTTGATGATGCGGATGTCGTTGGTGAAGAGCCCAGCCTGAAGGCCGAACGGCGAGTCGTTCGCCAGGCGGATCGCCTCGTCGACGTCGTCGTAGCGCGACAGGACGATGATCGGCGCAAACGCCTCCTCGCACGCGATCGGCATGTTCTCGGTCGCGCCCACGACGACCGTGAGCGCGACCGCCCGCCCGTCGCGGCTACCTCCGCACAGCACCTCCGCCCCCCGCGACCGGGCGTCGTCGATCAGGCGCATCGCCTTCTCGGCCGCCCGGTCGTCGATCAAGCCGCCGACCATCGTGTCCGGGTCGAGCGGATCGCCGACCTTGAGCGTCTCGATCTTGGCCAGCAACGCGACCGTGAACGGATCGAAGATCGACGAATGGACGTACAGCCGTTGCACCGAGATGCAGGCCTGTCCGGAGCGCACGAAGCCGCCGAACGCGCAGCGCTCGGCGGCGTATGCCACGTTCGCGTCCTCGTGGACGATCACGGCGCCGTTACCGCCGAGCTCGAGCGTGACCCTCGGTGTCGCCGCGATGCGCCGGAGGTGCCAGCCGACCCCGGGGCTGCCGGTGAACGACAGGAACTTGACCCGCTCGTCGGTGACGAGCCGCTCTGCCAGCTCGTTCTCGCACGGAATGACGCTCACCGACCCCTCTGGGGCGCCCGCCTCGACGAAGATCTCGCCCAGGGACAACGCCGAGAGCGGCGTCTTCGGCGCCGGCTTGATGATGCACGGGCAGCCGGCTGCGAGTGCGGCCGCGAGCTTGTGCGCGACGAGCAGCAGCGGTGCGTTGAACGGCGTGATTCCCAGCACGACGCCGACCGGCACACGCCGCGTGAAGCCGACCCGGCCCTCGCCGCGGGCGATCGCGTCGATCGGGACGATCTCGCCGGTCAGGCGCCGCGCCTCTTCCGCACAGCCGGTGATGATCTCGACCGTGCGGTCGACCTCGACCCGGGTCTCCCACAGGGCGTTCCCCGTTTCCAGCGTCATCTGGCGGGCGAGCTCCTCGCGGCGGGCCTGTACGAGCTCGGCCGCAGCCAGCAGGATGTCGGCGCGGCGAAACGGCGGCAACGCGGCGACGGCATCTGTCGCGGCCGCAGCACTCCTCAGCGCCTGCTCCACCTGGGCGGCGTCGGCGGTGCCCACGCGGCCGATCTCGCTCTGATCGTACGGATACACGACCGCCAGCGACGAGGCGCCCGTGGTCGCCAGGCCGCCGAGGATGAGCGGTCGCGCCTCGGCGTCGACTGCGGTAGCGGTCATCAGCTCTCCTTCTTGCGTCGGGGTTTCGGTGCGGCGAGTACCGCCTCGGGGTCTCCGTCTCGAAGGGCGTCGCCGAGGATGAGCGTCCGCAGGTCAGGATCCGCCTGCCACCACTCATCCCACTCCTCGAAGCCGACCCGGAGCTGCGCCCGCTGCAAGACGATGTCGTGATGGAGGTACTCCTGCGCGACGAGCGCGAGCACAGGATTGCGCGTGCGCACCCCGCTGGCCTCACCGTGGCGTGGGATGTGCGCGATCAGCGCTTCCTCCTGATCCGCGCCCAGCGTCAGCATCCGCCCTTTCAGGCGATCGACGACGATGTCGTTGTAGCTGTGATGCAGCCAGGAACCGACCTCCAGGATCGCCTCGTCGCCGTAGATCATCGCGAAGATGCGCACGCCGCGCGCGTCGGCGTCGATCAGCGAGCCGCGCAGACCCTCCAGATCCTCGGCCCAGATCGAGAGGTAGATCTGACCGCGTGCGTGGTTGACGATGTACCGGGCGCTCTCGCGGATCGCATCGAGCCCGGAGATGGTCAAGACCTCGGATGACGGGACGAAGGCGCCCAGGCTCGGCAGGGTGCGCTGCAGGTACTCGATCGGCTCGCTGAAGCGGCTCCGCAGCCGCTTCAAGAGCTCGTCCGGCGAGACGCAGACGTAGGTGGTGGTCGTGCCGCGCCGGACCGAATGCACGATGCCGAGCAAGGCCAGCTTCTCGAGCGTCGAATACACCTTCGACGAAGGCAGCCCGGCGGACTTGGCGAGCTCGTTGCCGTTCTGCTGGCCGCCCTGGAGCAGCCCGACGTAGACACGCGCCTCGTAGAGCGTCATGCCCAGCGTCCGCAGCCGGCTGACGACGTCGTCGTGCATGGTGACGGTCAGCCGCCGATCGCCGCGCCGGTGTCGAGGTCGAAGAGATGGAGCTTCGTGCAGTCGACGACGAGCTCGACCTCGTCTCCGAGTGCCACCCTCGACCCGGTCGGGAACCGTCCGACGAGCACAGCCCGGTGCTCGCGCTGCTCGGCCTCGAGCTCACCCACGGCGGTGGCGTCGACGTCGGCGGCGATCTCCATCACCTCGGCCGTGACGACGGGGACGGCTGCGATCTCGACGTGGACGAGCTGCTCGAAGCCGAGCGCCTCCGTCGTGGCAACTCTGCCGTGTAAGCGGCGATTGGGCGGCGCAGCGGGCTCGAGCGAGGGGTCCCGGAGGCTCTCCGGGCGGAGCCCGAGCGCGACGTCCCGTCCGAGATACGAGCGAATCGCGGGGCGGGCGGCGACGAGCTCCGGTGCGAGCGAGAGATCGCGGCCGGCGAAGCGGCACGCCAGGCTGTCGCTCTCCCCCCGGACGACCTCGGCCCTGACCAGATTCATCGACGGGCTGCCGATGAAGCTCGCCACAAACAGATTGGCGGGGTGGTCGTACAGCTGCTGAGGGACGTCGACCTGCTGCAGGCGGCCTTTGCGCATGACGGCGACGCGGTCGCCCATGGTCATGGCTTCGATCTGGTCATGGGTGACATAGATGGTCGTCGTTCGCAGCTCTCGCTGGATGCGGGAGATCTCCGCCCGCATCTGCACGCGCAGCTTCGCATCGAGGTTGGACAACGGCTCGTCCATCAGGAAGGCGGCGGGCTCGCGAACGATGGCTCTGCCCATGGCCACTCGTTGGCGCTGCCCGCCGGAGAGCGCCCGGGGCTTCCGGGACAGCAGGTCCTTGAGATCGAGCGCTCCTGCGATCTCCTCGACGCGGCGCCTGACCTCGGCCTTCGGCAGGCCGTGCATCTTGAGCCCGAAGCCGATGTTCTCGGCCACGGTCATGTGCGGGTAGAGGGCGTAGTTCTGGAAGACCATCGCGATGTCGCGTCGACGCGGCTCGAGCCCGTTGACGACCTTGTCGGCGATGCGGATCTCGCCCTCGGTGATCTTCTCGAGGCCGGCGACCATGCGCAGCGCCGTCGTCTTGCCGCAGCCGGAAGGCCCCACGAGGATCATGAACTCGCCGTCGGCGACGTTCAGCTCGAGATCCGCGACGGCCCGTGTGCCGTCGGGGTAGACCTTTCCGACGCCTTCGAACGTCACCGTTCCCACGTCTAGTGCTCCGTTCCGGAAGTCCGTTGCCACTGTGCGGAGTGGCCAGGTGTGATCTGGCGGTGCACGGTGCCCGTGCGCGTGCTGGTAGCACGTGTGCGGGTGCCGGGTGCCGACAGGCGCGGCTGGACGCCAGCAGAGTCCAAGGGATTTGCGGAACGGTGCACTAGCACCCTCCTCTCGTCGTTTGACATGGTGCGGGTCGCTTGCGTACGGTCGGCAGAGGCATGGTCGAGCGCCAGCAGGTTGCCGCGGTGACCGGAGCCGCATCGGGTATCGGGAGCGCTTGCGCACGCGCGTTTGCGGAGGCGGGCTACCGGGTCGCGCTGCTCGACGTGAACGGAGCAGGCGCCCGAGACTGTGCCGGGGCCCTCACGGCGGACGGCTTCGACGCGCTGGCGGTGACCTGCGACGTCGCCGACGCCGCTGACGTCGACGCCGCGTTCGAGGAGATCCTGCATCGTCTTGGCCGGCTCGACGTGCTGCATGCGAACGCCGCCGTCGAGCGCTATCTCGCGCTCGAGCAGCTTCCGGTCGCGGAGATCGAACGCCAGATCGGAATCAACCTGGTCGGGCCCCTGCTGTGCGCCCGCGCGGCGATCCCGCTGCTCGCCGCGGCGGGCGGCGGAAGCATCGTCTTCACAGCGTCGGTCCAGGGCTACCTGACCCTTCCGGGAAACGTGCCGTACGCCGCGACGAAGGCCGGGCTGATGGCTGCCGCGCGCGCCCTCGCCGTCGAGGTCGGCGACCGAGGGATCCGGGTGAACAGCGTCAGCCCGGGCACGATCGACACACCGATGCTCGCTCGCTCGCTGGGCGGGATGAATCAGGACGCGGCCGACGACTTCCTGGAGCGCGTCCGTGGCGCGAACGCGCTCGGCCGGATCGGCGAGCCGCGCGAGGTGGCCGCTGTCGTCGTCTTTCTCTGCTCCCCCGAGGCCTCGTACGTCACCGGCGAGGACGTCGTCGTGGACGGCGGCTACCTCCGCGTGAAGCAGCTGTAGAGCTCTGGCCCGCCGCTTCATCTGACCGTCCCGGCCGTGATGCCGCGCACGATCCAGCGCTGCACGGCGAGCGAGAAGATGAGCATCGGAATGACGGTGAGGATCCCGACCGCGGCGGCGATGTTCCAGTCGATCGGGCTCTCGGTGGTGAGCAGCGACGAGGCGCCGATCGGGATCGTCTCGCGATCCTGTGAGTTGATGATGTAGAGGCCGACGAGGAACTCGTTCCAGACGAAGATCTGCCCGAAGATGGCGGAGACGAGGAGACCCGGACGGACGAGCGGGAGCATCACGCGGACCAGCAGTCCCAGGCGGGTGCAGCCGTCGACCATCGCGGCGTCGTCGATCTCGCGCGGGATCTCGTCGAAGAAGCCGATCATGATCCAGACCACGAGCGGCAGCGAGAAGGCGATGTAGGGGAGGATCAGGCCCAGGTAGCTGTTGGTCAGCCCGAGGTACTGGATCATCAGGAAGATCGGGATCGCGACCGCGACGGGGGGCATGAAGCGGAAGCTGAGGATCGTCGAGGCCCAGTTGTCGCGGCCGCGGAACTCGAGCCGCGAGAAGGCGTAGGCGGCAGGCACGCCGAGAGCGAGCGCCAGCACCGTCGAGCCGATGGTCACGATGAGTGAGTTCTTGATGAACGTGATGAAGCCGTTGTCGTGCAGGACGATCCTGTAGTTCTCGCTGATCGTCGCCCACTCGAAATGCAGTGTCGGGGGCACTTCGAGCACGTCGATCCGCGTCTTGAAGGAGATGATGAGGAGGAAGAGGAACGGCGCGATCGCGACCGCAGCGATCAGCGCGAGGACCAGGTACGACACCGTCCTGCCCGCGAGCCGGAGGGTCATGTGGCGTCCTCCCGGCGCACGTTCACGACCTTGAACAGGATCGTGATGCCGATCATCGCAGCGATCACCATCACGTAGGAGATCGCCGAGGCATAGCCGTAGTGCTGGTACTTGAAGCCGTTCTGGAAGGCCTCGAAGGAGAGCGTCGACGTCGCCTGCACCGGACCGCCGTTGGTGAGCCCATACACGAGGTCGAACGTGCGGAAGGCGTCGATGCCGCGGAAGACGGCGGCGAAGATGATTGCGGGCAGCAGGAGCGGTAGCGTGATGTAGCGGGTGCGCCGCCACCAGTTCGCGCCGTCGACCTCGCTTGCCTCATACACCTCCTGTGGCAGCGCCTGGAGTCGGGCGAAGACGATGATGAACACGAAAGGCGTCCACTGCCAGACGTCCACCATGATCAGCGTTCGTAGCGCCGTGCCGGGATCGGAGAGCCACCCGATGTTCGCGAAGCCGAGCTTGACGAAGATCCAGTTGAGCATCCCCCACTCGGGGTTGAGCAGGGCGCGCCACATGAGACCGACCACGACAGGAGTGATCAGCATGGGCAGGATCAGCAATCCGCGAACGATCGCGGAGCCCCGCAGGCGCTGGTTGAAGAACAGCGCGAGTGCCGTGCCGAGCGTGACCTGGATCGCCACTCCGGCTGCGGTGAACACGACGGTGTGACCGACGATGCCCCAGAAGTCCTCGCTGGAGAACAGTTGCTGGTAATTGTCGAAGCCGATCCAGCGCCACGAGTTGGCCCGCGTGTCGTAGTCCTCGAAGGAGCGGACGAGGCTGACGACGAGCGGGTAGATCGAGAAGACGACGAGGTAGAGGACGCAGGGTCCGAGCAGGAGGAGCGTCTCGCCTCGCCGCTGAGTCGGCGAGGCGAGACGCCTGTCCCGGTCGTCCCTGCGGATCCTCGCAGTGGCCGACGTCATCAGCTAACCGGGCCTGTCGCCGTCAGGCGAGGTGGCCGCCCTTCTTGAGGATGTCCGTCCAGCGGTCGTTCGCCTTCTTGCAGGCAGCGGCCGCGCTCGACGAGCCGCCGAGGGCAGCGGCGAACTCCTCGGCTGCCGCTCCGATCATCTCGAAGGTCTCGGGAACGCTTGCGATCTCGAGGATCTGCGCCTTCTGGAAGGCCTTCCCCGCCACGGTGAGGTAGGGGAGCTTCTTGTTCAGGGCCGGGTCGAAGAACGTCGAGTTCCGGTTCGGATCGGTCTGGTACGTGCCCGTCTGGTACTTCTCCCACTCCTTGGAGGTGAGGTACGTGATCACCGCCCAGGCGCCGTCCTTGTTCTTGGCGTTCTTCGGGATGCCGATGCCCCAACCGCCGCGGACGATGCGGCCCGCTGCAGCACCCGTGCCCGGGGTGGTGGCGACCCCAGCCTTCGATGCGACCTTCGATGTCTTCGCGTTGAAGACGGGGCCCGCGATGGTGGACCACATGGCCATCATCGCCGTCTTGCCCGCGCTGAAGGCGTCGGTCGAGGCGGTGAAGTCGTACTGGAGCACGCCCGGCGAGGCGTGCTCGACGCAGTCGACCATGTTCTGCAGCGCAGCCACGGCCTGCGGGCTCGTCAGCCGGGGCTTGAAGTTCTTGGCCTGGGGCGAACCGCTCATCAGCTTGCCGCCCGTACCGGCGAAGCGGCTGAAGAAGTCGACGAGGAACATCGAGACGTCGCCGGACTTGGCGATCATGCTGTTCCCGGCGACGCCGCCGGTGTTGAGCTTCTTGGCGGCCGCGAGATACTGCCCCCACGTCTTCGGCACCTGCAGCCCGGCAGCCTTCAGCAGGTCCTTGCGGTAGAAGAGAATCACGCCGCCGCCGTGCAGGCCGGGGATCAGGTAGACGCTCTTGCCGCCGAACTGCTGCTTGGCAACGTCGAAGTTGCTGACGTACTTGAGCGCACCGGGCGTGAAGTCCTTCGGGTAGTCGTAGCCGGCCGGCACGTCCGCGAGACGGGCGTTCAGCTTCTCGAAGTAGCCGCCGCCGACGAAGTTCGAGACCGTGAAGCCGAGCACCTCGATCGCGTCGAAGGTGCCGGACGAGGCCTTGACGCTCTGGTTTGTCTTCTCGATCAGCGGTCCCACGGCGAGAGCCGTCATCTTGAGGTCGATCCCGAACCGTTTCTTGATCTCGCCGATCTTGTCCTTGACGCCCTTCTCGTCGCCCTCGGCGGCGACCAGGATGTTGACGACACCTCCCGCGAGGCCACGTGCGGCGAACCGATCGGCCGCCGTGGCCTTGCCGGCACCGACAAGCACTCCGCCGATCCCCGCGGCCGACAGGCCCATGAGCGCTGCCTTCTTGATGAACTGGTCACGGGTGATCTCGCCGGTGACGAGTTGGTCGATCACGGTCTTCGTTGCTGTGCCGTTCCTCGATTCGCTCACGTCAGCCTCCCTTGGCTTCCCTGCACGTTTTCTTGATCGGGCCAGGCGGGTGCCTGTCGCCGGGTTGCTCCTTGCTCGGATCTCGTCTAGTCGATGGCGCCTCCGAACAGTTCGAGGCCCGTGACCCCGTCCAGCGTGACGCGCGAGATGGTGCCGTGGTAGACGGCATCGGTGCCGAGGCCGGCGCCGACGTCGGTGACGTACATCGTCGATCCCCGGAACTGGACGTTCGTCGGGTAGTCGCCGAAACCCTCGAGTAGTTCCTTCTCGTTGCCGTCGGCCGAGACCACGCAGACTCCGCCGGAGAGCACGGTGGCGATGTAGAAGTCGCCCGCAGTGGAGCACTTGAGCCCGTCGGGGATGTGTTTGGGGTCGGCGAGCACGCAGATCTCCTCGACCTTGCCCGAGGCCTGGTGGTAGCGCTTGACCGCCCGGGTGAACGATTCGGCCCAGACGACGTTGCCGTCCGCCTCGACGGTGATCCCGTTCGGGAAGGTAGGCCCGGTCTCGACGAGCACTTCCCCGGTGCCGTCTGGGTTGAGCGCGAAGATGTAGCCCGGTGGAGGCGGGTTCGTCGGATGGTAGTCACCGGCCGGATCGGTGAAGTACAGCCGGCCGTCCTTGCCGAACGCGAGGTCGTTGGGCGCTCTCAAGTCCACACCGTCGACGCTGGTCACGAGTACCTCGACCACGCCTTCGGCCGAAACGCGCTGCAGGCAGGGGGGCCGTTGGTCGCGGGCGCGCCATTCACGCTCGCGGCCGCCGTTCTGGGTGACGATCAGCGATCCATCGCGGCAGACCAGCACGGAGTTGGGCCCACCGCCGACGTACACGTGCTCCTGGACTCCCTCCTCGGGTGTCCACACCGAGACCCGGCTGTTCCAGATCTCCACGAAGATGAAGCGCCCGTCAGCGAGAAAGGCCGGTCCCTCTCCGGCGCCGATCCCTCCGGCCAGCTGCTCGATGTGCACGATGCGTCCTTTCCTCGGTCGGCCGCTACTGGACCAGGTACCCGTCGTCGACGGCGAGAACGTGGCCGTTCACCTTCGCGGCGCCGTCGCCCGCGAGGAACAGCACGGCCGCCACCAGCTCCTCCGGCTGGATCAGCCTGCGTACGATCATGCGGTCCTGGATGAAGTCCGTCGTCGAGGTCAGGCCGCTCATGGCCAGCGCCTTGGTGAGGATCGGCGTCTCGCAGAGCCCCGGAGCGATCGCGTTGACACGCACGCCGCGATCGGCCCATTCGAGCGCGAACGACCTGGTCGTCTGGACGACACCGCCCTTGCTGGCGAGGTAGGCGCTCGAGTGCGGGTAGGCGATGAACCCGCCGATCGACGCGATGTTGACGATGCTGCCCGCGCCGCGCTCGAGCATCTTTCTGCCGATCGCCTGACTCATGAAGTACGTCCCCTTGAGATTGAGCGCGAGGATCCGGTCGTAGGCCTCCTCGGGGAACTCCTCGATTGCGCAGCGGTAGGCGGCGCCTGCGCTGTTCACCAGCACGTCGACCCGTCCGTGATCCGACTCCAGCTGATCCGCGAAGGCGCCGACGGCTGCGACGTCGGTCACGTCGAGGCGACGGTACTCGGCAGCGCCACCGAACTGCGCGATGCCGTCGACGACCTCGCGTGCGAGCTCCTCGTTGATATCGGCGACGACGACGTGTGCTCCGGCCTGGGCCAGTCCTCTCGAGAAAGCGGCGCCAAGGCCCGAAGCCCCGCCCGTGACGACCGCGACCCGACCCTCGAGGCCGAACAGTCGTAGCAGGAAGCCGGCCACGTCCAGGGTGCGGTTGGGGTCGGTCATCGCGCCGGTGTGGGGACGCGTGCCATGACGTGATACACGGCGTCGACAACCCGCTCCAGGCTCGGCAGGACTGCGCGCTCCAGCTGCGCCGCGTAGGGAATCGGGGTGTCGGCTGCCGTGACCCGCACGGGGGCGGCGCGAAGGCTGTCGTACGCCGCGTCGATCACCCGGGCCACGACCTCGCTGGCGAACCCGCCCGCGCGGGCGCCCTCGCTGACCACGACGAGCCGTCCGGTCTTGTGCACCGACTCCGCGATCGTGTCGATGTCGAGTGGCTTCAGCGTGCGGGGGTCTATCACCTCGAGCTCGATGCCGTCCCGGGCAACCTGGCGGGCGGCCTGGAGGGAGAGGTGCACGCTCTGGGATACGGCGACGACGGTGACGTCGGTGCCGGGGCGCTTGATGTCGGCGACGCCGATCGGAACGAGGTAGTCGTCCTCGGGCACCGGACCGGAGCGGCCGTACAGCAGGCGCTTCTCCAGCATCACGACGGGGTTGTCGTCGCGAATCGCGCTCTTGAGCAGCCCTTTCGCGTCGTAGGGCGTCGACGGCATGATCACGACCAGGCCGGGAGCGTGCACGAACCACGCCTCCAGCGATTGGGAGTGCTGCGCGGCCATCCCGATCCCGTTCGAGACCGGCCCGCGGATCACGAGCGGAACGGAGACCTTGCCGCCGGACATGTAGCGCCATTTCGCAGCGTGGTTGACCACCTGGTCCATGGTCAGCGTCACGAAGTCGGAGATCTGCAGCTCGACGACCGGCCGGCAGCCCACGAGTGCAGCGCCGACTCCGGCGCCGGAGATCCCCGCCTCGGAGATCGGCGAGTCGATCACGCGGCGCGGCCCGAAGCGGTCGAGCAGGCCCGCCGTCACCTGGAAGAGACCGCCGATGGCGCCGATGTCCTCGCCGATCGTGAAGACGCCTTCGTCACGCGCCATCTCCTGATGGAGCGCCTCGTTCAGAGCGGCGCTCATCGTGAGCTCGCGGACGGCGGGCTCCGGCTCCGGCGTAGCGCTCACGCCAGTGTCCCCGTCGTGTTCCACGACGCCGGCGCGTAGACGTCCTCGAAGGCCTCGGCCGGCTCCGGGGCCGGGGAGTCGAGCCCGAAGCGGACGGCCTCCTCGACCTCTGCGCGCGCCTTCGCCTCGATCTCGTCCAGCCGCTCCTGCGTGAACCCCTCGTCCTCGCGCAGAGCGGTCGTGAAGCGCAGGATCGGATCCTTCGCCCGCCAGGGGCCGAGGATCTCCTCGCCGCGCGGGTCGGTCTTGGTGGCGGCGGAGTGCGCGCCGATCCGGAACGACTTCGCCTCGATCAGCGTCGGTCCCTCCCCCGCTCGCGCGCGGGCGACCGCCTCCGCTGCCACGCGCTTCATCTCGAGCACGTCGTTGCCGTCTGCGATCACCCCCGGGAAGCCGTAGCCGCTCGCCCGGTCGGCGATGTTCTCGACGCTCGTGGACGCCTGCACGGATGTCGAGATCGCCCACTGGTTGTTCTCGCACACGAAGACCACTGGTGCCGAGAGCACCGCGGCGAGGTTCGCCGCCTCGTGGAAGATGCCCTGGTTGGAGGCGCCGTCCCCGAAGAAGACGACGACCACGGAATCCTTGCCCTGCAGCGAGAGCCCGTAGGCCGCGCCCACGCCGAGGGCGGCGGATCCGCACACGATCGCGTCCGCGCCGAGCATCCCGTGCTCCATCGCGGTGATGTGCATGGAGCCGCCCTTGCCACGGCAGTACCCGGTCTCACGGCCGAGGATCTCGGCCATCATCCGGCTCATCTCGAGGCCTTTGCCGATGCAGTGGCCGTGACCGCGGTGGGTGCTGGTGATGTAGTCCTGCGGGCCGAGAGCGGCGCAGACCCCGACGGCAATCGCTTCCATCCCGATGTACGGGTGTGCGGAGCCGCGTACGAGCTTCTCCTCGAACAGCTCGAGCACCCGCGTCTCGAAGATCCGGATGCGCCAGAGGCGCAGAAGCAGCTCCGCCAGCTCGGCCTTGTTGTCGATCGCGACGGCCGCCGTCACGGTCGCGGCTCGATGAGCGCGAGCACGCCGCCGGTCTTGACCTCGTCGCCCTCGACCGCGATCACCGATTCCAGGAGGCCTCCCACAGGCGCCTCGATCTCGCAGGTGGCCTTGTCGCCTTCGACCTCCAACACCACCTCGCCCGCCGCAACCTCGTTGCCTTCGCGCTTCAGCCACCGAAGCACCGTGGCGTACTCGGTCGTCGGGGAGAGAGCCGGCAGCGTCAACTCGACGAGCACGGGAGAAACCTAGACTACCCGGGTAGTAGCGTCAAGCGTGCGACACCGAGCTGTGCCAACTCTGTGACGACCTCGGCGGCGTCGCGATCTCGTTGCGCGTAGCTCCCCGGAATCGGGGGGCGGCATTCGTCAGGGCGTCACCGCAGGCCCGCGAACGGGGCCTGCGGAAGGGTTCCGCGCTCACCGTCGCGCGATCAGCCCTCGCGTCGCTGACCGCGCCGGTCAGAGGAGGCCGGCGGGCCGGCGAAGCGCTCGAGCGACTGCCCGAGCAGCCGGTCGCGCTCCTCGAACGAACGACCGTTGAACTCCTCGATCCAGCGGGCCACCTCTTCCGGGTTTCGCAGGTCGACCCCGTCGGCGTCCATCTGCGCGGCGATCGTGGCCGCTGGACCTTCGACCACACCACCGTGCGTCTCCATCAGCTTGCGGAAGGCGGCGTTGTGCGAGAGCGCGCGCTTGCCGAGGCTGCGGGCCGTCCGCGGCTCGAGCTCGAACGTGCCGGCGAGGAACTCGAGCACGGCAGCCAGGTTCCCCGTGAACGCGTCGACACGCCCTTGCGGCAGCTGCACCCGTTGCGGTACCCAGCGCAGCACGAACTGGTCGAGCTCGTCGCGCTTGGCCTCCGTCACATCGGCGTCGAGGGCACGGAGACGGTATTCCGCCCACAGCTCGGCAACCTCGATCGCGCTGTCCAGCTCCTCCTCGCCGAGTCCCCTCGCGCAGAACCAGCCGTAGGCGATGTCGCAGATCCGGTCGATCTCCCGATCGAGCGGGTCATCGCTCGGCAGATCGTCGAAGCCGGCGGCAGGCTCGAAGGGCTCTCCGGCCTCCAGTTCGGCGAGCAGCGTCTCGGCGTTCTCGACGCCGCCTGCGCGGAGCAACACGGCCAGCGCGTCGAGCCCGTCGTCGTCGGGCCGAAAGCCGCGGAGTGCCCCTCGACGCGCCGCTTCCACGACCTCCGAAAATGCGGCGGACGGGTCGAGGTCTGTCGGCTCGAGGCCGTTACGACGAGCCTCGTTCTGCGCTGCCTCGATGGCCAACTCGCTCTTCGAGGCCGGCATCGCCATCCCGCTCTTGATCGCACCCGCCGACTCGTCGTGCTCGAGCAGGAACGAGAAGAGCTGTGGTTGCTCCACTCCCGCCCTGCGGCAGACAAGGCCGATCGCAGTCATGGGCTCGTCGTTCGCGATCTGCCAGGCGGAATCCACCTCGAGGGCAGGGACGCTCCAGTCGGGGTCGACTTCCGCCAGGTGGGCGAGCGCACGCGACGCGAGTACCGGGCTCGCGCCGGCCGCCATCCCGCGGAGCGCCGAACGACCCCCCGGGGAGTCGCGCACGAGCTCAACCGCGGCGTCGAGCACCTCGTCCGGCAGACCCGCCAGCTCGAGTGGAAGGATCGAGCTGGCAGCGACCTCCCACTCCGTCGCGTCGTCGATGTGCTCGGACATCTCGGCCACCGCAGAGCGGATCTGCGCGCCAACCATCTCCACGAAGGTCGCAGCTGCCTCGTCGGGCGTCACCCACGGGACGGTAACAGGCACCGCGGCTGCCGCGCGAACCCGAGCCTACGCCACCCCGAGCTTGGCCTTGTCGATCATCGAGAGCAACTTGGGCCGCCGCTTGTTCTCCTCGCGGATACGGGCGAGATCCGTCTGCAGCTCATCCACGCGGCCCGCGGTCGCGAGCACGTCGCGCCACTCCACGAGGAGCTTGACCGCGCGCTTGTAGTTGCTCGTGTCCTCGAGCGCGCCTGACACGAGTCGCCGGTAGACGCCGACCGCATCGTCCGGCCTGGTCGCTCCGACGCGGCGGGCGAGCTCGAGCCACGTGTCGTCCCGGCAGCCGCCCGCGACCGCGTCCGCCCAGGCGCCGTCGAGGTCGTCTTCCGCCAGTTGCGCGTGGATCGCCTCGTCCTGCCCGAGTCCGTGCCGCACATGGGGACCGGCACGTAGCGCGTCGAGTGCACCGGGGCGTCGTTCGGGCCAGCCGTCGGCCGCGGAGTGCGCCAGCCGCAGCACGTCGTACGTGTTCGCCGTCGGATGTTCGGCGAAGACCCGCTCAGCGAGCGCCAGCGCATCGTCGAGCTGGCCGTCGCGGAGGTACGCCTCCACAAGATGGTCACGGAGCCGCGGATCGGCTCTCGTGCCCGACTCGCGCACGCCACGCTCGAGCCAGGCCAGCGCCTCCCGCTCCCTGCCCGCCGCCTCGAGCTCGGTCGCGATGCGGTCGAACTGGTGCGCGGAGGAGAGGTCATGGGCCAGCACCGACACGAGCTCGTCCACGCTGCCCGAGGCGCGCGCCAGGTTCTCCCGCAGGTGCGTGACCTTGTAACGGTCGCCCCGATGCCAGTACCCTCCCGTTCTCGAAGGGTCGGGCGCGAGCGCGGGCAGCTGCTCCCACTCGCGATCGAGGCGCTTGCGATACGCGTCGAGCCCTTCCTCGCCGAGCACATCCTTGTACGTGACGGGCGCATCGTGGAACCAGTCCCAGGGGGTGGCGAGCGCATGCTCCACCAGCCGCACCCCGAGCCGTCGCGGTTCGGGCCGCGCCGCCTGGCAGGCGCGCAGGTGGATCTCGGAGAGCCGCTGGATCGGGAGCGCCAGGTATCCGCCGGAGTCGTCGAGGCGGGCGAGCGCCGTGTCAAACCGCTTCATCGCGTGCTCTGCAAGCGCAACCACGGCCTCCGGTTGCCCGCCATCGAGGAGACCGTCGAGCAGGTCGAGCGCCCGTTCGGCCTCCTGCGCGTATTCGGCCGAGCCACGCCAGCTGAGATGCCGGGTGGAGATCTTCAGCTGCGCCGTGACTTGCTTCTTCAGCTCGGCGAGATCGAACGCACCAGACGCGGCCCGGGCCTCCGTGACGAGCGCGAGTCGAAAGGCGTCGTCGCGACCGAGCAGCGCCAGCAGCCGCCGGCGGAGCTCGTCGGCATCGAGGCCCGCCAGGTGGCGCTCGACGAGCTCGCGGTCTCCGTCGCTCTGCGAAGGTGGCATGCCGCGGAGGGTATCCCGGCCGCTGCGTGGTCCGGAGCACGGAGCAGTAGGCGCCCTCGCGGCCTGTTTCTCCGTCGCTCGGAGCCGCGGACTGCGCGATCAGCGTGATCACCGTGAGCGAGCTGCTTCATGGCGTCCACCGATCGGCGCCCCGACACTGCCGGCGGCCAAGGGTCAGCGGCCGCCGCCCGAGTTCGACACAGCCTCGGAGACGCGGAATGATGCCGCCATGCGCGCGGATCCTGACGCTTCCCTCAGAGCCGCCTGCTTCTCGGCGCTCGACGTCCTCTGCGCCAAAAACGGCCCCGAGCTCGGCTACACAGAGGCGCTTGCGCAGGGCTTCAACTTCCGCGGCCGGCGGGTGCCGTTCCTCAACTTCCAGAAGGGCATCTATCGCGCGGCCGCACAGCGCGGCCCAGCTGCGCTCAGCATCAACACGTCGTTCAAGTCGCCGTACGACGACCGGGAGACGACTGATGGGTTCGTCTACGCCTACCGTGCCGGCGACGTCGATCAGCCGGACAACCGCGCGCTTCGAGCCGCTTTCGAGGTCCAGGTGCCGCTCGTCTACTTCGTCGGCATGAGAGCCGGGCATTACGCGCCGCACTGGCCGGTATACGTGACCGCCGACGACCGGGCAGGCAGAGCGGTCGTCGTCACTCCCGGCAAGATGACCGGCCCGTACGACGAGCGCGAACCCGTCCTTCCCGAGGACCCGATCGAGCGCCGCTACGCCGTCCGCGAGACCCGTGTCCGCCTCCACCAGGGCCGCTTCCGCGCCCGCGTGCTTCCCGCCTACGCGAACCAGTGCGCGATCTGCCGACTCAAGGAGACCCGCTTGCTCGACGCCGCGCACATCGTGGGCGACCGCGAGAAACCGGGCGAGCCCGCGGTCTCCAACGGCCTCAGCCTCTGCTCGATCCACCACCGCGCCTTCGACGAGGATCTCGTCGCGGTGTCACCCGACTACGAGGTGCGTGTGCACCCGCGTCTGCTCGACGACGAAGACGGCCCGATGCTCGACCTGCTCAAGCGCGCACACGCGACGCCGATCGTGCTGCCGCGAAGCACGCGGTCGAGGCCAGATCGAGAGTTGCTGGCGGTGCGGTATGAACGCTTCCAGGCCCGCTAGCGCTTCGACACGGACCGACATCAGATAAGATATGGAACGTGACTGCTGGTGAGCTGCTCGCCACCACACGCCGCCGCCACGGCCTGACGCAGCGGCAGCTCGCCATCCGTGCGCGTACGTCACAGGCGGCGATCTCGCGGATCGAGCGCGGTCTCGTCTCGCCGGGCGTCGACACGCTCGCGGAGCTGCTCGGCCTGATGAACGAGGAGCTCGTGCTGGACGCGCGCCCGCTCGACTGGGGCCACGACGCCACGCTACTCCGGCGCAACCTCGCACTCGAGCCGGGCGAGCGCGTCGAGCGTGGTCTGGCGTGGTCACGCCTGGTGCGGCCGGTAGCCGGCGGGCGTGGCCGAGCCTGAGTTCGACCCGGCTGCGATCCTCGCGGTGCTCGAACGGCACGGCGTCGACTTCGTGCTGATCGGCGGCCTGGCCGGTCTCGCGCACGGGTCGCAGTACCCGACACAGGACCTCGACCTGGCCTACGGCCGATCGCCGGCCAATCTGGAGCATCTCGCCGCAGCGCTGAGCGAGATCGGCGCCACGCTACGAGGCGCGCCCAAGGGTCTCCCGTTCCTCCTCGATGCGAGGACACTGGCAGCCGGCGCGAATTTCACGTTCGACACGACGTTCGGATCGGTGGACATCCTCGCGGACCCGGCGGGCGCGCCGGACTACCCGGCGCTTCGTGCCCAGGGAGTCGAGATGCGGCTCTTCGGTCTCGTTGTCCGCGTAACGAATCTCGACCATCTGATCGCCATGAAGGAGGCCGCCGGGCGCCCGAAGGATCTCCTGATGGCGAGCGAGTATCGCGCGATCTCGGACGAGCTCCACGCCACCGAGGAACGGAAACACCCCGGAGCTGAGCCTGCGTAGATCGAAGCCGAGATCACCCCCCGCGGCGGCCTGAGCGTAGGATCGTCGGCGTGCGTGTGCTTGCGGTCGAAGCGAAGATCGTCCCGTGGTCATCCCTCACCCCCGCGAGCGTGGGCAAACCCTGCCCGCTCATGAACGCAGGATCCGGGACAGCTGATAGAACATGTGTTCGCTATGGCTGATCGACAGGAACAAGCCGCGGTGATCGCGCTCCTTCGCCAGGGCGACCGTCCTTGGCACCACTACGCGCAGCTCGCCGAGGCGGCAGGCAGCGCGATGGCGATCCTCGACGGTAGCTACGCCGATCCCTACGAGCAGGAGCCTCTCCGTCTTCCACACCGCCTGTGCCACCGACTTCCCGCCGGGTCGCGCTGGCCGAGCTCGACGGCCAGGTTGATCAGCTTCGGTGTTCAGCCGGCGCTCCGGTCCGGCGGCTGCCGCACACGGCCCAGATCCTCTTCTGCGCGGCCAAGCGTCCGGCGGTGCGGCGAGCGCTCGGCGGGCCAGAACGGAAGAGCTGCAACAGGGCGGCCGCGACCGCAAGTCTCCTAAGCCCGCGAGGCGGCTACAGCGCTCGCGAGAGGTCTTGCTCATGGGATCGACGCGTGCGCCCACGCCACCGCGCTCGAGCACGCGCGCAGAACGGTTGCTGTCGTCGGAACCGGCCTTCGACGGACGTACCCACCGACGGGAGCACGCCAGATGATCGTCCGCCGCCTCGCCTGGCTCGGTCACCCGAACCCATGATTACGAGGCGTACCAAGGATTTCGTCGCGAGAGTTCTCGGGCTTCCGCTCGTCGCCGAAGAGGACGCCGGGCTCGCCGTCTTCCGTCCTGCCGAGCGGCGACCACGACTATGTCGAGGTGTTCGCCGGACGGCCCGGGACGACGGTCGTACACTCGGCGGCCGACGCGGTCGAGCAGATCGAGCGGCTCACCACACCCGAGCCGGCGCTCACCGTGTAACCGCGCCGGGCCTGAGGTCGAGGATGCCCACGGTCAGCGAACTCAGCGATCCGACGCGAATCCGGAAGCCGAGTAGCATGACCACGGTTGTGCCCTGTCGGTCTCGTTCGTCGACGACGTCACCACCGCTAGCTCGAGGAAATCCCGAGCGCCGAAGTGCTTCGACATCGTGCAGCCCAGATGGGCACGTGCACTCCGCCCTGCGCGGTACTAGGAGGGTCGGCCGAGCCGGGGTTTCGAGCTCGCAACTCGGCTCGTTCTCTGGCGCTTCCTCAGCCTTCACGCGCCTTGCCTCGCCCAGGCGGACGGAGTTGAACGTCTTCTGTTCGTGATGCACGGTTCCACCGCAGCAGCACCGAGACGCCACCGGCGTCATCCGCTCCCGGAGATCGTGGGTCGGATGATCAAACCAACGACGCATCGCTACGAACGGCTGCTCGCAAGATCGACCGCCATGGTTGAGCGCCGGACCGTGGACGCGGCGAAGTACTCGGCCGTCCGCGACCTCCACGGCAGCGATGTCCTTCTCGTCGACGACACCTGGACGACCGGCGCGAATGTCCAGAGCGCGGCACTGTCACTGAAGGCGGCAGGCGCCGGGGCGATCGGCGTCGTCGTCATCGGACGCCACGTCCACGAGGACTACAGGGACAACGCTGCGCGCCTGAGGGCGCTCCCGCGCTTCTCGTGGGAGCGATGTGCCCTAGATTGAACATCGGACGAGCGCTGGACGAGGCGCTCGATACCGCCTGCAACAACAGAACGAGCGCGGCGTCGCGGTCGCGAGCCCAGGGTGCGTGCACCGATACCTCCCGCCCCGTGTTCGCACTGTCGCCCCCATCGGTCGTGATCGTCCTCGGCCGCCTCGCGAGGAAGCGAGGGAGGTTGCCAGGGCGAGACGCAGCAGTCGGAAGCCCCGGACGCCCCTCCCCCTCCGAGCGAGCGGAAAGCGAAGCGGGCTCGCGGGGGGAATGGAGCTAAGCGGGCTCGAACCGCTGACCTCCTGGGTGCGATCCAGGCGCTCTCCCAGCTGAGCTATAGCCCCGTGACGTCGTCATTCTAGCGCGCCCGGCGCGCTCCTTCGAGGTTTCCTCCATGATCCCGCCATGGCAGGTCGACTGCAGGGGAAGCGGGCGTTCGTGACCGGCGGTGCCTCGGGGATCGGCGCGGCCGTGGCCGGACGGTTTCGCGAGGAGGGCGCCGCGGTCGTCGTTGCCGACCTGGCCGGCGGCGACCTGGTCTGCGACGTCAGCTCCGGCGCGGCCGTGGCGGCTGCAGTCACCGAAGCGGCGCAGCGGCTCGGAGGGATCGACACGCTCGTTCTCAACGCGGGCCGACCGATCGTCGGCGCGCTGCACGAACTCGACGAGGCCGACTGGGACGACGGGCTCGCCACCAACCTCACATCCATCTACCTCTGCACGAAGGCCGCCTGGCCGCACCTGCTCGACGCCGGTGGCGGCTCGATCTCGATCACCGCATCGGTGGTCGGGCTGCAGGGCTCGCAGAACCAGGCGGCCTACTGCGCCTCCAAGGCGGGCGCGGTGATGCTGGCCAGGTGCCTGGCGCTGGACGGGGCCAAAGCCGGGATCCGCGCCAACGCCGTCTGCCCCGGCTTCGTGGAGACGCCGTTGCTCGAGCGCTTCCTGGCCGAGCAGGACGATCCCGACGCCGCCAGGGCCGGCGCGACCGCGCTCCACCCGCTCGGACGGCTGGGCCGGCCGCTCGACGTGGCCGGGGCCTTCGTGTACCTCGCCTCCGACGACGCCGCCTGGGTCACCGGGACCGCCCTCACGGTCGACGGCGGCCTCACGGCCGGGATCTGGGGCGGCTGACCGCGCGGTACGTTACGAGTCGGCGGCTGCGCGCTTCCCGTCCAGGTTCCCCGCTTTGATCGTCGCGACCATGTTCGCGGACTCCTCGCGGTAGACGGTGCCGTCCTCGAACTCGATCACCGGGCACAGACGCTGACCGGACAGCTCCTGGAGCCGGTCTCGCTTGCCGCGCAGCAGCGGCCCCTTCACCAGCTCGTACTCGACTCCCGCGCCGTCGAGCGCCGCCCGCACACGATGACAAGGATGCCCACCGACCTTGATCCACATGTTGGGGCACGTGTGCAGCTTCACCGCCATGATTCCCGCCTCCGCTCCTGATAGGGGAACGACCTACGATAGCGCCGTGCGCGCCATCGTTCTAGGAAGAGACGGAGAACCGCTGCCGGCGGAGATCGGCGAGCCGGAAGGCCCCGGCACACTGGTGCGCGTGCTCGCCTGCGGACTGTGCGGATCCGACGTCGAGAAGCTCACCGCAGCGAATGCCGGCCAGGTCCTCGGTCACGAGGTGGCGGCGGAGACTCCGGAGGGACGCCTCGTGGCCCTCATCCACCACGCCCCCTGCGGAGCCTGTGCCCTCTGCCAGGCCGGTCACGAATCGCTCTGCCCCGAGTTCACGGCTCCCACGATCCTGCCCGGCGGCTTCGCCGAAAGGGTACGCGCGCACTCCTGGGTGGAGCTCCCGGCCGGTGTCGATGCGGCTCGGGCCACGATGGTCGAGCCCCTCGCCTGTGTGCTGCGCGGCCTGCGGCACGTCCCGCGCGGGAGCGCGCTCGTGGTCGGTCACGGATTCGTCGGGCACCTGTTTGCAGCCGTGCTCCGGCACCGAGGACACGAGGTGTTCGCGGTGGACACCGACCCCGGCCGACACCTCGCGGAGCCCGACGCACCGGTTGACTGCACGATCCTGTGCGGCGCCGGCGGTGTCGACACGGCGCTGCACTGGACGCGGCCCGGCGGCACCATCATCGTCTTCGCGGATGCCGGCCACGTCCCCGCCGGCCGCCTCTACCGCGAAGAGCTGACCGTGGTCGGCAGTCGCTCGTCCAGCCCCGACACGATGCGTGAAGCAGCCGCCCTCCTCCCCAAGCTCGAGTTGCCCGAGCCCACGGTGCTCCACCTCGACCAGTTCGCTGAGGGGCTCGACCTGTTCCGGCGGCGGGAGACCCTGAAGGTCGTCTTCACGCCTTGAAGGCGCTGATCTTCCACGGCCCCGGCGACGTCCGGGTCGAGGACGTGCCGCGCCCCGAGCCCACGGAGGACGGGGACGTGCTCGTGCAGATCGAGGTCGCGCTCACCGACGGCACCGACCTCAAGGCCTTCCGCCGCGGCCACCCCGTGCTGCTCGGCCCGCCGCCAAGCCCCTTCGGCCACGAGTTCTGCGGGATCGACGTCGCCACCGGACGGCGCGTGGTCGCCGCCAACTCGGCCCCCTGCGACTCGTGCCCCGCCTGTGAGCGAGGCCAGCAGACGCTCTGCGCCAACCTCTTCCCCCTGCTCAACGGCGCCTACGCGGAGTTCCTGCTCGTCCCCGCCCGGATCGCACGCAGCAACCTGCTCCAGGTACCGCACGAGCTCGCACCAGAGGTGGCTGCAATGGTGGAGCCGCTCGCCTGCTGCCTGCACGGGATCGGTGTGGCGGGGGTCGAGCGCGGCGAGAGGGTGGTCATCCTCGGCGCCGGGCCGATCGGCCTCATGCTCGCGGCCTGTGCCGCCGATGCCGGAGCCCGGCCCACGGTGGTCGGCGGCCGGTCCGGACGGCGGGCGCTCGCACCGGCCTTCGGCTCGGTCGAGGCCGACCCGGAAGGCGCCGACGTCGTGATCGAGGCGGCCGGAACCGCGGAAGCCTGGCTGCGCGCACTCGATCTGGTGCGGGCCGGGGGGCGCGTCCTCGCCTTCGGCGGGCTACCCCGGGACGCGCGGATCGAGCTCGACCCGTACCGTGTGCACTACGAGGAGGTGCAGCTCCGCGGCGCCTTCCATCATACGCCGCGCGACATCCGCGCGGCACTCGCGTTCCTCGGCAGCCAGGCGTACCCCTTCGAGCGGCTCGTCACCCACCGGATCGGGCTGGACAGCGTCGCGGCGCTGTTCACCGACCCACCTGTTGACTACCTGAAGGCCGCGGTCGTGCCGTAGGGCCGCGTACCGTCGTGGCGGCGGTCGGGGTACGAAGTTCATTGTGAGTCCCTAAAGGAACCCACTCTCCGTGAAGGAACCCACTCTCCGTGAAGGAACCCACTCTCCCTGAAGGAACCCACGTTCGCTGAAGGAACCCGCTACAGCGTCTCGGGCGCGAGGCGGGCGGCCATCGCGCTCATCACCTTCCCCTGAATCGCCGGCGATTTCTCCAGCAGCCGGCGGAAGCCGCGCGCCGTGATCACCAGCGCGCGCACAGGCGAGGTCGTCACGACCGTGGCGGTGGTCGGGGAATCGGTGAGCAACGAGATCTCTCCGAAGAACTCCCGTCCACCTCGCACCGGGAGCGCCTTGCCGTCGCGTGACACCTCGACTGTGCCCTCGATCACGACGCAGAACTCACGACCGGGATTCCCCTCGCGAATGAGCACCGTACCCTCCCGGATGTCGATCTCGTCCGCGATCAGCGCGATCTCCGCCAGCTGCGCCTTGGAGCATTCAGCGAACAGCGGCACCCGCTTCAACAACTCGATCTTCGCGTTCTTCCGAAGCATGATTCGACCTCGCGGTGGGCGGACGACGGGCTCTCGAGTCTCCCGCTTCCCGGGCACCGAGTCAAGTCAGACCAACGCCCCGTCAGACCAACGCCCCACCCGCGCACCGCCGCAGGTCACAGGGGTAGTCAGTCGAGGTCGATCTCGAGGCCTTCGCAGGCCAGTTCGACGTCGGGTCGGCCGGACAGCTCGCGCGCCTGCTCCAGCATCTCCTCCAGCCGCTCATCCGAGTGGGAGGGATCGTGGTGGAACATCAAGACCCGGCCCGGTGCGGCGGCGCGCACCACCCCCGCGAAGTCGGGCAGGGACGAATGGCCCCACCCCACGCGGGTCGCGTACTCCTCCTGCGTGTACTGCGCGTCGTGCAGCAGCACATCCACGCCCCTGGCCAGGTCGACCCCTGACTGCGGGTCGAGACCCGGCTCGTTGTCGGGCACGAACGCCAGGGTGCGGCCGCCCTCCTCCAGGCGATACCCGACGGTGCGCCCAGGGTGCTCAACCGGCGCGCAGCGCACGCGGACGCCGCCGATCTCCCACTCGTCCTCCCAGATCTCGGTGAACGTCGGACGCCCCGGTACCTGCTCGAACGGCACCGGAAACAGCGGCGGGGAGACGTAGCCGGAAATCCGCTCGTGCAGCGAGTGCTCATCCGGCCGTGGCCCGAAGAAATGCACCGCGCACTCGGGGTCGAACAAGGGGCCGAAGAACCCGAGCCCTTCGACATGATCGAGATGCATGTGCGTCAGCAGGAGGTACACCTCCTTGATCTCCTGCCGTCGCAGCTCGGCACCCAGCTCGCGGATGCCCGTCCCTGCATCGAGCACGATCACCGCGTCGCTGCGCGACCGCACCTCGAGGCAGCTCGTGTTGCCTCCGTAGCGAACGGTCGACGGTCCCGGGGTCGCCAGCGAACCCCTGCAGCCCCAGATCTTTGCCCTCATGCCTGCACGACGTCCTCTCGCCGCCTTCGAGACGGCTCCACGAACCCATGTACGCCGGCGTCCGTCACGCGGCGCCGAATGGTACGGCTCGCCCCGGTCGGCGGCAACCCCCACCGGCGGGGGAGACAACCGGCGCGCCGTGAGCTCACGCCGGCGCCTGTGGATGTTTGCCTCGACCTCTGCTGTAATCGGCGTTGAGAACGCGTAGGCGTTCCAGGAAACCGCGGCACGGACAAAGGGGGCGGGGATGACACGGAGAGTAAAGCCGGTCTATCGGCGACACCGGAGGGGCCTGATCGCGGGCCTGCTCGCAGCACTCACGGCGGGGCTCGTGTTCGCGGTGCTGCCTGCGGGCGCCACCGGTGGCAATGGCGCCTCAGAACGAGGTGTGGTGCCGACGATCGTCCTGCTCGGTGGGCAATCGGGCGACTGCTCCGCCGTGGGGTCGACCGCCCAGTACGAGTTCAGAGTCGTCAATCCGAAGACCAAGAGCTACACGGACCCGGCGACGGGCGTCACCTTCGCGCTGACCGTCAAGAGCTCCAACACCCTGCTCGACTTCACCGTGACCGGAGGGGTGATCGAGGATGTCGTGATCAAGGGCGGAACCAAGTCGGCGCACTACGACTACCTCACAGGCGGACCAGGAGAGCCGGTCACCTGGGACAAAAAGCTTCACGCACCCCCGAAGGGTGACGACAGGTACTACAGCGTCAGCCACGTCAGCCTCTGCTACAGCAAGGTCGGCACGATCGCCGGCAACGTGTGGCAGGACTCCAACGAGAACCAGGCCAAGGACGGCTTCGAGGACTTCCAGGCGAACTGGACGATCAACCTCTACGCCCCCGGCGGCACCACGCCGTACCGGTCGACCACCACCGACGCGGCAGGGCACTACGAGTTCAAGCTCGTGCCGCTCGGCCGCCAGTACACCGTCTGCGAGACGAAGCCGGCCACCGACAGCTCGAACTGGGGCCAGACCACACCGACCACCCCGGTCTGTGCTGCCCTCGGCACGAACGAGGAGAAGGGTCACCAGTTCACGCTGACGGCAGATGTCCTGGACAAGCACTTCGGCAACGTCCAGACCGTCACGCTCGACTGCAACGCACCGTCGGGCCCGGTGACCACGCAGAACGGCAACTACACGGTGCAGCTCGGCGGCGCGGGGTTCTGCGCCAAGCAGGGCGCACAGGAGTACGTGTTCGAGTCGTACCTCGACCCGAATCAGGTCGCCAACTTCCATCCGCAGGCAACCGGCACCGGCCAGGTCTCGGTGGTGGAGCGTCTGATCTGGACGATCGGCACCACGCAGAGCTCCGTCCTGCGCTACGACGACGACGTGAGCAACGGGATCCAGTTGCGCGACATGCTCTACTGCAACCTCGATCCGCGGGTCTCTGGCTCGGACTTCGACCTGGCCACCAACGTCGGCGTGCTGCCGAACACGCATACGTCCTGCCTGATCAAGAGCACGGAGAGCGCCGGCGGCACACGCGTCGACTTCGTCTACTCGAGCGTCGACGGGTACCGCACCGTCGGGTGATCCACCACGCCGAGGTGCTGGAGCAGGCGCTGCCCCTCCAGCACCTCGGCCGCAACGTCCGCCGACGGCCCTCCACGGGCCACGACCTCCGCCCGGAGCAGCAGGAGCTGGGCCTCGTCGTACGGGAGCGCGTGGGATCGGGCGGAGACGAGCCCTGCCTCCACCGACGCTGCTGACTCCTCGAGGCGACCGAGCGTCAGCAGGGCCTCCGCACGCGCGCGCGCGATTGCAGCGCCAAAGAGAGCGACCAGATCGTCGGGTCGACGCTCGAGCTCGTCGAGCAGCTCGAGCGCGAGCGGCGCCTCGCCCCGGCGCACGCGCGCTGACGCGAGGTGGACACTCGCTTCGATCGCCAGCACGCGGATGCCCATGGCGATCGCCTCGGTGTGCGTCTGCGCCAGGAGCTCGACGGCCGCATCGAGATCGCCCCGCTCGACGTGAAGACGCCCGAGCTGGATCTCGGCGAACAGGGCCGCGTAGGCGAGGCCGTGGGCACGCTGCACGCGAATCGCCTCCCGGAGTATGGGCTCGGCCTGCTCGAACCTGCGCTGGCTGACCAGGACTTCCCCGATGTTCGCTGCTGCCGTGGCGGCGTGCGCTTCGTTGCCCGCCCGCTCGTACGCCTCGCGCGAACGGGTGTAGGCGCCCAGCGCCTCGTCCCAGGCGCCCTCGGAGTAGGCCCGGACGCCGATCGAGTTCTCCACCTTGGCGACACCGGCCACATCCCCGAGCTGCTCGTAGATCTCGAGGGCCGTCCGCGCGTACACCGCCTGCTCCGGACGACCGAGATCGAGGTAGGCATCGTCGAGGATCACATAGGCGAGCGCCAGCTCCTTACGATCACCCGCAGCCTTCGCCTCACCGACCGCCCGCTCGGCCAGGACCGCGGCTTCCCGCGGCCGACCCTCGGCGAGGAGGATGTTGCTGCCGTAGACCGAGAGCCGGGCTCTGGCCGCCGCCGCGTGCGCACCGGACAACGTCTCCACCAGGCGATACCCGCGGGTCGTCTCCCGGTACGCAGCCCGGAGGTGGCCCGTGCGGGTGAGCACGCGGGCGCGTCTCACGTGAAGGTCGGCGAGAGCGACAGGCTCCGTGCCGACGAGCTTGCGGGCGCGGCGCAGCGCGTCGAGCGCTCCGTCGAACAGCCCGGCGTGCTCCCTCACCTCGCACAGCCGTGTGGCCACGATCGCGAGCGCCCTGTCGTCGACCGTGTCGAGCCGCGCTGCGGAAGAGAGGGCGCGCTCGTAGAACGTCTCCGCCTCCAGGTTCGCGTGCACCTCGCGGGCACGGTCGCCGGCCAGGCTCGAGTAGGCCCAGGCCTCGGGCCAGCGGCCCGCATTCGAGTAGTGGAGGGACAGCAGCTCGGCCACGTCCTCCGGTTCGGTGCCCGCCGCGGCCAGGATCGAATCGCCGATCTGCGCGTGCAGCTGGCGCCGGGTGCGATAGCTGAGGCCCTCGTACGCCGCGTCACGGATCAGCGCGTGCCGGAACCGCACCCAGCCGTCGCGATCGACTGCGAGGAAACCGCCCAGCCGCCGCAACGTCCTGGCCGCCGGCTCCGGCGTGAGGCCGGTGAGCACCACCGGCGCGTGCTCCACACGGAATCCGTTGCCGAGCACGGACAGCTCGCGCAGACGCCGCCGGTCGTCCGGTGGCAGCCGGTCGATACGAGCCTGGATCAGCCCCTCCACCGACCGGGGCAGCGTGGCCACGTCCTCCCCCCGGCGCAGCGCGTCGAGGAGCTCCAGGAGGAAGAGGGGGCTTCCCTCCGCCCGCTCGGCCAGCGCGCGCACCTGCTGCGGTCGCAGGGGTGCGGCCGCTGTCGCGCTCTCGATCAGCGCCGCTGCCTGCTGCACCGAGAGCGGCTGAAGCTCGATGCGCAGCGGTGCCTGCTGGGCGTCCTCTTCCCCCTCTTCCTCCGGACGCCGGGAGACGACGACGAGCCAGGGCCGATCCCGCAGCGAGCCGGCGACCCTGGCCAGCAGGTCGCGGGAGGCCTCGTCGATCCAGTGCGTATCCTCCACGACGACCACGGTGGGCTCGGTCACCGCCACGCGCAGCAGCCCATCGACCGCCTCCTCGAGCCTCGTCTTGCGGAACCGCTCCTCAAGCTGCTCGATCTCGGGCGAAGGGTCGATTTCCAGGTCGAGAGGCACGCCGATCAGCGCGAGCCATTTCGCCAGATGGGGGGCTCGCTCGGACACGAGCGTCTCGAGGGCGGCGGCAGCTGCCCTGTCGTCGAGCTCGCCCAGGCCGAACGCGGCCCGCAAGAGGCTGCGGAAGGGGAAGTACGGGGTTGCGGACTGGTAGAGCCGGCATTCGCACTGCAGCACGTGCGCGGGGCCGGTGTCGACGAGAAGCTCCTCGAGCAGCCTGCTCTTCCCCAGGCCGGGGTCTGCCACGATCTCGATGAACGCGCCGCTGCCTGCACAGGCACCGGCCCAGGCCTCGCGCAGCTGTCGCAGCTCGCGATCGCGACCGATGAGCGGCAGGTGCGCGTCGGCCAGCGAGTGGCGACTGCCGACCGCGCGCCCGACCGCCGCGGCGCCGACGAGCGCACGCTTGCCCTTGACCGCGAACGGCTCCAGCTCCGCCGTCTCGAACAGGGTGCGGGAGCCCTCGAGCACCGCAGGCGTGGCCAGGATCTCCCCCGGCTCCGCCCTGGCCAGGAGGCGGGCCGCGAGGTTGACGGCGTCGCCCATGACCGTGAACGTGCGCCGAAACGAGGGCCCGATCTCCCCGGAGAACACGGCGCCCTTGTTGACTCCGATCCGCAGAGACAGCTCGCGGTCACCTGAGACGATCTCGCGAAGCGCGAGCAGCATCGACTCCTCGTCGTTCCCGGTCACCTGCGGCGCTCCGGCCGCCAGGATGATCTTGCCGCCGCCGGGCGAGATGTCGCTCGCCAGAAAGACCACGTGACGACCGTCGACCGCGTGCTGGACGTCGCGGACCAGGGCATCGAGGGCCTGGGCTGCGCGCGGCGCGCCGGAGCGCTCGATCAGCTCGTCCAGCCCGGAGAACTGAACGAACGCGATGGTGACCGAGCGGTGCTCGGGCTCGACCCGGCCGGCCAGCACCAGCTCCCGGAGACCGATCGGGATGTACGGGCTGAGATCGAGGTCCGTGCGCGCCAGCTCCATCGGCGAGCGTTCTGCTCCTGCCGGAGCTCCGCGCAGGAGGATCCCCGGGCCTGTTCGCACGCCGCGGTTCGCCGGAGGCAGGGCGGTTGCGAGCTCCTCGCTGAGCACGATCTGGCCGGCGGATGCAGCTGTCTCCATCGCCGTGGTCACCGTCGCTGCGGGACCCGCGACGATCAACTCGCGGTGTGACCCGCCGACGAGAAAGAAATGCAGCAGGCCGGCGTGTGCACCGACGGACATGCGCAGGGTCACGCTGCCCGCCGTGGTGTGGAACCTCCCGATCCGCCGCAGCTCGGCCCGCATCGTGTGCGCCGCAGACACGGCCCGCAACTGGTGCCCCGCCCCCGAGAAGAAGAGCAGGAGCGAGTCTCCGCCGAACTTGAGCAGGCTGCCACCGCACGCGTACGCCTCGACGAGCAGCGCACCGAACGTCTCGGCGATGACGTCGGTCACCTCCTCGGCGCCCGCCTTGCCGAAGCGCGCCAGCCGTTCCGACATCCGGGTGAAACCGGACACGTCCGCAAACACGAGGGAGCCCTCGACCTGCTTGACGAGCTCGTCCGGCTCGTCGCGCTGCCAGGCCAGCACCAGGCGCGGCAGGTAGCGCTGGAGCTCAGCTCCCGGCGCTCCCGACACCCGGCCCTCCCTCGCCTCGGCGCTGCTCGGCAAGGAGCTTCGCCACGTTCGCCCTCATGCTCTCCGCGGTGCGCGGATGTCCCGACACGGCGTCGAGGAACGCTCCCTTCTCGAGCGCAAACAGCCGGGAATCCGTCACTGCCGTCACCGTGGCCGTGCGCGGAACGTCCTCGAGCAGCGCGATCTCGCCGAACCCGTCGCCGCGCCGCAGCGTCGCCAGCTCGACTCCGGAGCGGGTGACGGAAAGCTCCCCGTCGGCGACGGCATACCACCGGTCGCCGTCGTCGCCTTGCCGGATCACCACCTCGCCCGCAGCTGCCTCCACGGGCGCCAGCCCGCGAGCCACCTGCTCGATCATGTGGGGAGCCAGTGGTGCGAAGGCGGGCATCGTTCTCAGCAGACCGATCTCGACGATCGGCACCGTAGCCCTGCGATCGATCGAGACGAGGCGCCGGCCGGCCGTGAGCGCAGCCACCGGCAGGATGACCGCGACCCCGACCAGGGCCGCTGCCGGTCCGCCAAGGGCGATCAAGACCGGCACCAGCACCGAGCCCAGTGCCAGCCCGGCCATGGAGAGTCCCTCCAGGAGGCCGAAGATGCTGGCCAGGAGATTCCCGGGCGCCGCCCGTTGCAGCAGCGTACGACCTGCGACGTCGACCACGGCCCTGCCGACCCCGGCCAGGGCCAGGCAGATCACGGCCAGGCCGAGGGTCTGGTCGATCGCCAGCACCGTGAGCGCGACGAACCACAGCGCGAGCCCGGCCCCGAGGGGCCCGAGCAGCCGCGGCCGGCCCACCAGTGCCGCGGTGACCACGATCCCGAGCGCGCCCCCCGCCCCGAAAGCTGCGTTCAGGTAGCCGGCCCACGATTCTCCGACGTCCAACACCCCGACCGCGAGCACGACGTAGAGCACGTCGAGAGCCCCGATACCGATGAACTGGGCTCCGAGCAGCACGACGAGAAACCGGGGATCGCGTTCGCGCTTGAGCACGCGCGCCCCCTCCACCAGCTCGACGAAGGCGTGCCCTTCCTCGCGCTCGCCGCTCGGTGCGGGGCCCGGGATGGGCAGCACGAGCAGCGCTGCGACGAGGGTGACCAACCCGAACACTCCGAAGACGGCACCGGTCCCGGAGACGGCCAGGAGCAGGCCGGTGAGTGCGGGAGCGGCGAGCACGCTCACGCTCTCCACCCACCCGCTGACCGCGTTCGTCGCGGTCAGCTCCGCCTGCGTCCGGGCGAGGGTTGGGAGGAGCGCGGATTGGGCCGGCCGAGCCAGCGTCATGGATACGGTCGAGACCCCCGCGAGCACGTAGACGAGCATGGGCGCCGCGTCGAGGAAGAGAGCGGCCGACGTGGCCAGAAGGGCAACGGTCTGGACTGCGTAGCCACACGCCAGTACGCGGCCGGGACGGTGGCGGTCGCCGAACACGGCACCGATAGGCGCCACGAGTACGCCCGGAGCGAGGAGCGCGAAACCGACGAGCCCGGCAGTGGTGGCACCTCCCCGGTCGTAGGCGTAGATGATGGTGGCGAGCCACGTTCCCCATTCGGCAGCGTTGAAACCGGCGAAGGCCAACTCGACGGCGCGCAGCTCACGGTTGTGGAGCACCACGCCCAGCACCTGGGGAATCCGTCGCAGGTAGCTCACCCTCCGATCATCTCAACTCAATCCCACGACTGCGAACGCGTTCACCGCCGCGCGTTTCACCTGCCGCGCCAGGCCGCCGTCACTCCAAGAGATCGCAGCCGGCGACGGCGAGTCCCTCGCCGAGCGCCGCCCGGGCGAGCCGACGATCCCAGGTCACAAGCACGGTCGCCTCGTCCGCCAGGGTGAGCGCCGTCGCCAGGTGGATCGCCTCGGCCCCGCTGAGAGGTCGCCGCAAGGCAAGGGCGGCGGCGGACTCGGCGATCGCCTCCGTGACGGCGATCGCGTCGATCTCCTGCCAATCCGATCCGAGCGCACGGGCGGCGACCCTGCGCTGGTCGTCCGTGACCCGGCCGGCGCGGCCCGCCGTGGCGATCCCGGCTGCGGTCTCGGCGAGTGCGACCGTCGATGCGAACGCCGGAGCCTCCTCGCGCCACAACTCACGCATCAGCTGGGATTCGGGTTCTTCGAGGTAGAGCTTGATGAGCGCAGACGCATCGAGGTAGTACGACGGCTCAGTCATCGTCCAGTACGCCGCGGGCGCGCAGGATGGCCGTGGTACCCGGGCTGTCCTGCAACACCGGCCCCCTGGGCGCCGGGATCTTGCGCCTTGGCCCCGCGGCCTTGCGCAGCATTCCCTCGCGGGCCAGCTGCTCGCGCTTCACCCAGTAGCCCGTACCGGTTATCTGCGCCTTCGGCTTGCCGCGCTCCGTGACCACGATCACTTCACCGGCGGCCGCACGGTCGAGCCACTCGCTCAGGTTCTCCCGGAACTCACGAACGCCGACCTCCACAGCCACATATGAAGTGTACGCCGATCTGCCACAAGTGTCCACAAAGGACCTGTCCTGATGGAGGAGATCAGACCGCGAAGAGCGTGAGCTCGGGCTCCCGCTCTCCGCGCAGAAGACCGAGATCAACCTCGACGCAGCCGAGCCCGCGCGCCTCGCAGAGCGTCCGCGCCTGCGGTTTCACGCTCTGCGCAGCCAGCACGCCGCGCACGTCGACGAGAGCCGGATCGCGCCGCAGCACCTCCAGGTAGCGAGAGAGCTGCTCGACCGCCTCGATCGTGCCGATCCGCTTGATCTCCACGGCCACCCAGCCGTCGCCCTCGTCGCGGCACATGAGATCGACCGGGCCGATGTCCGTGACCCACTCGCGCCGCACGAGTCGCAAGCCGTCCTCGACGGCAGCCGGCTGCGCCGCCAACTCCTCCTGCAGGTGGCGTTCCACGCCGTCCTTCTCGAGACCTGCGGCCTCCCCCATCTCCGCCTCGAAGTCACTCAACACCTGGTGGATACGGATCTCCAGCCGGTCCTCGGTCTTGCCCGCACGCTTGCGCACGACGATCAGCCCTTCCGACTCTTCCACGACCGTCGGCGGCGTCATCCAGTTGAGGGGCTTGTACCCACCCGCGTCGGCGTGGACGAGCACCGAGCCGTCGGCCTTGAGCATCAGCAACCGTGTGGACTCCGGCAGGTACGCGGACAGGCGACCCGAGTAGGACACCTCGCAGCGGGCGACGAGGAGACGCATGACCGCGACGCTATCGGCTCTTTCGGACATGTGCCAAAGGGACATGCTCGAACGCAGAAGCTGCCAGGTCGATCCCGCGAGCGTTGCACAGCGCGGGAAGACCACAGGACGCCAACGCATCCCGCCCGCCGTCTCGCGGGTACCAAGCGGGGGTGCCAGAGTGCAGGCGCGACGCTCTAGGGCCGCCTATCCCGGTGGGCCGGGCGCGCTGCGGGGCCCTTCAGGGCCTCGCCAGGAACTCGTCCCGTGACAAGGGCCGCATTTCGCCGCTCGAGATTGACCACTTGCTGGTCGAGCCTCCACTCCTCGCGAGGCCCTGAAGGGCCCCGCAGCACACCGATCCGACGCCTAGCCGGATCGGCCCTCTAGCGTCCTGCGGCTCCTCGTCCCGGCCGTCGGCCTCCGAACTGGCAGCCGTCACGTCCGCTTCCGACCCAACCCCGCGAGAGCGCAAAGCGCGGGAAGACCACAGGACGCCAACGCATCCCGCCCGCCGTCTCGCGGGTACCAAGCGGGGGTGCCAGAGTGCAGGCGCGACGCTCTAGGGCCGCCTATCCCGGTGGGCCGGGCGCGCTGCGGGGCCCTTCAGGGCCTCGCCAGGAACTCGTCCCGTGACAAGGGCCGCATTTCGCCGCTCGAGATTGACCACTTGCTGGTCGAGCTGCCACTCCTCGCGAGGCCCTGAAGGGCCCCGCAGTACGCCGTGCCGACGCCGGGCAGGACAGGCCCCGTGGCGTCCTCGGGTTCTTGTTCCAGGCTGTCGGCCTCCGGGCGGCGGCCGTCACGTTCGCTCCCGACCCAACCGGAGCGAGATACTGACCGGATGCGTCCCAGAGTCGCAACCATGGCCCTTACCGCCGGTATCGCGCTGCTCTTGGCCGTTGGGATCGGTGCGGAGATCCGGCCGGCGGCCGCGGTCGATCTCGAGGCCGAGTCGAGAATGGGCGGGATCGCGCTCGCCGTCCCGGGCGCAGGGCCCACCGTGACGCGCGAGTCGGCGCTGGCCACGCTGCGAAGCGGCGAGGTGCGAAGCTCGCTGAACGGCGGCGTTGCGCCGGGCGGTGCGGAGAGGCTCGACCTCGACGCACCCGGCATCCACATCGTGCTCGAATTGCCGCCGTCCGGCAGGAGCGAGAACCGGCGCTACCCGCTCGCCGTCCGCGACCCCGCGCTGGCCGGCAAGGTGCTGACCTCGGACTCCACCCGCATCACCGGACTGATCTCCCTCGGTGATCTCGCCAACGACAAGATCGAGTCTGTCGCGGTCGACGACCCCGTGGGCACGCTTCGCCGCCTCGACGACCGCATCCAGCGAAACGACGAGATCCGGCTGCCGCTGACCATCCTCATCGTCGTCGCCGCTGGTCTCGTCGCGCTCTTGCGACCCCGCCTCGGCGCACGTGTCGTGTTGCTGGCGCTGGCACTCAATCTGTGGCTCACGGGCTGGTGGGCCGCCGCGCTGCTCGCCGCCGCCGTCGGCCTGGCACCGCTTCCCTGGGCCTCGGCGGGCCTGTTGCTCTCGTACCTGCTGGTCTCGGGGCTCGATGCGGAAGCCGTCGCGCTGTCGCCGCTCGGCCCCTCTCAGGCGGGACGCTTCTACGGTTTCTCCAACCTGCTGTCGACCTTCCTGCTCGTCCCCATCGTGCTCGGTGCGCGGGCGGGGCGGGTCTGGTTCGCGGTGTGCGGGGTGCTCGGCGCCGTCGCCGTCGGGGTGAGCCGTTTCGGGGCGGACGGTGGTGGGCTGATCGTCGTTCTCGTCGCCCTGGGTGTCCTCGCGCTGCGCTCCGATGGTCGCCGTCCCTCCGCTCGACAGGGCGTCGTCCTGGCCGGTGGCGCGGTCGGCCTGGCCGTGGCGCTCGTCGCCCTCGACGCCCTGCTCGGCGGCTCGAGTCACGTCACCTCCACCGTGGGTGACGGTCCCGGAGCCGTGCTGTCGGCGATCGGCGACCGGCTCGAGCTGAGTTGGAACAGGGTCACCGCCGGCCCGGGACCGATCATCGCGGCAGCCATCGGCCTGGCCGGCGCCCTGTGGGTGGTCACGTTCTCACCCCGGGTCGCCGCCGCAGACGCCGTCCTTGCCGCTCTCGTCGTCTCGCTGCTGGTCAACGACACGCCCGGCGACGTGCTCGGCCCGGGCGCGACCGCGGCGTACGTGGCCTACCGGTATGTGCACGGCCGTCCGGCGGGCCGCGATACACTCCTCGCGATGCGCAAGGCAACGGCACTCGGAGCTCTGCTCGTCCTCGCCTTCGTCCTTGTTGCCGCGGGTTGCGGCGGCGAGGAAGTATCGGCCACGCCGGAAACGGTGATCGGGACGATCGAGACAGCGGCTGGACCGAGCGTCGAGGACATCCCCGCGCTCGCCCTCG
Source organism: uncultured Actinomycetes bacterium (assembly GCA_963738505.1). Classification (GTDB taxonomy): domain Bacteria; phylum Actinomycetota; class Thermoleophilia; order Gaiellales; family Gaiellaceae; genus Gaiella. The sequence continues at coordinate 4,793 of CAVTWR010000002.1, read as the reverse complement.
AGGGCGATGCCGCGAACGGTGAGTCGATCTTCGGCAGCACCGGCTGCGGCGCCTGCCACACGCTTTCAGCGGCCGGCACAACCGGTACCGTCGGACCGAACCTCGACGACGCGAAGCCTTCACGCGAGCTCGCGGCCGAGCGGATCACCAAGGGTCAGGGCGGGATGCCCTCCTTCGAGACACAGATCTCGGCCCAGGAGATCGCCGACGTCGTGCAGTTCGTCGTCGACTCGACGAGCGGCTGATCCTCCCCGAGACATTCCCGCGCACAGTGTCGGCCTTCGCCGTCGATCTCGACCGCACGCTGATCGGGCAGGACGGGATCCTCGGGGAGCGGACACTCGCTGCGATCGCCCGGAGCCGGGCGGCCGGCATCCCCGTGATCGTGGCCACCGGTCGCATGTACCGCTCGGTGCTGCCCTACGTCCAGCAGGCGGGGATCACCGAGCCGGTCGTCTGCTATCAGGGCTCGGTCGTGGCAGACCCGACGACCCACGAGTTCCTCGTGCACGAGCCGCTCGAACTGGAACTGGCCAGGGAGGCGATCGTGATGCTCGAGAGCGCCGGCCATCCGCCCAACGTCTACGTCGACGACGAGCTGATCGTGGGGACACACACCGAGTACTCGCGCCGCTACGCGGCCTACCAGAAGCTTCCGGTGACCGAGGTCGGTGATCTCGTGGCCTGGCTCGATCAGCCGCCCACGAAGCTGGTCGCGGTCGGTGATCCGGAAGAGCTTCCGGCCATGCGGGCTCTCCTGACGCGGCGTTTCGGGGCGGCGCTCCACCTCACGACATCCTTGCCCTGGCTGCTGGAGCTGGGCCACCCGGAGGCGACGAAGGGTACGGGCATCACGTTCGTCGCTTCCTGCCTGGGCGTGGCCGTGGAGGAGATGGTGGCGTTCGGCGACGGCGAGAACGACATCGAGTTGCTGGAGACCGCGGGGTTCGGGATCGCCGTCGGCGAGGCGCACGAGAGCCTGGACGCCGTGGCCGATTGGCGCTGCCCCGGCCCCGAGGCCCACGGGGTGGCCGCCGTCATCTCCGCCTTTCTAGACTCTGTGGGCGCATGATCGATCTCAAGGCAGCCCGTTCCGACGCCGCCGCCTGGCGTGCAGCGCTGGCGCGCAAGGGTGCCGCCGAGGCGTTCGACCGTCTGCTCGAGGCCGACGAGCGCTGGCGCGAGCTGGTGCCGCGGGTCGACGAGCTCCGCTCGCGCACCAAGCTCAAGGGCAAGCCGACACCGGAGCAGCTCGAGGAGCTGCAACAGGTGAAGGAGGAGCTGCGGGTGGTGGAGGAGCAGATCGGGGCCGCGGAAGCTGCCCGGGACGCGGCCCTGGCCGACGTGCCCAACCCGCCGCACGAGTCCGCGCCGGATGGCTCGACGGACGACGACGCCGAGGAGCTACGCCGCGTGGGCGAGCCACCTGCGCTGGTCGAGCCGCGCGAGCACACGGAGGTCGGCCGCTTCGAGATGGAACGTGCCGCGCGCCTCTCGGGAGCGCGCTTCGGGTACATCGTCGGCGATACCGCACTGCTGGCTTTCGCCCTCTACCGGTGCGCGATCGATCATCTCGTCCAGGCCGGGTTCACGCCGATGCTGCCGCCAGTGCTCGTGCGCGAGGAGGCCATGTACGGCACCGGGTTCTTCCCGACGGAGCGCTCGAACATCTACGCGCTCGAGGCCGACGACCTCTATCTCACAGGCACCTCGGAGGTCGGCCTGGCCGGCTTCCATATGGGCGAGATCCTGCAGGGTGCCGAGCTGCCCCTCCGCTACGCGGCGTTCTCTCCCTGCTTCCGCCGCGAGGCCGGCGCCGCCGGCAAGGACACCCGCGGCATGTTTCGCGTGCACCAGTTCAACAAGGTCGAGATGTTCGTGTTCACGCATCCCGAGGACTCGTGGGCCGAGCACGACCGCATGGTGGCGCTGGAGGAGGCGTTCCTGCAGAAGCTCGGTCTCCCCTATCGCGCAGTGAGCATCGCCGCGGGCGACCTGGGCGCGCCGGCCGCGAAGAAGATCGATCTCGAGGCCTGGTTCCCCTCCCAGGAGCGCTACCGCGAGGTCACCTCGTGCTCGAACACGACCGACTACCAGGCCCGCCGGCTCGGCATCCGCTTCCGTGGTGAGCGCGGCGTGGAGACGGCACACACGCTCAACGGCACGATGGTCACCGACCGGGTCGTGCTCGCACTCCTGGAGAACTTCCAGGGCGAGGTGCCCGAGGTGCTGCAGGGGTTCGGCGCGCCGGCCCGGATCGTGGGCTGACGGGCCTGCGGCCCGGCGGGCCTGCGGGCCCCTTGAGGGGCTCGCAGGGAACTCGCGGTGCGCTCCTACCGCGGCCCCGTGTGCTCTCTGGATGTTGGCCGGGTTGAACTGTGACCGTCTCTTCAAGCCCACGCGGCTGGCGGAGTAAGAGCGGGGCCCTTCAGGGCCTCGCAAGGCGTTCGGCAATCCACAAGCCCCGAGTCTCGTCAGCGGTCTCTGCCAACGACCCTCGGGCACGTGCAAATCTGCCGATGGTTGCAGCCGGATGTTGCAGCCGGATGCTGCTCTTGGGATGAACTCCTTGCGAGGCCCTGAAGGGCCCCGCTCCGTCTCTCTCAGACCCGCGTGCGAGGGGCATGCCAAGGAGCGGAGGTCTGGGCGCAGTGGGTTCCTTCAGGGACTCACAAGAAGGTCGTCCGGCAGGCGCATCGGGAACCCCTGTCCGATCAGGAAGCAATCGTTTGAGCGGCTTGTGAGGCGTTGGCACTCGGAGATCGGCCGGAAGCTGGCGCTACAGAGCCTGGCCCACGAGCGTGGCGATGAGCACGACCAGCCCGGCACCGAGAACGATCAGCACCGTGCGCACCGCCATGATCAGGAACTCCTCGGGCAGCGTCCGGCGCTCGCGTAGATCTGAAGCCTCGGCGTCCGGCTCGTCCCCTGCTGCCAACGTCCGGCTCGCCTCCGCCGACGGGGTTGCGCCGGCCCGCCCGAGCCCACGGGCCGGCTCGATCGCAGCCTGCCGCTCGAGCTCACGACTCAGCTCGCGGAGCCCGGAGATCACCTCGCCGCTGGAACGGAGCTTCTCGCTCGAGGCGTGGAGATCCGCCCCGATCGGGCGGCGCTCGAGCACCTCGGCATACCGTTCGATGAACCAGACGGCCTCGCGCAGTGCCGGGATGCCGGCCCTCCCGCGTCGCGAGCCCTCGGTGATCCGCTCGAGCGCGGAGCCCAGGTGATAGCCGAGGCCGAGTGTCTCCGCCATCTCCGAGGCGACGGCGATCGGGAGTGCGTCGACGCCTGCCGCCTCGGGGAGGCGCTTCTCGACGAAGGTCGGCGGATCCGCACTCCCCGCGGGCTCGTGGCCTTGAGCTGCGGAAGCCTCTTCGACCACCGCGTCAGACCTGGAAGGGGCCGTATCGAGGTTCCTCGCCGGTTTGAGGTCGGCGAGCGACGTCGGGAAGGACGGAGCGGCGGCGGCCGGCCGAACCGCATCCTCACTCTCGGTGGCGGGAGTTGCGGCAACGGGCTCCTCGGTCGACGGCGCCTCGGGCACCGTGGCCTGTGCGGCCGGCCCGCTCTCGGCCGCTGATGCCTGCACGGGCAGGGACGCAGACGGGAAGGCGATGGCGGGCGCAGGGGCCGGAGCCCGTGGTGCCTCGTCCGTGGATGGATGGGCCACGTCGTCGGGCGTTGTCAGTGACGGCAGCGGAGCCAGGATCCGCTGCCACTCCTCTCCGAGGAGTGGCGGCTGGTCGGCGATCGCGGCAGGCTGATCATCCGGGGTGACCTCGCGGGCCTCACCGTCGACCACCGCGTCCTGCGCAGCAGCCGCCGGCGCTTCGGTGGGCTCGGTGCCGGTGGTGGGCTGATCATCGCCTGCGATCCCGTCGGTCTCTCGCTCCGCTTGGTCATCCTGGTCGGCCGCCGCAACCGCGTCCGGACCTGAGGCCGCAGGCCCGTCGACGAGCCCTTCCGGGCCGGCCGCCGCGGGCCCTTCTGCGGCGGACACGGGTGGCTCCTCGCCTCCCGCGACCGACGCAGACGGTTCCGAAGACGGCGACTCCGGGGCGGCGGCGAGGTCCGGCTGCGGCGCGCCTTCCTCGGAGGCTGGAGCAGGAGACAAGTCGGGTGTCCCGCTCTCGGATGGATCGGCGTCCGCAACGTTGGCCTCGCCTTTCGGCATGCTCAGGCCGGCGGGTACACGCAGGACGCCGCCGACGATCTGACGGACTGCGTGGAGAGGACCGGCGCCGGTCCCGCTCTCTGCAGGCGCGGACGGGACATCGCCCTCGGAGCTCGCGCGCGGCGTTGGAGGCGCGGCACCCGCGGCGGCGGTCTCGCCGGGCACCGTCGGCTCGGCGGGATCTGCGGCCGGAGTCTCCGCCGACAGGACACGCTCGATCGCGGTGCCGGGTGCGGCTACTCCCGGAATGGCCTCGCCCGCTCCTTCCGCCTCGCCCGCGGCGACCCCCACCGGAACGTTCTCAGCGCCCGTCGCCACGACCGCGCCCTCGGATGCGTCTGCGGCGTCCGTCTGGGACGCGACGGCCCCTGTCTCCTCGTGATCCGGTCGCAATGTCCGCACGAGCTGCTCGAGCGCATCGGTCAGTCGCATCTTGTCCACATCTTTCATCGCTCGCCTGGGCGTGTCACCTTACAGCCTGCCGGAGCAATCTGCCCGCACACGGCCGATATTGCTGCGACAATCCCCGGTCGCGGCGGGGTGCCGGAGCGGTCGAACGGGACGGTCTTGAAAATCGTTGAGGGTGCAAGCTCTCCGTGGGTTCAAATCCCACCCCCGC
>CAVTWR010000001.1:0-200785 GCA_963738505.1 uncultured Actinomycetes bacterium | reverse complement strand
GGGCTCTAGAGACGCTCGTCACCGGTGGCGGGCGGGGTGTGCTCCTGCTCAACCGGCGAGGCCTGACCCCCGCCTTGCACTGCCGTGCCTGCGGCGTCTCGCATCGTTGTCCCTCCTGCGACGTCGCCCTCACCGCGCACCGCGATCGCCGCCTGCACTGCCATCATTGCGGCCACACCGAGCCGGTGCCCTCGGCCTGCCCGTCCTGTGCTTCGACCGAGCTCGTGCACATCGGAGCCGGGACACAGCATCTGGAGCGCGAGCTGGAGCGGCTGGTGCCCGAGCTGACGCGGATCCGCCTCGACGCCGACGTGACCTCGGAGCCCGGAGCGCTGCGCGAGGCCCTCGAACGGTTCAGGGAAACCGACCGCAGCATCCTGCTCGGCACGCAGATGATCGCCCAGGGCCACCATCTTCCCGGTGTGCAACTGGCCGCGGTGATCGATGCCGACGGCAGCCTCTCGCTTCCCGACTTCCGGGCGGAGGAGCGAACGTTCCAGCTCGTCACCCAGCTGGCCGGGCGCAGCGGCCGGGATCTGCCGGGGATTGTGCTCGTCCAGACCTTCCAGCCGGAGGAGCGCCCTTTCCTGCTGGCACAGCGCCACGACGTCCACACCTTCCTCGAGGGGGAGCTGGCCCGGCGCGAGGCTCTGGGCTACCCGCCGTTCTCGCATCTCGTCGCCATCCAGGCCACCTCCCCCAACGCGGGAGCACCGGAGCGCTTGTTGCGGGAGCTCCGCGAGCGGCTGAAGCCTGAGGGCACCCGGGTGCTCGGCCCCGCGCTCCTGCCGCGCCTGCGTGACCGTTACCGAGCCCAGCTCGTGGCCAAGACCGACGAGCCACGGCGCTTCGCCCGCGCCGCCGCCGCGCTCGTGACGGCGGCCACCCCGGCCCTGCGTCTCGACAGCCTCAACGTCGTCGTCGACGTCGATCCCCAGACCCTCTGAGCGGGCCCTGGTCTACACTCGACGGCGATGAGCGGCCACGACCACGACCATGATCACGATCACGATCACGACCACGATCACGACCACGATGAGCCCGAGCTCGACGCCGCCGAGCAGGCCTCGGCCGAGAAGGCGCTCCGCAAGCGCGTCGCGCTCTCGCAGATCCGGCAGTACGGCGACCCCGTACTGCGCATGAAGGCGCCCACGCTGGAGACGTTCGACGACGAGCTCTTGCACGTGGCCGAGCGCATGTTCAACCTCATGCACGACGCCGAGGGGATCGGCCTCGCAGCCACCCAGGTCGGCATCCTGCGCCGCTTCTTCGTCTGTCACCTGGACGGCAAGGACGTCGTCCTCGCCAATCCCGTGATCGAGAAGGCCGGCGGCAAGCAGGAGACCGACAACGAGGGGTGCCTCTCGCTCGGCAGTGTGCGGGTCGATGTGGAACGGCAGATCGAGGTGACGATCAGCGGGGTCGACGCGACCGGCGCGCCGCTGAAACTCGAACTCGAAGGCATGGACGCGCGTGTCGTCCAGCACGAGCTCGACCATCTCGACGGGACGCTGATCATCGACCGCACCGACGAGGCGTCACGCAAGGAGGCGCTCCGGCAGCTGCGCCCCCGGCTGGCGCTCTGAGCGAGCGCCGGCGCATCGCGGTCGCGGCGACCGCGCCCTTCGGCGCGGACGTGCTGGAGCGGCTGGCGGAGAGGCACGACATCGTCTCGGTACTGACGCGGCCCGACGCCCCTGCCGGCCGAGGGCGCAAGCAGTCTGCGCCGCCGGCCAAGGTCGTGGCCGAGCGGCTCGGCGTTCCCGTCCTGCAACCCGAGCGGCCCGAACCGGGACTGGAGCTCGGCGCGCCGGTCGTGGTCATCTGTGCCTATGGCCTGCTCGTGCCGGAGGCGCTGCTCGCGGAGCGCCTCTGGCTCAACGTGCACCCCTCGCTGCTTCCGCGCTGGCGCGGGGCGGCACCCATCGAGCGCGCGATCATCGCGGGCGACGCGGAGACCGGCGTCACGATCCACCGCACCGTGAAGGAGCTGGACGCCGGGCCGGTCGCCGCGCAGCAGGCCTTCGCGATCGGGACGGATGACGACGCGGGAATGGTCTACGCCCGTGCCGCCGAGGTCGCCGTGGCGCTCCTCGACGACGTGCTCGCCCTCGAGGAGCCGCTCTTCGTTCCCCAGGCGCAGGACGGCGTGACCTACGCGGAGCGCCTGTCGGCCGACGACCGGCGCCTCGATCTCTCGCGTCCGGCGGAAGAGCTCGTGCGTCGAGTGCGCGCGCTCGCGCCGCACATCGGCGCCCGCGCCGAGCTGCACGGCAGGCCGGTGACCGTGTGGCAGGCCAGGGTCGGCGCCGACGGCGCCTTCGAGCCGCTCGTCGTGCAGCCCGAGGGCGGCAAGCGCCTGGAGGTCGCCGCGTGGCTTCGCGGCCTTCGCTGAGCCCTTCGCGCGTCGCCGCGTTCGCCGTGCTGCGGCGCGTCTTCGAGGATGAGGCCTACGCGGATCGTGCGCTTCGTGCCGTTTCGCACGACCTGGACGACCGCGACCGCTCGCTTGCCCGTCAGCTGGCCTACGGGGCCGTGCAGCGGGTTCGCACGATCGACGCCGTCGTGGAGACGCTCGCGCGACGGCCGATGGCCCGGATCGAGCCGCCCGTGCGCGCGGCTCTTCGCCTCGGTGGCTACCAGCTGCTGTTCCTGGACGGCGTGCCGCGCTACGCGGCGGTCAACGAGTCCGTGGAGCTCGTGCGGCAGGCGGGGCGTGAGCGGGCCGTGGCGTTCACCAACGCCGTCCTGCGGCGGCTCGCGGACAGTGGACGCTCATACGTCGAGTCCCTCCCCGACAGCACCCCGGAAGAGGCCGGCCTGCGCCACTCGTATCCGGACTGGGTGGCAGAGCTGTGGTGGCGGGAGCTCGGCCCTGACTCGGCGCGCGAGTGCATGCGTGCGCAGAACGAGCCGGCCGAGACGGCCGTACGTCTCGTTCGTGGCGAGATCGAGGGGCAAGAGGATCCGCGCATTCCCGGCGCCCGCCTGGTCGAGCGTGTCGACGAGGTCGCGCTCGGAGAGGGACGCATCTGGCCGCAGAGCCGCGCCTCACAGCTCGTGGGTCACGTCGTGGCCTCAAATGCCGGCGACCGCGTGCTCGACCTCTGTGCCGCTCCTGGCGGGAAGGCAACGATGCTCGCCGGTGCGGTGACGGCCGTCGAGCTCAACGCAGATCGGGCCTCCGAGCTGCGCCGTACGGCGCAGCGGCTCGGAGCCGCGAGCGTCCAGGTGGTGGAGGCCGACGGGCGGGCGCTGCCGGCCGAGCTCAGGGGATTCGACCGTTCGCTCGTCGATGCGCCGTGCTCCGGGCTGGGCGTGCTGGCCTCCCGGCCCGACCTCCGGTGGCGTGCGGAGCCGCTTCCGGAGTTGCAGCTGGAGCTGCTACGTGCGGCGATCGAGCGAACCCGACCTGGAGGTCGTGTCGTCTACTCGGTCTGCACGATCAACCGCCAGGAAGCCGAGGACGTCATCGACGCCGTCGGGCTCGAGGCGGATCCGCTCGGCGCGCAATGGCCCGAGTTCGCGCACGCCCGCCGGCCCGAGTTCCTGCAGACCCTGCCGCACGTCCACCGCACCTCAGGATTCTTCATCGCGCGCCTGCGCGTCCCCTGACCAGGTCCCGGCCTATCATCGATCCGAGATGGCCTGGCCCGACAGCCTGCGCAGCGTCGAGATCGCCCCGTCCCTGTACGCGGGTGACTTCTGGCGCCTGGGTGAGCAGATCGACGAGCTGCTGGCCGCGGGCTGCCGGGTCTTCCACTTCGACCAGGCGGACGGGCACTTCGTGCCACCGGTGACGATCGGGCCGGTCGTGTTGCGCTCGATCGCCCCACGCATCCACGAGGCGGGAGGGGTGCTCGACTGCCACCTGATGGTCACGAACCCGGCTCACCACTTCGCAGAAATCGCGGCCTCCGGCGGCGACCTCGTCACGTTCCATACAGAGGTCGTCGAGGACGCAGCGGCGGTGGCCGAGCTGGCGCGCGAGCTCGGACTGGCCGTCGGCGTCGCCTTCAACCCGGGGTCGACCCCGGAACAGGCCGCAGCGGCGGTGCTGGCTGCGCGGGCGGATCTCGTGCTCTGCATGAGCATCCACCCCGGGTACTCGGGCCAGCCGTTCATGCGGGAGGCGGTCGGGCGCGTCCGCCGGCTCGCAGAGCTCGTCTCGGTGCCGATCGAAGTGGACGGAGGGGTAGGGGAGGCGAACGCCGCCGAGCTGGTGGCTGCGGGTGCCCGGGTGCTCGTTGCCGGAACCGCGGTGATGGGTGCGCACGAGCCCGGCGCAGCCTACGGACGGCTGTCCGCGCTCACGGCATGAGCATCGACCGCGCGCTGCAGCTGGCGGCGGCGGCGCAGGGCCGCGGGTACCCGAACCCGACGGTGGGTGCCGTCGTGGTGCTCGACGGCGAGATCGTCGGCGAGGGAGTCACGGAGGAGGTGGGCGGCCGGCACGGCGAGATCGTGGCCCTCGCGCAGGCGGGGGAGCGGGCACGCGGCGCCACGCTCTTCCAGACCATGGAGCCCTGCACCCATCATGGCCGCACGCCCCCCTGCACCGAGGCCATTCTCGAGGCCGGCATCTCTCGCGTCGTCGCCGCCTCGCTCGACCCCAACCCAAAGGCCGCGGGTGGGTTGGAGCTGCTGCTGGCGGCCGGTGTTCCCGTCGAGCTCGACGAACGCGAGGAGGCCAAGCGCCAGAACGAGGCCTGGCGGACCTGGGCGAGCCTCGCGCGCCCGTTCGTGACGTACAAGGCGGCGGTCTCGCTCGACGGCAGGGTCGTCGTCCCCGGCCGGCGCTGGGTGACCGGCGAGGAGTCGCGGCGGCTCGTCCATCGCCTGCGCGCCGCGCACGACGCGGTCGCGGTCGGTCTCGGCACGGTGCTCGCGGATGCACCGCGCCTGGACGCCCGCGACGTCGACGCCGCCCGGCAGCCGCGCCGGCTCGCGTTCGGCCGTCGGCCGCTTCCGCCCGGCTCGGAGCTCGAGTTGCGCTCCGGCTCGCTCCCGGAGGAGTTACGGTCGCTGGCCGCCGAAGGCGTGCAGTCGCTGTTGCTCGAAGGGGGCCCGACGCTCGCCACCGGCTTTGTCAGAGAGGGGCTCGTCGACCGGATCCTGGTCTTCGTCGCGCCCGTCGTCTCGGGGGCCGGCCCGCACCTGCTCGCCGACCTGCCCGAGCCGCTCGACCTCCGCGAGCTCTCGTCAGCAGCGGTCGGTGTCGACGTGCTGCTGGAGGCGCGTCTGCGAGACTCCGTCTGATGTTCACCGGGATCGTGCGCGAGATCGGAAGTGTCATCAGCGTGACCGGCACCGGGGACGCCCGCGAGCTCGTGGTCGAGGCCCCGGCCAGCGCGCCTCTCGCCGGGCTCGGCGACTCGATCGCGATCGACGGCACCTGTCTGACCGTGACCGCCGTCAAGGGGGCGCTCGTGTCCTTCCACGCCGGCCGGGAGACGCTCGTCCGGACGACCCTGGCTGCGCTGTCCGTCGGCGCCAGGGTCAACGTGGAGCCCGCGCTGCGCGCCGGAGAGCCGCTCGGCGGCCACCTCGTGCAAGGTCACGTCGATGGAACGGGGTGCATCCAGTCCGTGGAGGCCGAGGGTGACGGGCTGCGCGTGATCGTCGAGGCGCCCGAGACGATCCTCCGCTACTGCGTGGAGAAAGGCTCGATCACGGTCGATGGGGTCTCGCTCACGGTCGCCGAACTTCACGACGACAGCTTCGGTGTCGCGCTCATCCCCCATACCCTCGAGGTGACGACGCTGGGTGCGCTCGTTCCAGGCCGGGCCGTCAACCTCGAGGTCGACGTGCTGGCCAAGTACGTTGAACGGCTGCTCGCCCGCCGCTGACTCCCGACGCGTCGTCTACCATCAGCCACCGATGAGCGCCCCGTTCGACGACGATCCCTTCAGCCGGCGCGAACAGGACCTCCACGCCGACGAGTCGCCCGAACGCGAGCCCGAGCTCGACGTCGACCCCGAACCGGACGCTGACAGTGTCGAGCAGGCCGCCGAGAACGTCCTCGGCTCCTGGCACGCGGTTGAACGCGAGGAGGAGGCCGACGTCGCTGTCGTCCCAGCGCATCCCGAGCCCCTGGCAGAGCTTCCCCATCCCGACGACGCGCCCGCCATCGCCGACCATGTCTCGTCGGACACGGCGCAGCACGCTCCCGGTGAGCTGGTGATCCCGCCCGGTTACCCGGTTCTGGACGGCGTCGCGCGTGGCGAGCGTCGGGCCGTCGGTATCGTCGTCAGTCGCTTCAACGGCGAGATCACCTCCAGGCTCCTGGCCAGCGCCCTGGCCGAGCTCGAACGGCGCGGCGTGATCCGCGATGCGATCACCGTGATGCCGGTGCCGGGCGCGTTCGAGCTGCCGGTGGCAGCGATGGCGCTCGCCAAGACCCGGCGTTTCGCCTGCATCGTGGCCCTCGGCTGCGTGATCCGCGGCGACACACCACATTTCGACTACGTCGCGGCGGAAGCGGCCTCGGGCCTGCAGCTCGCGGCCATCGAGACAGGGGTGCCCGTCGCCTTCGGCGTGCTCACCCTGGAACGGGTCGAGCAGGCCGATCCGCGCATCGACCACGGCGCCGACGCGGTCATCTCTGCGCTGGAAATGGCTGACGTCTTCTCCAACCTTCGTGCCGCGGCTGCGCGCTGACCCCTGTGCGGCGCCCGTGACGTCGATCCGGAACGTTCCGCGATAGTCGCCGCACAGGTGGTAAAGGTCGGCCGCGAAGCGGCCGGCTGTCTTCTTGCGATCAGGCTCCGCTTCGCGGAGGGCCACTCCGTGACCGGTGATCGCCTGTCGAGCGACCCGGGTGGCCGCCGCTGCTAGCATTCACGGCCGCATGTCGAGAATCTGCGCCATCTGCGGGAAGAAGCCTGGATTCGGGAACAACCGATCCCACTCCATGGTCGCCACCAAGCGGCGCTTCGATCCCAACCTGCAGAAGGTGCGCCTCATCCTCGACGGCAAGGCGACGCGTGACTACGTCTGCACGCGCTGCCTCAAGGCCGGCAAGGTCATCAAAGCCGTCTAGCGCGGCTCACCACGCGAGGGCCTGACCCTGCCAGGGGCCACCGCGTATGAGTAATGAGTCACCGCAGGGATCACGCGGTGTCTCCGAATCATCGATCCCTACATCGGACGACTGGTTCCGGATGCGAGCTCCCGACGACCTTCTTGTGAGTCCCTGAAGGAACCCACTCCGCCGAGAGCCGCTCGCAGCGTCGTGGACGGAGCCCTTTGTGCATAGGTCGGCCGCGAGAGGCGAAGCGGGGCCCTCCAGGCTCAGGGCCTCGCAAGGGGCTCAGCCCACCGGTCGCCGAGGTGCACGAGCCGATGTTCTGGAAATCCCCGTTCCTTGGCGGGGAGCTTTGCTCCTCGCCAAGGAACGGTAACCTCGCGGCGTGCGCCGTGACACGCTGCTGCTCAGGGAGACGCCGCTCGGGCGCGTCTCGATCTCCCGGTCGGCCCTGGAGCGCTTCGTCTGGGAGATCGTCGCGGAGAGCTACGGCGTGGTGGACATGGCCGGACGCCGGGCGCTGACGGCGCGTGGCCGCTCCCGTCCGGGTCGGGGCGTGGAGATCAGGGACGGCAAGGACGGCCTGGAGATCGAGATCGAGGTGGTCGTCGAGTTCGGGCTCAACCTGGCAGAGGTCGCGGAGGCCGCCCGTACGCGTGTGGCGCACGAGGTCGAACGCCACACCGGGCTTGACGTGTCGCGGGTCGAGGTGCGAATCGAGGACGCGAGGCGCTCGACGTGAACGAAAGGCTCCGTGAGATCGCCCGTCACGCCTTGGCGCAGCTCGAGGCGAACCGGGCGCGCATCGACGATCTCAACGTCTACCCGGTGCCGGACGGCGACACGGGCTCGAACCTCACGTTGACCGTCCGCGCGATCGCCGATTGCGTGGAGCAGTCCACGGCCGCCGGCCCGACCGCCTTCGCAAAGGAGGTTTCGCGGGCTGCCCTGATGGGGGCGCGCGGGAACTCCGGTGTGATCCTCAGCCAGATCGTGCGCGGTCTGTTGGAGGCGCTCGGCGAGCACGACGAGATCGGCGCCGCCGAGGCGGCGCACTCGCTGGCTGCCGCGCGCGACGCGGCCTATCGGGCGGTTCGCAAGCCGGTCGAGGGCACGATGCTCACGGTGATTCGCGAGATGGCCGAGGAGGCCGAGGAGGCAGCGGCCGAGGGGCTTCAGGGGCTCGACTTGCTCGCCTTCCTGGAGCGCATCCTGTCCCGTGCCGAGGACGCCCTGGCCCGCACGCCGGAGATGCTGGCGGTGCTGGCCGAGGCCGGGGTGGTCGACGCCGGCGGCGCCGGTCTGGTGGAGCTCTTGCGCGGCGTGAGCGGCGCGCTGGCCGGGCGCCCGCTCGCCGTCGCCGGATCGGTGGCCAACGATCCTCATGATCCGATCGCCGCCATCCACCTCGAGCTGAGCCGGTACCGCTACTGCACCGTCTTCGTGGTCGAGGGTGACGGGCTGGACACGGAGGCGCTGGAGGCGCGGCTCGAGACGATGGGCGACTCGCTGCTCGTGGTCGGAGATCCGTCCGCCTTGAAGGTGCACATGCACACGGACGATCCCGGCGCGGCGCTCTCGATCGGCTCGGGTCTGGGGACACTCGAAGGCATCGAGATCGCCGACATGCACCGGCAGACGGTGGCGCGCGAGGAACGCCTCAAGGCGGAGGAGGGTCGCGAGCGCGCCGCGCGGGCGACCCAGCCCACGGCGATCGTGGCCGTCGCACCCGGGGCGGGGAACCGCGAGCTCTTCGAGCGGTTCGGCGCCTCAGAGGTGATCGAGGGCGGTCAGACCATGAATCCGTCGACTGCGGACCTGGTGGCCGCGATCGAGGCGTGCCCTTCGAGCGACGTGATCGTGCTCCCCAACAACGGCAACGTCGTACTGACCGCCGAACAGGCGGCCGGCCTCACGGAGAAGCGCGTGCGCGTGCTCCCGGTGACCTCGGTTCCCGCAGGGCTGGCCGCGATCGTCCGCTTCCTGCCGACGGCGGAGGCGGAGGAGAACGAGGCAGCAATGCGCGACGCGCTCGGCGACGTCGCCACCGGCGAGGTCACGAGGGCATCCCGCACCGTGGACCTCGACGGCGTGGCGGTGCGGGAAGGGGCCTGTCTCGGTCTGGTCGAGGGCCGTGCAGTGGCCTGCGAGGATGACTTCGATGCTGTCGCCCTCGCCGTCTGCGAGAAGCTGCTCGAGGACGACCGTGGCCTGCTGACGCTCCTCGTCGGCCAGGACGAGCCGCAGCTGACCGCGCTCCTGGCCACGCTCGGTGAGCGGCATCCGCTTCTCGAGATCGAGGTGCACACGGGCGGCCAGCCGCACTACCCGCTGCTCCTCTCCGCCGAATGACCGGGCTGCGAGCACGTGTGCTCCTCGTGGACGACAACGAGGTGTACCGCTCGTCGCTCGAGCTGCTGCTCGGGCTGGAGCCCGAGATCGTCGTCGTCGGATCGGTGGCCACGGGAGAGGAGGCCCTGGCGGCGCTTGCTGCGGCCGCGGCGGACGTCGTGCTCGCCGATCTCCGCCTGCCCGGGATGGACGGGGTGGAGCTGACGCGCCGGCTCAGCGGCGGCCCGGCCGTCGTCTGCCTCACCGCCGAAGCCGGTGCCGAGGAACGGGTGGCCGCTCTCGCGGCCGGGGCGGTCGCCCTTCTGGAGAAGGGCTCGCCGCTCGCCGAGCTGGTAACCGCCGTCCACGCCGCCCTGCCGCCGCCTGCCTAAGGCCTATCCCGGGAGGCCGGGTGCGCTGCGGGGCCCTTCAGGGCCTCGCCAGGAGCTCGTCCCGTGACAAGCGCCGGATTCGCCGCTGCGGATGACCGATTGCTGGTCGAGCTTCCACTCCTCGCGAGGCCCTGAAGGGCCCCGCAGTACGCCGTTCCGACGTCTGGCGGCATGGGCCCTAAAGCCTGGATCCACCGAGCGGCGCGGGCGTTGCATCCTGCCAGGCCCGCCAGGCCGCTACCCGGTCGGTGCGCTCCGCGCGCGGACAGCGTCGAACAGGCAACCAGCCTGCCCGACGCTGTCCGCGCACGTCCTGACGAGCCTGGCAGGCGCCCCGCGATCACGCCAAGCGGTGGATCCCGGCTACGACTCGCTGGCCGCTACCGCGGGCGACTATCGTCCCGGCATGGAGCTGACCCGCCGGAACACCGCGATCGTGCTCGATTCGACGTCGGACTTCCCCGATGCTCGGGAACGCTTCGAGAACATGCGGGTCGTACCGCTCTACGTGCGCTTCGGTGAGGAGAGCCTGAAGGATCACGTGCAGATACGCCCCGAGCAGTTCTACGAGCGCTTGGCGGCGACACCCGCGCTCCCCACGACATCCCAGCCGACACCACACGACTTCCTGGAAACGTTCGAAGGGCTTGCCGGATACGAGCGCGTCTACGCGATCATGCTCTCGGCGAAGCTGTCCGGGACACATCAGTCGGCGACGCTCGCCGCCTCCGAGCTCGGAGGCGACCGTGTGGTCGTTGTGGACACGGAGACGGCGTCCCTCGCTGCTGCCATGCTCGCCCTCGCCATCGAGCGGCGGCTCGAGCGCGGGACGACCGACGACGAGGTCGCCGCCCTGATCGAGATGTTCAAACGCGCCAACAAGGTCGTCTTCACGGTCGGCACGTTGGAGTACCTGCAGAAGGGCGGTCGCATCGGCAAGGCGGCGGCGCTGGCCGGCGCGCTGCTCAACGTCAAGCCGATCCTCTCCGTCGAGGACGGTGTGATCGTGCCCATCGCCCGCGTGCGCGGCCGCCAGAAGGCGCTCGAGGAGTTCGGTCGCCTGTTCACCGAGAGCACCGAGGATCGGCCGGGCCTGCGTGTCGGGATCGCCCATGCCAACGCTCCGGAGTGGGTGGATGTGCTCACCGATCTCGTGGCGCGCGCCCGTCCCCAGGCGGAGATCGAGCTGGTACGGACACTGGGCGCCGTGGTCGGCACGCACGCCGGACCAGGCGCCGTCGGCTTCTTCTGGTTCCAGGACGACGTCTGACCGCGGCACGGCTGCGCGACGAACGAACCTTGCTTCCCCGTCGGTCAGGGGAGTCTTCCCGTTCGGCGTCGCGGTCCTATACTCGCTGGTGTGCCCCGGCCGGTGTCCTCGCTCGGCTTCGCCGGTCTCGAAGCACCGGACCGCTGGGCACGTCCGGCCTTTTCCCCGCGGGCCGACCTGCTCGACCAGCCGGTGGGCGTTCTCGCGGGCGTCGGCCCGGCTGTCGCGAAACGCTTGGGCAAGCTCGGTCTGCGCACCGTGCGCGACGTGCTCCTGCACCGCCCTCGCCGCTACGAGGAGCCGCTCGCGGCCACGCCGATCGCCCTGCTCTTCGGCGACGGTGAGGCGGTGCTCGAAGGAGTGGTGCGCCGAGCCTCCGGGCGTCGTCGGGGGCGCCTGCACATGCTCACGGTGCATCTTGCGGACGCGAGCGGTGAGATCCGCGCCACCTGGTTCAACCAGCCGTGGCTGGAGGCGAAGCTCACGCCCGGCACGCTCGTGCGGGCGCGTGGTCGTCGCAACCGTTTCGGTTTCGCGGTCGAGAGCTACGACCTCGACGACGCGGCGGACACGGCGGACTTCGCGCCTGTGTACCCGTCCACGGAGGACCTCGCGCAGAAGCAGCTGCGTGGCATCGTCGGCGCTGCGCTCGAGCGGGCGCGGGATCTCGAGGACCGCTTACCCGCGGCGCTCAGAGCCGGGCAGGGGCTCCCCCTGGCCTTCGACGCGCTCACTGCCCTGCACCGTCCGACATCGCTGGCCCAGGCCGAGGTCGGGCGCCGGCGTTTCGCCTTCGAGGAGCTGCTCGTGCTTCAGCTCGCGCTCCGCCGGCGCAACCAGGAACGCGAGCAGCTCGTGGCGACTGCGCTCGACCCTGCCGGCGAGCTCGTGGCTCGGCTCCGTGCGTCGCTGCCGTTCGCACTGACCGCCGGACAGGAGCAGGCGATCACGGAGATCGACCAGGATCTCGGGCGAGCCGTGCCCATGCAGCGGCTGCTGCAGGGTGACGTGGGGGCGGGGAAGACGGTCGTCGCCCTCTATGCGCTGCTGCGGGCGGTCGAGGCCGGCCGGCAGGGGGCGTTGATGGCCCCGACCGAGACCCTGGCCGAGCAGCACTTCCTCACGCTCGAGGCCTACTGCGCGGAACTCGGCGTTCGCGTGGCGCTGCTCACGAGCGCCCTTCCGGCGCGGGAGCGTGCGACGGTACGGCAGCTCGTCGAGTCGGGCGACGTGGGGATCGCGGTCGGGACGCACGCCTTGATCCAGCGTGAGGTGCAGTTCGCCGACCTTGCCGTGGCCGTGGTCGACGAGCAGCATCGGTTCGGCGTGGGCCAGCGGGCAGCGCTGGCCGAGGGTCGCAGCCCTCACGTCTTGCACATGACGGCGACCCCCATCCCCCGCACGCTCGCACTGACGGTGTACGGGGATCTGGCCGTGTCGGAGATCGCCGCCCCGCCCGCCGAGCGCAAGCCGGTCGTGACCGCCTGGGTGACCGAGGAGCGGAGCTCCGAGGCCTACACCCGGCTTCGCCGCCACCTCGACGACGGCCGGCAGGCGTACGTGGTGTGCCCGCTGATCGAGGCCTCCGAGACCACCGTGGCACGCGCCGCCGAGGACGAGGCGGGGCGGCTGCGCCGGGGGGAGCTCACCGGCTACCGCGTGGGCTGCCTGCACGGTCGGCTGCGTCCGGTGGAGCGGCGCGGGGTGATGGCGGCGTTCAAGGCCGGCGAGCTTGACGTGCTCGTCGCGACGACTGTGATCGAGGTCGGCGTCGACGTCCCGAACGCCACGATCATGATCGTCCAGGAGGCCGACCGTTTCGGTCTCGCCCAGTTGCACCAGCTGCGCGGGCGCGTCGGTCGCGGCGCCGAGCAGTCCTACTGCCTTCTCGTCTCGCAGGGGCGAGAGGAGCTGTCTGAAGGCGCGATCGAGCGGCTGGAGGCGATGGTGGAGACGACCGACGGCTTCGCCCTTGCCGAACGGGACCTGGAGATCCGCGGCGAGGGCCAGATGCTGGGAGC
Source organism: uncultured Actinomycetes bacterium (assembly GCA_963738505.1). Taxonomy (GTDB): domain Bacteria; phylum Actinomycetota; class Thermoleophilia; order Gaiellales; family Gaiellaceae; genus Gaiella. The sequence goes on along the minus strand of CAVTWR010000001.1, from coordinate 187,744 downwards.
GCGACAGTCGGGTCTCTCCGACCTGCGCTTCACGCGTCTGCGCGCCGACCGCGACCTGCTCGAGCGTGCGAGGACCGTGGCCGAGGCGCTCGACGAGGAGGGGCTCCTGAGCGAAGCGGTCGACGCACTGCTCGGCGAGTCCGACCATCTCGGCGACTCGTGATCGCGGTGGGTTCCTTCAGGGGCTCACAAGGAACCTGTCACCGTGCACGCACCCGGAACCGGTCGCGCAAGGAGGGAGCAATCATCCGTACGCTCACAGCGTGCGGATCATCTCCGGTACCCATCGCGGGCGGCGGCTCGAGGCACCGAAGGGCACCCACACGCGACCGACCAGCGACCGGGCTCGCGAGGCGCTCTTCAACATCCTCGGTCCGGTCGCCGGCGCTTCGGTGCTCGATCTCTTCGCCGGATCGGGCGCGCTCGGCCTGGAGGCGCTGTCACGCGGCGCGGCACACTGCCTGCTCGTCGATGACGACGCAGTCGCCTGCCGCACGATCGCCGTCAACGTGTCCAGGCTCGGGCTCACGGGTGCCACCGTGCTGCGCCGCGACGCGCTCTCGGTCGCGCGTCAGGAGGCCACCGCGCGGCACCTGTTCGACCTCATCCTGATCGACCCGCCCTTCTCGCTGTATGCGGGTGTCCAGCCGAAGCTCGCCGAGCTCCTGCCCCCGATCCTCGCCCCCGACGGTGTCGTGGCGGTGTCCACGGCGGCCCCCACCGAGCCCGAGCTGCCCCTCTCGCTCCTGACCAGCCGACGCTACGGCTCGACGCGCATTACGCTCTTCACGCCATGATCACCGCGATCTGCCCAGGCACCTACGACCCGGTCACGCTCGGTCATGTCGATGTGATCCGTCGAGCCGCCGCCATCCTCGACCGGATCGTGGTCGGCGTCGTCCGCGAGCCGTCGCACAAGCAGACACTGTTCACCGTGGAGGAGCGCGTCGCCTTCCTCGAGGAGGCGCTCGGCGACTTCGAGAACGTCGTGGTCGACGTGTTCAGCGAGCTCGTGGTCGACTTCGCCCGCCGCCACAGCGCCCGCATGATGGTGAAAGGGCTGCGCGTGATCGCCGACTTCGAGTGGGAGTTCCAGATGAACCACTTGAACCGCGTGCTCGCGCCGGAGATCGAGACGCTCTATCTGATGTCGAGCCCGCAGCACTCGTTCATCTCCTCGAGCGGCGTCAGGGAGATCGCCAGCTTCGGCGGAGACGTCTCCGGATTCGTGCCGGCGAACGTTGCGCTGCGCTTCCGTGACCTGTTCCCGGACGGTCGTCCTGGCACGCCCGTCAGGCCGTCCGAGTAGCATTCCGCGGATGGATGTTCTCGTTCTCATCGACAAGCTCGACGATCTCGTGCACAACGCGAAGGCGGTGCCGCTCACCGATCAGGTACGCATCGACCGGGAGGAGATCTACGACATCCTCGACCAGATGCGTGCCACCATCCCCGAGGAGATCAAGCAGGCCCGCTGGATCGTCAAGGAGCGGCAGGAGATGCTCGCCGAGGCCAAGCGCGAGTGCGACAGGCTCGTCGGTGAGTCGCGCGAGCAGGCCGTGCGCGAGGCGTCCCAGACCGAGATCGTCAAGATCGCCGAACGGCAAGCCACGGAGATCGTCGAGGACTCGCGCCGGCAGGCTCGCGAGACCCGCCTCGAGATGGAGGACTGGGCCGACGGCATCCTCTCCACGCTCGAGGTCAACCTCGACAAGTTCCTGAACGCAGTTCGCCGAGGCCGCGAGCGGCTACACGAGCGGTCACAGGAGACGTTCGGCGGCCTGGGTCCGGCCGACCGCTCCGTCGAGGACGACGACAGCTACCTGTAGGGGAAACCCGTCCTACCCTGAGGGAACAGCCCCCGGCTCTGGCCCGACGCCTCGCCACGCTAGCCTGCAGCGCATGACGTTCTACGCCCTGCGTTCGCTCCGCCTACGCGCAGGTGAGGAGCTTCGTGAGCACGTCGAGATCGCGCTCGAGCCGTTCGCGCTCGGTGGTCAGCACTACCTGCCGGTGCCGGCGGTGGTGCAGGCCGATCTGACGATCCAGCGGGCGACCTCCGGGGACATGTTCCGTCTGCAGTTCGCGGCGCGGCTCCATGGGCCGTGCATGCGGTGCCTGGAGGATGCCGTGCTCGATCTGCGGATGGACGCCCGCGAGTATCAGGACGAGCGGCCTTCGGGGGACGACGAGGAGATGGTGAGCGAGTACGTCTCCGAGGGGCAGCTCGACCTCTCCGCGTGGGCGCGCGACGCGATCGCCGAAGCGTTGCCCGAGCAGATCGTCTGCCGGCCCAGCTGCGCCGGGCTCTGCCCGACCTGCGGACGCGACCTGAACACCGATCCACACGGGCACGAGGCGGACCCCGCCGGTACTCCCTGGGCCGCGCTGCAGGTGCTTCGCGAGGAGCTCGACGACGCATGACGAACCCGGCGCGCAGCCCGCTCGTGATCGCGGCGAACCGGCTGCCCGTCACCGTCCGTCTCAGCGGTTCGGATGTCTTGCTGGAACGGAGCCACGGCGGGCTCGCGTCGGCACTCCGCGCGCTCGGTGGCGACTTCACGTGGGTCGGCTGGCCCGGCGCCGAGCTCCGGTCCTCCGCGCACGACGCGGTGCGCGAGCGGCTCCGCGAGGACCGCCTGGAGCCCGTCTTTCTCACCGCCGCGGACGAGCGCGACTTCTACTCCGGCATCTGCAACGGGTCACTGTGGCCGCTGTTCCATTACTTCCCCGACCGCTTCTCGTTCTCGCATCGCTCCTGGGAGCGCTACGTCGACGTCAATCGACGCTTCGCCCATTCGTGCGCGGACGTCTGCGCTCCCGAGGGCCGGGTCTGGATCCACGACTTCCAGTTGCTGCTCGTGCCGAGCTTCTTGCGGGAGCTGCGGCCGGACGTGGCGATCGGCTTCTTCCTGCACATCCCGTTCCCGTCGAGCGAGGTCTACCGTCTGCTCCCCTCGCGGGAGGAGGTCCTGCACGGCCTCCTCGGAGCCGACGTTCTCGGCTTCCACACCGGCGACTACGTGCGCCACTTCCGCTCGTCCTGCCTCCGCGTGCTGGGACTCGAGTCCTCCCCGGACGAGGTTGCGCTCGACGGCCGCTCCGTGCGACTCGCCGTCGACCCGATCGGGATCGACACGGCCTCGTTCCGAGCGGCCCTCACCGACCCGACCGCACCCCAGGTGCTCGCGGCCATCGAGGAGCGCTACCAGGGCAAGCGGCTGATTCTGGGCGTCGAGCGGCTCGACTACACAAAGGGGGTGCCGCAGAAGATCGAGGCGTTCGCCCGGCTGCTCGAGCAGGAGCCGGAACGGGTGCAGGACACGACGCTGCTCCAGATCGTCGTGCCCTCCCGCCTCGACAGCCCCGACTACCTCTCGCTGCGGGGAGAGATCGAGCAGCAGATCGCCCACGTCAACGGCCGGGTCGGGGCGTTCGGTGTCACGCCGATCGAGTACGTCCACCGTGGCATCGATCCCGTGGAGCTGGCGGCCCTCTACCGGCGGGCCGACGTGATGGCGGTGACCGCGCTGCGCGACGGCATGAACCTCGTGGCGCAGGAGTTCGTGTCCTGCCAGAGCTTCCGCGGGACGCTGCCAGGCCGCTTCCGCGGCGCGCTCGTGCTGAGCGAGCTCGCCGGGGCAGCGCATCTGCTCCCGGGAGCGGTCCTCGTCAACCCGTGGGACACCGAGGCAGTCGCCAACCGGATCTCGGAGGCGCTGATGCTAGGCCCTGTCGAGCGGCGCCGCCGGATGGAGCTGATGGCCTCCCGTGTCGATCGCCTCGATTCCGCCCGCTGGGCGGCCACCAGCATCGGCCGGCTGCGCACGGTGCGCAGAAGACGTCCCACTGCGGCCGCGACGCGGCGGACACTGGTGGATGCGGGACCAGGACTGCTGCGGCGGCTTGCCACCGCCCGGCGCCGCACGATCATCCTCGACTACGACGGCACGCTCCGCGAGATCGTCGACCACCCGGAGCTCGCGATGCCGGGAGAGCAGGTCGTGAAACTGCTCGAGGATCTGTGCGCGCTCCCGGCCACCGACGTCCACGTGGTCAGCGGCCGCCGGCGCGACACCCTCGAGCGCTGGCTCGGCAGGCTCCCCGTCCATCTCGGTGCCGAGCACGGGTACCTGGCCCGCGCGCCAGGTCAGCCGTGGCGGCGCCTGCTGGAGGCTGACCTCAGCTGGATCCCCCGCGTCGAGCGCGTGCTTCGCCGCGTCACAGCAGACGTCCCCGGCACGCATGTCGAGCGGAAGTCGTGCTCCGTCGCCTGGCATTACCGCCAGGCCGAGCCGGAGTACGGGGCCTGGCGGGCCCGCGAGTTGCTGGTCGCGCTGGACTCCCTTCTGTCCGGCGCTCACGCCGAGGTGATCACGGGCAAGCTCGTGATCGAGGTGCGAGCAAGCGGAATCAACAAGGGCCTGTACGTCCGCGAGCTCTTTCCGTCAGGCAAACCGGGCACCCATGCCGTGCTTGGCGCCGGCGACGATCGCACCGACCTCGACATGTACGCCGCGCTGCCTGCAGGGTCGTTCGCAATTCACGTCGGGCCATTTCCAGCGGGCACGGCGCTGCGCCCGGCACCGGTCATCGCCCGTTCGCCCGCCGAGCTGCGGATGTTTCTGCGGACAGTGGCTGCCGGAGTGCGTGGCGAGGACTGAGGACTCGGATCAGAAGGAGTACCCGCCCGGGTCGCCTGGCTTCGATCCGCGAGCGCAACGGCGCTCCGACGGTCAGGAGGGGCAGGTGGACACGCGGAACGGCCCCGGCTCGTGGCCGGGGCAGTTCCGGCGGACTCAGCGGTCTGCGACCGAGTCGATCAGAGGTTGGCCGGGCGTAGCACGAGGCTGATCCCGTGGGCGATGCCGTTGCTCGCCCGGATGTCCAGCTTGCTGCGCACCAGCGTCGGGTCTAGGTCGTTGGTGTCCTGGTCGATCAGGATGGCGGTGCCGAGCAGGGGAAGGGGGAACACCTTGATCTTCCCGCCCTGCAGGGTGGTGAGCTCGGTGCCTCTTGGCACGCTGAGAGCTGTCTTGGAGTCGATCTGGCCGTTGACGGCGTGGTAGGTGATCACCGTCGCCAGGGTGCCGGGAGCGCTCTTCTCGAGCTCGACGATCTTGCCGAGGATCGTGGCCTCGCTGGCGAACCAGAACCGCCAGCCAAACAGGTCGGCCACGAGCGCCTGGAAGGCCCGGTCGTTGGGGATGAACACCGTCAGGTTCGCGCCCGGAGCGTCGAGGGCGGTCTGCAGGCCGGCGGCGAGCACCCCGTTGGCGAGGATGTCGAAGTCGTACCAATTGCGGTCGGTGGGAGCGTTGTTGTTGTCCGCGAGGCTGGCGGCGACCGCCCCGAAGAGGGTCGGTTGGGCAGGCTCGGCGGAGGCCGGGACGGCGATTGTGGCGCTCGCGGCAAGTGCGGCACAGGCCACGAGGGCAGCGGCAAGAGTACGGATTCGCATCGGTCTGTCGTCTCCTGGTTCGGGGCTGGCGCCCAGTGTGCGATGTCTCTTGTGAGTACGGAGCCGGCAGCACAGGCGGATGAGGGAAACGCCAAGTGCCTCGATCTGACGCCGCGCCGGGAGCCGCGGGGACGGGAACTGATCTCACAATGCCTTCCGCTCCCTGCGTCCTTGCATCGCACGCACCCATCGCGCCCCGACGAGAACCGTCATCGTGAGATCAGTTCCGGGCCCCGCTGGCCCCGGTGATCACCGCGACCCTCTGGTACAGTAGCCAGCCGCTGATGGCCGTTCCCAAGCGCAAGACATCCAAGGCTCGGCGCGACAGGCGTCGTGCGACCCACGCCCTCGAGGCGCCGCGGGTCGGCACCTGCAGCAATTGCGGCTCGCCGAAGCGCGCACACCACGCGTGCCCGATCTGCCGGACGTATCGCGGCCGCGACGTGCAGCCGCTCAGCACCCCGGCCCCGTAGCGCCCGCGGTGCCGTGCCGGTTCGTGTAGCTGTCGACGCGCTGGGCGGCGACCGCGGTCCGACGGACGTCGTGGCCGGCGCCGCTGCCGCCCGGTCGGCAACGATCGATCCCATCGTGTTCGGCCCCGCGGGCCTGGACACGCTCGGCCTGCGACACGTCGTCACCGACGGCGAGATCGCGATGGACGACAAGCCCGCCGACGCCGTCCGCGCCAAGCCGGGCTCCTCGCTCGTGCGGGCGGTGCGTGCGGTCGGGGACGGAGAGGCCGACGCGGTCGTCTCGGCGGGGAACACCGGCGCCGTGCTCGCCGCGTCGCTGCTCCATGTGCGTCGGTTGCCCGGTGTCGACCGGCCCGGGATCGGAGTCGTGATCCCCACGCCGCGCGGTGCGTCGCTCCTGATCGACGCAGGGGCCAATGCCGACGCGCGTCCCGAGCATCTCGTCCAGTTCGCGCACATGGGGAGTGTCTTCGCACAGGAGCTGCTCGACGTGGCGCTGCCGGCGGTGGGGCTGCTCTCGATCGGAGAGGAGCCTGAGAAGGGGAACCAGCTGACGCTCGAGGCTCACGCACTGCTGGTCGCATCCGGGCTCGCCTTCAAGGGGAATGTGGAAGGTCGCTCGCTGCTCGAGGGGGAGGCCGACGTGATCGTGACCGACGGCTTCACCGGCAACGTCGCGCTGAAGACGCTGGAGGGGACGATCAGGTCGGTGATGGGTGCCCTGCGCCGCGAGATCGGGCGCTCGACGCGCGGCAAGATCGGCGGGCTGCTGATCCGGCCGGCGACGCGGGGGCTGCGGGCCCGTCTCGATCCCGAGATACACGGCGGCGCGTACCTCCTGGGCCTGCGTGGGCTCGTCGTGATCGCTCACGGTTCGAGCTCGCCGACGGCCATCACGAACGCGATCCGGCTTGCTGCGCGGGGCGTCGAGCACGATGTCGTCGGCAAGCTGCGTACGCATTTCCCGGCCCGCGAGTCGGCCGAAGCGCTCGAAGAGGTCGCCGCGCGCAGATCGAGCGACTGATCTGCCTGATATTGTCGTCCACCGCACGTACTGCCCCGCGAACCTGTGAGGTTGAACAAGTGGCACTGTCCCGTGAAGAGGTCTTCGATCGCGTCCGCTCCGCTCTTGTCGAGCAATTGGGAGCCGACGAGAACGACGTGAACATGGAGGCGTCCTTCCAGGACGATCTCGACGCCGACTCACTCGACCTCGTCGAACTGATCATGGAGCTCGAGGATCAGTTCGGGATCAAGATCCCGGACGAGGACGCGCAGAAGCTGACGACTGTCGGCCAGGCGGTCGACTACGTCCTCGAGCAGCAGTAGCACCCCGCCCGAGGGGGGAGGCGTACGGCTCGGCGACCTCGTCGACGGCCTTCCCCCCGAGCGGCTCTACCACGTCTTCACCCACACCTCCTGGGCGCCCGACCGGGAGTCTTCGTACGAGCGACTGGAGTTTCTGGGCGACAGCGTGCTCGAGCTCGCAATCGCGCGCGCACTGTACGACCGTTTCCCTGTGGCGACGGAGGGGCAACTGGCCAAGATCCGCGCCCATGTCGTGTCCCGACACAGCTGCGCGCTCGTCTCACGCGAGCTGGGCCTCGGCGACCGGCTCGCCGTCCACGCCAAGGAGGTACCCGCGGCGGAGCTCGAGCGTATCGCGCGCAGCCGCAACGTGCTCGCCGCCCTCCTCGAAGCCGCGATCGCGGCCGTCTACCTCGAATACGGGTTCACGGTCGCGGAGCAGGCGATCGTCGCCGCGTTCGACACCCGCATCGAGTTCGCTCGCGGCGGTCACGTCGACAACAAGACCGAGCTGCAGGAGGCGCTCGCCCGCTCCGGGAAGGTCGTCCAGTACTCGGTCGTCGAGGTGGACGGCCCCGCGCACGACCGCCGGTACGTGTGCGTCGCGGTGATCGCCGGCGACGAGCTCGGCCGCGGCAGCGGCACCACCAAGAAAGCGGCCGAGCAGGAAGCGGCCGCGCAGGCCCTGGTCGCGCTCGGCATCGAGCCGCGCGTCATCTGACGCTCCCGCGAGCGTCGGCACCAGGGGGTGCGGACTCATCGCTGAGCCTTTCATGCCGATAGGAGTGGCATGACGGTCCACGAGGTCGGTCGGCGCCGCCTGCGCTGGATTCCAGCTGCGTTCGTCGCCCCTGCCCCGATCTGGAGTCTCGTGGTCGTGGCCGGTGCCGGAGCGGCCGCCCTGTGGTGGGTCGTTGCAGGCTCGTCGAGCGGTTCGTTCGACCCGGCCACGACTGTGCCCTGGTGGGTGGTGGCGGTGGCGTTCGCGCTGGCGGAGGTGTGGGTCGTGCAGATCCACTTCGCGCGACGGGCGCACTCGCTCTCGCTGAGCGAGTTCCCGCTCGTCTTCGCACTGCTGTTCGCCTCGCCGCTCACACTGCTCGTCGGGCAGGTCGGAGCGGCAGGCCTGGCGATGGCACTGTTCCGCCGGCAGCGCGGTGTGAAGCTCGTCTTCAACCTCGTGCAGTTCGCTGCCGTGGGCGCGGTCGGCGTCCTCGTCTTTCGCGCTGTGGCGGGCAGTGCCCCCGGCTCCACCCGGGAATGGCTCGCCGTCCTCCTCGCGCTCGGCGCCTCCAATCTGGTGGGCAGCATCCTGGTGGCCGCCGTGGTTGGCCTGGCCGAGAGCCGCTTCGAGGCGGCCGAGTCCCTGCGAGCGTGCTCCTTCGGGCTCGTCGGTGCGCTCGCAGCCGGCAGCTTCGCACTGGCCGCAGCCGAGTTGGTGCGCGTCGATCCGTGGGCGCTGCTCCTCCTCGCCGTACCCTCGGTGGTCGTCGCGATCGTCCTTCGAGCGTATGTGGGGCAACGTAAGGAGCGCGAGAAGGTGGAGTTCCTCTACGCGTCGATGCGCGACGCGCAAAGCGCGCCCGAGTTCGGACTGGCTATCGGCCATCTTCTGCTGCAGGCCCGCGAGCTGTTCCATGCCGGCTTTGCCGAGATCGTCCTGCTGGCGCTGGAGGGTGACGACGTGGCGCTGCGGTCGACGAGCGGTCCGCAAGGCGAGGTGCTGATGCGACCCAGCGACCTGACCGTCACGGATCGAGCGCTGCTGGAGGCGGTCGACGTGGGCGTCGTCCGGATTCCGCCCGGGCGCCAGCAGCAGGTCCTCGGCGAGGTACTCGAGGAGCGCCAGATCATGGACGCCATCGCCGGCGCGCTGCGCACCGAGAAGCGCATCCTCGGCTGGTTCGTCGTCGGGGACCGCGCCGGCGGCGTCGGGACGTTCGACGAGGGTGACTGCCGGCTGTTCGAGACGTTCGTCGCGCACGCCGGCGTGCTGCTGGAGAACGGCCGCCTGGAACGCTCGCTGGCTGCCGTCACCGAGCTCAAGGAGCAGCTCCATCACCAGGCATTTCACGATGCTCTCACCGGGCTGCCGAACCGTGTCCTCTTCGCGGAGCAGGTTGCAGCGGTCATCGACCGGGACGGTGGGCCCGGCGCGGCCGCGGTCCTCTTCCTCGACCTCGACGACTTCAAGTCGGTCAACGACACATGGGGTCACGCGGTGGGCGACGAGCTTCTCGTCCTCGCCGCAGACCGGCTCCGGGGCGCGGTGCGACCGTCCGACCTGCCGTGCCGGCTCGGTGGGGACGAGTTCGCCGTACTCCTGATCGGCGCCGATGAAGATCGCGCGCGCACGGTCGCGGATCGCATCGACGAGGCGTTCACGCGGCCCTTCACGGTTGCCGGCCGATCGCTGGCCACCCGTCCGAGCATCGGGATCGCGGTCGCCGAGGCCGGTCTCTCCGCCGAGGACCTGCTGGCCCGCGCGGACATCGCCATGTACTCCGCCAAGGCCGATCCGCAGCGCCGTCACGCCGCCTATCAGCCCGACCTTCACGACGCCTGGCGTCGCCGCCGGGAGCTCGGCTTCGACCTCGACAACGCCCTCGAGAGCGACCAGATCGAGGTCTACTTCCAGCCTGTGGTCTCGCTGCTCGACGGGCGGATCCATGCGGTCGAGGCCCTCGTGCGCTGGCTCCACCCGCAACACGGGGTGATCGCCCCGGGCGACTTCTTGCCGTTCGCCGACCCCAGGCAGATGACCGCGATCGGGCAGATCGTGCTCACCAAAGCGTGCCGTCGCGCGCAACGCTGGCAGACCATCGCCCCGCTGGGATCGCTCGGGATCTGGGTCAACCTCTCCGCGGAGGAGTTGGCCGGCGCGGGCCTGGTGGAGCGTTTGGAGCGGATCCTGTCCGAGACGCGGCTCGACCCGGGGTTGCTCACCCTCGAGGTCACCGAGTCGAGCGTCGTCCACGACGAGATCGCAGCGGTTCGCCTGATGCACGAGCTTCGCACGCTCGGTGTCGGCCTCTCGATCGACGACTTCGGGACCGGCTACTCCTCGCTGGCGCGGCTCGGCGAGTTCCCGCTCGACATGCTGAAGATCCCCAAGCCGTTCGTCGACCGGTTGACGGGCGAGTCGGCCGACGCGAACCTGGTCGACGCGATCCTGCGGCTGGCCGATTCGCTCGGGCTCGTGGCGGTTGCAGAGGGCGTCGAACGGGCGATCCAGGCGGAGCGGCTGACCGCTCTGGGCGCGGATCTCGCGCAGGGCTACCTCTACTCGCCGCCGCTGGACAGCGAAGCGCTGGGCCGCCTTCTGCTGGCGGGTGTCGCACTGCCGCGCGCCGCCTGAACGGCGGGTCGTCCGTCGCGGTCGCGATACTTCCGCCCGCGGTGCACCTACGAGCGATCAAGATACGCGGCTTCAAGTCGTTTCCCGACCCGGTCGAGGTCAAGCTCGAGCCGGGTGTCGCAGTCGTGGTCGGGCCAAACGGTTCCGGCAAGTCGAACGTGGCGGACGCGATCGTGTGGGCGGCGGGTTCCCTGACCCCGTCGGCGATGCGCGCCGAACGACCCGACGATGTGCTGTTCGCAGGCGGCGGCAACCGGCCGCCGGCCGATCACTGCGAGGTCGAGCTCCTGTTCGACAACGAGGACGGCGCCTTCGGCGGTGACCTGGACTACAGCGAGATCTCCATCACTCGCCGGCTCGTGCGCGGCGGGGAGGGGCAGTACCTGGTGAACCGCACGCCCGTCCGCCGCCTCGACCTCGTCGAGTTGCTCGCCGACGTCGGGCTCGGCGGATCCATGCACTCCATCGTCGGCCAGGGCAAGGTCGATGCCGTCCTCGCGTCGAAGCCGGAGGATCGGCGTGCGTTGATCGAGGAGGCAGCCGGTCTCGGCAAGTTCAAGCAGCGCAAGCATCGCGCCGAGCTGAAGCTGGCGCGCGTAGCCACGCAGGTCGAGCGGGCGCTCGACGTGGAGGAGGAGGTGCGCAAGCGGCTGCGCCCGCTGGCGCTCCAGGCGACGGCAGCAGAGCGCGCGGAGAAGCTCGTCGGCGAGATCGCGGGTCTGCGGGCGCGGGTCGCGCAGCTCGACCTGCAGTCTGTGGGCGAGCGCCGAGACGCCGCGCACGATCGTCGCCAGGCCGCGGTGCTGGCGCGTCGCTCCACGCAGGAGCAGCTGACGGGCTTGCTGGAAGCGCGGGAGAAGGCCGAAGTCGAGCTCTCCGACGCGGCAGGTACCAGGGAGGCCGCGCTGGCCGCCCTCTACCGACTCCAGGGTGCGGGTGAGCGGCTGGTCGTGCGACGCGAGTCGGCGACCGGCCTCCAGGCTCGTCTGGCGGACGACCAGGGCGAGGCCGAACGGGCGCTCGCTGCGCGTTCGGATGCCACGATCCTGGCGCTCGAGCAGATCGCGGGCGAGGCCGCCGCAGCCGCCCGCGACGCCGCCCAGGCGAGCGGGCAGGCAGCCGAGCGTGCCCGGCACGCCCACGCGCGCCTCGGAGCGCTCGAGCGGCATCACGGGAACCTGGCCGAGGATCGCCTCGAGCGCCTGCGCCAGGAACGCAAGACGGCCCAGGCTGCTCTGGCCGAGGCCGCCTCGGGGCAGAGCATCGCCAACGAACGCCTCCGCGCGCTCGGCTCGCATCGCGAGCGGCTGGCCGCAAGGCGCGAGAACGCCGCCGTGCTCCACGGTCGGCTCTCCGAGGATCTCGGTCTGGCCCGCGCGCTCGCTGCGGAGGGGGGGCCGACGCCGGTCGAGCTCGAGGCTGCCGCAAACGTCGCGGCCGCCGCCGCGCGTGCTGCAGCGAGCGAGCGGGACGACCTCGTGGAGCGGGCGCGCTCGGCGCGCGAGCGGCTGGCGGCACTGGAGGGGTCGTTGGCTGAGCTGGAGGGCATCCCGCCGGCGGCGCGCTCGCTCGCAGAGCAGGGGGAGCGGTTGGCGCTCGGGGCACTGGAGATCGAGCCGGGGAGCGAGCGTGCGACAGCGGCGGCACTGGGGCGTCTCGCCTCCGCCGTGCTCACAGACGATCCCGCAGCCGGGCTGGCGCTTCTCCGGCGCGCGGAGGACGCAGGTCTCGGCAGCCTCTCCGTGCTTGCGGGTCGCGACCCGCGCACGATCGTGAACGCGCTTCCGGTCGTGCCGCTCGAGGGGCTGCTCACGGTCGGTCGGCCATCCGTGACCGCCGAGGGCTTCGGCTTCGACCCTGGATCGGGCGAGTTGTGGTTCGTCGGCGAGACTGCGGAGACGGTGCTCCTGGAGATGGACACCCGGCGTCGCCTGCTCAGCGAAGAGGCGGCGGGTCTCGATGCGAAGGCGCGCGCGGCGACCAAGATCGCCGACGAGGCCCGAACCGCGGCTGAAGCAGCCGAGGTCGCCTATGCCGCCGTTGCCCATTTGCGGGAGCGCACGCTGGACGTGTCGCTGGTCGAGGCGCTGGTGGCTACGGCGCGCACGCTCGACTCGCTGCTCGATCGCGCAGGCGCGAGCGTGGCGCGCCTGGAAGGGCCGATCTCCTCGCGGATCATCGCCCACACGGAGCTGGCCGAGCGGTGCGGCGTCGATCTCCAGGCGATCAGCGAGCGCGAGACGATGGCCCGCCAGGACGCGCAGGTCGCGCACACGGCGGCGCAGACTGCGGACATGGTCGTGGCGCGACTGGGCGGCCTGCAGACGGAGGGCGCCAACGATCCCGGCACAGACCGTGCGGCCCTGAGTCAAGAGGCAAGGGCACTGCTGCAAGAGGCGGAGGAGGCAACCCGCCTGGCCCGCGAGGCTGCCGACCGGCAGCGCCACGCCGAGGCGGCGCTGGCCGAACGTGCGCCCAGGCGGGGCGGCGCCGATGCCGACTTGCTGCGGCGGCTGGTGGCCACCGTGACCGAGACGGTGGAGTGCCTCGAGCGCGGCGCACGCTTGGCGGAGCGCTTCCAGACGCCGGTCCGCGCACGAGCCGACGCAGGCACGACGCGTGCGGGACAGCTCGGCGCGGAGTTGCGGCGGCTGGGCGCCGAGGAGGTCGAGGTGCGCCGGACGGCGGACGCTGCCGCCGAGCGCGTCACGGCCGTGGAGATCGAGCTGGCACGTCTGGACGCTGAGACTGCCGAGGCCGAACGGCGGCTCGAGCAGGCGGGTGAGGTCGAGCCGGCCGCGGGAACCGATCGTCACGAGCTCCAGGCGCGTGTCGACCGTCTCGAACGCCGTCGCGAGGAGCTGGGCAAGGTCAACCCGCTGGCGCGCGAGGAGTACGAGGGCGAGAAGGTGCGACTGGACGAGCTGGAGCTGCAGCGCAAGGATCTGGAGGAGGCGCTGCACGAGCTCGAGAAGCTCCGCGACGAGCTGGCCGAAACCGTGACCCGGCGCTTCGACGAGACGTTCTCGGCCGTGTGCAGCAACTTCCAAGAGGTCGCCGAGACGCTCTTCCCCGGCGGCGAGGGCCGCTTGCGCCTGGTCGAGCCCGGAGAGGACGGCGAGGGCGAGTCCGGCGTCGAAGTGGAGCTCCGGCCGGCCGGGAAGAGAATCACGCGGCTGTCACTGCTCTCCGGTGGAGAGAAGGCACTCGGGGCGATCTCCTTCCTGTTCGCGCTGTTCCTCGCGCACCCGTGCCCGTTCTATCTGCTGGACGAGGTCGAGGCGGCGCTCGACGACTCCAACGTCAACCGCTTCGTGGAGTTGCTCCGTCGCTACTCCGACCGGGCGCAGTTCGTGGTGATCACGCATCAGAAGCGCACGATGGAGGCAGCCGACGTGCTCTACGGTGTGACGATGGGAGGGGACGGCATCAGCGAGGTCGTGTCGCGCCGCCTGCCGCAGCACGATCGCGTTCCCGCCGGCGCCGTCGCGGGCTGACCCGTGCGGCGAGTCGCCGTGATCGGGTGCAGCGGATTGCGCTCCCGGCGCGAGATCCGGCGCTTCGCCGCTACGGTCTCTGCCGATGACCCGCTCCTGGCCTGAGCTTCTCGGAGACGCCTCCGGCGCCGCCGAGGAAGCGCAGGAGCGCGGGAGGTTCTTCTCGCGCCTCCGCGACTCGCTCTCGAAGAGCCGCAAGGCGCTGACGGAGCAGATCGTGGCCGCCGCCTTCGACCCGGAGGACGACGAAGCCTGGGAACGCCTGGAGGAGGCGCTGATCCAGGCGGACGTCGGGGTGCGGGCGACGGCGGAGCTCGTGCGGCGCCTGGAGGCGCGCGGCGAGCTGCCCGACCTCCCGGCAGCGCTGGCAGAGGAGGTCACCGACCTCTTCGGTGCGGCGCCGACTCTCGCCCTCGCGGCGCAGCCTGCGGTGATCCTCGTCGTCGGGGTCAACGGCACCGGGAAGACGACGACGATCGGCAAACTCGCCAACCACCTGCACAAACATGGCCGTTCGGTGCTGGTCGGAGCTGCAGATACGTTCCGCGCCGCCGCCGAGGAGCAGCTGGAGATCTGGGCCGAGCGGGCGGCTGCGGACTTCGTCGGCGGCGCCCGTGGCAGCGACCCGGCGGCAGTCGCCTACGACGCGGTCGAGGCAGGGCGGGCTCGTGGCAAGGACGTGATCCTGGTGGACACCGCTGGCCGTCTGCACACCCAAGCCAATCTCATGGAGGAGCTGGCCAAGATCCGCCGCGTGATCGAAGGGCAGCTGCCGGGCGCCCCGCACGAGACGCTGCTCGTCGTCGACGCCACCACCGGCCAGAACGGCCTGCAGCAGGCCCGTCTCTTCGGCGAGGCGGCGGGCGTCACCGCCGTCGCCCTGACGAAACTGGACGGATCGGCCAAGGGTGGTGTCGCCGTGGCGATCGCGTACGAGCTGGGGCTGCCGATCAAGCTCGTCGGGATCGGGGAGGGCCTGGACGACCTGCGCCCCTTCGATGCTGCCGACTACGCCCGAGCGCTCGTCTCCGGCTGAGAGTGAGCGCGGTACTTCCGGGGGCTGTCCCCAGCAGCGCAATGGCGGGCCGTACACTGAATCGCCATGTTCGACTCGCTCGCAGACCGGCTGCAATCCGTTCTTGGTGACGTCGGCCGCGCGCGCCGCCTGGACGAGGACGCGATCAGCAAGGCCATGCGGGAGATCCGCCTGGCGCTGCTCGAAGCCGATGTCAACTTCGCGGTGGTCAAGAGCTTCGTCGCCGGCGTGCGCGTTCGCGCGCTCGGACAGGACGTGCTCAAGGGGCTCGATGCAGGTCAACAGGTGGTCAAGATCGTCCATGAGGAGCTCACCGAGCTCATGGGCGCCGGGGATGCCAAGCTCGCTTTCGGGAGGCCGCCCACGGTGATCCTGCTCTGCGGCTTGCAGGGCGCGGGCAAGACGACCGCAGCGGGGAAGCTCGCGCTCCATCTGCGCAAGACCGACAAGCGATCGCCCGCGCTCGTCCCGGCCGATCTGCAGCGGCCCGCCGCCGTGGATCAGCTCGAGCAGCTGGGACGGCAGATCCAGGTTCCCGTCTATCGCACAGACACGACTGACCCGGTGGAGGCTGCCCGCGCCGGCGTCGAGCGTGCCCGGGCCGAGGGGAACGACGTCGTGATCGTTGACACGGCGGGACGGTTGCAGATCGACGAGGCGCTGATGGAGGAACTCGCCCGGGTGCGGGACGCCGTGAAGCCGATGAACGTCCTGCTCGTGCTCGATGCGATGACCGGCCAGGAAGCGGTCAACGTCGCGCAGGCCTTCCAGGAGCGGATCGCCTTCGACGGTGTCCTCCTCACGAAGCTGGACGGCGACGCCCGCGGCGGCGCCGCCCTCTCGGTGCGCAGCATCACCGGCCGTCCCGTGCTGTTTGCCTCGGTCGGCGAGAAGCTCGACCAGCTCGAGGTCTTCCATCCCGACCGGATGGCCTCCCGGATTCTCGGCATGGGGGACATGCTCACGCTGATCGAGAAGGCGGAGCAGGCGGTGGAGGTCGAGGAGCAGGAGGAACTCGAGCGCCGGATGCGCGCAGGGACGTTCACGTTCGACGACTTCCTCTCGAGCTATCGCATGATGAAGCGGATGGGCCCGATCAAGGGTGTGCTCAAGCTCCTTCCGGGAGTAGGACGCGAGCTCGACGGCCTGGACATCGACGAGAGGCAGATGGGGCGGGTGGAGGCGATTGTGCTGTCGATGACCCCGCACGAGCGGCGCACGCCACACCTGATCAACGGCCCGCGTCGCCGTCGTATCGCGCAGGGCAGCGGCACCTCGATCGACGAGGTCAACAAGTTGCTGCAGGCCCGCAAGCAGATGGAGAAGATGATGCGTCAGCTGGGAAAGGGCAAGATGCCGGTGCTCCCTCCCGAGCTGACCGGAGGCCCCGCCGGCCTACCCGGTGGGGGGCCTGGCTTGCCGCGCGGCGGTGGCAAGCAGAGGCGCAGGCGCGGCCGTTGACGCGGCGAGGCGTGGCGGCAGGCATCATTCCTCGACCAGCAGCATTCTGCGAAATCGCGATGGAAAGAGGCATATGGCAGTTCGCATGAGATTGACCCGTGTGGGGTCGAAGAAGAACCCGATCTACCGCGTCGTGATCGCCGATGCGCGGTCACCGCGCGACGGGCGCTTCATCGAGATCGTTGGGCGCTACAACCCCCAGACCAACCCCTCCACCATCGACCTCGACGAGACGAAGGTGAAGGAGTGGCTGGCGAAGGGTGCGCAACCCTCCGACCCGGTCAAGCGGATCATCAAGGCCGCCGGTATCGGGTAACCCGGTCTGCCGTGACCGACCCGGTGGAAGACCTGCTCGTCTGGGTCGCGCGCGGGCTCGTGGACGACGCGGACGCGGTTCAGGTCGAGCGGTTCGAGGAGGACGGTGTCACCGTTCTCCGGCTGACGGTTGCCCCCGACGACGTGGGGCGGGTGATCGGCCGTCAGGGGCGCCTGGCACGTTCACTGCGCACGATGGTGCGGGCCGGCAGCGGTCGTACGGGCGAGCGCTACCAGCTCGAGATCGGCGAATGAGCGCGCCCGCCGAGGGCGGGCGGGAGATCGCCGTCGGCCAGGTCGGACGTCCGCATGGCCTGGACGGCGCCTTCGTCGTGGAGCGGGGCAGCGAGGACGAGCGGCGCTTTGCCGTCGGCGCCTCCCTGCTTGTGGACGGCGTTCCGGCGAAGGTCGTGCTCAGCAGGCGCGTGGGAGGGAACAGGCGTGCGATCAAGCTCGATCGGCAGGTCGAGCGGGGGCAGCGGCTGACCATTCTGCGGGCCGACCTGCCGCCCCCCGACCCCGGCCACGTCTACGTCTCCGATCTCGTGGGGCTGCCTGTGCTGGACGAGGAAGGCGCCGTCCGGGCGACGATCACGGATTTCCTGCCCGGTGTGGCCAACGACAACCTCGTCCTCTCGACCGGGCAACTGGTACCCCTCGTGGAGGACGTGGTGCTCGAGCTCGATCCGGCGCAGGGGCGTATCGTCGTGGCGCACGCCTTTCTGGGCGACTGAGCGACCCGGTACCCTGGCTCTTCCGTGCGGATCGACGTCTTCACCCAGATACCTCATGCCTTCGCGTGGATGACCGAGCATCCGCCGCTCGCGAACGTGCTTGGTCGCGAGCTCGACCTGCGCTTTTGCAACTACCGCGAGAGCTCCCCGCTCGCCGGCAGCCGGCTCGACGACACACCCTACGGCGGTGGTGCCGGCATGGTGTTGCGCGTGGACGTGGTCGCCGCAGCCCTGGAGGCGGTGTATGGTGCGGCCATGCCTGAACGGGTCGTCGCGCTGACGCCGGCGGGGCGGCCGCTCGACCAGGCCCTCGTCGAAGAACTGGCCGAAAGACCGCACGTCGCGGTTCTCTCGGCGCGCTCAGAGGGTTTCGACGAGCGTATCGTCGAGCATCTCTGCACGGACGCCGTCTCCATCGGCCCGTACGTGCTCTCAGGTGGCGAGCTACCTGCCATGGTGCTGGTCGACGCTGTCGCGCGGCGCCTTCCCGGGGCGCTCGCGGCGGGATCAGGCGAGCACGAGAGCTTCTCCGATGCGCTCGACGGAGGGCTCGAGTACCCGCACTACACGCGCCCCGCGGAGTTTCGCGGCTGGCCCGTCCCGGACGTGCTGCTCTCGGGTGATCACGCCCGCGTCGCGGTCTGGCGGCGTGAGCACGTGCGGGACCGGAGCGTCACATGAGCGACTCGATCTGGGGCCCCGAGGAGGAGCTCGAGCCCTCGCGGCCCGCGCGCGCACACCCGACGCCGGTGCCGGGCCGGCCCCCCGTCCTTCCACCCGATTCCGGCGAGCCGGCCGCCACGGAGGGCGCCCGCACAGTTGCCCCCGTACTGCCCCCGCTCGAGGAGGATGCCGACAACGGTCGAGGCGCGTGGCCGGGGGAGTGGCCGCTCGAGTCCGACCACCCGTGGGAGGCGGACCTCGGCGTGCCGGGCGTGCCTGCCCCGCCATCAGCCCCGGTTCGCACCTCGCGCAACCCGATCGACCGGCTCTTCGCGGGGTTGCCTGACCCGTTGCGGGTCGCGCTCGACTGGATCTTCACGATCGCGGGCGCGGTCGCGATCGTGCTGCTGGTCAAGGCCTACGTGGTCAACCCCTACCGCATCCCGTCGTCGTCCATGGAGTCGACGCTGCATTGCGCTCGGCCGGAAAGCGGCTGCGAGGCGCGGATCTCGGATCGCGTGCTCGCCAACCGCTTCCTCTACCACCTGCGGGATCCCAAGCGCGGGGAGATTGCCGTATTCCGCACTCCCGCGAAGGCGCAGCGAGTGTGTGGCGGGAGCGGCGACACCTTCGTCAAGCGCATCATCGGTCTGCCCGGTGAGCGGATCTCGGTGAAGCTGATCCGTGGCGACGGGTACGTGTACATCAACGGCAGGCTGCTCGACGAGCCCTACTTGAGCACGGCGAACCGCAGGCTCGCCTCCGAGTTCGGCCCGCGGAGGATCCCGCCTGGCCACTACTTCATGATGGGCGACAATCGGGACGAATCCTGCGACTCACGCCAATGGGGCGCAGTCCCCCGAGACAACATGATCGGGAAGGTGTTCGCCACCTACTGGCCACCGAACCGCCTGTCGCTGCACTGATCCAGGGCGTTCCGCTAGACTTCTGCACCGGCCGCCGGCCGATCTTTTTATGAGCACGATCATCGACAAGCTCGAGCAGCGCCAGCTGCGGGACGACGTCCCGGTCTTCAAGGCCGGTGACACCGTGCGCGTCCACTTCAAGGTGATCGAAGGCAGCCGGCAGCGCATCCAGGTGTTCGAGGGCGTGGTCATCAAGCGCCAGGGCTCGGGTCTCCGGGAGACCTTCACCGTGCGCAAGAACTCGTTCGGGGTTGGCGTCGAGAGGACGTTCCCCGTGCACTCACCGAAGATCGACAAGCTCGAGGTGACGATGATCGGCGACGTCAACCGCGCGAAGCTGTACTACCTCCGCGGCCGTGTGGGCAAGAAGGCCCGCATCCGCGAGCTCCGCACCTGACCGCGCTGGTTTCGAACCGCAGGATTGAGGCTGGATCCACCGGTTGGCGCGGGCGGTGCATCCCGCCCGGCGATGCTGGAGTGCGTCACACTTCCGGCACGAAGTTGGCACAGAGTTGTCACACCTCCCGGGCTATGGTGAGCGTGTGCCGCCCAATTCGGGACAGCGCCTCCTCCGTCACGATCGCCGGCTCGGTGTTCCGCTCGTGGCCGGTGCCGACGAGGCCGGCCGCGGGTCGCTCGCCGGGCCGCTCGTGGTCGCGGCAGTGCTCTTCGACTACGGCACGTTGCGCGACCACCGCGTGCGTCCGCTCGCCCGGCTGAACGACTCGAAGCAGGTCGATCCGGCGACCCGCGAGGAGCTGGTCGCCGCCGTCCAGGCAGCGGCGCTGCGGGTGGCGATCAGGGTCATCTCCGCCGAGGACATCGACCGGCGCGGGTTGCACCGCTCCAACCTCGACGGCCTGCGCGCGACGCTGGCGGCGGTGGCCGAGCCAGGGTGCGCCTGCCTCGTCGATGGGTTCCGTCTCGGCCCGGAAGCCCCGCCGCACCTGGCGGTGGTGGACGGCGACACGAAGAGCGCCGCCATCGCGGCCGCCTCGATCGTGGCCAAGGTCACCCGCGATCGGCTGATGCACCGTCTGGACGCCGTGCACCCTTGCTACGGGTTCTCGCGCCACGTCGGCTACATCACACCCGCACACTCCGAGGCCGTCGCCAGGCTCGGGCCCTGCGAACAGCACCGACGCTCCTTCAACGCCAAGGTGTACGCCCAGGCCGCAGGGTCGGCGTGAACTCCGGGGAGCGGCAGGCTGCACGCCACTACCGCCTCCGCGGGTATCGCCTGCTCGACGCCAACATCAGGGTGGGACGCTACGAGCTCGATCTCGTGCTGCGACGTGGCAGAACGATCGTGTTCTGCGAGGTCAAGCGCAAGAGCACCCTGCGCCATGGCAATCCTGCCGAGATGGTCAACGCGGAGAAACGGCGCCGCGTAAGGACTGCTGCCGCCGGATGGCTGGCCCGGCATCCCGAGTACAGCGGCTTCGGGGTGCGACACGAGGTGGTCGCCATCACCGGGCGCAAGCTCGCCCGGCTCCCCGATCTGCACTTCTGAGGCGGTCACTGGCGGGAATACCTGCGCACGCCGGGCGTTTGCATACACTGACATCAACCCATCCGGGGGGCACTATTCCCGAACGGACGCTCTCGTCAGAACGGCCCACGTGGCCCGGGAGCGTCGGCCAGGTCGACGATCTGGCGGAAGAAACCTCCGGTTGACAGATCCAACCGTCAACCGGAAAGAGGACACATCACCCATGAGCACACGCTTTCGTACCTGGATCCTGCTGGCCGGCCTGACCGGGCTCTTCATCGGCGTCGGTGGCGTCGTCGGCGGGGGCGGTGGCATCGTCGCCTTCGCGCTGTTGGCGGTGCTCTTCAACCTCGCCATGTTCTGGTTCTCCGACAAGATCGCACTCCGCATGAGCAGGGCACAGCCGCTCGACGAGTCCTCCGCGCCCGCGGTGTACGAGGACGTGCGGCGGATCTCGGAACGGGCCAGGCTGCCCATGCCCCGGCTCTACCTGATCCCGTCGGAGCAGCCGAACGCGTTCGCCACAGGACGCAGCCCGTCGACCTCCGCGGTCGCCGTCACCGAAGGGCTGCTGCGCCTGATGCCGCGCGAGGAGGTGCGGGGCGTGCTCGCCCACGAGCTCGCCCACATCAAGAACCGCGACGTTCTCGTCACCACCATCGCCGCCATGATCGGCGCCGCCATCTCCGGCATCGCCCACTTCCTTCAGTTTCAGTGGCTGTTCGGCGGCGGTGGCGACGACGAGGACAGCGGACCGTTGGCGCTGGTCGGCACCCTGGCAGCGGTCCTGCTGGCACCCATGGCGGCGATGCTCATCCAGCTCGCGGTCTCCCGCCAGCGGGAGTTCCTGGCCGACGCCACCGCCGCGGACTTCCTGGGTGAGGGGCGACCGCTGGCGCACGCGCTGCGCAGCCTGGAGCGAGGCACGGAGGCGATTCCTGCCGCCGTCAATCCGGCCACCGCGTCGCTCTACATCGCCAATCCGCTGGGGGGCCGCGGGATGGCGGGGCTGTTCTCGACCCACCCTCCGATCCCGGCTCGCATCGAGCGCCTCCGCGCCCGCGATGCCGCGAACGGAATGCACTGGACCCCGGCGTAGCGCTCGCGCCGCGCAGGACCTGCCGTCGGGGCGTCGAAAGGCGCCCCGATGGCGTTCACCCAGGCAGCGTTGTACGAAGGACTGGGCAGCGTCGATCTCGCACTGTCCTGGTCCGAGGCGGCGCTCCCCGAGCGTGAGCGCACGAAGCATGTCCACCGGCTCCATCCCTACCTCGGGAAGTATGTGCCGCAGCTGGTCGAGGCACTGCTCGGACGTCATGTGGCGCCGGGCGGCAAGGTGCTGGACCCGTTCCTCGGCTCGGGGACGACGCTCGTGCAGAGCCTCGAGTCCGGATACGACGCCGTCGGTGTAGACATCGCTGCCTTCAACTGCCTGCTGGCCGGCGTCAAGACCAGCCGCACCCCTCTCCACGTTCTGCGAGGTGAGCTGTTGGAGGCGTACGACCGTATGCAGGAGCACGAGCCGACCGGCGAGTTGCCGGACGACACACCACCGTACGTGCGCGCCTGGTTCGCTCCCGCAGCCGCGGAGGAGCTGGTCGCGTTCCGCTCGTTGATCGGGACTTCACCGGCCGCCGACGTGCTCCGTGTGATCCTCGCGCGCGCGGCCCGGTCCGCCCGGCGCACGACCCACTTCGACCTCGACTTTCCCCGAGCTCCGCAGACGGAGCCGTACTGGTGTCACAAGCACAAGCGAGAGTGCCGGCCCGTGGAGAGCGCCCGCCGCTTCCTGCTGCGGTACACACTCGACACGCTCGATCGACTGGAGACGTTCGCCACGGTCCGTAGCCAAGGACACGAAGCGACGGTGCTGCATGGCGACTCACGCGAGATCGACCTCCTGGCCCACGGGCCGTTCGACGGCGTGATCACCTCGCCGCCCTATCCGGGGCTGATCGACTACCACGAGCAGCATCGCTACGCCTACGAACTGCTCGGCCTGGACGAGCAGTGCGATCGTGAGCTCGGGCGCCCGGCTCGGGGAACGTCGCGCAGCGCGCTTGCGGACTACGTCGACGGTATCGCCGCCGTCCTTCGGAACGCAGCGTCGTCGCTGCGACCGGACGCGCCCATCTGCATCGTCGTCAACGACCGGCGGACGCTCTACCCGGCGATCCTCGAGCTGGCCGGCCTGCGGCTCGTCGAACGCAGCGAGCGACATGTCAACCGGCGGACCGGCCGCCGCTCCGGCGAGTACTTCGAGTCGATCCTCGTCGCCGTCGCCGCGTAAGCATTCTGTTCGGCCTGGGGGCGTCCGCCGAAGCCGGTGGTACGGTCGCAGCGTTCCCCGACAAGCTCAAAGGAAGGAGGGGCCGATGCGCAGAATCATCCCGCGTCGACCGTCCCCGGCGATGGTGGTTGCCTGTATCGCGCTGCTCGTGGCACTGAGTGGCACCGGGATTGCTGCCGTCAGCGCGATTGCCCCGAACAGCGTCGGCACGGTCCATCTCCAGGCCAGCGCCGTCACCGGTCCGAAGATCGCCACGGACGCGGTCAGCTCGGCCAAGATCAGGAACGGCTCGCTGCTGCGATCCGACTTCAAGGCGGGGCAGCTGCCCGCTGGCACTGCCGGCCCTGCAGGTCCCGCCGGTCCCGCCGGTCCCGCGGGCCCGACCGGGGCAACGGGCGCGGCCGGCGCCATCGGCGCGATCACCGTTCGCACGGCGACCGTCGCCATCGAAGGCGGTACCGCGGAGAACGGCGGGTACGTGACCCGAACCGTGGCCAAGAACTGTGAGAACGGTGAGAAGGCGATCTCGGGCGGCACCGGCTGGAGCGACGACGCCAACGATCTCGAGCTCTTCACCGGCGAGCTCGAGCCCGTCATCGCCAACAACGTCGTCACCGGCTTCCGTGCGCGTGGCGGGAACGACAGCGGGCAAGCCAGCACCCTCACGCTGTACGTCCTCTGCTACAAGGGCTGATCCTCCCCTGATCGTGCGACGGGGCGCCTGCTGGCGCCCTGTCGCACTTCTGGCACGAAATCGGCACAGATTCGCCACAGATCGGCGCGTACCGTCGGTGGTGTGGCCTTCGTCGCGCGCGCCGTCACCTTCGCCCTCGTCGGGCTGGAGTCACGGCGTGTGGAGGTCGAGGCCTATACGCCGAAGGCGACCCCGGGCTTCCACGTCGTCGGCCTCGGCGACCGGGCCTGCCAGGAGGCGAAGCACCGCGTCCGCAGCGGGATCATGAACGCACGCTTCGAATGGCCTGCAGAGCACTTCATCACGGTCAACCTCGCTCCGGCCTCCGTGCGCAAGGAGGGAACCGGATTCGACCTCCCGATCGCGCTGGCCATCCTCGCCGCTTCCGAGCAGGTCCCCAGGGCCGCGCTCGCGCGGCATGCCTGCCTGGGCGAGCTCTCTCTCGACGGGCACGTGAAACCTGTCACCGGCACGATCACCGTCGCCGAAGCCGCGGCCAAGGAGGGCCTCACCTCCCTGCTCTGCGCAGCGGAGACCGCACCGGAGGCCGCACTCGCGGGGATCGACGCGCTGCCCATCAGGCATCTGGCCGAAGCGGTCGAGTTCCTCTGCGGCCGCGTGTCGCTCGCGGCCGCCCACCCGGTCGAGGAGGCTGCGCTCTGGGTCGGGCTTCCTGACCTCGCGGAGGTCCGGGGGCAGGAGCGCGGGCGGCGCGCGCTGGAGATCGCGGCTGCCGGCCACCACAACGTGCTGCTCTCGGGGCCGCCCGGGACCGGGAAGACGATGCTCGCGCGGCGACTCCCCTCCATCCTGCCGACCCTCAGCCGCGACGAGGCGCTCGAGGTGACACGGATCCACTCCGTCGCCGGCCTGCTGCCTCCCGAACGGCCCCTTGTCGCGGTCCCGCCGTTTCGCGCGCCCCACCACGGTGCCTCTGCTGCCGCGATGATCGGGGGAGGGACGGTACCGAGACCCGGTGAGGTCAGCCTGGCGCACCGTGGTGTCCTGTTCATGGACGAGCTCCCGGAGTTCCCGCGCCCGGTGCTCGAGGCGCTGCGGCAGCCGCTCGAGGACGGCGTCGTCTCGATCGCCCGCGTGGGCGGCCGTGCGCTCTTCCCCGCCCGGTTCGCGCTCGTAGGCGCCATGAACCTCTGCCCATGCGGAGGGAGGGGTGATCCGGCGCTGGCCTGCACCTGCGCGCCAAGTCGCGTGGCGGCGTACCGCGAGAAGCTTTCGCGGGCGCTGCTCGACCGCTTCGACCTGGCCGTGTCCATGCCGCGGCCCCGCGCCCACGAGCTGGCCGGGCCGCCGGGGGAAGGATCGGAGCCTGTGCGGCTCCGGGTGGAGATCGCGCGGCGCTTGTTGTCGGGTACGCCACTCGTGCGCACAGAGGCTGCGTCCGCGCTCCTCGACCGAGCCGTCGAGCGATTGTCGCTGTCGGGGCGGGGCAGGGCTCGAGTGGCACGTGTCGCGCGCACGATTGCGGCGCTCGCGCAGTCCGCCGCAGTGCTTCCCGAGCACGTGGCCGAGGCGCTCTCCTACCGTACGTCGGCGACAGGCGAGACGTGAACATTCGACGGCTCCGTCGACGCGACGCGGGCTATCCCGCGATGCTCGGCGCCATCCACGACCCGCCGCACACCCTGTGGCTGCGTGGAGATGCAGACGTCGAGGTGCTCACCTGTCCGGCCGTTGCCGTCGTAGGTGCCCGCGCCTGTTCCGCCTACGGTCGTGCGGTGGCCCGGGCCGTGGCCCGCGAGGCGTCTGCCGCTGGGCTGATCGTGATCAGTGGACTGGCTCGGGGTGTGGACGCCGAAGCCCATCGAGGCGCATTGGAGGCCGGCGGGCCGACGATCGCCGTGCTCGGCTGCGGCATCGATCGTGACTATCCCGCGGCGCACGCCGAGCTGGCGCTCCGCATCGTGCGGGGCGGTGGGCTGATCGTGTCGGAGTACGAGCCGGGCGTGGAGCCTGCTCCCTGGCGCTTTCCCGCGCGCAACCGGATCATCGCGGGGCTGTCCCATTCGACAGTCGTGGTCGAGGCACGAGAACGGTCGGGCGCGCTCATCACCGCTGATTTCGCGCTGGAGGAAGGTCGCGAGGTTGCGGTTGTGCCGGGGGAGATCACGAGCGCGTTGTCCGCGGGAACGAACGGGCTTCTGCGGATCGGGGCGACGCCGATCACCTCGTTCGTCGACGTGCTCGAGCCGTTCGGGATCGAGCCGGCCGCGGCGATCGACAAGCCCGAGTGGTCGGGCGACGAGCAACGTGTCCTCCGCGCGCTGGCGGAGGGTGCGGCCAGCTCGGACGAGATCACGCGTGCCACAAGCCTCGCGCCGTCCACGGTCGCCACTGCTCTGGCGGGGCTGGAGCTCGGAGGGGCGGTCAGCGAGTCCGACGGGATCTACCGTGCGCTTGCCTGACCTCAGCGATCCGCTCCTCGGGAGAAAGGTCTTCCGAGCGCCGGCGGGAGGTGGTCGCCGCGCGCGAACAGCACGAGCGCCGCCAGGACAGCTGCGAACGGGAGCATGTCGACGACGTCGTTGGGGATCTCCACTCCCTCGAGCTGCAGCGCCGTCTGCAGCGAGAGCGAGAGACCGAAGACCAGCGAGCCGACCAGCGCCAGCAGGGGTCGGCCGCGCGCGAGCATGCAGATGACGATCGCGATGAATCCCTGGCCCTGCGTGAGGAAGGGGACGAATACGCCGGAGACGGCGATTGCCAGGTAGGCGCCGCCCAGGCCTGCGAGCAGACCGGCCGCGAGTACACCTAGCGTTCGCGTGCGAACGACGTCGACCCCTACTGCGTCGAGCGCTTGCGGGCGCTGTCCCGCTGCGCGGAGCTGCAGGCCGGCCGTCGTGTGGCGAAGCCAGTAGGCGGTCGCGGGCACGGCGAGCAGCCCGAGGTACACGAGGAGCGACTGCTCAAAGAGGCTGGGGCCGAGCACCGGGATGCGCTCGAGCAGCGGGATCGAGGTCACCGGCGCCGCCGGTAGGCGCGGGTAGCTCGTTCCGAACTGTGAGCCGTGCAGGACGCTCGTCACGCCCTCCGCGGCGAGGGTGATGCCGATGCCGATCACGATCTGATCGAGGAGGAGCCGGACACACAGCACCACCACGATGGCCGAAACGGCCCCGCCGGCGATCGCTCCTGCGAGGAAGCCGAGTGACGACACGCCGGTCTCGTAGGCCACGAGGAACCCGACGTAGGCGCCCGTGAGCATCATTCCCTCGAGCCCGATGTTCAGCACACCACCTTGCTCTGAGAGCAGCTCCCCGAGTGAGGCCAGCAGCAGCGGGACAGCCGCGAGGAGCGCGGCGGCGAGCAGGTCGGTCAGGCCGACCTCGGTCAGCAGTCCACCGGCGATGATCGCGCTCACAGCCGCCCCCGTACCCCTGCTCCGGCGCCCTTGAGCAGACCGTCGGCCAGGTACACCCCGGCCCCCGCCCGGCGTCGAGCGGCCACTTCGATCACGGCCATGGCGAGCAGCGTGAGCCCGACCACGACGAGCAGGAAGTCGACCGGCAGCGCCGCGTTCTGGGTCGCCTGCAGACCGCCGATCGAGAGGATCGAGTAGAACGCGAGGAAGGGCACCAGCGCCAGCGGGTTGAGACGAGCGAGGAAGACGAACGGGATCACCGCGTCGCCGTAGCTGGGACTCCAGTCCGTGCGCATGTATCCCCAGACCCCGAGGATCTCGACCGCGCCTGCGAGCCCGATCAGGGCGCCGCTGGCCAGGAACGAGGTGAGGATCAGCCGCCTCGGTCGCAGCCCGAGGTGCTCCGCTGCTCTCGGGTTGAGCCCGAGCACGGTCAGGCGGACGCCCTCCGCCGTCCGCGACAGCACCGTGTACAGGACGAGCACGGCAAGCGCGGAGAGCGCCAGACCCGAGTGCACACCGAGCCCGGGAAGCTCGGGCAGCATGCCCTCGCTGGGGAGCAGCCTGGTTTGCGGCGTCGCGTTACCAGCATCCTGGAAGGGGCCGCGGATCAGGAGGTTGGCGAGGTTGATGCCGACGAACGTCATCATCAACGTGGTCACGATCTCGTTCGTGCCGTACGACGCGCGCAGCACGGCGGGAAGCACCGTCCAGCCCGCTCCGACGGCAGCCCCGACGAGGCAGAGCACGATGAGTGCGAGCCACCTGGTCGTGTGCTCGACCAGGCCTGGTCCGATGCCGGCGACCACAGCCGCAGCGAGCACGAACTGGCCCTGGTACCCGAGATTCCAGAGCCCGGCCTTGAACACGACGATCAGACCGAGCCCGATCAGGGTCAGCGTCGCCAGCCGTGCCAGGCTGTCCTGCCACGCCGACAGCTCGAGCCCGCCGCGGACGACGTCCAGGTAGAACGATCCGGGGTTGTGCCCGAGCGCCGCGAGCAACCCGGCCCCGGCGGCCAGACCGAGCAGCGGCGGGGCGATTGCCAGCGGCACAGCCCACAGCCGTTGCGAGCTCTGCGGGTCGAGCGGGATCATGGGCCGTCGCCGATCATCAGCGCCCCCACCCGCGTCCTGGCCTCCGGGCCGCGTTCGACCTCGCCGACCACCCGGCCGCGCGACAGCACGACGATTCGGTCGCACAGCCTGACGAGCTCGTCGAGGTCGGTGGAGATGATCAGCGCCGCGCCGCCCCCGGCGGCGAGCGCGCGCAACGTCTGACCGACACCGTTCGCTGTCCGGCGGTCCAGACCGTGCGTCGGCTCGTGACAGATCACGATCCGTGCCCCGTCGCTCAGCTCGCGCGCCAGCATGACCTTCTGGACGTTCCCGCCGGAGAGCGTGGCCACAGGTGCGGCGACCGACGGTGTTCTGATGTCGAACTCGCGGACGAGCTCGGCCGCAGCACCCGAGAGCGCCTTTCTGCGCAGCAGGCCTCGCCGCCACCCCGGGGGTCGTCCGATCCGGCGGAGTGCGAGGTTGAGCGCGACGGAAAGCTCACCCACGGTTCCCTCGCCGAGGCGGTCGTCGCTGAGGTAGCGCAGACCGAGGCGATGTCGTTGCGCGCGGCCGAGTCGGTCGAGGGACGCTCCGAAGACTCGAATCGTTCCGGCCGCCGGCCGCAGCTCACCCGCGATCACCCGTGCCAACTCCCGCTGCCCGTTGCCGGCTGCGCCTGCGACCCCGACGATCTCGCCCGTGCCGACGGAGAGCGAGATCTCGCGCAGCTGCGGCAATCCGCCTTGTTCGCGGGTGGAGACCCCGGACAGTCCAAGCGCCTCGATCGCGTCTGCCACGGACGCGCCGGGTGACTCCCGAAGCGGCGCCGACGCGGGACCCGCTCCGAACATCTGCTCCACGATCAGCCGCTCGCGCTCCTCAGGCGGGACCGCGCCGAGCTCGGCCGCGCTGAACGACGAGACGACCCTGCCGTTTCGCAGCACGGTGAGGCGGTCGGCCAGCTCGAGGGCCTCCCCGAGCCGGTGGGTGATGAAGAGGATGGCGCGGCCCTGGCTTCGCAGCTCGGCCACCACCTTCCGCAACTCGCCGATCTCGGCGGGTCCGAGCAGGGACGTCGGCTCGTCCAGCACGAGCAGCCGAGGCTCGCGCCACAGCGCCTTCGCGAGCTCCAGCCGCTGCTGCTCCGCAAGCGGCAGGCGCGCCACGGAAGTGTCCGGATCAATACGCTGCCCGAGCGCATCGAGCAGAGTGCCGAGTCTCGCTCGCACCTCGGGCGTGTCGTAGCGAGTGGTCGAGCCGGTGCCCAGGACGATGTTCTCCAGGACGGTGAGGCCAGGAACCAGGAGGGGATGCTGATGCACGACCCCCACGCCCAGCTCGCTCGCAACACGCGGGTCGCTGATCTCTCGTACCACCCCGTCGACCCGGATTGTCCCGGTGTCCGGCTGCACGAGGCCCGCGAGGATGCCGACGAGGGTCGACTTGCCCGCGCCGTTCTCACCGAGCAGGCAGTGGATCTCACCCGCGGCGATCGTCAGCGAGACCCGGTCGCTGGCGACGACGCCCGGGTAGCCCTTCGAGACGTCGATCAGCTCGACCGTCGCGGTTGGCGCGCCGCCGAAGCCGACCGCGGACACCGGCTATCCGAGGAGCTTGTCGACCGCAGCCTTGGTCGGCGTCAGCGGAACGCTGATTCGACCGGAAGCGACACCCTTCTGCGCAGCGACGACCGCGGCCCAGACAGGGGCCGGGATGTGCTTGGTGCGCAGCAGCGAGATGCCGTTCCGCACCCCGAGGGTGTAGTGCCGCCGGCCGTAGGTGCCCCGCTCGATGTCACCGATCGCCTGCCGGAACACCTTCGTGAAATCCCAGAGCACCGAGGACAGGAGCACGCCGTTCTTGTCGATCTTCCGCTTGTCGCCGATCACGTCGATGAACCAGACCTTGCGCTTGGCCGTCTCGACAGCCTGGAGGTAACCGAACGAGGCGCCGTCGCCCATCCCGAAGACGACGTCTGCCCCCTGGGCGATGACGGTGCTGACCACCCGCTTTCCCGCAGCCGCGTCGTCGTAGGCGGCCTGCCCGACGATGGCGAACAGGAACTCGGCGTTCCTGCGGACGCTCCGCGCTCCCGCGATGAAGCCACCCGACTGCTTGAACCAGTTGATGTCCGCCGCGGACAGCACCAGGCCAAGCTTCCCGCTCGTGGACATCCTGGCTGCGAGCACGCCGGCGAGGTAGGCGCCGTCCTGGCTCGAGGTCTCGATGTCCGAGACGAGGCCGGGAACGAGGTTCTTCGGGTTGTCGTAGCTGATCACCGGCACGCGCTCGCGCTCGGCCACGCGCGGTCCGATGGTATTGAACCCGGAGGCGTGCGCAACGATGAAATCCGCCCCGCCCCGCGCCAGCCGGCGCAGCACCGGCTCGACGTTGTCGTAGCCGATCCCGTCCGACACCGTGAGCTTGGCGCCGCTCGCCTTGGCAGCCGCGCGGGCTCCGGCCACACCCATCTGGTTCCAGCCGAAGTCGTTGGCGCGGGCAGGGGTGGCGATGGCGATCGATTCGACCTTGGCCTGCGCTGTCACGCGCGCACCCGAGGCGAGCGCCGCGGTTGCCGCGAGCACCGTCGAGGCGGCCAACGCCACGAACACGGCGCGGCCCGCAATTCCCTGCCGTCCGCCGTCGAACCGCCCGTCTGCGCGCGCCATCGCTCCTCCTCGTCGTTCCCTCCATGGTGCCCGTTCCGGGCCGGTGGCGGAGCGCGCTACCGTGCGCGGGTGATCGCGAACGCCCCTCCGGCACCACCGCCGATTGTGGCGGCCGTTCGGCAGGCGCTGATCGAGCGCCTGGATCGGCGAGGGCTCAGTTACCGCTGGATCGTGTGCTTTCCCGACCGGCGCCGCTACGTAGGCCTCCGCGTCGTCCGCTGCCGCGTGCATTTCGGTGACCCCCACGTCGTGCAGTACTGCGCCGTGATCCGGCGCGGCCGGCTGGTCACCGATCACGAGAACCGCGCCATCCGCTGCGGCACCGGACCTGATCCGATCCTGGGGATTGCCTGGCCGTTGAACCTCTTCGACCGATCCCTGGGGATCAGCCGTAGGCACCCGAGCGAACCGCGAGCCCCACCACCAGCGCCGCGCCGACCGCCAGCGCCAGGCTGACGGCCAGTCTTCGGCGTGACGGCGCCCGCAGGAACACCGGAAGTCCGACCGCTAGCGCCGTGCCCATCGCGGCAATCCTGAAGACGTCGTCGTCCAGCAGTGGGGGAGGGGTGCTGGGACAGGTGCCGCCGAACGCGCTGCACGACCCGAGCGTCGCGGCGATGAGCACCACGGCCCCTCCGACCAGCACCGCCCCGACGCCCGCAATGATCGCCAGGACACGCCACAATGCCTTCGGGGGATTGGTCGTCGTGCGGGGACCCATGGGTGGAACGCTATCGACCTGTGCCCGCAACCAGGCCGTTGAGGCGCCGCCGGTGGTCGAGGAGCTAGTGGACTTGCGCGTGTTCAGCATCAGGCTGACCTCGTCATGCTCGCACGTCTTGGACAGGCGCTTGGTCGAGCGCGCGTCGTTGCTAGTTGAAATCCAAACATTCGCGCGAGGCTACAGGAGTAGAATCGCGGCATGCGCTTCATCGGCGGTTTGGCGATAGTCGCAGCCCTCGCGCTCCCAGGAGCCGGAACAGCGACGCCCACGGGAAGCTGCAATGCTTCCGACGCCCGATACGCCTTCAACACGTTCCTCACGAGCTTCAACGTAGGGAAGTACAGCGATCTGCAGACGATGTTCGCTGCAGAGCCCGACTTCATGTGGCATGCCGTCGCTCCGCCCTACGGCCGTGTCGCCGCGCGGTCTTTCAACCGCTCGACTCTCGATTCGTACTTCCGAGCACGACATCAGGAGCGCGAAGTCCTGAAGCTGGTCAAGTTCAGCTTCGCCTCGACACAAGAGCGCGAAGGGGCACTCCTGGCGAACTTCAACGGCACTCTCACCAGGAAGGCGAACGATCTCCGTCTTGAACGGAGAGGCTTCAAAGCCGCTCTCCGGTGCGGTGATCGGCACCAGTTCATCATCGTCAGTATCGGAACCAAGATCTGACCCTCGCGCGTTTTCGCCAATCCCTCCTAGACTAGAGACCACTTCTGACAGTCCACTAGGATCGCCCGGTGCTGCCTTTCTGGCTCGACGAGGATCTGCCGCGCCCTGCGCGTCGCGCGCTTGCGGGACCGCCCGAGGTGGTCGTGGTCGGCGGCGGGGTCACGGGTTGCTCGTGTGCGCTGCAGCTGGCCCGCGCCGGGCTCCGTGTGCGGCTCCAGGACGAGCGCGAGATCGCTGCCGGTGCGAGTGGTCGCAACGGCGGCTTCGCTCTGCGCGGCCTGCCTGCACCGTTCGACGTTTACTGCGACTCGATCGGGCCGGAGGCTGCGAGCGAGATCATGCTGCTCACCGAGTCCGCGATCGAGGAGATGAAGGCCTTCGCCGGCGATGCCTTCAGGCCGGTTGGGAGCCTACGGGTGGCCGTGGACGGGGAGGAGCGCGAGGAGCTCCGCCGCGAGTTCGAAGCACTCCGCGCCGCGGGCCACGCGGTGGAGTGGCGAGACTCGCTGCCGGGCCCGATGGCCGACCGGGCCGCGGCGGCGCTGTTTCACCCGCCCGACGGGGCGTTGCAGCCCGCGCGCCTCGTGAGGCGGCTGGCCGCGCTGGCGGCAGAAGCCGGAGTGGAGATCGTGGAGAACGCCAGGTTCGCCGACAGGGACGACGCGGCTGACGCGCAGGTCGTGATCTGCACAGACGGCTATCCGAGCGGGCTTCTCGGTCCGCTGGAGGGGTTGATCGTTCCCACGCGTGGTCAGGTGATCGCCACCGAGCCGCTCGAGGAGCGCTGGTTCGAGACGCCGCATTACGGCCGACACGGCTTCGACTACTGGCACCAGACGGCGGAGGGGCGGATCGTGGCCGGGGGTTTCCGCGACATCTCCATGGACTCGGAGTTCACCGCCGACGAGATCACGACCCCGGGTATCGTCTCGGCCCTCGAGCTCTTTGTCTCCGACCTGGCCGGCCGGCCGCTCCGCGTCGACTACCGCTGGGCGGGCATCTTCGGGCTGGTGCTCGACTTCCTCCCGGTTGTCGGGCCGGTGCCGGAGCTCGACCGGGTCTGGGTCGCGGGCGGCTATTCGGGCCACGGCAACGTCCTCGGCTATCTGTGCGGCCGGCTTGTCGCCGATATGCTCGTCGGCAATCCGCATCCGCGGCTGTCGCTTTTCGACCCCTCGCGCCTCCTCCACGGCTGAGCCGGGACCTCACATGGAAAGAGTCGCGCTGGTCACAGGAGCAGGGAGCGGCATCGGCCGAGCGTCGGCGGTGGCGCTCGCCGAGGCCGGTTTCTTCCTTGTCTTGGCCGGCCGGACTCCCGAGACGCTCGGAGGCACGGCTGCGGAGATCGCGGGAGGTGCGCAGGTGGTCCCGTGCGACGTGCGAGACCCGGTGTCGGTTGCGGCTTTGTTTCGTGAGACGGAAGCTGCTCACGGCCGTCTTGATCTTCTGTTCAACAACGCCGGGGCCAATGTTCCGCCTGCGCCGCTCGAGGATCTGACGTTGGACCAATGGCTGGGTGCGTTCGGGAGCAACGTCACCGGCGCGTTCCTGTGTACGCAGCAGGCGTTCCGTGTCATGAAGGCGCAGGTGCCGCGCGGCGGCCGGATCATCAACAACGGCTCGCTGGCGGCGCACGTGCCGCGCCTGCACACCGCCGCCTACACCTCCGCCAAGCACGCGGTTACGGGCCTCACACGGGCCACCGCGCTGGACGGTCGCGCCTTCGACATCGCCTGCGGCCAGATCGACATCGGCAACGCCGCAACGCCGATGACGGCCCAGATGGCCGGTGGCGTGCCGCAGGCCGACGGCTCGCTCGCGGCCGAGCCGACGATGGACGTCGCCAACGTGGCCCGCGCCGTCGTCTACATGGCCACGCTGCCTCTCGAGGCGAATGTGCAGTTCATGACCGTGATGGCGACGAAGATGCCGTTCATCGGTCGCGGCTGAGCAGCTAGTGGACTGTCAGGGCGTGAACGCCAGCGGCCGGCCAGCTGTGAGCTCCCGGGCTGCGACGATCGCCTCAGTCGTGATCCCCGTCCTCGTCGCCACACGGGTCACCGCCGGTCGCCCCGGAGACGTACGCGGCAACACGATCCATCTGCTCGCGCGAGAGAGCGTCGGAAAATGAGGGCATCTCGTCCTCGCCTTCCCGCAGCGCTTCCAGTACGTCCTCACAGTCGGGCTCCTCGCGATCGAGGTTCGGGCCGACCCTTCCAGTCGTCCCGGCGTCTGCAAGCGTGTGGCACGTCCCGCAGAGGGTCTGGAAGATGCCCTTGCCATCCTCGGGAAGACCCGCCGGCGGAGAGCTTGGCGGCGGTGGTGGGGGTGCTGCGGGCGCCGTCACGACCTCGATCGTCAGACGCGGCCGGCGCCCTGCGGGGCCTGGGCGCACAAGCGTCACACGCAGGCGTCCTGCGGCCAAGACGAGCACGCGGCGCACTGTCGAGGTCGCCGGCACGCTGATGTTGAGGATCGTCCCGGCGCTCTTTCCCGCGCGGTGCGTCAGGCGAATTCGCAGCCGATGGGGGGCCGAGTTACGGACGACGAGCCGCACCTTGCCTGCCTTCACCCGACGCGTGTCGGAGGTCAATCGCCATTCCGAGAGCTGGAGGCGGGCGCCCGTGGCAGGTGGGCCTGGCCCTGTGGCGGGCCCGTCGCCGCCCCCCGGGGGAACCCCGCCCGTCGCCTTGACGACGAATGCGGCGACGTCATCGATGTCCTTGGGCGCAAGCTTGTTCTTGAAGGAGGGCATGATGCCGGCGCCGTTGGTCACCCGGGACACGACGCGCTCGAACGTTGGCTTGGCCTTGTCGAGGTTGGTCCCGATCGTGCCCCTGGCACCTGCCGCCGCCAGGGTATGGCAGCTTCCGCACCCAGATTGGGAGAAGACGCGCTGCCCGGCCGCGGGATCTGCGGATGGCCCCGACCAGGCCGACGTGGCGGCAACCGCCAACCCGGCCGCCGCCAAGACGGCCCCGGCTGCGGCCACTACTTCCCTCCGCACGGTGGTTCGGTGTCTACCCATCAGAGTCTCCCGTACCGCGAGGCGGGCGGTCTCGCCACCCGCCTCTACCCGGCCGTCGCTATCTGACCTTGAAACCGGCCCGTTGGCCAGCCTTGTAGTGCCCGGCAATATCGCAGATCAGCACGTACTTCCCTTTCGCGAGCTTGAGCGTGATCCGCTTCGTCTGACCGGGCTCGATATCCTCGATCTCGGCCAGTTCGGCACTCGACGGGATCTTCGCCTTGTCATTGGCCTTGATCGGGAACGAGCCAGGCGGCCTGTTCGACTTGACGACCACGAACTCGTGCTCGAGGGTGCCCTTGTTCGTGGCAACGAACGTGATGTCGCCTGCCGGGACACTGGCCGGCGCCGGTTTGAGCGTGAACTCCTTGAGAACGACCTTGACCGTTGTCTTGGAGGTCAGCGCGGAGCTGGTCGCGGCTGCCGACAGCGCTGTGACAAGGACGGCAGCAACCAGGATGGTGCGTCTCATGTGCTCTCCTTTCGTCGGTTCAGAGCCTGCGGGTCAACGAGGAACACGACATCCGAGACGGTTACGGAGGCGCGCTCGGTACTTGGCCGACGGGTGCCTGCGAGGGGGTCGTAGGACCTCTGGCGTCCGCGGTTGGACGGCGTTGAGCTGGTTCGCGTCCGTGGTCGTCCTGTTCGTGGTTGTGGCGGCGCCCATCTCCGGGGTGTCGCAGGCGGCGCAACCGGCCGTCTGGAACATCGTTGCGCTCGGGGACTCGGACACCACCGGGGAAGGCGACGCGTTGAAACGCTACATCTGTGGCGCAGATGAACAAGCACAGCGGGCGTTGCGCTGACGCCTTGCTCGCGTTCAACGGTCCCGACGGAACTCGGGATGCGTAGGCAATGGGGTGGCTGACCAAGGCTCCATGCTGCTACCCGAGCGGGAACGGGCAGCAGGTCATGGCTGACCTCGCCTTCA
The DNA here is from genome assembly GCA_963738505.1 of uncultured Actinomycetes bacterium. Lineage (GTDB taxonomy): Bacteria > Actinomycetota > Thermoleophilia > Gaiellales > Gaiellaceae > Gaiella. The sequence continues at coordinate 151,575 of CAVTWR010000001.1, read as the reverse complement.
AGACAGGGCTCGCGCCGCTTCGCTAGCGTTGCTCTGCGCTGGTCACAACCTGCCAGGACACTGCCTCAGGCGACGTAGCGTCCGTCTCGTGCTGTGTCTCCTAACGTTTCATCCGGAACTAGTGAGGCACCCACAACGCCAACGAGCGTTCCAGGTCAAACGTTTGGAGGTGCCGTACTAGAGCTCGATGCGCGGGAGGTCGAGCTCGTCGGCCTTGACGTACGCGGCTATTGCGATCGCGAGATCCTGGATCGCCAGGCCGGTTGAATCGAACAACGTGATGTCCTCGGCGCTCCGTCGTCCCTCGGATTCTCCACCGAGGACACGGCCGAGCTCCGTGACTCGATCACGCGTCACGACTCCCGCGACAACTCCGGCTACCAGTTCGCCCCCATGTGAAGCTTGCTCCCAGTTGTCGCAGAACAGGCAGCAACGGGTCAGCTCCTCGGGTGCGATCTCAGCCTTGCCCGGGCCATCGGCACCCATCAGAGAGACGTGCTGGCCTGGGCGCAGGGAACCGGCCTCGAACAGCACGGACGCGCCCGGTGTGACCGTGATCACGGAGTCGCAGGCGAGCACTTCGGCGAGGCCGTCGGCGACTGCGGCACCCGTCGCTTCGGCGGCAGCCTCACGCCGCGCCTCGTCCACGTCCCAGATCACGGGCGTGTGGCCGCGGGCCACGAGCATGCGACTCGCCTCCCGGCCGTTCACGCCGCAGCCGACGACACCGAAGGACGTGGCGTCGGGTCGGCCCAGCGTCTCCGCGGCCAGGACGCCGGCGGCCGCCGTTCGTAGAGCGGTCACCGCCCCAGCGTCCAGGACGGCGACGAGCTCGCCGGTCTCCGCGTCGGAGAGGAGCACGAGGCCGCCCACCGTCGGGAGCCCGCGCGCCGGGTTGCCCGGGAACGACGTGACCCACTTGAGCAGAGCATGCCCGGAGCCGAGGGCCGGCATGGCGCGGAAATCACCGGCGGGATAGTTCGTCACGTAGACCTTCGGCTGCATCGTCCACTCGCCACGATGGTGGCGGACGAACGCGTCGCGGACGGCGTCGAAGGCGGCGAGCGGTGAGACCGCGGCGCGCACCGCCTCACCGGAGAAGACCGCGATGCTCAATAGAAGCCCTCCCTGCGCGCGTAACGCTCCGCTCGCGCCGCCTCGTAGTCGCCGGCCTCGACCTCGGCGTTGAGGCTGGCCATGATCTCGCCGTTGGACGGCAACGCGGAACGCTCGACGTGCCGTCGCGCATCCCAGAGCTGCGAGCGCAGAAAGGCCTTCGAGCACTGCGTGTACGCCTCGTCGATCTCGATCAGCAGGCCCAGCTTCGGCACCTTTCCCTCGACCGCACACGGCGTCAGCAGCTCCTCGTCGCAGACGATCTCCGCCCTCCCGTTGACCCGGAACGTGTCCGTGATGCCCGGCACCAGGAAGATCAGCCCGACGTGAGGGTTCTCGAGGATGTTGCGCAAGGCATCGGCGAGCCGGTTCCCGGGACGTTCGGGCATGAGCAAGGTGCGGTCGTCGAGGATGCGCACGAACCCCGGGGGGTCGCCGCGCGGCGTCACGTCGCAGCTTCCGTCCACACCCGAGGTGGCGAGGCAGAGGAAGGGCGACAACTCTATGAACTGCCGCGTGAGGGCGTTCAGCCGGTCGCAGATCTTGGTCGGGGTGAGCTCGTTCGGGTGGCCGATGACCTCGCGCAGCGCCACCTCGTCGGTGATCACCGCGCGTGGGATCACTGCGCCTTCACCGCCGAGATCAGCTTGACCACCGAATCCTTGGCGTCGCCGAAGAGCATCGTCGTTTGCGGCTCGAGGTAGAGCTCGTTGTCGACGCCCGCGAACCCGGGCTTCATCGAGCGCTTCATCACGATCACGCTGGTCGCCTTGTCCACGTCGAGAATGGGCATGCCGAAGAGCGGGCTCGATCTGTCGTGGCGCGCCGCCGGGTTGGTCACGTCGTTGGCGCCGATCACCAGGGCGACGTCGGTCTGAGGGAACTCGGGGTTGACCTCATCCATCTCCTTCAGCTGGTCGTAGGGCACGTTCGCCTCCGCCAGCAACACGTTCATGTGGCCCGGCATGCGTCCGGCGACGGGGTGGATGGCATAGACGACGCTGACGCCCTTCTCCTCGAGCAGGTCGGCCAGCTGACGTACGTCGTGTTGTGCCTGCGCGACGGCCATGCCGTACCCGGGGACGATGACCACCTTGCGTGCGAACGAGAGCTGGACGGACACGTCGCCTGCCGTCGTCGAGCGCACGGTGCGGCCGTCGTCCGCCAGGGCCTGGCCCGTGCCCGCCTGCACCTGACCGAACGCGCCGAACAGCACGTTCCCCACCGAGCGATTCATGGCCTTGGCCATCAGCAGGGTCAGCAAGGTGCCGGACGCCCCGACGAGCATGCCCGACACGATCAACACGGTGCTGTCCAGCACAAGACCGGTCGCTGAGGCAGCGATGCCGGTGAAGGCATTGAGCAGCGAGATCACGACGGGCATGTCCGCGCCGCCGATCGGGATCACGAACATCACGCCGAAGATCGCGGCCGCTGCCAGCAGCACCCAGATCGCCCACTGGCCCTCCAGCCCGGCGATGATGGCGACCCCCAGCGCCGCCCCGCCGACGAGGACGAGCGAGTTGAACACGTTCTGACCGGGATAGGTGATGGGCCGACCGTCGATCAGTTCCTGGAGCTTGGCGAACGCGACGAGCGAGCCGGTGAACGAGATCGCCCCGATCAGCGCCGAGAGGACGACGGAGACGGCCTCGTCGGCGCTCAGGACGCCGTCCGCGGCGTGGAACTCGGAGAGCGCGACGAGGGCTGCAGCACCGCCGCCGACCCCGTTGAAGAGGGCCACCATCTGTGGCATCGCGGTCATCCGCACCCTGCGTGCGCCCACGACGCCTACCACCGAGCCGATCGCTGCACCGACGGCGATGAGCGCCCAGTTGCCGATCCCCTCGAGCAGCAGCGTCGTGGTGATCGCCACCAGCATGCCGGCACCGCCCACCCAGTTCCCCTTCCGCGCGTGCTTCGGCGACGAGAGGAAGCGCAGGGCAAGGATGAAGCAGACGATGGCGACGAGGTAGAGCAGCCCGATGACGTCTGGATCGGAGATCACTTGGGTCTTTCGTCTTTCTTCGGCTCGGGCCGGCGCTTGAACATCTCCAGCATGCGGTCGGTGACGAACCAGCCGCCGACGACGTTCGCGCTGCCGAGCACCATCGCGATGAACCCCACGATCTTGAGCAGGGTGTCGTCGGCGGTGCCGAGGATGATGATCGCGCCGACCACGATGATCCCGTGGATGAAGTTCGTGCCCGACATCAACGGCGTGTGCAGCATCGTCGGCACCTTGGAGATCACCTCGAAGCCCAGGAAGATGGCGAGCACGAGGATGGTGATCTCGATGATCAGGCTGAGATCGGTCACGCGGCGGCCTCCTTGGCTGTCACACAGGCGCCGCCCGTGATCTCGTCGGCGAAGTCGAGATGCAACACACCTGCCGGGGCGAGATGCTCGAGCAGGGCGGTCACGTTCCGGGCGTACAGGCGGCTGGCGTCTGCGGCCATCAGGGATGGGATGTTCGTGAGGCCGACGATCCGCACACCGTCCACGTCGATTTCCTCGGCGGGACGGGTCAGCTCGCAGTTGCCACCGGTGTCGGCGGCCAGGTCGACGATGCAGCTCCCGGCTCGCATGGCCCGGACTGCCTCGGCCGGGATCAGCTTCGGTGCCGGTCGACCGGGTACGAGAGCGGTTGTGATGATGACGTCGAACTCCGGGATGCGGGCGGCCAGCGCCGCTTGCTGCTCCGTCTGCTGCTCCGGTGTCAGCTCCCGCGCGTAGCCTCCGCTCGTCTCCTCTCCCTGCACCCCGAGATCGAGGAAGGACGCCCCGAGCGACTCGACCTGCTCGCGCACGACGGGCCGGACGTCGAACGCCGAGACCACGGCGCCAAGCCGGCGCGCAGTGGCGATGGCCTGCAGCCCGGCGACGCCCGCGCCGAGCACCAGCACCCTGGCCGGGGCGATCGTCCCCGCGGCCGTCATCAGGAGCGGGAAGAGCTTCGGCACACGGTCCGCGGCGAGCAGCACCGCCTTGTATCCGGCCACAGTGGCCTGGGACGAGAGCGCGTCCATCGATTGCGCCCGTGTGATTCTCGGGATCGCCTCCATGGCGAAGCCGTGCACGCCGCGTGCCTCGAGTCGCGCGATTCCCTCCTGCTCGGTGAGCGGTGCGAGGAACCCGATCACGAGCGATCCGGCAGGCAGCCCATCCACCACCTGGTCGGGGGGGCGCTGCACGCCGACGGCAGCGCCCACCGAGGTGAGGGCGGACCCCAGGGACGCTCCGGCGGAGACGTACGCCTCATCCGCGAACCCGGCGCCGGTGCCGGCGCCCTCCTCCACGATCACCGCGAACCCGGCAGCGGCAAGCCGCTCCACGGCCTCGGGAGTGAGCGCGACCCGCCGCTCTCCCGCCGAGCGCTCGCGAATGACCAGAACGTCCACGAAGACCGAACCTAACCAGAAGGGAAGTCGTCCCGTGGGGTGAACGTGACGGGGTGATGACCATGCATGCGTTCACGACCGCTATGGCGGTCTGTGATCCCGACCTGCTCGGGCACTCCGATCGTGTCGCGGCAACCGCCGACGAGCTCGCCCGAACGCTGGGCTGGAGCGAGCGGCGCCGCGAGCTCGTGCGCCTGGGCGCTGCACTCCACGACGTCGGGAAGGTCAACGTGCGATGCGACGTGCTCAGCAAGCCCGGTCGTCTCGACGCCTGGGAGATGGCCGAGATGCGCGCCCACCCGGTGGAGGGGATGTGGCTGATCTCCGAGGTCCGGTCACTCGCTCCCGCCCTCCCGTTCGTGCTCTTCCACCACGAGCACTGGGACGGCACCGGATACCCGACCAGGCGCGCCGGCCGGGAGATCCCGGAGGAGGGTCGCCTGTTGGCGATCGCTGACGCCTTTGATGCGATGGTCTCACCGCGAACCTACCGGGACGCGCTCACACACGAGGAGGCGGCTGCGGAGATCGGGCGCTGCGCCGGCACCCAGTTCGACCCGGTGTTTGCCGAGGCGTTTGCGGATGCGTTCGATCGAGGCACGATGCAGGCCGAAGCGTGTGAAGGCGCTGTCCTCGCCCGCTGACGCGGCTGGATGATTGCTCAGCAATTCCCGACGCGCCCGGATCACGGACCGAAACAGCGAAGCGCGTCGTGCCCGTCAATCATCCCGGCTATAAATCAGGCGCGGTATTTCCACAGACTTCCATCGATCTGTCTACAATCGAAAGCGTCGTGTACCGCGTACATCCACAAGAAGGAGAACGTAAATGGCTCGCAAGACCGTCCTCGTATGTGACAAGTGCGCAACAGAGGTTGGCGACAGCAAGGGCGCTGTCATGCGCGTGACGTTCAACGACGCGCGGCGCGGTGCGAAACAGGCAGATCTGTGCGACGGCTGCGCCGGCGGCATGCCTGGTCTCGCCGTGGCGCGCCGCGGCCGCAAGCCGAAGTCGGCCGCCTAGTGCGGCTCCCTCAACGTTGACCTGAAACCGTCGCGGGCATGATGGTCGCCGCACTAGATTGTGGACGGTCGGCCGCTGCGCGGCCGGCTGTTCTTGTGGCGCCAGGCTCCGCTTCGCGGAGGGGCCGCAAGCGGCCCGGTGGCGCGGCTCGATCGTTTACGGGCGGGCGGCAGGGCGAGGCGAACCGCGTTTCGCGAACCGCTCGGCTGCCCGCCTCGATTCCCGTTCGCGCATTCCGTGCTTTCCCGGTCGGAGCTCGTGGTGCCGGGACCCGCCGTGGTGAGGCCATCACTACCATGGATCGATGCCGCTTTCCCTCGTCGTGGGCCCGGCCCATGCCGGCAAGGTCGGACGACTGCTCGATTCGTACGTCGCGGCGCTCGACCGCGACCCCTGGCTGATCGTCCCCAACCGGGGCGATGTCGAACGCGCCGAACGGGAGCTGCTGGGGCGGACGGGGGTGTTGCTGGCCGGCACGATCGGGACCTTCGACGACCTGTTCCGCGCCATCGCTGAGCGGGGTGGGGGCGGCGAGCGCGAGATCTCGGAGCCGCTCCGCCGGGTACTGCTGCGCCGGGTCGTCGCCGCCACCGACCTCGGCGCTCTGGGCCCGTCGGCGTCGGCGTCGGGGTTCATCGAGGTCGTCGACAGGGCCTTGGCCGAGACCGCTTCGGCGCTCGTCGCGCCGGAGCAGCTCCCTGCCCAGCTCAGCGCATTGGCCGCCTCGTACGAGGCGGCGCTGGCTTTGGCCGGCCTCGTAGATCGCCCGCGCGTGGGTCGGAACGCGGTCGAGCGGTTGCGGGGCGACCTGGGGGCCTGGTCCGGCAGGCCCGTCTTCGCCTATGGGTTCGAAGATCTGACCCAGGCCGAGTGGAACGCGCTCGAAGCCCTCGCCGCCCGCACCGATGTCATGGTTTCGCTGCCGTACGAGCCCGGCCGGCCGGCCTTCGCTTCCCTGACCGGGACTGCGGAGGATCTGGCGCAATTGGCTGGCGAGGCGCTGGTGCAGCTGCCGCCTGGCTCTCACCGTCACCTTCCGGCACCTCTCGCGCATATCGAGCGGCACCTCTTTGAGGACATCGACGCGATTCCGCCGCTGATCCACGGGGCCCTTCGCGTGCTGGAGGGGGCCGGCACCCGCGGCACGCTCGAGCTCGTTGCCGAGGAGATCCTGGAGCTCCATGCCGAGGGCGTACCGCTCGACGAGATCGGCGTCGTCTGCGACTCGGTGGAGCGGGTGCGCGGGCCGCTCGAAGCGGTGTTGGGGCAGTTCGAGATCCCGTTCCGCTGCGAGGGCTCGACGCACTTCGGCCGCACGCCGCTGGGAGCCGCTCTCCTCGGGCTCTTGCGCTTCGCCTGGCACGGTGGCAACCGCACGCTGCTCTTCGGCTTCCTCCGCTCGCCGTACTCCGGCCTGCCGCGGGCGTCGGTCGATTTTCTCGAGGGGCGCCTTCGGGGACGGGCCGTCTCCTCGGCCGACCGGGTCGAGGAGGAGGTGCTCAGGCTGCGCGGTGATCCACTGCCGCACTTCGATCAGATCCGGGCCGCAGCCGACCCCATCACCGCGACCAGGCTCGCGCTGACCCGGCTCCTCGGCAACGCTCACGGGCTCACCGGCATACCGACGAATGCCGCGGCCGAGGACGGTCGCGCCACCTCTGCTGCGCTCGCCCTGCTGGACGAGCTTGCCCTGCTCGATCCCGCACCGAGCCGGGACGAGCTGATCGAGGCGCTGGGGGCGGTGTCTGTTCCCGCCCTGGCGGAACGCGACGGCCGGCTGGCCGTGCTGGACTTCGGCCGCGCCCGCACCAGGCGGTTCGACACGGTGTTCCTGCTCGGCCTCGAAGAGGGCGTCTTGCCCCGGCGCGGGCTGGGCACGCCGTTGCTGCCGGACGAGGTTCGGGAACGGCTCGGCGCACGCCTGGAACGGCCCGACCCGGTGAGCCGGGACCGCTACCTCCTGTACACGGCCTGCACGCGGCCACGCCGGCGGCTCGTGCTCGTTCGCGAGGCCGCCACGGACGAGGGCACTCCCTTGCAGCCGAGCCCGTTCATGCTGGAGATCACCCGGCTCTTCGAGCCCGCGGAAATCGCCCGTGTCACCCGCCGCAGGGCGATGTCTGCCCTCACGTGGCCGCTCGACGAGGCACCCACGGAGCGGGAGCGGCTCCGTTCGCTTGCGGTCACCGCCACCACCAGCCGTGCGGAGGCGATCGCTCTCGCCGAGGCCAACGGCTGGTCGCGCCGCCTGCAACGCGCTCTGGCGGCCTTCCGGCGCGAAACGCGTTTGCGCAACCCGGCCGTGCTCGAGTCCTATGCCGAGAAGACGACGTTCTCGGCCACCGAGCTGGAACGGTTCGCCGACTGCTCGTCGGCCTGGCTGGTCGAGCGCGTCGTCTCGCCGAGGACGATCGACGCAGAACCGGACGCGATGCTGCGCGGGCAGGTCGCGCACACCGCGCTTCATCGGTTTGCGGTGGCCCTCCCCAAGGAGCTGGGAGTCGACCGGGTCGATGCGTCGGTCGTCGAGGCAGCCGTTTCACTCATGCGCCGCTGCGTCGACGATGCCCTGAAGAGCGGTGTCCGGCTCGATCTCACCGAGGTGCAGGTCGCCGAGCTCGCGTCGACGCTCCACCGCGATCTCGAGGCCGCGGTACGCGACGAGGCCGAGAGCACGCACAACCTCGTGCCGCGCCGCTTCGAGGTCGGGTTCGGAAGCGAGCGCGCGCCACAGGAGCTTCAGCGCGGCCTCCCGCTCGGGGACGGCCTGACCCTCTCCGGCAAGATCGACCGCATCGATATCGACATGTTCAGCTCGCAGGGCATCGTCGTCGACTACAAGTCCGGCAAGGGTGCTCACTCGGCCGTGGACATCGAGCGCGAGCGACGGCTGCAGATCCCGCTCTACATGTTGGTCTTGCGGGATCTGATCGGGATCGAGCCGCTCGGCGGCGTGTACCGCCCACTCGCGGGCAGGCGCACCGCGCGCGGGATGTTGCGCAAGTCGGCAGAGCACGAGCTTGCCGGCTTCCAGGCCAACGACTTCCTCGAGGAGGACGAGTTCTGGAGGGTCGTCGAGAACGCCCGTGACCAGGCGGCCACGTACGCCAAGCGCATCCGGGCAGGCGACGTTCGTCACGACCCCAAGGGTGACGGGTGCCCATCGTGGTGTGATCTCTGGACCGTTTGCAGGGTGGCCCGGCAATGACCGTCGTCGAGGTGTCCAGCAAGCTCAACGAGCAGCAGCTCGAGGCCGTTCAAGCGACCGGAGAGGTCTTCGTCTCGGCCGGCGCCGGCACCGGCAAGACGGCCGTGCTCGTGGAGCGTTTCGTTCGCGCTGTCTGCGACAAAGGCATCGACGTCGATTCCGTGCTGGTCATCACGTACACCCGGAAGGCTGCCGCGGAGCTGCGTACCCGCGTTCGGGAGGCCCTCGTCGAGCGAGGGCGTTCCGATCTCGCACGCGAGCTCGACGGCGCCTGGATCTCGACGATTCACGCGTTCTGCAGCCGGCTGCTCCGTCAGCATCCGTTCGAGCTCGGGCTCGACCCGCGCTTCCGGGAGCTCGACGAGCCCGGATCCGCGGTCCTACGCGGTGAGGCGTTCACGGAGGCACTGACCGAGTTCCTCGAGGTGGGCGGTGACGACCGCGTCCATGTTCTCGCCACCTACGGCTCCGCCGGCTTGCGACGCATGCTGACGGGTGTCTACGAGACGTTGCGCTCCGCCGGGCGCTCGCTCGAGCTCGAGCTCGGCCGGACCTCGTCCCTGATCGCAGCCCTGGCGGAGTTCCGGGAGGCCGCGACGTGCCTCGCGGCGGATGTCGAGGCCACGGCGAATCAGCGTGGGAACGCATCCGAAGCCCTGGCCACGCTGGCGGGCGATCCGTTGCCCGAGCGTCTCACCGACCTGCGGGCGTTCGCCGTGCGCGGGGTGCGCGTGGCGTCGTACGAGGATGCGCGGAAGGGCGTCGAGCGGGCGGCACTCGAGGAGTTGGCCGCGCGCGACAGGGACTTGCTGCAGGAGCTCCTGCTCGGGTTCGCCGACGCGTACGCTCGGGGCAAGCAACGGGAAGGCGCGGTCGACTTCGAAGATCTTCAGCTGTTCGCTCGCGACCTGCTGCGCGACCACGAGGCCGTGCGGCTGGGTGAGCAGGAGCGGTTCCGGATCGTCATGGTCGACGAGTTCCAGGACACGAACCGGCTGCAGTGCGAGTTGATCGACCTAATCTCCGGCGCGGGCGTCGAGCGGTTCTTCGTCGGTGACGAGTTCCAGTCCATCTACGGGTTCCGCCATGCCGACGTCTCGGTCTTTCGCGAGCGTCGGCGGGATTCGCCGAATCCCCTCGGTCTCACACGGAACTATCGCTCCCGGCCGGAGGTGCTCGAGGCCGTCAACCACCTCTTCAGCGATGCGTTCGGCGACGAGTTTCAGGCGCTCGCGGCATCGGGCGAGTTCCCGCACCCCGTCTTCGGGCACCCGGTGGAGCTCCTGGTCACGGACAAGTCCGCCTACCGCGAGACGTCGGTGCACTGGCGTCGCGGCGAGGCCCGCGCGATCGCGCGTCGCGTCTACGACCTCGTGGCCACGGGGGCGGCCGAGCCCGGGGAGATCGTGCTCCTGTTCGCCGCGGGCACCGATGCCGAGTGGTACGAGGAGGAGCTGCAGGTGCTCGGTCTGCCCACGTACCGAGCCACCGGGCGTGGGTACTTCGCGCAGCAGCAGGTGGCCGACCTGCTCGCGTCACTGCGGTTGCTGCACAACCGCTACGACGACCTGGCGCTGGCCACGGTGCTGGCGTCGCCGTTCGTGGGCGTCTCCAACGACGCCCTCGTGCAGATCCGGCGACATGCCGGCCGCCGCCCGCTCTTCTCCGGGATCGAGCGGACACTGCCTCCCGGGCTGGGCTCGGACGACGCGCGTCTGCTGCGCGCGTTCAAGCAGCGCTACGAGCGTCTGGTGGCCTTCTCGGCCAGACCCAGCCTGGAAGCGCTGGTGGAGCGGATGGTCACGGAATACGACTACGACCTCGCGGTCCTGGCCCGGAGCGACGGCCGTCGCCGCTACGCCAACATGCGCAAGCTCGGACGCCTCGCGCGCTCCTATGAAGCGCTGCGCGGCCGTGATCTCGAGGGGTTCGTGCGCTTCGTCCGCGACCAGGACACCCTCGGTGCCCGCGAGATCGAAGCCGTGGCCGAGGAGGAGGGAACCGGCGCGGTGCGGCTGCTCACCATCCACGCGGCGAAGGGGCTCGAGTTCCGTGTCGTGGTCGTCGCCGACGCCGGTCGGGACACCGGGGGGCATCCGTCAGCCGACGAGATCCTCGCTCTCGCCGACGGTCGCTTCGGCTTCCAGTTCCCCCGTCCTGCGGACGGTCGTCGGGTGCCGGTCTTCGACTACGAGGCGGTGAAGGAGGCCGGCCGGCGGGAGGAGCAGGCCGAGCGGCTGCGCCTCTACTACGTCGCGATGACGCGGGCCGTCGACCGCCTGATCGTCTCCGGGGCACTTGATCCTGAACGCCAGGCCGACCGTGAGACACCGATCGGGTGGGTGCTGGAACGGCTCGAGGCCCACCAGGACGTGCTCGCCGCCGACCGGGTGCTCGAGCTCTCGCGGGGTGCGGCGCGGTTCGTGGTCACCGTCAACCGGGACACGTCGGAGTCGCCGGCCGAGGAGGTCACGGACGAGCCCGCCGTCACACCGACCGGCCAGTTCATGCTGTTCACCGAGATCCCGGTCGGGCGCGGCCCCGAGGCGATTGTCCTGCAGCCCGCCACCGTCCCCGAGCCGCCGCCGGTGCACGTTCCCCGTCGCCTCTCGTTCAGCGCCATCTCCTCGTACGACAGCTGCTCGCTGCGCTACTGGGGTGAGCGCGTGGGAGGGCTTCGGCCATTGCCCATGCGGGCCGGCGTCGGCGCGGAGGGTGGGCAGGACGGCCACGGGCTGCACGCCACCGAGATCGGCGACGCCGTGCATCGCCTGCTCGAGCTGCTTCCGCTGGCCACGCCCGAGGATCCCGGGGAGGCGGCCGTGGCCGCGACCGTCAGGGAGTGGTACCCGAACGTTCGCGCCGACGAGCTCGAACGCATCGGGGCCTCCGTCACGGCGTATTGCGCCTCCGGTGTCGCCGTCCGCCTGGCCGCCCTCGAGGACGCTGCCACGGAGCGGCCCTTCGTGTTCGAGCACGACGGTGTGGTGCTGCGCGGACGTCTCGACGTCCATGCGTCGACGAACGAGCCGGCTGGATCGGGCGCAGGCACCCATCTCGTTGTCGACTACAAGACGAACGCCCTGGGCGACCTCGAGCCCGAGGACGTCGTCGCGGAGGAGTACGCGCTACAGCGTGCGGTGTACGCCCTTGCCTGCCTGAAGACGGGAGCCGATGCGGTGGAGGTCGTCTACCAGTTCCTGGAACGGCCGGATGCCCCCGTTGCGGTGACCTATCGGACAGCCGATCGGGCCATGCTCGAAGCGCAGCTGTCGGAGGCGATCGCCCGGCTGGCCACCGGCCGCTTCGAACCACGGCCCAGCGTCTTCGCCTGCACCGGTTGCCCGTTGCTGCGGGTCATGTGCGCCGGCATCGATGCGACGCTGTACGAGGATCCCCACGCGGGCGGAGCCGGCTGACTGAGATCATGCGGATCGCGGCGCTCTACGACATCCACGGCAACCTGCCCGCGCTCGACGCGGTACTGGCGGACCCGCGTATCCGGCGGGCCGACATGATCGTGTGCGGAGGTGACGTCGTCGCCGGCCCGTTCCCGGCGGAATGCCTCGATCGGCTGCTCTCGCTCGGCCAGCAGGTCCGTTTCGTCGTCGGCAACGCGGACCGGGACGTGGTGTCCGGAGGGGACGATGTCAGCCGCTGGTGTATGCGGCACCTCGGTCTGGCACGGGCCGTCTTCGTCGAGGACTGGCCGCTTGTCTTCGCGACCGAGGTGCCGGGTCTCGGGCCCGTCGTCTTCTGCCACGCCACCCCGCGCTCCGCCGAGGAGGTGATCACCCGGGTCACGCCTGCCGTCGAGGTCGAGCTGGCTCTGGCGTCAACGAGTGCGCCGCTCGTCTTCTGCGGCCATGTGCACGTTCGGTACGACCGGCGCCTCCATCCCGGGCGCCGCGTGGTCAACCCGGGGAGCGTCGGCATGCCCTACGAGGGCCGGCCGGGGGTGGCCTGCTGGGGCTGGATCGATCGGGTCGTCGAGCTCGTGGCGACGCCGTACGATCCCGAGCCGGCCGTGGCCGCGATGCGCGCCACCGGGTTCCCCAACGTCGACGAGTGGTTCGTGCCGGCGGTGCGCGGCGAGGTGACGGCCTACGGCGCCACCGAGCACTTCGAGAGCGTGAGGCGTGCCGCGTAGCTTCGTCGCCGAGGCACGGCGGCGCGGCCTCGGGACACGCAAGGAGCGAATCGGCCCGATCGTCTCCCGTCTGGCGGAAGCCCATGCCGACGCCGAGATCGCGCTGCACTTCGGCAGCGACGTCGAGCTGCTGATCTCCGTGATGCTCTCGGCGCAGACGACGGACGTCACGGTCAACCGCGTCACGGAGAAGCTGTTCCGCAAGTACCGAAAGCCGGAGGACTACCTCGCCGTGCCGGTCGAGGAGCTGGAGGCCGACGTCTTCCAAACCGGGTTCTACCGCCAGAAAGCCAGGTCCGTGCGCGGGGCCATGCGGATGCTGCTCGAGGAGTTCGATGGTCAAGTGCCGCGCCGGATCGAAGAGCTGCTGCGGCTCCCCGGCGTGGCTCGCAAGACGGCCAACGTCGTGGCCGCAGAGCTCGGGGAGGCGCAGGGCATCGTGGTCGACACCCACGTCCGGCGTCTCGCCCAGCGGCTCGGGCTCACCCGCAGGGAGGACCCGGTGCACATCGAGCGGGATCTCGTCAAGATCGTGCCGCGTGCCGACTGGGCCCGCTTCCCGCACCTGATGATCTGGCATGGCCGGCGGATCTGCGACGCACGCACGCCGGCCTGCCACCGCTGCCCGCTCGCCGATCTCTGTCCCTCGAATCGTGCGGCGGCGCCGGCCGGCTGAGCCAGTTTGGCCCGCGCGTGTCGCGCCGCGAGAGGTGCGGCATGTAGCCGATCGAGGGGTTCAAATCGCTCCCTCTGCGTAGTGGAAGCTTGACCAGTGATTGGTCGTACGGAGCGGCGAATCCGGCCCTTGTCACGGGACGAGCTACTTGCGAGGCCCTGAAGGGCCCCGCGGGCGCCCGGCCTACCGGGATAGGCCCTACGCGGGACGCTGAGCATCCCGCAAAATCCTGTGCTGCGCCCGTTACGCCAACGACGGTGTCAGGTAAACGTTGGGGGGCGCAGCACTAGGGTCGAACCCAGTGCTGCACGGTGAGGCGGGAGCCGAAGTTGCGCTCCTCGAGCAGCGCGTAGCGCGGCGGGCGGGCCAGCTCTCGGCCCTGCGCCAGCGCGTCGTTTCGGTCGCCGTCGATCACGATCCAGGCGCCGCTGCCGCGGGCGGTGCGGATCGTGGCCACAGCGGGTGCGTAGGCCGCCCAGGCGGAGGCGGCCCGCCCGGACGGCACGACGACCGTCTCTCCCGGTGCCCGCTCGGCGACCACCGCCCGAGCGGCCCCGCGCCAGTCCTCATCGAGGTCTGCCGTGTACCACCACCCGACACCGACGCCGCCGACCAGCAGCGTCAACGCAGCCAAGGCGATCTTCACGCGGTGATAGGCGAGCCCCTGCAGTCCGAGTGCCGCCGTCACGCAGATCGGTACGGCCACGACCGCGAGGGAATCGCTCGCGAACACCGGAAGCCCGGTACCCGCGACGAGCAGGGCGATAGGCGGGGCGAGCGCAGACCCGGCGAGCAGCACGGTGAGAGCGACCCGACGGCGCAGGGCCAGGAGCGCGACCAGGGCGAAGACGGCGAGCGCGACCGCGACCGGGTTCCAGCCGAGTGCACGCGCCAGCGCCAGGCCCAGCTCGCGGAAGGTCAGGTTCCCGCTTCCGGCATCCCCGGCACGGTCGATCACTTCCGCTACGAGGAAGACGCCGGCCACCGCAAGCGCTGCTCCCGGGACGAGCAGCCGCCGCTGCCAGCGTTGTCCGGTGCTCAGCCAGAGGTAGGCCGCGTGTGCGGGAAGGACGGCCGCCGCCAGGGGATGCGCCAGTGGCAAGAAGGCCGCGACGGCAGCATGGGGTGCAAGCCGAAGGGGGCCGCCGCGCGGGGCCCAGACGACGAGAGCGGTGGCGAGTGCGGTGAGCCCCAGGGCGAGCCCGTGCGGCTCGGCGGTTTGCGACAGCGCCACGGTCACCCCTGAGACGGCCAGGAACGAGCCGGCGGCCAGCCCGACCAGCTTGCCGCCGAGCTGCCAGCCCACCCAGATCGTCGAGACGACGGCAAGGAGCACCCCTGCGATGGATGGGAGCCTCACGACCCAGTCGCTGCTGCCGCCGGCCAGGTCGACGATGGCCAGCAGCGCCTGGTGCAGCAGGCTGGCGGGGTTCTGCTCGACCGCGTCGCCGAGCGCCGTTGCGAAGCCGTCACGGGCTCCCTCGACGCGCACGGCCTCGTCCACGGTGAGCGAGCGGCGCCCGATGAGCACGAGCCCCAGGGCTGCCGCGGCGAGGGGTGGCGCCAGCGGCGCCAGACGCCACAGCAGGCGGCGGGCCGTGCCGGCTGCGGTCGCGGTCGCCGAGGTGTCGACGGCGGTGGTCGTCAGATCCATCGCCGCCAGCGGAAAACGACCAGCTGCAGGATGGTCGTGCCGACGATGAGCGCGATCGCCACCCACATGTCCCAGAAGCCGTCGTCGAAGGCCCCTGCGAAGTTCTGTCCGAAGAAGCCCGTGACCAGGGACGGGACGAGGACGAGCGAGGCGATCACGGTCAGCTTCTTCACCACCTCGTTCTGCGCCTCCATCACGTTCGCCTGATGGTGGTCGCGCAGTCCGGCAAGCAGCTCGCGGGCGATGTCGAGCTCCTCCGCCGTGCGTTGCAGCCCGTCGCTGGTCACGGTGAAGAGGCGCTCGAGCTCGGTGGGGAAGAGGGCTTCGTCCCCGAGGTCGGTGCGCCCGTCGACGATCCGTCGGATCGCGTTGCGCAGAGACGAGACATGTCGGCGGGCATGGATCACGTCATGTCGGATACCGGACAGGAGGGCGGGCACGTCGTCTCCGCCGATGTTCGCGAGATCCTCCGCCTCGTCGATCCGTTCGAAGAGGTCGTCGCTGACGCCGACCATGTCGGCTGCGATCTCGTCGAGCAGCAGGTGGACGCCGTGGCCGCTGTCGCTTGCACGCTGCTGGAGCGCGAGGATGCGCCGGTGCCAGGTCTCATCCTGGAGCCGGTCTGGGCGGCGGACAGTGACGAGGAGGTCTCGCGTGGTCACGAATCCGATCTCCTCGTAGGCAACGGGCACGCGGCCCACGACCGGGGCCGCCACCAGCCCGTACAGGTAGGAGCCGTGGGGCTCCAGCGTGGGGCGGGTCACCGTGGGCCGCTGCCCGTCGCTCAGCGCGTCCACGACGGCAGGATCGACCCCGTCCGGCAACGCCTCGGCCAGCTCGTGCGCATCGGGCGCCACGAGGTCGATCCAGCGAACCCCCATCGTTCCAGGGTAGAGCGCGCGTCGGAGCACCCGCCGGCGGCCGCAGGGCGCCGCTGGCCGAGCGAGCGGTGACCGTTTCGTCAGGCCACCCGGCAGGCGGGGTTGGGAGCGAGGCCCTTCAGGGCCTCGCAAGACGTTCTGCCTGCCCAGCGGTCGAGGTGTCCTACGCGGTGGGCCCACGCCTCCCGCACTCCGACGGGTCCAACCTTGTTGTAAGAAACCTCTGCCTCTGTTGGGGCACGAACTCCTGGTGAGGCCCTGAAGGGCCCCACTCCGCTCCGTTGGGCACGAACTCCTGTGAGGCTCTGAAGGGCCCCACTCCGCTCCGTTGGGCACGACCTCGTTGTGAGGCCCACGAAGGCCCCACCCGCTCCTGTCGGGCAAGACCTCGTTGTGAGGCCCTGAAGGGGCACCCGCTGCCAAGCACGGAATCACATCGTCTAGTCCTAGGTGTCGGCGAGGAACCGTTCGGCGTCGAGTGCGGCAGTGCAGCCGGAGCCGGCCGCGGTGATCGCCTGGCGGTACGTGTGATCCTGGACGTCTCCTGCCGCGAACACTCCGGGGACGTTCGTCCGCGAGGACTTGCCCTCGGTGATCAGGTACCCCGTGTCCGGCTCGTGGTCGAGCCATGGGGTGAACAACCCGGTTGTCGGGTCGTGGCCGATCGCCACGAAGAAGCCGTCCGTGGCGATCTCCCGCTGCTCGTTCGTGACGAGGTTGCGCACCCGGACACCGGTGACGGACTGCTCGCCGAGCACCTCCTCCACGCCGGTGTCGAGCACGAGCTCGATCTTCTCGTTGGTACGGACGCGGTCGACCATGATCGGCGAGGCGCGGAACTCCTGTCGGCGATGGACGAGGTAGACCTTGCTCGCGAACCTCGTGATGAACAGCGCCTCCTCCATGGCGGAATCGCCGCCGCCGACGACGACCACGACCTTGTCGCGAAAGAACGCAGCGTCGCAGGTGGCGCAGTAGGACACCCCCCGGCCCTGCAGGCGCTCCTCGGAGGGCAGGCCGAGCTGCCGGGCGGTGGCGCCGGTGGCCACGATCACGGTCTCGGCTCTGTACGTGTCGTTCCCGATGGAGACCGCGAACGGCCGCCCGGCGAGGTCGACTGCGGTCACGTCGTCGGTGATGAGCTCGGCGCCGAACCGTTCGGCCTGTCGCCGGAGGTCGGCCATGATCTCCGGTCCCATGACGCCGTCGGGATAGCCGGGGTAGTTCTCGACCTCGCTCGTGATCATCAGCTGTCCGCCCCAGTTGAAGCCCTCGATCACGAGCGGCGCCAGGTTCGCCCGCGCTGCGTACAGCGCGGCGGTGTAGCCGGCGGGGCCGCCGCCGATGATGATCACGTTCCGCACGTCACTCACGTCAGTTGCTCGCTTTCGCTGTCGTCGTGGCCGAGGGGGTGGGGCCGGGTCAGGGTACGCGACCGATGGTCGCCCTCATCGTGCACAACGCGCAGGCCACGCGGTCTATGCCGCGTCGCCCGCCACGACCTCGAGCGCGGGAAGCTCCAACGCCCCCTGGCCCGAGCCCTCGGGCACGAACTCGGCTGCGGTCAGCTGCCTGGCCCGGCGTTCGATCGGGTCGAGATCCGGCGCCTCGATGCCGGCGATGCCGTGCCGCTCGAACTTGCGGGCCTGCGACATCACCTGCCGCTCGAGCGAGCCGACGGTCTCGTTGTACGCCGTGACGGCGCGGTCGAGCGACTTGCCCAGCTTGGACATGTGCGTCCCCATCACGGACAGCCGCTTGTAGAGATCGCGGCCGAGGTCGCCGATCTCGCGAGCGCTCTCGGCCAGGGTTTCCTGCTGCCAGCCGTAGGCAACCGTGCGCAGGAGACCGATCAGCGTCGTGGGCGAGGCGATGATCACCTTGCTCTCGGTGGCCAGCTCGAACAGCGCCGGGTCGTGGTCGAGAGCGACGCGGAAGAAGGCCTCGTCGGGCAGGAACATCACGACGAAGTCGGGTGTGTCGGCGAACTGGCGCCAGTACGCCTTCTGGCCCAGCTTCAGCGCGTGGTCGCGCACGAGCCGGGCGTGCTCGCCGAAGGCCACCCGCCGCTCTTCGTCGCCGATGTCCTCGCGCAGCGCATCGAGGTAGGCGAGCAACGGAACCTTCGAATCGATGACGATGCTCTTGCCGCCCGGCAGGCGTACGACGATGTCGGGACGCAGCAGGCGGCCGTCCTCGTCGGTGGTGGTGCGCTGCTCGTCGAAATCGCAGTACGACAGCATCCCGGCCATCTCGATCACGCGCCGCAGCTGGATCTCGCCCCAGCGCCCGCGGACCTGCGGCGCCCTCAGGGCGGTGACCAGGTTTCCGGTCTCCTTGCGCAGCTGCTCCTGGTCGCTGCGCAGCTGACGTACGCCTTCGTTGAGCGCGCCGTAGGCCTCCTGCCGGGCCTTCTCGAGCGCACTGACCTGGGTCTCGACCTTTTCCAACGACTGCCGCAAAGGCGCCACGTAGGTGTCGAGCTTGGTGTGCGCGAGCGAGAGGAACGCCTCGGAGCTCTGCTGCAAGGCGTCGCTCGAGGCCTTCTGCACGGCGCTCGCGACGCGCTCGTCGAGCGACCCGCGTTCCACGCCGAGGGCAGCCTGCGCTGCTGCGAGCGCGCGGTCGATCTCGCGTACTTCGTCGCGAAGCCGGCTCGCCTCCGCCTCGTGCGAGCGCCCCCGGACGAGCAGCGGCCTCAGTGCGAGCAGGGCGCCCAGGGCGCCTACGAGAAGACCGATGACGACTGCGGCGACGACCATAGGGGGTGGCGAACAGTAGTTCGCCCGCCGGACGGAGTGGTCGCCGCCTGCTATGGATAGAGCATGGCACGGGCGCCCAAGAGCGAGGACGACCTGATCACCCGGCTGGCCACGCGTGGCGAAGCGGCGATTCACCGGGTGGCGGAGCTGCCCGGCGGGCCGCGCACGCTGCGCACCCTGGCCGACCTCCGCTCGCGCGTCGACGAGCTCACCCGCAAGGTGCGGGGGGTGGAGAAGCTCGAGGCGCGGATCGCCGCCCTCGAGAAGAAGGTGGCCACGCTGGAGCGCGCCCGCAAGAAGCCCGCCGCCCAGTAGCGCCTACCACGGCACGCGAAGCCTCAGCATCCGCGGCCGCAGCTCGAACCGCGCAGGCGTCGTGCCCGGCTGCTCGCCGTCCAGTTGCAGCGGCAGCGGCTGACCGGAATCGACGGTGACGACCGCCCCGCGCAGCGCCTCGAGCTTGGGGTGCGGGAGATGGGTGCCGCGGTACAGCTTGGGGAGGTTCGTGGCGAGATCCCGCTTGGTGATGTCGCCGAGGGTGAGCACGTCGAGGAGGCCGTCGTCCGGCTCGGCCTCGGGGCACATCTTCATGCCGCCGCCGAGGAACTTCGCGTTCGCGATCACCACTTCCAGCATCCGTCCTTCCCGGGTCTCCCCGTCGACGGAGACCCGGACGTCGGTGGCCTGCCAGCGACTGAAGACCGCAAGCGTGGCCCACAGGTACGAGGCCTTGCCGCCCAGCACCTTCGTCGTGTCGTTGGCACGCTGAGCGACGGCGCCGCCGATGCCGACGCTGGCCACGTTGGCGAACGCGGACGTCTGCTGGGCGCCGGCCCAGGTGCGGTAGGACGCGACGCCGATGTCGATCTCGCAGACCCTGCCTTCCAGCGCGACCCGCGCTGCCGCCTCGATGCCACGGGGAATGCCGAACGTGCGCACGAAGTCCCAGCCGGTTCCGCGCGGCACGACCGCCACCTCCGGGCGCTCCTCGAGGTCGAGCAGGCCGTTCACGACCTCGTTCACCGACCCGTCGCCGCCGACCACGACGAGGCGGGTGGCGCCACCCAGGGCTGCGCGCCGCGCCAGCTCCGCCAGGTGGCCCCGATGCTCGCTGAACAGCGTGTCGCCGTGCAGCCCGGCCGCCGCGGCGCGGCGTGCGATCTCGGGCCAGCGCCGGCGGGTGGAGCCGTTGGCCGAGGCCGGGTTGACGAGGAAGACGGTGGTGTCGGCGTTCGCGTCGATCGCCGAAGCCTAAGGGCCTATCCCGCTAGGCGTCGGAACGGCGTACTGCGGGGCCCTGAGCCTGGATCCACCGTTTGGCGCGGGCGGTGCATCCTGCCAGGCCCGCCAGGGCGCTCCCGCCCGGGTGTAACCCCTCCGAAAGAGCGTGGAGGGCTTGCACCCGGTCGGTGCGCTCCGCGCGCGGACAGCGTCGAACAGGCAACCAGCCTGCCCAACGGTGTCCGCGCACGTCCTGACGACCCTGGCAGGCGCCCCGCGATCACGCCAATCGGTGGATCCAGGCTCAGGGCCTCTCGAGGAGTGGAAGCTCGACCGGCAATCGGTCGGTCATCCGCAGCGGCGAATCCGGCCCTGGTCGCGGGACGAACTCCTGGCGAGGCCCTGAAGGGCCCCGCAGCGCTCGGCCTACCTGGCGAGGCCCTGAAGGGCCCCGCAGCGCTCGGCCTACCTGGCGAGGCCCTGAAGGGCCCCGCAGCGCTCGGCCTACCTGGCGAGGCCCTCAAGGGCCCCGCAGCGCTCGGCCTACCTGGCGAGGCCCTCAAGGGCCCCGCAGCGCTCGGCCTACCTGGCGAGGCCCTGAAGGGCCCCGCAGCGCTCGGCCTACCTGGCGAGGCCCTGAAGGGACCCGCAGCGCTCGGCCTACCTGGATAGCCGCACTAGGCGGTGACTGTGTGCAGGGCCAGCTCGGTCATCTGGTCGACCGCCTGGCGCATCTCCTCGTCGGTGATGCGGATGAACTCGCCGTCGACCACGATGTCGCTGACCAGCAGCATGCACCCCGTCTGGATCTTGCGGAGCGCGCCGAGCGTGAACAGGGCGGCAGCTTCCATCTCTACCGCCAGGATCCCGCGGTCCGACCAGCGCTGCGCCAGGCCCGTATCGGGCTGGTAGAAGATGTCGCTCGAGACGATCGGCCCGACCCGCACCGCCTGGCCGAGGTGCTTGGCCTGGTGCACGGCCTCGTGCACGAGACCGAAGTCCGCGGTCGGCGCGTGCGGCTCGCCGCCGACGTAGTGGGATGCCGTCGAGTCGGCCGGAGTGGCGGAGAGCGCGATGATCAGCTCGCCCATCGTCATGCCAGGCTGCAGGCCGCCGCAGGTGCCGACGCGCAGGAGCTTCTTGACGCCGAGCTGCACCAGCTCCTCGATCACGATCGAGGCGGACGGGCAGCCCATGCCGCTCGACTGAACCGAGACCGGCTTGCCGTTGAAGGTGCCCGTGTAGCCGAGCATCCCGCGCTCGTGGTTGCGCTCGATCGCCTTGTCGAAGAACGTGTCCGCGATGTACTTGGCCCGGAGCGGATCGCCGGGCAGGAGGCACGCTTCCGCGTAGTCTCCGGGGTTGGCTCTGACATGGATGGGCATGGGCGGCACCTTAGCCTGGATCCTCCGCTTGGCGTGGGCGGTGCATCCTGCCGGGCCCGCCAGGGCGCTCCCCGACCGGGTGCAACCCCTCCGAAGGAGCGTGGAGGGCTCGCACCCGGGTGGTGCGCTCCGCGCGCGGACACCGTCGAACAGGCAACCAGCCTGCCCAACGGTGTCCGCGCACGTCCTGACGACCCTGGCAGGCGCCCCGCGATCACGCCAACCGGTGGATCCAGGCTTTCACACCCGCTGCGGGTCTCCCGTCGCTGGTCGTCCGTAGAGTTGTGGCGTTCCATGGCCGGGAAAATCATCGAGCCGAGCACCGCCCAGATCCTCCGCTTCTGCGCCGCCTCGCCCGTGGAGCGGGTGTTCCTCGAGGACGTGGCCCGGCGGGGGCACGGGCGCTTCGCGGGTGTCGCCGAACGCGGCGGGGAGCTGACCGCGCTCTGCCACCTCGGCACCAATCTCGTCCCTTCCGGAGCGGGCTGCGGTGTCCTGGCCCCGCTCGCCGCTCGTTCGGGCGGCCGCATGCTGATCGGGGAGGAGGGGGCGGTGACGGAGCTCTGGCAGGCCGGGCAGCGTCTGTTCCCGCCGCCGCGCGACGACCGGCCCGGTCAGCCGGTGTACACGATCACCACGCCTCCCCCCGCCGCAGGGACGGGGCTGCGGGCCGCCACGCTCTCCGACCTGGACGTGCTCGTTCCCGCCTGTGCTGCCTCGCACCAGCAGGAGCTGGGTGTCGATCCCCTGACCCGGGACGCCAACGGCTTCCGGTGGCGGACGCGCGTGCAGATCGAGGAGGGTCGCTCGTGGCTGTGGCTGGAGGACGGGATCATCCGCTTCAAGGCTGAGGCTTCGGCCTGGACACCCGGCGCCGTCCAGCTCTCGCAGGTGTGGGTGGACGAGTCCGCGCGGCGTCAGGGGTTCGCTCGGCGCGGTCTCGCCGACCTCGTGGGTCTCCTGCTCGGCGGGGTGCCGCGGGTGTGCCTCTTCGTCCGCGCCGACAATGCTCCCGCGATCGCGCTGTACGACGCGCTCGGCATGCGGCGGGTCCTTCTCTACCGCTCCCTGCTCTTCTGATGGAGCGGCTGATCCTGGCCAGGCACGGCCACGCCGCGTCGAACGCGCGCGACGTGGTCAGCGGCCGCCCCCCGGGTGAGGGGCTCTCGGATCTCGGCGTGGAACAGGCACTCGCGCTGAGGGAAGTGCTCGCCGGGGAGCCGGTCGCGCTCGGGATCGCCACCGAACTGCGCCGCACGCAGGAGACACTGGCGCTCGCGCTCGACGGTCGCGCGCCCACCGTCATTCAGCCGCTGCTCAATGAGATCGACTTCGGGATGTACGAGGCGGGACCGCTCACCGCCTACCGGGAGTGGGCCTGGTCGACCGAGCCTGATGTGCCTTGCCCCGGCGGCGGCGAGAGCCGCGTCGCCGTCGCCTCGCGTCTGGCGGACGCGCTCGCGGGTCTCTTGACCCGACCCGAGGACGTCGTGCTGGTCGTCGGGCACGCGCTTCCCGTGCGCTATGTCGTCGACGCATCGGACTCCCGGTTTCCTGCATCCCGCATCGAGCACATCCCGCACGCCGTGCCTTACGCGCTCTCTGCGGAGCAGGTGGAGGCGGCGATGATCGCACTACGGGTGTGGATGCAGCAACCGCGGTTCGTGGACCAAAACGGCGTCGAGCGTTTCCACTCTTGAGAGGCGGTACCCTGGTGCCGATACACCGAGCCATGCGAATCCTGTCCCTTCTCGCCGTCCTGTTCGCCACCGCCCTCCTCGCCGGATGCGGTGGCTCGAGCGCGACCGACACGGGTGACCTCAAGAAGATCACCAACCTCGCCCAGATCGCCGACGCGACCGCGGACGCCAACTCGGGCCGCTTCGAGCTGAAGCTCGGCATCACCACCGAGGGGCTGCCGGAGCGATTCTCGATCAGCGGCGGCGGCGCCTTCGACTCGGAGGCGAAGCAGGCGCAGTTCGACCTCGACCTCTCCTCGTTCGGTGAGCTGCTCGGTGGTCTGCTCTCCGGCTTTGGCGGCGACGCCGCGAAGGGGATCGACTTCGCCGATCCCGACGGCTGGAAGATCTCCGTGGTCGCCGAAGGCGACAAGGCGTATCTGCGGGTGCCCTTGCTGGACTCCCAGCTCGACGGCAAGAAGTGGATCGCACTCGACGCGAAGTCGCTCTCGGGAACCGGCGGCACGGGCTTCGACGCCGCGCAACTGGAGAAGCTCACGAAGCAGACCCCGAAGGAGATCCTCGGCCTGCTCGGCAAGATCGCCGGTGACCTCGAAGATCGGGGCCAGGAGGAGATTCGCGGCGAGGCCACGACCCACTACCACGCCACGATCGAGATCGCCAAGGTGGCGGCGCTGATCCAGGAGCACTTCGGACAGCAGGCCGGCGGTTCGCCACTCGACGTGGCGGAGCTGGTCGAGCAACTGAAGCAGGAGGCCGGGATCACGGAGATTCCGCTCGACCTCTGGCTGGGTGCGGACAACCTGCCAAGGCGCATCGCCATCGACCTCCAGATCACGGCGGACAGCGAACAGGGCTCGCTCACGCTCGGCCTGGACATGTTCGACTGGGGCCAGGCGATCGACATCGACGTCCCCGATGCGTCGGAGACGATCGACTCGTCGGCGCTCGAGAAGCTAGCGGGTGGCATCTTCGGCGGGCTCGGCTCCAGCCTCGGCAGTGGTTCTGCGCCTGCAACGACTGGGACGTGTACGACCACGGTTACCCGTGCCGACGGGACGACCACCACCACTCCCTGCTGAGTGCGGCTCTCGCCACTGCCACAATGACGCGATGAGCGATCCGCTCGCCGCCCGCGTCGCCGACCACATCGAACGGAACGCCCTCCTCCCCGGAGGCGGCCCTGTCACCTGCCTCGTCTCCGGCGGTGCCGACTCCACCTGCCTCTGGCACGTGCTGAGCGCCCTCGGGTACGCGACCCGCGCCGTTCACGTGCACCACGGCCTGCGCGGCGAGGCGGCCGACACCGATGCCGAGCACTGCGCGCGGACGTTCGCGGCCGAGGTCGTCCACGTGGCGCCGGCCGCGACCGAGGCCGAGCTGCGGGCCGTGCGCTACGACGCCACCGCCGGCCACGGCTTGCGCGCCACGGGCCACACCGCCTCCGATCAGGTGGAGACCGTCCTCTACCGCCTCGTCTCCAGCGGCTCCACCCGGGCCATCCGCCTGCGCCGAGCCGACGGCGTCGTGCGCCCGCTGCTCACCGTGTGGCGCGAGGAGACCGAGGCCTACTGCCGCCGTCATCACCTTCCGGTGCGAACAGACGCCACCAACCCGCAGACGACGCGCGGAGCGATCCGCGACCAGGTCCTGCCGTTGCTCCGGCAGCTCGACAGCCGTGCCGAGGCCAACCTGCTCGCCCTGGCCGCTGAGCGGCCGCGGCTGCCACGAGCGCTCGAGGCGACCCTGGTCGAGCTTCTCTCCACCAGGGAGGGCACTCGCGCAGCCGACCTCGGCCAGGGCCTGCGCGCGGTCCGCGAGTACGACGAGGTGCGCATCGAAGGCGAGGTCACCTGGGGTCCCTGGCGCCTCACCACCGACCGCGACGATCTCGTGGTGCGGAGCCGGCGGACGGGGGATCGGCTGGCAGGCCGCAACAAGAAAGTGCAGGATCTGTTCGTGGACGCCAAGGTGCCGAGAGCGGAGCGGGAGGACTGGCCGGTGGTCGCCGGGCCCGAAGGCGTGGTTGCCGTGCCCGGGATCGCCGTCGCTCCCGGATGCGACAAGGACGTGCGGGCGGAGCGGATCGCGTGACGCCGGCGGATCTGGCACGGGAGCAAGGCGTGGGCAGCGTGCTCGTCGACGAGCAGGCGTTGCGCGCCCGCGTCTGCGAGCTGGGGGCCCAGATCACGGAGGATTACGCCGGTCGAGACCTCCTGCTTGTCGGTGTGCTCAAGGGGGCGATCTTCTTCCTCGCCGACCTGATGCGGGAGATCTCCATCCCTTGCGAGATCGACTTCATGGCCATCTCCAGCTATGGCGCGCGCACCGACTCGTCCGGAGTGGTGCGCATCCTCAAGGATCTCGACATCAACATCTCCGGCCGCGACGTGCTGGTGGTGGAGGACATCATCGACTCCGGGCTCACGCTCTCGTACCTGATGCGCAACCTCGGCGCGCGCCGGCCGGCCTCGCTCGAGGTGTGCGCTCTCCTGACGAAGCCCGAGCGCCGCGAGATCGACGTTCAGGTCCGTTACGTGGGCTTCGAGATCCCCAACGAGTTCGTGATCGGGTACGGGCTGGACTACGCCGAGAAGTACCGGAATCTCCCGTACATCGGTGTGATCGCCCCCGAGGCGGTCATCTAGCGCGGCACCCACGACACCAACGAGAGTTCCAGGACAAACGTTCGGAGGGGCCGCACTCGTGCTCAACCAGGAGCAGGGATCTGCCGAGAACGACTGAACTCCTTCCTCGGGAGGGCTGAACCCTTCCGCTACCCTCTGTAGATACGCATGAACCGCTTCTTCCGCAGCGCACTCTTTCCCCTCGTGGTGATCGTCCTGCTCGTGTATCTCGCGAGCCAGACGCTGATGTCCGACCGCTCGAAGGGGGACAAGTTCACCTACTCGGAGCTGTTCCGGCAGGTCGAGGCGGGGAACGTCTCGAGTGTCGTGTTCGAGCCGCGCCGCCAGCAGATCACCGCTCAGATCGACGGGACCGGGGCGGACGGCAAGCCGAGCAAGTACAAGGTCAACTACCCGAGCCCGCAGTCGCAGGTCGAGTTCGAGAAGCTGCTCAAGGCGAAGGGCGTCCAGTACGACTCGAAGGGCATCGGCTCCTCGACCTGGATCGCGATTCTCTCCAGCCTGCTGCCGATCGCCATCCTCATCGCGTTCTGGATCTTCCTGATGAACCAGGTGCAGGGCGGCGGCTCGAAGGTGATGAGCTTCGGCAAGAGCCGGGCCAAGCGCATGTCGCCCGATACGCCGAAGGTCACCTACAAGGACGTGGCCGGCGCCGACGAGGCGGTCGAGGAGCTCCAGGAGATCAAGGAGTTCCTGGAGAACCCGAAGAAGTTCCAGGCGCTCGGGGCGCGGATCCCCAAGGGCGTGCTGCTCTACGGGCCTCCCGGCACCGGCAAGACGCTGCTCGCCCGCGCCACCGCCGGCGAGGCCGGCGTGCCGTTCTTCTCCATCTCCGGCTCCGATTTCGTCGAGATGTTCGTGGGTGTCGGCGCATCGCGCGTCCGCGACCTCTTCGAGCAGGCCAAGCAGGCGAGCCCCTGCATCATCTTCATCGACGAGATCGACGCCGTGGGGCGCCATCGTGGCGCCGGGCTCGGTGGCGGTCACGACGAGCGTGAGCAGACCCTGAACCAGCTCTTGGTGGAGATGGACGGGTTCGAGCTGAAGGACAACATCATCCTGATCGCGGCCACCAACCGGCCTGACATCCTCGACCCCGCGCTGCTGCGCCCGGGCCGCTTCGACCGCCAGATCGTGGTCGACCGCCCGGACCGTCGCGGCCGCCGCGAGATCCTCGAGGTGCATTCCAAGGGCAAGCCGCTGGCCAAGGAGATCGAGCTCGACGTGCTCGCGGCGGGCACCCCGGGTTTCACCGGCGCCGATCTCTCCAACGTGATCAACGAGGCCGCTCTGCTGGCCGCCCGGCGCGGCCACAAGGTGATCGCCCAGGACGAGCTCGAGGAGGGGATCATGCGCGTGATCGCCGGCCCCGAGAAGAAGTCGCGCCTGTTCTCGGAGAAGGAGCGCAAGATCACGGCGTACCACGAGATGGGCCATGCGCTCGTCGGCCACTACCTCGACGACACGGACGAGGTGCACAAGATCTCCATCGTCAGCCGCGGCCAGGCGCTTGGCTACACGATCTCGCTGCCGTCGGAGGACCGCTACCTGACCACGAAGAGCACGCTGATGGCGCAGATGGCGATGACGCTCGGTGGCCGGGCAGCCGAGGAGATCGTCTTCCACGAGGTCACCACCGGCGCCGCCAACGACCTGGAGAAGGTCACGCACACGGCGAAGCAGATGATCATGCGCTTCGGGATGAGCGAGAAGCTCGGCCCGCGCGTGCTCGGTCGCAACCACGACATGCCGTTCCTCGGCCGTGACATGGGGGCGGAGCCCGACTACTCGGACGAGATCGCGAAGGAGATCGACGACGAGATCCGGCGCGTGATCGAGGAGTCGCACGAGACGGCCCGCCGCGTGCTCGAGCAGCACATGGAGATGTTGCACCGGCTGTCCGGGATCCTCATCGAGCGCGAGACGATCGACAAGGACCAGTTCGAGCGGCTGCTGACCGGGGAAGGCGAGGAGTCGGTGTTCGCCGAGCCCGAGCCCGTGGAGCCGGTCGTCGCCCCCGAGGCGGGCGCCTTGCGCGACAAGCCGCTGCCCAAGCCGGCCCCGCGGACGATTCCCGGCGCCGCCATGCAGCCCCCGCCCGACCCGGCAGCTTCCTGAGCCTGGGGGCGGCAGGCGCCCCCGATGAAGCGTGGGGGCTCGGCCCTCAGGCGGCTCCCGTTCCGGACAACAGGGCGAACGCGTCGAGCGTGAGGGCTCTGCCCTCAGACGGTTTCCCTCCCCATCCGGGGGCGCGTCCGGGTCACGCTGCTCCGCGCTCGGCTCAGCTCTCCTCGGCGCGCGAGGTGCTTCGCGCGAGCAGTGCGAACGCCGCCACGGCTGCGGCCGCTCCCGTCAACTCCACGAGGATGCCGCGTGCCCGGAAGCCGTCGGCTGCGGCGATCACGCCCAACGAGCCTGCGAATGCACCGAGCGTGAACAGCGCCGTTCTCGCCGTCTCACGGGCCGCACCGCCCGGCTCGTCCGGGCTCGTGGTGGCCACCTCCAGGGCCCGGAACGACGTCTCGCCGCCCAGCAGCAGCCCTGCGGCGACGAAGGGAGCGCGACGATCGAGGGGGAGATCGTCGATCGCCAGCACCGCGGCGTAGGCGCCGGCGAGGAGCAGCAGGGCGCCGCCCAGCGGCTCTCCACGGCGCGTTCCCAACCCGGTCAGGACCGCCGCGATCGCGCCTGACGCGAGGCCTGCCGCCACCCACATGGCCTGGCGTCCCTCAGCGAGCTCGACGACGAGCCCTCCGGTGGCGCCGGTCGCTGCGAGGGCGACTAGTGCGGCCCGTCCAAACGTTTGACCTGTAACTCTCCTTGGTGTTGTGGGTGCCGCACTAGCGTTTGGGGTCGGCCGCGGAGCGGCCGGCTGTTTCTGATTGCGATCAGGCTCCGCTTCGCGGAGGGCCACTGCGTGGCCGGTGATCGCCTGTCGGAGTTCCAGGCGGAACGTTTGGAGACACCGCACTAGCGCAGCGCGTGTCCGTGCCGACGGAACGAGCGCACCCCCTCCACCGTCTCCGCGAGCGGCGTGCCGGGGCCAAACGGCAGCACCGCCACACCCACCCGTTGAAAGGCCAGCCGGAGCGCCTGGCGGCGTAGCCCCCAGAGCCGTCGCGCCGAGCGCTCGTCGGGCGTGGCCGGATCGCCGAGCAACGGATCCGGATCGATCTCGATCACCGCGAGATCGTGCCCGCGCCGGCGGAGATCGAGCAGTGCGGCCACCGATCGTTCGTCGACGAGAGGGGTGATCGCGATCACGAGCGCGCCGGCGCGGAGCGCCCTCGCCGGAATCGAGTCCACGCCCTTCCACGCATAGCTGAAGTCGACGCGGGTCTCGAGCATGGCCTCCACGATCCGGTAGCGCTGGACGGGGCCGCCGCCGGGTTCCAGCCAGCGCAGGATCCCGCCGAAGCCGACAAGTCCCACCCGGTCGCGGCGAGAGAGGTAGGCCTCCGCCAGGCTGGTGGCGGCCCGCACGGCGAGCTCGAGCGTTCCCGACGTGCCGTCGTGGATCTCGGCGAAGCTGTCCACGAAGAGCAGGACGTCGGCATTGCGCTCTGGCGTACGCACATCCACGACCAGCTCCCCGAAACGTGCCGTGGCGCGCCAGTTGACCGTCCTCAGCCGGTCGCCAGGCACGTAGGGGCGGGTGTCCGCGAACTCCAGGCCGTCCCCGCGTCGCCGCGGCTGGGGCTCGGAGCCGAGCGCCGCCCGTGCCTCGCGGGGTGCCACGAGCCGGCGCAGCGCCTCGGCAGCGGGATACACGTAGAGCGGTCGCCCGGTGCCGTGTCGCCCTTCCCAGACGCGCAAGCCGTAGCGGTCGCGCGCCCTGACGGCGACCTCGCCCGGCCGCGTCGCGCCGAACCTCCGTGCGCTGAGCGAGACGGCGACGATCCGCTCGTCGTCAGCGCCGAGCCCGACTCCGATCGGTACCGCCTGGTCGGCAGACAGCGAGTGCGGGAGCACGGGCATCAGCTCCACGCGCGCCGCCGGTCGTGCCGAGCGGACGACGAGTCGTGCCGGGATCTGGTCCCCGACCACGACGCGTTCCTCGTCGGTCTCCAGCCAGGCCCGGAGCTCGGGCGGCCGTCCGAGGAGACCGAGGGCGAGGAAGAGCGCGAACGGCGTCGCGCAGGCGGCCAGCTCCGCCCTGCGCAGGGCCAGCGCCGCGACCACGAGCGCGCCCGCCGTCATCGCGTACGGCAGAAGCTTCGCGCTGCGGCGGCTCGTCACGGGTCCGATCGCGTGGGCTGCTCGCCGAGATCCTCGGCTGCCGGCGTGGGGACGGTGGCCAGAATCTCCTCGACCACGTCCACACCGGTCATTCGCTTCACCCACAACTCCGGACGCAACATCAGGCGGTGCGCCAGAGCGGGTACCGCCACCGCCTTCACGTCCTCGGGCACGACGTAGTCGCGGCCCTTGACGGCCGCCCGGCAGCGCGCGAGCTTGAGCAGGGCAAGGGAGCCGCGTGGGCTGGCCCCGACCGTGGTCGAGGGGCTTTCCCGCGTCGCTTCGGCGAGCGCCACGACGTAGCGGCCGACCGTCTCCTCGACGTGCACGGTCTCAACCGCGCGTTGCAGAGTGAGGAGCTCGGAGACGCCGACCACCGGGTGCAGGTCGACCTCGTCCGTCCCCCGGCGCACGCGCTCGGCCAGCAGGCGCCACTCGTCGTCGGGTGACGGATAGCCGAAGCTCGCCCGCAGCAGAAAGCGGTCGAGCTGCGCCTCGGGTAGCGCGTACGTGCCCTCGTACTCGATGGGGTTCTGCGTGGCGAGCACCAGGAACGGCCTTGGCAACGGGCGTGTGACTCCGTCGGACGTGACCTGTCGCTCCTGCATGGCCTCGAGCAGCGCCGCCTGGGTCTTCGGTGTGCCGCGGTTG
Organism: uncultured Actinomycetes bacterium; assembly: GCA_963738505.1. Classification (GTDB taxonomy): domain Bacteria; phylum Actinomycetota; class Thermoleophilia; order Gaiellales; family Gaiellaceae; genus Gaiella. The sequence continues at coordinate 120,860 of CAVTWR010000001.1, read as the reverse complement.
ATCTCGTCGGCGAGCAGCAGCCCGGTGAAGATGGGGCCGGAGCGGAACTCGAAGTCGGCGTCGCGCTGGTTCCACACCGACGATCCCGTGATGTCGGCCGGGAGCAGGTCGGGAGTGAACTGAACGCGGTTGTAGGCGAGGCCGGTGACGCGTGCGAAGGAGCGGGCGGTGAGGGTCTTGGCCACACCCGGCACGTCCTCGAGCAGCACGTGCCCGTCGGCCAGCAACCCGAGCAGCACCAGTTCCAGGCGGTCGCGCTTGCCGATCACGGCACGCTCGATCTCGTCCAGGATCCGCGTGGCCGCAGGTCCGACCTCGGCGACCGTGGTCACAGCCGCTCCAGCCGGTCGAGCATCGCAGGCAGAGCATCGCCTCGTAGCCCGGGAGCCGAGCGGTCGTGCGGTGCCGGCCGGGCGGGGTCGACCACCGACCAGAGCGGATCACCCAGCAGTTCCCGGGCACGAGCGGGGTGGCGTGCCGGGTCGACGTGGTGGGTGGCCAGGAACTCCGTGGCCAGCGGGGAGAGCAGCGGTCGGAGTCGATGGTGGACGTCGTAGGCGCTTGCCGTCGCGGTCGTGACCTGCCGCTCGAGTGTCGCGAGGGCGGCGGGTCTGGCTGCTCCGGTGGCGCCACCCCGCGTCGCGGTCTCGAACTCGGAGGGGCGGGCCGGCACCTGCTCGCGCAGGGTCTCGAGGCCGACCGCGAGCAGCAGCGTCAGGCTGACCGTGATCCAGACGTGGACGAACAAGTCGGCGCGGGCGGGCAGTACGGCGACGCCGACGGCGAGCCCGATGGTGGGCACGAGGGCCGTCCGGAGGATGCGCCTCATGTGGGCCGCTGTCTGACGGTGTGAGCGGCCGCCGCCGCGAGCCTGGCGGCCGCGGTCGCTTCGGCGTCCCTGCGGCGGAGGTCGTCACGGAGGTCGGCGAGCGTCTCGATCGCCTCGCCTTTCATCGTCGCCGGCACATCCTGTCCGGAGTATCGCGCCCAGGAGAAGAGCGCAGTGAGGCGCAGCACGGCGGCGTCGTCGAGGTCGGCGGCCGTGGCCACACGCCGCGTGAACTCGTCCTGCGACTCGGCTGGGGCACGCGGCACTCCGAACGCCGCGAGGGCCCGCTCCATGCGCGCGTACGAAGCGACCACTGCCCGTCGGGGGTCGGGCTCGGCTCGCAGGTCGTCCAGCGTCTCGGAGAGAACGTCTGCCAGGACGAGCCTGAGCGACGGCTGTTCCCCCGCGTCGAGCCTGCCACGAGCCCGGGTGGCCAGAATCCAGCCGGTCACCGCGACCACCAGGAGCACCAACGTGAGCACGAACGGGAACGTGGCGAAGGACGGCTCGTAGCCGCCGCTTCCGCCTCCGCCGACACCGGGCTCGATCAGCCCGCCGAACGGGTTGATCCCTACGCGGCCGTCCCTCGCCCGGCGCAGGGCGACCGCGACAGCGATGATCACGATCAGCACGATCAGGCCAGCGAGCACCGCGACACGGCTGCGCCGCGGCCGCTCGAGAGCCCCCTGGCCGATCGCCTCCCCACGGGCGAACAGGAGCCAACCCCAGAGCGCGGCGCCGACCACGATCAGGATCAGGGCGGTGCTGGCGACGACGTCGATGAGGAGGTGGGAGGCCCGAGCCTCGCCAGCCCGCCCGGTCGGGGTGGAGCCTCCCGCTGCGACGGCGACCGCGATCAGGGCGAGGCCGATGAGACCGAGCACGGTAGGACCGCGAAGTCGCCCACTGCGTACGCGACCGGCGTCCTTGGAGCGGATACCGTCCATGCGAGATGAGACGACCGCCGCTCGCTCTTCGTTTGCCGCGACCCTCAGTGATGGGCGTCCTCAACGTCACCCCGGACAGCTTCTCCGATGGTGGACGCCATGCGGATCCCGGTGTCGCGGTGGCGGCGGGCCGCGCCATGTTCGCCGAGGGCGCCGCCATCGTCGACGTGGGGGGCGCCTCGACACGCCCGGGTGCCGCGCCGGTCGAGGTCGCGCAGGAACTGGAGCGTGTGCTGCCTGTCCTGGCCGCGCTCGAGGGAGTTCCCGTCTCCATCGACACGTCGCGCTCGGCCGTCGCGGCGCAGGCGCTCGCCCACGGGGCCGAACTCGTCAATGACGTGACCGCCCTCCGCTGCGACCCGGCGCTGGCCGGCGTGGTGGCCGACGCGGGCGCCTATCTCTGTCTCATGCACATGCAGGGAGAGCCTCGCACCATGCAGGATGCGCCCCACTACGAGGACGTGGTCAGCGAGGTGACGGCGTTCCTCGAGGAGCGTCTGGGCGCGGCCGTGGAGGCAGGCATCGCCGAGGAGCTCGTGTGCCTCGATCCGGGCATCGGCTTCGGCAAGACGCCGGATCAGAACCTCGCGCTTCTCCGGTCGCTCGAACGGATCGTGGCCATTGGCCGGCCGGTGCTCGTCGGGCTGTCGCGCAAGAGCTTCGTTGCGCGCGCCCTCGGCGACACGGAGGCCCGGGTCGGTTCGCTGTCCGGCTCGCTCGGCGCCGCGGTCGCAGCCTTCCAGCGTGGTGCTGCGATCTTCCGCGTGCACGACGTCGAGCCCCACGTCGAGGCGCTGCGCCTGGCCGAGGCGATCGAACGTGGCGGAGTGGCATGAGGACGACGATCGAGCTGCGCGGTCTGGAGCTCCACGGCCACCACGGCGTGCTCGAGCACGAGCGTCGAGAGGGCCAGCGCTTCGTTGTCGACCTGGAGCTCGAGCCGCTGTCGCAACTGTCCGCTACTACCGACGACCTTGCCGATGCGGTCGACTACAGGTTGCCGATCGCCGTGGTGGAGGAGATCTTTCGAGCGACCCGCTTCCAACTCCTCGAGGCGCTCGCTGCAAAGCTGGCCGACGAGCTGCTGCTGCGCCTGCCGCTTCGTCGCGTCACGGTCCGCGTGGCGAAGCCGGATGTCTCGCTCGGTCTGCCCTCGGCCGGGAGCGCCGTGGTCGTGGAGCGCGCGTTCGACGACGCGCCGCAAAGCGGCTGATCGGACCGTCCCGCCGCGTGATGATGCGCCGGGCATACATCGGTGTCGGCGCCAATCTCGGCGACCGGCGCGACACGATCGAGCGGGCGGTCGCCCTCGTGGCGGATGCACCGCGCGTCTGCGTCATCCGCGTCTCCGCTCTCCGCGAGACCGATCCGGTCGGGTACGTCGACCAGCCGGCGTTCCTCAACGGCGCCTTCGCGGTGGACACGACGCTCGAGCCGCGGGCCCTGCTCCAGCTGCTCCTGGCCACCGAGACGGCGCTCGGGCGGGAACGAACAGGCCCGCGCTTCGGGCCGCGTACCGTCGATCTCGACCTGCTCGTATACGACGCCCTCGTGATCGACGAGCCCGGCCTTCAGCTCCCTCACCCTCGTCTGCACGAGCGCATCTTCGCGCTGGAGCCGCTCGCCGAGCTGGCGCCCGGCCTGGTGGTGCCGGGCCGGGGGACGGTGCTCGAGCTGCTGCGGAGAGCACGAGGCGTAGACTCCGACGAACCATGAGCCACCTCGACGAACTGGACGAGTTCGAAGCCGAACTGGAGCTGGCGTTGAAGCGCGAGTACACCGCGGTGTTCCCGCTCTTTCGCTACTGCGTGCTCACCCAGGACGCGACGTACCTCTGCAACATCCTCGATCTCAAGGTCGTCCCCCAGGCCAGCTACCCGTTCTTCCACGTCCGCATGGAGGACGTGTGGGTGTGGGACAAGAACCGGCCGACCCGCATCATCCCGCGCGCCGAGGTCTACACCTCCGGTGACGTCACCGTCGAGGAGCTCCGGGGCGAGGGTGACGAACCGCGACTCACCGCCGACGAGCTCGCCGAGAAGCTCGGCGAGAGCATGCGCGGCGACGAAGAACGCTGACCGCCGGCGTGCTGCTCGCGGTCGACGTCGGCAACACCCAGACCGTGATCGGTCTGTATGACGGTGACAGCCTCCGCGACGACTGGCGGGTGGCGACCGATCGCACGCGAACCGGTGACGAGCTGGCCGTCCTGCTGGGCGGCCTGCTCGAGCTCGACGACGTCGACGGTGTCTGCCTCGCCTCCACGGTTCCGGCGCTCGTGCGTGAATGGGAGCGGTTCGCGGAGCGCTGGGCGCACGCGCCGATCCTCGTGGTCGGCCCCGGGATCAAGACGGGCCTCCCGATCCGCTACGACGACCCGCGTGAGGTAGGCCCGGATCGCATCGTCAACTCCGTAGCCGCCAAGGCCAAGATCGGCGCGCCGAGCATCGTCGTCGACTTCGGCACCTCCACCAACTTCGATGTCGTCTCGGCTGCGGGCGAGTACGTCGGCGGCGTTCTCTCTCCCGGCATCGAGACCTCGATGGAGGCGCTCTTCGCGCGCGCGGCGCGGCTCGTCAAGGTGGATTACGTGGAGCCGCCGAACGTGATCGGCAAGACGACGGTCGCCGGCCTGCAATCCGGTGTCGTCTACGGGTTTGCCGGCCAGGTGGACGGCATCGTTACCGCCATCCGCGGGGAGCTGGGCGAGCCGCAGGCGCCGGTCGTGGCCACGGGCGGCCTCGCCGCGCTGATCGCCCCGCACTCGCGCACGATCGGCAGCGTCGATCCGTTCCTCACCCTCGACGGACTGCAGATCGTGTGGGAGCTCAACCGATGATCGATACCCAGTACGCGGCCTTCGCCGTCGCCTCGCTCGCCCTCGCCGTGATTCCCGGCCCCGCTGTGCTCTACATCGTGTCGCAGTCCGTGTACGGCGGCCGGGGGGCGGGGCTGGTCTCTGCCCTCGGTGTGGCCAGCGGCGGCGTCGTCCATGTGCTGGCGGCGGTCGTGGGGCTGTCGGCGCTCGTCCTCGCCTCGGCCGAGGCTTTCACGGCGGTCAAGATCGCCGGCGCTGCGTATCTCGTCTATCTCGGGTTGCGCACGCTGCTGCGGCGCCCCGACGGAACGATCGGGGGTCGCCGTCGCGAGGTCGGACGTTGGCGTACGTACCGGCAGGGCCTGATCGTGAACGTGCTCAACCCGAAGACGGCGCTCTTCTTCGTCGCCTTCCTCCCGCAGTTCGTGGACACCGGCCGCGCGGCCCGGCCCCAGCTGATCGTGCTCGGAGCCACCTTCACGCTGATCGCCCTGGTCAGCGACTGCGCGTGGGCGCTGGTGGCCGGATCGGCCGGCGCCGTGCTGCGCCGCAGCGTGCTCTTCCTGGCCGTGCAGCGTTACGTCTCTGGGCTCGTCTTCATCGGCCTTGGCGCGATTGCGGCGACGACCGGCCGCAACGGCTGATCGCTCTTGATACCCCGATCGGGGGATACCCCGTCCGGGGGATGGCCACAGGGTGCGACTGAGCCGTTGACTGGATCGGTGACACCCACTGCGGACAACTCGGGAGGCGCCCCTCCGCCTTCGCCTGCGGGCGGGCTGAACGGCCGCGCCTGGCTGTATCTGGCGGCAATCACGGCCCTGGCCGTGGGCGGCGCCGTGATCGCGCACGCCAGTGGCGAGGTGATCTCCACGGACGATTGGCGCAACTTCGTGGTGTTTGCGATCGGCGCCGGAGTCATGCACCTGTTCGTCGTCTTCACCCCGCGGAATCTGTCGTACCACACGACCATCGTCGTGCTCGTCCCTGCCGCCCTGCTGCTGCCCATCGAGCTGCTGCTGATGGTCGCGGTCGCCCAGCACTCGCTGGAATGGGTCAAGGCCAGGTACCCGTGGTACATCCAGACGTTCAACATCGCCAACTACGCCGTGAACCTCCTCGCCGCCGGTGTCGCGGCCCGGGCGATTCGCAGCGCAGACTGGCTGCCGCTCGGCGGAGGCTCTCGTTTTGCACTCGCGGGTCTGGTCGCAGCAGCCCTGCTGGTCAGCCTCAACCACATCGTGCTCGCCGTGATGATCAAGCTCGGTCGTGGCCACAGCTTTGCCGAGTCCGGGCTGTTCACCTTCGAGAGCCTGACGGTCGATTTCATGGTCGCCCTGCTTGGTGTCGTCGTCGCCTTCGCCTTCGACGGCAACGGCTGGCTGGTGCCCTTCGCTCTCGCGCCGATCGTCCTCGTCCATCGCTCGCTCTCCGTGCCGGAGCTGCAGGAGGCAGCGCGGGCCGACCCGAAGACCGGCCTCTACAACGCCCGCTTCTTCACAGAGTCCCTCCGCGATGCGATCGATCACGTCTCCCGCTCGGGCGGAGTGTTCTCGGTGCTGATGCTGGATCTCGATCTTCTCCGCGAGCTGAACAACACCTACGGCCACCTGGCGGGCGATGCGGTCCTGGAAGGCATTGCCGCCACGCTCCGGGCCGAGTTGCGCGCCGAGGACGTCCCCTCCCGCTTCGGCGGCGAGGAGTTCGCCGTCCTGCTACCCGGCCTCGGCCCGGAGCAGGCGGTCGAAGTCGCGGAGCGGATCCGCGCCACCGTCGCCGATGCGCGCTTCACCACCCCGACGGTCGAGAGCGAGCTTCGGGCCACCGTCTCGATCGGCGTCGCGTCGTTTCCCATCCACGCCACGAACGAGCAGGAGATCGTGCACCAGGCGGACCTGGCCGTCTACCGCGCCAAGATCCAGGGACGCAACCGGGTGGTCGATGCCGGCTCGGATCCGCTGCTCGTGGTCAATGTCGCCCACTCTCCGAGCCGCACGCTGCAGGAGGCAGGTGAGCACACGAGGGTGCTGGCAGCGCGCGAGGTCGAGGTTCACGTCCCGGACCGGCGCGGCCGGACGGTTTCGAGCAGGCGCGCCGAGCAGGCGACGGTGGCCCGCATCGCGCTCGCGGTCGGAGCGGCGGGTGTCGTGATCGGCTCCGTCGTGTTCGGCGTCTGGTACCCGGACGATCCCGTCGGCTTCCTGGCCATCGTCCTTCTGGTCGCGGTCGGTCAGGCGCTGGCGTTGCGTGCCGAGACCGGATCGATCTCGGTTGCGGCGGTCGGCATGCTGGCAGGGGTCGCCATGTTCGGGCCGGGTGTGGCTCTCCCCCTCGCGATCACGAGCGCCGCCCTCGACTGGTTCCAGAGACGCCCCAAGCTGCACCAGGCCGTCTTCAACACGGGAGCTCTGACGTTCGCTGCGATGCTCGCGTCCGTGCCCCCGATGCTGATTCCCGACTGGCGCGGCAACGTCGGGTTCGCTGCGGTCGGGTTCGCCGCCGGCGGTCTCTACTTCCTGGTCAACACAGGGTTGCTCGCCGGCATCGTCAGCCTCGAGGATGGCGAGCGCGCGGACGTCGTCTGGCGCGATCGCTTCCTGTGGCTGTTCCCGCACTACGTCGCCTACGGCTTCGTCGGTGCCGTCGTCGCCATCGCCTACGAGACCGCGCATCTGTACGCGCTCGCCGTGTTCGCAGTGCCGCTCGTGCTCATGCGCGCCAGCCAGCAGAGCTACCTGCGGCATTCCGCCGAGAATGCCGAGCAGCTGCGGGAGGCGGCGCAGACCATCCGCTTGCAGAACGTCTCCCTCGAGCAGGCGAACTCGCTTCTGCGTGAGCGATCGATGTCGGCCCTCGAGGGCCTGACGGCCACGGTGGATGCCCGCGATACCTACACGGCAGGCCACTCGCGTCGCGTGCAGGAGCTCGCACTCGAGATCGGCCGCGAAATCGGCCTCTCGGCACCCGAGCTCGAGGTGCTCGGGTATGCCGCCCTCTTCCACGACATCGGCAAGCTGGCCATTCCAGACACGATCCTGCTCAAGCCGGGAACGCTGGACGATCACGAGATGGCGATCATGCGCGCTCACGCCGAGGAAGGTGCGGTCATCGTCAGCCGTCTCGGATTCCTGGCGGACTCGGTCCCCGCGATCAGACACCATCACGAGCACTGGAACGGGGGCGGCTATCCGGACGGCCTCGCGTCCGTGGACATACCGGTCGGCGCCCGCATCGTCCACGTGGCGGACGCGATCGACTCGATGCTCACGACCCGTGTCTACCGCGCCGGTCGCACGATCGAGGCCACCATGGAGGAGTTGCGCGCCTGCGCGGGCACGCAGTTCTGTCCCCGCACGACCGAGGCGGCACTGGCCGTGCTCGGCCGTTTCCACGGAGTGGACGAAAAATCGTCCCACCGGCTGGTGGCCTGAAGGGCCTATCCCGGTAGGCCGGGTCGCGCTGCGGGGCCCTTCAGGGCCTCGCAAGCAGCTCGTCCCGTGACGAGGGTCGGATTCGCCGCTCCCGGTGACCAATTGCCGGTCGAGCGTCCACTCCTCACGAGGCCCTGAAGGGCCCCGCAGTACGCCGTTCCGACGCCTAGCGGTGGATCCAGGCTTGGAGCCTTAGCCGCCGCCGTAGATCGAGATCGGCAACTCGAGCGTCACCTCCGACCCTGACGGGATCTCCGACTCGAGCGCCTCGAGCAGCCGCCAGGCTCCCGGTGCGGCCGCCAGCAGTCGCCGCTCGACCTCCTCGGCGGAGGAGAGCATGACGATCTCCTGCTTGAACGTTCGCGGGAAGCGGCCCCGACCGAGGTACCAGCCGTAGAACTTCTTCAGGAACCCGGCTGCCCGCCGCTCCCCGAGCTCCCGCACGGCCTCGCGCACGAACAGCACGAGCTCGGCGACGACCTCCTCGCGGGATGGCTCGTCCAGCTCGCCGTCCACGATCTCTCGAAGGCTCCACGGGTTCCCCTGCGCCCCGCGGCCCACCATGACCGCGGCAGCGCCTGTCGTCTCCAGGACGGCTTCGGCTCGCAGGCGGGTGGTGATGTCACCTGACGCGACCACAGGCACATCGACGAGCGCTGCGAGCTCGGCGGTCAGGGAATGGTCGGCCACGCCCGTGTACATCTGCTCGGCGGAACGGGGATGGAGCGTGAGCGAGGCCGCCCCGGCAGTGACGAGGCGCGGGCCTACGTCGAGGCAGGTACGGGCGCCGTTTCGCAGGCCGCGGCGCATCTTCACCGTCACCGGGAGGTCGACCGCCGCGGTGATCGCCTCGACGATGCTGCACGCGAGCGCTTCGTTGTCGAGCAACGTGGCGCCTGCACCGGTCTTCGTGACCTTGCGGACGGGGCAGCCGAAATTGAGATCGACGATGTCGGCGCCGGCCGCCGCGACCATTCGCGCGGCCTCGGCCATGACCAGGGGATTCGACCCGAACAGCTGGATGGCCAGCGGGTGCTCGTCGGAGGCGACTCGCAGGTAGCCGAGCGTCCGCTCGTTGCGATGCTCGATCCCGGCGCAGCTGACCATCTCCGAGCAGACGAGGCCGGCGCCGAACCGGCGTCCCTGGCGCCGGAAGGCCTGGACGCTGACGCCGGCCATGGGCGCGAGCACGAGGCGTGTGGGGATTTCCACGTCGCGGATGAACCAGCTCGAACGCAGTTGGACGGTCATCACCCCATCGTAGACCGAGGTCGTTTGACCACCATCCGAGGCGCTGGCTACCATGCGCGTCCGATCGGGGAGCATCTGCCCCCCGAAACAGTTCGTCCCGACCCAGCCGGAGGCGCGAGAACGTGAAGGATGTGCTCCTCACCCCTGAGGGCTACGAGACCTTGAAACAGGAGCTCGAGTACCTGCGTGTCGACCGGCGCCGCGAGGTTGCCGACCGTATCCGGGTCGCGCGTGAGTTCGGCGACATCGCCGAGAACGCAGAATACGACGACGCCAAGAACGAGCAGGCCATGCTCGAGCACAAGATCGCCCAACTCGAGGACCGGCTGGCCCACGCGCGGGTGATCGACACGGACGATGTCGACACGAGCGTCGTCTCCATCGGCTCGGTCGTGAAGCTGCGCGACGTCGACGCGAAGCTGACCATGGAGTACCACATCGTTGGCTCCGCCGAGGCCAACCCCGCTGAGCAGAAGCTCTCCAACGAGTCGCCGGTGGGCAAGGCGATCATGGGCCGCAAGAAGAACGAGACGGTCGAGGTCACCACCCCGCGCGGCGCGGTCATCAAGTACAAGATCATGGAGATCAAAGCCGCCTGACGAACCGCGGCTGGGGTCAATCCCCGCGACCGGTTGTGGTGGGTGGGTCGCGGGTGTCGGGTGGGGACCGACCCCAGGCTGCCCACCCAGCTACCGTCCCGGAATGACCGCCGCCAAGCGCTTCCCCGACCGCGACGAGATCGTCTCCGTCCTCGCCGCCTGCGAGCCGCTCGAGGCCGGCGGGGTGGGGGAGAGCGAGTGCCGCATCGCCGGCCGGGCGATGGCGCGGCGTGGCATGGGCAAGCTCGTGTTCGTCGACGTCGTCGATCGCTCCGGCCGCATCCAGGTGCTGTGCGACGTATCGGCCACGGGCGAGATCGACCTGCACCTGGGCGACGTGGTCGGCATCGTCGGTCGTCCGGCGCGTTCCCGGCGCGGCGAGCCGTCGGTGGCGGCCGCCACCGTGGAGGTGCTGGCACGGAACACCCAGCCGCTCCCCGATACGTTCCACGGGTTGACCGACGTCGAGCTCCGCTACCGCAAGCGGTATCTCGACCTGCTCATGAACCCCGAGACCCGGGACGTGTTCACGGCGCGCGCGAAGATCATCTCCTCGATCCGGCGCGTGCTCGACGGTCGTGGTTTCGTCGAGGTCGAGACGCCCGTGCTGCAGCCTCGGTACGGCGGCGCTTTCGCGCGGCCGTTCACGACCCACCACAACGAGCTCGACCAGGACTTCTATCTACGCATCGCCACGGAGCTGTACCTGAAGCGGCTCATCGTCGGCGGCCTCGAGCGCGTGTACGAGATCGGCAAGGACTTCCGCAACGAGGGCGTCTCCTTCAAGCACAACCCCGAGTTCACGATGCTCGAGTGGTACGAGGCCTACGCCGACTACCGCGACATCATGGAGCGCGTCGAAGAGCTCGTGGAGCAGGTCGCACTCGACGTGGTCGGGTCGACTGTCGTGTCCTTCCGGGGGCACCAGATCGAGCTCCGGGCGCCCTGGCGGCGCCTCGGCTTCGTCGAGGCGCTGGAGGCGCACGAGCTGTGGACGCGCGACGAGCACGAGCTGCGCGCCTGGCTGACCGGGCGCGGGGTGGATACCCAGGCGGACCGGGACTGGCCGCAGCTGATCGACCATGCCTTCAGCCATTACGTGGAGCCGGCCCTGATCCAGCCCACGATCATCTACGACTACCCGGTGGAGATCTCCCCGTTCGCCCGCGAGACCGAGGGCGATCCGCTGCTCACCGAGCGCTTCGAGTACTTCCTCGGCGGCATGGAGCTCGGCAATGCGTTCACCGAGATCAACGACGCCGTGACGCAGCAGGCCCGCTTCGACGAGCAGGTCACCCACGCCGAGGGGGAACACGGCGACCCCGACTACGTGGAGGCGCTCTCCTACGGCATGGCCCCGACGGGCGGCATCGGGCTCGGCATCGACCGCCTGACCATGCTGCTCACCGGCAGGGAGACGATCCGCGACGTCGTCCTGTTCCCGGCCCTGCGCACGATCTCCTGACCGTCCGTTCGACGTGGCCGCGACGGTACCCCTATAGCCGTCGGCTAAGATGCCGATGAATCCCCCAAATGGCGGGTCAAGCGTTCCGCAGCACGCGGTAAGGAGATCCGAAGAACGTGTTCGAGCGATTCACAGAACGGGCTAGGCAGGTCGTCGTCCTCGCGCAGGACGAGGCACGTGCGCTCAAGCACAACTACATCGGGACGGAGCACATCCTGCTCGGGCTGCTCCGCGAGGAGGAGGGGCTCGCCGCGCGCGTGCTCGAGTCGCTCGACATCACCGTGGACGAGGTGCGCAGCCAGGTGGCGCGCATCGTCGGCCAGGGCGACGAGGTCACGACCGGTCAGATCCCGTTCACGCCGCGTGCGAAGAAGGTGCTGGAGCTCGCGCTGCGCGAGGCGCTGTCGCTCGGCCACAACTACATCGGCACCGAGCACATCCTGCTCGGCCTGGTGCGCGAGAACGAGGGCGTGGCCGCCCGCATCCTGCTCGACTTCGACGCCGATGCCGAGAAGATCCGCAACGAGATCATCCGCATGCTCTCAGGCCCCGGGCGCCGCCAGCAGGGTCAGGGCGCTGCCGCCGGCCCTCCCGGGGAGAAGTCGAAGAGCTCGAAGCTGCTCGACCAGTTCGGCCGTAACCTGACCAAGGCTGCCACCGAGGGCAAGCTCGATCCCGTCGTCGGACGGCAGACCGAGATCGAGCGCGTGATGCAGATCCTCTCACGCCGCCAGAAGAACAACCCGGTGCTGATCGGCGAGCCGGGCGTCGGCAAGACTGCCGTCGTCGAGGGTCTCGCCTCGCGCATCTCCGCCAACCAGGTGCCCGAGCTACTCAAGAACAAGCAGATCTACACGCTCGACCTGGCCGCGCTCGTCGCCGGCTCCAAGTACCGCGGCGAGTTCGAGGAGCGCCTGAAGAAGGTGATGAAGGAGATCACCCAGCGCGGCGACATCATCCTCTTCATCGACGAGTTGCACAATCTTGTCGGCGCGGGTGCCGCGGAGGGCGCGATCGACGCCGCCTCCATTCTCAAGCCTGCGCTCGCGCGCGGCGAGCTGCAGACGATCGGGGCGACCACCCTCGACGAGTACCGCAAGTACCTCGAACGCGATGCGGCGCTCGAGCGCCGCTTCCAGCAGGTGCGGGTCGAGGAGCCCTCCATCGACGAGAGCGTGCAGATCCTCCGCGGCCTGCGCGACCGCTACGAGGCGCACCATCGCGTGAAGATCACCGACGACGCGCTGCAGGCCTCCGCCGTGCTCGCCGACCGCTACATCCAGGACCGCCACCTGCCGGACAAGGCGATCGATCTGATCGACGAGGCCGGCGCCCGTCTCCGCATCCGCACGATGTCGGCGCCGCCGCGCTGGCGCGAGCTGGAGGAGGAGATCGATCGGGTGCGCACCGAGAAGGAAGCGGCGATCGAGGCGCAGGAGTTCGAGAAGGCCGCCTCGCTGCGCGATAAGGAGCGCAAGCTCACGCAGAAGCGCAAGGAGCTCGAGGAGAACTGGCGGAGCGAGGCCGACGAGGAGCAGCCGGAGGTCACCGAGGACGACATCGCGGACGTCGTCTCCATGTGGACCGGCATTCCCGTGTTCAAGCTCACCGAGGCCGAGTCGCAGAAGCTGATGCGCATGGAGGAAGAGCTGCACAAGCGCGTGATCGGACAGGAGGCGGCGATCGTGGCCGCATCCAAGGCGATCCGCCGCGCCCGCGCAGGCATCAAGGATCCGAAGCGGCCGACCGGCTCCTTCATCTTCCTCGGGCCTTCCGGCGTCGGCAAGACCGAGCTGGCGCGCACGCTCGCCGAGTTCCTGTTCGGGGACGAGGACGCGATGATCCAGGTCGACATGTCGGAGTACATGGAGAAGCACTCCGTGTCGCGGCTCGTGGGCTCGCCTCCCGGCTACGTCGGCTACGACGAGGGTGGCCAGCTGACGGAGGCCGTGCGGCGCAAGCCGTACTCGGTGCTGCTCCTGGACGAGATCGAGAAGGCCCATCCGGACGTGTTCAACATCCTCCTGCAGATCCTGGAAGACGGGAAGCTGACCGATGCGCAAGGCCGCAAGGTCGACTTCCGCAACACCATCGTGATCATGACCTCGAACATCGGAGCCGGGCAGATCTCCAAGAACATGTCCCTCGGCTTCACGCTCGAAGAGGAGCAGGGGCTGACCTACGACGACATGAAGGGCCGCGTCATGGGCGAGCTGAAGAAGGTCTTCCGCCCGGAGCTGCTCAACCGCATCGACGAGATCATCGTCTTCCACAAGCTCGAGAAGAGCGAGATCCTGCAGATCGTGGAGCTGATGATGAAGCGCCTGCGCAACCAGATGGCGATCCACGGTGCGGCCATAGAATTGACGGACGCGGCCAAGGAGCTGCTCGTCGACGAGGGCTACGACCCGGCCATGGGCGCCCGCCCGCTGCGGCGCGCGATCCAGCGGCTGATCGAGGATCCGCTCGCCGACTTCGTGCTCGGGCGTGAGCTCAGCGAGGGCTCCACGATCGTGATCGATCGTCGCGCGGATCCAGGCCCTGACGAGTCCAAGGTGGACATCCGGGTGATCGAGGGCGAGCCCAAGCCGGTCGCCGTCGCGGTGCCCGCTGGTGACGGCGACGGCGAGACCGAAGCCGAGCCCGACACACCCGAAGAGTAGGCGGGTCAAGCGGGCCGCTTCAGCGGCTCGCCAGGAACTCCGTCCGTGTCGCCGCTCGGCCCGTCGCGAGAGTTCGCGGAGTGACCGAGCAACTTGGCTGCAGGAGATCGGTCACTCCTGTGCACTACTCGATGTGGATCCAGGCTCAGGGCCTCGCAAGGCGTTCAGCCCGTCGACCAGCAATGACCGGAGCCGCGACAAGCCGCCGCAGTTGCCGCTCGTGTCGAACGAGGAATCAGGCATTGCGGCGGCTCGCCACGTACTGTCGTTGGCGGCTGCGGTACCCTCGCGCGATGCAGCTCGGTCCTCTAGGAGCCTGGATCGGCGCCCTGACTGTGCTACCCGCGGCCCAGGGCCGCGAGGTGGCGGCCGAGGTGGAGGAGCTCGGATTCGACACGCTCTGGTACCCGGAGGGGCTCGGTACCCGCGAGTCCTTCACCAACGGCGCCGTTCTGCTCGGCGCCACGCGCACGCTCCGGGTCGGCAGCGGCATCGCCAACATCTGGGGTCGAGACGCGGTCTCCACCGCCAACGCGACCCGAGTGCTGGCCGATGCGTTCGACGATCGCTTCGTGCTCGGTCTCGGCGTCAGTCACCCGCCCCAGGTCGATCCCCGAGGGCACACGTACGGCAAGCCGGTGGCGACGATGCGCTCCTATCTGGACGCCATGGACGACGACCCGTACGTGTCGCCGGACGGGGCTGGCGCGCAGCGGCCGGCCGTGGAGCGGGTGCTCGCTGCCCTGCGGCCACCTATGTTGCGCCTGGCGGCGGAAAAGGCTGCCGGCGCGCACACCTACCTGGTTCCCGTCGAGCACACGCGGCGGGCCCGCGAGCTTCTCGGCCCGGCACCGGTGCTCGTGCCCGAACTGAAGGTCGTCCTCTCCAGGAGCTCCGACGTCGGCCGGGATCGCGGCCGCGAGGCGATCGCCTGGTATCTCGACACGCCGAACTATCGGGCCAACCTCGCCTGGCTCGGCTACGACGACGCCGAGCTCGCGGACGGCGGGTCGGACAGGCTCGTCGACGCGCTCGTGGCCTGGGGAGACGAGGAGGCGATCCTGGCGCGGGTGCGGGCGCACCTCGAGGCCGGCGCCACACAGGTGGCCGTCCAGCCACTCGGCGCGGCCGGCGATCCCGCCGGTGTCGAGGTGCTGCGTCGGCTGGCACCCGCGCTGCGTGGCCTCGCCCCTCGCTCCGCTCCCTAGCGCGGCAGCTCCTGACGTTTGACCTGTACCTCTCGTTGGTGCTGTGGGTGCCGCACTAGACGCCGCAGCGTGGGCTGTCCGGTGCACCGGGGCGACGCGGCCGTTCGCACGTCCGCGACCGTGCACGGGCGTGTGTGGCGGGCCGCGCCGACCTGGGCACGCGTCAGGCGTTGGCGTAGTTGCTCGCGCCGAACCAGTCGACGACGATCACCTGCTCGTCCCCGATGACCCAGGCGTCGTGCCCCTCCGGAAGCGAGGTGACAGCACCCGGCCCGGCCACGATCTCGGTGCCATCGTCCATGCGGATGCCGAGCGTGCCTGCCACGTGGTACTGGAAGTGGGGTGCTTCGCAGCTGTCGGTGCCGGCGATCGGCTTCACGTCGTTGGACCACCGCCAGCCCGGCTCGAGCACGAGCCGTCCGATCTCACCGCCCGCGAAGCGGAGCAACTCGAGGCGCCCGTTCGGGAACGCACGCACCTCGTCCGGCTCGCCGTACGTCTTGTGGGCCGTCTCCTGGTGCACGGGGTTGTGGGTGGGCATGTGGCTCTCCTTTCAGTCGATGGCCTCTTTTACCAACTAATAGGTAAAATTGCAACGCATCACACAATCACCGGCAGGTACGAGTCCGGCGTAGGATCAACCCATGTCCCCTGGCGCCACCCATCCCCTCGAGACCTCAGCGCGGATTCTCGATGTCGCCGAGCGGCTGATCCAGACGAGGGGCTTCAACGGTTTCAGCTACGCAGACGTCGGTGCCGAACTGGAGCTCACAAATGCGAGCGTGCACTATCACTACCCGACGAAGTCGGCACTGGGCGAGGCGCTGATCGCGAGGTACACCGACCACTTCATGGTGGAGCTCGACGCCGTGCGTCAGCGATTCCACCATGCGCCGGCGCGGCTCAGCGCCTACGCGGAGCTCTATGCCGCAGCGCTTCGCGGCGACCGGATGTGTCTGTGCGGGATGCTCGCGGCCGAGATCGAGACCCTGTCCCAGGCGATGCAGCAGGCGATCGTCCGCTTCTTCGACGTCAACGAGGACTGGCTGGAGTGCGTCTTGCGCGAAGGAGAGGAGCGCGGTGAGTTCGCGCTCGCCGGCGCGGCTCGTGACGAGGCCCGGCTGTTCCTGTCGGGGCTCGAAGGGGCAATGCTGGTCGCACGACCCTATGGTCAGCCGGAGCGTTTCGCCACCGCCGCCGACCGGCTCGTAGCGACGGTCACGGCGCGCCCGGTGAGGCGGTGACCGCCGTGATCCGTCACGCGGAACCTGCCGACTACGGCCGTGTGATCGGGCGCGTCAACACCTGGTGGGACGGCCGCAACATGGCCCCGATGCTGCCGAAGCTGTTCTTCGTGCACTTCGAGGGCACGAGCTTCGTCGTCGACGACGAGGACGGCCAGCTGGCGGGGTTCCTGATCGGCTTCCTGTCGCAGTCGGACGCGGCGGACGCCTACATCCACTTCGTCGGCGTGGCGCCCGAGCGGCGCGGCCAGGGTCTCGGGCGTGCGCTGTACGAGCGGTTCTTCGCGACCGCGCGCGAGCACGGGTGCTCCGTCGTGCACTGTGTCACCTCGCCGGCGAACGAGTCGTCGGTGGCCTTCCACAAGGCGCTCGGGTTCACGATCGAGGGCTTGGCGGAGGACTACGACGGGCCAGGCGAGGATCGCGTGCTTCTCGCACGTCGGCTCGACCTAGACTAGAGCGGCCCCCACAAGACCAACAGAGTTCCAGGGCAAGCGTCAGGAGATGCCGCACCAGAGACTCGTTGCCAGAGAAGGCGACATGACGTCCGACCCGTCGGCTACCCTCGGTCGATGGCGGCCAAAGCATCAGCGCAGTTCGTCTGTCAGGAGTGCGGCACGACGGCCGGGCGGTGGCTCGGCAAGTGTCCGGGGTGCTCGGCGTTCGGGACGCTGGTCGAGGAACGGATTGAGTCGCGTGGCAGGGCCAGCGGCGCGAAGATCCGCGGTGGTGTGGCCGGTGTCCCGCTCAAGCCGGTCACGCTCGGGGAGGTGCGCGCCGAGGAAGCGGATCGCATCCCGACGGGCATCCCCGAGCTCGATCGCGTGCTCGGCGGCGGCATCGTCCCTGCCTCGCTCGTGCTGGTGGGGGGTGAGCCGGGCGTCGGGAAGTCGACCCTGCTGCTCAGCGCGCTCGGCGCGATCGCACGCGGCGGGCGACGCGCGCTGCTCGTGACGGGAGAGGAGTCGGTGGCACAGGTCAAGCTGCGGGCCGCGCGCCTCGGAGGCACGGACGCCGTCGAGATCCTCGCCGAGACGCAGCTGGAGGCGATTCTCGCCACGCTCGAGACGGAACGCCCGGCGGTTTGCGTCATCGACTCGATCCAGACGCTCGCCTCGGAAGATCTCGGCTCGGCTCCCGGCTCGGTTGGGCAGGTGCGCGAGGCGGCGTCGCGGCTCCTGCGGACGGCCAAGGAGTCGGGTGTGGCGACGATCCTCGTAGGCCACGTGACGAAGGACGGCACGGTCGCCGGCCCGCGCGTGCTCGAGCACCTCGTCGACTGCGTCCTGCAATTCGAGGGTGACCGCTACCACGCGCACCGCATCCTGCGGGCCGTGAAGAACCGGTTCGGGTCAACCAACGAGCTCGGTGTGTTCGAGATGACCGCGGAAGGGCTGGTGGGCGTCCCTGACCCGTCGGAGCTGTTCGGGCATGTGGAGGCGGGGGAGGTCGGTGCTGCGGCAGCATGCGTGCTGGAGGGGACGCGGCCGCTGCTGATCGAGATCCAGGCGCTGGTCTCCCGCTCAGATCTGGCCATGCCGCGCCGTGTGGGCACCGGTGTCGACCCGAAGCGTCTGGCGATGATCGTGGCCGTGCTCGCCCGCCACGCGGGCGTGGGGCTCGGCGCCGCCGATGTCTTCGTGAACGTGGCAGGCGGGGTGCGGGTCGACGAGCCGGGCGCCGACCTCGCGGTGGCGCTCGCCATCGCCTCGGCCGCCCGGGGCGTGCCGGTGCAGGAGGGCGCGGCGGCCTTCGGGGAGATCGGGCTGACCGGTCGCCTGCGCCCCACGGCCCAGGTCGATCGCCGGATCGAGGAGTGTGTGAAGTTCGGCATCCGCATGGTGGTAGCTCCGGCCGGAACTTCGGCGAGAAGTCAGGGAGGCACACGCGTCATGGAGGCCGACACGCTACGGCGAGCGATCACCGCCGCACTCGGTCCTGGCTCGGCCAAGCGCGCGAACATCGAGGAGGAAGAGGAGCTGCCCGTGGTCGCCGCGTAGAGTCGTGAGACCGCGCAGGCGCGGCCGATCGCTTCCACGTTTGCCCTCGCCCAGCGCCATGAACGGCTGCACACAGCCACAAACGGCGCCTCCGCGGCACAGTGCCGAGAGGTTAAGAGCATGTTGCGAAACCCGCTAGAATATGTGGGTTCGCCGGAGTCAGAATCACCGACGCCGGCGCTTTTTCTGTCGGAGGCCGGAGAGAGCGGGAGGGAAGGTTTGTTCGATATCGGCGACAAAGTGGTCTACCCCCACCACGGTGCGGGGACGGTTGTGAGCAAGGAGACGCGGATCGTCCTCGGCGCAGAGCGCGAGTACCTGACGATCAAGATCCTGCACAACGACATGACGGTCAACGTGCCCACGGAGAACGCCGAGAAGGTCGGGCTCCGCTGGGTCATCGACCAGCGGATGGTCGACATCGTCGAGAAGGCACTGATCGGTGGCTCCACCGAGATGCCGAAGAACTGGAACAGGCGCTTCAAGCACAACCGCGACAAGATGAAGACGGGCGACATCCTCGAGCTCGCCGAAGTCGTCCGCAACCTCGCGCTCCGCGACCACGACAAAGGCCTCTCCACGGGGGAGAAGCAGATGTACGTCAAGGCGAAGAAGATCCTGGCCTCCGAGTTGATGTACGCGAAGGATATGAGCGAGGACGAGGCGCATGCGTGGCTCGAAGACGTGCTGGCCAACCCCGCCGGCGGCAAGAAGCCACGGGCCAAGGCGAAGGTCGCCGCGGCGAGCGCCTGACCAGCGCGGCAGCCGGTCGGCGCCGCGTCGAGGGGCGGTCAATCGCAGGCCTAGTGCGGCACCCACAACGCCACCGAGAGTTACGGGTCAAACGTTTGGAGGGGCCGCACTAGATGACGCGCGGCGGTTCCGGCGAGGCCACGACCTGGGCGGTGCTCGTCGCCGCGGGCGACGGCACGCGGCTGCAGGCGGGTCGTCCCAAGGCGTTCGTCGGTCTGGGTGAGCGCCCGCTGCTCGCGGAGAGCCTGGAGCGCCTCGAGCTCTCCACCTGGATCGACGCCATCGTCGTGGTCGCCCCGCCGGGGTGGGAAGAGGCCACGATCTTGCTCGCAGAGGAGATCGCCGCCGCGAAAGTGGCAAGCGTCGTGGCCGGAGGTGCCACACGCGCAGAGTCGGTGCGCGCCGGTCTGGCCGAGGTCGCGGATGAAGCGCTGGTCATCGTCGTCCACGACGCCGCCCGGCCGCTCGTGACGGACGCGGTGCTGGAGCGCGTGCTTCGCGGGCTCGGCGACGGATCCGACGGGGTCGTGCCGGCGGTCCCGGTTGCCGACACCGTCAAGCGTGTCTCGGGAGAAGTCGTGCTCGAGACCGTCGACCGCGCCGCCCTGGTCGCCGTCCAGACACCGCAGGCGTTCGCTGCCGGCGCCCTGCGCCGCGCCTATGCCGCCGATCTGGCCGGCGCCACGGACTGCGCCTCGCTCGTGGAGCGGGCAGGCGGACGGGTGCGCACGGTGGCGGGTGACCCGCAGCTGCACAAGATCACGACGCGCGACGACCTGACCCTCGTCGCCTCCTGGCTCGCGGAAGAGTGAGTACGCACGGCCCAGTCCGGGCAGTGGTCTTCGACGTCGGAGAGACGCTCGTCGACGAGGAGCGGTGCTGGCGTGAGTTGGCAGCGGCGCTCGGTCTGCGGCCGCACGTCGTGTGGGCTGCCCTCGGGGTGACGATCGAGCGCGGGGAGGATCACCGCGACCTGTGGCGCCATCTCGGGCTGGAGTTCCCCGCCGTCAGTGACGAGATCCTGTACCACCACGACGATCTCTATCCGGATGCGGTCGCCTGTCTGTCTGCCTGCCGGGAGGCTGGACTCGTCGTGGGTGTTGCCGGGAACCAGAACTACGTCCTGGAGGAGTGGGTGCGGGCGGAGAGGTGGCCGGTCGACGCCGTTGGCTCGTCGGCGAGCTTCGGGGTGCGCAAGCCGGAGAGCGGCTTCTTCACACGGGTCGTGGAGATGACCGGATTCCCCGCACGGGAGGTCGCCTACGTGGGCGACCGGGTGGACTTCGACGTGCGTCCGGCCCGAGCGGCGGGACTCGTCGCCATCCACCTCCGGCGTGGCCCATGGGGGTATCTCCAGGACGCTGCCGACGTCGCGCACCTGGTGCTCGAGGATCTGACCGAGCTACCGGGCGCCCTCGATCGTCTAGCGTGAACGGGATGAGTGACCTTCGGGTCGGGATCGGAGTCGACGCCCACGCGCTGGCCGACGGTATCCCGCTGATCCTGGCCGGCGTGGCGATCGATCACCCCCGGGGGCTCGTCGGGCATTCCGACGGCGATGTCATCGCCCACGCGCTGACGGACGCCCTCCTCGGAGCGGCCGGTCTCGCCGACATCGGAGCGCTCTTCCCGTCCGACGACGCGGCCTATCGCGGCGCCGACTCCATCGCCTTGCTCACGGAGGCCTACCGCCAGGTGCGTTCCGCCGGTTTCGAACTGGTCAATGCGGATTGTGTTCTCGTCGGCCAGGAGCCGCGGATCGCACCGTATCGCGAGGAGATGCGCCGCCGACTGGCCGGGGCGCTCGACGTTTCAGCGGCGCGGGTCAACGTCCGCGCCACGACCACCGATCGCCTGGGATTCACAGGCCGGGGCGAGGGTCTCGCGGCCGAGGCGGCGGCGCTGCTGCGCCGCGTCTGACACCGCGGAGAGGCGGCGGGGGGATGGGGCGCGTCACGGCCGCCGACCTCCCGCACCTCGAGGAACGCGCGGGCGTGCATGATGCCGTCGTGTGCTGCGCTCCGAACGTCGTCCGTCGCCCAGACCGAGACTCGGGCCGGTTCCGATGAGCGACACCTGGCACGACCTCGATTCGGTCCCGGACGCTCCGACCGGCACCCTGCGGCGCGTGGTCGTGGCCGACGTCGGTGTCTGCCTCGGCCGGACCGCCACCGGATGGGTGGCGTTCCAGGACGAGTGCACCCACGAGGCGTGCTCGCTGGCCGACGGGGAGCTCGACGGCGACGTCGTCGTCTGTCCCTGTCATGGCTCGGAATTCGACCTCCGTACCGGTGACGTGCTCTCCCCGCCCGCTCTCGACCCCCTGCCGATCTACGAGGCGCGCGTCGTCGGTGAGACGATCCAGGTTCGACTGGCGCCACCCGAGGCTGCCGCCGATGCTGCCCACGAACGCGACGACCACGTGTCCGCTGCCGCTGCGAGCAGGGCCACCGTCGCTGCGCCGTCCATCGGGGGACTTTCCGTGTCGGACGTCGACCTCACCGATCTCGACGTCTGGGAGCAGCGCGTCCCCCACGACTGGCTGACGCTGCTCCGGCGCGAGGCACCGCTGCACTGGCACCCTGAGCGCGACGGCCGGGGTTTCTGGGTCCTCACACGCTACGACGACATCGTCGAGGTCACCAGGAACTGGGAGACCTTCTCCTCGGAGACGGGCGGCACGTCGCTGCAGGACCTGACGCCCGCGGAGATCGAAGCACGCAAGTCGATGCTCGACACCGACCCGCCGGCGCACACCCGCCTGCGGGCGCTGGTCAACAAGGGCTTCACGCCGCGCGTCGTCAACACCTACGAGGAGCGGATCCGTGAGCTGGCGCGCACCATCCTCGGGCAGGCGTTCCAGGAGACGGAGTTCGACTGGGTGGAGTCCGTCGCCTCCGAGATCCCGATGTGGGTGTTCTCCGAGATCATGGGGCTCCCGGTCGAGGATCGCCGGCTGCTGATCGAGCTCGGTGACAAGCTCCTCGGGAACACCGATCCCGACGTCGTCGGCGACGACTTCGTCGAGGACCGGGCGTTGCGCGACCCGAAGCTGCGGCTGCTGCCCTTCTCCAGCCCGTTCTCGCTCGAGCTCATCGAGTACGGGCGCAGACTCGGGGAGGCGCGGCGGCGCGACCCGAGGGACGACATCACGACGCGCCTTGTCGAGGCTGAGATCGACGGTTCGCGGCTCTCGGAACAGGAGTTCGGCGCGTTCTTCATCCTGCTCACAACCGCCGGCAACGAGACCACGCGGCACACGATCACGCTCGGCCTGCTCGACCTCCTGGAGCACCCGGAGGAGCTGCGGCGTCTCGTCGCGGATCCGTCGCTGGCCGGAACGGCGGCGGACGAGATCCTGCGGCGCGCGCATCCTGTCCATCACTTCCGGCGCACGGCGACCCGCGACATCACGATGCACGGGCGCACGATTCGGGCCGGTGACAAGGTCACGTTCTGGTACGCCTCGGGCAACTTCGACGAGGAGAAGTTCGTCGACCCCTTCCGTCTCGACGTCGGGCGGACACCCAACCGGCATCTCACCTTCGGTCTCGGCGGGCCGCATTACTGCCTCGGTGCCCATCTGGCCAAGCTCGAGGTGAAGATCTGGCTCGAGGAATGCCTGCCCTACCTGGAGCGCCTCCGGCTGGCCGCCGAGCCTGCGCGGCTACGCTCGAACTTCTTCAACGGGATCAAGCGACTACCCGTCAGCGTGCGCGCATGACGGATCGGGAGGACACGTGACCCACCGCGCCGAGCACGCCGTTCGCGACCTGGCGGGGAAGGGCGTCCGCGCGGTCCGCGTTCTCTACTCCGATCTGCACGGAGTGGCACGGGGCAAGGACGTTCCGCTGCGCCACTTCCCCGATCTGGCGGAGGAGGGCATCACCTTTTGCGCCGCCATCATGGGTACCGACCTCCGGCACACCCCCGTCGTCGGGGGCGACGAGGGATACGTCGATCTCGCGATCAGGCCCGATCTCTCGACCATGCGCCAGGTGCCCTGGCAGCCCGAGGTCGCCTGGTGCGTCGGCGAAGCCTGGAACCTCGAAGGCACCGCCCGCTGGCCCGTCTGCCCCCGCTCCCTGCTCGCCGACGTGATCGCGCTCTACACCGAGCGCGGCCTCACGCCCGTGGTCGCTCCCGAGCTCGAGTTCTTCCTCGCGCGTCGCGCCGCCGACGGGACGATCAGCCGCTACGTCGACGAGTTGTCGCGTGTGTACACGGTCGGCCCCATCTCCGACCCGGACGAGATCACCCTGCGCATGCTGCTCGCCTGCGACGACATCGGGCTCGAGGCCTTTGCTGCCAACCACGAGTTCATGAACTCGCAGTACGAGATCAACGTGAAGCACGCCGGCGCGCTGGTCGGCGCCGATCGGGCCTTCCTGCTCAAGGCCGTGGTCAAGGAGCTGGCCGTTCGCGGGGGCCTGCTGGCCACGTTCATGGGGCGCCCGTTTGCCGATCAGGGAGGCTCCGGCTTCCACGTGCACCTGTCGCTCCGCGACGAGAGCGGCGCCAACGCCTTTGCAGGTGAGCCAGGCGGACTAGACCCGGACCTGGCTGGACTAAGTCCGCTCGCCGGTCGCTTCATGGCCGGTGTGATCGAGCACGCCGCTTCTCTGCAGGCGATCCTCGGACCGACCGTCAACGCCTACAAGCGCATTCTCCCGGACAGCCTCGCCCCGACGCACGCCAACTGGGGGCATGACAACCGCACGGCGTTCTGCCGCGTCCCCAGGGAGCGAGGGTCCCGCGCGCGGGTCGAGGTGCGGGCGGGCGACGGCTCAGCCTGCGCCCACCTGTTGATCGCCGCCCTGCTGGTGGCCGGGCTTGACGGGATCGAGCGAGACCTCGCGCCGCCGGCGCCGGTCGTGGGGGATGCCTACCGCGCCGACGAGGCCCACTCCGGCTCGCGGCTCCCGGGCTCGTTGACCGAGGCGCTCGATGCCCTCGAAGCCGACACGGTGCTTGCCGACCGTCTCGGGCGGCCGCTCGTTGAGACCTTCCTCGCCATGAAGCGCTTCGAGGCCGAGCGGTTCGCGGGCGAGGTCGGCGAGATCGACGTCGAAGTCATCACACAGTGGGAGATCGACGAGTATGCCGCCCATCTCTGAGCCTCCGGTGCTGGCCCTGGAGGGGCGGCGGGTGCGCGTCGAGGTAGACGGCGTCGCGCGGCAGGGACGCCGCTTCGGGGGTGCCATCGTGCTCGAGGACGGCGACCGGCTGATCGAGAGCTCCGCGATGTACCTGGCGCCGGTGGAGCCCTCGAAGATCATCGCCGTGCACCTCACCTACCGCAGCCGGATCGAGGAGTACAAGGCTCGCATGCCCGACGCGCCGTCCTACTTTATGAAGCCGCCCACCACGCTCAACGGGCACCGGCGCCCGATTCACATGGCACGCGGGTCGCGCTTCCTCAACTACGAGGGCGAGCTCGCAGTCGTGGTGGGACGCCGCATGAAGGGAGTGACGATCGACGAGGCGCTTTCCTACGTGGCCGGATACGCCCCGGCGAACGACGTCGGCATGCACGACTTCCGCCATGCCGATCGCGGATCCATGCTGCGGGTCAAGGGGCAGGACGGATTCCTCCCCCTCGGCCCGGAGCTCGTTCCGGCCTCGGAGTTCGACCCCGACGCCTTCAGCTTGCGGACCTATCTCAACGGCGACGTCGTCCAGGAGACGACGGCTGCGGATCTGATCTGGGGGGTGGCCTATCAGCTCGCCGATCTCTCGCGGCTGATCACGCTGGAACCGGGGGACGTCGTCCTCACGGGAACACCGGCGAACTCGCGGCCGATGCGTGCGGGTGATGTGGTGGAGGTCGAGATCGACGGCCTCGGTCGTGTCACCAACACCGTGGAGGAGTGGGACGTCGACCTGACCGGTGTGGGCGATCAGATGCAGGTGTCGCCCAACACGATTCACGTGGCGCTCGCGGTACCCGAGGACGAGGCCGAGCGCCTGGTCGCCGAGGGTCGGGCGTGACCTCGATTCGCCTGCGACGCCTCGATCACGTGGGCCTGCAGGTTGCCGATCTGGACGAGGCGTCAGCGCGCTGGCAGCTGCAATTCGGGCTCGTCGAGCGGCGGCGCGAAGGAGATCGGTCGTTCCTGGCCTGCAACGACGAGCCGTACTGCCTCGAGTTGGTCGCCGGTGACCGGCCCGGGCTGGACCACGTCGCCTACGAGCTCGACGAGACCTGTTCGCTGCGAGAGGCTCAGGATCATCTCGAGGCCGCCGGCGCTCCCTGGCGCGACCAGAACGGGTCCCTGGTCGTCGACGATCCCGACGGCCGTCCGGTGCAGCTCCTGCCCTTTTCCGCCCCGGTGTCCGAACAGGCGCGCTGGGTGCAGCATGCCCGCCCCTCGAGCTCCGTGCATGTCGGTGGACCGCGCAAGCTCGGTCATGTGAACTCGCTCACCGCAGACATCGACGCGGGCGTGCGCTTCTACACCGAGGTGCTGGGCATGCGGATCTCGGACTGGCTCGACGAGGCCGGGGTGTGGTTCCACATCGGGCCCGACCACCACGTGATGGCGCTGGTCGCAACCGGCCACGCCCACTTCCACCATCTCGCGTTCGAGACGGTGGACCTCGGGAAGATGCGCGACCTGCTCGATCACCTCGCCCGCCACGGCCGCTGGCTCGGCTGGGGACCCACCCGTCACGGGATCGCCGGGAACATCGCGAGCTACGTACGGATCCCCGAGGAGGAGTGCTTCGTCGAGCTCTACTGCGACATGGAGCAGTTGCCGGAAGGACACGTCCCGAGGGTCTACCCGGATGACCGCTTCTCCTCGAACACCTGGGGGCCGCTGCCGCCACGCTCGTACTTCCGCTTCGACCCGGTCGCCGTCGAGTACGAGCGGGAGAGCTGGGAGACCCGTGGACGGATGCTTCCCCCGCCACCGGAAGGATGGCCGCGATGACCGACAAGCTCAGGGGCTACACGGTGCCACGCTCACCCGGCGGACGGGCCGGCCTCGTGCCACCGCCCCCCTGGCACTACGTGGGCGACTTCCTGGTGCTCGAGTACTGGGCCGACCCTGATGCCGTCGCCGCGGTGCTCCCGCAGGGGCTCGAGCCGTACCCCGACGATCCCGGTCGCGCAGCGGCGCTGTTCGTCGACTGGCAGTCCCGCTCGGACGACGGTGGAGAGCTGATCGACCCTGCGCGCAGCCAGTACAAGGAGTTCTTCATCGTCCTCAATGCGCTCCTCGACGGGGAGCACGTGACCACGTGCCCCTACATCTGGGTCGATCGGGACTTTGCCCTCGCCCGTGGCTGGATTCAGGGGTTCCCCAAGAAACTCGGCTCGGTCTGGATGACCCGGACGTTCGGGCTCGACTGCGAGGCAGATCCGGGAGTCGGTGCCGGAGCGACGTTCGGCGGCACGCTCGCCGCCAACGACCGGCGCCTTGCTCAAGGCTCGGTGACGCTGCGGGGCGTGGCCGGGGCCGGGCCGACACACAACGATCCCCCGCTGATCAACGTGCGTCACTTCCCCCGTCTCGAGGCAGGGCGGCATCGGGAGCCCGCGGTCCACGAGCTCGTTCGCGCGCGCAGCCGCGACCGCGCGATCTCGACGATCTGGGAAGGCGACGCCGAGCTCGAGCTCTTCCCGGCGCCGAACGAGGAGCACACGGCGCTCGCCCCGGTGAGCCTGGGCAAGGGGTTCCGTTTCACCTTCAGCTACACCGTCGACGATCTCGAGACGGTCCGGTCGTACACATGAGCAGCGGCCCGCGGGCGGCGCTCGTCACCGGCGGTGGTACGGGGATCGGGGCCGCCACCGCGAGGCGGCTGGCGCTGGACGGGTACCGCGTGGCCGTGTCGGGCCGTAGGTCGGCCCCATTGCAGGAGGTCGCGGACGAGATCGGCGGGATCGCCCTGGTCGGCGACACGACACAACGGGATCAGGCGGCGCTGGCGGTCGCCGACACCGTCTCGGCGTTCGGGCACCTGGACGCGCTCGTCCTCAATGCCGGGATCGGTGGGGCGGGCTCGCTGCTGGACCTGGACCCCGAGACCTTCGAGCGGGTCGTCGCCACGAACCTGACCGGGGCGTTCACCATGGCCCAGGCCGCGATCGGGGAGCTGCTGAAGACGAAGGGCTCGATCGTCACAGTGTCCTCCGTGGCAGGGCTGGCGGCCTCGCCCTCGTCCCTGGCCTACTCGTCGTCGAAGGCCGGTCTCGTGATGCTCACGAAGTGCATCGCGCTCGATCACGGTCCGTCCGGTGTCCGCGCCAACTGCGTCTGTCCCGGCTGGACGCAGACGCCGATGGCGGACGGCGAGATGGACGAGCTGGCGGTGGCGCTCCACACCGATCGTGCAGGGGCCTACGCTGCCGCGACGGCGAACGTACCGCTCCGTCGCGAAGCCTTGGCCGAGGAGGTTGCGGCGATGGTCGCGTGGCTCGTCTCGCCCGACGCCTCCTACGTCAGCGGCGCCGTGCTCCCGGTCGACGGTGGCGGCGTGGTGGTCGACGTCGCCACGACCGTCTTCGGGGGTCTCTGATGGAGGTCGCCGGTGTCGAGGTCTCGCCCGACCACCACATCGACGGACGGCGCGTCGGCTCGCGGGAGCGCTTCGACGATCACTCGCCGGTCGACGGCAGCTTGCTCGCCCGGGTAGCCCGCGGGACCGAAGTCGAGGCGGATCTTGCCGTCCGCGCCGCCGCACGGGCGTTTCCGGAATGGGCAGCGCTCGGCCCAGCGGGCCGAGCACCCTTTCTGCACCGTCTCGCCGACCTGATCGACGCCAACGTCGAGCCGCTGGCGGCGGTCGAATGCGCGGACATGGCGATGCTGATCCGGTCGCTGCGCGCCCGCCTGATCAACCGCGGCGCGCGGAACTACCGCAGCTACGCCGACCTGGCCCAGGGATACGAGGAGCGGGTGTGGAGCTCGAACGGCACCGCCAACCGTGTCCTGCGCATGCCGAGCGGCCCCGCCGTCGTGATCACGCCCTGGAATGCGCCGTTCATGCTCTCCACGTGGAAGACGGCTCCGGCGCTGGCCGCCGGCTGCACGGTCGTGCTCAAGCCGGCGGAATGGTCGCCGCTCTCATGCTCCCTGCTCGCCGACCTCACGGTCGAGGCCGGATTCCCACCCGGCGTGTTCAACGTCGTGCAGGGGATCGGGGAAGAGGTCGGAGCGGCACTCGTCGCGCACCGGGGCGTCCGGCGCGTCTCGTTCACCGGGTCGGGCGAGACCGCGCGCCAGATCGGGCGCGCGGCGGCAGCGAACATCGTGCCGTTCACGGCGGAGCTCGGCGGCAAAGGCCCGCTGGTCGTCTTCGACGACTGCGACCTCGAGGCTGCGGCGCGCAAGGCTGCGGGCCAGTTCGACGACTCGGGTCAGGTCTGCCTCGCCGGCACGCGACTGCTCGTGCAGGAGACGATCGCGGACCGTTTCCTGGAGCTGTTCAACCGCTTCACGGACGAGCACGTGCTCGGCGATCCGCGCGAGGAGACGACGACGATCGCCCCCATGATCCATCGGGACCACGTCGAGCGCGTCGTGGGGTTCGTCGCTCGAGCGCGCGACAGCGGCGACACAATCGTCCGGGGTGGAGTGCGTATCGAGAAGGACGGCGCGCTGTTCGTCGAGCCGACGCTCGTCCTGCCCAGGGACAACAGCAGCGAGATCGTGCAGCGAGAGGTGTTCGGCCCCGTGCTCACCTTCCAGGCGTTCCGGGACGAAGCCGAGGCGCTGACGCTCGCGAACTCGACCGAGTACGGTCTCTCCGCGATCGTGTACACCGGATCGCAGGAGCGGGCCGAACGCTTCGGACGTGCCGTGAGGGCGGGCATCGTCTGGGTCAACACGTTTCTCGTGCGCGACCTTACGGCACCCTTCGGCGGTATCGGAGCCTCAGGGATCGGGCGGGAGGGAGGCCAGTACGCGCTCGACTTCTATTCCGATCTCAAGTCGTTGCAGATCCTCGAGGGCACGTGCCCGCTGCCGTAAGTCCCCGGCTCGTCCTCGTCCTTTCCGAGAACTGGACACTCACACCCCCGCGCGACCTCCGGGCGTTGGTGGAGATGGCCGTGGTCGCCGAGAGTTCCGGGTTCGACGCGGTGATGCTCTCGGAGCACGTCGTGCTCGGGCCGTCGGCCGGCGCGAACGGGATCATGGGCAACCCGCGCGACTACGCGATGCCGGGGAATCAGGATCCGGCGATGCCGTGGCCGAGCTCCCTCGTCTTGCTCTCCGCGATCGCCGCTCGCACCACGCGGCTGCGGCTGGCGGCCTGTGCCGTGATCGCGCCGCTCCGTCATCCCTTGCTCCTGGCACGGGAGCTGGGCACCCTCGACCTGCTCTCCCAGGGGCGCCTTGTCGTGCAACCGACGGTGAGCTGGCATCGCGACGAGTACGAGGCGCTCGGAGTCTCGTTCGATCAGCGGGGACGCCTGCTCGACGAGCACCTCGCCGCCTGGGAGGTGCTGTGGCGCGATACGCCCGCTTCTTTCGGCGGCGAGCACTACTCCTTCGCCGACGTCTACCTCGAGCCCAAGGCGTGGCGGCCGGATGGGCCCCGCCTCTGGCTCGGCGGCGAGACGGTGCACCCGCGTCTGCTGCGCCGCATCGTCGGTCACGCCCATGGCTTTCATCCGCTGGGGCAGCCCTCGGTCGATGATCTGGAGACGCTGGAGGCGGGTCTGGAAGCCGCCGGCCGGACACTCGACGAGCTCGAGCTGGTGGGCGGCCTGCGGCCGGTGTTCCCGGACGCTCACACCGTCTCCCCGCTGGAGCCCGCGCTGGCCCAGCTTCCCGGCCTCCTCGCGCGAGGGTTCACGACGGTGTGCATCAAGCCGTCCCAGTACCTGGACGACGTCGACCGCTTTCCGGAGTGGTGCAGGGAGGTCGTGGAGCGAGCCGGCGCCGTAACGAGCGAAGGAAGCCCGGGGTGAGCGCCGAGCTGCTTCGCCAGGCCACGATCGACGCCGCGGAGGACGCGGCCCGCCGCGCGCGCTTCCCGGTGGGCGCGGTCGTCGAGTTCGCCGATCTCGAGGAGGCCGGCCGCGAAGGCGTGCTCGACCGGCTGCGTGAGGCGGAGCCGCTCTCGTGGGTTCCCGCCCTCGGCGGCTGGCTGGCCACGAGCTATGAGGTCGTCCGCGAGATCCTGGGGCCACGCACCGGGCTCACGGTGGAGGTAGAGGAGAACCTCGTTCGTGCCTCCCTGGGCGAGATGATGCTCGTCGCCGACGGCGAGGCGCATGCGCGGCAGCGGGCGCCGTTCGAGCCACCCTTCCGCATGCGCGACGTGGGGGACAAGTTCGGGGGCGCCATCGCCGACGAGCTCGACGGGCTGATCGATGTGCTGCTCGCTTCCGGGGGCTGCGAGCTGGGCGCCGCCTTCGCGGCGCCGTTCGCGGTGCGCATGACCGGCCGCGTGCTCGGCCTTTCCTTCGGCGACAGCGAGCGGATCGACGGGTTTTACGCGGCGTTCGCCGGCGCCATGGTCTACGACGGCAATCCGGAGCCGCAACGGCTGGCGGATGCGGCCCGGGCCGAGTTGAACGCCATCCTCGCGGCCGAGCTGGAGCGCTGCCGGCGCGCTCCCGATCCATCCGTCACCTCGCGTCTCGCCAACGACTCCGCTTCCGGTCTCAGCGACGAGGAGATCGTGTCGCAGCTTAGGGTCGTGATGTTCGGCGGCATCGAGACGATCCAGTCGGCCGTGATGAACACCGTGCTGCTCCTGTTGCGGTACCCCGACCAGCTGGCAGCGGTGCGGTCGGAGCCCGGCCTGATGGGCAACGCGGTGGAGGAGGCGATGCGACTCATCCCACCCGTCGCCTTCATCGAGCGCTGGACGCCGGAGCCGCGCGAGATCGGCGGTGTCGCGCTCGGCGCCGGCGAGTTCATCGGGTGCTCCGTCCTCGCCGCCAATCGCGACCCGGCCGTGTTCCCCGATCCCCTGCGCTTCGACGTCACGCGCGAAAACGCCCGCCGCCACTTCGCCTTCTCCTACGGCGAGCACCACTGCATCGGCGCCCATCTGGCGCGGCTCGAGTCGTCAGCCGCGGTCGCCGCTTTGTTCGAACGGCTTCCCGCCCTCCGCCTCGTCGCCTACGACGAGCCCGCCGGCTTTGCGTTCAGGCGTCCCGCCGCGCTGCAGCTGTCCTGGGGCTGAGCGAGGGGCGCCAATCGCGTCCAGGTGCAGATCGCTCAAGGATGCCCCAGATCGCCCGGCGGC
This sequence comes from uncultured Actinomycetes bacterium, assembly GCA_963738505.1. Classification (GTDB taxonomy): domain Bacteria; phylum Actinomycetota; class Thermoleophilia; order Gaiellales; family Gaiellaceae; genus Gaiella. Next base: position 89,439 of record CAVTWR010000001.1, on the reverse strand, counting down.
GATGGATGGGGGATCAACCTCGGGCGCGCAGATGCCGGTCGTGTGTTCGAGGGCGACCTTGCAACAGTCTGTTGCAAGGGCCGCGCAGACTCTCCTTGAAAACCTCCCGATCAGGGGTATCCGGAGCAGACCGCAGGACGCCGCATAGTTCCGCGCGCGGAACTGCCCCCGGTGCCTGCTGTGGTCACTGCTACGCGGGGGCCTTTGCTGGCGGCGCCTTCACGGCCCGGCCAGCTCCGGCACGAGCCGGCCGTCCTCGACCACGATCCGACCGTCGAGAGTGATCGTGTGGCCGAGGAGCGGGAGATCGAAATGTCCCGCGGTGAACCGTCCTGCATGCTCGTTGGCACCGGTCGAAAACAGGAAGTTGCCCGCGACCGCGCGGGCCTCGGTGCCGTTGATCTGGCTCTTGTCGTACAGCTCGACGTAGTCCCAGCGAGCGCCCGGGTTCATCCCGAAGCCGACATGGCTCGTCGCTCGCGCGGCACCGTCGAACGCCTCGAGGTACGAGCGGAAGAGACGCGCATCGACACCGTCGCCCTCGACGGCGACGACGTGGTCGTCCACCAGCACGAGACGAACGGGCGTCTCGGCATAGCGTTTGAAGGTGAGGTTGAGGTCGCCCGGTGCCAGAACGACCGTTCCCTCGACGGTGTGCTCGGCCGGGAAGGCCGCCACCAGGCCCCCTGGCCAGTGCGCGATCGATCCGGGCCCGTTCGTGAGACCGGTCGAGCCGGCGACGAAAGCGCCTGCTAGCCGGACGCGCAGGTCGGTTCCGGCCGCGCTCGTCACGTGCATCGCAACCGCCTCTCGCGTCCACGAAGCGGCCAGCTCGACGCGGCGCGGCAGGTCCGGGTCCCAGCGATAGCGCTCGTAGTTCTCAGGGTGCTCGTTGGAGAGCATCAGCACGCGGGCGCTGCCGGAGAGGATCTCGCCGAGCTCGGACGCGTGGAGGATGCCCTCCACGGTGCAGTCGAGCACCAGGTCGGCGGCGGCAAGAGCGGCGATGGCTGCGCGGTTGCCCTGCAGCGCCTGTGAGGCGCCGGTCGAGCGGATCGGCACCGCCTGCGTGTTCGCGGGTGTGGGCAAGACGAGGTCGACGACGCTGCCGCCGGCAAGCTCCGCCGCGAGACGCGCCGTGTCCACCAGCGCACGGCGGCTCGAGCTCTCGCTGAGAACCGTCACGACCTCGCCCGCGGTGAGCCCACAGCGCTGGAAGTGCTCGCCGAAGAGCTTCACCCACCGTGCCTCGGTCACAGCGCCATCTCCATGTGTGCGCGCAGGGCCGCGTTGACGGCGACGGGTGCCTCGGCGGGCAGAAGGTGCCCAGCGCGCGGGATTATCGTCAGTGCCGCCCCGGGGATGAGGTCGGCAAGTGCGCGCGCGTAGGACGGAGGAGTCTCCTCGTCGAGTTCTCCGACCAGCACGAGCGTGGACGCTGTCACACCCGGGAGCATGGCACGTGTGTCGTGGGTGACGAGACAGTCGATCGCCTGCCGGAGCGCCCTTGCCGGGATGCGAGCCATCGCACGGCATTGCCCGGCGAGCGCATGGGCCGTGATCTCGGGCCCGGAGATCGCGCGCAGGACTGCCTCGGCGAAGTCGGCCGGCTCCTGACCCGCATCGAGCGGGGCGAGCCGGGTTGCCCGCCAGGCCTCCGGCGTCGTCCGGCCGTCGAGGCCGAAGGCTGGGCTGGTGGACACCAGCGCCAGCGACCGGACTCGGGCAGGCTGCCTGAGCGCGACGTGCTGGGCGATCATGCCGCCGAGCGACACGCCCACGAGGTGGAAGGCGGGCGCACCCGCATCGTTTGCAAGCCGCACGACCGCATCGGTCAGGCGGTCGAAGGCCCAATCGCCCTGCAGCGGAGCGGAGGCGCCGTACCCGGGAGCGTCCCAGGCCACGCAGCGAAAGCGGTCGGCAAGACCCTCGAGCTGCGCATCCCAGGAGGCACGGCTCCCGCCGAGCCCGTGCAGGAAGAGCACCGGCTCTCCGTGTCCTGCCTCGCGCCACGCAAACGCTCTCCCGTCGATGTCTCGCACGAAGCGCGATGATACGGGCCATGACCACCGCCTCCCCGGTGCGTGAACGGGCGCTCGGCATCGTCGCCGAGCTCGGTCCGGCCTTCGCAGAGCGCGCGCCGCGCTGGGATCGGGAAACCCTCTTTCCGACGGCGAACTACGACGACCTGCGGACCGCGGGGCTGCTCGGGCTGTGCATCCCGGAGCGCTACGGCGGCTTCGGGGCAGGGTTCGTCGACTACATGCACGTGGCGGCGGCGCTCGCGCGCCATTGTCCGATGACGGCGCTCACGTTCAACATGCACACCCAGACCGTGCTCTGGACGGGCGTGCTCGCGGATCAGCTCGAACTCACGGAGGAGGAGCGCGCCGGGCACGAGGAGCGCCGCACGCGGCTGTACCGCTCGATCCTGGAGGACGGCGCCGTGCAGAGCCAGGCGCTCTCCGAGGGCCAGGCGAAGGGGGCCACCGCAGGTGTGACCGTCACGGCGACGGCGGTCGACGGTGGCTTCCGCGTCGACGGCCGCAAGATCTTCGCCTCGCTGGCAGGCGCAGCGGCATCCCACAACATCACCTGCCTCGTTCCCGGAGAGGAGCGCATCCGCTTCCTCGCCGTCGCAGCCGGCACGGGCGGCGTCACGATCGACGGCGAGTGGGACACGCTCGGCATGCGCGGAACCGACTCGCGGACACTGATCTTCGAGAATGTGTTCGTACCCTCCGACGGCGAGCTGCTGCCACCGGGTGCGTTCGACCAGCTGGCCGCCCGCTGGCCGCACGTGTGGATGACACTGACGCCGACCTACGTCGGCCTCACCGACGCCGTCGTCGAGTTCGTGCAGGAATACCTGTCCGCAGGGGCGCCACCCGGGGTCACGCCGCGGCGGGAGCTGCCGCCCAAGCAATGGGGCTGGGCCGAGATCCAGATCATGGCGGAGCGCAGCCGTGCGCTGTGGGAGCGCGCCGTGGACGAGGCGACTGTCGACCCCTCGCCGGAGCAGGTGCGCCGGGCTCTGGCCGCGACGTACACCGCCATGGAGACGGCACAAGAGGTGGCGGCGAAGGCCATCCGTGTCTGCGGCGGCACCACGATCATGCGCAATCTGCCGCTCGAGCAGCACTACCGCGATGCTCGTTGCGGCTCGTTGATGCTTCCCTGGAGCGCCGAGGTGTGCCTGCAGCGGCTTGGCACCCACGGCCTTCCCGACTGAAAGGACTGTGATGGCGCGCGCACGCCAAGAAGCATCGGCCCCGATCGCCCCCTACATGGCCGTCGGCCTCTCCACGGTCGTCCACGGCGTCGGCGCGCGCAAGCACATCGCGCGGAACCTCGACATCATCGAGGAGGCGATTCACGCAGCCGCTGCCATCGTCGGCATCAACATGCCCGTCAAGCTGATCGCGCTGGCCGAGGGCGCGCTCACCGGCTTCACCGACGAGATCTTCGACATCCCCCACACGACGGCGGCGCGGGAGCTGTTCATCGACATCCCCGGCCCCGAGACCGACCGTCTCGCAGGCCTGGCCCGCCATTACGGCACGTACATCGCCGTTCAATGCAAGGCGCGCTGGCCGGAGGTGATGGAGAACCGCTTCTTCAACCAGCTTCTCTTGCTCTCACCCGAAGGCGAGATCGTGCACCGTGTCGCCAAGAACCATCTCTGGTGCCGCGAGCACTCCTGCACCCCGCACGACATCTACGACCGTTGGGTCGAGCTGTTCGGAGACGGGATCGAGTCCTTCTTCCCCGTTTACCGCTCGCCGGAGATCGGCAACATCGGCCTCATCTGCTGCTCGGACGGTGAGTATCCGGAGGCGGTGCGCGCGCTGGCCTTCAACGGGGCGGAGGTGGTGTACCGGCCGAGCGAGGCGGTGCCGATGACCGCCGCCGGGCCGGAGCCGGGCGGCACCTGGCTGCTGCAGAACCGCGCGCATGCGCACTTCAACAGCCTCTACATGGTGTGTCCCAACGTCGGCCCGGTCTACGTGAGCCCGCGGTCCGAGCACCCTTACGACATCGCGGGCGGCCACGGGCACGTCGTCGACTACCAGGGCCACGTGCTTGGGCGCGCGAGCGGTGGTCTCAACACGTTCGTGGCCGGGATCGTGGACATCGAGGCGCTGCGGCACTTCCGTGTGATGAACCTCAACTCGAATTGGATCAAGGACCTCCGCACCGAGCTCTTCCGCGGCATGTACGACCAGCCGATCCATCCGGCCAACCTGTGGCTCGACCGCGACCCGGGAACGCACGCCGAGGTGGACGAGGTGTACCGCGCGAACATCCAACGTCTCCTCGATCGCGGCACGTTCACGCCGCCCGCGCATCCGGCGCCCGGCGTCCGGCACATCCCGCCGGCCGACGCCTCGCCCGCCGAGCTCTGGGAGGAGGCGCGCAAGCTCTGGGAGTAGGTGTGGGTTCTGGCTGGACGCCGCCGGCGAGCCCTGAAGGGGCCCGCCCGGAGGGGCCCGCCGGGCGAGGCTCCCGCCAGGAGGGGCGTGCCGGGCGGTGCCGTCACGCCTGAGCGGGAGAGAGGCGGGAGGGCGCACCGCCTCTCTCCACGTTCTGGCCTCAGCGGACGCTGAGCTTCACGCTCCGGGTCTCGGTCGTGGGGCGGCCGTTCGTCTTGAGCACGATCTTGAACACCGCGCTCTTCTCGCCCTTCGCCGCCTTGACCGGAATCGAGATCACGGTCGCCTTGCCGGCGGCCACCTTGACGACGGCCTTCCCGGAGACGCCTGCGCCCGTGAGCGTGGCCGTCGCCGCGATCTCGGCTGGGCAGGCGACGCCCGTCAGCGCGTACTTGATCTTCGCCACACCGCCCGACACCGTGATCCGCCCTGGCACGGCAGCGGTGCCCGGCTTCGAGCGGTCCTCGGCGAAGTGGATGACCGAGTGCTTACCGGAGTCGTACGCATAGAGATCGCCCTTCGGGCCAACGGCCACGTCCTGCGCGATCAGGTCGCTGGAGGTCGCAGTGCCGAGCACCTTTCCGCTCGGCGAGACGCGGGTCAAGTTGCGCTGCGAGATGTTCGTCATCCAGAGGTTGCAGTCGAGGTCGACGCCGATCCCGAGCGGCTTGCTGGCCCCTCCCTTGATCGTCTTCACCGGGCGATCGCCCACGAAGCGCTTGACGGTGAGGCCGTCGACCACGTAGACAGACCCGTCGGCTGAGACCTCGACGTCACCGGGATCGGCGAGACCGCCGATCGTCTTCGCCGGTGTGTAACCGGACGCCCCCTTCTCGTAGCGGATGAGCGACTGGATGTTGTCGCCCGCCGTCGCGATGTACACGTTGCCGTTCGCGTCGACAGCGATCCCGAGCGCCTGCTTGGGTGTCGCGATCGTCGCGGCAGAGCCGCCGAAGTTTCTCGCCTCGCCGGTCTGGAGTGCGGTGCCCCAGACCGAGCCGTCGGTATCCACGGCGACGTCCTGCACGCTCTCCGACTTGACGAACGCGTGCGCAGCCTTGAACCCGCCGTTCGCCGTGAAGACCTGGATCCGAAAGTTGTCGGTGTCGGCGACGTACACATTGCCCGATCTGTCGGTTGCGAGCCCGTAGGCGTTAGATAGGAACTGGCCGTTCCCGGAGCCGATCTTGCCCCAGCTGCCGACCTGCTTGAAGACAGCCCCGGCCTGCAGCTGAGCCGTTCCGGCTGTCGCTGCCTGCCGGCTCGCGGTGGCTGCGACGGCGAGCGTGCCGAAGGCCACGAGCACGACGAGTGCGATCACCGCCTGTGAGGCTCGACTTGGGAGTCTCCGCCTTGTTGCCCTGCGCATACTCATCTCTTGCTCTCCTTTCGTTGGTCGGTCACGTCGGTGAGCGCCTGGACGATGCGCTCGAACTGGAGCCCGGCCTGCCGTCCCGCCTTGTCGAGCGCCTCCACAGACGGGGCGTCGAACAGGTGGAAGACGGTCTCGTCTCCGGGCAGATAGGTCGTGTCGACGTAGTGGACGCCGGCCCCGGCCTGTGCGGTCAGCCGTGCCCGCTCGCACGCCTCACCGAAGGCGTCCGGTGAGACGGCCGCGTACGACTCGACGAGGAATCTCGGCATCCCGTTGAGCGTGCATCTCGGGGAGTGGCACTCGAAACCAGGAAACCCCCACACTTTGATCCCGCCGTGCCGGCGGGGACACGCGCGGGTGGATTGCGTCAAGCTCGACGGGCCCGATCATCGGACGCGCCACGCCCAGAAGCGCGCGTCCGCCTTGCAGCTGGCGAACGGCCCGCCCTTCCCGCTCGTGCCCCGCACCCGCCCGACCACGTTGTTGCCGTGGAACGTCCCGCGAATCGCCAGATCGAACGGCGCCAGCCCGCCCTGGATGTCTTGCGGTGCCGGCCGGAGCCGGAACGCGAATGCGCCGCCGGGGCCGATCGGAGCCCCACGCGTGTGCCCGTTGACGCTGATCGAGCCGCCCCGGGCCGGGGTCACCGTCTTGCCGCTACGGTCGCGGCACGTTGCCGGCACCGCACCCCCGACGTGCGCCACATGGATGCCTTCGATTGCGGTGCGATCTTGATTCAGCACCGCCAGGCTGAGCAGCGCCATCGAGCCGCGACCCCGCTCGAACCATCCAAAGAACTGGACACCATCCGGACCGCCCGGCACGGGCTGTCGGCCGGAGGGCGCTGCGGCCGCGCCGAGAGCGACAGACACAGCGGTCAGGCATGCCGCGAGCGCGGCCGCTGACGATCGTGACAGGCGACGGCGGCGCATGACTAGCCGAAATCCCTCCGCGCCGTGAACGCGACGTTCGCAGTGCAGGTGTCGTACGGACGCTTCGAGCGAGCCTTCACGCGTCCACGCACCGTGTCTCCGGCGAACATGCCCTTGACCGAGATCCTCGAGCCGGGCTGCTGGTAGGCGCTTCCCGAGATCGAGAACGACCCGTCCGGCCGGATCACCGCGCCGCCCTTGGGGAAGAACGAGAACACGACGCCGGTCGCACCGTTCTCGCCCGGTGTCAGCCGTCCGAAGTCGCGGTCGTTGCACGGGCCGGGCGCGTACGCCGTCACGTCGGTGATGCGACGACCGTCTCCAGAGAGGCCGAGCTGAATCGCACCCCCGACGCGTCCATCGGCGAAGGCTCCGGTGAAGCCGATCTTCCCGAACTTCCCCGGAGCGGGCGGTCTGCCAGAGGGGAGAGCGCCGGATCCGTGCGGGATGAGGGCGAGTGCCACGGCCAGGCATGAGATCAGCACGACGACGGTGGAAGCGAGCCTCGGGCGGGTCTGCGAGCCAGCCGGTAGCACCGCATCTCGCTCGCTCATCAGGCCACCGACAACTGTCCCGTTCCAAGCAGTTCGAGCGCCGCCGCCGCCCCCGTGACGGTAGGTCGCGCGACGCGACCGTCGCCGTCTACGAGCACCGCCATCGGTGTGCCATTCGCGCCGAACTCGGTCGCGAGCGCCCACTCGGGATCGAGCAGCACCGTCGCCGCGAACCCCTCGGCCCGGACATCCTCGGCGGCACCGGACGACACGACGACCAGCGCGGGTGCGCCGGCCGGTGGTGCCTGCTCCCAGCGTCTGACGTCGTCGTGCATCGCGCGGCAGTACCCGCAGCCCGGGTTCCAGAAGAGAACGACCGTCGGCCCGTTCACGATCTCGGCGACCGAGAGCATCTCCCCGCCTGTCGTCGCGAGGGGAACGGACGGTGCTGCCGACCCGACGGGCAATCCGGGCGACCGTCCCAGGCCGGCGATCGCCTGCTCGACCAGGCTCTCGATCCAGTCGCCGCCCGCGGCGAGCCACGACGCGATCGTCCCGTCGTCGGCGATCAGGACGGCGCTCGGGGTGCCGTTGGCCTCGAACGCCTCGTAGGCACCGTGGTTCTCGTCGAGCAGGACGTGCTCCAACCCGTGCTCGGCGGCCTCAGCGCGGATCGACTCGGGATCGCCGTCGCTCAGCAGCACCACGGTCAGCTCGTCTACATGTTCACGCTGCCAGCGGGCGACCTCCGGCAGCAACACCGTGCACGGCCCGCACGTCGGGCTCGTGAACAGCGCCAGCAGCGGGCGGCCGGGCTGCAGCAGGTCTCCCAGCGCAACACGGTCGCCGTCGAGTGACGGCAGCCAGAACACGGGAGCCGGTGTGCCGGGCTCGAGCCCCAGCTGCGGCATCTCGTCCAGCTCCTCGAGCTCGAACCCCGCGGAGCGCAAACGCTCCTCCATGTGCTCGAGCCGTAGCAGCACCCTGCCGTAACTCCGCAACACGTGTACGACGGCGTAGCCTCCGACGGCAGTGACCGCTGCCAGCGCCAGGCCGAGGGCGAGCAGTCCCCAGGCAAGGCGGTCCAGCTCGCTCATCCACGCGAACACGCTGGCACCTGTGTGGTGGCCTCGGGCCACGACGAACACTGCTGCTGCCGCCAGCACTGCGTTCCGGGCGAGGGTCGACCAGCCTGCAGGCGCGGAATGGAGTTGCCCGAAACAGCGGCACTCCGGCGCCTCGCCACGCGCCATCGCGCGCCCGATGGCAAGGCAGAAGATGACCAGCAGAGCGAGCGCCGAAACTGCGGCCCACCAGCGCGTGACCACCGGGAGCAGGAGCAGTGCGACCGCGATCTCGACCGCAGGCAACCCGATCGCGACGGTGCCGACCAGGGCGCGGGGCACGCCGAACGCCGCGGTTGCCTCGCGGGAGCCGCGGGGGTCACGCAGCTTCGCCAGGCCCGCGACGGCGAAGACGGCGGCAAGAGCCAGTGTCGCGGTCAGAACTGCAACGTTCATACAGGCCTCCTCAGGGACGTCTTCACCTCGCAAGCCTGCGTCGCGCGCGTCCCGGCCGAAACCGGGAAACCCCCACAGTTTGCCCGGAAGCGACGTCTGGTCAGGGGCGCCGAGCCGGACCGGCGCGTCTGCGATCGCCGTCACTGTACGCACCTGCCGTTGACGCAGCTGTAACCGGTGCCGCAGCAGTTCCGGCCGCAGCGATTGCCGGGCGGCACGTTGGTTTGCACGTCGGCGACGGTGAAGATCGGTTCCCGTGCTCTTGTGTAAGCACCATTCGCCCGGCCCGCAACAGTTGAGATCCCCACAACATGTCTGTCCTTCCGCGCAGCACCCCCCACCGCATTTGTCCTGCTTCTTGCAGCAGGTGTCACCGCCGAGGCAGCTTTCGCCCTTGGCGCAGCAATCGGGCCCGCACCTCTTCGTGCCCGATGGGCAGTCGCACGTGGCGATCTTCCGTTTGGCGGCTTTGCAGGTCTGCTTCTCCCCGCAGCAGGCCGTCGTCGTCCTATTGGCGCAACACTCGGTGCCCTTTGGACAACATTTCGGCTCGCCCTTGACGGCCGGCTGGCAGGTGTTTGTATCGCAGGGCTTGCACTCGCCATCCTCGCATCGCTGGTACGACGGGCAGCAGTTCTTGCCGCACTGCTTCGGGCCAGGCACGAGGCCGTTGCGCTTGACGGTGTAGAGGTACGGGCAGTTTGGCAGGCACTCACCGTCGCGCGGGATGTAGTCGGGAACCGGACAGCAGTTGTAGGGTCGACGACCGTCGGGTAACTTCGCCCCCCAGGTCGGCTTCTGCTTCGATTTGATTGCCGGGTTGTAGGGTGGGCAGTGGTTCCTGCACTTGTGGCCGTTGCTCTTGTCGCCGCACGACCACTGCTCCTCCGGGAAGGGGCAGCAGTAGTCGCGAACGAACGCACCTCCTGGCTCCTTTCTGACTTCGCAGCGTCTCTGCCCCTCGGGGCATGATCCAGGCACCTGCGCCGCAGCGCCTCGCGCGGTCCTCGGCAGCACCCCGGGAACGGCAAGCGCAGCGAGCGACGCACCGATGACTCGCACCGCACGCCGCCGCGGCATCGGCTCCGCCAGCGTGCGGGCGAGGTCATCGAGGAAGCGGGACGCGGTCACAGTCTCCCTGGTTCGCATCAGAGCTTCTTGCCCTTGCCATTGACGCAGAAAGTTCGCCCGGTGTACGGATCGAGCGGGACAAGTGGTTCGCCGCCAGGATCCGGGTCGAGCGGCGTCAGCTCTTCGCAACAGTGTTTGTTGCCGGGTGGGCAACACGTGTCGCCCGAGACGCTCACCATGCCCGCCGGGCAGCAGAATCTCGTGAGGGTGCCCTTGAACTCTCGCGCGACGATCCTGTTGCTCGGACAGCAGATGCGCTTCCCGTTCGAGAACGAGCATTTCTTGCCCTTCTTGCAGCATTCGTCGCCGCATCTCGGGCGGCCGTCGGGACAGGCTGCGACGCACTTGCCGTTCGTGCAGACCTGACCGGGGTTGCAGCACTCCGCACAGCATGGCTTCGAGCGCTCGCCGAAGAGGAGCTTGCAGTTCGGCACGCACTCGCCCTTGCAGCAGTCGATGAACTGCGGTGCCTGGCAGCAGATCTCCACTGCCACGCCGTCGTTGTCCTTCTTCCCCGTCGGGCACAGCGTGCTCGGAGACGGGCAGCGCGGGTCGCAGGTGGTGTCGGCGGGCGTCCCACCGCACACGTAGCGGTAGGGCGAGCCGCAGCACTTGTCAGGCCCGCTGCCTCCCTGCACCAACGTCGGGCACGCGCGCTCCCCCCGCTTACATTGCCCACTCCGCCGGGTTGCCGGCGCTCCCCGTGCGAGATGCGGTGCTGCGGCCGGGACGGCGATTCCGATGATGGACGCGCCCAGAAGCCGCAACGCCCTGTGTCGCGGGAGCGGCTCTACCGAGAGCACGGGCGAGGTCGTCGAGCAACCGCGCGCCGCTCACGAGCGGGACTCCGGCCGGAGAGTGATGCTTGGACTTCTCGGTGACCATGCCCACTCGTCTGCATCGATCCTCGATGATCGGCGCCGTGCGCACGAGACACGGGCGATCGTCGGCGCCGGCGTCCTCGCGATCTGCACGGGGATGTCCGCCTCATGCCGCGAGAGTGCCGGTACAGCGCCCCACTCGAAACCAGGAAACCCCCACACTTTGCTCAGCCGTGCTCGGCGAGATGTCGTGCCAGTGCGGTCCGCGAGCGAACGCCGAGCTTGCGATAGATGCGGGTCAGCGCCGATTCCACGGTCTTTGGCGTCACGAACAGCGCCGACGCGACGTCGCGGTTGGTCAGGCCCTCGGCGACCAGTTCGGCGATCCGCTGCTCCGTCGGCGTCAGGTCGTGACGCGACGATGCGCGGCCCCCGATCCGGGCCAGCTCCTCGCGCGCCCGCTCCGCCCAGAGCGCCGCCCCGAGCGCCTCGAACTGCTCGAGGGCCGACGTCAGCATCGCGTGCGCGGACGATCGCTGCTGGGCCCGCCGGAGCACGCGGCCGAGCGCGAGGCGGGTGCGGGCGCGCTCGAGGGGAAGTGGCAGCACTGACTCCAGTTCGACGGCGGCCGAGAGCGCCTCCACCGCGGCGTCGAGATCTCGCAGCGCCGCCTCCACCAGCCCCCGCGCGCGCCCGACGAGAGGCGCAAGCCACGGCGCGTCGCTCGCAGCACAGCGATCCTCGAACTCGCGCAGCACCTCGGCCGCTGCGGAAGGGTCGCCTGTTGCCGCGAGCGCCTCGACCTCATCGAGCATGAACAGCAGTAGGCTCGGTTCACGGACTGACATCTGCCCGGCGATCAGTCGTGCGCGCCGCAGGGGACCGATCGCCCCTGCAGGGTCACCCAAGGACAGCTCGAGCAGACCTTCGAGCTGAAGAGCGCAACGGAGGTTGTGCAGCTCGTCCGCCAGCTCGGCGTCGCCAGATGCCCTTCGCAGGAGCGACCGCGCCTCGTCAGCGTCACCGCGATGCAGAGCGAGGTGCGCAGCGATGCGCAGAGCCGGGAGGCGCAGGAACCCTGTCTGCTCGGCGAAGTCCCAGAGCTCGCGCGCGTGCTCGTCGGCCGAGGAGCTCCCGCAGGCGAGCTCGACTGCCGCCAGACCGAACCGGCACCACGCCTCCGTGCGCACGTCACCGCGATCGATCGCGCGGGTCAGCGTCGCCCCGTAGGAGTCTCGTGCCTCGTCGAGCTCGAGGGCGAGGCGTTCGATATCGGCCGCGAAGGCGCTTGGACATCCGTCGAGATCTGGGAGCTCGACGGACCGTTCGAGCGCGAGCCCACGCTCGAGGGACTGCTTCCAGCCGGGATGCCCGGCGAGTCTGCGCATGAATGCCTGTGTCGCGAGGGCATAGGCCAGAGTCGCCTGTTCTACGAGCGCTTCCGCCGCGCGCACGGACTCATCGGCGTGATCGAGCGCCCGGTCGAGGCGGCCCAGGAAATAGAGGCTCTGGGCAAGACCGCGATGGGCCAGCGAAGCCACTGCTGGGTCGTCCGTCTCGAGAGCACGCTCGAAGATCTCGATGGGCGCCTCTCCCCCCTGGGTCTCATCGAGCAGGAGGCCAAGTCGCCAGAGCGCCTCGAACCGTACTGGGCCGATGCGGGCCACCAACATCTCGAGGTGCTGGCGCGCACGATCCGGGTCACCTACGCGGAAGTGCGCGTCCGCTGCGGAGAGCAACCGGCGAGCAGCCTCCGACTCCCGATCCGCCGGCGTGATGTTCGCGGCGTGCTCGAAGAGACCGGCCCCAGTGGCATGCGCGCCCCGCCGGCAAGCCGTCACCGCGGCCGCCTCGAGCTCCGTGGCGACGCTCTCGTCAGGGCCTGACCCGGCCAGTGCCAGATGCCGCGCGCGCTCCTCTTTGGACTCGACGAGCTCGGCGAGCTGGAAGTGGACACGGGAGCGGAGAAGCTCCCCGGCATCGCCGTACACGGTCGACGAGAGCAAGGGGTGCGAGAAGCGGACGGCGCCGTCGACGAGCATTAGCGCCCCATGGTCGACTGCCTCGTCGATCTCGGCGGCTTCCCCCAGGCGCGCGAGCAGCTCCGGTCGCGGATTCCCGGCCGCGGCCACCGCCACGAGGAGCCTCCGCGCGCGCGGCGACAGCGGCGCTATGCGCGCCCGCAGAGCGTCGGCCAGTGACCCGGGCACCTCGAGCACCTCCTGGTTCGGCCCCGCCCGCACGAGCACCCGGGCCAGTTCGATCGCATGCAGCGGGTTGCCGCCGCTGACCGCATGAAGCCGAATCAGCGTCGGCCGCGAAAGCGGCGTGTCGAGCCGGCCTCGGACGAGCCTGTGAAGTGCCCCCACGCTGAGCGGCCCGGGTCGTATCCGCTGCGTCGCGCGTGCCAGCTCACAGCCGGCAAGCGCGAGGGCCCCGTCCCCGGCGCCCGAACGGCTGGCGACGACCGCGAACACGTCGTCGCCACTCCGCAGGTTCCGCAGGGCGTAGGTCAGTACTGCCCGCGTCGAGGCGTCAAGCCACTGCGCGTCGTCGACTGCCACCACCACGCGCTGGCGTGCCGTGGCCGCGCGCAGAACGGACAGCGTCCCGAGCGCGACCGCGGTCTCGTCCAGGCTCGAGACCGGGAGGTCGCGGAGGCGCAAGGCGCCCTCGAGCGCCCGCAGCCGCGGCGACGCCGTCTCCTCCTCGTGGGACTCGAGGGCAGGCCCCACCAGGCTCGCGAGCGCACCGTACGACACCGTCGTCTCCACCTCGGCCGGCCGGCAGAAGAGCACGAGGCAGCCGGCGTCACGGGCGATCCGGACGGCCTCTTCCCAGAGCGTCGTCTTGCCGATGCCCGCCTCGCCCTCGATCTCGAGCAGGGCAGGTTGCGGACCGTCGAACCACCGCGCGAGAGCCTCGAGCTCGGCCTCCCGCCCGACGATCGCAGGATCGTCGGGGGGCGGATGGCACGAGACAACCGCGTCATCGGGGCGTCGACGTGCTGCCGCGACGGCCACGGGAGCCGGTGAGACGCTCCTCTCGGACGAAGCCAACGCCATGACCTCTACACAGGGTGCGCACCTGACCACCCCGTCGCGACTGGGGAACCCCCATACTTTGCTCGAGTGATGGGACGGCCGTCCGAGGCCGAGAGGCGCCTCGCCTTCGCCGGCTTCGCCGATCTTCTCGAACCGGTCGCGCCCCCTGCTGGCGGCTAGCGGCGCTTCGTTCAGGATTCCTTCGGGCGTTCCGTTCACTTTGGCTTCCCCGACAACCTGCTGTAGCGTTCTCGCGTCGCCCAGACCAGGAGGTATCCATGCTCCGCACGCCGTTCGCTCCGCGGAACCTGCCCGACGGGGCCGAGGTGATCGAGGTCAACGGCTACGCGGCGGCGCTCGAGATCGCCGGGTTCGCCCGCGAGTACCGGGCCGTCCGCGAGGGGGCCGCGCTCTACGACTTTGCGATGCTCCACAAGTTCGACGTGCACGGCCACGGGGCGCTCGAGCAGGTCGATCGCATGGTCGTCCGCGATCTCACCGCGGTGTCACCGGGCCGGGTCGCGTACGGCCCGATCGTGGACGAGCGCGGGTTGATGCTCGACGACTCCACGTGTCTGGTGTTCGGGCCCGACCACGTCCGGCTCTGCGGCGGCGGTGGGCTCCCCGAGGCGGTCGCGGACTGCCTCGAGAGGCGCGGGCTGACCGTCGAGCCGCTCCGGGAGCGTCTCGCCCAGCTCACCGTGCAGGGCCCGCGTTCCCGGGAGCTGCTCGCACCGCTGACCGGAGCGGATCTCGGAGCAGACGCCTTTCCGTACTACACGCACCGGGACGGAGTGACGGTCGCCGGCATCCCGTGCTTCGTCGCGCGACTCGGGTTCAGTGGCGAGCTCGGGTACGAGGTGTGGGCGCCCGCCGAGCGGGCACTCGACCTGTGGGATGCGCTGACGGAAGCTGGGCAGGAGATGGGAGTCTGCGGCGCCGGTGGGCTGACGATCATCACCGCGCGCACCGAGGCCGGGATGATCATGGGCGACGGACTCGACTATGGCCCAGACACCTCACCGTGGGAGTGCGGTCTCGGCTGGACGGTGTCCGAAACCAAGCGCGGCTACCGCGGCTGCGAAGCGCTGTTGGCGGCGCGCGAGACGGCACCGAAGCGCCTGGTCACGATCAGGCTGGCCACGGAGCCGGAAGGCGACGCCACGGGCGCCTCCCTGCACGCCGACGGCGCCGAGGTGGGCCGTGCCGGGCTCGTGGTGCCGTCGCCGCTGGCGGAGGCCCCTCTCGCGCTCGCCGGAGTGCAGCGCGATCACGCCGCGGCGGGTGGCATGCTCACTCTCGTGCACGAGGGTCAGGAGATCGCCGCCGAGATCGTCGCCACCCCGCTGTACGACCCGGAGCGACGGCGTGTCCACGGCTGAGGCGGGGCCCGAGGCAGAGGATCTGATGCCGTTCACAGATCCGGCCTACTGGCACGACCCGTACCCGTACTACGACCGAGTCCGCACTCTCACCCCGTGTTACGAAAGCCCCGCAGGTGTGTACGTCCTCACCCGGCACACCGACATCTCCGAGCTGGTGCGCGACCCGCGGATGAGTGCGCTCGAACTATCCTTCGGTGTCGGCGACAGGTTCCACGATTCGGTGCTGGGCCAGGATCCGCCCGACCATGGCAGGCTACGAGCCGTCTTCCAGAAGTGGTTCACGGCCTCCCGTGTACGGGAGTGGGCGGCGGACACGACCGCTCGGCTGCAGGAGGCGCTCGCGCGGGCCGAGGCGGGTGACGGTGTGCTCGACCTCATCGACGACTACGCGTTCCCTGCAACGTTCGGGACGATCTCGCACATGTTCGGCGTCGGCACCCAGCTCGCCCAGGAGTGCCGGCTGCACACCTATCTGATCGGGCGGGCGCTGGCACCCGGGGCGAACGCGGAGGATCTCGCGCAGGGCGAGCGGTCGCTCGACTGGTACTACGACTACGTTCGCGGTCTCATGGTCGAGAAGCGGCGTGTCCCGGGCGACGATTTGCTGACGGCGTTCGTGACGGCCGAGAGCGACGCCACCATGACCGAGAACGAGGTGCTGGCCACGATGACCCTGCTCTACGCGGTGGGGCACCTCGACAACACGTACCTGATCGCGAACGGCGTGCTGCAGCTCCTCGAGGAGGACGCGCTCTACCGCCGGTGGCTCACGGATGCCGGCTGCCGCTCGGGCGCCGTCCTCGAGCTGCTCCGGCACGAGACGCCCGAGCAGTTCGTCGTGCGGGCCGTCAAGGAGGACGTTCAGGTCGGTGACGTCACGCTGCCGGCCAAGGGCGTGGTGATGATGATGATCGGTGCGGCGAACCGCGATCCGGCGATCTATCCGGAGCCCGAGAAAGTGAACGTCGACCGCGAGCACCTCACGCGCCAGCTCGCGTTCGGTTCGGGCATCCACGCCTGTATCGGTTCAGCGCTTGCACGCGCGCAGGGTGAGGTGGGAATATCGGCGCTCATCACGCAGTTCCCGGAAGCCCGGCTCGCCGGCGAGGTGGAGTTCGCGCACACGGAGTTCCTGCGGGTGATCCAACATATGCCGGTCGAGCTCGGCCGGCGGGCGGCCTAAACCAACCGGGAGGAACGGAAGATGGACTCACAAACAGGACATGCGGGCGGTGATCTCGGTCACGCTCGCCTCAGTCTCCTCGACGTGGTGGCACAGTCGGTGGGGTTCATCGGCCCCGTCTTCTCGGCGGCGTTCCTGCTGCCGGCCGTGGCCGGGCTCGGGTTCACGGGGAAGGGCGCCGGTGTCGTCTCGCCGCTCGTGCTCATCGTGGCCACGATCGGCATGTGCGGCGTGGCGTGGATCGTCTCCTGCTATGCGCGCAGGATCCACGCTGCCGGCGCGCTGTACGACTACGTCACGGACGGGTTCGGCCAGCGTGTCGGGTTCCTCGCGGGCTGGGTGTACTACGGCGGCATGACACTGTTGTCGGTCGCGATCTTCCCGGCCTTCGGCGGGTTCATGGCGCTCACGCTGCTCGGCAATCACGACGTCGACATCTCGTGGTGGATCCTGGCGTTGCTCGCGATCGTCGTCGTGTTCGGGATGACGATCCTCGGCGTGCAGCTCTCGACGCGTGCCCAGCTCGTGCTCGCGGCCGTCTCGATCGCGGTGATCTTCGTCTGGGCGATCTACGTGATAATCAAGGGCGGCACCAACGGCAACTCCGGCACGCCCTTCAACCCTGGCGAGCTGTCGTTCAGCAACCTGTTCTACGGCCTGATCTATGCCTGTCTCGTGTTCACCGGGTTCGAGACGGCTGCGAACCTCGCCGAGGAGACGGCCGACCCGAAGCGCTCGATCCCGCGGGCGGTCTTGTGGAGCGTCATCGCAGTCGGTGGCTTCTACGTCGTCGTGATGTATGCCCTCGAGCTGGCATTCGGGCTCGACATGGCGGCGTTCCTCAATCTGGAGAACTTCCCGCCGCTCTACTCGGGTGCAGCGAATCCAGAGCTGGGTGGCGACACGTTCGGCGAGGTCGTGCAGTGGATCGTGCTCATCGACATCCTCGCCGTCGCCCTCGGCGTGGCCAACGCCTGCAGCCGCGGCTACTTCGCGCTCGCACGCGACGGCCGTCTGCCCAGGGCGTTTGCGTCGGTGCAACCGCGGTTCAAGACCCCGTGGGTCGCCGCTGCGGTGCTCGGCGCCGCCTCCGTCGTGGTCACGATCTGGACGGAGCTCTCCGACGGTATCTTCGCCGGGACGGACACCGACCCGGGCGTGTGGTTCCGCTTCTTCCAGTTCGGCGCCACCTTCGGCGCGCTCGGGCTGATCGTCGTGTACCTGCTGATCTCGCTGTCCGGGTTCAAGGGCATGGCGGGCGAGAGCCGCGGCAAGATGGCGGTCGCCGCGGTTGTCGGCAGCCTGGCGACGCTGGCAGCAGTCATCGGCACCGTGTACAAGGCGCCGCCGGTGTACGGCCTCGACATGGTCTGGTGGCTGATGCTGATCTGGGCCGCGCTCGGCGTGGTGGCCCTGTTCGCGCTCCACAGCCGCGGTGCCTTCGACCGCAAGACGGCCGCACAGACGAAGCACGGTCACTAGCCCGGTTCTCACAGCCGAGGCTCGGGGTATCCACAGCAGGGGACAGTCCCCCCGGGGACTGTCCCCACGGTTCTAGACTCCGCGGCGATGGCGGACTCCCTGCTCGGTCTCGACGCCTCCCGCGAGGACGTGCTCGCGAAGGCGTCCGAGGTCGTACTCGGGGCCTGGCGGAGCTTCGATCAGGCCCGCCCGTCGGAGCCGGAGCTCCGCGACCTCGACCTGCTGCTCGGCCAGGCGATGCCGACCGGTGGGAGCCCGGCGCTTGCGGCACTCGACGAGGCAGCACGGATCCTCGACCGCTCGATCGCCCAGCCCCGGCCGAGGTACTTCGCGTTCATCGGGTCGTCCGGTCTCCCCATCGGGGTCGTGGCGGACCTGCTCGCCTCCTGCTACGACGTGAACCTCGCCACGTGGGCGGCGGCGGCGACCAGGCTGGAGGAGACGGCCATCGGATGGGCTGCAGAGTTCCTCGGCTTTCCGGCAGCCGCTGGCGCCTTCACGAGCGGCGGCACGGTCTCGAACGTGACCGCTCTGGCGGCGGCGCGCGAGCGGGCGCTGCCAGAGTCGCGGCGGTCAGGGCTGTCCGGTCGCCGTGGCGCCCTGTACGCCTCGTCGGAGGCGCACTATTCGGTGAAGCGCGCCGCGGAGCTGCTGGGCCTGGGAGCGGACAGTGTGCGCTTGCTGCCGATCGACGCCAGGCGGCGGCTGGTGGCACGAGCGGTGGCCGAGGCGATCGGCGCGGATCGGGCAGCGGGGATCACGCCGGTGGCGGTGGTCGCCACTGCCGGAACCACCTTGACAGGAGCGGTTGATCCCATGGGCGAACTGGCCGATGTGTGCGAGCGGGAGGGCGTATGGCTCCACGTCGACGGTGCCTACGGCGGCGCGGCGGCGACGGTGGGGGCGACGCGGACGCAGTTCGCCGGCCTCGAGCGCGCCGACTCTCTCACGGTCGACGCCCACAAGTGGCTGTACCTACCCAAGGCATGCGGGATCCTGCTCGTGCGTGAACGAGCCGATCTGACCAACGCGCTGGCCCACGAGGAGGCCTACATCCCGCACGACCGTGCCGAGCAGCACATGGTGGACACGACGCTCGAGTACTCGCGTCCTTTCAGGGCGCTCAAGCTCTGGCTCGCATTTCGCGTACACGGAGCGGACGCCATTCGCGAGGCGATCGATCGCAACCTCAAGCAGGCGCGGATGCTGTACGGCGAGGTCGCGGCCGCTCCCGACCTGGAACCCCTCTGCGGCCCGCCGCAGCTGTCCATCGTCCCCTTCCGCCACGTACCGTCGGGCGTCGCCGACCTGGACGACCACAACGCGCGGCTCGTGCAGGCGCTGCAGGAGGACGGGCGCGTCTGGATCGCTCCGGCGCGTGTCGACGGGAAGGTGTGCCTCCGGCCGTGCTTCGTCAACTTTCGCACCACCGACGAAGACGTGCACGCGCTCCTGGAGATCACGCGTGAGGTGGGTGCGCGCCTCAGCGCGTAGCGTACGGGCTCTGGCCTCCGCGGTTCAGCCGCGGTCGTGCAACCACGTGACCTGCTGAGCCGCTTACGCCTTCGGCACCGTGAAGCTGACTGACGCCCCGCCGCCGGGCCGGTTCTCCGCCCAGATGCGTCCCCCGTGCGCCTCCACCAACCCACGCGCGATGGCCAGGCCGAGCCCCGCGCGCGAGCCCGAGCGTGCGCGGTCACCGCGCCAGAAGCGCTCGAACATGCGCCGCTCGGCCTCCTCGCCCAGCCCTTCGCCGGTGTCCTCGACGGTGATCTGCACCTCGGCCGGTAGCGCCGCCACACGCACGGCGACGGTGCCGTCGGACGGCGTGTGCCGCAGCGCGTTCGTGACGAGGTTGAACAGCACGCGTTCGATCTTGTCCGGAGCGCAGCGGGCGCGCACGTCACCGTTGGCTTCGGTGCGAACCTCGATGCCGCGCCTGTGGGCCTCGGCCTCGACGCCGCGCAGGCATCCCTGCACGAGACCTGTCAGCGAGGCATCCTCCAGCTCCAGCGTCAGCGACCCCGCGTCGATGCGCGCAAGCTCGAACAGGTCGTCGACGAGGCTCGAGAGCACCGCCACCTGCTCGCCCAGAACCGGCAGCGCCTCCGCCGGCTCCTTGAGCCCGTCCTCCGTCGCCTCGAGCAGGGCCTGCATGTTCGCGAGCGGTGTGCGAAGGTCGTGTGAGGCCCAGGCCACGAGCTCACGCCGGGCGTCGAACAGCTGCTCCAGGCTGCCCGCCATCTCGTTGAAGGCGCCGGCGAGCTTGGCGATCTCGGCCGGGCCGCCCGTGGGCGCTCGGGTCGAAAGGTCGCCGCCGGCGATGGCCGAGGAGGCTTCCTCGAGCACGTCGATGCGATTGGCAATCGAGCGCGCGACCACGAGCCCGGCGACGACAGCCACCAGCGCTGCCGCGGCGGAGACGGCGAGGATCTTCACGTCGTCACCCATGTGGTACATCAGGAACCCGGAGAAGAGGACGGAGGCGAGCGGCAGGCACACGGCGATCAACGCCAGACCGGCGAGCTGCAGTCGCACCGTCGGCAGGGCTCGCAGGAGAAAGGCGAGGATGAGCCCGACGCCGAGCGTGGCGGCGGCAATGGCGAACGCGGATCCGGTCATGGCACCAGCCGGTAGCCGATGCCCCACACCGTCTGCAGGTGGCGGGGCTCGGAGGGGACGTCTTCGATCTTTTCGCGGAGGCGCCGCATGTGCACGGTGACGGTGCCGGTGTCGAGCGCCGCCTCGTAGCCCCAGACGCTGCTCATCAGCTGGTCGCGACCGAAGACGCGTCGCGGGTGGCTGGCCAGGAACCAGAGCAGGTCGAACTCCTTGGCGGTGAGCTTGATCTCCTCGCCGGCGCGGCGTGCTTCGCGTTGCGCGGCGTCGAGCACCATGTCGCCGAAGGAGATCCGCTCGGCCGCCGTTGCTGCTTCCCTGGCTCCGGCTCGGCGCAAGACGGTGCGAACCCGTGCGGCCAGTTCGCGCGGCGAGAAGGGCTTGGTCACGTAGTCGTCGGCGCCGAGCTCGAGCCCCACGATCCGATCGGCCTCCTCGCCGCGGGCGGTGAGCATGATCACCGGCAACTCGGAGCGGGCGCGGATCCAACGGCAGAGCTCCAACCCGTCCGTTCCCGGCAGCATCACGTCGAGCACGACCAGGTCGAGCGGTCGCTCCTCCATCACGGATCGCGCGGCGTCGCCATCGCCCGCCTGCAGCGTGGTGTGCCCCTCGCGCTCGAGGTAGCGCACGACGACGTCGCGGACGATCGGCTCGTCGTCGACTACGAGAACTATCGCCATGTCCTCATGGTGTATCGGCGGACATTACGCGCGGGTGAAATCGGCGAGCCGGGGCGGCTTGGCGGAGGTCTCACAGTAGGGCTTCCCGTCGGCTGCGTTGCTCGTTCAGCCCGGCAGCCGTACTGCCCCGCCGTCCACCACCACCAGCCCGTCCCGTTGCAGCGAGGCAACGGCCGCCGCGTCCGCCTCCGAGACGGTGAGCGCCCCGGCCGCCGCCGCTCGCAGCAACTCTGCCCGCCGCTGCCGGAACGACCCTTCGAAGCGCGACTGCTTGCGCGCGGGCGCATCCCGAGTCCCGTGCGACGGGCAGAGCGTGGCCAGGGGGCAGTCTTCGCATCGCGGCACGCGTGCCAGGCAGACGGTCGCGCCCAGATCCATCAGAGCCTGGGCGGCGGCGCCGGTGAACGCCCGCCCGGTACGTCGCTGAACGCGCTCGACGTTGACGTCCACCGGTAGCACGTCTTCGCCCAGTGCGAAGTTGCGGATGGCTGCTGCCGTGTACGGCCCGACCCCGGGGAGGCGAGTGAGATCGTCCGGCCAGCCGGTCTCCGCGATCACCCGTGCCGCACGATGCAGCGACAACGCTCGCCGGTTGTACCCGAGGCCCTGCCATTCACGGATCGCCTCGCCGGCCGGGGCGGCGGCCAGCGCAGCGGCCGTGGGCCAGCGCTCCAGCCATGCCAGGTACCGCGGAACGACACGATCCACCTGCGTCTGTTGGAGCATGACCTCGGAGACCAGGATCGCGTAGGGATCCCGCGTGCGGCGCCACGGGAGATCCCGCGCGCCGCGCCCGTACCAGTCCAGCAGCGTCGCCTCCACGGCGCGATCGTAGTCGGCCCGGTCAGGGCCGGCGGCCTCGCGGGTCCATCGCGCCGAAGGCGGTGTAGTGTCCGCCGGCATGGAGCCACAGATCCGCAAGACCGTGATCACCGTCGAGGAGATCACCAGCGCGGCCGGGCGTACGGTCGACCCGCCGGCTCGGAAGGCGATCGGCGCAGCAGTGATCGCCAACCCGTACGCGGGTCGGTTCGTGGAGGATCTCGAGCCGCTCTACGACCTCGGCGCAACCGTCGGCGGGATGCTGGCGGAGCGGCTCGTGGTGGCGCTCGGCTGCGAGGCGGACGATGTCTCCGCGTACGGGAAGGGCGCCATCGTCGGGCTCGACGGCGAGCTCGAGCACGCCGCAGCCCTCCTGCACCCCCGCTTTGGCGCACCCGTGCGCAGAGCCGTGGACCACGGTGCGGCGATCATCCCCTCGACGAAGAAGCTGGGCGGCCCCGGCTCGGCGATCACGGTCCCGATCACCAACAAGGACGACATCTGGAGCTTCGCCGAGATGGACGCGGCGGAGATCACCATCCCCGATGCACCGGCGCCCGACGAGATCGTGATCGTTCTCGCCCTGGCCGTCGGCGGCCGTCCTCACGCACGCATCAGAAAGGACTGACCCATGTTCAAGGCGATCATCCTGCTCACCCGCCGCGAGGACATGACGAACGAGGGCTTTCGGCGCTGGTGGCTGGAGGAGCACGCGCCGCTCGCGCGGCAGCTGCCTGGAGTGCGCAGGCTCGTCGGCAACCTCGTCGAGACGGACGGGGCACCCTACGACGGTATTACCGAGCTCTGGTTCGACGACCAGGCGGCGATGGAGGCCGCCTACGGATCCGAGATCGGCCGACAGGTGGCCGCGGACTCGATGGCGCATGTCTCCGGCCGGGTACGGCTCGCCGTGGCCGAGGTCTCGTTGGTCTGAAGCCAACGAGGCCCTCCGCTCTCATCCCTGCGCGATCAAAGCGTTGAGGGCCGCCGCACTAGACGAGTGCGAACGCTTCCACGCTCTCGGTGTTGCCGGCGACAACGAGGATGTCGCCTTCGCCGATCAGCGCGTCCGCCGTCGCGAAGGTGAAGGTGCCGCCGGCGGGCTTGAGACAGACGACGGTAACGTCGTAGGTGCGCCGCACCTGTGCACCCTGAAGCGTCTTGCCCACGATCTCGCGCGGCGCGGGCAGCTCGAGAAGCGCGAAGCCCGGATCGAGCTTGACGTAATCGATCGTCTTGCCGACAAGCATGTGCGCCACCCGCTCGCCCATGTCGCGCTCCGGGAAGACGACGCGCTGCGCCCCGACCCGTTCGAGGATGCTTCCGTGCGCACGGGTGATCGCCTTCGCCCAGACCCGGGGAATCTGGAGATCGACGAGCAGCGCTGTGGCGAGGATGCTCGACTCGATGTCGGAGCCGATGGCCACCACGGCCGTCTCGAAGTCCTTCGCGCCGATCTGCGCCATCACGTCCGGGTTGGTGGCGTCACACACGAGCACGTGCGTCAGCCACTGTGAGCACTGCTGGACGACGGCCTCGGAGCCGTCGACGCCGAGCACGTCGTAGCCCTGCTGCACGAGCGAACGCGCGAGCGCGGTGCCGAAGCGGCCCAGACCGACGACGAGAACCTCGTTTGCTCCTCTGCCTTTAGCCAATGAGAGGCCTTTCCTCGGGGTAGGTGTACAGCTTCGCGCGCTCTCGCAAGGCCAGCGCGAGCGCAAGCGTCTGGGGCCCGGTGCGACCGAGGAACATGAGCGCGATGAGGATACCCTGGCCGAACCAGTCGAGATGACCGGTGATGCCGGTTGAGAGGCCGACCGTGCCGAAGGCCGAGATCGCCTCGAACAGGGTCTGGTAGAGCAGGAAATCGCTCGTCGCCATCAACGCGAGCGTGGCCAGCACGACCGCGTTCATGGCCAGGAACGCGATGACCAGGGCTTGGCGGTGGGCGTGTGCGGGGATGCGCCGGTGGAACGCGTGCACATGCCGGTCGCCCCGGGCCTCCGAGACGACGATCAGCAGGAGCAGGGCGAACGTGGTCACCTTGATGCCGCCGGCGGTACCGCCGCTGCCGGCGCCGACGAACATCAACATGTCCGTCACCAGCAGCGTCTCGCCGTTCATCTGCGAGTAATCGATGGTGTTGAATCCCGCGGTACGTGGGGTGACGCTGCCGAAGAACGAGGCCAGGAGCTTGTCCGGGAAGGAGAGCGGGCCGAGGGTGGCGGTGTTCGACCATTCGAAGCCGAGCACGGCGATCGTTCCCACGGTGAGCAGGGCGAGGGTGACGAGCACGGTGAGCTTGGTATGCAGCGACCAGCGCCAGAAATCCATCCTGCGATGGCCCAGCTCGAGGATCACCGGGAAGCCGATCCCGCCGACGATGATCGCGCCGCCCATGGTGAGCGTGATCCACCAGTCGGTGGTGAACTGCATCAGATTATCGCTCCACAGGGCGAACCCCGCGTTGTTGAACGAGGTGACCGCGTGGAAGGCGCCGCGCCAGACGGCGGATCCGAGGTCGTTGTCGTAGTGGAAGTAGAACCGAAGCGTGAGGATAAGGGCCACCGTGCTCTCCACTGCGAGCGAAAGGACGGCGACGCCCTTGAGGATCCGTCGCACGTCGCCGAGCTCGAGCGCGCCGCGCTCCGTCTGCGCGAGTAGGCGGGTGCGCAGCCCGAACCGCTGCGCCACGATCAGGGCAATGACGGAGGTCAGTGTGAGCACGCCGAACCCGCCGATCTGGACGAGGAGCATGATCACGGCCTGCCCGAAGTGCGAGAAGTAGTTCGGCAGGTCGACGGTCCCGAGCCCCGTCACGCACACCGACGAGGTCGAGTAGAAGAGCGCGGTCAGGAACGAGGCGCCGCCCGGGCCCTGTTTCGACCAGGGCAGCATGAGCAGGCCGGTGCCGATGAGGATCGTCGCCGCGAAGCCCGAGGCCACGAAGCGCGCCGGCGTCCTGGAGACCCCTTCCACGGCCTTGCCGACCAACCGGAGCGGAAGCAGCGCGGTTCCCGGGGGCATTGGCACCGGGGCAGCGTAGACGATCGATCCCATCGGGCGATCGGCTCCGCAGGCGCGTTCCAGGACGAACGTTGTTGTGAATCCCTGAAGGAACCCACTGCGCCAGGGGCCGCTCGGTGCGGCTCGAGAACTCGCGCCACAGCCTTGTACCCAACGCGACAAGCAAGCACGCCCTCCCGGGCCTCGCCAGGCGTTCAGCCCACCGGCGCCCAGGCGCGGCACGAGGGACGAAGCGGGGCCCTTCAGGGCCTCGCCAGGCGTTCAGCCCACCGGCGCCCAGGCGCGGCACGAGGGACGAAGCGGGGCCCTTCAGGGCCTCGCCAGGCGTTCAGCCCACCGGCGCCCAGGCGCGGCACGAGGGACGAAGCGGGGCCCTTCACGGCCTCGCCAGGCGTTCAGCGCACCGGGGCGCGGGCGGGGCGCGGGTGACGAAGCGGGGCCCTTCAGGGCCTCGCCAGGAGTTCGGTCTGCCGCCCGGATAGCGCACCATAGGCGCGCATCCGGCAGGTCTGGCGATCGGGCATCACTCGCCTGGGTGAGCCGGCGAGTGCTCGAGCACGGGATGGGTGTCTTGATCTGCCCCGCTACAGTCCGTTCCGTGCTGCTCTACCACTCGTCGGTCTCCGGCAATTGCTACAAGGTGCGGCTGCTGCTGACGCAGCTCGGCATCCCGTTCGAGACCCGCGAGCTCAGCGTTGCGGATCGGTCCGACCGACCCCAGATGCTCGGCGACCTCAATCCCTCCCTGAGGGTGCCGACGCTCGTGCTCGACGACGGCTCGCCGCTCGCCGAGTCTGGTGCCATCCTCTGGTACTTCGGCGAAGGCACCCGATTCGTGCCCGAAGACCGCTACGAGCGTGCGCAGGTGCTGCAGTGGATGTTCTACGAGCAATACGACCTTGAGCCCACGATCGCCGTCGTGCGCTTCTGGTTGGCGTACTCGGGGCGACCGGAGGCGTTCGCCGATCAGGTCGAGGCCAAGCGAGCGGCGGGGCAACGGGTGCTCGAGGCGCTCGAGAAGCACCTCGCCTCGCGCGCATTCCTCGTCGGGGAGCGCTACACCCTGGCCGACATCGCGGTCTACGGGTACACGCACGTGGCCGAGGAGGGTGGCTTCGACCTCGCGCCGTTGCCGGCTCTGCGCGCCTGGCTCGATCGTGTCGCCGCGCAGCCGGGTCACGTTCCGATCGACGCCTAGTCTCGTGCGGCGACCACCACACCCGCACCAACTCCAGGTCGAACGTTGAGGGACGCCGCACGAGCGGTGCGCGTTCGCTTCGCGCCGAGCCCGACCGGCTCCTTGCATCTCGGCAACGCGCTCGTGGCCGTCGCCAACCGGACCTTCGCCGACCGTCACGGTGGCGACCTCCTGCTGCGGATCGACGACACGGACCGCACCCGCGAGACCGACGACGGCGAGCGGGCGATTCTCGAGGATCTGGCCTGGCTCGACATCCGCTGGGAGCGCGGGCCGGTGCGCCAGAGCGACCGGGCCGGCATCTACACGAGCGCCCTCCGTGGGTTGTTCCGTGCGGAGAAGGTGCAGGAGGAAGCGGATGGGGCGGTTCGTCTCGGACGCACCACGCTGGTGCGGGCCGACGGCAGCGTCACCTACCCGTTCGCCAGCGTCGTGGACGACCTGGCGTTCGGCATCACGCACGTGATCCGCGGCTCCGATCACCGGCCCGGCGAAGCCGTGCAGCGGAGGATCGCCGAGGCCCTCGGCGGGCGTTTGCCCGAGGTCGTCTACGTCGGGCTGCTGGTGGGCGAGGACGGCAAGAAGCTGTCCAAGCGGCACGGCGCGGTCTCGGTGCGGGACCTTCGCGAGGAAGGGATCCCGGCGGGTGCGGTACGGGCGTATCTGGAGGAATTGGGCATCCCGAGCCACGACGTGCGGTTCGACGCCGGCCGGCTGGGGCGCCTCGCCGTGGAGGCGATCGGGACGCTTACCGACGAGGAGCTCGCCCTCGCGTGCGGTGCCTCGCCGGAGCTCGTACCGGCACTGCGTGGGGCGAGGACGCTCGTGGAGGCGCGCCAG
Source organism: uncultured Actinomycetes bacterium (assembly GCA_963738505.1). Lineage (GTDB taxonomy): Bacteria > Actinomycetota > Thermoleophilia > Gaiellales > Gaiellaceae > Gaiella. The sequence continues at coordinate 62,450 of CAVTWR010000001.1, read as the reverse complement.
TTCGCGGCCCTGATCACAGAGCCCCGCCTCGGTTCCGCCACGACGGAGGACAGGGCCACGCTCGAGCGCTTCCTCGAGCTGCGCGTCGGTGCCGGCGAGCGCGCGGACGAAGCCGCCGCGCGCGAGATCATCCGTGAGGTGAAGGCGGTCGGCGGCAACCTCAAGGCGCTCCGCCGCGCGCTCACGGGCGCGGAGCGCGGACCTGAATTGTGGACGGTTCTGTACGCGTTGCCCCTCGAGGAGACGGTGCGGAGAGTCGCGCGGGGCTGAGGCAGGAGACGGTTGGGGTCAGGCCTCCCACGTCCCACCCCATCCGCCAAACCCCTCGTCTAAGCCAAAGTTGGCCTGCGGTGGGACGTGGGAGGCCTGACCCCAGGCGGGGTTCGCCGCGGACTCCACCGCTACCATCGCCCCGTGCGCGTGTACGACACGATGACCCGCTCGCTCGTCGAGTTGCCGCCTGCTCCGGCGCGGATCGGCATGTACGTCTGCGGCCCCACGGTGTACCAGCGCGCGCATATCGGGAACGCGCGACCGTACGTCGTCTTCGCCTGGCTGGCGCGCTGGTTGCGGGAGCGCGGATACGAGGCGACGTACGTGCACAACATCACGGACGTCAACGACAGGATCTACGAGGCGGCGCCGGGCGCCAGTGCTGCGCGGGCCAGGGAAGCGACGCAGTGGTATCTCGAGGACACGGATGCCTTCGGTCTCGGCCGCCCGGACCAGCTACCTCTGGCCACCGAGACGATCCCGGAGATCGTTGCGCTCATCGAGGAGCTGGTCGAGTCCGGCCACGCCTACCCGGTCGGTGGCGACGTGTACTTCCGGGTCGGCAGCTTCGACGGGTACGGCCGGCTCTCCGGGCAGCGGCCGGACGAGGTCACCGACGAGGATCTCAACCCGTTGAAGCAGGATCCGCGCGACTTCGCGCTGTGGAAGGCGACGAAGCCCGGGGAGGACACCACCTGGGAGTCACCCTGGGGGATGGGTCGGCCCGGCTGGCACATCGAGTGCTCGGCGATGGCCGAGAAGTACCTGGGCGCCGAGTTCTGGATCCACGGTGGCGGCCTCGATCTCGTCTTTCCCCATCATGAGAACGAGCGCGCACAGTCGCAGGCTGTTGGCAGGCCGTTCGCGAAGGTGTGGATGCACAACGGGATGCTGCGCTTCACCGGCGAGAAGATGTCCAAGTCGGTCGGCAACGTGGAGACGATCAAGGACGTGCTCGCCAGGTGGGGAGCGGAGACGGCGCTCCTCTTCTTCCTGACGGCGCACTGGCGCAAGCCGATCGACTTCTCCGAGGCGACGCTCCAGGCGGCACGCGCGCAGACGGAGACGTTTCGCAACTTCTTCCTGGAAGCAGATGAGCCGGCGGGGGAGCCCGACCGTGACGCGCTCGCAGCTGTGCTCGACGACGACTTCAACACGCCTGACGCGCTCGCGCTGTTCCACGAGTGGCGGGCTCGGCGGGACGTCGCTTCGCTGACGTATGGCCTCTCGCTGTTCGGGCTCGGCGGATTGGCCGTGGCCGGCGCCGCGCCCGACGAGCTGATGTCGCTCGCGGCCGAGCGGGTCGCCGCACGCGCCGAGAAGCGCTGGGCGGACGCCGACCGGCTGCGCGCGGAGATCGAAGCCGCGGGGTTCGAGGTGCGTGACACGGCCGAGCCACCGGGCTTCCGGCTCGTCGCTCGCCCGTGACGCGAGAGATCGTCTACGGCAAGAACGCCGTGCGCGAGGCGTTGCGCGGGCGACGTGAGGTGCTCGAGCTGCTCGTCAGCGACCGTGCTCGCGACGCGATCGACTGGCTTCCTCCGGGTCGCCGGGCTCTCGTACGCCAGGAGCGCGAGCTCACCGAGCTTGCCGGCTCACCCGACCACCAGGGGATCGTCGCCTTCTGTGAGCCCTACCCGTACGCCGATGCCTGGGAGCTGGCCTCGAGGCCGAGCCCACTGCTCTGCTGTCTCGACCAGGTGACCGATCCGCGCAATCTCGGGGCGGTGATCCGCAGCGCCGCCGCCGCAGGGGCGACGGGGGTCGTGTTGACGGAGCACCGCGCAGCCCACGTCACGCCCGCGGTCTGCCGTTCCTCGGCAGGCGCCGTCGAACACCTGCCGGTGGCGGTCGTGGGCAACCTGGCGCGCTACCTCGGAGAGGTCAAGGGTTCCGCGCTCTGGGCGTACGCGGCGGTTGCGAGCGCTCCGACCGCCATGTGGGACGCGGATCTCACAGGCGGCGTCGCCCTCGTTCTCGGTGCCGAGGGCAAGGGTGTCAGGCCGCTCGTGCGGCGGACCTGTGACGGGGAGATCTCGATCCCGCTCGCTCCCGGTATCGATTCGTTGAACGTCTCGGTGGCCGCTGCCGTGCTGCTGTACGAGGCTCGGCGACAACGAGGGGTGCACGGTACGACAACCTGAAGGGGGTCGCGTATCCCGCCCCCGGCGGGGACTCTGTCGGAGGACGCCGCCGGAGGACAACACTGGTCTCGGGGGCGACACCTTCAGGTGCGTGATTCCCGCTGTCGATCGGCGGCGGATGCGCGGTGTGTGGTGGCGTTCGCGGGTGCGGACTGGTGGGCTGAGCCCCTTGCGAGGCCTGAGCCTGGATCCACCGCTTGGCGTGGGCGGTGCATCCTGCCAGGCCCGCCAGGACGCTCCCCGCCCGGGTGCAACCCCTCCGAAGGGCGTGGAGGGCTTGCACCCGGTCGGTGCGCTCCGCGCGCGGGCAGCGTCGAACAGGCAACCAGCCTGCCCGACGCTGTCCGCGCACGTCCTGACGACCCTGGCAGGCGCCCCGCGATCACGCCAAGCGGGGGATCCAGGCTGAAGGGCCCCGCTCCAGCCTGTCGGGGCGCGGACGGGTGTGCGAAGGGCGCTGCTCCAGCCTGACAGGGCCGGGTGGAGAAGGCCCCGCTCCAGCCTTGACAGGGCCGGGTGGGTGTGAACGGCGGCTCGCGCCTGTGGGGTGCCACCGGGAGGGGAAGAGGGCCTGCACCCTCGCGCAGTCCTTGACCGGGAATCCGTCGTAGACACCGAGCGAGTAGCGGCCGGCCTTCGGGAAGACGACCCGTGCACGATACGACCCGACCTTGGTCGTCGTCTTCGCCTTGAACACGAATAGCTGGCCGGCGGCGTTGCGGATCCGCACCTCCGGCGCCGCGTCGGACATCGGCGTGCGGCCGTGCTGGAGCACGCGGATCGTGACGATCCACGGCTTGCCCGCCGCGTGCCCGGCCTTCGGCGTCGAGCTGAGACCGACGGTTGCCATGCAGCCTGCCTGCGCGACGCCCGCGAGGGCGAACGCGGCAGTCACCGTGGCGACGAAGGCGAACAGCTTCTTCATGCGGCCTCCTTCAGATGCGTGACCGTCGCCGGCTCGGGTTCCCTGCGGCGCCACACGACGGTGGTTGCGGCGGCGAGGGAGAGTGCGAGCGCGGCGGCGATTCCGAGGGGCAGGTACGGGAACGAACCGCCGGGCGCGCCGATCTCGACCGGTTTGAAGGTGTGTGTCCTGCTGAAGTCGTCCCAGACCTGATACGACCATGTGCCGGCGCTCGGGAAGACGACGTCGGCGTGGTGGACGCCCGGCTTGCCTGTGGGCTGGCCGGTGAACCGGTGTGAGTCCCCGTCGCCGTTCGTGATCGTTGCGGACCTCCAGAGAGGGGTGACGATCCCAATACACCCCGCGGCGTAGATCGGTTCCCTATCGTTGGGGAATGGCCGAGGCGACGCTGTACCTGTTCGATGGATCGAACCTGTTCCACGCCGGGGGTTACCGTGAGCGGAGCGAGCTCGTCGATGCCCTGGCCAACTTCGTCGCGCTGAGGGGTGTCCGCGGGATCGTCGTCTTCGACGGTCACGGGCCAGAGCAGACGCTCGGCACCCTGCAGGTGCGCTACGCCCCGCACGCCGATGATCTGATCGAGAAGCTGGCCGCGGAGCGGCGCGCCCACGAGTCGGTGCAGGTCGTCACCTCGGACGCCGCAGTCCGCGGGACGGCAGGGCACCTCGTCGGCAAACGCGGCTCGCAGGCGTTCCTGGCAGAGCTCGAGCAGGTGACGCACCAGGAAAGCTCGGCCAGCCGTGTCCGTGACCGGCTCGACCCCGAGACGCGCGCGCGCCTCGAGCGGCTCCGTCGCGGCCAAGACAGCTAGCCCGGCGCCCGTCAACGTTCGTTCTGGCAGGTCCCGGCGGTGTGGGGCCCGATACGAACACATGTTCCTATTACAATGGAATTTGCGCAAAGGGCTTGTAACGCTTGCAAGTTACTGCTACGTTCTGCCTCGACTTCAGGGTGAGACTTGATCGTCGATCTCTGAACGAGGCCAGGACAAAAACCAGCAAAGACCAGGGGAGAAGCAATATGGCAGCCAGGACGGCATACGCGCAGAAGACACCCCAGAAGCTTCAACGTGAACTTGAGGATCTCCAGCTCGTGCTGAAGGCGCGGAACGGCAACGGCGCCGCCATGGATGCCCTGCTCCGGCGCTACCACGGTTTCGTCCGGCTCAAGGCGAGCTCGTACTTTCTCGCCGGAGGGGACTCCGACGACCTGATCCAGGAGGGCCTGATCGGTCTCTACAAGGCGGTCCGCGACTTTCGCACCGACAAGGAGACCTCGTTCCGCAGCTTCGCCGAGCTCTGCGTGACGCGGCAGATCATCACGGCGATCAAGACCGCCACGCGCTTCAAGCACGCGCCGCTCAACACCTATGTCTCGTTCAGCCACACGCCGGCCGGACAGGAGTCGGACGGTGAGTGCACCCTGGGCGACGCACTGCCCGGCCCCGGCGTCGACGACCCGTCTTCGATGGTCATCTCGACGGAAGAGCTGCAGAGCCTCGTCGGCTGCCTGGGCAGCACGCTCTCCTCGCTCGAGGCCGAAGCGCTCAAGTTCTACCTGGACGGGAAGTCCTACGAGCAGATGGCGGAGGTTCTGGACTGCGACACGAAGACGATCGACAACGCCCTGCAGCGGGTGAAGCGCAAGATCATCGCGCACCAGACGTCGCGCGTAGTCCCGGCGTGAGTGGCGGGCCCGCCTACCCGCCGGCCCGCCGCCTCACCTGAGACCACCGCCGCGGCCGGCTCATCGCTCCTCGAGCACGGTGATCTCGACGATCAGCGTCGTACGAGGCGGGATCGCGCCGGGGATGCCGCTGTCGCCGTAGGCGAGGTGCGGAGCGATCTCCAGGTGCCTCGTCCCACCGACCCGCATCCCGTCCAGCCCGTAGAAGACACCGGCCATCAGCGACCCGCGGTTGACGCGGATCTCGGTGACGAGCGTCGTCCCGTCGTCCTCGAGCACGTTCGTGGCCGTCTCCGGCACGTCGCGTCGCACGAACGTGCCGTCAGGCAGGCGCCATCGCGTGCGGATCGCGTAGCCCGCCTGGCGACGGACAGGCTCGCCGTGGCCGGGTAGGTCGAGCAGCAGGATCAGGCCGCTCCGCAACCGTCTGGACGCCGGTCGCCCGCGGGTTCGCAGCAACTCGGCGATGAGCGAGAGCTCCGCCGAAATGGCCATCTCCTCAGCTGTCTCATACTCGTCGATCCGTGTACGCAGGTCGGGGTCGGCTCCCGCGGCGAGGAGCGCGACGACCGCTTCAGGGCTGCCCACCGCGACGGCCATGTGCATTGCGGTGAAGTCGTTGATCCCGCGTACGTCGGGATCGGCCCCTCGACCGAGCAGGAGGCGCACGATATCGAGCGAATCGGACCGTGCAGGCGAGCCGCGACTTTCCTGCAGCGTTCCGAGCGCAGCAATCAACGGAGGAAAACCACCGTCGTCCGTTCCGTTCAGATCGGCGCCGAGTTCGATCAGCTCCTCGACGAAGGCGAGCGGGGAATGGTAGATCGCATACGTCAGACAGGGCCCGATCGCGAGCGGCATCGGGCCGTTGGGGACCGCCGACGGATCGTCGAGGGCAGCGCGGAGCCGCGCAATGTCGCCGGCGACGAACGCCTCGTGAACAGCCTGCGAGGCGCTCATGCCGCGCGTCTCTTGAGCGTGAGATTCGCTGCGACCATGACGATGGGCGTTGTGCGGTCGCCAGTGACCTTCGGACGCTCCATTCGGTAATGGTAATACGTTGTCCGAATGGACAAAAGCCGGGGAAGGGACTCGAACCCTCGGCCTACCGCTTACAAGGCGGTTGCTCTACCAGCTGAGCTACCCCGGCGTCGACCTATCGTAGTTGGCTAAGCAGGCCCAGAACGTGCCGCGGCCCCGGGGGTCAGCCGGGGCCGCAGCCGTCCGATCGAGGAGGCCTACGCTGCCGCCCGCTCCGGGATTGCGGGCGCCTGAGTCGAACGCTCGTGCTCGAGGCGGGGGAGCCACTCGAGCCACGTCGGCAGGTACCAGTTCCAGCGGCCCAGCAGCTTCATCGAGGCGGGCAGGAGCACAGCCCGCACGATGGTGGCGTCGATCAGCACCGCCACGGCGAGGCCGATGCCCATCTCCTTCATGTCGATGATCGGCATCAGGGCGAAGACCCCGAAGACGAAGACCATGACCAACGCCGCGCTCGTCACCACGCCCGCGGTGGACTTGATGCCCTCGGCCACGGCCTTCTCGGTGTCCAGCCCGCGATCGAAGTACTCGCGCACCCGGCTCAGGATGAACACGTGGTAGTCCATCGAGAGCCCGAAGAGGATGACGAAGAGGAACATCGGGAGCCACGCCGCGATGCCGCCGTTGGCCTGGAAGTCGAGCAGGTTCTCGCCCCAGCCCCACTGGAAGATCGCGACGAGCACCCCGTAGGCGGCACCCACGGAGAGCAGGTTCATGACGATCGCCTTGAGCGGGATGACCAGCGAGCGGAACGAGACGAGCAGCAGGATGAAAGCGAAGGCGAGCACGAAGCCGAAGACCATCGGCATTGCCGACGCAATCGCCTTGTTCCAGTCCTGCGACGCTGCGGTGTCACCGGTGACGGCGACCTCGACGCCAGGCACCTTGCCCACCGTGGCGGGGATGAGCTCTTCGCGGAGCTTGCTCAGGGCCTGATTCGAGCGGTTGTCCGTACCCTTGCCGACGAGTGGGATGAGTACGCGCGTGGCCTTGCCGTTCGGAGCGACATCGACGTGGATCGGCTCCAGCGCCTGACCGGAGGCGAGGGCCTTCGTCCTCAGTTCGCCGATCGCTGCACGGAGTGCCGGGTTGCTCGCGTCGCCCTTGATCGCGACGACGGCCGGTGTGGCGCCGCCCGGGAACGCGGCCTCGACACGGTTCAGCGACTGCACCTCGGGCAGCGACTTGGGGAGCGCGTCGAAGCCGGAGATCGACGTGTGCAGGCCGAGCGCGGGGACGGCCATGGCGAGCAGCACCGCGGTCGCCGCCACGGCCGAGAGCAGCGGCCGCCGCAGGACGCGGTCGAGGATCGCCGACCACACCCGGCTGGTGCCGTCCTCACGACGCCGTCGGAGGAACGGGACGCGCACCTTCTCGATGCGGTCGCCCAGCCAGGAGAGGGTTGCGGGGAGCACCGTCAGGGAGCCGATCATCGCCACTGCGACGACCAGCATCGTTCCGATCGCGAAGGACAGGAAGGTCTTGTCGCCTGAGAAGAACATGCCGGCCATGGCGATCATCACGGTCACGCCCGAGATGAGGACGGCACGCCCCGAGGTTGCCGCGGCCGCCTCCAGGGCTGCGGAGGCGCTGCGTCCGGCGCGGCGCTCGTCACGCTCGCGGCGGATGTAGAACAGCGAATAGTCGACGCCGACGGCAAGACCGATGAGCAGGATCACCTCGGCCACCGACTCGTCCATCGGCACCAGGTGGCTCGGCAGCGCGACCAGCCCGATCGTCGCGAACACGGACGAGAGGGCGAGCAGTAGCGGCACGAGCGCTCCGACGAGCGAACCGAAGACGAGCAGCAGGATGACGAGCGTGATCGGGATCGAGATCATCCCGGCACGCGCGAGTTGCGAGCCGAACATCTCGTCCAGCGCCTTGCCCGTCGATACCGAGCCGGCCTGGCCGACGTAGAAGTCCGGATGAGTGGTCTGGAGCCTGGTCACGGCGGCGGTGATCGAGTCGATGTACTCGACGGCGTCGTCGTAGCTCCCGCGAGGGGTGAACTGGATCAGCACCGCGTGGCCGTCTTCCGAGACTTGGCCTTCGTTCTCCGGCGTGAGCGGAGAGCGGAGGTTCTCCACCTGCGGGAACCCGTTCAGCTTGTTCACGACCTCGCCGACGGTCGAGCGGAAGGCTGCGTCGTCGACCGTTGCCGTCTTCGACTCGACGAGCACGTACTCGCTCTGCTCGTCCAGCGAGAAGCCGGCGTCACGGATGATGTGGTCGGCGGTGCGGGCCTCGCCGACGTTGATGTCGTTCTGGTCGATAGTCTTCATACCGGCCGTCTGGCCGAGCATGAAGGCGACGGCGACGAACGCGAGCCACCCGAAGATTGCGATCTTCCGGTGGTGCGCGCTCCAGCGGCCCATGCGGGCTGCCAGGTTCTTGCTGCGCTTGAGAGGTGACACGGTGATCTCCTTCTTGGGGGTTTGACGTTCTGCTCGCACCCTCGCAGCGTCGAAGGGCCGTGTCGGTGCGGTCTCCCGGCGTCTCGAGGTGCGGCTATCCGCACCTCTCCCAAGGGTGGCCGCCGGTGCGCGCAGCCGCTATCGGCGATCTCCCGGCCGTGTCCCTGATGCCTCCGGGGTCGACTCGGTGAAGATCCCGAGTTAGTGCGGCACCCACACCTCCAACGAGAGTTCCAGGTCAAACGCTTGGAGATGCCGCACTAGCCGCGGAGAACAGTGAGCACGGCGAGCACGCGGCGGTGGTCGTCGGCGCCCGCGGGCAGGCCGAGCTTCTCGAAGATGTTCGTGATGTGCTTCTCGACCGCGCGGAGCGTAACGAACAGCCTTCCTGCAATGGCGTGGTTCGTGCGCCCTTCCGCGATCAGTTCGAGAACCTCGCGCTCACGTGGAGAGAGCCGGGCGAGCGGGTCGTCGCGACGGTGCCTCCCCACCAGCTCGGAGACCACGAGGGGGTCGATGGCGGATCCGCCGTCCGCCACGCGCCGGACGGCGGCTGCGAACTCGTCGAGGTCGGCGACGCGGTCCTTGAGCAGGTAGCCGACGCCCGAGGGGCTGCTGAGGAGCTCCCCGGCGTAACCCGGCTCCACGTACTGCGAGAGCACGAGCACAGCGGTACCGGGGTGCCGCTCACGGATCTCGGCTGCGGCGCGGAGACCCTCGTCGGTGTGGGTGGGAGGCATGCGGATGTCCGTCACCACGACCTGCGGCTGGTGCATGGCCACGTGACGGAGCAGGTCGTTCGCGTCCGCTGCCTGTGAGACAACCTCGAAGCCGCATTCCTCGAGCAGCCGGCGCAGACCCTCGCGGAGCAGGAGCGAATCCTCGGCGATGGAGACGCGAACGCCGGCTCCGAGTTGGGAGACGGTGTTGCGGAGCGGTGGGAAGTCGCGTGGGAGGCCGGGAGCGATCACCTGCGCGATTCGTTGCGGTTCGTTCAAGCCGGGCAGCCGGTGGCTGCCGAGATCTCGACGCTCCAGCTCGCCTGCCTCGAGGTCGACGGCAGCCGAGATCAGGATCTGGCCGCCGTGTCCCGACGCCGCGATCCGGGCGGCGCGGACGACGTCGAGGCCGATGTAGCCCTCTTCGCCAAGCTCGGGTGCGCCGGAGTGCAAACCCATCCGAACCCGTACGCGCCGGTCGTCCGGCCACGCTGTCTCCAGCAGCGCGTGCTGGCCTGCGACCGCGGCGCGAAGCGCGGAGGCTGCTTCGGTGAAGACCGCGAGTAGTTCGTCGCCGCTGGCGTCGACCTCGCTGCCGTCGTGGGCGTTCACCGCCCCTCGCACCGCTGCTCGGACACCGGCGAGGATCGCTGCGTACGAGGTGCCGGCTTCCTGTACGAGGCGGGTCGAGCCCTCGATGTCGGAGAGCAGGAACGTGACCGACCCGGTCGGCAGCGTGCTCACGGGGCGAGTCTACGGCGAGGCCGCCCGGTCCGACCGAGAAGACACCGCACTATTCGCGCACGGAGCGTCCATTCGGCGTGGTCGTGTCCGGCTCGCCTGGCACCGGGATGGTGGCTGCGATCACCGTGCCCTCGCCGGGCGGGCTCCTGACTTCGAGGCACCCGTCAAGTGCCGCCACACGGTCCTGGAGGCCTCGCAGACCAGAGCCCCGCTCGGGGTCGGCGCCCCCGCGGCCATCGTCAGCCACCTCGATCTCCACCAGACCCTCGGTACAGCTGATCCTCACGCGCACTTCGTCGCTGGCGGCGTACTTCGCGACGTTCGTGAGGGACTCGGTAACGACGTAGTAGACGGCCGCCTCGACTGCCTCCGGCAGCGCGGCGTCGTCGATCTCCAGTACGACGGGGACGGGGCTGCGTGACACCAGCGCGTCGAGAGCCGGACGCAGGCCGCGGTCGGTGAGGATCGCTGGGTGGATGCCGCGTGCGAGCTCGCGCAGCTCGGCCAGCGCCTCGGCAAGCTCGGTCCGGGCTGTCGTGAGGATCCGCGTTGCCTCGGACGGGTCGGACTCGATCCTGTTCTCGGCCAGCCTCAGCGACACCGAGAGCGACACCAATCGCTGCTGCGCCCCGTCGTGCAGATTCCGCTCCAGGCGTCGTCGCGCGTCGTCTGCCGCCTGCACGATCCTCGTCCGCGACGCGCGCACCTCGGCCTCCTGCTGCTTGCGCAGGTCCCGCTCGCGCTGGAGCTCCAGCTCGTTGTGCTTGCGCTCCGTGATGTCGAGGCCCCCAGCCACGATGCCCACGACAGCGCCGCGTTCGTCGCGGACGGGCGCACTCCGCCAGGCGATGACCAGCCGCTCGCCAAGTGGGTTGGTGAAGACGTTCTCGTAGCTTGCGGCGGGAAACGTCGGAGCTGCTGCCCGGAAGCGCGCGATCATCTCCTCGCGCTCCTCTGGGGCGATGAAGACGTCCCAGAAGCTCCGGCCCCTCACCTCTTCCTCATGGGCAAGGCCGCTCGTCGCAACCGCCGCCTGGTTCTGGTTGAGGATGATCCCGCTCGTGTCCACGTGGACGAGCAGGCTCGGCGCGGTGTCGATGATGGTGACCATGAACCGGTACTGCGAGCGCAACTCGGCCTGCAAGCGCTCGTTGCGGAAGGCGAGGCCGGCGGCCGCCGTGACCGCGTCCACGAGCTCAGGTTCCTCGCTGAGCGAGGGATCGTGAACGAGGACGGCGATTTCCTCGCTGTCCACGGTGACCGGAGTCACGCTCCGGTCGTGGGTTGACAGGGGCGGGGCGACGGGGGAGCCGTCGCTGTCGATCCAGCCGCGGTCGGCGTGGCGGAAGACGACCTGGAGGGTCGGATCGCGGAGCGTGTGGGCGAGGGCGTCTCTGAGCGGCGACCCCTGCCCCAGTTCGACCACGAGCTCTGCCACGGAAGAACGTGCGAGCCGTGTCCGCAGCAGGCCGGCGAGGAATGACACCGGGACCGCCGTGAACGTGAGCAGGAAGAGAGGCGACAAAGAGTCCGAGAGGCTCACCGAGACGGTGCCGACGAGGTTGATCACGAGGAGCATCAACATCGCGACCCCACTCGTCGTCAGCACCAGACCGAGTGCACGTCTCGTCGCCGCACTGGATCGGCGCCAGCGAGCCACGATGAGCACCACCGCCCCGAAGATCAAGCCGATGCCGACGACCGTCCCGATCCCGTTGAGGATGTCCGATGTCCCCTGTGAGTCGGCGACTGCGATCACGCTCTCCCGGCAGGTGCCGGTGCAGTTCCGCTCTGGCGTGCGGTCGACGAGGAGACCGGCGAGCGGGAAGATGATCAGGCCTGCGACCAGCGCCAGGATGTACCGACGCTCCCATTCCGTCTCCAGGCGGCCGCCGGGGAAGGAGAGGATGAGCAGCGCGAAGGGGACGAATGCGAGGGCTCCGAGGACGACCCCTGCCGTGAACTGCCAATCCGCGTTGCCCTCGTTGAGCGCGCCGAGGAACCACAGGTAGCCGACAGCCGCGAGGTAGGCGCCGGTTCGGTTCCCGGGACGCCGGATCAACGCGACCAGCCCAGCGAGCACGAACGCGACACCGACCGGTGCGGCGAACGCGATCGACGCCCACTTCGTCTCCACGTGGTCGGAGTTGACGATCAGCCAGACGGCGGCGGCGGTCTCGAGAGCGAGAACCGCGACCGCGAGAACCAGCCAGCGGGCCTTCACGGCAGGAGCGCTGAGACGGTGTCCCCGCAGAGCTCTGCCTTCGAGACGAAGCCGAGTGCCCCGCTGGCCTCGACCAGCTCTCCGTAGTCAGAGGCATCTCTGCTCGAGACGAGCACGACATCGGGCGCCGCGCCTCGTGACCGCAGCTCAGCGCATACGTCGAACCCCGTCATGTCGGGCAGTTGCACGTCGAGCAGGACGAGGTCGGGGCAAAGCTGCAGGCATTGTCGAAGCGCCGATGTGCCGTCCGCGGCCTCGCCGATCACCTGAAAGCCGTCCGCCTCGAGCACGGCGCGGGCCGACGCCCGGAAACTGGGATGGTCGTCGACGACGAGGACGGTCAGCATTCGCCGATCGTGACAGAAGCCGAGCGCCCGCGAGGTGCGGAGAACCGCACTTCCTCGGATTGCGATGCAGGTTGTCCCGGCGGCTCCAGGCCCCTTTCAGGAGGAGCGTATTCGGCGTAGACTGCCGCGATGCCCGGCACAGAGCCGCTCACCCCCGACGGTCCCGCGGTGTCGCTCGTCGGGCTGCGCAAGACCTACGGCGACGTGGTCGCCGTGGACGAGGTGAGCCTGGAGATCGCCCGCGGCGAGTTCTTCACGATGCTCGGGCCGTCAGGTTCGGGGAAGACGACGACGCTGCGGATGATCGCCGGGTTCGAGCGACCGGACCGCGGGCGCATCGAGCTGGCCGGCCAGGACGTGGCTTCGCTGCCGCCGTTCGAGCGTCCGGTGAACACCGTCTTCCAGGACTATGCGCTGTTCCCGCACATGACCGTGCAGGAGAACGTGGAGTACGGCCTGGCCGTGAAGAAGGTGCCGAAGGCCGAGCGTAGGGCTCGTGCGGCCGAGGTGCTCGAGCTCGTCCGGCTCGATCAGCATGGAGACCGCAAGCCCGGGCAGCTCTCGGGCGGGCAGCGGCAGCGGGTCGCTCTGGCCAGGGCGATCGTCAACCGGCCGCAGGTGCTGCTGCTCGACGAGCCGTTGGGAGCGCTCGACCTCAAGCTCCGCCAGGAGATGCAGATCGAGCTGAAGCGCATCCAGCAGGAGGTCGGGATCACGTTCATCTACGTGACCCACGATCAGGAGGAGGCGTTGACCATGAGCGATCGCATCGCGGTGTTCGACCGGGGCCGGATCGCGCAGGTCGGGCCTCCGGCCACCGTGTACGAGCACCCGGCGAGCGAGTTCATCGCAGGGTTCGTGGGTGTCTCGAACGTGATCGCCGTCGACGGCCGACGGGTCACCGTCCGCCCCGAGAAGATCCATCTGCTCGATCCGCAGGAGGCGCCGGCGTCCGGCGCGCGGGTCGAGGAGGGTGTGGTGCAGGACGTGCAGTACGTCGGCCCCGTCACCCGGTATCACGTCACTCTCGACCGAGGTGGGGAACTGCAGGTGCTGGCGCAGAACCTGGAGGAGACCTCGAGCGAGGTGCTGGCGACGCAAGGCCGCCGTGTGCGGCTGCAATGGCGGCCCGAATCGGAGTCCGCAATCATCGAGAAGGAGGGGTAGGGATGAAGGAACACAAGCGACGGCAGAGCGTGCGCTTCGCGCTGGTGGCGCTCGTCGGGGTGCTTGCGCTCGTGGCCGCAGGATGCGGCGGCGGAGACGACTCGGGCAGCTCGCTCGAGGGTCTCGGCAGCACGCTCGAGGAGATTCAGTCGAAGGCGAAAGAGGAAGGCCAGGTCAACCTCGTCAACTGGGCCGGCTATGTCGAGAACGGCTCGACCGACAAGGCGGTCGACTGGGTCACCGAGTTCCAGGAGACCACGGGCTGCAAGGTCAACTCGAAGGTCGGCAACACCTCGGACGAGATGGTGACGCTGATGCGCACCGGCAACTACGACTCGGTCTCCGCGTCGGGTGACGCCACGCTCCGGCTGATTGCCGCCGGAGATGTCGTTCCGGTGGACACCGAGCTGACGCCGAACTACGCTGACGTCTTCGAAGGGCTGAAGAACCAGCCGCACAACTCGGTGGACGGGCAGATGTACGGCGTGCCTCACGGCCGTGGCGCCAACCTGCTCATGTGGCGGACCGACAAGGTCGACCCGGCACCCACGAGCTGGGGCGTCGTGTTCGACGAGAACTCCCCGTACAAGGGGAACATCACGGCGTACGACAGCCCCATCTACATCGCCGACGCCGCCTTGTACCTGAAGGCGACGCAGCCGGATCTCGGCATCGAGAACGTCTACGAGCTGGATGACACGCAGTTCCAGGCCGCCGTCGACCTGCTCAAGAAGCAGCGTGGCGTGATCGGCGAGTACTGGTCGGACTACACGAAGGAGATCGCCGCCTTCAAGTCCGGCGGCTCGGTGGTCGGCACCACGTGGCAGGTGATCGCGAACCTGCTCGCCGCCGAGGAGCCTCCCGTGGCGATCGAGACGGCGCTCCCCGAGGAGGGCGCGACCGGCTGGTCGGACACATGGATGGTCTACGCCAAGGCTGCGAACCCGAACTGCGCGTACCTGTGGCTCGACTGGATCATCTCGCCGCAGGCGAACGCGGCCGTGGCGGAGTGGTTCGGCGAGGCGCCCTCCAACGCCAAGTCGTGCGACCTGACCGCCGACAAAGCGCACTGCGACACCTATCACGCAACCGACGAGGAGTACTTCTCGAAGGTCGCCTACTGGACGACCCCTCAGGCCGACTGCGGCGACGACCGCGGTGAGGTCTGCAAGGACTACTCCGAGTGGGTGACCGCCTGGACCGAGATCAAGGGTTGAGCCCGGTCTCCCCTTCAGAGGTGGCGCGCGGGTCCTCGCCCGCGCGCCGCCTCGCGGCGTTCCTCTACCGCCGACCGCGTCTGCAACTCGGGGCGCTGCTCGCCGGCCCGATCGGCTGGCTCGGCATCGCCTACCTCGGATCGCTCGCTGTGCTCTTCGTCGCCGCCTTCTGGCGGCTCGACCCGTTCACCGCCGAGATCGTGCACGACTACAGCCTCAAGAACTTTCGGCAGCTCTTCGAGAGCGACGTGTACCGCACGATCACGCTCCGCACCCTCGGCGTCGCCGCAGCCGTCACCGTGTTCGACGCGATCCTCGCGTTCCCCATCGCCTACTACATGGCGCGCATCGCCGGCCCGAGGACGCGCGGCATCCTCATCGTGGCCATCCTCACGCCGCTCTGGGCCAGCTATCTGGTCAAGGTGTACGCCTGGAGGATCATGCTGCAGGAGGGCGGCTTCCTCGACTGGCTGCTCGGGCCGCTCGGCCTCAACGCACCGGGGTACGGTACGTTCGCCACGTGGCTCGTGCTCTCGTACCTCTGGCTGCCGTACATGATCCTCCCCATCTATGCCGGGCTCGAGCGCATCCCGGAGACGCTGCTCGAGGCGTCTTCCGATCTCGGCGCCCGATCCGGCCGCACCTTCCTCAAGGTGGTGCTCCCTCTTGCCTTCCCCGCGGTCGTGGCCGGCTCCATCTTCACCTTTTCGCTGTCGCTCGGCGACTACATCGCGCCGCAGCTCGTCTCGAGCGTGCAGTTCATCGGGAACGTCGTCTACACCAATGTCGGAGTGGCCAACAACCTGCCGTTCGCAGCGGCCTTCGCGCTCGTTCCCGTGGTGATCATGATCGTGTACCTGTTCGTCGCCAAGCGCCTCGGCGCGTTCGAGAGTCTCTAGTGCGGCACCTCCAGACGTTTGACCTGAAGCGCTGTTTGGTGTTGTGGGTGGGACGCGGAGGGCTGTGTCGATGAGAGAAGGCCCGGTCGCGCGCGTCCTGCTCCGCCTGGCGACGGGGTTCACCCTGCTCTTCATCTACCTGCCGATCCTGCTGGTGGTGCTGTACGCGTTCAATTCCGGACGCGCCCTCGCGTGGCCCCTCGACGGGCTCACGTTGCACTGGTTCGGCGAGGCGATCGACAACCCGGGGATGCGGGCTGCACTCTGGATGTCGGTGAAGGCCGCGCTGGGGGCCGTGGTCATCTCGATCGTGCTCGGCACGCTCGCCGCGATCGCCGTCGCCCGCTACGACTTCTTCGGCCGCAACACGATCTCGTTCCTGGTCGTCCTGCCAATTGCGCTGCCCGGCATCGTCACGGGCATGGCGCTGAATGCGACCTTCAATACCGTTCTCGAGCCGATCGGCATCGGGCTCGGGCTGTTCACCGTGATCGTGGGGCACGCGACGTTCTGCATCGTCGTCGTCTACAACAACGCGGTGGCGCGGATGCGGAGACTGACCAGGTCGCTCGAAGAGGCTTCCGCCGATCTCGGCGCCGACACCTGGACGACGTTCCGGCGCGTCACCTGGCCGCAGCTGGGGTCGGCCGTGCTCGCCGGCTCGCTCCTCGCCTTCGCCCTCTCGTTCGACGAGGTGATCGTCACGACGTTCACGGCGGGCTCGGACGAGACGCTGCCGATCTGGATCCTCAGCAACCTCTCGCGTCCCAATCAGGCGCCGATCGTGAACGTCGTTGCGGTGTTCGTGATCCTCCTCTCGATCATCCCCGTGTGGCTCGCGCAGCGCCTCTCCTCGGACGGCGGCGGGCGTACGACGGGACGCGTCCCGCGGTAGCGCCGACTCGCGTCAACTCCCGTCGGTGCGCGCCGATCACGTGCGCATGGCTCGGCCTCGGTCTGCTCGCGTGTGCCGTCGCGCCCTCCTCACACACGGTCTGTGGGTGCTGGCGTTCGCCCTCGCCTTCCAGGCTCTGCTGCTCGTCACCTTCGAGCTCGTCGAGGCAGGGACACCCGCACTGTTCCCCGCCGCCGGGCTGGCGCTGGCGGCGTTCGCGCTCCTGCCCAAGCGGCTCTGGCCGCTCCTCGCCGGTGTCGTCTTCGCCTGCGAGGTGACGCTGGATCTCCGGCACGACCTGCCGCTGGGATTCGCGATGGCCGCCGCAGCCGCCAACACTCTCGAGCCGCTCGTGGGTGCACTGCTCCTGCGCCGGCTGAACGGGCACCGGCCCACGCTGGACTCGATCGACGAGGTCAGGGGGTTCGTCGTCGCGCTTGCCGTCGGGTGTGGCATCGGTGGCTCGATCGGCGGTGCCGCCCTCGTGCAGGCAGGCCTGGCGGAGAGCTGGCCGACCGTCGCACGCGACTGGTTCGTCGCCGATGCTGTCGGGGCGCTGGCCGTGGCACCGGCCGTGCTCGTGGCCTCCCGGGCCCGGACGCTCCTCGCCTCGAGCCGCGACAAGAGGGCCAGCTTGCTCGGTATCTGTGTCGCGGTAACCGGAGCGGTGGCCATCGCTCTGGTCGCCCGACAGGCCGTGGTCTACGTGCTAGCCGTACTGGCGGTGTGGGCTGCGTTGCGGTTCAAGGTGGAGGGGGCTGCCCTGGCAGGGCTCATCGTCTCTGCCGTGGTGGCGGCCGATGGAGCACTCGACCTCCGCCTCTTCGGTGAGCTCACCACCCGCGGGATCGAGCTCCAGGAGTTCTTTCTCGCAATTCTGCTGGTCGGGTCGCTGCTCGTCGGAGCTGAGTCGCGCGAGCGGGGACGCCTCTTCGCCCAGCTGCGACGGCAGCGCAAGTCCCTTCAGGCCGTGATCGACCACTCGCCGCTCGCCATCGTCGAGGTGTCCACGACCGACTGGACGGTCTCTCGCTGGAATCCGGCCGCAGAGCGCATGTTCGGGTTCGCCGCGCACGAGGTCGTGGGCCGGCCCGCGTCTCTCTTCTCCGGCGACGCGGGGAACGACCTCCGCGCGATGATCCTGACGCCGGGCGCCGACCTGGAGGTGGAGGCTGAGGCCGATCGCCAGGACGGGACCAGGATCCCCGTCCTGCTCTCTGGCTCACGACTCTACGGCGAGAACGGGCATCCCGAGCGTGTCGTCATGCTGCTGCAGGACGTCACTGAACGCAAGGAGCTCGAGCGTCAACTGATGTCCGAGACGCGGCACGACACACTCACCGGTCTCGCCAATCGGGCATCGCTGCTCGAACGGCTGGCGCACGAGTTGCGGCGGCAGGCACGTCACGGCGGCGTGATCGGCGTGGTGGACATCGACATCGACCGCTTTGCGGCGATCAACCACGTGATCGGCCATGCCCACGGCGACGCACTCCTGGTCGAGGTGGCGCGGCGCCTGCAGCGGGTCGTTCGAGCGACCGACACGTTCGCGCGGGTCGCGGCCGACGAGTTCATGATCGTGGCCGACGAGATCGGAGACGCGCGCGGCGCGGTCGACATCGCGCAGCGCGTCACGGCGGAGCTCGCCGAGCCGATCGACGTCGCCGGCCGCCTGATCCCGGTGTCGGTGAGCATGGGAATCGTCATCGCGGAGGGGGGCCGTTCGACCCCGGATACGCTCCTGGGACATGCCAACGCCGCGCTCGTGCTGGCTCGCTCGCGCGGGCCGGGCCGGTACGAGCTGCACGACCCGGCGGTTCGCACGTCGACCGCCGTGCGCCTTGACGATGAGGCAGCGCTCTCTCGCGCTCTCGACGGCGACGAGATGCGACTCGTGTTCCAGCCGAAGTTCGATCTCAACTCCGGCCGTATCGCGGGTGTCGAGGCGCTCGTCCGCTGGGAACGCGATGGGATGACGGTCTTGCCCGCGTCCTTCATACCCCTCGCCGAGGAGACGGGTCTGATCGTTCCCGTCGGCTACTGGGTCCTCGAACAGGCTTGCCGCAAGCTCGCCGCCTGGCGGGTCACCCTCGGGCCGATGGCGCCGTTGACGACAGCGGTGAACGTCTCCGCCCGGCAGCTGGTGGAACCGGGCTTCGTCGAGGCGGTGGAGAAGATCCTGCGCCGCACGGGCATCGAGCCGGAGCTCGTGGAGCTGGAGGTGACGGAGAGCGTCGCCATCGAGGATCACGGTGCAGGAGTGGCGACGCTGCACGACCTGAAGAGGATCGGCGTCAGCCTCGCGATCGACGACTTCGGCACGGGTTACTCCTCGTTGTCCCAACTGCACACACTGCCCATCGATGTGCTCAAGATCGACCGCTCGTTCCTCAGCGGTCTTGGCTCGTCGCCGCGCGACTCGGCGATCGTGGGTGCGGTGATCACGTTGGCGCAGTCACTGGGGCTGCAGGTGGTCGCGGAAGGAGTGGAGACACCGGAACAGCTCACGGAGCTGGTGCGCCTCGGCTGTGACCTCGCCCAGGGCTTCCTGCTCTCGCATCCCGTTGCCGATCGCGAGTTGCGCGAGCGGGTGTGGGACGGCGACGTGGTGCGCCGCCATCTGACGCCGTCCGGCGTCGAGGCCGCAGCGGCCTGACCCGCGAGAGCGGGCCAGACCGCGCGAGACCACATAGGGGCCCATCCCGGTAGGCCAGGCTCGCTGCGGGCCCTTCAGCCTGGAGGCGCCGCTCCGGCTGACCAATTGCTTGCTGGTCGAGCTTCCACTCCTCGCGAGGCCCTGAAGGGCCCCGCAGTACGCCGCTCCGACGCCTGGCGGGAGAGGCTCTTTAGCGGACCTGAGCGACCCCGATCGGGCAGGCGACGCCCGTGCCACCGAGGCCGCAGTAGCCGCCCGGGTTCCTCGCGAGGTACTGCTGGTGGTAGGGCTCGGCGTACCAGAACGTTGCGGCGGCGGCGATCTCGGTGGTGATCTCGTCGTACCCGGCATTGATCAAGCGGGGCTGGAAAGCGTTCCGCGAGGCGAGGGCCGCGTCGCGCTGCTCGACCGAGTTCCAGTAGATGGCCGAGCGGTACTGCGTGCCGACGTCGTTCCCCTGTTGCATGCCCTGGGTGGGATCGTGCCCTTCCCAGAACGCGCGCAGGATCTCGTCGTAGGTGATCTCGGCCGGCCGGAAGACGACGAGCACGGCCTCGGTGTGTCCCGTCCCGCCGGAGCAGACCTCCTCGTAGGTCGGGTTCGGCGTGTGCCCGCCGGCGTAGCCGACGGCGGTCGTGTGGACGCCCGGCAGCTTCCAGAAGAGCCGTTCAGCGCCCCAGAAGCAGCCGAGGCCGACCACGGCCTGCTCGGTGTCCTCGGGAAACGGCGGCTCCAGCGGTGTGCCGAGCACGAGGTGGTCGCCAAGCTCCCACTGCCGCTCGGCGTGCCCCGGCAGCGCAGTCTCCGCCGACGGGATGTTCATGGGCTTTCGTGAGAAGAGCATGGTTCAGGGTATCGCGAGCGGCGTTTTCGTTACAGCCGAGGCAGCGCGCGACCGCCAGACGCTAGAGCATCCCGCAGACGCGCGATCGCACTCGCGGAGCGGGATGCTTCAGCGTCCTGCGGTGTTCCCTGCTTAGAACCGGATCGGCATCGCACTCACCCGAGTCCGTGAGCGGCCAGCCAGGCGCCCACCCGGTCGAACATCCCGGGCGCGAACGTGTTGGAACGCAGCATCTCGGAGGTGAGCCCCGTCTGTGTCTCGACAAGTGCGTGGTTCGCGTTCGCGAACACCTCCACCGTGCGGTCCGCGCCGGGGCGTTGCTCGAGAGTGGCCAGCCGCTCTACGGAAAGGCGCGTCGGGATGTGCTGGTCGAGCCCGCCGTAGACCCAGAGGGAGGGAATCCGAAGCTGTCTGATCCAGATCATGGGATCGACCCCGCTCGGCCCGGCCGCGTCGACGCGGGCGTCGATCTGGTCGGGGGTGAGGGTGGGCGCCCGTTTACCCTCTTCGGTGAGGTTCTGATACAGGTCGACTTCTCCCGAGGTCGCCGCGGGTCCGGCGAAGGCTACGAGATAGCGGATGGCGGGCTCCCGCGTCGCCGCGAGCGGCATGATCCAGCCTGCCTGGCTGTGTCCGGCGAGGCCGAGGCGGTCACTGTCCACGTCGGGCCTGGTGCGGAGGAAGCGGACGGCCGCGCGGCATCACGAGCCAGTACGTCGATCGTGGGGAAGCCCAGGAACTCGCCGGGGTACGCGCCCGCTGACTGCCCGATACCGCGCTTGTCGTAGGCCAGCACCGCCACACCGCGAGACAGCAGCAGCGCGTGGAGGTCGGGGAGATACGCGCGGAGCGTCTCGCCCGAGCCGGAGACGAACGCAACCGCCGGATGCGGGCCCCGCCCAGGGGGCAGCGTCAGTGTGCCCGCCAGTGTCTGGCCGCCCGACGCGAACCGAACATCGAGGGTGAGGTAGGGCCTCCGGGCGAGGACGGACCCGTCGAGGGTCGCGGTGGTGCCGAAGGTCGCGCGTCCAGTGACGGGCGTTCGCGTGCTCCAGCCCGAGCCGACGGTGAAGCTGCCGGCGCCCGACGGGAAGAGGCCGTGCAGGGAGCCGGAGGCGGGATCGAGGAGGCGCATGGGACCGTACGGATCGTCCACCACCGCCAGCTCTCCGCCGGTTCCGCTGTAGAAGCCGCGTGCCAGCAGGGCCGACGCCGATCCGCGCTTCAGCCGGACGGTGCCGGAGAGCCTGCCCTGGCGAACGGTGCCTTCCAGAGCGGCACCGCGCGCCCGGAGCTGGAAGACGACCGGTGCCGGCGCGCCCGGGATCGACAGCGTCAGGCCATCACCGGCTGTCTGGACGACCTTCACCGTCTGCGCAGTCGCGTGGCCGGCCCCCAGAGCGATCGTGGCGCGCGACCCGCTGAAGCGGATCCCGACCGCGTCAGAGCCGCGAAGCACGTACGAGCCGATCCAGTCACCTGTGGGAGCGGTCGCGGCGAGGCCGTGCTGCGAGGTGAGAAGCGCGAGGAACGCGACGGCTGCCACGGCGGCGACGGCCAAACCGGGGGCACCAACTCGCCGTTCGGGTCTCAGAAGACCATGTAGCGCGTTCACGCAGTAAATATAGCGCGTTTGCGCAGCACATGTTCTCCGCTCCGCGAAAGGGTTGATTCCGACGTGCCGCCCGCTCGGGATGCGCCCCTGGCTTCGTGGGGTTCGCGGCGGCGCGGCAGGTGGGTTGAGTTCCTTGCGAGGCCCTGAAGGGCCCCGCTCCGCCCTCTCACGCCGCCACACCCGGTCGGGAGCACGCCCAGTGGGTTCCTTCAGGGACTCACGAGGAGTTCATGGCGCAATGCGCCCTGTGGAACCAGCCGCTGGTCTCCACGACCGGTTCGCCACGCTCTCGTGCACGCGCGCTCGGTGGGCGTGACTCCTCGCGAGGCCCTGAAGGGCCCCGCTCCGCCCTCTCACGCCGCCACACCCGGTCGGGAGCACGCCCAGTGGGTTCCTTCAGGGACTCACGAGGAGTTCATGGCGCAATGCGCCCTGTGGAACCAGCCGCTGGTCTCCACGACCGGTTCGCCACGCTCTCGTGCACGCGCGCTCGGTGGGCGTGACTCCTCGCGAGGCCCTGAAGGGCCCCGCTCCGCCCTCCCACGCCGCCACACCCGGGCGAAAGCACTCCCAGTGGGTTCCTTCAGGGACTCACGAGGAGTTCATAGCGCAACGCGCCTGTGGAACGAGCCGCTGATCACCACAACCGGATCACCACTCTCGTGCACGCGCGCTCGGTGGGCTTGACTCCTCGCGAGGCCCTGAAGGGCCCCGCCTGCTCCGGGCGGTCGTACCGCTTCACCCCGCAGCGTGCGCCGACTCCCGGGCTGATCTTCCGATCGAGGGAAGTGCGCTGCCGGCTGGGGAGACTACGATCGGCGCCATGCCCGATCGCAGGCTGTTCCTCAAGACGAGCACGGTTGCTCACCTGGTCGGCCAGATCGTCGACCGGCAGCTGGAGCCGATCGGCTTGCCCGGGTTCCTGTTCGCCTTGCTGACGCACGTCGATCACCTTCAGCCGGTGTCACCGACGGGTGTCGCGACCGCCTCCGGGGTGCCGCTGACCACACTGCGCGACAACGTCAGGAGGCTGGTCGACCGCGGCCTCGTGCGCCGGGTTCCGAACCCGGCCGACGGGCGGTCGTATCTCCTGGAGCTGACCCGCAAGGGCGGCGCCGTGCTGGCTGCCGCAGATCCCGCCCTGCTCGAGGCCTACCTGGCCCTGGAGCAGGAGCTGGGCGGCGGGTCACTCGAGAGGTTCGAGGAGGCCCTCGACGAGCTCGCTGCGGCGCTCGAGCGTGTTGTCGCGCCCGACGCACCCATCGGCCCGAGCGGCTGAGGAGGCTCACCGATCGTTGGGCCGCGGCCCCCAGGTCACGGGAGCGGATCGGCTCGGAGGATGAGCTGCCGTCCGTCCGCCAGGCTCGCGCGGATCGCCAGTTGGCCACTGACGTTGATTGACACCGGGTTCGCCGCCAGCTCGGTGACAGTCGAGCCGAGCAGGGGGTCGCCGACAGCGAGGATCCTGTCGGCGTGCGGGTCCGGGCCCGCGAACAGGCCGAGGTTCCCGTCACGGGGCGTGGCAATACGGATCACTGCGTCCGTGCCGTCGATCAGTGCGCCGCGAAACGACTCGAATGCGCCCTCCGTGTCGACAACCGTGACTCGGCCGGCAGTGACGGTGACGATCGCGGCGCCCTCACGGCGCAGAGTCGCGGCGAAGGCCACGGTTCCGCGGTCGTTGAGCGCGGGGAAGAGGGCAAGGCGTTCGAAGACGTCTCCGGTCTCGGCGACCGTCCTGATCGTTCCGGCGCCGCCGAGGTAAATGCCTTCGCTCCCGTCCTCACGGTCGGCCCGAAAGAGCACGGTGCCCTCCCGGTCGATCACGGGCAGGCCGTGGAACCGGCTCCACCCGCTCCTGGTGTCCGCCACGGTGCGCCAGCCGGCGCCATCGCCGACGAAGATGCCGCTGACGTCGACGGTGACATCCGCGCGAAAGGCGACCGCCCCGGCCTCGTTCATCGTGGGGCCCGTCGGCCCGATCGCCTGAAACCCGCCGGGCGTGTCCGCGATCGTCTGCAGCAATCCGTCGCGGGACAGGAAGACGCCCTGGCCGCCACCCGGCACGTCTGCGTAGAAGCTCGTCGCTCCTGCCAGATTCACGTCGGGATGACTCGTGACGCCTGTGACGAGGGTCGGCCCGACGACGTCCGTGACAGCCTCGCCGTCGCCGGTGAAGACGCCACTTCCGCCGTTCTGCAGGACAGCCTGGAACGCCACCAAGCCTTCGTCGTCCACCGCTGCCACATACGGGCCGAAGCCGCTGAACCGCGCGCCGGTGGTGGCGATCAGCGTCCAGGAGATGGCACGGTTCGCAGGCACGACGCTGCGTGCGAGGATAACGCCATCGAGTTGTGGACGGGCCCGTGTCGCGCCCGGGCCGAGCCTGATTTCGCGAGACGCCGGTTCCAGGCGTGTGACGAACGCTCCGGAGCTAGATGATTGATCGGCAATTCCGGCACGTCCGGATGACGGCCACGACACGGCGCATCGCGTCGCGCTCGTCTACGACCCGTACAACACCGGTACTGGCCGCAGACGATCACGACACGCTGCTTGGTCGTGGCCGCCCCCGACCGCACCCCAATTACCGATCAATCATCTAGTCTAGGCGGTTCGGCCGGGCCTGAGCTCGCGCTTCGCGCGGTGCGCGAAGAACCCTGCGCCGATCAGGACGATCAGCGCGAGGAAGCCGTGCAAACCGTTGACCCAGCCACCCGGCTTCTCGGTATCGCCGAGGAACGCGAGTTGAGCGAACGCGAGAACGAGGAAACCCAGCGCCGCCCCAACCGCTTTCCGGTTCGGCCACCACGCCCAGATCCCGCCGATCACGATCGCCAGCTCGCCGATGTGGACGAACAACGACCCCCAACCGTGGGCGTCCAGTGCGCCCTCACCGGCGCCGCGAGCATACGCGCTCATCGTGAAGGCCTGCCAGAGCACGGCGAGAACGGCAAGCGATCCGCCGGCGAGCACGATCTTGAGTGGGGTGCGCCGCATAGGGCGCGATCATACGATCGCGTCGTCCCGAGTGTCAATACCAGGGAAGGCTGGGTCCAGATGGGGGACCCGGGACGACCATCTTGTGAGTCCCTGAAGGAACCCACTGGGCGTCCCCGCACCCGGGCGTGTCGACGCGAGAGGACGGAGCGGGGCCCTTCAGGGCCTCGCAAGGAACTCGACCCACCTGGGCCACGCAGGTACTCGTTGTGTCCGGCGTTGCTCCGGCGCATCATGGCAGCGCGGTCAGTCGATCTTGCGTAGGAAAGCGTCCACCGCCTGCAGGAACGCTTCGGGCTCCTCCAGGTGCGGCACGTGACTCGAATCCTCGAAGAGCACCCACTCCGCACCCGGGATGCGCTCGTGGATCTGTCCGACGATGAGCGGGGTCGCCTCGTCGTGGCGGCCGGAGACGAGCAGGGTCGGTGTCGTGATCTCGTGCAGCCGGTCGGTGATGTCCCATGACTTCAGCGACCCGACGACGTGGAACTCGCTGGGGCCGTTCATCGTGTGGTAGACGGTTGGATTCGCCGCGATCTGCCCGAAGGTGCGGACAAGGCAGTCGGGCATGGGCACGATCCGGCAGACGTGGCGCGCGTAGAAGACGGCGACGGCGGCCTCGTACTCGGGATCGTCGGTCGTGCCGGCCTCCTCGTGTCGGGTCAGCGCCTCCTGTATCTCCGGCGGCAGGCCTGCTCGCAGCCGGTTCGCCTCCGAGACCCAGAGGCGCATGCTCGCCGGCGAGTCCGCGACGACCATTCCCCGCAATCCCGCCGGGTGGTCGAGGGCGTGCTCCATGGCGAGCATGCCGCCCCACGACTGCCCGACGACCGCGTACCGATCTGCGATGCCGAGGTGTCGGGTGAGCTCGGCGAGCTCGTCCTTGAACAGCTGGGGTGTCCAGAAGTCCGCAGGTGCGTCGGGCAGAAGCTCGCTTCGGCCGCAGCCGAGCTGGTCGTAGAGGACGCAGGTACGGCCGAACCGGCTCAGCTCGGCGATGGGCTCGCAGTAGTCGTGCGCGCCGCCGGGTCCGCCGTGGCAGATGACCACGGGC
Source organism: uncultured Actinomycetes bacterium (assembly GCA_963738505.1). Lineage (GTDB taxonomy): Bacteria > Actinomycetota > Thermoleophilia > Gaiellales > Gaiellaceae > Gaiella. Next base: position 36,583 of record CAVTWR010000001.1, on the reverse strand, counting down.
GTCCTTGAGGCCGCCGCGTCCAGCTCGCCCACCACGCGATACCAGGTCTCGTGGTCCTGCCACCTCATGCGCCCTTCGTGCTCATTCATCTCAGCCTCCTCGGATCGCGTTCCTCCGCACCCGGTTCCGGGCAGCCCGCGGTCTTGACGGTTGCGGCCCCGGGTATCCATGCCGGGCAGCGAGGCGAGAGCATAGGCGCTCGCGGGCGCTACTCGGTCTCCCGCCACCGCAGCGTGCCGGACCGGCGGGGATGGCGGCAATCAGCGCCTGCTTGACCTCGGGTGCGGTCGCGGCAGGCTCAGGGCGCCGTGATGGTCACTCGCCGCCTGTGGGCGCCGACGTGTGCCTGCGCTCCTCGAGCGCATCGCGCAGGCGGCGGGCCGCTTCGGGAGCGGCTCGCTCGAGCGTCCAGACGTCTCTCTTGAACATCGTGATCGCCCGCAGGGGCGAGGTGGCGACGACCGAGGCGGTGCGACGACCCGAGGCCAGCACGGCGGTCTCGCCCACGACATCGCCCGGCCCGAGCAGCGCGACCCTGGCCCCGTCCCTCGTGACCTCGGCCGAGCCGGACTCGATCACGAAGAGCGTGTGGCCAAAATCACCTTCCGTCGTCAACGCGTCACCGGCTGCAAACTCCAGCTCGGAGGCCGCGCCTGCGAGGGCGTCGAGCTCCTGCTCGGGCAGGCCGGCGAAGAACGAGAGAACGGCGATGCGCTCCCGGTCCATGCGCCGACGATACACGGCTCCGGGTGTCGGTCTGGTCACCATCTCGTGAACATCCGGCGCTCGAGGGCCGGCGAGGGTCGCAGGCAACGACGCTTGCCCCGCGTCTTGCCGCGCGAAACGCGACCCCCCGTGTCAGAGGCGAGATCAAGCCAGCGCTGACCGGCCGCGGGTCGAGCTGCCCGGCTTCTGGGGAGTAGATTGTGCCAGTGAGCTTCGCTGTTCCGGCAGATGCGTACGACCGCTTCATGGGGCGGTATTCGGTCTTCCTGTCAGCGCAGTTGGCCGACCTGGCCGGGGTGCGCGGCGGTGAGCGAGTGCTCGATGTCGGTTGCGGCCCCGGGGCGCTCACGGCCGAGCTAGCCGTGCGGGTGGGCCCTGCCGGCGTCTCGGCGGTCGATCCCTCGGAGCCGTTCGTCGCGGCAGCCCGTGCCCGCAATCCCGGGGTCGACGTGCGGCAGGCGGCTGCGGAGGAATTGCCTTTCCCGGATCGGACGTTCGACGTCACCCTGGCGCAACTCGTCGTCCATTTCATGTCGAGCGCGACCGCCGGGCTTGCGGAGATGAGGCGGGTCACGCGACCCGCCGGAGTCGTCGCAGCGTGCGTCTGGGATCACGCCGGCGGCCAGGGGCCGCTCAGCCCGTTGTGGGAAGCTGCCCGTGCGCTCGATCCCGCGGTAAAGGACGAGTCGCGGCTCCTGGGCTCGCGGCAGGGAGACCTGGCCGAGTTGTTTCGGTCTGCAGGGCTCTCCGAGGTCGAGGAAACGGCGCTGTCCGTGAGCGTCGAACACCCGACCTTCGAGGAGTGGTGGGAGCCGTTCACCCTCGGTGTCGGCCCGGCCGGCTCGTACGTGGCCGGGCTCGGCGTGGAACACCAGGCGCGGTTGCGCGAGCAGTGCCGCGCCGCGCTTCCCGAGGCTCCGTTCGTGATCACCGCACGGGCCTGGACCGCTCGCGGCCTCGTCTAGCCCGGCACCTCGCCAGCGATTGGTTGCAACTCCGATCCCGCTGGTGCGGTCCCTCCGAACGTTTGACCTTTAACTCTGCTTGGTGTTGTGGGTGCCGCACTAGCGTCCGTGCTCGGCCGAGACGGCTGACCGCGGCGGTGGGAAGTCGGCGAGCAGGTCGGCCGCTTCCACCTGGTACAGGTCCATCGGATCGGCCAGGCCATGAAACCGCCAGGCGCCGAGCCTCCTCGCGGTGACCCCCTCGATGGGTGCCTTGACGATCGCCGCGCGCACGGCGGAGGACATCACGATCTGGCCTCCGTGCGCCGCGTTGCAGATGCGCGCGGCGGCGTGGACAGCGAGCCCGACGTAGCCCAGGTCCGTGAGCGTCGGACGCCCGCGATGCAGGCCGATTCGCAGCCGCACGTCGCATCCATCGGGCCAGGCGCGGGCGTGCAGCGCCCGCTGGATTGCCAGCGCTGCCTCGAGCGCGCCGGGGGCGCGTTCGAAGACCGCGAAGAACTCGTCTGCGCGGGCGTCCACCTCGCGACCGCCGGCCTTCCGCATCGCCGTGCGCACCAGCCGGCGGACATCGGCGAGCAGCGGAGCGTAACGATCGTCGAGGCGCTGGAGCAGCTTCGTGGAGCCCTCGATGTCGGTGAGCAGGAAGGTGACCTGGCCTGTCGGCAGCTTGCGCTGTGGATTCAGTTGCGCGTCGACGAAGCCGATGGGAACGATGCCGTGCTTCTTGGCCGCTCTCAGGAGCCGGGTGCGCGCCTTGTCCCTCGCGCTCTCGTCCTCGAACGCCACCTGGCTGAACCGTGCGAGCGCATTGCGAACGCGCGGTGCGTCGTGAATCGGCAACCGGCGCCGGCCGCCCGAGTCGATGTAGGCGAATGCGCTGTCGGGAAGCTGCCGACGCTCCTTCGCGCCAAGCGGTGGCATGTCCACATGATCGCACGAGCCGACGTCCAGGCCCGGTGACCGCATCGCACCAGTCGGGCTGCGCAATCGACTGCCGACGCTTGTTCCGCATGGCCCGTCGCTGTTTCGTCGAGCGAGCCCGAGCGCGGGGACAGACGATACGAAAGGCGGAGGATGTTCGGGCGCGAGAGAATGTGGTGGTGGACAGGACGGTGCTGGCTGGGCTGATCTTGCCGGGGCTGGCGACGGGGCTCGGGGGTCTCGGGGTGCTCGCGATTCCGCGTCCGAGCGACAGGTTGCTGGCGACGCTGCTCGGGTTCACGGGGGGGATCATGCTCGCCGCCTCGGTGTTCAGCCTCCTCGTTCCGGCGCTCGACCTTGGCTCGCTGGTGGAGGTGGTCGCCGGCTTCGCCCTGGGCGCGGGCACGATCGCGGTCTTCGACAGCGTCATCCCACACGCACACGCGCGCTTCGTGGAGCGCTCGAGGTCGAAGGCCGGATCGCGCGCTCTCCTGTTGCTGGGAGCGCTGACGATCCACAACATCCCCGAGGGCCTCGCAGTCGGCGTCGCCTTCGCGGCCGGAGGGCCTGATCTCGGGCTTCCCGTCGCAATCGCGATCGGTGTACAGAACATTCCCGAGGGGTTCGCGGCGGCAGCCCCGCTCCTCGAGGCCGGTGTGGCGCGGGTCACAGTGCTGGCCATCGCCGTGGCCACCGGCCTCGTCGAACTCCCTGCTGCGCTGTTTGGCTACCGCGTGGCCGGGATCTCCGAGGCAGCCCTGCCGCTCGGCCTCGCGTTCGCGGCGGGCGCGATGGTCTACGTGGTCGTCGACGAGCTCGTGCCGGAGAGCCACTCCCGAGGGTTCGAGCGCTTCGCGACGTTCGGCGTCATCGCCGGCTTCGCCCTGATGATGGCGCTCGACAACGCGTTCGGCTGACTGCGCCCATCAGGCCTTTGGCGAGGCCGCCCGACTGAGCGAGGAGTCGGATGCCCCAGATTCAATGACGTTCCTTGAAGCGATCCCGGTGCCGGTCTGCTCGCCGGAGTCATGGGTCTCGCCGCATGAGCCAGATGTGCGGCCCGGCCAGCGGTGTGTCTCCGTGCTCCACGACCCGGAAACCAAGATGCTCGTAGTAGGGCACGTTTGAGGCAACGGCGGTTTCGAGAAAGGCGCTCGTATCGTCGTCACTGGCAAGCTTGAGTCCGTGATCGATCAATGCGCGGCCTAGCCCTTGGCCCTGCATGGAAGGGTGGACACCGATGTGGTCGAGGAACCACACCGGCTCGTCCGGGATTCGTTCGACGACCCAGTCCCACATCGCCTCCCAGCGCGGCGCACCGTCGGCGGTGAGCTCTCGAATCAGTGGACGCGTTGATGCGTCGATACTGGCCCACGACTCGGATGAGTTGGGCGGAACCCAGGCTGCTGCCGCGTCGGCGTCTCCGATCTCCCAGACCAACCCCAGCTGCGCCAGAGGCGTGTCAAGCAGCTCGAAGAACCGCCGTCGTCCCAATGCTCGGACGCCAGCGTCGCCGACGAACAACCCGAACGTTGGGTCGTCGACGAAGGCTCGCGCCAGCATTTCGGCAATCGCCGGCACGCGATCGACGGTCGCATGTTTGACCTCGCGCACGTCGCTATCCTCCAGGTTCCTTCCGATGTCGTCAACGGCGTCAGCCGGCACCGACGTCGCCAACACCTTGCATGCGAGCTGAGCGCCAGGCTCGCCCCTGCCCCCACGCAGGCGCCAACCGGAGCGTGACACCCGACGCCTCATGTTGCAGGACGCTCAGCGGCGAGATACGACAAGTGGCGCAACAGAACACCGCGTCAGGCGCCAGAGGGACACACACACGTACTCGGATGCGCGAGTGTGGGTGTATCTCCCTTGAGCGGTAGTGCCCGGGCCTCAGCATTGCCAACCCGACGACCAGCCTCGGTAGTTCTGGGAATGTTCGGGTCCGACGCCGTTCGTTGACCGGATCTGGGAAACCTCGTCGGCCAGCCGTCAGCCTCCTCGGTACCCGCTGCTACAGTAGGGATCAACCGAAGGGCAGTACCCCCGAACGGGTGCCATCGTCAATCCGGCCTCACGGCCCGGTGGCATCGGCCGCAATGGCGGCGGGAGAGACCTTCGTCGACCGACAACCGGCCTGACGAAGGAGTGCTGCATGGAACTCGAGCTGTGGATGTGGGGAGCGTTCGGCGCGCTCGTAGTCGCGATGCTCGTGGTCGACCTCGTCTCCTTCGGTGGTCGCGGGGAGGAGATCTCGTTCCGCCGCGCGGTCGGGTGGAGCATCGGCTGGACCGCTCTCGGTCTCGCCTTCGGCGGCTTCCTCTGGTGGTGGCAGGGGCGGGCCCCTGCCGAGGAGTACCTGGCAGGCTTTCTGATCGAGAAGTCGCTCTCGGTCGACAACCTCTTCGTCTTTGCCCTGATCTTCAGCTACTTCGCGGTCCCCGCCGCCCACCAGCGCCGGGTGATCTTCTGGGGAATCGTCGGCGCGATCGTCCTGCGCGCGCTCTTCATCCTCGCCGGCGCCGCTCTGCTCGACGCCTTCCACTACATGATCTACGTCTTCGGCGCCTTCCTCGTGCTCACCGGGATTCGCATGGCGCGCCACTCCGGCGTCGAGATCCACCCGGAACGGAACCCGGTGCTGAAGCTGCTCCGCCGCGTCCTGCCGATGACGACCGGCTACCGCGGCGACCGGCTGACCGTGCGCGAGAACGGCCGCCGGCTGGCGACCCCGATGATGGCGGCGCTCGTGCTCGTCGCGACCTTCGACGTCGTCTTCGCGGTCGACTCGATCCCCGCGATCTTCGCGGTCACCCGCGACACGTTCATCGTCTATGCCGCGAACGCCTTTTCGCTGCTCGGCCTCGCCGCGCTCTACTTCGTCCTCGCCGGGATGATGGGCCGCTTCCGCTACCTGAACGTGGGCTTGGCGGCCGTGCTCATCTTCGTCGGCCTGAAGATGACGCTCGCCGACGTCTACAAGGTGCCGGCGTTCGTCTCCCTGGCGGTGATCGTCGTGCTGCTCGCCGTCGCGGTCGGGTCCTCGCTCCTGCGCCCGGCGCCCGTTCCCGAGGCGGAATCTGATGAGCCGCAGCCGCCGGCGCCGGTCGCTGCCGACGGGAGGGTCTGATGTGTCCGCTCAGCGTAACCCTCGTCGATCGGTCGCCGTGCGGCGAGCCACTCCGACATGCTGATCTCCTTCGAGCCATGAACCTCGGCGAGCTCGTTCAACTGCGCCTGTGCCTGCTCCACCTCGGCCCGAGCGCGCTCCGCGTCGGGATCGGCCCCGCTGCCGTTGATCGCTGCGGCAAGCTCCGGGGAGTCGAGGCGATGGAGGACAGCCTCCACCATGAAGTGCTCAAGCACGTCGGCCCGGACGTACGTCCCACCGCAGCCCGCTGTGCCCGCGTCCCTTCGCGCACACGTAGCGGCGGGTGCCGTCCGCTGGTGGTCTGGAGACGAGGGTCTTTCCGCGCCGTCATCCGTCGCTAGGTCGATAGCGCCCGACACTGAGGCCAGCTGCGACACCCCGCTTCGTCGCACAGATCGAAGAACGCCTCGAGCTCCCGCGCTGACGGCTCAACCTGTCCAGATGCCACACCACCACCGCGTTCAGCTGCCCGGCGCGTAGATCACCAAGCATCTGCTGATACCCAGGGCGCACCCGGCCGCCGTAGGCGCTCACATCGTCATCGACATTGTGCCAGTGTGCTCTCTCCAGGCGGTGCTACACGGACGCGAGGGCCGACTCGAGGTCGGTCCAGAGGTCGTCGACGTCCTCGAGCCCGACCGAAAGCCTGAGGAGACCTCGGGGGATGCGGTCGCCCTCCCAGCGGTGGCGGGCCTCGAGCTTGGAGCGGACGCCGCCGAGACTCGTCGCGTTCTCGATCGTCCCGAGCGCGGCTTCGATGCGGCCCGCCGCCTCGGCATCGGCGACGTCGAAGGAGACGAGGAAGGAGAAACCGGGATAGCGCACGGTCTGCACGGCAGGGTGGCGCTTGAGGCGCGAGGCCAGCTCGCCCGCGGTTTGCTCCTGCCGCTCGACACGCACCGCGAGCGTCTTCAAGCCTCGCGCGAGAAGCCACGCCGTGTCGGCGCTCGCCACGATCCCCGCGAGGCGGCGGGTCAGATGCAGGCGGTCGAAGAGCGCATCGTCGTTCACCACGGCGACGCCTGCCGTGAGATCGTCGTGACCCGCCAGGATCTTCGTCGCGCTGTGCAGCGCCACCTCGCAGCCGTGCTCGAGCGGACGCAGGCGGAGGGGGGAGGCCACCGTGGAGTCGCAGACGACCGGCGCGGGATGGGCGGCGGCCGCCTCGAAGTCCGGCATCGTCAGGAGCGGGTTGGAAGGACCCTCGATCAAGATCAGGTCGGCGTCGCGGGGCGGGGCGCCGGTCTGGTCGAACTCGACCACGTTCACGCCCCACGGGGCGAGATGGTCGAAGAGCACCCGGTGGCCGTAGTAGGCGCCCTCCGCCAGCGCGACCGTGCCGCCGGGCGGCAACATCGTCAAGAGCACCGTGGTGACGGCGCCCATGCCCGAAGGGAAGAGCAGAGCGCGACCGCCGTCGAGCGCGCCCAGCGTCCCCTCGACGGCAACGCCCGTCGGGTGGTCGGCGCGCGCGTACGAGAAGCGCTGCGGCTCACCGCCGATGTACGGCCAGGTGGCCGAGCGGTCGAGGGGCGCGTCCATGCCGCCGAGGCTACCGGCTTCCGGGGTGCGCGAGCAGAGGGCAGGCGACCCTCCGCTCGCGTTAGGCTCTGCGCGGCATGGCGATCCACGACACGACCGAGGCCAAGCTCGCCTGGCTCGCCGAGTTGCGCGAGGAGGCTGAGAACGCGGCCGGAGAGCACGCAGTTGCCCGCCAGCGCGATCGCGGCAAGCTGCTCGCCCGGGAGCGGCTGGAGCGGTTGCTCGACCCCGGCTCCTTCGTCGAGCTCGACCGCTTCATGCGCCACCGCGAGGTGGAGTTCGGGATGCGCGACCGGCGCCCCTGGGGCGACGCGGTCGTCACCGGCTACGGCACCATCTTCGGTCGCAAGGTCTTCGTGTTCTCGCAGGACTTCACGATCTTCGGAGGCTCCCTGTCCGAGGTGTTCGCCGAGAAGATCTGCAAGGTCATGGACCTGGCCGTCAAGTACGGGTGCCCGGTGATCGGCATCAACGACTCCGGCGGCGCGCGCATCCAGGAGGGCGTGGTCTCGCTCGCGGGGTACGCAGAGATCTTCTGGCGCAACGTGCAGGCCTCGGGCGTCGTCCCGCAGATCTCGCTCGTCATGGGCCCCTGCGCCGGCGGCGCCGTCTACTCGCCGGCCATGACCGACTTCGTGCTGATGGCCGAGGGGACGTCCTACATGTTCATCACCGGCCCCGACGTGGTCAAGACCGTGACCGGGGAGGAGGTCTCCCAGGAGGAGCTCGGCGGCGCCACCGCCCACGCCGCGAAATCGGGCGTGGCGCACTTCACGGCGCCGGACGAAGCCGCGGTGATCGACGATGCGCGCTACCTGCTCAGCTTCCTGCCGCAGAACAACCTCGAGCTCCCTCCCTATGCGGAGCCCAGCGACCCGATCGACCGCGAGGCGCCCGACCTCGACACATTGATCCCGGACTCGCCCAACAAGCCGTACGACATGAAGCGCGTGATCGAGGCGGTCGTCGACGACGGGTACTTCCTCGAGGTGCAACCGCAGTGGGCGCAGAACATCGTCTGCGGCTTTGCTCGGCTTGGCGGTCATGCGGTCGGTGTGGTCGGGAACCAGCCGGCCCAGCTCGCCGGCGTGCTGGACATCGACGCCTCCGTCAAGGCAGCCCGGTTCGTACGGACCTGCGACGCGTTCAACGTGCCGCTCGTGACCTTCGTCGACGTTCCGGGCTTCCTGCCGGGGACGGCGCAGGAGTGGGGCGGGATCATCCGCCACGGCGCCAAGCTGCTGTACGCCTTTGCCGAGGCGACGGTACCGAAGCTCACGGTGATCACGCGCAAGGCCTACGGCGGTGCCTACGACGTGATGAGCTCGAAGCACATCCGCGCGGACTTCAACGTGGCCTGGCCGACCGCCGAGGTGGCGGTGATGGGGCCGGACGGCGCCGTGAACATCGTCTTCCGTGACGAGATCGCCGAGGCGGCCGACCCGGAGGCGCATCGTGCCGAGCTGATCGCGGAATACAAGGAGCGCTTCGCCAACCCGTACTCCGCCGCCGAGCGCGGCTACGTGGACGACGTGATCGAGCCGCGCCGCACGCGGCCGGTGCTGATCTCGGCGCTCGAGACCTCGCTGACCAAGCGCGAGCCCGTGCCGAAGCGCAAGCACGGCAACATTCCGCTCTGAGATGAGCGTCGAGCTCCCAGGAGAGCTGGTCCGCCTTGCCCGCGCCGAAGCTGCCCGGCAGGATGCGCTCGCCGGGCGGGCCTCGCACCGCATGGCCATCGGAGCCTGGCTCCGCGTGGCGCTCGAGGAGGCCACCGCACGCGCACCGGAGGCGCCGGACCGTCCGACGGATCAGGTGCTGTCGCCGCGCAGGACTCGCGGCGCCACGCGCGCGTAGTCCAGGCCGGAGACCCAGGTCAGCACCACGGCGAGCAGGAGGAGCCACCAGGCGACGTCGTCGCTCCAGGCGCCCGCTGCCGCAAACCCGCCCACCCCGGCCGCGGTCGCCTGGGCCCAGGTCTTCAGCTTTCCGAGGTCGCGCGCAGCCATGACGATGCCGCGCTCGATCGCCGCCAGGCGGAGCCCGGAGACGAGGAACTCGCGGGCGATGATCGCTCCCACCATCCACCCCGGCGCCACCCCGGCGCCGACGAGCATCACCAGGGTCGCCATGACCAGCACCTTGTCCGCGATCGGGTCGAGCAGCTTGCCGAGCGGCGACTCCTGGTTCCAGCGGCGAGCCAGCCACCCGTCGATCTGATCGGTGAACATCGCGACGATGAACACCGCCGTCGCCCAGTAGGCATGGCCGTCGAAGTCGAGCGCGAAGAGGGCCACGACCACGGGGACCGCGAGCGCCCGGCCGACGGTCAGTTGATCGGGGAGTGTCACCGTCAGGGAGAATACGCGCGCGATGTCCCTCCCTTCCAAGGTGCTCGTGGCGAACCGTGGCGAAATCGCCGTACGGATCTTCCGCACGCTCCGCGAGCTCGGCGTCGGGTGTGTCGCCGTGTACTCCGACGTCGACCGGGGCCGGTTGCACGTGGAGATGGCCGACGACGCCTACCGGATCGGCCCGGGCCCGGCCGCGGACAGCTACCTGCGCTCGGATGTGATCGTGGAGACCGCGCTCCGGGCCGGCGTGGAGGCGATCCACCCGGGATACGGGTTCCTGGCCGAGAACGCCGCCTTCGCCCGCATGGTCGAGGACGCGGGGCTGATCTGGATCGGGCCGCCCTCCAGCGCGATCGCCCTGATGGGCTCGAAGACCGCGGCCCGGACGGCGATGCGTGAGGCCGGCGTACCGATCATCCCCGGCGTCACGTCGCCGCTTCAGAGCGCCGATGAGTTGATCGCCCTCGGCGTGGAGATCGGCTACCCACTGATCGTCAAGGCCGCAGCCGGAGGCGGCGGGAAGGGCATGAAGGTCGTGGAGTCGGCCGACGAGGCGGAGCGCGCTTTCGCGTCTGCCCGGAGCGAGGGAGAACGCTACTTCGCCGACGCGACGGTGTACGCCGAGCGCCTGATCCTCGACCCGCGGCACGTCGAGGTCCAGGTACTGGCCGACGGCCACGGGAACGTGATCCACCTGGGGGAACGTGATTGCACGATCCAGCGCCGGCATCAGAAGCTCGTCGAGGAGACGCCATCGCCCGCCGTCGGCCCCGAGCTGCGCGAGCGCATCGGCCGCATCGCCGTGGACGCCGCACGTGCAGCAGGCTACCGGTCGGCCGGCACGATCGAGGGGCTGCTCACGCGTGAGGGCGAGTACTTCTTCATGGAGATGAACACGCGTATCCAGGTCGAGCACACGGTGACGGAGCTCGTCACCGGCCTCGATCTCGTGCGCGAGCAGATGCTCGTCGCGGCGGGCGAGCCGCTGTCGGTGACGCAGGAGCAGGTTTCCCTGCGCGGGCATGCCTTCGAATGCCGGATCAATGCGGAGGACGTACAGGCGGGATTCCTGCCTGCACCGGGGCGGGTCACGACCTACCGCGAGCCCTCCGGCCCCGGTGTGCGGGTGGATTCGGGCACGCGCGCCGGCGACGAGATCTCGGGGCTGTACGACCCGATGATCGCCAAGCTGATCGTGCACGACGTCGACCGCGAGCGTGCCCGCAAGAGGATGCTGAGGGCCTTGTCGGAGTTCGTGATCGGCGGGCCGCCGACGCTCGTCGCGTTCCATCAGGCGTTGCTCTCGCACCCGGACTTCATCGCCGGCGAGACGTGTGAAGGGCTCGTCGAGTCCGAAGAGATGAAGCAGCGCACGGAGGAGATCGAGGAACGGTTGTCTCATCTGAGAACGATGATGACAGAGGTGTCGGACGGTGTCCGTTCGGGCAACGGATCTGCGCGTGCGCCGGCCACGAGGACGCGTGTTCTCGAGCTGGAGCTCGACGGGCGCGCCGTCGCGGTGCGCCTGGAGGAGCCGGAGCCGCCATGGCATGACCTTGCCCGGCGCCGGGCGAGTCGCCACGTCTCGGCCAACGGCGGATCGGGCGCCGTCCAGAGCCCGATGCAGGGCACCGTGTTGAAGGTCGAGGTCAGCGAGGGCTCCGTGGTCGTGACCGGCCAGGTGGTCGCGGTGGTGGAGGCGATGAAGATGGAGAATGAGATCGTCGCCTCGATCGCCGGGACCGTGAGCGAGGTGCGCGTGGAAGTGGGGCAGGGCGTGGCCACGGGTGACCTGATCTGCGTGATCGACGACGGGGCCGCGCCGCCCGGCGCTCCCGTGGCCGACTCGCAGCCGGTCTAGGCCGTGGCGGGGAGCCGAACCCCGGCGGCCGCCACGCCTGCACTCGACGGCCTGATCGCCGAGAGTCTGGCCAACGCCACACTTCTGGGCGCCGCGCTCTCGGCGCCGCGCCAGGCCGATCCCTCGGTGGCTCGCAGATTGACCATCGACCCGGTGACCCAGAAGGACGGCCCGCGCTACCGGATCCGGCGACACTTCGAGCGCAGGACGGTGGACGAGATCCTGAGGCCGGAGGCGACCGCCTCGCTGCTCTCGGCTGCGCTCGGTCGCGTCTACCGCCAGGCCATCCTTCATCTGCCCGACGCTGACTGGCAGGTTCTGGCCGGGAGCAAAGGGGAGCCCCGTCTGCTCCGACGCCCGCCGACGCGCTCACCGGCCGGAGCCTCCTCGGCGACGCAGGACCGGGTCAAGCAGCGGCTGCTGCCCGAAGGCGTTCCCGTCGACTTCCTCGTCGCGCTCGGTGTGCAGACCGCCGGCGGGAAGGTCAGGGCGTCGCGACAGGACAAGTTCCGCCAGGTCAACCGCTTCCTCGAGCTCGTCAACGACGTCCTCGGAGGCCTGCCGGCCGACCGCCCGCTTCGCGTGGTCGACTTCGGGTCCGGTCGCTCGTATCTCACGTTCGCCCTGCATCACCTGTTGACGGCCGTGCACGGCCGCACGATCGACCTGGTCGGGCTCGACCTCAAGGAGGACGTGGTACGCGAGTGCCGGGCGCTGGCCGAGCGACTCGGCTGCGCCGGTCTCCGCTTCGAGGTGGGAGACATTGCGGCGTACCCGCTCGACGGTGCGGATCTCGTGGTCAGCCTCCACGCGTGTGACACCGCCACGGACGCGGCTCTCCATCGCGCGGTGTGCGCCAAGGCGCCGGTCATCCTCGCCGTGCCGTGCTGCCAGCATGAGCTGGCCGGGCAGATCGAGAACAGCGCGCTCAGACCCCTGCTGCGCCACGGAACGCTGCGCGAGCGGTTCGCTGCGGAGGTCACCGATGCTGCCCGCGCACGTTTGCTGGAGCTCGTGGGATACCGCGTGCAGGTGGTCGAGTTCGTGCCGCTGGAGCACACCCCGAAGAACATCCTGCTGCGCGCCACGCGGACGACACGGCCAAGGCGCGACACCGACCAGCTGGCCGCCGAGTACCGCGCCTTCGCGGACGAGCTGGGCATCGCGCCGACGCTGGAGCGGCTGCTCGGCGAGCAGTTGCCGCCCGCCGCCCGCCCCGGCGGGGAGCAGTCGTAGTGGCGGCACGCGCGGAGATGGAGCCTGAGGGACCCGACCCTCTCAAGGGGGTCACAACGAGGGCTTCGAGCGACGCCACACCCCGGGCTCCGAGCGAGGCGGCATCCGACGCCGGGATCACGTGCAGCGCTGCGTCGCTGGCCGCGGGCGAGCCGTTGGCGGGCACGGCGACGCAGGCGAGTCGCTTTCTGCTCGTCGAGGTGGCGGGGCGGTGGGAGCGCGATCCTGTGGAGGACACGCCGCTCCCGCGCGGCGTGGTCGAGGTGCTGCGCGCCTTCGACGGGAGGGTGCTGTTCCTGCGGCGGCCGGGCCGGTCTGCCGGCTGCCAGGTCTTCAAGGCGGAGCTGGACGACCGGCATCCGGAGGGCGGCGTGCTCACCGGCGCAAGCCTCGGCACGCTCGACGACCTCCCCGAGCTGGATCTGGACACGATGCCGACCGTGGCCGGCCCGCTCGTCCTCGTCTGCACGCACGGACGCAGGGACGCCTGTTGCGCCAGCCTCGGGGCGGCTTTCTGCAACGCGCTCGCGGGGCAGGTGGCACCCGATCGGCTCTGGCAGACCTCCCACCAGGGAGGCCACCGCTTTGCCCCCAGCGTGCTCGTCCTCCCGCACGGGACGCAGTTCGGGAGGCTCGACCCACGGCAAGCCCGTGAGTGGGCCGCGGCGGTCGAGGCACGTGAGATCGTGCTCGACGCGTACCGCGGCCGGGTCGTGCTTTCTCCCGCGGCGCAGGCGGCCGAGGTGGCGCTACGGCGTGAGCAGGGGCTGACGGCGCTGGCTGCCGTGATCCTTGCGTCGGAGCTCCCCCTGGCCTTCGAGACCCCGGCTGGGCGGGTCGAGATCCTCGTCGAGGAACGTCGAGGCCCGCTCCAGCCGGCCAGCTGCGGAGCCGAGCCGACGAGCCAGCCGCGTTACAGCGTTCGCTGGTAGGCCGACCGACGCAAGCCCGGTGGTGTCCAGAGCCCCGCGTCGCCCAGCCGCTTGCCGCGACCTCCTCCAGGGTCGTACCGCGTGATCCGCCGCGGCGGCGGGTCTCGGAACTGATGACCCGTCGAGAGGACGATCCCTGTGGGCGATCGGTCCTGGGTGCGAGTCTCGGGACGGACTCCTCGTGAGTCCCTGAAGGAACCCACTGGGGCGACGGTCGCCGGCGGTGGGGAACTCGTCGTGCGTGGCCGTGAAGGATCCCACTGCAGCGCCGGGCGATCGCGGCGACCCGGAGCTTCTCCCGGGGGCGCCGTGGGCCGGCGCGCGAGGCGCAGCGGGGCCCTTCAGCCTGGATCCATCGCTTGGCGTGATCGCGGGGCGCCTGTCAGGGTCGTCAGGACGTGCGCGGACAGCGTCGGGCAGGCTGGTTGCCTGTTCGACGCTGTCCGCGCGCGGAGCGCACCGACCGGGTGCAAGCCCTCCACGCCCTTCGGAGGGGTTGCACCCGGTCGGGGAGCGCCCTGGCGGGCCTGGCAGGATGCACCGCCCGCGCCAAGCGGTGGATCCAGGCTCAGGGCCTCGCCAGGCGTCCAGCGCACTGCTCGCCGTAGGCGGGCTCCACCGCAGGCTGCGTGCGTGCGCTGAGGAATCAGACACGCGAGGCGATCAGCGCTGCGGATCACTCTGCCGGCGGATCACAGCGGCCGTCCCGTCTGCCGAGACAGCTCGCGCCGCGTCAGGGGTGCAGCTGAACGGTGCGGTCGGTGATCCAGTTCGTCACGCGAGGCAACCCGGGCGGTGGTTCACCATCGACCTCAACCGCGGCGAACTCGATCCGCACCCAGCGCCCGACAGCGAGGGGGCCGACACCGGTGAGCCGTCCGGCCCACCGCTGCCCAGGGGGCAATGTCTCCGGAAACGCAGGCGCGACGATCACCGCCTGGCGCAAGCCGGGAAGCCCGATCTCGTTGATCCGGCGGGTCAGATCGGCGAGCTCGCCACTCGCGAACAGGCGGACGCCGAACCGGCGGTAGACGGGGTTCGCGGTCAGCCGCCAGGTGGCGCCGGTGCGGTTGACCAGAGCGACGTCCGCGATCCAGCCGTCGGCCGTGACCTCGAACTCGCGAACTTCGTAGACGAGCTTCTCGGTTCCGTCGCCCGCCGCCTCCACCCACCGCGTGTCGTGGCGCTGCGGCGGCGCCTGCTGCGCCTCCTGGGGCGCGGGCTCCACCGCGCAACCGGCGGTGAGCAGCGCCACAGCTACCAGGGCGCTGACGGTTGCCGGGGATCGCCGCATGGGACGGATGCTAGGCTCGCCGTCCGGTGGACCTATACGAGTACCAGGGGAAACAGCTCTTCGCGCGGGCCGGAATCCCGGTCTCCGACGGGCGGGTAGCCCTGACACCCGCCGAGGCGCGAGCTGCCGCCGAGGCGATCGGCGGCCCCGTCGTCGTGAAAGCGCAAGTGCTCACCGGAGGGCGCGGCAAGGCCGGCGGCATCAAGCTCGCCGCCACGCCCGGGGAGGCAGAGGCGCACGCGTCGGAGATCCTCGGCCTGGATATCCGCGGCCACGTCGTGCGCACGCTCTGGATCGAGAAGGCCTCCGACATTGCCAAGGAGTACTACCTGTCATTGACCTTCGACCGTGGCGCGCGCATGCCGCTCTTCATGTTCACCACCCAGGGTGGGATGGACATCGAGGAGGTGGCGTCCGAGCATCCGGAGGCGTTGATCCGACTGCACGTCGACCCGCTCGAGGGCTTCCACCCGTGGCAGGCGCGGCGGCTCGTGTACGGCGCGGGTGTCACGGACCCGTCCGAGCAGAAGCAGATCGCGGCGATCGTGGCCAGGCTCTACGACGCCTTCGTACGCTTCGACGCAATGCTCTGCGAGATCAACCCGCTGATCGTCACACCGGACGGCGAGGTCAAGGCGCTCGACTCCAAGTTCACGGTCGACGACAGCGCGCTCTACCGGCACCCGGAGATCGCAGCGATGCGCGACAACGCGGCCGCCGATCCGCTGGAGGCCCTGGCCCGCGAGAAGGACGTCACCTACGTCAAGCTCGACGGGGAGGTGGGTGTCCTCGGGAACGGGGCCGGGCTGACCATGTCCACGGTCGATGTCGTCACCTTCGCGGGCGGCCGGCCGGCCAACTTCTGCGACCTCGGCGGCGGTGGCAACGCGGAGGGTGTGGTCAGCGCCCTCGAGGTGATCACCAGGGATCCGCAGGTGAAGGCGATCTTCTTCAACATCTTCGGCGGCATCACACGCTGCGACGAGGTGGCGCGCGGCATCCTGCAGGCGGTCGAGCAGATGTCGCTGGAGCTGCCGCTCGTCGTCCGCCTCGACGGCACCAACGCGGAGGAGGGGCGCCGCATCCTCGCGGAGGCCGCACCGGCCAACCTGCATGTGGAGCCGACGATGCTCGAGGCGGCCGGGCGCGCCGTGGAGCTCTCCCGATGAACGAGGTCTGGTCGGAGCGCGCTGCCGCGTACCGCGACTCCGACGCGCACCGCGTGGGGCCTGACCTCGACGCGATCGCCGAGTGGGCGTTCGGCGCCGAGACCGCTCTCGACGTGGCCACCGGTGGTGGCCCGGTCGCCCGCCGGTTGCGAGAGATGGATCTTCAAGTCGTCACCTGCGACGCCGCACCCGGCATGAGCCCTGATGTCGTCTGCCCCGCAGAGGATCTTCCTTTCGCCGACGGCAGCTTCGACATCGTCGCCTGCCGCGTGGCAGCCCACCATTTCGCCGACCCCGGCGTTGCAGTCGCCGAGATGGCGCGGGTGGCGCGCGACAAGGTGCTGATCGCCGACACCCTGTTCATGGGCGAATCGGTCGAGCAGGCGGAGAAGCTACGCGACCCGTCACATGTGCGGAACTACACGCGCGAGGAATGGGAGGCACTCTGTACAGCGGCCGGGCTGACGGTCGGCGAGGTGCGTGTCTCCAGCCGCCCCATGGAGCGGCAGGCCTGGCTCGACCGCACCGGGTGCACGGGCGAGGACGCGGAGCGCGCGCTGGCGCTGCTCGGAGATCGTGTGGTCGGTGAGGGCATCGTGTTCGACCGCATCTCGATCAAGGGGCTGAAGCCATAGCCATCATCGTCGACAACGACACGCGCCTCGTCGTGCAGGGGCTGACCGGCTCCGAGGGCAGGTTCCACGGGTTGCGTAACCGCGCCTACGGCACGAAGCTCGTGGCCGGGGTCACGCCGGGCAAGGGCGGCCAGGACGTCGATGGTGTGCCGATCTTCGACACGGTCGAGGAGGCGGTGACGAGGGAAGGCGCCAATACCTCGATGATCTTCGTGCCCGCCGCCTTCGCAGCAGATGCCGTGTACGAGGCGGTGGACGCGGGCATCCACACCGTCATCTGCATCACCGAGCACGTCCCGGCGCACGAGATGCTGCGGATCAAGGCCTACATCGACGTCCACGAGATCACCCTCGTGGGGCCGAACTGCCCGGGTGTGCTCTCGCCGGGGAAAGCCAACGTGGGAATCATCCCGGCCGAGATCTTCGCCGCCGGCTCGATCGGGCTCGTCTCGCGCTCGGGGACGCTCACCTACCAGATCGGCCATGAGCTGACGCAGATGGGTCTCGGCAACTCGACCATCGTCGGGATCGGCGGCGACCCGGTGATCGGGTCGTCGTTCATCGACATCCTCGGCAAGTTCCAGGACGACTCGGAAACCGAGTTCATCGTCATGGTCGGTGAGATCGGCGGCGACGAGGAGGAGAAGGCCGCCGCCTTCATCGAAACGAACGTGACCAAGCCTGTCGTCTCCTACATCGCCGGCTTCACCGCACCGCCCGGCAAGACGATGGGTCACGCGGGTGCGATCATCTCCGGTTCCGCCGGCACCGCGCAGGCCAAGAAGGACGCGCTCGAGGCGAAGGGCATCAGGGTCGGCACGACCCCGACCGAGACCGCTCAGTTCGTCGCCGAGATCGCACGTAACACCTAAGGGCTCTGCCCGCTGGGCGTTCGCAACGGCGTGCTGCCGGGCCCTTCAGGGCCTGGCGAGGAGTGGACGCTCGACGAGCCATGGGTCATCCGCAGCGGCGGATGCGGTCCTGGTCCCGGGGCGAGTTCCTGGCGAGGCCCTGAAGGGCCCCGCAGCGCGCGCGCCTACCGGTGTACTGAAGAGCCTGTCTCGCTGGGCGTTCGCAACGGCGTGCTGCGGTGCCCTTCGGGGCCTGGCGAGGAGTGGACGCTCGGCTAGCCATGGGTCATTCGCAGCGGCGGATGCGGTCCTGGTCCCGGGGCGAGTTCCTGGCGAGGCCCTGAAGGGCCCCGCAGCGCGCGCGCCTACCGGTGCACTAAAGAGCCTGTCCCGCTAGGCGTCGCAACGGCGTACTGCGGGGCCCTTCAGGGCCTCGCGAGGAGTGGAAGCTCGACTAGCCGTGGGTCATCCGCAGCGGCGGATGCGGTCCTGGTCCCGGGGCGAGTTCCTGGCGAGGCCCTGAAGGGCCCCGCAGCGCGCGCGCCTACCGGTGTGGCACTAATGAGCCTGTCTCGCTAGGCGTCGCAACGGCGTACTGCGGGGCCCTTCAGGGCCTGGCGAGGAGTGGACGCTCGACTAGCCGTGGGTCATCCGCAGCGGCGGATGCGGTCCTGGTCCCGGGGCGAGTTCCTGGCGAGGCCCTGAAGGGCCCCGCAGCGCGCGCGCCTACCGGTGTACTGAAGAGCCTGTCCCGCTAGGCGTCGCAACGGCGTACTGCGGGGCCCTTCAGGGCCTCGCGAGGAGTGGAAGCTCGACTAGCCATGGGTCATCCGCAGCGGCGGATGCGGTCCTGGTCCCGGGGCGAGTTCCTGGCGAGGCCCTGAAGGGCCCCGCAGCGCGCGCGCCTACCGGTGTGGCACTGAAGAGCCTGTCCCGCTAGGCGTCGCAACGGGCGTACTGCGGGGCCCTTCAGGGCCTGGCGAGGAGTGGACGCTCGACTAGCCGTGGGTCATTCGCAGCGGCGGATGCGGTCCTGGTCCCGGGGCGAGTTCCTGGCGAGGCCCTGAAGGGCCCCGCAGCTCGCGCGCGCCGACCGGTGTGGCACTAGAGAGCCTGTCTCGCTAGGCGTTCGCAACGGCGTGCTGCGGGGCCCTTCGGGGCCTCGCGAGGAGTGGACGCTCGGCTAGCCGTGGGTCATTCGCAGCGGCGGATGCGGTCCTGGTCCCGGGGCGAGTTCCTGGCGAGGCCCTGAAGGGCCCCGCAGCGCGCGCGCGCGACCGGTGTGGCACTAAAGAGCCTGTCTCGCTAGGCGTCGCAACGGCGTGCTGCGGGGCCCTTCGGGGCCTGGCGAGGAGTGGAAGCTCGACTGGCCGTGGGTCATTCGCAGCGGCGGATGCGGTCCTGGTCCCGGGGCGAGTTCCTGGCGAGGCCCTGAAGGGCCCCGCAGCGCGCGCGCGCCGACCGGTGTGGCACTAGAGAGCCTGTCTCGCTAGGCGTCGCAACGGCGTGCTGCGGGGCCCTTCGGGGCCTGGCGAGGAGTGGAAGCTCGGCTAGCCGTGGGTCATTCGCAGCGGCGGATGCGGTCCTGGTCCCGGGGCGAGTTCCTGGCGAGGCCCTGAAGGGCCCCGCAGCGCGCGCGCCTACCGGTGCACTGAAGAGCCTGTCCCGCTAGGCGTCGCAACGGCGTACTGCGGGGCCCTTCAGGGCCTGGCGAGGAGTGGAAGCTCGACTAGCCGTGGGTCATTCGCAGCGGCGGATGTGGTCCTGGTCCCGGGGCGAGTTCCTGGCGAGGCCCTGAAGGGCCCCGCAGCGCGCGCGCGCCGACCGGTGTGGCACTACCGAGCAGGCCCAGGACGCGGGAGCCGCCGCTCCCGGTGTTGGAACGGCGCGACCGAGGACAACGGCCTGCGAAGCGTCTGGAGGCCGCCGCGCCGACCGCAATTGCGGACGCGGGTGCTAGCGCCGCCGCCGCCGTCCCAGGCGCCTGAGGACCGCTCCCACCGATCGCGGGCCGGGCTCGGCTGACCGCGGGGCCGCCGCGGGGTGCGCGCGCGCGACGAAGGCGAGGTGCAGGAGCCTGCGAACGGGCAGTGCCCCCGTGCGTAACGGTCCGTTGTTCACGCGGCACGCCGGTCCGCGAACGACGGCACGTTCGCCTCGGCAGCACGGGCCAGCTCTTCGGCCGAAGGCCCGGACCGCCCGAGGGCGCGCCGCAGGGGCTCCAGCCAGCGCAGGATCTCCGTGTCCACCACCTCGTTCAGTGCGCGCTCTCTCAGGTTGAACTCGTCCGGCCACGCCCGCGCCAGCCCCGTGTCGGAGCGGCCGCGCGCGAACTTGCGCCGGCATTCCTCCTCCGACTTCGTCCAGTAGTGGTTCATCCGCAGCACGTCGACGCTCGTCTGCGGCGTCATCGGCCCCACGACCGGCTCGCAGCGCTCCGTGACCGCGTGGTAGCCCGGCAGGTACTCCGGGTAGTGCGGGCTGACGTAGCGGGCCACGCGATCGGGCCGGATCACGCTGGAGATGCGGGCGTTCAGCGGGTAGTAGCTGCGGAGGTCGTTCGGGTCGAGCTCGGGGCTGCGCAGACCGGACGGCAGGGGGACGGACGTCTCGTGCCCTGCTCGGCGCAGGTAGCTCTCCAGGACCAGCCCGGCCGGTGTGGTCACGTGGCCGCTGGTGCCGAAGTTGACGTAGTTGATGCCGAGGCCACCGATGTGCGGGCGGTCGTAGCCGGCGAGCACGTCACGCAGGTCGCGTCCGTCGGGTGCGAAGAAGAACTCGTCGGCGTCCACGAACCCGATCCAGCGCGCCTCGCCCGCGTACGTGGCCGCGCAGTGCGAGTAGGCGGCGATCTGGCCGGGATGCTGTGGCCAGTGGTGCAGGATGACGATGCCGCTCTCGACGTACGGCGCCAGGACCGGTGCGAAGTCGTCGTCGCTCAGGTTCTCGTACAGGTAGAACCGCTCGACGCCGGTGAGCAGGTGCAGCTCGATCCACTCCTTCAAGTAGCGCGCCTCGTTCTTGAAGATCGCGCACAGGGCAAGCGTGACGGGCCTCGGCATCGCGTCCGGTTAGTCGGACGGCGGCGCCGCTGCTTTACTTCCGGCGTGGACGTGCGACACCGCGCCCAGCTCGAGCCCTTTCCCTCGGAGGACGGTTCGGAGATCCGCGAGTACCACCACACGCCGGCGCAGTCGCTCGCCGAATCGACGCTGCAGCCGGGGCAGCGAACGGATCGGCACTACCACCGTGTGGCCGAGGAGATCTACCTCATCCTCGAGGGCTCGGGCGTCGTCGAGGTGGACGGAGAGGAACGGCCTGTGGTGCCAGGGGATGCCGTGTTGATCCCGCCCGGCGCGTGGCATCAGCTCACGGCCGGGGAGGCCGGCGTGCGGTTGCTCTGCACCTGCGTTCCCGCGTACTCCGCAACCGATACGTTCTTCTCCTAGAACTGCTGATTTCGCGCACGGGCAAGCGCGCGCGCCGGCGGTTGCGGTCGCGATCGGGTGGGTGTGTAGCGAGGGGAGCTGTAGTTCGCGCGCGGGCGAGCCCCGCGCTGGCATGTAGTCGCCCCTGGATCTCTCACGGCTCGCGACCTGCCGACAGGCGTGCTGCTGTGGCGGCGCGAGGTACAGCGCGGGGCCCTTCAGGGCCTCGCAAGAAGTTCGGCCCATCTGCCGCGCTACAGCGAGACCCACGACGCCAGGGGCACATCCCGGGCGCGCGACAACTCGGAATCAATCATCTAGCCGAGCCAGGCGTCGATGATGCGCTGCCCTGCGAACAGCGCCAGCACGCCGCCCGCTGCGAGGAAGGGGCCGAAGGGAATCCCGATCTTGCGGGCCTTGGCGCCCTTCGTGGCGAGCAGGAAGACGGCTGGGATGAAGGCGAGGAGCGACCCGGCGAAGAGGGCCACGATCACGTCGCGGCCCAGCCAGGCGCCGAGGAACCCGGCGAGCTTGACGTCACCCATGCCCAGCCCCGCCGGGTAGGCGATCGCGAGCAGGAAGTAGAAGCCGCCCGCGGCCAGCGCGGAGACGATCCACTCCACGCTCGGATCCTCCAGCGTCCGCGCGGCCAGCGCAGCCGCAAGCGCAGGGAGGATGATCACGTTGGGGATCCGCCGCTCCTCGAGATCGACGACGGAGATGGCCGTGAGCACGAGGCAGCCCGCGGCAGCGATCAGGCCGCCGGCGTCGAGCCCCTTCACCACCAGGCACGCGACCGCGAGCGCCGCCCCGGCCAGGGCGCCTGCGAGACGGAGCCGCTTCACGCCCCGGCGGCGTCGAGCAGTTCCAGGTAGGCGCAGCGGCGCCGGTCACCCGGCAACGGAGAGCCGGCCACCCGCGTCACGCGATACGTGGCCTGATCGAGCTCCACGAGTGCGAGCACACCGGGAGCCGGGCCGCGCGCCTCCTGCAGCCGGTAGCGGTGCCCCGGCAGGAACAGCAGGTGGGCTGTTTCCTCAGCCGCCTCGGGCGCCGCCCCGGACACGGTGTCGGGCTCGGCCGCCAGGGCGGCCAGGCGTTCCCTCAGCTCCTGCTCGCGCTGCTCGTTGGCCTCGACCAACGCCTGCACCATGGCCTCGCGCTCCTCGAGAGTACGTTCGCGGTCGTCGAGGCTCTGCTCGCGGACCTGATCCTCGGCGGACGCCAGGTCATGCTCGCGCACGTCGATCGCCGACTGCAGCTGCTCGATCGTCGCCTCGCGCTCGCGGAGCGCATCTTCACGGCGCTCCAGCGCGGCCCGCCGCAGCTCGACGGCGCCAAGCTCCTGGCGCCGGTCCGACAGCTCGTGCTCCGCGGTCGCGAGCGCGTCCTCGCGCTCGGCCAGCTCACGGGCGAGCGCGGTCAGCTCTGCGTGGCGCTCGTCCAGCTCGGCCGAGCCCCGTCTCAGCATGTCCTCGACCGCGTTCCTCAGGTCGACGGTGCGCGCCTCGCGCCGCTCGAGCTCGGCAATCGTGTCCGCCACGTCACGAACGCGGTCGTCCAATGACCGCTCCTCGTCCGTCAGCAGCGCCTCGACGGCGTTCTCCTCGTCCGTCGCCTGGAAGAGTGACCGCAGCCGATCCCGAATCCGCTCGTCCTGGGTACGACGAGCAGGCCAGTGGGCCCACTCCCGATCCGCTCTTGGCTCTTCCCCGGTCGACATTGCTGATCTCATCCTAATCAGGTGGCCGACGGACAGTGCCCTAAGCCGTCGAGTTCGGGAACAGCTGTCCGTCGGCCCGTCCGCCTTCGACGGTAAGGTGAACGAGTCCTCCCCCGGAAGGGTGAGCGACACGCTTGGATTCCGGCCGATGAAAGGGACATGGACGCAGCTGGTGCACGTCTCGTAGCCGCCCGGATCCGGGCCGGTGTGCGCCCCGGAACCTCGATCCAGCTGCTCGGGCAGGCGAACTGCGATACCCAGCTCGACGCGGGCTCCACGGGCATCGTCGAGGACATCGCGGCCGACGGCACCCTGATCGTCGCCTTCCACTCCGGGATCCGCGCCCACCTCGATCCTGACACGGTCGAGTTCCGCGCACTCTGACGCACCGCCCGAGTCGCGGCGAAGCGACAGGGAAGACTCACCAACCGTATGCGGGCGGAGCTCACGCTTGGTGGCTCGGCCACCGTCTGGGTCGTGGGCGCTGTGGGTTGCGGGCCGTTGCGGGCCCCTTCAGCCTGGATCCACCGCTTGGCGTGGGCGGTGCATCCTGCCAGGCTCGCCAGGGCGCTCCCCGACCGGGTGTAACCCCTCCGCAAGGGCGTGGAGGGCTTGCACCCGCTCGGTGCGCTCCGCGCGCGGACAGCGTCGCACAGGCAACCAGCCTGCCCGACGCTGTCCGCGCACGTCCTGACGACCCTGGCAGGCGCCCCGCGATCACGCCAAGCGGTGGATCCAGGCTCAGGGGCTCGCCAGGAACCTCCGGCCACGAACTCGCGTGAGGGCGGATCGTACGCCGGCGTGCCGCGGCGCTACCTGACGCCGAAGTCGGCCGTGGCGACCCAGGCGGAGCCGCCGCCGAACTCGCCGCCCACCGCCGAGGCGCCGTCTGCGCCGATCCCGACTTCCCGCCAGAGCGGCGAGAGCAGGATCTTGCGATGCGACGACGACTCGAGCCACATCTGCACCGTGGTCGCGGCGTCGAGCGGGTCGCTGCTCGCGGCGAGGTTCTCGCCCACCGCCCAGCGGCCGCTGGACGGCCGGTAGAAGCTCTTGATCCGCTTGTCGAACGAGGTGCCGTCCGCCGACTCGTGAGCAAAGAAACCGCGGGCGAGCATGGCCCCGGTGTGGGCGTCCGAGGACGCTGAGAGGGCTGGGGAGATGCGGAGCGTGCGGAGCCCGGCCTCCCGTCGCACCCGGTTGATCTCCCTCACGATCGACCTCTCGGACGAGGTGATGGCGGTTGCGCCGGCCCCGGCCATCGGCGCCGAGACGCCGATCGCGGAGGCCAGCGCAAGGGCCAGGATCAGGAGGAAAACAGCCTTTCGCATACCTCCTCAACAATCGGGGATCGCTGCCGATAACGCACTCCCTCATCCGAGGGAACCCGTCCACCTCTCGCGCCGAAATCCGGAACCAGACTCGCCGGAATGGCGTAGGCAACTCCGAGCGCGGCCGGCCGGGAGTGCGGCGCCGCCCAGGGAGATCTGGAGCCTATCCCGCCAGGCGTCGGAACCGCGTACTACGGGGCCCTTCAGGGCCTCGCGGGGAGTGGAAGCTCGACCGGCAAGTGGTCATCCGCAGCGGCGAATCCGGCGCTTGTCACGGGACGAGTTCCTGGCGAGGCCCTGAAGGGCCCCGCAGCGCGCCCGGCCAACCGGGATGGGCCCTGAAGAACCGCAGGACGCTGAAGCATCCCGCATCCCGGGTTGTGGGGACAGTCCCCCGGCCGGTCAGCGGTGGCTTTCCCAGTGCGGCAGCGTGAACGACAGCGTCGTCGGAGAGCCCGGCTCGCTCTCGATGTTGAACGTGCCGCCGAGCATCCGCACGCGTTCGGCGATGCCGAGAAGGCCAAGGCGCCCGCGCTGTGCCGCGCGCGTCAGCGCCCGGCTGACCTCGAACCCGACGCCGTTGTCGGTGATGGTCACATGGAGCGCGTTCTTGCGTGCATGGACGACGATCACGACACGGGTGGCGCCCGAGTGCTCGCGCACGTTGGCGAGCGACTCCTGGATGGCGCGGAACACCGCAATGCGCTGCTCCGGGGTGATCATCTCCGGGTCACCCTTGATCTCGAGGCGCACCTCGATGCCCCAGCGAAGGGCGAAGGCGTCCACCTCACGATGGAGGATCTCCGCGAGCGGGCGGGAGACGACGCTCTTCGACTCGAGCGACTGCGCGACTTCGCGCAGGTTCTTGTCGAGCTCGGTGAGGCGCGCGAGCATGTCCTCGAAGCGGCCGACTGCCCGCTCGCGGTGGGAGTCGACGACGAACGGCTCCAGCTGGTCGCGGAAGTGGCGGATCTCGTGGGCCAGCGAGAGCACGTCCTGGATCGGCCCGTCGTGGAGATCGAAGCCGACCCGCATCAGGCGGCGCTCGCTCGCGGAGACGAGGGCGACCGCACGAGCCTTGCCCCGTTCGAGCAGGTACTCGCGTTCGAGGAGTGGCGTCACCGCCCGGGCGCACTCCTCGAGGTAGGCGTCGACGCTTGCCTGTGCGTCTTCGCCGACCCGCGCGACGAGCACGTCGTTGGTTTCGCCGAAGCGGCTGATGGCGGCGGTGCGGAGTGTGGCCCGCCCCTGCAGCACCAACCCGCCGCGCCGGCGGAGCGCCGCCTTCGCCGTCGCGCGCACGCGCCGCGTCGTCTGGTCGTCACCGAGCTGGAAGACGCACTCGATCGAGCCGCTCTGTGTCGGCCGCCACAACGAGACGCCGGCGCAGACACCGAAGAGGATGAGCATCTCGCTCTGGATCCCGACAGCGACGAGCGGCGGCAGCTCGAAGAGCACCGGTGAGCGAACGGCCCGCGTGAAGAGGTCGAAGCGCGCGGCCTGCTGCTCGCGCGGGTCGACGAGCGCATACTCGCGCGTGAGCACGTCGACGTCCGTCCGGTCCAGTCCTCCCTCTGCCGCGAGCAGCACGAGCACGTCCGACGCGTAGGTGGCGGCGGCCAGGCGTTCACCCTCGGGTGCCGTCCCTGCCCCGGAGAGGGTCAGCGTGGCGCGCGCACGGGCAGCCTCGAGCGAGGGGCCTGCCCAGTCGGCGGCGCGGTTCGTGATCGCCGCGTGGAACCGCTCGTGCAGCAGCTCGTTCGGCGCCTCGATCGGGCCGGCCGCCGCGCGGGCTCCTGACAGTGCTCCCATCTACGTTTCGGTGCCGGGAGCCTCGTGCATGCGGGTCACCGCCTCGACGACGGAGTCGACGAGCTCTTCGGTCTCGTCCCACTTGTCGTACACCCGCATTCCGGGTGGGCGCCGCTCCGCGGCTCCCTCGGCTGCGAGGAGGACGGTCGTCTCCGCTCGGCGCGCCTGCACGGAGGACATCTCGCGCAGCGCGTCGGCGATGTCGGAGCCGGCGTCGAGGATGAGCACGTCGGGCCTCTTGTCGGACACGGCGTCGGCTGCGTCGTCGGTGGCGACAACCGCCACCACATCGATGTCGCGGTTACCGAGCAGGAAGCCCACCAGCTTGGAGAAGCGCTCGTCGGAGGTTGCCAGCACCGCACGGCCCTGCCCGTGCGGGCGGATCGTCACCGCGTCGGCGCCAAGCTCCTGATCGATCGCGGCGCGAGGCGCCCAGGTGATGCGATGGCCCACCTCGAGCTCGTGGCGCTCGCATTCGCCGGCGGAGAGCTCGATCACTTCGCGGGCGCCCCGGCAGGCGGCTGTCTTGAACGGGGTGAGCACGCGGTCAACCCGCAGCACGACCTGGTCGGCGTCGAGGAAGACGACGTCGATGGGGAAGCGCATGAACCCGGTGTGAATCGACCACGCGGGGCGTAGCACGAGCCCGGTGTCGCGGGGAAGCGCCCGCCGTCCCAGCAGTCCCCACATGCGCCTGAACAGTGTGTCGGCCACGCGAACGGACTCGCAGATGATCCGTCCGTCCTCGCGGCGCAGCGTCAACGTGCCCCGATCGCGAGCCATCTCCCGCATGGTAATGCCGGATGGCGGGGGCTGCGAGCGCGGATCGCGCGGTTGGTCAGCCCGAGGCCTTGCCGCAGTGTGGGTCGACCTCCTGGCGAGGCCCTGAAGGGCCCCGCAAGCGCTTCCCTCCGTGGCCTCTCCCGCGGCCGCGGGGCGGGCGGTCGCGCCCTTCGGGTCTCGCGGGAGCCGGCAGGCGGCTACCGGGGCCCTTCAGGGCTGGTGTGAGGCGGACCGGCGGGGCCCTTCGCGCCGCGCGGGGAGGCGGCTAGCGGGGCCCTTCAGGGCCTCGCCAGGAGTTCGGCCTGCCGTAGCGCGCGCTCTGTTCACGTGCGGGTGGGGGCGTGCCTGTGTGAGGCGGACCGGCGAGGCCCTTTCGCGCCGCGCGGGGAGGCGGCCTGCGGGGCCCTTCGCGCCGCGCGGGGAGGCGGCCTGCGGGGCCCTTTAGGGCCTCGCCAGGAGGTCGGCCTGCTGTCGGGGCGCTGTGTTCGCGTGCGGGTTGGGTGCGCGTCGGTGGTGAGGCTGCCGGCCGCGCCCTTCGGGTCTCGCGGGAGCCGGCAGGCGGCTAGCGGGGCCCTTCAGGGCTTCGCAAGGAGTTCGGCCTGCCATAGCGGGCGCTCTGTTCACGTGCGGGTGAGGGGCTGGTGTGAGGCGGCCCGGCGGGGCCCTTCGCGCCGCGCGGGGAGGCGGCCTGCGGGGCCCTTCGCGCCGCGCGGGGAGGCGGCCTGCGGGGCCCTTTAGGGCCTCGCCAGGAGGTCGGCCTGCTGTCGGGGCGCTGTGTTCGCGTGCGGGTTGGGTGCGCGTCGGTGGTGAGGCTGCCGGCCGCGCCCTTCGGGTCTCGCGGGAGCCGGCAGGCGGCTAGCGGGGCCCTTCAGGGCTTCGCCAGGAGTTCGGCCTGCCATAGCGGGCGCTCTGTTCACGTGCGGGTGAGGGGCTGGTGTGAGGCGGCCCGGCGGGGCCCTTCGCGCCGCGCGGGGAGGCGGCCTGCGGGGCCCTTCGCGCCGCGCGGGGAGGCGGCCTAGCGGGGCCCTTTAGGGCCTCGCCAGGAGTTCGGCCTGCCGTAGCGGGCGCTCTGTTCACGTGCGGGTGGGGGCGTGCCTGTGTGAGGCGGCCGGCGGGGCCCTCTCGCGCCGCGCGGGGAGGCGGCTAGCGGGGCCCTTCAGGGCCTCGCCAGAAGTTCGGCCTGCCGCTGCGCCGCCGTCCTCCAGTTGGGCTCACGACCCGTCCGGATGCGTTCCGCGACAGCATCGAGGGCGCTCTCGATCCGGTCGCGCCCTACCACGACATCCTCGTCATGCGAGGCAATCCCCACGTCCGTGATCCGCTGCCACGGGTGCTGCCGAGGCAGTCGGCAGAGGCCGGCCGCAACAGGATTGAGCGCGATGTAGAAGCACGCGCGCAGATGCTGCTCGCCGTCCTCCACGATCCGCGACCAGAACGGCCGCCGAAACAGATGGCCCTCTCTTCCGTGCGTGTGGTTGAACCGGTGCGCGTACCAGCCGAGTAACTGTCCCATGCCGGCGCCGAGGTTCCCGTCGCGCGTCCGCAACAGAAGGTGAACGTGCGTGTCGAGCAGGCAGTACGCGTGGAGATCCCAGTGGCAGGATGCCGCCACCCCGGCAGCACGCTCCAGGAACAGCTCGCGATCGTGATCCTGCAGGAAGATCACCTGGCGGTTGTTGCCCTGCGCGACCACGTGATGAGTCGCTCCCGGAACGTCGATTCGGCGCTTGCGCGGCATCCCGCCAGCATCGCTCCCGAGACGCGTCCTTGCTAGTCGCTCTTTCGGCCGTGTCCCACGGGGACGACGAATCTCCGAATCTCCGTGTGGGAGAACTCCTGGCGA
Source organism: uncultured Actinomycetes bacterium (assembly GCA_963738505.1). GTDB lineage: Bacteria > Actinomycetota > Thermoleophilia > Gaiellales > Gaiellaceae > Gaiella. Next base: position 8,026 of record CAVTWR010000001.1, on the reverse strand, counting down.
GGCCCTGAAGGGCCCCGCTGGGGCGCGTGCTGGGCCCCGCGTGGCGCGTGCAGGGCCTGGTGGTGTGCGTGGGAGAACTCCTGGCGAGGCCCTGAGGGCCCCGCTGGGGCGCGTGCTGGGCCCCGCGTGGCGCGTGCAGGGCCTGGTGGTGTGCGTGGGAGAACTCCTGGCGAGGCCCTGAGGGCCCCGCTGGGGCGCGTGCTGGGCCCCGCGTGGGGCGTGCAGGCCTGGCGGTGTGCGTGGGAGAACTCCTGGCGAGGCCCTGAGGGCCCCGCTGGGGCGCGTGCTGGGCCCCGCGTGGGGCGTGGAGGCCTGGCGGTGTGCGTGGGAGAACTCCTGGCGAGGCCCTGAAGGGCCCCGCTGGGCGCGTGCTGGGCCTGGCGGTGTGCGTGGGAGAACTCCTGGCGAGGCCCTGAAGGGCCCCGCTGGCGCGCGTGCACGGGCCCTGAAGGCCCCGCTGGCGCGCGTGCCAGGCCAGGCCCGCCTGCTCAAGCGAAACGCGTGCACGGAACGCTGCGTTCCTCACGGCCGCCGCCGCGCCTGCGGGGCCCTTCAGGGCCTCGCCAGGAGTTGTCCTGCGGGCGGTCGGCTCAGCCGCCGAGCGTCCTCGAGATCGTGATCACCGCAGGCAGCAGGAGCACCACGAACATGGCGGGGAAGATGAGCAGGATCAGCGGGAAGAGCATCTTCACCGGTGCCTTCTGCGCCTTCTCCTCGGCCCACGCCTTGCGGCGCTTGCGCATCTCCTCGGCGACGTTGCGCAGGATCTGCGCGATGGAGATGCCCAGCTGCTCACCCTGCACCACGCCTCGCACGAACGAGCGCATGCCGGGCGTGTCGGCGCGCTTGCGCATGGCGATCATCGCCTCCGAGGTCTGCAGGCCCATGGTCTGCTCCTGCAGCATCAGCTTGAGCTCCGCCGCCAGTGGGCCGTCCAGCTCGCGCGAGGTCATCCGCAGCGCGGCGATGAAGCCCATGCCCGACTCGACCGCGACCACGAGCAGGTCGATCAGCTCAGGCAGGGATTTCTCGATCTTCGCGTAGCGCTCCTGGATGGCGCGCGTGAGGAAGGTGGAGGGGAGATACCAGCCGGAGAGTGGCGCGATGATCAGCCCGATCACGTAGATCGCGAGGCTGATGTCGGCGAACTGGCCGACGAAGGCCCAGATCAGCGTGAGCGACGCCGCACCGAGCAGCTGGTAGCCGATGAAGGTCGTGGGGTTCATCGAGTACCACCCGGCCGAGATCAGCCGGTCCCGCAGTCCCGTGTCGTCCCCTGGGCGGCGGCGGCGCAGCGACGTGCCGATCTTGGCCGCCACCTCGCCCACGCTCTTCCCGCGCTGGAGCGGCTCGTCCGCCGGCGCGGTGAACCCGTAGGTGGCGATGGACTCGATCACCTCCGCGCTCTGTGCGGCGGTGGCGGTGAGCGCGCGGAGCAGGGTGGCGACGGCGACGGCGACGAGAACCAGGCCGATGATGAGCGCGGCGACTTCCATCTAGTGGTCGCTCCGGGAAGTTCGGGTTGGGTTCGTCGGCGAAAACCGAGCGTGCCCAGGACGCAGGGAGCGCCAAGACCGGTGTTGTCTTGGTGCGACCGAGGACAACGGCAGGCGACGGTTTGCAGCCGCGCGAAGACGGTGCGAAGTTCCCGGAGCGACCACTTAAAGCTCGATCTCCACGATGCGCTTGATCACGTACGACCCGGCCGCGATCATGATCACTGCCAGGATCGCTGCGAACTTGCCGATGCTCTCCGTCCACAGCGGCTCCAGGTACTCGCGGTTGATCGTGTAGATGGCGCCGAACAGGAAGAACGGCAGCGCGGACACGATCCAGCGCGAGAGGCGCCCCTGGGCGGTGAGCGTGTGGACGAGGCGCCGCAGGTCCATGGCCGCCCGTACGTTGTTCGCCACCTGCTCCACCACCTCGGCTGCGCTCGAGCCTGCCTCGCGCTGCAGCCGGGCGACGAGCGCGATCTGCTTCACGTCGCGGTTGTCCATCCGTACCGAGACGAGCTGCATGGACTCGTCCATGGGCACGCCGAGCTGCTCGTCGGAGACGACGCGTCCGAACTCGGTGCGGGACGGCTCGGCGGCGCTCTCCACCGCCACCCGCAGCGCCCCCACGAACGAGTGGCCGGCGCGGAGCGCGGAGGAGATGACGTCGAGCGTCTCCGGCAGCTGCTCGGCGAAGTCGCGCCGCACCTTGCGCAGCCTGCGTGAGACGAGGAGGTTGGCGAGCCAGGCGGGGAGGACGGCGATGAGGATGCCCCAGACGCTGCCGAGCCCGATGATGGCGGCGGCGGGCGCGACCACGGTGGCGACGGCGGTGGCCAGCACGATGGTCTGCGCGGGCATGGGGATGCCGGCGATCTCCACGGCCTCCTCGAGCTTCTTGTACCAGCGGACGTCCTGGATCGTGAGCACGGCCCTCTCGCCGCGCTCCTTGGCCTCCAGGGCCTCCTTGACCGCGGCCTGACGCGCCTTTGCCTGCTCTTCCGAGCGAGAGCGAGACGAACTGCCCGAGTCGCGTCTCGAAGCTCTTGTCGCGACGGCGGACGAGCAGGTAGATGGCGTAGCCGATGAGCCCGACCACGAGGCCCGAGATGACGAGCGCCGTGATCCAGGACTGCAGGATGCGATCCCAGGTGGACTTCGCCTCGAGGGTGGTCTGCGGGATGCCGGGCGCCTGGTAGCTCGCGGTGGCGGTGCCCTGGAAGGCCCCGCTCGAGACGTTGACCGAGACGGGGATGCCGGGCGCGGCGAAGGACTCGTAGGTGACCAGGTATTCGTTGCGGAGCGAGGCGGAGAGCGACTGGTAGACCCCTTCCAGGTCGGACGCGTTCTCGGCAAGCGCGTAGGCGCCGCCGGTGGCCTTGGCCAGCGCCTCGAGCGCGCCCGACTCGAACTGCGGGCCCTGCAGCCCGACGGAGAAGACACGAGCCTTGGTCGCTGCTGCTTCCTTCGTGGCCACGGCCGGATCCGCCACCGACCCGACGTCGGCGCCGTCGGAGAGCAGCACGATCGAGCCGACGGTGATCTTCCCCGTCTCGAGCAGCTCGGTGGCGACGCCCACGGCGTCGTAGATGTGCGTGCCGAAGGCCAGGTCGGGCACGCCGGCGAGGGCGGTTTCCAGCGTGCCGATGTCCTGGGTGAAGTCCGTGAGGAGCGTCGTCTCGCTGTTGAAGGTCATCACGGCGATCCGCTCGCGCGGACCGCGCTGCTCGACGAAGGTGCGCGCGGCGATCATCGCCTGCTCGATCGGCTCGCCGGTCATCGACTCGGACGCGTCGATCAGGAGCACCGTGCCGAGGCGTGCCTTCCGGGAGTCCGTGGAGAGCTCGACGGCGAGGTCGTTGACCGGTTGCCCGTTCTCCAGCACCGTCACGTTCTGCGCGTTCAGCGGCCTCTTCGACGGCTGCGTGAGCAGGTACGCCTTCTGCGGGAACTTGGAGCCGGCCGGCTCGGACAGCCGCGGCCGCGAGGCGTTGAACGGCTCGTCCTGCGCGAACGCGGCAACCGCTGCGATCAGGGCGACCGCAACCGCGACGAGCGCGGTCTGGAGCGCGAGAGCGAGGCGGGTACGCGGCGTTCGGGTCACCGGCCGGTTTCGCGGTTGAGCCGTGTGGCGAGGTCGATGCTCTCCTCGTCGCCGCCGAGCGCGTCGCGCAACTGGTTGCCGAAGATGTCGTTGGGCAGCGCCACGCCACGCTTCTCGAACTTGGCCTGGATCATCGGGCGCAGACCGGTGGGCTGCAGCCGGCCGGCGATGGTGCGGTCGGCGCGCACCTCGGCGATCTTGAACTCGTAGATGTCCTGGAGCGTGACCACGTCGCCCTCCATGCGCTGCACTTCGGTGATGAAGACCACCCGGCGTGAGCCGTCCTCGAGCCGCTCGATGTGGATGATCAGGTCGAGGGCCGAGGACATCTGCTGGCGGATGGCGCGCACGGGGATCTCCAGGCCGGCCATCATCACCATCGTCTCGATACGGGTGAGCGCATCCCGCGGCGAGTTGGAGTGGACGGTCGTGAGCGAGCCGTCGTGGCCCGTGTTCATGGCCTGCAGCATGTCGAGCGCCTCGGCGGAGCGAACCTCGCCGACGATGATGCGGTCGGGGCGCATGCGCAGGGAGTTGCGGACGAGCTCGCGGATGGCGATCGAGCCTTCGCCCTCGATGTTCGGTGGGCGTGACTCGAGCCGCAGCACGTGGCGCTGGGAGAGCTGGAGCTCGGCGGAGTCCTCGATCGTGACCACCCGCTCGGAGTCGGGGATGGAGGAGGAGAGCGCGTTCAGCAGGGTCGTCTTGCCGGTGCCGGTACCGCCGGAGATGACGATGTTGAGGCGCGCCTGGATGCAGCGGCGCAGGAACTCGACGGCGTCCTCGGAGAGCGAGTTGATGCGGATCATCTCGTCCAGGTTGAGGCGCTTGGTGGCGAACTTGCGGATGGTGAGCAGCGGCCCGGAGAGCGAGAGCGGCGGGATGATCACGTTGACGCGGCTGCCGTCGGGGAGGCGCGCATCGCAGAGCGGGGAGGACTCGTCAACGCGGCGGCCGACCTGCGCCACCATCTTGGTGATGATGCGCCGCAGGTGCGACTCGTCCGTGAAGCGGATGGTGGTGTCGTACAGGCGCCCCTGGCGCTCGACCCAGATCTCGTCGGGGCCGTTGACCATGATCTCGGTGATCGAGTCGTCGGCGAGCAGCCGCTCCAGGGGGCCGTAGCCGACGATGTCGTTGGTGATCTCGCGGGCGAGAACGTCGCGCTCGTCGCGGGAGAGCCCGACCTCCATCGCCAGGTACTTGCGGACGTCGGCGACGACGAGCTCGCGCACCTCCTCGGTGCCGAGCGTGGTCGCGAACAGCTGCGGCCCGAGCTCCGAGATCACCTTCATGTGGATCTGGGTCTTCAGCTCCGAGAAGGGCTCGCTGGGCCCGGCCATCGGGCGGAGGCTGGTCAGTCGTTCATGTAGGTCCATGTCGGTCTCTCCCCGTTGGTCGCTAGCGGCCCCGGCGAAGCAGCGATCGCCGCTTGCGCTCGTCGGCCCCGTGTGGCTTGGTGGCGGGCCCGGCTTCGCCGTCGGGCGTGTCGCCGTTCCTGGCGTAGTAGCCGGCCAGCAGGCGGAAGGCGTCGGCGGCCTCGGACTTCGGGAGCGCCTCCACGATGGGCGTGCCGGCGTTGATCGCCACCGGGATCTCGCGGTCGCTCGGCACGAGCACCTCGGGGGTGCGGCCGAGCACGGCGGCCACGGCCTCCGCCGGGATGCCGACCTTGGTCTGGGCGCGGTTGAGCACGAGCTTGATCGTCTCGCTCGAGTACCCCATCAGGTCGAGCGTCTCCAGCCCGAGCTTCGTGTTCTTGAGCGAGAGCGAGTCGAGCATGCCGACCATGACCAGGTCGGTGGACATGTCGATGGTGGCGATCACCTCGGCAGTGAACCCGGGTGGGGTGTCCACGATGATCGCGTCGTACTGGGCGCGGAGGATGCCGTACACCTCGCGCACGAGCCCGGTGGAGATGGCGCTGGCCTGATCGGGCCGGGCCGGTGCCAGCAGCGCCTTCACACCCGAGCGGTGGGTGAGCAGGTGCCTGTCGACCTTGTCCTGGTCGATCACGCCCGGCGCGATGGCCAGGTCGTACATGGTCTTCTCGGGCGCCAGGCCGAGGCAGAGGCCGACGTCGCCGAACTGCAGGTCGAGGTCGACGATCGCGATCGTCTGTCCGGCCTCCTGCATGGCGACGGCCAGGTTGGTGGCGGTCAGCGTCTTGCCGGTGCCGCCCTTGGGGCCGAGCACCACGATCAGCCGGGCCAGGTGGGCGGCGAGGTGCTTGCTGGTGCCGCTCTCGCGGCGGGCGATCGACTTCTGGATGCCGAACACGAACTCCTCGAGGGCGGGCGGGAAGGGGAGGATGTCGTCTGCGCCCACGTCGAAGAGGCGTCTGATGAACCCGGCCGGGACCTCGTCGGCGAGCACGATGACCGGGCGGTCGGGGTTCTGCTTGACGTTGTTCTCGACGAAGTAGAGGACCCGCTCGGAGTAGCCGCGGCAGGCCACCACGAGCAGGTCGCACTTCGTCTCGCTGAGTGCCCGCACGCCGTCCTCGATGCCCTCGACCACCGACATCACGGCGACGTCGCTGGAGACCGGCGGCAGCGACAGTTCGACCATCTCGGCCGTGAGGCCGGTGTCGAGGACGACGAGTGTGCGGATGCGGTTGGGCACGCTCAGCTCAGTGCGTGGCCGAGTACTGGAGCATGGTCTGGGTGTTCGCCGTGCGCGGCACCGTCGGTGCGGCGTTGGCGGCGGGCCGCAGCGCGAAGAACAGGTCGGTGTGCTTGGACGCGTAGATCGTGTCCGAGACATCGCGGGTCGGCACCTGCAGCACGACCGTGCCGCCCACGGGACCCGGGGCCTGGAGCACCGGCACGTTGGCGCGGAAGAGCTTGACCACGCTGCCGCCCTCGCCCTGCACCTGCTGGTAGATGTCGACGCGGTCGCCTGTCTGCAGGTTGGCGAGGCTGCCGTTGAGAAGATCGACGCTGATCGACACGGCGCGGAGCGGGCCGGCGAGCGCGCCGGCGAGGCCCGTGGGTGCGCCGCCAGAGAAGAAGTCGGTGTCGGCGAGCTGCGCGCCGGGGTAGATGTCCTGGGCCACGACGCGGCCGTTGAGCAGGCCGGGGTCGGTGATCGCTCCCGGCTTGACGTCGGCCGCTGCGATGCTCGTCACCTGGTACAGCTGCTTGGCGCCGATGGTGGCGCCCGGCGTGCCCTTGGAGATGAGCCGCTTCGCGACCAGCACCTGGCGCGGCGCCGCGTCCGAGGAGACGCTGTCGCGGTATTGCGTGATGTAGACGGCGAGCAGGATCGCCGCCAATGCCGCTGCTGTGAGGCCGAGCGCGATCGCGCCCTGGCGCGTCGACGTCAGCCGCCCGGTCAAGCTCTGAGCCATGAACCCATCCTCCCTTGTTTCCCGGACCCGCTCGAAGCGGGTACCCCTATCGAGTTATCGCTGCTGTGGTCCCGTTTGTCCAGACGCAGCATCAGTGTGCCTGGATTCCGCCGCCCGGCCGCTACTTGACCAGCGAGGCGATGCACGCGGTCACGGCGGTGGTGGAGGCGGTGCAGGCTGTTTCGCCGGGGATGCCGCTCCCGGCGGTGGCCACGAACTGCACGTAGTGACCCCAGATCCGCGAGTTCTGCCCGTTCGTGGTGACCGTCGCGGGCGGCGGGGCCTCGTTGATGCCGTCGCAGTCGGCGGGCCCGCTGGTGGGTGCGCTGTCCCAGCCGGTGACGTAGAAGTACGCGAACCCCTGGATCGGGATGTCGAGATTGGGAGCCCACGGCCGTCCGACCTTGGTGTACGGGACAACGATCAGCCGTGCGTCGCCACGCGGGATGTCCGGGATAGTTGGGCCAGTTGTTCGGGCTGCACGGGCCGGGCGCCCAGCGATTGTTCATGGCGGCGCGGACCTGCGCGTTGACGCCGTTGGCGACGATGTCCAGTAGGCACTCGGCGCCGGAGGGCAGCCGCTGCCGTCGTCCACGGCGAACAGGGCGTCGCAGCCGAACTCGACCGCGTCCTGGATCTGCTGCCCCGGGCAGTCGGAACCCGCCGCCGAGCACGTTGTCGTTGGCTTGCGGTGACATGCGCAGGATCCAGGGGATCTCTCCGGGCTTCCCGTCTCGAAGGGGTCGAGCTCGAGGTCGAGGCTGACGACCTTGGTCGCGCCGCCCTGGTTGACCACCTGCGGCGTGAGTCCCAGGTTGGCGATCGCGCCGACCTGGCTGTCGTCTCCCGCGGTGATGTAGAACAAGAACGAATCGGTTGGCACGCCGCGGCTGGCGCGCACGTCAACGTCAACGGCGCCGTGGTTGCCAACATCCCCGTCACCCGCGGCGAAGTCGGCGTTGCTGGTCGAGACCCAGGTCGAGACGCCGCCGGCAGGTGGTGGGGGACCAGGCCGCCTGGGCCATCAGGATCGACTGCCCTCCGAAGAGGGCGCTGACCGAGCGTGCCGGCTCG